>NJBM01000016.1 GCA_005223045.1 Planctomycetes bacterium B3_Pla | reverse complement strand
CGAGGGAGGCGAGGGCCAGTGAGATATCGTCGCCCCACGGCAGTTCGTTGTCGACGAAGATCCCGAGACACCAGGGGTCGCTCGCGAATCCGCCGAGTTCTTCGTTGTGGACGTGCTTCCCAAGAAGATGGGACCATCTCCCTAATCCGGCGCGCTCCCGCTCGAGCCGCTCTCGCAAGTCCGTTCGAAAATCGGGCGAGAAAGGATCGGGGAACTTAAGCCCTAAAGACTTCTTGCTGCCCTCGATTTTACGGCTGCTATAATAGTCGATGACGCAGACGTAGGGTGTTTTGCGAAGCGCTTCGACGCGTCCGTCGCTCCAGGCGCCGATGGTGTTCTGGCCCCAACTGCGAAGGCGGCGATGGGACAGTTCCATGCGAAGGGCCTCGTAGTCCTTACCGTATTTGCGCAGGAGATTGGACTCGCTGAAAGCGAAGGTTTCAAATGTTCCCTTGTCCTTGTAATAACCTCGGTACGTCGAGGAATACTTCCCGTAAAAACGTCCAAAGGGAGAATCGCGTTCGGGGAGATCCTTGAAATAATGCTCGCGGTCGGTCAGGGGGGTCCCGGTGAAATCCTCATAGAAGGGGGCGCAGTCGATTCCCTGTGACCAGAAGAGGCGCCCCTCGGGGTCAACCAGCCACCATTTGCCCTTGTGTTTCTCGGCGCGGAAGAATCCGGTCGCCTCGAGCCGCGGGCCGTTCTTCCACCCGCCGTAGCGGTTCCATCCCCTGGGGCCGGGGTGGTTTTCGAGGTCCTTTTTCTCGGTTTTCGCGCGTTTTTTCAGATCTTTTTCGTCCCGGATTTTCCCCGGCCAGTCCGCGTGGATGTATTGGCCGAACTTGTCGATGAAGGGAAAGAAGGTCTCGGCGTCCATGGTCTTCAGCTCGCCTTCGGCGCGGATGTTGTCAACCTCGATGGCGAGGTCGGTCTTGGGAAGGTAATTTTCGTGTTCCGGGGCGAACAGAAGAAGCTGGGTGATAGCCGAGGGGTTGATTTTTTCCGAGACGCCGGGTTTTCCCCGCATCCCGATGAGTTTCACGGGTTCGGCGAACCGCCAGGGAGTAACGCATAGAAAGACCTTCATGGTTCTGGATTTTTCAGGCTTGAGATAGACGTATCCATAGATGCTATTCTCGTTGTCGTTCGCTCCGGGGTTGTCGAGGCGGCAGACGACGGTGACGGCCTTGTTCCCGATGTTTTTCACGTCGAGCGCAACGGCGCGGCGGTTCGTGAGGTCCCACTTTCCCTTCGGCGCCTTCAGGGCGACGCCCGGCCTTCGCTCGGGATGGCCCGTGGTGATCCGAAGAAGGGTGTTTCCTTCCCGCTGGACGAGTTCGGCCTTTGCGTCGTTGGTCTCGACGGACTGGACGTCGAAGGGAGGCTCAAAATCGAAGAGGGTTTCCCCTCCGCCGGCAGCGGCGTGCGAGATGAGAACCATGTTCAGAAAGATCCATATATGGAGGAGTGATAATGAAATCCGACGCGTTCCTTTTTTCATGAGTCATCCTTTCCGAAATTTTCCTATATTTTTTTATCGGCTTCAAGCCGACACATAGTCAGACACGAAGAAACTATGAAACTGGACAGCACTGTTTTCTTCCGTTTTTTGACTCTTTTGTTTTCCTCGATCTGCCGACAGGCAGCGGGCGGACCCGGCGGCCCAGGAGCCTTTCAAGTTTGTTCATGAGACTGTCACTGTCTAATGGTCTTGGCGTGTGCGTGCTTGTCCTTATCGGCTCTCACACGTCAGATTCCGTCGCTCGTGGTGGAATTGTAGAATATGGGGCGGGAAATGTCAAATGCAAATTCGTGCCGTCGCTGTTGATCTAAATGGCTGTAATTCAATGAGTTGTGGGGGAATATCAGAGACAGTCGGCTTGTTGAAAAAGCCCATTAATTCTGCCCAAATTCTACTTTCATTGCGGGATGCGCGCAATGATCGAGAGAGTGATAATTTTTTATCGCGGATGACTCGGTTGATAGCCGAGTCTGCCGAAGGTCGCCTCCTGTAGCCTGTAGAGGTCCTGAAAGCCCTCGGGAGTCTGGGGCGTGTAGTTTCCGGGGTGATTCCGGTCGCGGTCTCTGCCCATCTTCACCGTGTCGATGCCTTTCCACTTCCAGTATTCGCCGTGGCCATCTGCATAGGCGTAGGTCGTCCCATCGCCATGCCGGGTCGTTGGATCGTCCCACCAGGCCTCCTGCACATAATGGACAGCGTAGCTGTAAGATGTCGCCCAACCCTCGTCAACAAAAACGATTCTCTCGGCCGGGGCCGGGTTGTGAATCTGCGTGCGGTTCTTGACCCACAGCCACACGCCATTCTCTTTTTTCGGCTGCCGCCTGCCTCCTGCCTCGTTATATGTTCCAGCCGGAGGGTTTCCATTCATCGAATGCACGATGGCGTAAGTCAGCATCTCGCCCCGAAAGCTGGTCGGGCAGCCGTAAAGTTTCAGGTTCTTGCAATAGGGCCACAACGCCCCGGCTTTGATCTGCTCTATCTGTTGCACCTCCGGAAGCTGCCCTCCGCTTGCGTAGTCAGGGGCCCAGCAGACTCCGACCCAGGGTCTTTCATTCGAATGTCTCGCATCGCCAGGGGTGCCACTATGACCTGCGGCACCGTTGACAATATTACCATCGTTGTCATCGGCGTACATGATCCACACCAGTCCGAGTTGCCTGAGGTGGCTCAAACAGACCGCTCGCTTGCCCTGTTCTCGTACTCTGTTGAGTGCCGGCATTAAGATCGCCAACAATATCGCGATAATAGCAATGACCACCAGCAACTCTATTAACGTGAATCCTTTAGCACGTTCGTTCAAGTCCACAAGACACCTCCCACTTCACCATCAAGGCACGTACTGAATTATAGAACTTGGAGCGGGAAGTGTCAAATGCAAAGCAACCTCGTTGCTCTTTCGATAAATGGCTGTATTTCAATAAGTTGCGATCAATACTATCGGCCACTTTTTCGGACGGAATGCCTGCAAACAGCCGGGAATGGATATAATATGATTGGATCTTGCATTTGGCATTTCTTGCAGCATATTTTAGACGGTAGGGAACAAATTCGGAGAGAATTTATCACATACTGTAAATTTTAACGACTTTTTTGTTATGTCGGACTCTCTGAAGGACGATAAAACCCTTGTCTTTGACGCGCCAAAACAGGCGCGGCAAGTTCCGAATACAGGCGATTTCATAGGATGTATAAGCGATATGGCATTGTTCGGAAATAACACATATCCGATTGGCGTGGACATGGGGAATGATGCCCTGACGCTGGTCCAAATGGCCAACGGCAAGGGCAAGGACGTTGTCCATCTGCATGCATCCCACAGTATAGAATACCCTGAGTCCGTCAAACCCGGTAGCCCCTCATGGCAAAGATGGGCCGTCGCTGTTATTGCCAGAACGATCACACACGGTCGGTTCAAGGGCAAAAAGGTGATAGCCACAATGCCTGCACGTGAGGTGTTTATCGACACCATCAGGATGCCCAAAGTGTCCGATGGCGAATTGCAGAATGCCATACTCAAGCATTTGAAGCCCAAACTCGAGATCGCTCCGAAAGATGCGCTGATACAGCACTCCAAGGCCGACAGCGAGAACATCCTCGTGATGGCGACCGACAAAACAAAGCTCTACAAACACCTGGCGATATATGAGAATGCCCGCCTCAAGGTCGCATCTATTTCCATCTGGCCGATGGCGGTCTTAAATGCCTATAGCCGTCTCTGGGCCGGGCGCATGGGACAGGTTGACAACCCGGTTATACTGCTTGATGTCGCAAAGAGCTATACGAACATTATCATCTGCGATAGTGCGAATCTATACTTTGCTCATTCGGCTCCCATGGGGGCCGGGAACCTCGATATCGACAGGATGGTCGATCTGCTCAACTCCGAGATAGACATGTGCCGGGCCAAGTTCAGATCGACCTACAAACAGCTCCAGGTCAATAAAATCATTTTCGTATCCGGCCACGCCGTGGACACGGACATCTACAAAAAAATCGCAGAGCGGGCGAAGATGGCGGCGCAAATCGGAGACTGTTTCGACGCGATCGGAGCTACCCGCCCCGACCAAGACGACCCCGAAAGCAATGTCCGGCACGCAAACTGGATGACCGCTATGGGACTTAGCCTGTCATAAACCCACTCAGCCCGCAGATACGGACCACACACCAGTTCAATAAAATAGGGACAGCGGTCCTGTTGAAAAGTCCCGGCGAGCGGTCCCGGCGACCCGGCAGCCTTTCAACAGTTTCAGATATACCGTCCTTTAGTATAACAAGCGACCGACGGGTCACCGGGCGCGTCCATGTCGTCCCGCCAACTTGTCCTTATCGGCTCTCATACGTCAGATTCCGCTGCTCGTGGTGAAATTATAGGGTGCTTGCAAACAGCCGGGAATTGGGTATAATATGGTTGGACTTCGCAGAGACATCTTTGGAAAATCGCGTAAAGCATGGATTCTAAATGTATGGCTCCTGGATTAAATCTTTTGCGTTCTGTATCAGGAGTGGCACAAATGAATATCAAGTATCGAAATAGGAATATCAAACGATTCGTAGGGGCAACCCTGTGTGGTTGCCCAGAGCCTGCCCTGAGCCCGCCGAAGGGGCAGGCACATGGGCCTGCCCTTACCCGATATTCGATCCCGATGTACATAGGGATTCTCTGTTTATGCGTTGCGAGCGCCCGGGGCCAGTCGAGGACGAATCAGCCGCAGATCGGCTATCTTTATCCGGCCGGGGGGCAGCAGGAAACCGTTTTTCAGATCACGGCGGGCGGACAGTTCCTCAGAAATATCAGCGAGGTGTACGTTTCCGGCGAAGGTGTGCACGCCAAAGTCATTAAGTACATCAGGCCGCTTAGAAACTTGCAGAGAGAACAGCGAGAGCTGCTCCAAAAACGCATGAAAGAACTGCGGGACAAACGGTTGGCTGAATTGTCGCCGGGCATCCGGCGCCGATTTGCGTCGTCGAGGAAAGCCGCGGCAAAAAAAGCCGCGAGTAAACCCAAGACAACAGCGCCCGCAGCCGCAAAGGCCGAACCCGCGGCAGATAAGGAGAAAGCTGCCAAGGCCAAAGAGGTGAAACTGCCGGACCATCCATTGTTGGACGACCTTGACGACAAGAGCCTCCGGGAACTGGCCCATGTTATGAGCGTTCTGTTCTTCCCCCGGGCCAAACAGCAGATCAACCGGCAGCTTTCCGAATTGGTGCTGATTGAAGTTACCATTGATCCGAACGCGGCGCCGGGCAACCGGGAACTCAGGCTTGGAACCAAGACAATCCTGACCAACCCTATGGTCTTCCAGGTTGGATTGCTGCCGGAGGTCCGCGAGCTGGAGCCTAATAACAAGGAAGCTTATCCCGCCCTGCCGAACATCCCAAAGACGACCCGCCTGCCTACCGACAAGCCCCTCGAACTGCCCGTGCTGCTGAACGGGCAGATTATGCCGGGAGACATGGACCGTTTTCGCTTCAACGCCCGGCGAGGACAACGGCTCGTGATCGAGGCACACGCACGGGGCCTGATACCATATCTGGCCGATGCCGTCCCGGGTTGGTTCCAGGCCACGGTGGCCCTCTACGACGCCAACGGAAAGGAAGTGGCGTTCGCCGACGATTACCGTTTCAATCCCGACCCTGTGCTGTTTTACCGGATCCCCAGAAGCGGCGCGTACGAGCTGGAGATACGCGATTCCATCTATCGCGGAAGGGAGGATTTCGTTTATCGCCTCGCCGTGGGCGAACGACCCTTCATAACACAAATGTTCCCGCTGGGTGCGAAAGCGGGCGTCGATGCCGTGGCCTCCGTAACCGGCTGGAACCTCCCGGAGACGCAACTGGCGCTGGACACACAAGCCAGCGGTGCCTGCATCCGGCAGACGGCCTACCACGAAGGAAAACAGCTTTCCAATTCCGTTCCGTACGCCGTCGATACGCTGCCTGAGTGCAACGAGACCGAATCCAATGACACTATTAAGGGCGCGCAACAGATCGATCTGCCGAAGATCATCAACGGCCGAATCGACAAGCCCGGCGACGTCGATGTATTCCAGTTCGATGCTCGCACCGGCGATAAAGTGGTCGCCGAAGTCAATGGCCGCCGGTTGAATTCGCCGCTGGACTCGCTCCTGCGCTTAACCGATTCATCCGGCAACGTGCTGGAATGGAACGACGACCACATGATCAAAGATAGTCACCTGCACATGAACATGATGGGTCTGGCCACACACCACGCCGATTCGTATCTGCTGGCCGAGTTGCCGAAGAATGGAACTTACTACGTCCATTTGGTCGATTCGCAGCGGCACGGAGGTCAGGCGTTTGGCTATCGTCTGCGCATCGCGGTCGCGCAGGGCGATTTTGCGCTGCGCGTGGCGCCTTCCAGCATTAACATGCGAACCGGCGGCATCGTTGCGATCCACGTACACGCGCTGAGAAAAGACGGATACGACGGCGAGATCAAGGTTGTGCTGAAAGAGCAAAACACCGGTTTCGAGCTTGATGGTGCGCAAATTCCTGCCGGACAAGACAGCGTCCGCATGACCCTCAAGGCGCCGCCGAAGGCGCCCATGGGACCGATCAGACTGCAACTGGAAGGCCGCGCGCGCATCGGCGGCAAACTCGTCAGCCACCCGGTCGTTCCCGCAGATGATGTGATGCAGGCATTTCTCTACCGGCACTTAGTGCCGTCACGGGAACTCACGGTCCTGGTCCAGAAGGCCAAATGGGGTATGCCTTCCATCGAACTGGCCGGCGACGGCCCTGTCCGGATTCCCGCCGGCGGCTCGGCCCAGGTGCTGTTCAAGACCCCAAGACGCTCAAACTTGAAACAAGTGAGGCTCGCGCTCAGGGAACCACCCGAGGGACTGACCCTTCACGATTTAACTGTTGTGCCCGAAGGTTTGGCCTTTCGGCTGAGGGCCGACGGGGATGCCATGCAGAGCGGTTTTGCTGACAACCTGATCGTCGAGGCCTTCAGGGAATCTACGCCCAAGCCGCAGGAAGGCAAGCCCACTCCTCCAAAACGCCGCTATTCGATGGGCATCCTGCCGGCCATCCCCATTCTTATCGTGCCGCAATAGGCATGACGGGGACAAATGATCTGTAGCACTTCACATGCTTTATCAACTCGATCCGGTTAATGCCGCTTTGACATTCGGCACCGTATCAGCAGGCTTAACACCGTGCCAAACTCCGGCCAGCTTCCCCTGCCCATCGATCAAGAACGACGACCGTATTATCCCCTCATAAGTCCTGCCTGATCACGGTTCGTTCACATCTGCGCCGGCGGTGTCCATGGCGTCCATGTGTCTCTTGAAGATTTCGGCAGCCGTCTTGTCAGTGTTCAGAATGCTCCGCGCCCGCTCTGCCTCTGAAATAGGCGTCAGCCCGCTGGGGTCCTGGGCCACATGCGGGGTCAGGAAGATCAGCAGCTCCGTTTTGGTCTTCTCTTTGATAGTTCGCTTAAACAGGTTGCCTGCAATGGGGATATCTCCAAGAAGCGGTATCTTCTTGACAGTGTCCTTGAGCTGGTCCTCGATGAGGCCGCCGATGACAATCGTCTGGCCGTCGCGCACGGCGACCTTTGTCTCGGCAGACCGCGTGGAAAAGGCCTCGGCATTGAGGGTCTCCGTGATCGCGACGCTCTCGGCCGACCTCGTGGTGATCCGCGGATTCACGGTCATGTTCACCAGCCCGTCGGGATTGATCGACGGGGTCACGTTCAACACGATACCGATATCGTCACGGTAGTCAATGGTGGTCTGGCTCTGCCCGGCAACCTCTGTGGTACCGGTGGCGATCGGGACCTCTTCGCCCACGGTTATGGTGGCCAGTTGATTGTTACTGGTCAGGATGTAGGGCCTTGACAGAACATTCAATCGACCGGTTTCCTGCAGGGCGCGAATAGTGAAGTCGATGTCTCCCTCGATGGTTCTGACCGCCAGGCCTGTTGAAAAGCTGCCTGCCCCACCTTGGTAGCTCAACGGCGACGGCCCGCCGAAGACCTGGCTGGTCTGTACGCTGCCGCCGTTGTTGAGGTTCAGCATGGAGAACTCGGTGCCGAGATCGACGGTATCGCTGTGGGTCACCTCGGCGAACAGGACCTTAATCAGTACCTGCCCGATTGGCTTATCCAGCTCATCAAGGGTGGGTTTGATCTTCTCGTAGTTCTTGGATGAGGTCAGCACGAGAAGAGTGTTCGTATCCACGTCGGCCTCGAAGTAGGTATCCTCCGAAAGATCGTCACCGCTATCAAATGAGTCGGCTGTCTGGCCTGCCGGTGCAGGCTGGGCGGCTCTCTGGTTGCCCTGGAACTGCTGGCCTGTTGTGCCCGTGCTTTGGTCGTTCAGCGCCGCCATCTCAGTGAAGAGATTGTTCAGAATCGTCATGAGGTTTTCGGCGTTGGCGTTCTTGAGCGGATAGAGGAATATCTGGCGTTCCTGCTCGGGATTTTCGTCAAGTTCTTTGACGACGCCCGTGATGATCTCCAACGTTTCGGCCGGGCCGCTGACAACCACGGAGTTCGTTCGTGAGTCGGCCGAGGCAATGATCTCAACATCCGAAGCGCCGCCGCCTGTATCGGTGGTCTGCTGCTGTCCGCCACGACCTGCGAATCCGCCCCGAAATGAGATCGCCTGATTCTGTTGACCACCGGACCGCGTCGTCTGTGACGAGGTGCGGCTCTCTCCGAAGACCTCATTGATCAACTCAGCGGTGTCTTGTGCATCGGCATACTCCAGATGATAGACCTTCACGTCTGCAAGAGTGGCGATCTGTGAGTCCAGGTTCTTTATCACGTCGGCCACGACATCCAGGATTTCTTTCGGGCCGGTCACAACAACGGTATTTGTCTGGCTGTCCGCGGCGGCAGTAACCTTAAGCTTGCTGCTGCTTTCCTCCTGCTGTTGCGTTCCACGGCTTCCACCGGGCCCGCCGCGCATGAACGCCATAGGTCCGAAACCTTGCTGTGAGCTGGAGGAGCTCCCTTCCTCACCGAACAGGTCATTGATCACCTGGGCCGCATTCATGGCATCGGCATATCTGAGCTGAAAGACCCTGACGTCGGCGACCTCGACATCCCGGTCGTCCAGCGCCTTGATCATATCGGCCACAACGTCCAGGACTTCAGAAGGCCCCCGAACGACAACAGAGTTGGTCCGTTCGTCGGCGGTCGCCACCACCTGCACGTTGACGCTGCCGCCCGCCTGGTCCTGTCCGCTCCCCCCGCTTCTGTCGCCGCCACGGCCCGCGAAGCCTCCTCTACCTCCCCCGCCCCTCATCTGCATCATCATTTCTATTGGGCCGCGAGGCGCCTGCTGGCTGCGAGTACCGCCTTGTTGCTGCTGCTGGAAGATGGTGTTGATTAAGTTGGCTGCGCTCGTGGCGTCGGCGTTGACCAGCCTGAATACCCTGATTTCCGCAACGGTTGCCATGTGCGTATCCAGCGCAACGATGATCTCCATCAGGCGCTTGATGTTGGCGGTCGTGTCGGTAACGATCAGGGCGTTGCCGTCTTCGTTGGCCTCGAGACCCGCATATTCAGGAACCAGCGTTTGCAGATTTTCCTTAAGAGCCAGGGCAGTCACATGACTGACCGGAATCACGTATGTAACCACGTCATCGCCCGGGATAATTGCGTCCGGGTCCCGGCCCGTTAGAACGGGAATGTTCTCCTTCTTGGCGTTTTCCAGCGTGACCACTTTCAGGATTTTGCCTGTCAGAACGGTGGTGAGGCTCTTTTCCTTCAAGACCGAGTTGATAAGTGAAACGGCCTCGTCCAGCGAGATCGACCGGCGGCTGATGACCGTCATCCGGCCGTCGATAATAGGTTCATCGGAGACAACCGTCAGTCCCGCCGTCTCGGACAGATACTCCAGAACGGTCTGTAGGGGGGCATCCTGGAAATTGAGCTTGATTTTCATGTCCCCATTGGTCTTGACGAGTTCCACGGACTCAGACTCAGCCGCCGAGCTTAGGGCCGGCTGCGCTGAAACATGGCCCGGAGCAAGCAAGACTGCCCCGGCCAAAGTTGCAGCCACTGATATAAATGTAAAAGTTCGCATGGTTATGTCTCCTTTGAGTCTGTTTGTTTTTCGATATATGACATATCGGAACTCTATTGCCCGATCTGCTGCCGGCGTCGCTCCATAAGCTGCTTGAGGATTTGAGCTTCGTCCGCCGAAGGAGCCGATGACTCTGACTCGCCTTCCTCTTCGGACGACGCTGCTGTGTACCCCTGTGATAATTCATACATTTGGTCGAAAGTGATTCTGCCTTGTCCACCCTCCAGGTCGAATCCCATTGCGACCTTGACCGTGCGGTCCCCGAATTGGTACTCGACCGAATCGAGGGCCAGGTCCGTGATTACGCCGCGCGCCACCTTATCGCCTTTGTGGATTCTGAGGACCCGGCCTCGCTGATTGTCCTCAAGAAAGCCAATGAACACACCGTCCTCCTGAACGACTCCCTTGAGCACATAGTACGACTCCGGAGTTGGCGCCGGTGCGCTTATCCGCTGTCGCCCGCTCGGATCCACACGGGGGCCCCGCTGTCGAGAGAACATGTTTCGCTCGACAATGAGCCTGTATGCAGCCCACGAGTCTTCCTCATTGGCCGGCCCCCGGCCTTCGCCGGCGCCCCCCCTGTCGGCTATTAGTCCGACAATAAGCGCCAGAAAGGCCAATTCCGCCAGTCTTCTACAATTCTTCTTCATTTTTTGCCTCCCGTTGCCCGGCCTCAGCCTGCTCCTTCTGTGTCCCCAGGTAAAGTGCCGAGAGATGAAGCTGCAGCGACATACTATCGCCGGATTCGCTGCTCGAACCTAATTGAATATCCTTGATCCTGACCGGCAGTGCGGCTGTCTCTATCTGCCAGAGGAAGCGCGCCACCGAATCAAGGGTGCCTTTACCGGCAACGGTAAAGATCATTTCCTGCAATCCCCTGTCGCTCGATATGCGCTCGGGTCTGATAGAGCTGAGCGCCAGACTTGCTGCGCCGGACCATTCTCTCAAAGAATCCAGGACCTTGCTCTCAGCCTCCGTCTCGTTTCGCAGACCATCGGAGACTATTGCATTCCATTTTTTTCGCATTCGAGCGTGGTTGTCGATCAGCAGTTCTGCCTCGCTGAGGTCGCCTAAGAGCTGCTGCCTCTGCGATTCCAGATCATCTCGCCTGGTCATCACCGGCTCGACAATGAACGCATTCACGACAAAAAGCCCCACAGACGCAATCGTGACAATCAAGATAATCCGCTCTCGTTTTGACAGGACCATGTTATTTCAAACCTTTAAACTTAAATGTCACGGCAAATTCTTTTTCCCTCGAAGCGCCCCCGGCATCCCGCAGGTGCATCATCATCACGCCGGAGAACGCATCATTCTGTTTCATCTCCTCCAGAACCTCGTAAAAACTCGTCTCATCGACAGCTTTGCCCACAAGCGAACCTTCGGCCTGCTCGCTGAGCGCCAAACTTGTGGCCCAAACACCCGGCGACTCGGGGAAAGCCAGCGTCAACTGCCGCAGGCATTCCAGAAATCGGGGCTTGCGAGATGTCCAGCTACCGGCATAAGAAATACGATCGACCATTTCCTTAGCCGCCGTAATGTCTTCACTCATCTGCTCCAACTGTTGAGTGCAGGTCGCAATTTCGGTGCTTTTGCTTCGCCAGTCGGCAACTACGGCCGCTACACCAACAACGAGCATAACGGCAGCAACCGCCGCCCAGGTAGTTATGCGCTTGTGATCCGATGTTTTCTCACGACCGATACGCGGATTCAGGAAATCTACGGCAGGCTTGCCCGCACCAATGGCGGCCACCGCCAGCGCCGCGGCGGCTACAGACCGAGCAATTCGAGAACCGTCAGCCGGTTGAACGGTATTCGACAGTAACACGGCGTTGCCGTTACTTACGGCTATGTGGGGCGCCAGTCGTTTGTTGAGCTTATCGACGATTCCATCCGACAAATCGCAGGCGTCGTACATAGTGATTTCGTGGGGCGGCGACTGATTCTCCGTAAGGAGTCCCCAGGACTGCCGGGATGTGAGCGTGATCAGACGCTGAATTGTGGAAGTCAGAGATTCCGCCCGTTCGGCGGCTGTGCCGTTTGCTCCCAGCACAGGGACATGCTGGATGGATCGTAACCTGCCTGCGGATTGACTCCAGAATTCGCAATATCCCGGTCTCGCGTAGAGGCCGTATTGCTGCCGGGTCCCGCCGCCCGGCATGGCCTGGCCGAAAGCCAGCGCTGAGACGGTAACCGACCGAGCCTTCAGACCGGCGGCGTCCGCCAGCTCCCTGACCTGATTGACGACCTGACGCCGGGCTGCAACCAGCATAACCTCGCTTTTCTTAGACGTGCTGGTCGGGCCGCAATAGTCGAATATCAACTCACCGGCATTTAGTGAGAACGCCCGCTCGGCCTGTATGCCGAGCATACCCGCGATTGCACCGGGAGCGGCAGGAGGTGCGGCGATTTCTTTGGTCACAATCCACTTTGTCGGAATCCCAATGACGGCCCGCCTCGAAGAGAAATTGTTTGCCCGTAGAAACTGCCTGAGCTTGTGGCCCAACTGCTCGACGTTGTCCGGTTGCAGCTTTTCATCGAACGGCAGGAAACCGGTTCGCCGAATCTCCGGACGGCCCTGCCGAACGCACACTTCCGCGGCGACTACACCGAAATCGTCAATTGCAAGTCCCAGTAATGTTTGAGTGCCAAGCATTTTATCTCGTTCAGTTATTTCATGTTCAAAATAGTATTTGTCAGCGGCTGCCCTTTTCTAAGGGCGGCAACAATCCGGCGGTTCAGGGGCCAGCCTGAATGCGTCAGCGATTTCCAGTACACAACTTGAGGCACGCCGTTCTGCGTGTCGAAAACTGCTTTGTATCGCTTATAGGCCCGTCCGTTGCCGGACAGACAGACAATGTCCGCCGAGTACTGAAACGAGCGAACCGTTATGTAGCTGCCGATTCCGATCGCTTTGTCCGGGTCAAGGACGTTTGTCACCCAGGCGATGGAACCAATTTCATCACTGCCCTGGCGATAGGTCAACAGCGTATCGGCATCCCTCTCTTCCAATCCGGGCAGGCACATCAACACCTCTTTCGATGCAGCGTTAACGTTGACCACTCCGGGCATAGTTTCTTCGTCGCTCGTTGTGAGCCGGTCGGCAATCTGAGTAAACTCCTCGAACTTCAGTCCGGACATGAAGTAAAAATCCAGAATGTTCGCATACGATGGCCTAGTTGGAATGAGATTCATTATCTCCAAAGTCCGCTCCTCACCCAGTATTTCCTGCAACAGACCTTGAAGGTCCGCCCGCGCGCCGCCGTCATTGATATTGATCCGCTCGTTGCCTTCACTATCTACGTTGGCTTCTGCGCTGTAAACCGTAACGTAGTCGTAGAAACCGGTATCGAGCCGACCGTTGCGGTTGTCGGATGGGTCGCTGAGGTCGCCGTCGTTTTCATTGTCGTCGAGGATGCCGTTGAGATTGGTGTCTTCGCCGTAGAGCAGCTCTTCCGAGGCGCCCTTTATCAAAAGGATTTCATCGACGGTTTCCAGTGCCGAATTCTTGCAGTTGTAAGGATCCGCCAATAGCAGGTAATACTCATCTTCGGCCCCGCCGGGTGAGATTTCGCTGTCTTCGTCCCGCCAGTCGATTATCGAGGCGGCCAACTCAGCCGTCATGCCCGGCAGTCTCAGCAGCATCTCCTCCGAAGCCGAATTGAGATTGACCTTGCCTGCTTCATCTGTGAGGCCATAGTCGAATTCATCGTCGTCCTCCAGGTTCGAGCGCAGCACCCAGAAATAGTCCTCTCCAATCTCTGCCGCCTCGTAAGGCTCACTTTCCATCAACTCTGTAGTTGTCTCTGTATCGCCGGCCAACTGCGCCATGATGTACTCCGAGGCCCCGGCGGCAACGGACTCGGCCTTTAGAGAAGCCACGTGGTTGGCCGCGACAATTGCAGCTATCCGCATTGACCGGGCAAAAACAAGGGCCAAACCCGCCAGAACCAGGACCACCCAGATCGTAACGATCAAGACCGTGCCGTTGGCCCGGCCAGGTCGCCTGAATTGTATATCTGCAAGCTCGTTCATTTTACCTGTCAGCTCCCGCCTTGCGGCGATCCCTCGCTCTCCTGCTCTTGCCTTGCCCAAACGCCGCATGGTATTGCAAAACTCTGGACGAGCCGGCGCTCGTGCGGTTCGCCCGTTCCATTTATGCCGTTGTTTGCTATCTGGATGTCGATCTCAACAGCCAGAGGCAGACTGTTGGCGTCGGCTGTCGAGTCCCATTCATTGAGCCAGCTTTCCCCGTCGAAGTAGCGCAGGTTCAGAGACGTGACGTTACGGCAGAGAACCTGCTCTTGGGGATCGACCGCTCTCGGGGGCAATAGATTCGTTGTCACCCGACGCACGAGCCGGTTGTTCGTCCGGTCCTCGTCGGTGTCTTCTTCCAGAATAAGCTCGATCTTCCCCAGCCCCCCGGCGATGTAGTCGGCATCTGCATATATATGTGTCGTATAAAATTCCAGACTGTCAAAATCCACTCCATCGGCTCCGACCGAATCAATGCCGAGAAAGGCCCCGGCCAGAACTCCACCCGGCGACAACACCCCGTAAATGTCCTGCTTGAGAAGCTCGATGGCGTTGATGGCCAAGGCGGTCGGCTCCACGGCCGACGAGGCGCTGCGGCGAGCCTTGAAACCCGTATAGAGAGCCGAATAGAGGCACGCGGCGGTCACTACCATAAGCGACATGGCCGCCAGCAGTTCGAGCAGCGTGAATGCCCTGCGTTTTATCGAGTTGCGCACCATCTCAATTAGCCTCCGGATTGACAAGCGTGCTGAGCGTGACAGAGCGCTGCCGGCCCTGCGACTCCCACAGCACCGTCAAGTCCAATTGACTCATCATCGAATCGCTCCAATTGGACACTTCCGCCGTCCATCGATAACCGGGCCAGTCGGAGCCGAATTCGCCGGCCCTGTCGCTGGTCTTCCAATCTCCCGAGGCGGTCAGCTCGGTCAATTTGGTCCTCGCTAACGACGCTGCTTCGATCTGATTTCGCGACTGCCCGCCCAACCTGGTGCAAAGCGCAATGCTTCGCATCGCCACAGGCATAATAATCGCGATCAGCACCACCGTAGCCAGCAGCTCGATGAACGTAAAACCAGCCGAATTGTGCCGCGTTTCAGCCATTTTGTTTCGATATATATCTGCCATTGTTATACTCAAGCTCTACGATTGAGAATGATTCCGTGACCGTCGGGCATGTCACTTCCAGGGCCAGCCCGCGCCGGTCGATCAGCCGGACCGTCCCGGCAGTAACCGTCCCTTGAGGCGTAAAGACAAGGAACATATCCATGTCTTCCTCTTCAATACCCTCCAATTCCATTACCATGTCTTTGGGCAGGGTAAACACCTGCCCAAGTCCCGTCCGAAGTTCCTCGAAGGCCCCGGCCTGCTGCGCGGTCAGCCAATAAGTGCGCTGTTTCGTATCGAAGTTGAGACGGTAGATGATCCCTTCGCTAATGGCTTGAGAGCGTGCCAACTGCGTCAGCGCCAGAATCTGTGCAGCCGTATCGTGTGTTTGACGAGAGGCGAAGAAACCGCGCAGAGACGGCGCCGCCATTGCCAGTACGGTTGAGAGGATAACCATAACTAAAATCAACTCCAGGAGTGTGAAGCCTTCGGCTCTATCGCGATGTATTCTACTCGTGCTCATTTCTTTGTCCTGTGCCAGGCTACCGTCTCTCTTGCGACCAATTGGCGATGTCGTCATCGCCGCCCTGCTTGCGGTCCGGGCCGAAGGAATGCAGATCGTAGCCATCTTCGTTGTATTGTCCGGGGTACCTATATACGTACTCGTTGCCCCACGGGTCCTTGGGCACGTCACGTTTCATATACGCTTGCAGCCATCCATCGGCGTCACTGGCCGGCTTTTCCACCAGCGCACGGAGACCCTCTGGAGTCGTTGGGTAACGACCGACATCGATCTCAAAAGCGTCCAGAGCTACCTCGAACTGAGAGATTTGGGTCTTTGCCGCCGTGATGCGAGCCTGTTCGGATCGCTTAGTGAACTTGGGTGTCACCACAGCGGCCAGCACCGCAAGGATTACCAGCACCAGCAGCAGTTCGATCAAGGTCACGCCGGAGAATCTTCCGGCGCGCCGCCACGATTGTTTCCTGCTTTCATATAGTGAGTTCATGTCACATCCTAACGAAAATTTGCTTGTCGCCTCGGACAACACCGGAAGTGTCCGATTGCTTTTAATACATTTTTCTTAGCGGATCAGCTCCTGCATATTGAAGATGGGCAGGAGCATTCCGATCACCACAGTTCCGATCAAAACGGCCATAACGAACAGCATCAGCGGCTCGGCCAAAGCCACCATCATCTTCAGATGACGATCCAGTTCGACTTCGTAAGCCCCGGCCAGACGCACTAACTCCTGATCGAGTCCGCCGCTTTCTTCGGCCACAGAGACCATCTCAATGACCGCCGGCGGAAACAACAGGCGGCATCCTTCGAGGCTGCGAGCAAGCGGATGTCCTTTCTGGACGCTCTCGATGGCGCTGCCGACCGTATCGGCGAGGACCTGGTTGCCGATTGCCTCTTTGGCCACGCGCAACGCACCTATCAGAGGCACGCCTGCACCTGCGAGCGTCCCTAACATGCGGCAGAATCGAACCAGCGCGAATCGCGCCATCCCCGTTCCAAACATAGGCGCTCGCAGCAGCAGGCCCTCCATAGCTCGCCGGCCCGCCTCATCGGCCAACATACGCCGGACGGCAAAAACTAACAGGGCAATCCCAAGAACAGGAACCATCCAGTATTTCACGAGCATCCCGCTGACGGCCACGATATACCGTGTCAGGGCCGGCAGCGAACCGCCGAATTCGGCGAACATTACCGAAAATCGCGGGATGAAGTAGGTCAGCAGAAATATCAGAATACCGGTCGCAAGCACCGCCAGAATGAGCGGGTAGATCAGGGCTGCTTTTACCCGGCCCTTGAGTTCGTCCTCGCGCGATCGAAACGTCGCTATCTGTCCGAGCACCAGTTCGAGAAATCCTCCCGTCTCGCCGGCCCGGACCATGGCCACATAGACGGTGGAGAAGGCCTGCGGGTGCAAACTCAGAGCATCGGCCAGCGACATTCCACCGGCTACCTGGTCGTGGATGACGGCCCAGAGCTTCTTTGACGCCACACGGGACGCCTCACGATTGAGAATTCCAAGCGCCCGGCTGATCGGCACGCCGGCGGCAAGAAGGTTGGCCAACTGGCGGGTGAAGGCATCGACTTCACGTTTCGAGACACCGCCTACCCTGGCAAGCATTCCTTCAGGCCGTTTATCTTCCATTCTATCGACAGAGACAGGGCTGAGGTCTTTGCCGCAGAGCTGCTCGATTGCCGCGGCTCGGTCGGCTGCGACGAGCTTGTCGGCTATCTCCCGCCCGCTCGAATCTATCGCATTGTATGCAAACGTTGACATTTTGCGTTCCTGCCGCTTCTAAATCCGACGCTCAATATTTTTCCCGGCAAATGTTTCATCCTTCGTGACTCTAAAGACCTCGTCCACGGTGGTTCGGCCCTCGAATAAATGCCGGAATCCGTCATCGCGAAGGCTCGTCATACCCTGCCTGGCGGACACCTGTCGAAGGTCCCGCGGCGAGGCATTCTCGATAATGAGCGACCTGATCTCGTCCGTAACCACCATCATTTCAAAGATGCCGATACGACCCCTGTAGCCGGTGCCCTGGCAGCGCTGGCAGCCCTTTCCCTTGTAGAGCATATCCGGCAGCTTGTCGCCGAATCGCCGCCTCAGCGGCTCGATTTCACTCGCCGGAAGTTTCTCCTTGCACTCGGTGCATATTACCCGCACCAGACGCTGGGCGATTACCGCTTCCAGCGATGAAGCCGCCAGGTAAGGCTCTACCCCCATATCCACCAGGCGGGTCAATGCCGTCGGAGCATCGTTCGTATGCAGGGTAGAGAACACGAGGTGCCCGGTAAGGGATGCCTGGATGGCGATTTCCGCCGTCTCTACATCTCGAATCTCACCGACGAGAATCACATCGGGATCGTGCCGGAGAATCGACCGAAGCCCGCGAGCAAAAGTCAATCCGGCTTTGCGCGAGACCTGTATCTGATTGATGCCGTGGAGCTGGTACTCAATCGGGTCTTCGATGGTGATGATCTTTCTCTCGACATCATTGATGCACGACAAGCCGGCATACAGCGATGTGGTCTTTCCGCTGCCGGTAGGCCCTGTTACAAGGATAATCCCGTGCGGCCGTTCGAGAATCATCCCGGTAGTTTTCAAATCGTGACCGGACATGCCGAGCTTGTCCAGACCGAGCAACACCGACGAGCGGTCGAGCAATCGCAGCACGACCGCTTCGCCGTACAGCATCGGGATTACCGATACACGTACGTCAATCTCGTGGTCAGCGATAAGAATCTTGATACGACCGTCCTGCGGCACGCGCTTCTCGGCGATGTCGAGCTTGCTCAATATCTTCAAACGCGAGACTATGGCCGCCTGGAACTGTTTGACCTCTGGCGCCACCGAAGCTTCCTGCAGCACGCCGTCGATGCGGTACCGAACACGCAATGTATCCTCAAAAGGTTCGATGTGCACATCGGTGGCCCGCAGCTCGATGGCCTCGGTGATGATCTGATTGACGAAACGAACAATCGACGCGCCTTCGGCGGCATCCGTCAGATCCATGTCGTCGGCGGCGTCCGTGTCGATCACCTGGAGGCCGTTCTCGCCGGCTTCCGATATCATCGACTGTACCGTATCGGCTCCGACGCCTAAATATCGTTTGATGCACCGGTCGATGTCCGCCAACGGAGCCAGGGCTATTTGAAAGTCCTGGCCCGTGGCCAGACGCAGCTCATCAATGGCCGAGGTATCGAACGGATTGCTGGTGACCACTAACACCTCGCTGTCGGCGCCTTCTACCGGCAACACATGCTTTTCCAGCAGGACTCGGGCCGGGAACCGGGCGAGGAACTGCTTGGAAAATACATGTTTCTCCAGTTCTACGTAGGGATAGCCAAACTCGCGCGCCCAGAAGCGCAGCAGCGGCTCCTCGGCCAGCCCGCAAGCCTCAAACGCCCGGGAGGGAGGCTCGCCCGAGGCGAGCAACCCGCTAATCCCCCGAGCTGCGGCTTCGTCGATCAGCCCCTCCCGGACCATTCTGTCCACAAGTACTTTCATGGAATCCGCCGTGCCTCAGTCCAACATTCCCATCATTACCAATGTAGCTTCCTGCCGCACCGTGATTATCTCGCGCAGTTTCTGCTGTGCCGCGGCGAGCTGCTGTTTGGCGGTCTCTCTTGCCTTGCGCAAAGCTGTAAGCTGCGTCTTGATCTGGTCCGGCGTGGCCGAGGTGTCCTCGAGCACGGTGCGCAATTGCTCCTGGGCCTTTTCTACGGCTGTCGGTTCTCGGTCCGGGGCGCCAGGCCTGCCGCCGCCAAATCGGTTGCCTCCCGGGCCGCCCGGTCCGCCGCGTCGTCCACCCATGCCGAACATCATTCCGCCGCGACCGAATCCGGAAGTTTGCCGGCCCAGTTCCGCGACTTTCGTGACGCGCGATCCGAGGACTTTCCACTCCTGTTCGGTGGCGCCAAGCTGCTCCCGCATTCGCTGCTCCATCATTTGGCGCATCCGCGCAGGATCAAACTGCCTGCCTCCGGGACCGCCCCTTTGCCCGCGCTGCTCCGGCTGAGATAGCGATTGGCTCGCCAGCAACAGCCCAATTACAAGCACCGCCGCAACACCCAAAATTGTCTTTCTTCCTAACATCTCTAATCTCCTTTCAATGAAAAAATGTTAAAGTGTGTATCATTACGGCACATTCAATGTACCAACGCCTCTGTTTGCCAAGCCGGTCTATCTGGATAGTGGCCCGGTTTGAAAAACGGTAACAATCTCCACGGCAATTTTTTGTATTTTTTGTTAGGGATCGACATTTGCCACAAAATCCGGTAGGGAGCCGACGGAGCTACTCGCTATTCTGGCTTGGCGAAGGAGATTTTTTTTGTTACCGCAACAGATTTTTCGCCACTAACAGAGTGAGACAATATGGTATTATGAATGTACAAGGTATGCTTCCGAGGGCGGTATTACGGTCAGCAGATGACCACAGGCTAAGACTCCTTGTTGTGTCTTGGCTGGGCTATGATGTGATGCATAGGCAATAAACGGTAGAGCACGCAGTGGAAAATACCGATCGGAAGGACATAGCGGCTTGCTTAGATGGCGACGAAGACTCTTATGCTAACCTGGTCCGGCGGTACGAAACGCAGATCACAAAGCTCATGTGGCGTTTCAGCAGAGACCCAGGCGTGTGCGAGGAGCTTGTTCAGGAAGTGTTTGTAGAAGCATATTTCAGTTTGAGAAGTTATCGCGGCGAGGCGCCGTTTCTGCATTGGCTGCGAAAGATCGCCGTGCGGGTAGGATATAAGTTCTGGAAGGAACGCGACAAAGCAAAAGCATTCGTACCGCTGGAAAATTTCGATGCTATCGAACGGGAAAACATCGACACGATTGATGCGTCGGCGGCGGCAGACCTGCTGCATGCACTGCTGGCCCGGCTGCCGCGAGCAGACAGGCTGGTTCTGACGCTAATGTATTTTGAGCAATGCAGCACGCGGGAGATCGCATCGCGGATGGGATGGAACCGGGCAATGGTCAAAATGCGTGCTTTTCGAGCGAGAAAGAAGCTCAAAACAATCGCTGAAAGGGAAAACCTTTTGGAGAAACTGGGATGGACACATTAAAAGCTATTGAGAAATTGGCTAAACAGACACAAGGGGAAAAGGTCCCGGCGTTTGATGTCGCCGACAATGTCTTGCGGCAGATCCGGGCCGGAGAAGAAGAGACACTTGGCTTTTTCGTTTTCGACCTTTTTGCCAGTGTATCGGCAGTAGCCGCTTCGGTGGTGGGATACGTCTCGGTGGGCGCTCTGAGATCCATGACTAATCCTCTCATGGAATTCGTCGCTCCTTTGCAGGAGGTCAGGTTATGGTAGATGAGGCCAAAGCACCAACTCCATCGCCGGGTCATCCACAGGACGCCTTACGGCCCAAACGCCTCTCACCTCGCCGGAAGCAGATGATTCTGCAAGTGATAGCAGGGATGGCAATTCTGGTTTGCGGCATCGTTATAGGTTCAGGTGCAACATTTATGCGCCTTAAGCATAGAATAATCCGTGATCGCAGGCCTCCGCTTGGCGCCATAGTGGAGGACATACGAACCAGATATGGTCTGACCGAAGAGCAAACCAGGCAGGTCGAGGAAATCCTGGGAAAAAGCCGAGAAACGATGCGCACATTGTTTGAGGAATTCAGACAGAAGACCGAAGCTGAGTTTCAGCAACTAAGCACGGCAATGAAAGAGATTCTCTCGCCCGAACAATACGAGCGTTGGGAAAACGATTTCAAAGCCAGGAGAGGACCCGGCCCGGGCAGATTCGGCCCAGGAAAACCCGGACCTGGCAGACACGGTCCGGGAGAACCTGGTCCCGGAGGACCCGAGGGCGGAAGATTCGGGCGAAGGAGATCCAGATTTCCCGAACCCAACTCACCTGTAGAATGATGCGCCTCCCTAACGAAGCGAGGCGCACTTCGGAACGCCGGTTTCCATCGCAGAAAGAAACAAGGGCCGGCAGCGTCAAACTGCCGATCCTTGTTGGTTATCAATTAAGGACCCGTTGCGGCCAGACTACAATTGGCCTTGGGAAGAAACAAACCATATCTAAGAAAGAGCCGGCAGCATCCAAAGGCTGCCAGCTCTTCGTTGTTATCCGCTCTGTTATTTATATAGCTTTCAACGCAGCATAGCTTACTGCATAGCCGCTATAGACGCTTCCAGCAAAGCCTTCGTGTAAGGCGTGTTGTGGACGCCAAGGCTGCCATCCTCAATCGCGATGAAGATGTAGTTCCACAGGGCAGCAGCTTCCGCCGAGGGGTAGATCCCTTTGATCGGATGTCCCCCTTCATCGAGCAAACCCTTTGCTTTCAGCAGATTGCCAAGCTCTGCGATTTGTGCTGCGACCGCAGCCTGCGCACCGGCGAGGTCGTCTTCCGGAGTATGGCATACGTCGCAAGACGCCGACACTGACTTAAAACTATGGTTGGCGTCTGCGCCAATGTGGCAGGTAACACAGGTATCACCTACCAACCTGTAGTGGAAACTGGGGACGCCTTCAAGGGCGGCGCCGCCCGTACCAAGCAGCATTGCGCTCTGTGGGCCGTGGTGGGGACCCCAGTGCGAGCTGGTAACTGCAATATTGTCATTAGGATCCGGCGCAGCGATCGTTCGGCGCGGTTGGTGGCAGTTGGCGCACAGATTGCCCTTGCCGCCAGCAAAGGTTACGTTTTCGAAAGCGTAGAGCGCTACCGGGGCAGTGGTCTCCAATGCCCAATCCGCGGTGGTATAGCCGGTGTGGATCTGGTGGCAGGTGCGGCAGTCCTGGCGGGTCGGGTTGGGATCCCCTGCCTCGATTGTGTTTGGCGCGAGCCCCGCAGCAACCATTTTGCTAAAGGCGCCGCCGGAATGGCAACCGGCACAACCGGCTCTTGTTCCACGCAAGTAGGCGTCACCGGTTCCATGCACGGCCCCGCTCAAGCCGGCTTGCTTCCCAGTGATCACTGTCGTGTCGTCGTGGCAGGTCATACAGTCAGTTGCTAACACTTGGGCGAACACACTCGAAGTACCCACCAACAGGACTACAAGGGCTAACGCTACCCCCATTAAGCTTGTTCGTTTTTGCATCATTTTCTCCTTTACATTGTTTTTCTTTACTGAAAATCTGTACACAAATCTCAGTGTGTGTCGGCTGTTACATGAGATTCATCAACATGCCAAGCCAAACCTTGTCATCATTGTCTCGGGGGATACCACCTCCTTTCTAATCCAATCACGACGAATAAGATGATCCTAACATTTCCTAACGTTTGTTTTATCCCTCCACACTTAAAATCGGCGCAGGGACAACACTATATATCCGATACAATATAGGACATCGCAATCAACGTGCCATGACGCAGAGATTTGGCTCGTGTTATGTTAAGGTTCACCATAACCACTTAGTATAACTATACTTAACACGGGAAAAGAAAGGCGAAGATTCTGAAAGAAGGGCAATCTTGAGATTGCGTTTTCTCTGCTGTGAGACAATTCAACATCATAAATTGCCAGAACTGAGAATTTACGAAAGGTTGCAAGTTATCTATAATGAGAAGTATTCTGAGTTCATAACTCGGCTTGAAACATCAAATATTCTCATATATGAAAACCCTAAAGGTTTCGGCAAGCCCAAACTTTTGTCTGCAACAATCAGTTGAACCCCTCTTGCATGAATCAGGGCAAATAGTACAATTATACGTGGATTCTCGGCTCTTACAGTTGTAGAGATTCCGTACCGCAGGAAGCTGATATTGTATAGGCTGTACGAAGAGTGTTACACCTATAGGAAACATCAGGTAGGAAGAAAAGCAATGCCGCTTGAGAACATCAAAGCAATGCTTGAAAGAGCAAGCAACTCCGGCTATGCCGTCGGGGCCTTCAACATTCTGGACTACAACTCCACCAAAGCCGTTATTCGGGCCGCCGAGGATCTAAGCGCTCCTGTCATAATTCAAACGTCCGCCAAGACGGTCATTTTTTGGGGCTGCCCGGCCATCATCTCCTGGGTCAAAGAGCTTGCCGGGACCTCGAAAGTACCGATTGCTCTGCATCTCGACCACTGCAAGGACTTACAGCTCATAGCCGACTGCATTAACGCGGGCTGGAGTTCCGTGATGATAGATGCTTCGTCGAAGCCTTTCGAAGAGAATCTTGCCGCCAGCAAACGGGTCGTTGAGATGGCGCGACCGAAAGATGTGACTGTCGAAGCCGAGCTTGGGGCCATCGTCGGGGTGGAGGATGATATTCACGTAAAAGAGCAGGATGCACATCTGGCGGACCTCGAACAGGCAATCAAATTCTGCGCAGAAGTTAGGCCGGACTGTTTTGCGCCGGCGATTGGGACCGCTCACGGCGTATATAAAGGCGTGCCGAAGATCGCCTACGATCTGCTCGAAGAGGTTGCCGGCAAGACGGCTATACCTATAGCCCTGCACGGCGGGACCGGGCTGGCAGACGAGGTATTCAAAAGGTGTATCTCGCTCGGTTGTGCGAAGGTGAACATATCGACTCAACTGAAATATGCGTTCATTGATGGATTTGTTGCCTATCACAATGCACACGATACGGAGTACAATCCGCTGAAAGTAATTGACGCCCAATTCAACGAACTCAAGATGGGAATTGTTGAGAACATAAACCTGTTCGGCAGTGCCGGTAAAGCCTGAGAACAGAGTATCGGCATCGACTAACAGCCTAATACACAAAACAAGGGAAGCTAAAATGAAATCGCTCATTTTTGACTGCGACGGCGTTCTGGCCGATACCGAGCGTGACGGACACAGAGTTGCGTTCAACAGGGCATTCGCCCAAAAGGGATATTCGGTGGAGTGGGACGTGGAAACGTACGGAAAGCTCCTGGAAGTCGCCGGCGGCAAGGAACGCATGAAGCATTACTTCGACAGAAACGGCTGGCCCGAAGATACCGTTGACAAAGAGGCCCTGATCAGGGAGCTGCACAAACTCAAGACGGACCTGTTTATGCAAATCATAGAATCGGGAGAGCTGCCTTTACGCCCCGGCGTGGCGAGACTGGTGGACGAAGCCATCGCCGCAAACGTCACTTTAGCCGTCTGCTCAACGTCTAACGAGCGAGCGGTCAATCTTGTGGCCCGAACGCTGCTCGGCCCTGAGCGAAAAACGCATTTTAGCGAGATTTTAGCCGGAGATGTCGTATCGAAGAAGAAGCCGGACCCCGAGATATATAATCTTGCCCGGCAGAGATTAGACCTCGAACCTTCCGAGTGTGTTGTAATCGAAGACAGCAGGAATGGCCTGCTCGCGGCAAAATCCGCGAATATGCATTGCATTGTCACTACAAATGGATACACGAAAAATGAGGATTTCAAAGAGGCCGACCTTGTGGTCTCCGAACTTGGTGATCCGCCGAATGTTCAGGTGACTTTGGAGACTGTCAGGGGCATCGTTCATCCCGCACTTGGTAATTTCTCAATTTCATAAGGAACGCTTAAATGGGCAGTAGAATGAAGTGGATGCTTCCGGCTTTGGTTATCGCGATTATGCCGGGTAACAACGTATTTTCACAGCCGGCACCCGGTGATGTGTTCCGCGAATATATATGGCACAAAGAAGGCGGCGACGCCGGCGGATCTTTGCGCGTCGGTGGTCGAATCGGTTATGAAGGTTCTGTTGCCCTTGAGCACGATTTTGACCTGGAGCACGCAACAAAAGCCGAGGTGGTTATCGAGAAGATTCTCTGTCATGACGGCACGACCGGCCTGGCGATTCAAATCAATGACAGCGACTGGATTTACATTCCCGAAGCGGCGGCAATCCCGGTTCCTCAGTGCGACTATCAGCACCACTTCTATCCGACGGTCCGTATTCCCTTGAACTGCCTCAAGGGGGGACAAAACAACGAGTTTCGCATGAAAGTCGATACAAAGCATCCCTGGAACTGGCCCCAGAACCTCGTCTATGGCGTGCACTTCCGCATCTATTATAACCCGGACAACAAGCCGCACCCGACCGGGAAGATTTCAGGCCCGAAATCCGCCGAAGCGATAGGCAAGTCCGTAACACTGACTGCCGAAGCGAGCAGCCCCAATGGGAAAATCAGACAGGTGGACTACGTCGGCCTCTACGAAGGCGTCAATTTTGAAGGCGACGGCGTTTACCGGCAGTGGCACTATCATTTCTTCCACGGCCGGATATTGAACCACATCGGCTCGGCGACCAATGGGCCTTATGAGGTAACATGGGATACATCGTGGGTGCCCGACCAAAAGCAGGAGGTCAAAATCGCCGCTCGAATCATAGACAGCACGGGCATGGTCTATATGACCAAAGCCGTCGGCGACCTTCGCCTCGTGCGCCCCGGCCTGTCGGTTGAGTTGTGCAAGCCATACGACATCCCTAAGAAATGGGTGACAAGAAGCGGTGAAAAACAAGAGCGGTTCGACGTGACCGATAATCCCGGCAAAGCCGTTGCGGCCCAATTAGTCTGGTCCAGTTGGAGCCCGGGCTATATGAACGGCGTTTACATCAACGGAACAAGAGTCTTCGACAGCGAAGGTCCCAAGTATCAATACTACGCGCATCGCGTAACAGTGGACGACGTTGGCTGTTTCAAACAAGGCGTGAATGTTCTGAAAACAGGTAAGACCCCCAAAATCAACGAGAAAATGGTGCACGGAATGGAAGTGAACTGGCCCGGCATTATGGTCCTGATTCAGTATCGCAATGACGAACCTTCGGGACCGCTTTAATGTAAACGGCTTTGGCGAAGAGGTCACATAAGGCAGGTCATTATGAGCAAGATAAAAGGCCCCGGCATATTTCCGGCTTACCTTCTAATTTCTGTTTTCTTCACTTCCGGTCCTGACTGCACCTGGATCCTGGCCTGACTCAAATCATTGCCGAGAACTGAAATATTCTCCGTTTTATCGCCGCTCACTTTCAAGAACACGTCTGTCCTGGGCAGCGCCTTACAACTCGATAGAAATCCATCCCGGCAATTATCCAGAACAACTATAGCCGCCCTTTTTAAGGATCCGCCTGATGTTAGCCGTATGTGACTTAGATCGGCCCCCTCGACACTGTGCAGTGACAGGGCCGCTCGTGGGAACCGGTCGTACACATCCTCCGGGATCCACACCTGTAAATGATCCACCGTCGCCCCCTTGATATTTGCAAGTGTCGCATACGATTCCTGCCTGGCAAACTCCGTCCGCCGCCGGTCTTCTGTCGTGCGCGTACTGCCCCCAACGTGTTTTTTGCGCTGTGAATAATCAAATCCGCGATCCACCCGCAACGTAATGTTCCGCAGCACGAGATTCTCGATATTTGGCCTGCTCATCCCCTGAATCAGGATTCCATTATCGCTGACGATGCTTATGTCTGAAAAAGTCAAATCCCGGATGCGCCCGATCCGCGATTCGGGATCGCGCTTCTCGATATCTACAAAAATCGGATAGATTGAATTCAAGAGAGACTCTCTCACCAACTCGGGCTTGCGGATCGTCTCAATCGTGCAATTCGAGAAGCTGATTCGCTCGGCAGTCGCCCCGTCCTTAATGTATATCCCGATTCCGACCGTAGAATCCCGGATAACGCAATTCGAGATGTGGATGTTACGAAAGTCACTGCGCGACTCGGTCCCGATCTTGACCGCCGTCGCGTTCGATGCCATCGTGCAGTTCGTCACGACTATATCTTCGCACGGCGCGTTATCGCGAGTCTTGCAGACGATACAGTCGTCCCCTGCGATGATGTAGCAGTTTGAAATGTGCACGTTCTTGCACGAGACCGGATCGATCCCGTCCGCATTTACGCGATAGTAATTGTTGAGAATGCTCACGCCCGTAATATAGACCTTCTCGCAGAATTCCAGGTCGAACGTCCAGCTATCGCTGTACCGCACGGTGATATCCTTTATCATCACATTTGTGCACCGCATGAACCGCAGAATCCCCACGCGAAATTCCGGTTTGGGTTTATTGTCTCCCCTCCTGCGCTGGAGATCTTCCTGACCGGTTCCGCGAATTGTGCCGCGACCCTCGATTGTAATATTCGTCTGATCTTCGGCGTATAGAAACCGATTACCCTGCTCGTAATGCTCTTTTTTCGGGCTGACCCACAGCGTCGCCCCGGCCTCCAGATGCAAACTCACATTGCTTTTTAGCCTGAGCCCTCCACATCCATAATCACCTGCCGGAACATAAACCATGCCGCCCCCTGCTGCCGAACACGCGTCGATCGCGTTCTGGACGGCTGTGGTGTTGTCGGCGGCCTTATTGCTGATCGCCCCAAACTCCGCTATGCTGCATATCCTTCCTTGTGCCGACTGCAAAAAGAGCAAGATAACACCAGTGTTGACTATTAATCCGAATCTCGACATGACAATTCTCTCCTCAACTAATATTTCCAAGGCTTCTTCCGTATCACCCCGGCAAGGCGCTATCTTAGAACGCCGGACCTATGCGGTTGACTGCGAACTCTCTACAATTGTTGTGTTCGGCGGCAGTTTGCGTGCCGTTGCACACGTCGATAAGAAACTCGAATATTTCATCAGCCACGGCATCAACCGGAGCACCTCCGACGATCTTGCCGGCGTCAACATCGATGAAGTCGCCCATGCGCTGATACATTTTCGTATTGGACGAGATTTTAATCACCGGCGCAACAGGATTGCCGACCGGCGTTCCGGTGCCGGTGGTGAACAGCACAAGATGTGCGCCGCCGGCAACCATCCCGGTCACCGACTCCGGGTCGTTGCCGGGCGTGTCCATTACGACAAGTCCCTTACACTTCGCTCGCCCGGCGTACTCTACTAATTCAGCGATGTCGGACCGGCCGCCCTTGATAACGCATCCCAATGATTTTTCCTCGATGGTGCTGAGTCCGGCCTTGATGTTGCCCGGCGACGGATTGCACCCTCTAAGGTCGCCGCCGGCGTCTTTTGCCATTTGCACATAGTCCTTGATCCGGGCCATAAGTCGCTGCTTCACGGCGTCATCGGGGATTCTCGATTCCAGGCACGCTTCTGCACCGATCATTTCCGGGATTTCCGAGAGAATCGCCGTCGCGCCAAGCTCCACGAGTTTGTCACTGACAAGCCCGACGGCAGGATTGGCGGTTATCCCTGAGAATGGATCCGATCCGCCGCATTCGAGACCTACCGTCAGACCGGACACGTCGAAGTCGCTCCGTTGCTGCTTAGAAACGAATTCCTTTATTTGGAGAAGACTGTCGCGGGCGGCGTCCATGATTTTGCGTATTTCGCCGATTTCCTGAATCACAAGTGTTTTGACAGTCTTGCCGGCCCGGTCCAGGTACGATGCAACCTTGTTCGCGCTTGCGATCTCGCAGCCAAGCCCAACCAGCAGCACACCGCCGACGTTTGGGTTGTTGCAGGTGCCGCCCAGAGTCCTTAGCACCTGCTCAGTGTCGGAGCCCATGTGCGTGCAGCCGTGCTGATGTGTGATTGGAATGATCTCGGCGTCGGCCCTTGCTATCTGCTGCACAACGGAATTCGCACAGGAAACGGTGGACATTACTACAATGTGGTTGCGTATGCCGAATAGGCCGTCGCTTCTCCGATAACCTTTGAGTTTGATTTTGGACATACGCTTCCGGCCCCACAGAACTATACTGCACTTATCATGTTGTGTACATGCACGCAATGGCCCTTCTTGATATCTGCCGTAGCCAGACCGATCACATATCCATACTTGTATATAGGCTCGGCCCTGCCGATGTCGGACAGGGCGACCTTGAAACCGGCCCTGATATCTTCAGGTATCGTGATTTCTGTCTTGTTTCCGCCTGCGTCGGATATGTAATCTCCCGCCGGCAGATCAACCAGCGCGGTCGCCACATTATCCTTATCGCTGAGAATAATGACGTAGTCTGCAAGATTTCGACGTTGGCTAATTACCATCTCGGCAGCATCCGTTTCCAACGTGGATCTATACACTTGCGCATCTGGGCCTCGTCATCCCTCTTTCGATACGGGCACTTTTCGTAACGTTGCCGTCCTCTCGCCAGTTGATCGTAGTCCAGCTCCACACCCAATCCCGGCTTATCGGGAATTCTGACACATCCATCGGCAATCTTCACGCGGCCCCCGGCGACCACTTCATCAATCTCGGACTGCCAAGGATAATGCGTATCACAAGCATAAGTCAGATGCGGGGTTGCTGCCGCGACGTGAGCCATCGCCATCAGAGACACGCCCAAGTGACTGTTGGAGTGCATCGACAATCCGATGCCGAACACCTTGCACAGATTTGCCAGATGCCGGACTTGCCGCATCCCGCCCCAATAGTGATGATCGCAAAGAATGATTTGTACCGCATCCAGCTCCAAAGACCGGGGGATATCCGCAAACGACGTGACTGCTACGTTGGTTGCCAGCGGTGTCGTGATACCCTCTGCCATGAGCTGCTTTCTGACCTCGGCCATGTTATCAAGGCCTGCGGTCGGGTCTTCCAGATACCCTCCGCCCGACAGCTCTTTGGCTAATGCTTTACCCACTCGCACCGAGGTATCCACCGTCCAGGCGGAATTCGGATCGATGCGAAGAGGAATTTCCGCCCCGAGCTCCTGGTGGAGGAGCTTTATGGCTTCAATCTCCAGATCCGGCTCCAATACACCACCCTTAAACTTGATGGAGCTAAATCCGTACTTATCGATCATTTGTTTGACTTCGCCGACGAGCGCTTCCGGAGTCAGAACTTCGCCGTATTCGTCCCCACGCAGATCGTCACCCTCTCCACCGCCGCCGGCGTGTTTAAAAAATGGATACGCGGAGAAAGGGATTCGATCTCGCACGCGGCCGCCGATCAGATCGCACACGGGCCGGCCCACGGATTTGCCGATCAAGTCAAGGCAGCCCACTTCGATAGCGGCATACGTTCGGGTCGTCTGATCGAGCGGATTCTCGCCGGGCACAAGGTAGGTCTGGGAGCGGTCAATCCCGGCACCCTCGCCCTCTACCATCGAAGAAAGCAGGCCTGTCAGCCGGTAAGGATCCTGGCCGACAACATTCAGGCGGATTGCTTCGAGAGAGAGAGCAGGCACTTCTCCGCCGTATGTCTCGGATATTCCTATGACACCATCGTCGCTTTCAAGCTCCAGAATCGTCCGCAGAGCGTACGGCGCATGAAGACCGTAAGAACTGCGTAAAGGCGGATCTGCAATAGCGATCGAGTGAATCCGCATATCTACAATTTTCATTTCGACTCCTGACTTTCCAAGAGATTTTGTCAAACCAACGGGAAAAGGCGCGCCAGAATCATGATTACAAGCAGGCCAACAATTCCCATTAGCGCCATCATCGTCGAACAGGTCTTCAGCGTTTCACCTTCCGTCATGCCGGACATTTTGCATATCACCCAGAAACCGCTGTCGTTCATCCATGCAAAAAGTTTTGATCCGCACCCGATAGCCAGCGCCAGATACAGCGGATTGAATCCGAGCTGTCCGCCGCCGGCCAGGCCGCCGAGTATGCCGACCGCGGTTATCATGGCAACAGTAGCCGAGCCTTGGGCCGTTCGGACTACGGCGGCCACGAAGAACGCCAGAGGAAGTACCGCCATCTGATGAGAAGTGGCCAGTTCCTGGATGCGAGGGCCGATACCGGTCTGCTGGAGGCTGCCGCCGAAAGCGCCGCCGGCCGATGTGATCAGAATGATTAACCCGCCGCTCGAAAGCGCGTTTTGAAGAAAGGTTGTGACGTTTTTCCTCCGGTCACGATGCCAACATGCAAAAGTCAACAATGCAACGCCGGCCGAAATCGTAAGAGCCACGTTAGGATTGCCCAGATTGTTAATCAACACGGCAATACTTTGCCACCAAGGGGTTGTTGTTGTGGGAGATTGCGTCTCGGCCAATGAATTGAAAAATGTCCTTCCGGCAATCAAAAGAACTGGCAGAATGATGGGCAGCATCGAAAGCCAGAAAGGCGGCAGCGTGGCTTCGTCTTTTTCCGCCATGCTTTTCAGATCGGCGACAGAAGTGTCGGCCGTGTCCCTGACGGGTATGGTCCATTTTCGATTTGCCCACAACGCATAAAGATAACCGGCGCTGACGGTAAACAGACCAACAACGATCCCCCCCGCGATCATCAGTCCCATATTCACAGAAAGCTCACCGGCGACGAACAAGGGACCGGGCGTCGGCGGCACTAAAGAATGGGTCATGGTCGCCCCGGCAACAATCGACATGACGTAAAGACCGTACTTTCGGTGCGCCCTGATCCCCATCGCCTTGCCCAGCGGTATCATCAGGTAGAACACTGTATCAAAAAAAACGGGCATCCCGAGCAGGAAGCCGCTGCTCAGGAATGCGTGCGACGCGCGTTTCTCGCCCAGCCATCTTACCAATGACCGAACTATGCGCTCGGCCGCGCCGCTCTCAAGCAGGAACTTGCCGATGATCGAAGCCATGGCGATCAGAATCCCGATCTTGGTGCACGTTCTGCCGAATCCCTGCGCGACCCGCTCACCCACGGAGGAGGCCACCAGGGCAGTGGTTTCCTTTGCCGTCATTCCTTTTGCATCAGCGAACTTCTCCAACGCCGCAGGCGCTGTGAGACTTGCGACAATCAGCGCTCCAAGTATCAAGGCTAAGAAGGCGTGCAGGCGCAGCAGTAAGATACCGCCCAGAACGACGATCATGCCAACCAGCAAAAGCCACAGCGGATCAATCATTTTGTTTTTCCTTTCACCCACTTGAGGCTGTGATCCCCGGTCACGGCGACGGTTTTGGCCGGAGAGCTTAACTCGAATATAGACCAGGGGCCCGGAATGAACGGATACTTTTCTATGACGGCTTCGTTAATGTCGATTCCCATGCCGGGCCTGTCCGGCAGAACAAGATGCCCGTTCTCAATCTCAAGAGGCTCGGACAATATCTCATCCGCTAAGGGAAATGGATACATCGCCGGATGTTTCCTGTGCGAGTAACAGGGATACTCGAGCCACTCAACAACATCTTCGGGCCAGCAGACGCCCAACTGGGCGGCGGCTAACACCTCCAGGCTTGTCCCCCAGCTATGAAACGCAAATCGCAGTCCTTTTTTGCGCACGCCCTCAAAGATTCGCCGGGCGCTCGATATCCCTCCCTGGCACAGGAGATCCATCTGGACATAATCAACCGCCTCCGAATCGATCAAATCGTCGAATCCCGAATCGTCCGGCTCGTGCTCGCCCGAGGCCAGCTTCACCTCCAGTTCGGCGCGCAATGCTTTGTATGCAGCGTGGTCGTCCGGCGGCAAAGGCTCTTCCAGCCAGAGAGGATGATAGTCATTCATGTCACGGGCCAGTTTCGCAATGGTCTCGAAGGAATAACTGTTGTCCCCCATCCGCCACCATGTGTGGGCATCGACCATCAAGCCGGCAGCAGGCCCCACCGCATCGCGCATCAGAGCAACCGTCTCCAGGTCCTTCGCAGGCCCCATGCCGGGTCGCATCTTGTAGGCGCCGAATCCCATATCTATGACGGCACGTGCTTCCTCGGCATACTGCTCAGGTTCCATATACATGCCTGCGCTGCCATATAACTTGATACTGTCGCGCTTCCGGCCTCCGAGCAGGTCCGACAACGGACATCCCTCATAACGTGCCACGAGGTCGAGCAACGCGATTTCGACGGCCTTATAGGTTTTCATCACTCCCTGATCTGCGTGAAATCGAAATTCGCGCCAGTCACGAGGGTCTTTACCGATTAGAAACGGCCCGATCGTCTGCTTTATCTCGCGGTCCGCGCGCTCGTGTGCCGGGCCCGGGGCATACCCTCTCATGCCTGTGTCCGTGGTTATGCGAATCAGCATCGCATCTCTTTTGAGAATCGTACGCTCTCCGCCCCAAAACCGTAACCTGATAGGCTCCGGCATCTGACAGGACATGAGAAAAGATTCGACGCGTTTTATCTTCAAAGCGAGGTTCCTCTGGAGATTCTTATTTACCCCCGGCGCAGGATTCTTTTAGTTGCTTCAAACTTTCGGCCGTCTTGCAGGCGGCACTCTGAACGAACCCGCCATCGGAGCCGCAGGCGATGAAGCGAAATCCGAAATCATAGTACCTCTGAAACTCGTCTGGGTTCTTGAGCAGGATTCCCGCTGCTTTTCCCTCTTTCGCAGCAGCATCGGCGGTCGCTTTGAGGGCCTCGACAAACTTCGGATGATCGGGCTTGCCGTAAACACCCAGCGCAATCGAGAGGTCTGTCGGCCCGACAAATAACACGTCGATTCCATCTGTTGCCGCCACTGAGTCCAGACTACTTAGAATTTCTACTGTCTCGATCTGGACAATGCAAACGAGGTTCTTCTTGTGGTTTGCGTAGTATTCATCAAAATCGGCGCCGAACCGTGCCGCCCTGATCATTTTCGCTACGCCTCTGGAGCCTTCAGGCTGATACCGGATGGCTTTGACAGCCTGCCGGGCCTCGTCCAATGTATAAATCCGGGGGCACATGATGCCTTCTGCGCCGAAGTCCAGGACACGATGGAAACGCTGCCGTTCGTAGGACTCGACCCTGATAATGGATGCCGCGGGCGTATGCTCCAATGCCTGCAACTGAGGCAATACGTTGCCTTCGAAGCCTGTCCCGTGTTCGGTGTCTATGAGGACCCAGTCGAATCCCGCCAGACCCACGATTTCCGAAGTCAGCGCCGATCCGAGATTCAGCCAGCATCCAATTAGAGTTTCGCCGTCGTATATACGTTTCTTAATGTTCTTCATTGCATCTCCCGAAGGAAGATCAAAAATCAAAATGCAAAATTAAGGAAGTCATCGCGGCTTGCCGCGATTCCGCTATTTTGATTTTTGATATTTGATTTTTAATTTCTCTACGCCACCCACGGTCGTGCGCGGCTTTTGCGCTCAATTTCGGCGATAATGTCACGGGCAAGAATTGCATCTTCACGGACCTGAAAGTCGAACATCCCCACGTTGGCGAAATCAGCTCCATTCTCGAACGCGAACCTAAAACCCTCTCGCGGGTGTATCGCCCCGGCAGCCAGGACCTTAAAGGCAATCCATGGCTTTTTGACACTTTTCATAAACTCGATTGTCTCCTCCGGTTTCGTGCACCACATGCTGTCATGGCCCGGCAGCCCGCGCTCGGGACGCTCGGCTTTGGGAGTAGCCGACCAGTAGTCGCCGCTATGCAGGGTCTTCATGTAGAAGTCCACCTCGACGCCCGCCTTTTCCATGGCGACAGGCACTTCGAGCGAATGGCAGGCACAGCCGGCGATCAGCCCGTTTTTTTTGATGAACTCGACGACCTTAGCCAACAGATCAACGCGGTTATTCCTGACCCAATTGTCGCCAATACCGCCGTGCACGAAAGCGCCGACGGCGCCGTTGTCAATAGCAGTCTGAATCGAACCTGTAAGGTCGTAAGTCTTGGGATACGTCTGGGCAATCCACTGAATCCGTCCGCCCCATTCTTTGCGATAACGGTTGTACACACGGATGGTCGGATCCTCGCCGAGTGCGTAGGGGCTGTTAACCGGCCCGATCATCGTGTTAATGCCGCTTTCTTCGCACAATTGCCAAGTCTCGATGATCTTGCGGTCGGTGAAGTAGTGCCTCATCAGCGAGGCAACGTAGATCAGATCACGGTCATGGGCACTGCCGATGATTAGATTGCCGCCGCAAATCAAACGGCTGATCTCGACGTGTCTAATCTTACCCGTGGGCATCATGAGGGATGATTCCTGGGCGGCCGACTTCGCTGATAGTGTTTTCTTCTCACGACCTGGCGCCAACGTCAGAGCGGCAGAAGCCGCTAAAGACCCCTTTATGAACCTACGGCGATTCACAGTCCCGGCCATAAAAATCCTTCTACATAAAGTGCAACCAACCCAAACCCGATGTAGCAATGCGGATTAATGTATCGCCGCATCTCGAACTTGTCAACTTCGACTAGTGGCAACATCAAGCGTATCCTGGGAATGGCCTCTTATACATTCTTGATTAGCGAAAGGTCTCCATCTCGCGCAGCCTCCAAAATCGGCCCCATATAATCGTCTATCATCTCAGCGGTCAGCGGCACGGGCATATTCTGGAGCTTCATTTTAAGCTGTGGATTCTTAGCAGCGCCCAGGGCACGCTCAATATGATGCCGGCCGAACCCCCCTACCTCACCGAGCCGGGTAGGAAAGCCGATCCGGCGAGCCAGCTCAAACATTGCCTCGGCCACCGCAACTCCAAGCTCTCTTGCTTGCAGGCCTTCTACGTCGGCATTTGTCAGACCTGCCTCTTGATATATCCTGCCGACAACACGCAACGGCCGCTCAATAGCCGGGGCGAAAAAGACCGTGTAGTACGGATTCATAAGAGCACAGGCCCGGCCATGGGACAAAATATCCACCAGAGAGAAACTGGTCAGGTGACCTCCATTGGTTCCGCCTACCATGATGGAATATCCGCCTAAATCGGTGGCTAAGCAAAGCGCCTCTCTCGCCTCTTTATCGGTCGGATCGGCGACTACTCGCGGCAGAAAATTGACCACCAGACCGATACAGGCGGCGGCGACTTCTTCGATCTTATCGTAGTTCGGTTTTCCGACGGCTCCGTAAAGAACCTCGAGCGAGTGCGCTATCCCGTCGAGCGCCCCATCGACTGTCAGGTCCGCCGGCGCACCGTACGTAACCTTGTAGTCGAAGACCGGACAGGCCGGCACAATGGCCTCATCGACAATCAACTTTTTCTGGCCGGTGGAGACCTCTGTGATGTTCGAGTATTTTGTCAGGTGCGCCGCCGAGCTGGCGACGGTTTGAATCGCCACGTGTGCGGCCAGGGACTTAGTCCGGTCCTGCAATGCCTCGGTCACAAGCCCGACTCCGAAATACGCATCAATCTCGCCGTCGAGCGTGCGAAGGACCTCGGCGGCTTTTGCAGCATCAATCGTGCTGCCGCCCCCAAAGCTGACTAACACATCGGCGTCGGTTTCTCTCAGGCTGTCTGCGATTCGAAACAGGTCTTCGCGCGGACAGTTAGGGCCGGCGCCTTTGATTTCCGCCGCAACATTGACTCCAGATTCGGCCAACGAATCGCGTATGACCGTCACGTAATCATCGCTGCCGGCAAATGTGTCTCGAACCAGCGCAGCTTTCCTGCCGGCGGCGGCAGTCTTTTGACCCACTTGTGGCAGGACATCTGTGCCGAACAGATATGAATTTCCTTTGAACTCGTGCAATAAAGCCCGTGCTTTCTCAAAATCGGTCATGTTTTTGCTCTCCTCTTATATGAAGCTACCTTCGTCAAGTCATCTCGAATCCGCCGTCCACGTTCAGCGTCTGTCCTGTCATGTAATCGGAATCCGGCGAACACAAAAAGGCAACGACGCCCGCCACGTCCTCCACGCTGCCGGCTCTTTTCAGCGGAGTCCGTTCAACGAACCATTTTAGCGATTCTCCCGGAGCGCGGCCGGATATTCGGCCTCGATCTCGCTCTATCTGCTCCCACATCGGTGTCGGGACGACACCGGGACACACGGCATTGACATTGATATTGTACGGCGCAAAAGCCAGGGCGGCAGACTGTGTAACGCTGATGATGGCGGCTTTGCTCGCCGCGTATGGCACCTGCTCGGCTCTGCCGTGTCGGCCCGAGATCGATGAGAAGTTCACAATCTTGCCGAAGCTGCGATCCGCGCAGCCCGCCGCCCGGACATCTTCCGGCACCTGGCTTATCATCTGACGCCCCACCGCCTGAACACAGAAGGTCGTGCCTTTTAGATTGGTGTCAATAACGCGGTCCCATTGCTGCTCAGTAAGGTCCAGAAAAAGTCCGGTTTGCGCCACACCGGCAACATTCACGAGAATGTCGATTCCGCCAAATTCAGTTACCGTCCGGTCAACCATCGCCTGGATCTCATTTATGTTGGAAATGTCGATGCGGCACGTCAGAGCGCGTCGTCCCACTGTTCGGATTTCATCAGCGGCCTGCCCGGCAGTCTGCGTATTGATGTCAGCCACGACTACGTTTGCCCCTTCCCGGGCCAGACGCAATGCCACGGCCCTGCCGATACCCTGACCGGAGCCGGTAACTATCGCCGTTTTTTCATCGAGTCGTTCTTGCATACTCTATGCCATAATTGAACGGCTTATCATACGACAGGCGGGACGGTTTCTCAAGACATCTCTACATCCGCCGCCACTTCGCACAGGTAGCTGCAAATGCGCTGTTGATATTCACGGTAGAAGTCCGCCGGAAGGTCATAGAACTTCTCTCGGTGAACGAACTGTCCTCTCTCGTCGCGCTTGCCCACGGAGGCGAAGTTATAGTAACGAAAAACTGCGTGCTCGGGCGACGGACGCTTATTGTCACAGGTCTCATATCGGCGCAGGCAATCGGCGGCAAAATCGGATCCGGCCTCCGCCTCGCGACGTGCGTAGTCCAGCGCATCATCCCACCAGAAACGGAATCTCTCCGGCACAACGTCGTTCATCGTCTCGGCAAAGATCACCTGCAGGGCGGGCGAGACCTTGAAATGGATCCGGCCTTGTGTTGCCCGCCCGATGGCCCGCCGGGTCGCCGGCTTCAAATCGTCACCTGAATGACAATCCAGCATGATACCCAGTTCGCCGGAGATATTGTTGAGCCGGCGGATACGCTCCTCCAGGCCGGTAAGGCCGTCGGCGCCTCTGTAGTCCAGCTCCTTTTCGACTCCGAAATTCGGCGCGATGTGTGTCACGGGCATCCGCCGCCTTTGTATCTCGCCGGCGAGGAAAGTCAGTTCTATCTCCGAGGTCAAGCATGTGAAGGCATCAATGCCTGCCGGTGTCTCATCGATACTGAGCTCGAGGTCGAAGGCGGCCCCATTTCTCACGGCATTGATGTGGCCGGATAATTGCTCCACCGCATCCAGGGCCGACCAATACTTGCCCACCAGGCGTCCGATAGTTGCCTTATCCAACCCAGACCGGTGTGTGTGATAAGCTATGACTTCATCTTGTTGTTTCGACCGGCGAATTTGTTTGGTAATATAATCCTGAGCCAAAGATTCCGAAGTAACATTCATCGCGCTGTATTCCAAGAGATCGGATACGTCCAACGTGAAAAACGTGTAATGACAAGCGGCCTGAATCACCCGCTTAGCTCGGTCGATGTTGTCGTCGCCGCGCCTGACGGTTATGTGGTCTGCGTCGGCGCCGAACTCCGGGGACAACTCGGCCTTGAGCGCTTCCAGCACGCCGGCCACCCAAAGCCCCTCGAATGTGCTGCCGGTGTGCCCTTCCTGAACCCGGCCGAAATTGGCCATATAATTCAGGCGTGGCGACCGGCCCGCTAAAACATCCTCAAGCAGATTGACCTCACGCACTGAATTCTGAATCGGATTGGCGCAGAATCTGCATTTGTTCATAGCCCGCCACACGCCGGGCCATGCAGCCGTGGTCATTCTCGATCCAACACCCAATCGCGGCACAGCGCCAAGCGCCCTTGGGCCTTTGTCCGGCCTTATCAGAGAGACATAGCGGTCAACGGTGACGGCATCTGTCGGGTACACAGACAGGCGGTTCCCGTCTTTGAGGGGCCGGATTCCAATCGGTTCTCCGAGAGCTTCGTCGGTTCCAAACTCAACGAATACGTGCTGACCATCTGCAAGGCCTGCAAGGAAGAACACGCTTGCTCGATATTCTGCCGTAGAGCCGGCATACACAGCGCAGCGCTCATCAACACACAGTCTATGGTCTTCCCTGACCGCCCTCGCCACCGACTTCCAGTATGACTCGTCCACGGCAGTAACAGCAGCCCAAGCGCCGGCCGGATCCCATGTCGCGGTGTCCAACACGGCCGGATCCTTCCGCGGATTAATTTCTAAATGTCCAAATCTCATTTCTTGTTCGCAGTTTCAGATCGTTCTTGACCCATTTCCTGAACATGGTAGTCACCGTGGCCTGCGACGTCAACCATATCGGGCAATAGTCACATTTGTGTTGCACAACACACAGGCATCAACTATAAACGTTGTCAAATCACGGCGCATGTGACAGGATCGGACCCTGATTTAGCGTATTAGCGTATTGTTGCCTGAGGCAGCCCACATGCCGACAGAAGACGAATCGAAAACTGACAATGCCTGCGACAACAGGGAATTGCAGTCACCGGACACTTCATTTGTGACCGGACCGCCGCGAACGCTTGGGGCGACGCTTCTGAGGCTTGGTCCCGGCATGATAGTCGCCGGCTCGATAGTCGGCTCGGGAGAATTGATTGCCACCACCAAAGCCGGCGCTGAGGCGGGATTCTGCTTGCTCTGGCTTATAATCATCGGCTGCGTAATCAAGGTCTCCACACAAATAGAACTCGGGCGTTACACGATTACGTGGAGCCAGACGCCTTTGAAAGCGCTGGACGGAGTGCCGGGGCCCCGACTGAAGGTAAACTGGCTGCTGTGGTATTGGGTGATTGTGATCCTGTTAGTGATTTCCCAGCAAGGCGGTATCGTCGGCGGCGTCGGACAAACGCTGGCTATCAGCAAGCCGTTGACAAGTAATGGCCGAGAGTACAACCGCCTGCACGATAAGCTGGCTACGGCCAGGGTCGATCTGAAAGTGGCCCAGGCCCAGGGCGCCGACAATGCTGATACAGAACAATTGCAGCAGAAGATAACTTCATTGGCCGCCGAAACGGCAGAGCTTAGAGAGCCCAAAGACGCGTACCTGTGGGCCGCCATCGTGGCAATAGCAACCTCCATGTTGTTGCTCGTTGGCCGATACGGACTGATCCAGCTTGTTGCAACCGTATTTGTCATTGGATTCACTGTCGTGACTATACTAACGGTGGTCATGTTGCAGACAAAACCGGATTGGGCCGTAACCGGCGGCGATCTTGCGGGCGGGCTGAGTTTCCGCCTGCCGCCCGCTGTCGAGGGCACCGGTAAAAATCCAATCGGTACGGCGCTGGCGGCGTTCGGCATAATCGGCGTCGGTGCCGTGGAACTAATAATGTATCCCTATTGGTGCCTTGAAAAGGGCTATGCGAAGTTCACCGGCCCGCGAGACAGCACGGACGGATGGATAAAGCGTGCTCGCGGCTGGATGCACGTAATGAACATCGACGCGTGGTTGTCGATGGTGGTTTACACGTTTGCGACCGTCGCCTTCTACCTGCTCGGAGCCGCGGTGCTTGGCAGAACGGGCCTCAATCCGAGCGGCGAGCACATGATACGTACTTTAGCAGCGATGTACGTACCGGTCTTCGGCTCCTGGGCCGATGGCGTTTTCCTGTCGGGCGCTTTCGCGGTGTTGTACTCGACGTTCTTTGTCGCCGCGGCGGGATGCTCCCGCATGGTCGCCGATGCGCTGGGCTTGTTTGGAATTACCGACGGTTCCGAGCGGGCGCGATTGAAATGGACGCGCATAGTTTCTGCCGTATGGCCGCTCGTTGCGCTGCTGTTGTATATCGGCGTGCGCGCCCCGACGAAGATGGTCCTGGCCAGCGGAACCGGTCAGGCGATTATGCTGCCGATGCTGGGAGCTGCGGCCCTGTATTTCCGCTATCGCCGGAGCGACGAGAACCTGCGGCCCGGCCGCGTGTGGGACGCAATGTTATGGCTTTCGCTTGCAGGCTTTGCCGTTATAGGCGTCTGGTCATTGGTGAAGCTTGTTTAGTGGATAGAAGTACAAGGACAAGAATCAAAGATCAAATATGAAAAATAAAAATTGCGGAATCCCGGCAAGCCGGGATGACTTCCTTGATTTTGCACTTTGATATTTACATTTTAATTTTTCTCTAAGGAAGGATTAAGTTATGGATTTGAACGGCAAAGTAGCTTTAGTAACAGGCGGAGCGGGAGGTATCGGGCTGGGCATAGCGAAGGCTTTTGCCGCCGAGGGTTGCCGAGTAGCGTTGGCTGGCACTACCGAGGAGAATCTCATCAAGGCTGCGGAATCCGCCGATACTCCATCACCGCTTCTCTGGCGCACATGTGACGTGACGGATCGTGCGCAGGTCGGGCAACTGTTTGAGTGGCTTGACGGCGAACTCGGGCCCGTTGACATTCTGGTCAATAGTGCGGGAGTCAACATTGCAAATCGGATGATGGCCAATATCGACCCGGCAGAGTTCGACCGCGTGATGGACGTTAATACGACAGGGACGTTCAATTGTATTCACGCGGCGCTGCCCGGTATGCGTCAGAAAGGTTCGGGCCTGATCGTCAACATCTCATCTGTTGCGGGCAAACGCGCGATGCTTATGGCCGGTCTGCCGTATTGCGTGTCAAAATTCGCCACAAGCGCTCTCGGGACTTTCCTGAACCAGGAGGAGTGCGCAAACGGTATCAGGGTCACGAACATTTATCCCGGCGAGACTAACACGCCTATCCTCGACAAGCGCCCGACCCCGCCGCCGCCCGAAAAACGCGCCAAGATGCTCCAGCCGGAGGATATTGCCGCCTGTGTGGTGACAATCGCCAGGCTGCCGGACCGTGCCGTTGTGCCGGAGCTGGTAATAACACCTCCGCACATGATGCTCGACTGAAAGAAAAATTAAAATGTAAAGATCAAAATGCAAAATTAAAGAAGTCATCGCCGCAACGCGGCGATTCTCCGTAAGGAGTCCCTAGGACCGCTATTTTGATTTTTGATATCTGATCTTTGATTTTCTTATATGAGAGGACTGTGACATGGCTAATCACCGGATTTGTCTCTGCATATTGCTAATGGCCGTTGGCCAGCCATCCTTTGCAATTGGGGCGGGCCTGGATGTGGCACAGAAACCGTTCGGTCAAATGTCGGACGGTACGAAAGTGACTGCCTACGAGCTGACGAATGCAAAAGGGCTGCGCGCAAAGGTTATTGATTATGGTGCGATATTGGTGTCGCTCGAAGTGCCGAATCGAAGCGGCAAATTGGCTGACGTAACGCTCGGATTCGATAATCTGGATTCTTACCTCGGAGGGCACCCTCTATTCGGTTCGACGGTCGGACGCTATGCCAATCGTATCGAAGGCGCCGGGTTCACGCTCGACGGCGCGGAAATCAGGCTGACCGCCAATGCCGGCAAGAACCATATCCACGGCGGAAGAAGCAAGAGATTCGATAAGGTTGTGTGGAAAGGCCACCCGTTGGAAAACAGCGAAGAAGCCGGCGTGCGATTTACATATCTAAGCTCAGACGGCGATGAGGGCTTTCCCGGCAATCTAAACTGTGCCGTGACGTATATACTGACGAATAGTAACGAACTGAAGATACGTTACGAGGCCACAACAGATAAGCCTACAATTATCAACCTCACGAACCACAGCTACTTCAACCTTGCCGGGGCAGGTAACGGAGACGTCCTGGACCATGAGATTATGATTAATGCCGACTTCTATACCCCCGGCGACAAAGCGCTGATCCCGACGGGGGAAATCCACGCTGTAAAAGGCACGCCGCTGGACTTCACCGAGCCGGAAACAATCGGAGCGAGGATCGAGCAGCTTACTCAGACGCGAGGGTACGACCACAACTATGTGCTCAAAAATTCAGACGGCTCTCTTGTTCTTGCCGCCCGGGCGTATGAGCCGACAAGCGGCCGGATGATGGACGTGCATACCACTGAGCCGGGGATGCAGTTTTATACCGCAAACGGCATGAGAGGAATCAAGGGCAAAGACGGCAAGGTCTATGACAGACATTACGGCTTTTGCCTTGAAACCCAGCATTTTCCGGATTCGCCCAACAAGCCGCATTTTCCCTCCACCGTATTGCGGCCCGGCCAAAAGTACAGTACCATGACGGTGTTCACGTTCTCAGCACGTTAGGTGACGGATGAGCAGACTTACTCGCAGAGACTTTGTCAGGAACTTGACGGCTGCCGCCGCCTGTATCGGACTCGGTTCGGCGCCGCGCATCCGGGCTTCATCGAGGATCCGGGGGGCAAATGACGACATTCGCTTAGCCATAGTGGGCCTGCGCAAAAAGGGCAAAGAGCATCTCGATATATTCCCGAAAGTGCCCGGCGTTCGCATAGTCGCGCTCTGTGATGTGGACACTCAGTTTCTGGACATCGAGACCGGGAAGTTCAAAGACCGCAACGAAAAGATCGCCAGATACGCGGACTATCGCAAGCTGCTCGAAGACAAAGATATCGACGCCGTCGTGATTGTCGCGCCCGATCACTGGCACGCATTGATGACTATCTGGGCATGTCAGGCCGGCAAGGACGTGTATGTAGAAAAACCGCTCTCTCACAATATATGGGAGGGTCGCAAGATGGTACAGGCCGCCCGCAAGTACAGCCGCATTGTGCAGACCGGCTCACAAAACCGCTCCGACGTCGGACTACGGGCGGCGGTGGAGTACATCAAACAAGGCAGCTTAGGCAAAATCACACTTGTTCGGGCAATCAGCTACAATCTTCGAGAGAGCCTTGGCCGAGTCAACGGGCCGCAACCAATCCCGGCATCGGTAAACTACGACCTTTTTCAGGGACCGGCTCAATTGACACCGCTGATGCGCAAGAATCTGCACTATGACTGGCACTGGTTCTGGGACACCGGCACCGGGGAGGTCGGCAATCTCGGCGCTCACAACGTGGATGAGAGCCGATGGGTGCTTGGTCAACAGCAGATCGCCCCGAGGGCAATCACCGTCGCCGGGCGGTTCGGCATGAACGATGACGGCCAAACGCCAAACACGCAAATCACTTTCTTTGACTATGAACCTGCGCCTATTCTCTACGAGGTCCGCGGCCTGCGGCGACGCAAACGCTTACGCGCCAGAGAGCACTTCAGGGGGACCAGCTTCGGCATGATAATTCATTGTGAGGGGGGCTATTTCGCTGGCGGAAGAGGCGGCGGCTGGGCCTACGACAACAAGGGCAAGAAGATAAAACAGTTCCCCGGCGACGGCGGCATCGAACATCAGGCCAACTTCATCGAAGCGGTCAGAAGCCGAAAAGTCAGTGACCTTAGGGCCGATGTCCTTGAAGGTCACGTCACTGCCGCGCTCTGCCACATGGCCAACATATCTTATCGACTCGGACGCAAGGAACCTTCCGAGAAGATCGCCGAAACAATCGCAGGAAACAGCGACCTGGCAGAAGCGTTCGAGCGTTGTATCAAACATCTAAGGGCCAACGAAGTGGACCTTCAGCGCGAACCTTTGACTATCGGGCCTGCTCTTACGTTCGACAACAAGAGTGAGGAATTCGTGGGCCAGTTCAGTGACATGGCAAACATGTATCTGCGTCGAAACTACCGCGAGCCTTATGTGGTGCCCGAGCAGGTATGACGGCCTAACATATGTTCCCGATGGCTTGAGACATGAGAGGACAGAAGAAAATGGATCGTCGAGATGTGCTTTGTTCAATCGCCGGTGGGCTGGCGGCAGCTACCATAGGAGACCTGACGAGAGTATATGGCGCCGGACAAGCCGGGAAATCGCGGCTTGGCATCGCCCAGTTTTCCTACAACATTCGACTCAGGGCGGATCGTTCCAAAAAAACAAAAGAACGACTTGCCGATCCCCTGAACTTTCTCGAACATTGCCATGAGATCGGCGCAGGCGGTGTTCAGACGAACATAGGCGTCCGAGACGAAGGCTACGCAATCAGACTGCGCAGAAAGGCCGAAACTTACGATATGTTCGTGGAAGGCTCAACTTCCTTGCCGAAGGAGCGCTCGGACGTCGAGAAGTTCGAAGCGGCGTTGCGAACAGCCAGGCAAGCCGGAGCGAAAGTGACCCGCATCGCAATTGGAGGACGACGCTACGAGCAGTTCAGCAATACCGGACAGTTCGAAGCTTTTGCGGCACGTACCTTCAAATCGCTGCAATTAGCCGAGCCGGCGGCAGCCCGGCAGCATACGCGGCTGGCGATTGAGAACCACAAGGACTGGCGCATCGATCAAATGCTCGGTATGCTCAAACGCCTCGGCAGCGAATACGTCGGCGTGTGCGTCGATACGGGCAACAGCTTTGCGCTGTTAGAAGATCCGATGGCGGTCGTAAAGGCTTACGCACCGGTAGGCTTTGCGGCCCACCTCAAAGACATGGCGGTCGCCGAATATGAAGAGGGCTTTCTGCTTGCCGATGTCCCGTTGGGACAGGGCGTGCTCGATCTGCCGAAGATGGTTGAGATTCTGCGAAAGGCGAATCCTGAGATTCGGTTCAGCCTGGAGATGGCGACGCGGGATGCGCTGAAAGTCCCCTGCCTGACGGACAAATACTGGGCGACTTTTGCCGACGTGCCCGGCTCCGACCTGGCTCGTACTCTCAGGTACGTCCGTGCGAACGCATCGCCGGATGGTCTGCCAAAGGTAAACCATTTGCCGCTGGATGAGCTGGTCGAGCTTGAACATGACAATATAAGACAATGCCTCGCCTTTGCGAAAAAAAACCTGAACCTGTGAACAACGTTTTGGGGACAAAATTTGGAGGTCCACTATGTTGAATCCGATCGTCATACTGATCATTGGCGTTGCCCTGCTTATCGCGATGATGCTCGTATTGAGATTGAATGCCTTTGTTGCGCTGATAACGGCCGCAATGGTCATCAGTCTGCTCTCGCCGGGTGACTTTGCCGACAAGATTGCCCGTGTGGGCAAGGCATTTGGCGGGGTCGCCGGAGGCATAGGCATTGTAATCGCCATGGCGGCCATTATCGGCAAGTGCATGATGGACAGCGGCGCAGCCGACCGGATCGTGAGGTCTTCTCTGAAGTTATTGGGCGAAAAACGGGCGCCTACGGCGCTGATGCTGAGCGGATTCGCACTGTCGATTCCTGTCTTTTTCGACACGGTTTTCTACCTGCTGGTCCCGCTGGCCCGCTCATTGTGGACTCGCACGCGAAAGAACTACGTGCTATACCTTACGGCTATTGTCGCCGGCGCGGCAATAACCCACACACTTGTTCCCCCGACGCCGGGCCCGCTGCTTGTGGCAAGTGAACTCAAAGTCAATGTCGGCCTGATGATGATGTTAGGTCTGCTCGTCGGTCTGCCCACCGCTGCGCTTGGCGTGCTGGTGTGCAAGATAATCAACAGGCGGATGGACATCCCCATGCGTCCGTATGCCGGGCAAGCTGAGCCGGAAGTGCTCGATGACGATCAGCTCCCTGGATTTTGGATTTCATTCGCTCCTATTGCTCTGCCAATAATTCTGATTTCTCTGAACACGATTAGCAACGCCGTGGGCATAGGCGGAACAATGGCTCAAATCGTAGCTGTTCTGGGCCACCGCGACTCGGCGCTGCTGCTCGCAGCGGCAGTTGCCATGTTCGTGCTGGTCCGCCAGCGAAAGCTGTCCTTCAAGGAACTGGCCTCCAGAAGCGAGACGGCTCTGATGAGCGGCGGCATGATAATCCTGATAACGGCTGCCGGAGGGGCGTTCGGCGCAATGCTGCGAGAGGCCGGCATTAAGGATGTGCTTGGAGAGTTGGTCGGCGCTCAAGGTGGATTAGTTATATTGCTGACGGCGGCGGCCGTTGCTTCCGTGATGAAATTCGCCCAGGGCTCCGGAACCGTTTCAATGATAACCACCGTTGGCATATTCGCCGCCATGGACATCTCGCCCCAGATACTTGGCTGTAATCCCGTGTACCTCGCGATGGCGATTGGAAGCGGCTCGCTGGTCGGCGACTGGATGAACAACAGCGGCTTCTGGATCTTCGCGCGGATGGGCGGCCTGACGGAAATAGAAACGCTCAAGTCCTGGACCATCCTCACGGCCGCACTCGGAGTAATCGGGCTGGGATTCACGCTTCTACTTGCGTATCTAATGCCCATGATGCCGGCAGTGTAGGGGCGATCCCGTGTGGTCGCCCTGGGCAGGCACACGGGCCTGCCCCTACCGGTTATTGTCTTCTCACCTCGACCTTGGCCAGCTTTTCGTAGAACTGGATTATGCCGCCGTGGTCGTCGGCGCCTTTGCCGTCCACTTTCAATGCCTGCATCACTTCCATAACTGCGCCCGATAGCGGAACGGGAACTCCCACCTCATGGGCGGTTTCCAAAGCGTTGGCCAGGTCCTTGATATGCAGCTCGATGCGAAATCCCGGCTTGAAGTTGCCCTCCAGAACCAGCGGCATTTTAGCATCCAGTACAGTGCTGCCGGCCAATCCTCCGCGAATCGCCTGAAAGACTTTTTCCGAATCGACGCCCGCCTTGGCGGCGAGGACCATCGCCTCGGACATCGCGGTAATGTTCAGTGCTACGATGATTTGATTGGCCAGTTTGGTCATATTGCCGCTGCCAATCTCTCCCACCAGCGTTACGGAGGCTCCCATTACACTTAGAATGTCTTTGACCTTGTCGAAAGTTTCCTGCGGTCCACCAACCATTATTGCCAGCGTGCCGTCAACAGCTTTCGGCTCGCCGCCGCTTACCGGGGCATCGAGCACCACTACTCCTTTTTCTTTAGCTTTCTCTGAGACTTCCTTACTGGCTAAAGGTGCTATCGAACTCATATCGACAAGGATAGTGCCTGACCCGGCGCCGTCAAGAACACCGTCTGCGCCCAGCACCGCCTCCTTGACTTCCGGCGAATTGGGCAGCATGGTTATTACAATTTCGCTGTTCTCGGCGACCTCCTTGTTCGATGAGCACGCCTGCGCCCCAGCCTTAACCACATCGTCGATCTTTTCCGATACAATGTCGTAAACGGCAAGCGAGTAGCCCGCCTTGAGCAGGTTTTTCGCCATGGGGCTGCCCATTATTCCTAATCCGACAAATCCGATCTTCTCCATCGCAAAGCCTTTCTCGTATTTCGTATCTCGTATTTCGTATCTGGTATCTGGTTACTCGATGCTCGATTCTTGATGCTCGCGAGAATCGAGAATCACTCTGTGCCTTTGTTAACGGAAGTTTTCCAGCAATTTCCAGCCGCCTTCGTGGAACTGGGCGAGTGTCTTTTGTGTCACTCCGTAAGTAATGAAATCCTCAGGCTTCATCCCGTCCGGTTCGTAGGCCTTAATGAACTCAGGCAACGCAGAGAGTCTCTCAATCACATCGGCGGGGATCTCCCGGTCGATGCGTTCCTCACAGGGCAACTCCTCGGAAATCAGCATTTCCTGGTACGGCGGCGCAATCGACATGATGACTTCTGCGCCCGCCAGTTCCGTCATGTGGTATGTCCCTCTCAGAGCGGCCACAAGCAACACTGCCTCGTAGTTGCGCTGCTTGTAGATCGAATAAGCCCGCTTGGAGACAGCCAGGCCCGCCTGACAAATATCTGATTCACTGATGTTAGCTTTGCAGTCGTATGCAACGTCCCTGAGATAGTCGTCCAGACGCCCGATCATGATGACGGCGAAGCACTTGCCCGGCTCGACTCCATTCTGCCTGGCCCACTCAATCCCCCGGCGGTGTCTCTCGGCGATGGCGATTACCTGCGGCACCGTATAACTTATGGTCAACGTAGCCGTGATTCCTTCCGCCGTGCAGTCCTCGAGTACATCCAGCCCCGCCGCAGTGGCAGGCAGCTTGACGGCAATATTGGGCGCCCAGGCATGAAATCGTCTGGCCATCGAGAGCATACTGTCTCTGTCTGCGGCCCGGGCGGGGTTGACCTGGGCGCAGACATACCCCATCCGCCCTGTACTTTTTTCGTGCTGCAACTCGAGCTGACCGGCGGCGTGAGTTATCGCGATGCTCATGAGTTCTTCGGCTTTTCTTTCAGGCTCCGGGTGCTCCGATAGCGCGTTGTTTATCTCCTCGGTCCATTCGTGTCTGTTCTTAGACAATGCCAGATGCGACAGAAATGGATTGGTGGTGGCGCCGACGGCGCCCCTCTGAATACCGCGTTCAAGCTCGCCCGGCTCGGCCGAATCATGCCACCATACCGTCCCGGTGTTTTCGATTGCCCACTGCAAATAGCCCGTCTGCGTCATTGCCGACTCCCTGTAGTTTTTGTGCATAGGATATACGGCTAAGCCCTGACGGGCAAGACATTCTTCGTGTACAGACAGATCGCTCCACAGTCTAAATTGTTGTACACTCTTGATTCATCAATGCCGATATGGTATGGTGTTCGTACAGTCTGGGGCGCGTATGTACATGTGTACCTGACATTTATAGGACTCGAAGGAGTAATCTATGCGACGCAAGATAGCGGTGGTGCCGGAAAAATGCTCCGGCTGTCGCGTCTGTGAGATGGCATGCGCCATACACAGACAGCGAGTAAACAATCCCAAGAAAGCCAGGATAAGGGTGACTGCCATATATCCGCATCCCGTGGTGCGTATGCCTGTGGTGTGCAACCAGTGCAAGGATGCAAAGTGTATGTCCGCGTGTCCAACCGATGCGATATATAAGCAAAACGGCGTTGTAAAGATACGCCACGATGAGTGCATCGGATGCCACGCTTGCGTTGAGGCCTGCCCTTTCGGCGCGATGTACATTCATCCGGATATCGATGTGCCGCTCAAATGCGACCTGTGCGAAGACAGCGGTCAGCCGCAATGCGTCAAGATGTGCCCGACCGGCGCGATACTGTTTATGCCGGAGCACGTGTTCGGCCAGGCCCATCGGCTCAACAACGTGCTCTCTTATACGCACATGAAGGAGATCGAATACATGGAGCATGGCAAGCCGAAACGCCTGCACTACGCAGACAATAACGCCGCTGAAGGCCGCGACAGAACAGGAGGCCGGAGATGAAAAAGCACAACGGCGGATACTTTCGAAAGATACTCCATGTCGATATGACCGGCGGCATCAGCAGGACCGAAGCCGTCAACGATGAATTCATCGAAAGCTACGTAGGCGGAAGAGGTTTCGCGATAAAGCTCCTGTGGAACAATCTGATAAAGAACAGTCCGGTGGATCCGCTCGGGCCGGAGAACATGCTCGTTGTGGCCGCCGGACCGCTGACCGGTGTTTATCTGCCAAGCTCGGGCAAGAATTCCTTTGCATCGATTTCACCGGCGACCGGTTTGTTCGGAGATTCGAGCATGGGGGGCGGTTTCGGCGTTGAATTGCGGCAGGCAGGCTACGACGCAGTTGCAATCGTCGGAAAGGCAAAGGAGTTGAGTTATCTGCTTATCGACGACGATCAAATCACTATAGTGCCGTGTCCGGAATTGAAAGGCAAAGGAAACCTCGAGACCGAGGGCAGGATTCGCGACAAGCTCGGCGATCACGGTGTGAGGGTGGCGTCTATCGGAGTGGCAGGTGAGAACCTCGTGCGGTTTGCGTGCGTGACAAGCGAGTGGAGCAGAAACGCCGGTAGAACCGGAATCGGCGCCGTGATGGGCAGCAAGAATCTCAAGGCCATCGCTGTGCGAGGGCATCGGGATTTGCCGGTGGATGATATTGATAAGGTCATCGAGATTTCCGAGCAGGCTTACAGGGAACTCGGGGCACACGATATGATGGACCATTGGCAAAAGCAGGGACTTATGGGCGTAGTCGATTACGCCAATGTGATGGGGATACTTCCGACGTATAACTTCCGCGATACGCACTGGGAAAAGTCAGAGAACATCAACGGCAAGACAATGCTCGCAAGCCATAAGATCGGTAATACCGCCTGTTTCGGCTGCCCGATGTGCTGCGGCAACATCAATCTTGTCAAAGAAGGCAAATGGGCCGGCACCGTCACCGAAGGCCCCGAATATGAGACTGCTGCGATGTTGGGCTCCAATCTCGGCGTCGACAACTTCGCAAGTATCCTGCGCGGGAACCACCTTTGTGACGACTTTGGCCTCGATACCATATCCACAGGAAACTTGATCGCCGTCATTATCGAAGGCTATGAAAAGGACCTCTTGACGCTTGACGATCTGGACGGCAAACCAATCACCTGGGGCGACGATGATCGCATAATGGAGCTTATCGAGGAGATCGCCAGGTGCGAGTCAGTCGGCGCGACCCTTGCCCTGGGCGCTAAAGGCCTGCTGGAACGATGGCCGCATTTGAACGATATAGTGCTGCACGTCAAGGGGCTCGAGCAGTCGGCCTACGACTGCCGGGGCGCAAGCTCGATGGCGCTTGCTTACGGCACCAGCGACATCGGCGCCCACCACACCAGGGCATGGACCGTCGGCAAGGAACTTGAGATGGGCGCCGACTGGGGTATTGCCGAGAAGGTCGATCTGGTAATCCATCATCAACACATCCGTTCGTTGTTCGATATGTTCGGCGTGTGCCGGCTGCCCTGGATCGAACTGGGTTTCCACGAGGATTTCTACGCCGAACTCTACAGCGCTGTCGTAGGTCAACAATACAGTCTCGATGATCTGCTGGCCAAGTCACAGCATTTGTATGATATGACGCGGGCCATCAACGTCAAACTCGGTGCGGCCAAAGGCCAGGACTATCCGCCCGCCCGCACGTTTATACCTATCCATAGCGGTCCATTGGCCGGCAAGGTCTGCGACAAAAACGACTACGAAAGAATGTTGACGCTGTACTACGAAAAACGAGGCTGGGACGAGCAAGGCAAACCACAAGTAGTCTGTAAAAGTTCGTGATGCGTATTGCGAAAAAGAGCAACGCCAATACGCATCACGCAATACCCAATACGCGATACTTTGCATTTCGCTTTCCCCTACGGTCGATACAGCCTGATGTCATCGAAGATCATCTTACCTGAGCCGCCGGGTACTGTAGCATTACCTCTGGTGCCGAGGCCGAGAGCGACCTTGTTAACATTCGTTAGATCTATGCCCTGATCCGCCAAGGACTGTAGAGAAATCACCCACTCTGTCCAGATGTCTGTGGTCGCTGCGCTCGGATCGTCATGGTAAACCAAAACAGTCGCGCCGGCGCTGTCGGTAACCGCCACGTACAGCCGCTCGGCAGCGTTCGCCGGATCACCGTGGAACCACAGCGACAATTCTCCCACACCTCCTTCAGTCCAGTCGCGAGAAACACTCAAAGTCCGCTCCACCTCTGAATACTTCGCCGAGCCCTGCTTATTGTTGTTATAGAAGAATGGCATCGCCTGGGCGCCGCCGTGACGGACAGTCTCCTCGGTATAGGAAACTGTTGTATCGTCGCCGACGATCGAACCTGTGTTGTTGCCTGCGAAGGCCAGCTCATCATCGTGCGCGACATAGCCAAGCCCGTCCTTCCACGTCCACCATATCTGGTTATCATAAGCGTCATAGCCCTCGAAATCATCCACGATCAAAAAGTCCGCCGTGGTGAAGCTCCAGACCGAGCCTCTCCACGGACTGTCGGGATGCAAATCGTTGACTTCATCCACACGCCAGTAGTATGTCGTATTCCACTCAAGCGTTGCCGGCGAGAAGCTCGTCTCAGCCTGCCGGCCCCGGTAGATGTCTGCCGTACTCGTATCTGCGGCGGTGACAGCGTCCGCATCGATACCGAAATAAACATCATGCTGGGCCGCCTGACCGCCGGCTGTCCATTCGAGGGCAGGAACCTGAGTCACATTCACCGCTTGACTCAAGGGATTCGGCAAGCCGGCCCGTATCGGCGGCGAAAACGCTGCAGCCGGGATGATCTCAAGTGGGATCAGATCGTGCGCCCAGCGCAGCTCGGCCAGAGCCGTGCCGGTCGTGGCGAAGAACAACATTTTGATCGATGCGAACTCTCCGGCCACAAGTTCAATCGTGCCTGACTGCTCTTCAGTACCTTGAGGACGCCAGGAATCAGCCATTTCCACGCCATTGACCCAGAGAAGCACCCCGTCATTGGTTGTGGCCTTGAACGCGTATCTGCCGGTCAGCGGCACCTCCAATTCACCAGTCCAGCGCACGGCGAAGTCGTCCTCGTTTATCACACCGGTTTCGGGCGAACCGTTGCCCCATTGGAAGTCGATCCCGGGATCAATTCGGGTCAGCAGGACATTCTGGAACGGTGACTCAGGCGGATCGGGTGTGCCGCCGCCGTAGTTGGTGTACTCACCCACAAGGCCGCCTCCCGGCCTCGTTGTGGTGAAGCTCCATACGTTGCCCGTGCTCCAGGTTGCGCCGTCAAACGAATCCACCCGCCAGTAATAGGTTGTGTCGAGTTCGAGAGGTCCCGGATCGAAAGTCGTCTTGCCGGCGGGGGCGGCCCCCGTGGCACTTTCAACCTCTACCGGATCGGTGCCGAAGTAAACGCTAAACAGCGCAGCACCCCACTTGGCCGTCCAGGTCAGATCGGCATTCGTCTTGACGAATTTCATAGTGTCGGCCGGGACGGGATTATACGGAGTCTTGGGAGGCAGTGTGAAACTCCAGACGATGCCCTTCCACGGACTGTCCGGATTGTCCGGGTTAATCTCATCGACTCGCCAATAATAGGTCGCGCCGGGCTGAAGACCTTCAGGAGCGGGGAAACCGGGAAAACCGACCACCTGGAAGGTGGATGTGGTATTGCCGATAAACGTGCCCTCGGCGCCCTGATCTACGGCCTCGAAATCTGTGCCGAAGTACACGTCATGGGATACGGCCCACGTTCCGGCCTGCCAGCCCAAGTTGGCCCAGTTCTGCTCGAGAGTGACTCCATCCGCGGGATCCGGCCCGGCCGCCAGCGGCGCCGGCGGACCTGCCATTACTTCAGCAAGCTCTGCTTCGGTCAGGGCCTTTGTGTAGATACGCACGTCATCGACGATTCCATCAAAGGGCCTGTTCTCCGCTCCGATGGGCTGGTTGCCTATGGCTGCCTGAATAGTCGGATCGGTAGCGACGGATGTGCCTCCCTTTGCCAGGTTGCCGACTTCGACGCTATTCTTATAGACCTTCATGTTGGTGCCGTCCCACCAGATAGCGCCGTGGATCCACTCGCCGACTTCGAAGCTGCCGGCCTTGATCTCCGAGGTGTCCTGTCCGTCATTCGTTTTAAGTCGAAATCTCAGGAGTTTGTTTCCGCTCTGACGGCTTGAACTGAACATCCACCAGTGGTCGTTGTTGCCTCCGCCATTGGCTTTTGACACCATGCGCGGATCTTGGCCGGGCGTGTCCAGATTGTTTGCCTTGAACCAGCAGGCGATAGTCATGGCTCCCGAGGGAATATCAAGCCCAGCGAGTGAGATGCGTTCGCCACCCTGGCCGTCAAACAGCAAACCGCTTCCGAACTTGCCCGCGACCCATTCTGGGTCTCCAATGAATGTGCCGTCGTTGCCGTTGCCGCTCGAATCAACGGCAATTGTGCCCGTGCCGTCGTCAAATTTCCACCAGCCCAGAAGGTCCGGATCCGGATCCTGCGCCTGCGTACACAAGGCTGTGGTGAGCAGCACTGCAAGAGATATGAAAAGACGTGTTCGTCGCATAATAACCTCCTTCGACAGATTTGAAATTTTCGATTGCCGATTGTCAATTATCTCGTGTCACATCGCAAATCGGCAATGAATATTATACCATGAATGTTTCCGGAAGCGCCACGGATTATTGTTTAAAATATCTTGATTACGTTGCACAAGCCATGAATTTTACTATGAAATATGGATTATAAAGGTTCCATAGGGTAGAATCATTGAGATTATTGTTAAATACTATGAAAGGTGGTCTATTATGAATAGAAGCATTCTCTATGTTTTGGCCTTCTTGAGTCTATCGGTTGTCTGTGCGCCTGTTCATGGCGCGACCCCCCGGAATCCCTATTTAGGGCGCTGGGCGCTGACAATCCCCGGCGGAGGCGCCGGCTGGCTGAGTGTCGCCGAGGAAAACGGGCACTTGTCCGCGCACATTCTGTGGGGCGGAGGAAGTGTAATCCGTATGGCCAGTGCGTGTATGGACGCCGATACTCTTGTGGTCACACGTCTTCATACCGTTGACCGCAAGGACAAAGAGGGCAAAGTACTTTACAAGGATACGTTCACAGAAACGATTGTTGCCAAAGTATCCGGCGACACCATGCACCTGACGCAGATCCGGCCTCGCTTCGACGGGAAAGGCGTCAATCGTAATGAATTCACGGGCAAGCGGATACCCCCCCTGCCGCCGAAGCCGGACCTGTCAAATACCAGGTACGGCAAACCAATCACACTGTTCGACGGATCCAATCTGAACGGGTGGAAGCTGACCAATCCGCGTCAGAAAAACGGCTGGTCGGCCGAAGACGGCGTTCTTGTCAACAGGCCGACCCAGCAGGAGGGCAAGCGCCATGTTTCCTACGGCAACCTTCGCACCGAAGCTGAGTTCGAGGATTTCAACCTGAAATTAGAGGTGAAGGTCCCCAAGAAAGGCAACAGCGGCGTTTACCTGCGGGGCATCTACGAGGTACAGATAGCCAACACCAGGGACAGAGGCCTCGATTCGCACAACATGGGGGGCATCTACAGCCGAATTGCTCCCACCGCCAGTGCTGAGAAGCCCGCCGGGCAATGGCAGACTATGAACATCACACTTCTGGACCGGCATGTTACGGTAGAGCTTAACGATAGGGTGATTATTGACAATCAACCGCTTCTCGGCTGCACCGGCGGCGCGCTGTGGTCCGATGAGTTCAAGCCAGGCCCTATTTATCTCCAGGGCGACCACTCAGCTATAAGCTATAGAAATATCGTTCTTACACCCATACTGAGACGTGAGGAGACCGTCATCTTTGAGGACCGCTTTGAGAATAGGTTGGCGGATGGCTGGACATGGATCCGGGAGAATCCTCAGACGCAGCGCATCCGACGGGGCGCATTGGAGATTCGTGTTGAGCCCGGGGTGGCTCATACCGTCAGGAATGCTCTGGTTCGTAAGGTCCCTTTCTATCGCAGCCGAGGCAAATATGCTATTGATGTAACTGTGACCAATACAACGAAACCAACCCAACAATATGAGCAGGCAGGAATAACCTGGTATCATGCCGGCAAGCCAGTGTTCAAGCTCGTTAAAGAATTAGTTGATGGTGAACTGATGATCATTCCGGGACGAAAACCCATGTCGAGCGAGACGGTCCAGCTTCGACTTGTCGTGGATGGCAACGATTTCATTGCCCAATTCCGCCCGAACGCCGAGGGCAAGTTTCAAACAGCGGCTACCGGTAAGCTGCCGGTGCCAGCCAACGACCATGTCAGCATACAATGCTACAATGGTCCTGTCGAGGCCGAGCACTGGATACGTTTTGATGATTTCCGCGTTTCGCAACTATCCGAATGAGTCTCCCGATTGGAGCAATAATGAAGAAGGCTAACTTGCGACTTATGCCGGTTGTTTGTTGTTGCGTTCTTGGGCTTGTATTGCAAGCAGGAAAGACCGTCGGATCTCAATCACCGGACAACACCGAGTCGAGTGCCGAGCAGTTCGTTGTTCGAGGCAGACCTTTGAGTTCCTGGGTGTCGAAAGTGTCGGCTGATTTGGACTCGGAAGAATTGAAAGCGACGGTTGAGGCATTAGTTTCGGCCCTGAACGCTGACGACACATCCGTGCGTGTTGTCGCGGCTGATGCGCTGGCCGTTCTGGGATCCCGGGCAAGGCCGGCCGCTCAGGCGCTGATTAATCAACTTGGCCACGAGCAGCCCTGGGTTCGTGCCGCGGCCGCCGGGGCGCTGGCGGCCATGGGAAGAGAGGCTGTGCCCATCCTGATTGAAACGTTCAAGAACAAAACGGGTGGGACTCGCATCCGGTCTGCATTTGTGCTCGGCGGTATCGGGCCGGATGCGAAAGATGCCGTGCCTGTCATCGAAGAAGCCATGAAGAGCGAATCCAACGTAATCCGAGACCGATTTCTCGGAATTTTGGGTCAGATCGCCCCCGAGAGGTATCCACCGCCCGCAACCACGCCGCAAGCCCAATTCGACCCCACAGAAGCGAGCCGGCCAGGTGACCTGACCTTTGACGCGGCAGCGAACCGCAACTGGCCTGGATTCCACGGGCCGGGCCGTGATTCGATCTGTCGCGAACGAGGCCTGCTAAAAACATGGCCCAAAGAGGGTCCGAAACTGCTCTGGAAGCTCGAGGGCCTGGGTCGCGGCTTGTCTTCTGTTTCGATAGCCAACGGCCGGCTTTTTACAATGGGTGACCGGCCGTCCCAAGACGGGTCGGAGTTGCAGTTTGTGATGGCTTACAATCTCCAGACCCGCAACTTGCTCTGGGCCACGCCAATCGGCCCGCATCACCGAGACAACGGTTCACGCTGCACGCCTACGGTTAGCGCCGGGCTCGTCTATGCGTTAGGTACCGAAGGAGACCTCGTCTGTCTCGAAGCAACCACGGGAACTGTTCGCTGGCGAAAGAACCTTGTCAAAGATTTCGGCGGCAAGATGATGTCGGGCTGGAAGTACAGTGAATCGCCGTTGATCGACGGCGACAAAGTCATCTGCACGCCGGGCGGCGAAAAAGCGGCTATGGTCGCGCTGGACAAACTGACCGGCGAGACAATCTGGACGTGCACTGTGCCGGAGCTGGGCAAGAAAGGCGCCGACGGCGCCGCATACTCATCGGCCGTCGTTGCCGAGATCGACGGCGTTCGCCAATACGTTCAAGTAGTCGGTCGCGGCACAATCGGCGTCGATGCGAAAACCGGCCGATTTCTATGGGGCTACAACCGGATTGCCAACAACATAGCGAACATTCCCACACCGGTCGTTCGCGGCAGCTATGTGTTCGTGACTACCGCCTACAGCACTGGGGCGGCACTCCTGAAGATCGTCCGCCGGGGGGACGGCTTCGAGGCTAAGGAAGTGTACTTCATCTCACCAAAAGACTTCCAAAACCACCACGGCGGCGTTGTGCTGGTGGGTGACTACGTGTACGGCGGCCACGGCCCCAACCGGGGCGATCCGGCGTGTATCGAATTCGGCACAGGCAAAGTAGTATGGAAGGAACGCGCGCCGGCGCGCGGTTCGGCCGGCGTACTGTACGCTGACGGCAATCTCGTATTCCGCTACGACCGGGGCGACGTGCTCCTGATCGAGGCCACGCCGGAGGCTTTGCGCGTTAAAGGTCGTTTTGAGGCGCAGCGAGGCAAGGGACCGGCCTGGTCTCATCCGGTAATCCATAACGGCAGGCTATACCTGCGCCACGACGATATCCTGTCGTGCTATGATATCCGCTTGTATGAGTGAGAGGCGAAACGGCATTATCACGCCAGAGGCAAAATTTTGGCCAACACAATGGTTGTCAGGAAGCCTGTGATTCCGATTATCGCCAGCAGCGCCGTCCACGATTTGATGGTCTCGCCCTCGGTAAAGCCGCCCATCTTGGCGAATATCCAGAAACCACTGTCGTTCATCCACGTCCCGACCATCGCCCCGCTGCCGATGGATGTGGCTAAATAGACCGGATTGATTCCAACCGAGCCGGCGGATGGAACCATAGCCGCCATCATGGTCGAAGTCGCCATCATCGCAACTGTTGTCGAACCCTGGGCGATTTTCAAAATACAGGCTATGATGAATCCGACAGACAGCAGCGTCAAGCCGGACAACGACTCGCCGGTCCTCGCGGCCACAAGCCGTTCAATAGCCGGGCCTATCTGCGCCTTTTCCAGCATGGCGCCAAACGCACCCCCTGCCGCTGTGATGAGAATGATCATGCCGCCGCTCATGAGGGAAATCTCCACTACCCGCGCCATCTCCCGGCGATTCAGGTGACGCTGCTTATACAAAGTTATCATAGCAATGACCGTAGAGACAAGCATGGCGAAATTCACATTGCCGATTACCGCCACGATCCCGGCCACACGCGTTACAAGCGGCGTCTCGCCAGCCCCTCTGGTTGCCATCCCGAAGATCGTATTCAGCGAGACCATCGCAACCGGCAGGATAATCGGAAGCACCGACACCCACAAAGGCGGAAGCTGCTCGTCGTCCAGAGGGTCGGGTTCGCTCTGACTGCCTTCGAGCGGGCGCATGTCGATATTCATGCGCCTGTCACACCATACGCCGTACAACATCCCGCAGATTCCCGCCGGCACGGCCACTATGCCGCCGATCAGGATCATCAGGCCCAAATCGACGCCGAGATTCTCCGCCATAGCGATTGGGCCGGGCGTCGGCGGCACAAGCGAATGTGTGACAATGGCGCCGGCCGAGATCGCCAGAAGGTACCTGACGTAGTTCGTCCTGGTGCGTTTGTACGCCGAGCGGCCCAGAGGTACGAGCAGATAGAACACAGTGTCGAAGAATACGGGGATAGAAAGAACAAAGCCGCTGGACATCAGTGCGATCGACACGCGTTTCTCGCCCAGGAGCCGCAGAAACGCGCGCACGATCCGGTCCGCGGCGCCGCTGTCCATCATGCACTTGCCTATCACTACGGCAAGGGCGATGACGATGCCGATTTTGCCCGCCGCATCGCCAAAGGCCTCGGCGACCCGGCCGATCTTCACGGCCAGCTCGCCCGGCGCCAGCAGGCTGACGATTATTGCCGAGGTAATCAGGGAGATAAAGGCGTTTAAACGCAGGATCGTGATCATCCCCACGATAGCCGCGATCCCAATGCACAGTATGATCAAAGGGTAAAAATCCGTCATGCACCAATCCTTACACTAAAGTGCGGCCTATTGCTCCGGAAGATGCTTATTCAAAAAAGACAGAAGTTTCGAGATTTCCAGTTCGGCAGCATTCCATATTTCCCGAAGGTCAACGCCTCGGTAATGATGGATAAGCTTGTCGCGCATACGAGCCATAGCCGACCAGGGAATCTCCGGATTGGATTTTCTGAAATCCTCCGAGAGGAGTTTTGCCACCTCTCCGATAACAAGGAACTGATGAATTATCGCTGACTGAGTTTTCAGATCGGACCGAAACTTGTCAAAGCTCATCTGCTCTGCGAATTGCAGAATCAACATCGCCGCCCGTTTCATATCCAGCAGTAAACCTTTATCACGCTGCATAGATCACCTGCGCACTGTCAAGGATTTCCTTGCGATAAATACGGTTGGGATTCTCTTCGATCGCCCGAATGCTTACAAGGTCAACATCCCTGGCCAAAAGTTCCGCCAGCTCGTTCTCCATGCGATAATGGTCGAACATGGACCAGTCGGCCTCGGCAGTGAACGTTACCAGCAGGTCGATGTCGCTGTCGGGCCCAAGACCGCCGCGAACAGCAGAACCAAAGACGGCAAGCTGTTTTATCTTCCAGCGACGGCAAAAATCCACAATCGCAACCTCATCTATTCCAAAATCTGCACCCGTCATAGTACATCTCCCGTACAAATGTATCTATCTTACCAGTTGGCATATTTCAAACAGCAGTTGTACAAAATCAATGCGCAGTTCGTCAAGATGTCTCTGGCCGAGATATTTGGCAGACGCAGGATCGTGATCATACCCACGATCACAGCGATCCCGATGCACAGTATAATCAGAGGATAAGAATCCGTCATGCACCAATCCTTATTCCAAACTGCGGCCATGCCGACGCCGTTAAAAAACGTCCACGCCGGGGAACTCTACCTGCAGATTGCCGAAATGTAAAGACCAAAACGCAGCTAAGAGTGCTGTGGGTGGGGAATAACCATATTTGTGCTGATGAGTCCTTACTCGCCCAAAGAATATTATAATAGAACTCGATGGTGGATTTGTCGTCAATAGCAAGGCACAATTCCCCATCATTCCAATAGGGACCTTCTTCTAATTTTTCGATGCTTCGCTGAAACATTTCCTCTGTAAGTTCAGGAAAACCGCTGGTTGGAAAGATTGACCTAAAGCGCTCAGGCCAGGCTTCCACTCGTTAAAACCTTCCCAAATGAAAAACACTGTTCTTCACCGAGGCGTCCGAAACATGCGCATTATACGGCAAATACACCATTCGAAGGGGAAGAGGCAAATGTCAAAGCAAAGGTTGAACACTGCAAACAAACAGAACAGCAAAGCGAAAGGGGGGAATAACAAGCCAACTACAACTGCAGTGACCTTCCTGCTCATAGGGGGATGTTTCCATCGATCATAGACATTATTGAAAGCTATGGCTACAACGTTGTCATCAACCATTGTTGACCGCAGCTTTCCGATTAGTGTTCTTATCGTACCTCTTGTGGCTCTACCTGCCTGACTCATCTGTTTTCTGTCCATCCTTTTGCGTGTCTTTGCTGACTCCTATTTGGAAGCCCTCACTCGGTTTCCACGGTTCTTCCGCGGACATGTCGCGTAACGGCGATGCTAGAAGGCAGGCAACTCCGTAAATGAACCACGTTGCTATCGTTAAGAAAGCCGCACTTAGTATCTTTCCAAAGAACTCTTCGCCGTTGAAGGTCAAAGGTGTTTCCGAGATCGTTGGCTTAAGAACTCTGTAATAAATATAGAACACCGGCGATGCAAAGACCAACACTGTTATCCATATAGGCCATTTACATGACAATCTCCGCATAATATCTAATCCCAATTAGCCACCATCAGTCCTAACAAGCCTATTTCTTCGGTCGTATCAATTTGCCTCCCAACTTGAACACCCCAGCAATAATGGCAAGGGCGCCGGCAATTAGAGCCAGACTAATACCCTGTGCGAAAGCTCTTCCTAATCCGTCGAATATACCAGGCGGCGCACTGGACACATCCTCATATCGCATCCCGACATCGAAACGGAAAGAGTTGAACATCAGATTGCTTTCGTTCTCAAAGTGAGACCAGTCAGACGCAAGACACTGAAACATTAACTGAACAACCGCGTATCTGCCAACGTGGCCAACTACCAACTGCTTGACGGTGCCGACCCTCTCTACGTCAAATTCGACGCTGTACTTAAGAACCATGGTCTGTTTGTCAAAAGATACTCTGTTTGCAGCTACTGCTGAAACCATGCCGCGGAAATTCGCGACTCCATACTTATCGATGCCTTCTGTTATTGCATCTTCTGTATCATCCACGTCTGATCCTGTTATTGCTTCTGTAAATGCCTCTACAAAAAAGTGACTCTCTTCTTTTGTTAGTTGCTGATTTTTGGGGTATCTGATTATTTGAACAATCAACGTTGGATAGGTGAGCAAATTGTTCACCCACTCTTTTGCAAAAATTGCCTCAAACTCAAAAGTACTTCTCGGATCTTCCATGAATGCTGCACCAAACGTTTGATCCATAACATCTTCAGGCGCCTGCTTCCAGCCTTCGGGAATTGTTAAAGAATAGCCATTGGCCTGACTGTGGAAGCGACGCTGCTCTACCGTAGAACCGACACTGCATAGAATGAACTCGAGCAATAGCGCTAAGATCAAAGTCCGATGTTTTCTCGCTCTCATCGTATCGTCCTTTGCCAAGGTTCGGTCTTCACCGTACCATCTTCACAATTGCCTACCGTAAGTCAACAGAAAGCAGTTACCACCGTTCGATTATCATTCTCAAGTCCAGGTCAATTTCACTCTCAGAAAACAAGCCAGAAACGAATTTTTGATTTCCAGGCTTATCGATCAAATCGCCTGTTGCTGTAACCGCTTTGCTCTCAACGCTTTGCGAAATACGCCCGGCAGGATTCGAACCTGCGACCTTCGGTTTAGGAAACCGATGCACAGAAAATACAAACCCTGAATACACAAGCACTTCTGAAATCTCCAAAACGCAGTTGACACCCCAGTTGACACCCGATAGCCAAGAACAGGGCAAGAACAGCATTACCCCCCTACCACATGATTTAGCTCAAGTTGTGGCTGTTTGGGTCGAACTGCCCTCCGCTATCCGTTCGGCTATTGTGGCGATTGTTCGGGCCTCCAGAGTCCCATAGGATTGGTATTATGGCTACCTCCTTTCACGACGTTGTCCCTAATTTGTGGAGGCTTTGGTTTGCAGTCACGTAATGGCCAATGAAGGGCGCAGTGTCCGAGTTCATGCGCAACGCGGAAACGTTCTACCCTTGGTTCTTTGTCTTTTCCGTAGAAAATGAAATGGTGAACGAAAATCAATCCGCTCGCTTCATCATTTATCAGCTTGAATGTCAAGAAAGCTCAACATTTGCGGTAATACCTTGACATTTTTTTTGAGAGCCTCCATCAGAATCCTGCCCCCTGTTATGTTCAATCGCCTTTTTCAATGCTTGTTAAGTGCAGCGATCCAGCAAGATAAAACTCCAGGATGACATCTATAGGGCTATAGAATTGTTGCGATTCCTGTACAGGGCGATACATCAGGATACGTCAGAGCTAATACTCGGCTCTTGGCGAAAACACGAGATGAAATAGCAACATGGGCCGAATTCAGCAAAATCAACACGTATTTTTTCAAGTCTTAGCTTTTGCGTAAGTATATATAATTTAAGTGCTTATAGTCCTGTCGTCGTATAGTCGAATTCAATTGTCCCGACAAAAACCAAAATCGTTGTTTTTAGTCTTTGAATTAGCCGAAATATAGTCGTGTTGAAAGGTCCCAAAAAAACGACTGCCACAGCATTAGGAAACCGGAAGGAGGTGACCATGCTATGCTGGAGTGGATAGGCGAACATTCAGAAATTTTGGTGGGATTCGTCGTACCTGTCGTGTCCGGATTGCTCTGGTTACTGTTTCGTCTTAGTAATCGTCTTACTGTAGTTGAGACTTTGCAGGAAGAAAACGTAAGGCCAAGGATGAAAGAATTAAGTGACAGCATAAAAGAATTAAGTGATGAGGTTGACGACATAAAAGAACAGCTCAATTTGCTTGAGAGTGCCCAAACACTTCTTCAGACTCCCATCAAAACACTGCCTTCTCGAAAAAGGCGCAAAACCCAAAGGAGACCCATGCGAACCAAAAAAACCTGACTTGTATGTCTGTCATCCACCTTGCTTCACGAAACCTTGGAAGCATTCCTCTTTCTGGGAGACACACGATCTAATTATTTGTCTTGAACTTCCCCTTCAATCTATACAAGTACGTCACAACCTGATCTTCAGGTAGTTTCGCACTATCAATCTCATTTGCCAGTTGGAGAATACTCTTGCCGCCAGAAATCATTTTTTCTGCCGCTCCAGAAGGAAGGAATAGCTTTGTTGCTTCAACTAAGACTCTGCCTGTTCCAAATAGCATCCGTCTGATACGCTTCTTCTTATGCTGCCTCATTCGGTTTTCCAGAGACAGTAGGGAACCTTTGATTACAGTATTTGCCAAGGTAGCAGCTTCATGGCGGATTTGTTTTAAGTCATTCCTATTTTGAACTTGCTGATGAAGTAGCCATGTTAGCTTTAGTATGCCAGCACGGAATTCAAGTAGTTCATCTTTTAACTCGGTGCGAGCGTCCAGTAGGTCTTCAATGTGAATTGCTTTGACATCGGGTAAAGCAAGTTGGCAGATTGCGGATTGTGATAGCATTTCAGAAAGTATTTCTGTTGACGCGGTACTGTTGTTCGGGTCCTGCAAATAAGTCTCATCAGTGACGAGGGGATAGTCGTAAGCGATTGAAGCTTGGCATGACACAATTGCTTCGCTTAATTCCAAAGCTTCTTCGATTTTGACCGCTTGGCTTTCGATATCTTCTTCTTTGATCCTTCTAAGGCGGACATCGACAAAGTTGCAAAAACGCTCGACCAATTTGGGAGAAAGAGATGTTTTGCCTGCTCTTGCAAAATCATTGCCTACCTGAGTGAATTTGCGTGCTGTTATCAGGTTAATGATGTTTTGTCTTGCAAGAAACTCAATCGTTCTTATGAAGGTGATCCTTTCCCCGTAGGCTGGTTTTGTCTGGTAATAAGGAAGAATCCTTTCCTGGATATCTCGATCCTCACCTGAGCCGCAAAGAAAACTGCACAACACTACTTGGTCGTGAAATAGGCACAGGCTTGTGAATTCTTTGGCATCCGGAATTGTACAGATCAGACGCGGGTACCACACCACAATAGACTTGTCTGTTGCTTCTTCGCTCATAGTCAAATGCTCTGAACTCTTGTATGATAATACCTTTACTTGGTCTGCATATCAAGCAAAGCAGAGTGAAAATATTGCCATGCAAACCCAAAGGTCGTAGAATATCCATACAGAAAACATCTGGGGGCAGGTCAAGCAGGGGCCTCTTTATTACCTCTCTCACTGCTCCATTTTCGTATTCTATGTGTTTTGAACTCAAGAGGCAATGTGTCATTTTGCTACGCAAGGTACATAGCTGAGATATAGTAAGTAGAGGGGTGGGTACCCTTGGAGATGGCATAACTCGGTCGGCCTGAACATTCTGAAAAGGACTAACAGAGTCTATATGTAGTCTTGGTGACGATGGGGAATGAGTGAGCCCAACGGCGGGTAGGCATCGCGGGCTCCTATTCTTTTCTTTGCTATGCTGCTCAACCACATCACCGACAACGCTCGGTTAGCTACCCTTTTCCGCTCCTACCAGCGTGTCAGCCAGAGGGCTGTGGTTATCCCCGCAACTGGGGTTTTTCTGGCATCATCAAAAGGTGTTTCAACATGTCAAACCTCCTTTCAATAATGCACCTGACAGTGCAATTGAACTCACTGCACTATATTCTACTGCTTTCTGGATTGTAGGTCAAAAGATATTGCTTACGGAATCCGGTCGGCGATTCAGGATGGTTTTATTATCGAGTTATAGAGCTTCCTCAACTCCTTGATTTGTGCCTTGGCCTTGTCGTCGGTCAGGTCGTCGGCTATCAGTCTATCCACGATGACGATATGGAATCTTACGCAGTTTCTTCCAAGACACCTGATTCCGATGGATATGACAGTAAGCCGCATGGTTATAGATACTCAGGCGACGCTTGCAGTTCGGAAACTTGCATTTCCTGCCCTCACGCGAAGTCTTCAGTGTCTTTTCCATCCCGACTCCTATCAGGTAGAACTGCCAAACAGAGGAACTACAGAGTTGTCTTCATCTGCGGGCCAAAGATTTTCTAACCTATTGTACTATGTTTATTATACCACATCGACGGGGCTTTTTCAAACAATCTTTCACTAAGGGGCTAACGGTACTCCTCGATGGTGGCGGTTGAAGCTGCGAGACAAGACAAAAACACAACCAGCCCTTCCGCCCTTGCCTTTTGATCCAAAATACTTAGAATCACGGACATGCGAAAAGCTAAAACCAAGAAGAAAACCTCGATTGCATGGTCGAAAGATGAAGTTAAGTTGCTAAAGAAACTCTATCCGCGTGGCGGAGCAGGGAAAATAGCTGATCGGATCGGACGGCCTTTGACAGCGGTGAGACAAAAGGCATATTACATGGGGATTAGAACGAGTGGAAACCGTTTCTGGTCAGCCACGGAAATCAGACACCTCAAGAGACTCTACCCAAGTGAGAATGTACAAAGCATAGCCGATAAACTTGGGCGATCTCTGGGTGCGGTGAAGGGCAAAGCAAGTACAATTAGTCTCAAGAAACAGGGGTCTCGCCCGTGGTCACGCCAAGAGATAGCCCTGCTCAAGAAACTTTACCCAGATAACAGTGCACGGGATATAGCGAGTGAACTTGGACGGACTGTTTGGGCGATAGTAAATAGAGCACACAAATTGGGGCTTGGAAAATCAATACGTGTCTGGTCAAAGAGAGAACTGAATCTGCTCAAGAGACTATATCCAAGCAAGACGGCACGGCAAATAGCCGACCAAATTGGAAGACCGGTACAGGCGACAAGATTGAGAATACACAAGTTGGAACTGAAGAAGAGATTCAGATATGAGGATTGTCACCGAGTTGTGAATGGGACCAAGAAGAAGTTATGCCGCAAGTGCAGAAAATGGAAAGGTGAGAGTCAGTTTTGCAGGAACCGTAGCAGCAAAGACGGATTGCTGGGATGGTGCAAGAGATGTTTAAGTACAGTTCGTAAGAAGAGGCGGTTGGCTGTGAAGAATTGAGAGAGAATGACCAAGAGATATTATAAGTATGAGGAAACGCATCGCACAGTCAATGGCGCGAAGCAGAACAGAAACGCCACCGGGTAGCCACCACGTTAGGCACTGGGGAAAAGAGATGGATGAAAGAAACATTGCTGTCCGAATGGATTACCTTGATAAGGTATGTGCAAATTTTCGTGATACGACGAAAATCATTGGGAGATTGTTGTATATCTTGCTTCTCTTATTTTTTCTGATCGTCTATCTTGTTGCGTCTTCACCAGAAGCAGAACCAGGACAAGAACAACAGGTTATCACTATTTCAGGGGTGAAAATCCCAACCGATCATGCTATTCTAATAAGCCCTATCATCTTAGGTTTTATTTACATGGCGATTGGAGCTTTCAGCATTTACAAGGGACGTATGTCGAAAGCCATCATCGGACTATATAAAGATATGGGTCTCGAAGTAGAGATTTTAGACGTAGAGGAAAACGCGGGCTTTCTGAAATATCCCTCTTTTACAGATACTGTAAGTTTTCTGTCGAAATCTGGAGAGGAGGAATCTGAAAGCATCGCGTACACTCTCTCATTCATCAACTTTCTACGAACTTTGTTTGTCTATGTGATTCCTCTGATGATTCTTATTTTCTTATGGGCTCGATTTGTTTATCAGGCTCAAGGTCAGTTCCTCACGGTTTTAAGCACCTTGTCTTCCTACCTTCTGTTACCTGGTGTAGGAGTAGTACTCATAACTTGGGAGTTCCATAATCGGTACTATGAAGGAATTAAGAAGAAACTCGAAAAGTGCTTTTCAAATAGACTGGCAGAGGGAGGAACAAGAATCTTAACCTGGGGCATAGGAACATTTGTTATTGATCTCGCTATTACCGTCTTCTTCATCATCTCATTCGTCCTTTCTCTTGTCCTGCTGAAGAAGGATATTCTTGCATCGTACAGGGTACTGATTTACGCATGGTTATCGTCCTTGCTTATATCCGGTTCTATCCTTTTCATAGGCTGCTTATTTAGGAAACTCCTGGTTTTTCTTGAGAGATTCAAGAAGCATGAATTTGGCGATAATATTCAGATCAAGGTCAAGCAAACGATTGAGCACTTGGAGCAATTAGAGAGGATTATTAAAGAGCAGCCACAGGACAAGCTGAGTGAAACGGCTAAAAAGAAGAGTCTTGAAATTACTCACGATGCGTTAAAGGACGTTGCGAGAAGGCAGCTTACAGAGGCGGCGAAGAAGATATGGGAGTTAGGGAATGAAGTTGGGCCTACAATCGTCGGTACAGCGGCGCATGGTTTCTTTGAGAACATGATGCGGATGTAACATCGGGTACGCATGGAGGACAATGCCCTTTTCACTTTCAGATTGTACTGTATGTTCTCAATTCACTCTACCGTTCCTCTGAGACATCAATGTTCAATACAACAGAGAAATGGTCAGAGAGGTTCTTATCAATCGGTTATCATTAAATGGCACCTCTGAAAGGGAAGAAATCGTTTCATCCAACCAGGACAACGAGAGCCATAAGCCTGTGAATCTGAAGGTTTAGGCGCTCGTCTTCTGCTTTGGAGAGAGTGTTACAAAATGATGTTTTTGGGGGATTCTGTGGGCCAGACTGAAAAAATCTGCACATTTTCCAAGAAAATCTGAAAAAAAAAGTGAAATTCTTAGAAAAAGACCATCAACATTTGGGGGGTGAGATACGCTTTGCTCTATAGGGGGGCATTCTGTTTGGGCTTTGCTACGCCCTTTTTACAAGGGCTTATGGGTTCCGGCAGTGGGAATGTGGTTGATTTTCGGCGTTTGGAGCGTTAGACTTAGGGTCTTGAGAGGTTCCTGTCACACGGAAGCGCTTTGGGAAATCTGAAATGGCGAAAAAAAAGAACAGCAAGGCGGAAAACTTCGAGAAGACCCTGTTTAAGGCGGCAGATAAGCTGCGAAAGAATATGGACGCCGCCGAGTATAAGCACATCGTCTTGGGGCTTATCTTCCTCAAGTATATTTCAGATTCTTTCGAGGCCCTGCACCAGAGACTTATCGAGGGCAAAGGGGAATACAAAGGGGCAGACCCCGAAGACGCCGACGAATACAGGGCGGAAAACGTCTTTTTCGTCCCTCAAACCGCTCGATGGTCATATCTTCACAGCCGGGCAAAGCTCCCATCCATCGGAAAAGATGTCGATGATGCGATGACGGCCATCGAAAAAGAGAACCAGACCCTCAAAGGCATCTTGCCCAAAGTCTATGCCCGGCCCAACCTCGATAAAACCTCCCTGGGCGGCCTTATTGATCTTGTCGGCAATATCGCCCTCGGCGACGAAGCGGCCAAGGCTAAGGACATTTTAGGCAGGGTTTATGAATACTTCTTAGGCGAATTCGCCAACGCCGAAGGCAAGAAGGGCGGGCAATTCTATACCCCCAAATCAATCGTCGGCCTGATGGTCGGAATGATAGAGCCGTATAAAGGCCGGGTATTTGATCCGTGCTGTGGTTCAGGCGGAATGTTCATAATGAGCGAGAAGTTCGTCGAATCCCATCAGGGCAAGGTCAACGATATTTCCATCTACGGCCAGGAGTCCAACCAAACAACGTACCGCCTCTGCCGGATGAATCTTGCAATCCGCCAGATAGACGGCTCACAGGTAAAATGGAACAATGAAGGCTCATTTCTTAACGACGCCCACAAAGACCTAAAGGCCGACTTTATCCTTGCGAACCCGCCCTTCAACGACAGTGACTGGTCGGGCGAATTGGTGCAGAAAGACGCACGCTGGAAATACGGCGTCCCCCCAGCCTCCAATGCCAACTACGCATGGCTGCAACACATGATCTATCATTTATCGCCCAAAGGCATAATGGCCTGTGTCCTTGCCAATGGTTCCCTTTCTTCGCAAACAAATAACGAGGGTGAAATAAGAAATCAGCTAATCGAGAATGACCTTGTCGATTGTATCATAGGCCTGCCCAAGCAGCTTTTCTACAATACCGGTATTCCTGCCTGTATTTGGTTTATCTCACGCAAGAGAACGGGCAACCATGAGAGAAAGCGAAGCGGGGAAATCCTTTTTATCGACTCAGGTGAGATCGGCTTTATGAGGGATCGCACGCACCGCGAATTTGCCGATGAAGATATTGCCAAGATAGCAGACACCTATCACAACTGGCGGACAAAGAATGGTGAATACGAAGACTTGAAGGGCTTCTGCAAATCGGCGACGCCGGAGGAAATCAAAAAGCATAACTGCGTCTTGACGCCGGGCAGGTATGTCGGAGTCAAAGAGGAAGAAGATGACGGCATACCGTTTGAAGAAAAAATGAAGAAATTAACCGCTGAGCTTGCCGGGCAAATGGAAGAGGAAAGGAAACTCAATAAAGAGATCAGACAGCAGCTTTCAAAAGTAGGTTTTGAGGTGTCGAATGGATAAGACGTGTTTTGTAATACAACCTTTTAGGAATCCGTTTAATAAACGCTATGATGACGTATTCAAGGATGCAATCACAAATGCGGGATTACGGCCATATCGCGTTGACAAAGACCCCGCCGTGAGCGTCCCAATTAGAGATATTGAGGTCGGCATAAAGAACGCCGCGATTTGTTTTGCTGATATTACTACAGACGATCCTAATGTCTGGTTTGAGTTGGGTTACGCCTTAGCCATTAGTAAAGATGTCTGTTTAGTCTGCTCAAGCGAACGAAAAGAGAAATATCCTTTTGATGTGCAGCACCGTTTCATAATTCCCTATTCTGTTGAGTCCTCCAGTGACTTTGAAGAGCTAAGTAGAAGGATCACAGAGAAGTTAATTGCTCTATTGAAAGCAGAAAAGAATCTATTTGAACTACCTCCACTCGAAACCGGTGTAAAAGCCAGTGGTGAAATGCAGCCACATGAACAGGCCGTCATAATATCCATAATGAAGGATTTTTATGACAGTGACTCAAAAAGTGGCTACCTCCTGAAACAAGATTTAGCTAAAGCAGGTTTTAATGAATTAGCGGCGAGTTTGGCCATCGCTTCATTGTTAAAAAAAGAAATGCTGCTCGTGGCAGATGAAACGGATTATCAGGGCAATGAATATAGAGCATTCAAGCTAACGGAAAAGGCTATCCGTTGGATTAACGAAAACCAAAGCCGATTTGAACTAAAAATAGCATATAAGCTAAAAGAACCTACATCTGACGACGATATACCTTTTTGAAATCAAAGAAAATGCCGTCTGACGGAAAAGAAACTACATTGGGCAGGTTCGAGGGGCTGGGATATGGTCTTTAACTGGTTTAGAAAGACTACGCTATGTCCCAGTTGTGACTCCCAGTGGGATGGCAACAGATGCTTTCGTTGTGGCTATATCAAGAAACTATCAGGGAGACAATCGCGGCTTCTGGAACAGATCAAGGCTTTCTTTGACCCCGTCACGCATAGTCCAGAAGAAATCTACAATAGAAATCAATTGATACCTCAAGCCCCCGGCGTCTATGCCTGGTACTTCGATAATCACTTTGGGACTTATTTCACCGTCAATACTCCGAGTCCCCAGAAAATTGTGCTCGATTCTGCTGCCAACAGAGATTGGTATTTATTGTATATTGGCATAGCGGGAAAAAAGAGAGGCAGAACGCTGAGAGATCGGATAGGAGATCACTTGAATCAGAACAGCGAGGGTTCAACATTACGTCAAAGCTTGGCGGCCTTATTGGGGCCAGAGATCAAATTGAATTCTGCAATGCAATTGAATGGCGAAAATGAAAAACAGAAACTGAATCGCTGGATTTTTCAGCACGCAAGAGTTTCATGGGTCAGAACATCTAAGGCTGAAAGAATCGAAGAATTGATGATCCGAAATTTCGGGGGCAACCTTCGTTTCAATATCAAAGGCAACAAAAGTAATACATGCAGGAAAGAGCTTCAACGCTTGCGAAAAAGCTGGAGAAAAGCCGGTAAGTAAATGAATAGCTGGAAAGAAACAACACTGATGCAGGTGGCGGAGAATATCGAAGGCTCTGCAATCGTAGGACAGACGATCTCTGCATATTGATATGGACAGCAATACGTATAAGACAAGTGATTTGATTCATAGCAACGTTCTGGAAATCGGCGATGGGTATCGAGCCAAGAACTCGGAATTAGCAGAAGAAGGTTTACCTTTCGCTCGTGCTGGCACCATTAACAATGGCTTCAATTTTCTGGATGCTGATCGTTTTCCCTGTGACCGATTGGAGGATGTTGGCGGCAAAGTCAGCCAACCGGGTGATGTGGTATTTACTTCTAAAGGCACCGTAGGCCGGACGGCATTTGTCCGCTGCACAACGCCAAGGTTTGTCTATTCGCCTCAACTGTGTTACTGGAGAAGCCTGGATCAAAATGCAATATGGCCTCGCTTCCTTTATTACTGGATGAAGAGCTATGAGTTTTCGTCGCAGGTGAATGGAGTCAAGGGTCAGTCTGATATGGCTGATTATGTGAGCTTGACAGAGCAGAGAAGAATGTATATCACACTTCCCTCGATCACTGTCCAAAGAGAGGTAGCGAGCATTCTCGGCCTTTTTGACGACAAGATAGAGTTATTGCGGCAGCAGAATAAGACCCTTGAAGAAATCGCACAGACGATCTTCAAGGAATGGTTTGTCAATTTCACCGTCAACGGCAAAAAGTTGAAGATAGACAATTCAACCGGCTTGCCCGAAGGCTGGAGGTGGGGGACGCTGGGGGATGAATTTAAGATTGTTATGGGACAATCTCCCAAGGGGAGAAGCTATAACGAATCTGGTGACGGGATGGTTTTCTTTCAGGGTAGAGCTGAGTTTCAAGAAAGGTTTCCCAAAACGAGACTTTTCACAACGGAGGCAAAACGAATAGCGGAAAGATTTGATGTTTTGGTTAGCGTGCGTGCACCTGTGGGTGATATCAATGTTGCCTCAGAAAGATGTTGCATAGGACGAGGGCTTGGTGCCGTCAGAGGGAAATACAAATCATACACATTGTACAAAATAAAATCTTTACAGGGAGCTTTTAATATATTCGAGTCGGAGGGGACGGTTTTTGGCAGCATAGGAAAAGATGCTTTTGCAAATATAGAAACGATTATTCCAGATAACAAAATCATAACAACTTTTAATCCAATAGCCGGTAAAGTTGACGCAAAGATTTTCACTAACTATTCCCAAACCCAAACCCTCTCACATTTGCGTGATCTGCTTTTACCGAAACTGATGAAGGGGGAGATACGAGTGAAGGATGCAGAAAAGACGACGGAGGAAGTGACATGATTCAGAAGAACTTCGGTGATATTTCCCAGGCCGACATTGATTATTTGATCGAGAATAAGGTTAGCGAGCTAAAGACTCTTGAATACAAGAAAACGCTCCTAGGTCGCCAAGATAGTGACAAGAAGGAGTTTTTGGCGGATATATCTTCGTTTGCAAATGCCTCCGGTGGGGATGTGATATATGGAATTAAAGAAGCAGTTGATGAGGACGGTAAAAGAACTGGGGAACCAGAAGCTGTTGTACCTATCAAAGGTGTAAATGCAGATGAAGCTAAGTTGCAAATAGAAAACCTCGTTCGTACTGGGATTGCACCGCGAGTGCAGATTCATGTAAAGGAAATCTCCGGATATGGTGACAATGGTGAGGGATTTGTGATTGTGATACGCATTTCTCAGAGTTTTGCATCACCACACATGGTAACATTCAAAAACACGTCTCGCTTTTATTGTCGAAACTCTGTGGGCAAATATCAACTTGATGTTCAGGAGATTAGAAACGCATTTCTGGCTACTGATTCGCAGGCGGAGCGTATTCGCAGTTTTCTACAAGACCAACTGGCCAAGATTATGGCTGATGAAACACCGTTGCGGTTATCTACGTCGCATCGGTTGGTTTTGCACGTTTTACCCCTGAACTCTTTTCTTAACCGAAAACGATTAGATTTCAGTGACGAGCACAATTTGATAATGAAATTTGCCCCTATCGCTGTTAGCGGCTGGGATCGCAGATACAATCTGGATGGCTTCTTGACATACCTTGCAGATAGAAACACGGGAATGTGTGACAGCTACTGCCAAACCTTCTTTGATGGGACCATTGAAGCGGTATATGCGAAGATTCTCAGTACTAAACGCGGAGAGACTCCCCAAAAGGGCGGTACGGCGTTTATTGCGAGTAAGGCTTACGAAGCATCTGTAGTCAGCGCTGTCAAGAGCTATTTCAACGGATACAAGACACTTGGGATTGAGGCTCCAATTGTTATCTCGATGACGCTGCTTGGCTGTAAAGGTGCTTATATGTGGACAGATTTTTTTAGTTCAGATTCTCATCCAATAGACAGAGATGTTGTGCTATTACCCGAAGTGACGGCTGATAGTCTTGATAAGGAAGTACCAACTGTTATGAAGCCGATATTTGACGCTGTAGGGAATGCTTGCGGCTTGCCTGGCAGCCCCAATTATACCAAAAATGGAATCCGGAACGTGCGGCAATAGTGAAGCCGATTTTTGAATCCGATGTTGAAGAATTTATGATCGAGCTTCTGCAAGGGCAGGGCTTTGCCTGTCTTTTGCCGTAACTGATGAACGGACGGCAAAGGTGAGGTATTCATTTGAGTTTCGTGAGACAGTAGTATGAGTATTGACATTACTTTCCACTATCCACCTGAATTGATGAATTTGCTCATTGATGTCATCCCACTTCTCAATCGGAGCAAAAAAGACGTATTCCTCTTCTTCAAGGGAGCAGGCATTTCTCAGGTATTGATGTCTGCTCCACACAAACTGTGGAAACAAAATCCTTCTGAAATCACAAAATATGAGATCGTCCGACAAATACTTACGAAACTCAATGAGAAAGGCGAACTTTGTCTGCGTGAACGGCGGGAGGTACTCAAACGAGTCATTGAATTTGAGAACTTTTCTGCTTGCTGGGAGAGTGATAAGTTGAAAGCGAAAGGACTCGTCGCCGAAATTCGGGATGTGGTAAATGTCAAAGACAGTTTCACCCGAATGAATATAGAGCGAGTACACGAACGCCAAATTCGCCTTGAGAAGGAACAAGCTGAAAAAGAAGCACTTCAACAACGACAAAGAAATATCGACCAGGTAAGAAACGAGTTGTTTCAACTCTTTTCAATTCAAAATCCACAAAAACGCGGCAAGACGACGGAGGCAGTGCTTAACAATCTATTCAAAGTGTTCGAGATTGGCATACGGGACGCCTTTGCTCTGGTCGGCAACGCCGGAGAAGGCGTACTGGAACAAATCGATGGTGTAGTTGAATTTGACAGTCACATCTACTTCGTTGAGATGAAATGGTGGAGCGACCCTCTTGGTACTCCTGAAGTGTCTCAGCATCTTGTTCGGATTTATCATCGTACAGAAAGTCGTGCTATTATAATTTCTGCTTCTGATTTTACTGCACCTGCTGTAAATACATGTAGAGAGGCTCTTCATCACAAAGTAGTAGTTTTGTGCACGTTAAGAGAAATCGTAATGCTATTGGAAAGAAAGGGTGACTTGAAGGATTTATTGAAAAAGAAAGTCCGTTCAGCAATTATAGACAAAAACCCATTTGACCAGGTGTTGTAGTTATGCTTCCGATTTTTGAATCCGACGTTGAAGAATATGTAATCGAACTTTTGCAAAGTCAGGGCTTCGATTATCTTGCCCCGGAGCAGCAGGAAGAAGAACGTCGGGATTTAGGCGAGGTTATTTTATTAGCCCGGCTCAAGAACGCTGTCGATACGCTCAATTCAAGTATTCCGCAGGAGGCCAAAGAGCAGGCATTGCGTCAAGTGCTCAATCCACCCACTCAGAGCCTTATCGACAATAACGAGGCATTTCACAGACTGCTCACCGAGGGGATCGAAGTTGAAGTGATGGGCGAGGACGGCATAAAGGGAGATAAGGTCCGGCTGATTGACTTTGACGAAGTCACTAATAACGAATTTGTAGTCTGCAATCAGTTTACGGTGACTGAGAACAATGTGACCAAACGCCCAGACGTGGTGATCTTTGTCAATGGATTGCCTTTAGTGGTTATCGAGCTAAAGAATCCCGCCGATGAGAACGCAACGGTAGCGAAGGCATTCACGCAATTGCAAAACTATAAGAACGCGATACCGTCTCTTTTCCATTACAACGGACTCTTAGTTGCCTCCGATGGATTTGACGCGAAGGCCGGGACAATATCAAGCGATTTTGGCAGGTTCGCAGCGTGGAAGAGTGTTGACGGCGTCCGGGAAGATAAGGCAACCGTCCCGCAGATCGAAACGCTGGTCAAGGGAATGCTCAAGAAAGAAGTCTTGCTGGACTTAGTGAAGCAGTTCATCGTCTTTGAGAAGTCCAAGAAGGAAGACCCACAGACCGGGATCAGTTCGGTTGTCACCGTTAAGAAGATGGCCGCGTATCATCAGTATTTCGCCGTAAGGAAAGCGGTTGAATCAACAATAGAAGCGGCGGCAACAGAAGGTAGCCGAAAGGCGGGTGTTGTCTGGCATACACAGGGTTCGGGGAAAAGCCTGTCGATGGTCTTCTATGCGGGCAAGGTGGTTTTGTGCCTCGATAATCCGACGATAGTTGTTATTACCGACAGGAACGACCTGGACGATCAGTTGTTCGATACCTTTGCAGGATGCAGGCAGCTTTTAAGACAGGACCCGGTTCAGGCACAAAGCATACCACATCTAAAGACGCTGCTAAAGACGGCTGGCGGGGGGATTATCTTTACCACCATTCAAAAATTCTCGCCTGATGAAGGATCGGCCGTTTATGATGAGTTATCCCCAAGAAAAAATATCGTTGTTATTGCGGATGAAGCACACAGAAGCCATTACGGTTTTGCAGCAAAGCAAATTGAAGATGAGAAAGGACATATTCGGACGACTTACGGCTTTGCAAAGTATTTGAGGGACGCTCTGCCAAACGCTTCATTCATCGGCTTTACCGCTACGCCCATCGAAAAGGAAGACGCTTCCACCCCGGCAGTTTTTGGAAATGTCATTGATGTTTACGATATTGAACAGTCCATCGAGGATGAAGCGACGGTAAAGATTTATTATGAATCCCGGCTGGCAAAGGTGCATCTTAAACCGGAGGAAAAGGAAAAGCTCGATGATGAAGTGGAAGCGATCACCGAAAGTACAGAGAGCACCGCTACGGAAAAGGCAAAGGCCAAGTGGACGCAGCTTGAAGCGATTGTCGGGCACACCGAACGATTGAAGGTCGTCGCCGCCGATATGGTCGATCATTTCGAGAAGAGGCAGGAAGTCTTCGACGGCAAGGCGATGATCGTCTGCATGAGCAGAAGGATTGCCGTTGAGTTATACCAGCAGATTGTCACGCTCAGGCCCGCATGGCACGATACCGACAGAAGAAACGGGGCGATAAAGGTTGTGATGACTTCCTCATCCTCCGATCCGGAAAACTGGCAGATTCATCATACCAGCAAAGACAACAGGAAACAGATTGCTGAACGCTTCAAGGACCCGGACGACCGTTTGAAAATGGTCATTGTCTGCGATATGTGGCTTACGGGCTTTGATGTTCCCTGCCTGCATACGATGTATGTCGATAAGCCTAAGCGGGGACATAACCTCATGCAGGCTATCGCAAGAGTGAACAGGATATTCCGTGATAAGCCCGGTGGACTTATTGTTGATTATATCGGGATCGCCTCCGATCTGAAAAACGCTCTGGCCGTCTATACGCAAAGCGGCGGTAAAGGCACGCCAACACTCGATCAGGAGCAAGCGGTTGCCTTAATGCTTGAAAAATACGAAATCGTCTGCCAGATGCTGCACGGTTTCGACTACAAGCGATTCTTCTCAGCCGATACACAGGAGAAATTGACAGTCATTCTGAAAGCCCAGGAATACATATTGAGTCTGGAGGACGGCAAGGATAGATTCACAAAACAGGTTCTTGCTCTCTCAAAAGCTTTTGCACTTTCTGTGCCACACCCCAGGGCGATGGAAATAAAGGATGAAGTCGGGTTCTTTCAGGCGGTGAAGGCAAGGCTCGTGAAGTTTGAACCGACAGGGACGGGCAAGTCCGATGCGGAGATCGAAACGGCCATAAGGCAGATTGTCGATAGGGCTGTTGTCGCAGAGGGAATTGTTGATGTTTTCGATGCGGCGGGGATAAAGAAGCCAGATATTTCGATTCTTTCCGATGAGTTCTTGCGAGAAGTGCAAGGAATGGAGAGAAAGAACCTCGCCATAGAGTTGCTGAAGAAACTCCTAAACGATGAGATCAAACTTCGGGCCAAGCAAAACCTGATTCAGAGCAGAAAGCTCTCCGAAATGCTCGAAAATGCAATAAGAAAGTATCAGAATAATCTACTGACGGCAGCGCAGGTTATTGAAGAGCTTATCCGACTGGCGAAGGACATAAAGGATTCTGATAAGAGAGGCGAGAAGCTTAATCTTACAATTGACGAAATGGCCTTCTACGACGCTCTGGCTGATAACAAAAGCGCCAGAGAGGTTTTGGGCGATGAGAAGCTTAGGGATTTGGCAAGAGTTCTCGTCGAAAGGGTTAAAGATAATACCTCAATTGATTGGACGATTAAGGAAAGTGTCCGTGCTAAATTGAAGGTCATTGTGAAAAGGCTGCTTCGGCAATATGGATACCCGCCCGATAAACAATTGATCGCAACGGAAAATGTATTGAAACAGGCGGAGCTACTGGCCGACGATTGGAGCAGCGAGATAGGTTGATCCCGCCAAAGCCGATGAGTTTGTAATTCGATACTATCGAAGCGACATTAGAGCAGTTTAGCAGCATTTATGAGGATTTGAGGACTGAGTAATGTGTCTTTCGTTTTCCGCAGTGCGGAGTGATAGTCTATTTTGAAACGGATATCAGAAGGAGTCGAATCATGGGTAACGACAACTCAAATGGTTTCATCATTGATGACTTTGGGCTTGCTGATAGACTGGCCAAAGAATGTGGCAACATTCCAAGTGTTAGCTTGGTTACAAGTCTGCACAGTATCAGCCTCTATGAGTTCAATGTGAGTGCCGGACTGCTTTGCATTAAGGATATGGACATAATCAAGTTCAAAGATGATTATCAGGCAAAAGAAGGACAACAGGTTAGCCTTAAGCGGGTACGTAGAGGCATGGAGAATCCCTATGGTTGTGTTTATAGAGGTGAAGAGACCTTCGATTACAGGAAACTCATAGAGAACAAAGATGTCCTCGACAATGTGAAAATAATTTATGAAGACGTGGGTGAGAACTTATTGGTATCAGCGAAAATATTAGGTGATTGCACTTTTGAACGGAAGTGTGCTTATGGACTTTTTCTGCAATATGAAGTAGAATTAGGTTATGGCCAACACCTTTTCTTCTGCGGGGCTATCCAACCATCGGATTATCAGGGGCTGGGGATGGAAATAGGAGAGGCACAAAAGGCAATATGGATTTACATGTGGTCCGGGAAAGGAAGACCGTTCTCCGTTTGGTGTTTCAATGGGTCCGCTCCATCCTATTATCCTCCTAAGCAACCGGCACTGTGGGACGAAGAAAAGAAAATAAACAAGTTCGAGTGGTTGTTCAATGAAAAAATCTCTGATCCAGGGAGAGCAAAATACTTTTCTGTATTCGCTCAGGTTCAAGATTGAGACGGATCAAGAAAATGTAGATTGCAGAGCGAAAATCCGCGCGGACCGACAGTTGAGTTTTAGAGTTTACAGACTGTTGCAGCGAGGCATCTTTCAAATGCTTATTGACGCCGACTACACAGTCTGTAGCTTTATCAAACCTATAATGGTCTCAGTTGAAATCCAGAATCTCACTTTCTTCCTCATACAATGAACTTTTTATAAATTGTTGCTGATTGCTGGTTATTGGTCTCGGCGTCTGCACAAGCACTAAAACAAGGTGCTATTGTTCAGCTTGAATTCTAATTCTTCAAGTGCAGCTTTCTCGACTATTTCATTTGCCGAATTACCCCAGGCTCTAAAAAGTTCACTGGACACATTGTTTGGAATCGCAATATATGCCTCAACGATGACAGTGCCGTTATCAGCAACTGCCATCGCTTTACAGACTCTGCCCTTATCTGATCTTTTCCATTCGATTTTCGTTTTGTGAAGGTTATGGTCCATCCTTGAAATACCTTTAATAATTTTTGACAGTCTGCCTTTTAGCTGTACGTATCTTAACTGAACTTAGAAGAATATTCAATACCCTCAATGGCACATCTACCAAGCTTAATTATCGTCCAAAGCATCGACCTGCCTTTTACGTGCTTTGTTGTTCGTCTTGGCATATATCGCCGTGGTCGTCGGAGAGGCATGGCCTGCCTGATCTTGAACGAACCGGAGGTCATGTTCTACGTTATAGAGCCTCGTAAGGTAAGTATGCCGTAACATGTGCGGATGCAGTTTGCCGATACTGGACTTGTTACCGAGTTTTTTCATCTTCTCGTATATGCTACGATAAATCATCCGTTTGCCGTTTGTACTTGCTAACAAAGGCTCATTAGGTTTCGCACCTTTGCGATATAGCTTCACAAACCGCTCAAGACGCTTTACCAGCTTCTCAGGTATATCCACTACCCTGGTTACGTTTCCTTTGCCGTCTCGTATCCAGACAGAATCCTTGCCATGTGATACGGGCAAATCTTCGATGTTCAGGTCACACAATTCAGAAGCTCTCAATCCTGTATTGGTAAGTAGCTCAACTACCAACTCATCTATGATAGCCCGCTCGCTACCTCGCTGTCTCGCTAAGTCGGCCATGTCTTTCACGTATTGTCTCAGTTTTTTCAGTTGGATATCAGACAAGTATTTGTCCGGGGCCAGTCCGCCTCTTGTTTTTCGTTTTGCCATGATTATAGTCCCCTCGATTAGAGTAACATGTCACCTGTCTCAATTGTCATAAGCATTTGACGGCAGTTGTTCTTGCAGCTTTGGGCAAGTTTGATATAGCTTTGCAGAGGCTTTCCGTTCAGATTTTCAACTGTAGCTATCTGCCGACAGTGCTCAGCGAATACCTTTGCCAAGCCCTGATTTGTCAATTCGATCTTGGCACAACGGGAAAGCAAAGGGTGTGCATCTACTTGCTCGTCAAACAGTGAAGATTCACCTGTTTTGGTTGTTGTGAAGATAATGCAGACGTGGTTTGGAATACGTTCTAACAAGCCAAGCAAACGCCGGATCATCGGCTTTCGCAGTCCGTGTGCTTCATTGATAATATAGGCTCTGCCGCCCTTGCCCGGAGCCAGATAGCACATATCCTGTTCAAGCCTGCTGATTTCGGCTGCTGTCATTGCATCGGCACTATCGTACTCAGTGATATAGAAGTCATCGGCACCGTAGCCAGCGATAATTCGGGCGATAGTAGTCTTGCCGGTTCCACTTGCACCGGACAACCACCAAGCACGTCCGCCCCAACCACGGGCAAGCAATAACTTGACTTTGTTGATAGCTTTCTCTTGACCTAAAACATCGTCAAACGTAGTTGGTCTGTATTTCTCAAATAGTGTTGTAGTTTTCATCTTTTGTCCCTCTGCCATTATTCTATTGCTGTTTGTAAGGTTTAGGCTTCGTTCATACAACTACGCCGATCTCGGCATTTATCACATTTGACTCTGATCTTGCCTGCGTTCTCTCGCTCGATATATTTGCCATTGCGACATGTAATCGAGTTTCTTGGTCTGATTATCTTGGTACTCATCTTTTTGCCCTCATGCTATAGAAACAGGGGCAGTCCGAAGACCGCCCCCCGTTGTCAACTCAGTTCTTCGGCCATGTTTTCGATGTCACATACGTTGTAGTATTGGCAGTCAATTTCTGTGTACAGGTCTTCATCGCCTGCAAGCATATCAGAGACACCGCAACGAAACGCTACAGGGTCGATGTTTCTTAGGACATAGCCAGGGTCATACTCAAGACTACCGATTTTGACCGTTTCGCAGGTCTCACTCAATAGCTCCTCGAATTGCTCTTCGGCGTCAATAGGTGTGCAATGCTGTTTTATCAAATGCTCGATAACCCAGTCTGTGCCATATTCAACACCGACGCCGTCCAGGTGCCTCATAAAGTCGTCAGTGCCGCAGGACGGGCATTTTTCACCCTGGACCACCTTATAACAGCCATAGCAGAAATTGTCCGTCATATCGAAAGCCAGAGCGGTCAGCTTCTCTCTTAGATCGTCAGTGATAGTCATAGCGTCACCTCCATTCCGACACTTTGGTAGGCTTCATCTAAGCTGATAGTCCTGTACTTGTCCCAGGGACGATATGAGTGGGCAGGACGTGAACTGTATCCGCAAGAGTGCGACCACTGACCACGTCGTCTTGACCATCGAAAGCCGAAGTCTTTCAGGGCTTGCCTGATTTCTGCATTTGGCTTGCTGTCAAACTTAACCCATACCCACTTGCCGACAACACGGGCGGGCAGGTTCCGAGCCTTGCAGAACTCCAGGACTTCGATAATTGAGTGATTTGACTTGCTGCTTTGGGTTTGTTTTGGTAGGTTCTTCATACTCTAAACTCCTAACCAGTTTAGGGTCACGGTCGGGGATGTTTGCAGCATCGCCCGGCCACTTTTGTTTCGGCTCGAAAGTTCACGGTATGAAATCGAGCCACTTGATTGGTGTGTCTACTTTATCATTTTTCCCTCGTGCTCTACTCATATTATACACGAAAAAGATGTCACTTGCAAGTAAAACATAGCAGTTTTGTACACTTTCTTGATAAACTTGATGTCACTTGCTACAATTATAACAAGTGTATGACCGAGTGCATATAAGACCGAGTGACATAGGTAGCGTTTGCTTTGTCTTTGCTCTGGCTTTTCGCTATGATTGCCGATAGATTGCAGGTGAAAAGACGGGGAAAAGTCGTCTTGTTGGCCACGAGAGTATGGTCGTTTTTGTTTTAATACCGAGGGGTACTACCCTCGGTCGAGGCCGGGTAGGAGTCCCAGACACCCATCTTGGACTCGAATCCGACACGGCATTTTTTTGTTGGGCAATTGACTTAGCCTTCTATGAACTTGAGGCTTAGGGGGAATAAGGTCTATTAGAATGTATCTGTATTTTGGGACGGGAAAATATCAACTCTTTTTTTCCCACCTTATACACGTACACGATGAACGTTGGATGGAGAGATTTTTAGAATGCCAATATTATTCCTAAACTTATGGCAACAATTGCTGCAACAATTATTGTTTTGCCTTCCTCTTTAATATCGTGTCGCCATAAAGCTAAGCCAGCTATCAGTGCTCCAATAGCCAGCATATTCCCACCAAGAAGAAAAGCAATTGTGATTCCTATGTTTGCTAATGTAGGGTATTGCAGAAAAGACTCGATTATGGGATCACGTTGTTGGCTGTCACCTGTGGAACCCAGAAGAGCCATAAACTGAAAAATAATAAAAAACCATGCCCCAACATAAATGTTGCGCCTGCTTTTTGCAGAGAGTTCTTTTTTCATGTTGATTCTCCAATAACAGATTTTCGTTTTGCCTCAATACCTTCCGCCTGTTTGCTGTTCACGTCCTCACAAAAACCAAGAATGAGCCACTTGATAAATTTGTATATTGCCAGACCACTGAACCATAGACTGGAAAATCCAGCGAGACCGCCAGCCAGACCTGCCGCTACGCATAATCCCACCAAGCCCGGTGTAGACAATAAATCACTTGTTAATTCGTCTTGGCTTTCTATGTTGTCAGACCCAATGTAAACTCCCCCGTAACCCTTGTAAGTGTTGGGAGTATAGTAACCTCCCCCGTAATATTCGTACTCATTGATGACTATGCTGACACCAATTACAGTACCTGAGAGAGCAGCAAGTGTTGCCAACGCAAATGTGATTCTTTTGAATCCACGTTTGAAGTTCATCATGTAATCCTTCGGGTATCACTCATTTTGATTCTCCTCCGACAAAGACCGGCTCCTCTGGGATTGAAACAGCATATCCGCTATCAATATATCGGATATTTCACAAGGGGATTTTAGTTCGGTTGCTCACCTCCGTTCAAGGTACGTAGAAGCAGATATTCCCACTCAGAAAAAGAACTGTTACAGGACGTTTCGACCTAATCATCAAGAACGGGTAGCGTCGTGCGGGGTTCATTGCCACAGCTAAACAGGTGTCATGGCTGTTCTATGCGCTCCTGCTGCTCTCGTCGCCGTTCGTGCCACCGCAACCGAAGGGGGGTGGGGTGGCACCTTCCGCCTTGGCTGCTTGGGACTCCTCGTACCCCTATCAGGGACTCGAAACGACATGGGGAAAGTTTCGGATTAGCCACACAACCCTTTACCACCCACGACACCCACATCCCAAAAAATACACTTTTCCCAAAAAATTTGCTCAGCCATACAATCCATACAATCCTAATAAACTGGATGAGAAGTCACGTCCCACAAGAAAAGCTCCGAAAAAATAAAATAGTCAGAAAATTTTATCTCTTTGTTGCATACACAGTTAAGTAATGTACTCCAAAAAAACATCCTCCGAATAGCCCCAAATTAGGGTGCTTTTCTACGTATAGTGGGAAAGACCTATGTGGTCAAGTCGGTAAAAAGTTGGTGGGCTGTGTAACCTATCAGCCGTTTTTGTTTATGCAATTGACGTTCAGTGTTGGAGGGATTGACCATGAGTGACCTGTTTACAACCGGCCAAATCGCAGAGATGCTACGAGAGCCACCCACAAGAGTAGAGTACATTATCAGGAGGCACCGTCTCAAACCAGTTGATCGAGTCGGGATCATTCGGCTCTTCAACGAGGTACAAGTCGCCGCCATCAAGGAAAAAATCTTCAACATGCAGATACAGGTGCGGGGGTGATTATGAACAATCAACTATTGAGCGCCAAAGAATTAGCCAACCTCTTGTCAGTCTCGACCAGAACCGTCTGGCGTTTGCGTTCGGCGGGAGCATTGCCGGAGCCAGTGACAGTCGGGTCCAGTCGGCGCTGGAGGGCCAGTGATGTTTCAGAATGGATCGAGGCTGGCTGTCCGAAGACCGTTTAAGGAAGGAAACCATGATGGCTAAGATGAGTAAGAAAGACGTATCCGAACTCCATGAGGTGTTCACACACAATATGACCATGTTTCCGGCCTTGTTCGGTAAACTCGCCGATCAACTCGGAGTATCAGTGGCCTCGCTTCATGCGGTTGATGTAGGTATTTACCCAGTTGATGAGCTCGGCAACTGTGCATGGACATTCCCAGAGCGGGATGATGAGGGTAATGTGATCGGTCTCTCCAAGCGGCTCATGGATGGAGCCAAATACATGGTGAAAGGCTCCGAGAGGGGCTTGACCTACGCAGTTAACCACGAACAACAGCAATCCGCTCCCTATGAAAAGAGAGAGTGGGCCAGAGTCTCCGTGGACAAGCCGTGCCGTATCTGTAGCAAATCAGACGGGTGTATGTACCCAGAGGGTGAGTACGACAACCCCAACGCCGTCGTGTGTGTTCACGTATCGGAAGGGTCTGATCGGCCATTGTCCGACAACGCGCCTGGGTACTTGCACATCATTGACAAACAACGAGCACCCCGAACAGGAACTAACTCACCCCTGTTACCGTCGCCTCATCCCGTCCTGATAGTCGAGGGTGCATCAGATGTATGCACAGCCTTTGATCTGGGCTTCGTAGCAGTCGGCCAAGCCTACGGCCCAAGGTGGAGGTACAGCGTTGATCGGGCTCTTTGGTGGGCGTGACGTTGTTATCATTGGGGAGAACGATGCTGGGGCAGGTAAGACTGGGATGCACACAACCTTTGCTCGGCTACAGGGAGTCTGCCACAGCCGCACTATGATAATGCCACCGGAAGGGATCAAAGACCTTCGGAAATGGAAGGCGGCAGGGCTGATCCAAGAGGAGTTGCTCGAATACATCGACAAAAATGGAACCACTGTAGCGGATGAGGGGTGTGCGGGCAAGTTGATCTACGGCAAGACAGATTACAGCAAACTCGCCTCGGTGTTTATTGCGGGTTTCGGCAGCCGTCTGCTTTATCATCAAGACGACTGGTGGAAGTATGGGGATGGAAAATACCACCGTGTAGATGTCGGGGTTCTGGAGTCACGAATCTCTCGCGCGTTTCGTGGTTTTGAACGTGTAAGCAGGCGGCTTACGAGCAAAGGAAAGTATGTTGAAAGCATCGACCCGGTACTGGTTGACACTCGGTTCAAACGAGAGGTATTGTCTGCTATACGCGACCAGGTGATTAGCGGAGTTGCAAAAGACGTGTTGGAGCCATTGCTTCTCGACTCAGGCAAACCGTTCGATGGTAGTCATACTATCATGTTCAAAAACGGCCTGTTGAATGTGTTGGAGAATAAGCTGACCCCGCACCGTGACAACCTGTTCACGACAGCAACGTTGTCCTATGACTACGACACGAACGCAACGTGCCCTCAATGGCTGGCCACACTGGATCAATGGTTTGATGAGGACGCCGAGCGGATGGCGTTGTTGCAGGAATGGTATGGCTACAACATGATTATGACAAACCACTTGGAGCAATTGATGTTCATCTACGGTCAATCAGGATCAGGCAAAACCACTGCCATGCGTATACTGCAACACCTGCTCGACGGAAACTTCCAGGCGGCTGACACACGGCAATTGTGTGTAGATCAGTTTGGTTTGGCTTCCTTGATCGGCAAATATGCAGTCATAGTGAGTGAAGAAGACAAACTGACTAACAGGCGAGGGCAGAGTCTCCTGAGTGTCCTCAAACAGATCACAGGCAACGACGCCGTGTCGATACGGCGGATGCACAAAACAGCCGTTAATGGTCACTTGTTCTGCAAGGTCTCGTACTACAGCAATGCGTTACCCGTACTACATGATGAAATGCAGACGTTGTTCCGCAGGTACAACCTGCTGCACTTCGATCACAGCTTCAAGGACGCCCCGGATGGTGCATTGTACACACACTTGGCCGAGGAACGTCCGGGCATTGCCGTGTGGGCGATTGAGGGGCTAAACCGCTTGCTGGCCAACGAGGGTAAGTTCACACTGCCGGAGGTATCAAAGGCCGAGATCGAGGAGATCAAGATAGAGGCAAGCCCGCTCAAGCGCATAATCGAGACCTATTGCACGTTTGACGATGGCGAGGCGTTTACATCGCGGAAACATCTGTACTCTCTCTACCGGGCCGTTTGTGAACGCGAGTTCGTGCGATGCCCCATTAGCTGCCAGGTATTCCCTCGCCGGTGCAAGGAAGCAGTGCCGAAATTAGCAGGACTCGAAACCCAAAAGCATGGCGGGGAGCGGGGGTGGCGTGGCCTGAAGCTTACAAGGAAAGCAATTGAAATGGATGTGAGGTGAGCGTGGTCTGGGGGCCGCAACAGGTGCAACGGCAAAGTAACAGCTAATTTTGGTGTTTGCTGTTGCGGATTTCTGGGTTATTGGCTTTGTATCAGTGATATTCTATGAGTGCAACACCTGCAACAGCTAATTACACAAGTTACATACATAGGGGGATAGAATATATGCCCTTATGTCTTTATGTAGTGTATGTTGGGAGTAGGTCAGTTTTTTTGCTGTTGCTGTTGCGGGCAAAAATGAGGGCCGTATATTGGCCAAGAAAAGGATGTGTTATTGGACTATGTGCGTTTTTGACTCAGTTTCGCAGGTACTGTTTGCTGTTGTGTTTGCTGTTGCGGGTGATGATTTCGTCGTATATACGTATGTTCGGACGCCCAAGAGAGAGCAATGGTCGGATCGGGCCGAGTCCAAATGCTCCTTGAACAGGCAAGGGCCAAACAACATAATTTAGGAGAAACGATGATGACAGATGATACCAAACAGTTGTACCAGAAACTTGACCGGATGCCAAACGATGCTGCGTATGAGTACGCCAGATCGAACAATCTCGACTGGCCTGCTTATTGCCGACACAGAGAAGAACGCAAGGCACTGATAGAAGCACCAAGCAAACGGCGTGTCAGGGCTGCACTGCTCAAGATGCAAAGCGGTTGCTGCGCCCTGTGCCAAACCTCTATCCGGCACGGTGAGCGAGCAGTGCGGGACAGGACAGGCCGGATAGTGTGCGCTGCGTGTAATTTATATCTGGTTGGTTGGCGGACTACACGAGGTAAGGGCATAACAGAGCAGGCCACTGTCGAATTCAGTCGTCCGCTGCTGTCAGATGTTGTGGATTGATCCTACGGCTACGCCGAACAAGGATCAGGACCGGGCCAAGTAACCGCAGGCCCAACTAATTAACTGTTGGAAAAGGGGAACAACATGAACCATGAGATAAGAGAGACAAATGATGTTGAGTTTAGAAGAACACAAGAAGTTAGGAGCAGAGTTGAATGGTGCAATACGTAGTGCCGAGGATCGCTGGCTGATAATATCCAAGGCTTATGGCAAAGGTTCAAATCAGGCCAGGCTCACTTTGCACGCATTTTACAAGCTTGACTGTTCGCGGTATTCGCTGGATGCTGTTCTGGCTGACGAACAGAGAGAGAACTATGACCAGAGCATCTATTTTCCTGATAAGACAGAGAAGACGGACTTGCTGGTGTCTGAGTTGCTTACTCTCGAATAGGTTGCTTGCCGGTATCTGAGCGACTTGACCGTTTATGGACGTGTCGTGTATCCAGCGGGTTGGGGAAAGTTGGAAATTACACACTTAACACTTGCTAAGTATAGAAAATAGTGTATAATATAAACATGAAGAAGTGTGAGAATATGGAGCAGCGGCTTAAACGGGCAGTGTTGACATCCAACATGTCACGATATAGGATAGCGAAACTGTCAGGTCTGTCCGAGGCTCAGCTAAGCTATTTTGTTAATGACAAGCGGTCTCTGACACTGCCTGCTGCTGCCAAACTTGCAATGGCTTTAGGATTAGAACTGATTCAAAAGAAGAAAAAATGAGGGTGATATTATGGCGAGCATATATAAGCGGAAATACACAAGAGTTGCAGACGGCAAGAAGGTAAAGAAGCAATCCAAGTCCTGGTATATCAAGTATCGTGATACTGAGGGTATTGAGCGGAGATTACGAGGGTACAAGGACAAAGTAGCGACTCAGCAGCTTGCAGCTAAACTCGAAAAGGAAGCTGAGTTAGGAAGAGCGGGGGTTGTTGACAGATACAAGGAACACCGACAGAGGCCTTTGGTAGAGCACCTTGAAGATTTCAGCCAATCCCTGTCGGCAAAAGGCGATACGAGCAAGCAAGTCAAACAGGTCACATTCAGGGCGAGACGGATAGCAGAAGCCTGCAAATTCAGAACGTGGCCAGATATACAGGCGAGCAAGGTCCAGAAATGCCTGTCTGATCTCAGGTATAGGGGCGAGCCAATATCTGCTCAAACCTCCAATTTTTACGTTCAAGCCATGAAACAGTTCTGCAAGTGGATGGTACAGGACGGACGTGCCGCTGAGTCCTCTCTTGAGCACCTAAGATGCAAGACAGTGCGAAAAGTCACTGATGAAGTACACCCAAGGCGTGTATTGGACATAGACAAACTAAAGCGATTGTTGGAAGTTACGAAGTCAGCACCCAAGCGTTTCGGTATGAGCGGCTATGAGAGATATTTACTGTACCGTCTGACCGCTGAAACGGGTTTAAGAGCCAAAGAGCTAAGGAGCCTGAAAGTCAGTTCTTTTGACCTCGACAACCTTACAGTCTGTGTTTCAGGAGCATGTACAAAGAACAAAGCGGAAGCTATACAACTACTCAGACCAGATACAGCGGTAGAGTTGAGAGAATTCTTTGCAGGTAAACTGCCAAATGTCAAAGCTTTTGGCGGTACTTACAAGCAGCTTACCGATAAGACCTCAAAGATGATTGAGGCCGACTTGGCTGATGCGGACATTCCATACGTCGTTGACGGTCTGTATTTTGATTTTCATGCTTTGCGGCACCAGACGGGAACCTTATTGGCTGCAAGCGGAGTCCATCCTAAAGTAGCTCAAAAGATAATGAGACATAGCGATATAAACCTGACATTGTCAAGATACACTCATATCCTGACCGGACAAGAAGCTGATGCAGTAGCCAGTTTGCCAGATTTGAGTCCACTTCAAAACAACAAGAACGTTGCAACTGGTACTGATGGCAAAGCTGTAAATATGATTCAAAATGACTCAAAAAAATCGACACCTAAATTGACACCTAAATCGACACCTACTGCTTTCCCTGCATGTAACCAGTTGGCAGCGGATGTCAATTCATCTTGTTCCAAGCTTGAGAACGCAGAGGAACATAAAAGCATACAAGATGGGAAGTTAAGCAGCAAAAGGCAGGGCATGTCATCGAGTGTCACTGACAAAAAGACAATACGCCCGGCAGGACTCGAACCTGCGACCTTCGGTTTAGGAAACCGACGCTCTATCCTACTGAGCTACGAGCGCTTCATTCATAAGTCGTTGTACTCTAACATCTTCCCGCATCGACTGTCAAACCCTTTCCATTCAAAATGGGGGCGCGTGCCAAGCGCGTGCCAAAATCATTGGTCATTGCGGCGGCCGCGGCCACGCGTGCCTTCTCTATTAGGTCACGTCTTACAGCCAGATAGAAACGGTGGGTTGTGGCAAAATCCGAGTGCCCGGCGAGCTTCATAACGTCGAACTCCGTCAGGCCGTTTGCGAACCATCGAGTCATGCACGTTCGGCGCAGATCGTGGAACTCACCTTCGTCAATGCTGCCTCGTTTCAGGATTTTGTCGAACTTCCGCTTGAAGTTGTTTACCGGGCACTTTCCATCTTCGGTGGTCCACCTGCCTTGCTGTCGTCGCCGCTGTATGTGGTCATGGCGTGAAAGTGGTACAAAGACATACACACACCGCCCCGGCTGCTGCTCTTGATGGCGAATGAGCAATTGCGTGATCTCATCGGTCAAAGGCAGTATCCTTCTCTCGGCATCCTTGATGTGCCACTCCCATGTTGCCCCCGTGTCCTTCTTCGGAGAAACTCTGATTGTCTGCTCGGCAAAATCAACATCCCGCCAAGTGGTATTGAGCAGCTCACCCCGTCGCATACCGCTACATAAGCCTACGGCTATGAGCAATTCCCAGTTGAGCCCCCCTGCTCTCCGACTTTCCCGTGCTGCTCTCAAGAGCCTATGGCATTCATCGTCATCGTAGACGTGAATCTCCTGCTCCGGAATCTTCGGGCGCCGCAGATGCTTGAAGGGGTTCTTCTCCAACTGATCTCTCAATACCGCCAACTGCAGCACTCTCTTAACGGCCGAGATTTTCTTATAGGCTGTGGCTACGCTGTTGCCTCTGTCCAAGCACGCTTGCATGAACTGCTCTCCGTGTTTGTACTGGACCTTCTCGCACTCGATGTCGCCAACAACCTCTATTAGTTGCCTCATGGCCGTGTCCCTGTCCGTAATGGTGCTCTCTCGCACCTGGCCTCGTGTTCGGTTCCTGCAATCTTCCCAAAACTCACCGAGCTTCATGGGCACCGGCTCAGATATACCCGTGCGCAACTCACGTTCCCTCTGAGCCCTTTGTCTCTCGGCCTTACGTCTGTCGTAGTGTCCCAAAGAAATCCGCCGCCTTCTGCCGGTATCGTCCACATACTCGAGCCTGTACGTGAATCTCTTACCGTCCCGAGACGGCCTTGTCTTGAGCCTTACCAGTTCCTTCATAGATAACCTCCTTTCTTGTCGAACTGGCAAGACCGGTCCGAGCCCACTATAAACCGAACCACCAGAAATGTTAAACCTAAACTCATCTGGGTTGCTCCTTCTCGGTTTGATCCTGAATCCAACGCTGAATAGCCTCGCGCGGATAGAGAGGCTGCCGGCATATGTGAATGCAGGGTAAATCACGCATACGCTTCAAATTCGCAACGACATTGCCGTAGTCGTCTCCCTTGCTGACCGCGGGAATTCGCAGGAACTCGACAAGCTCCGCTTCGGTCATCAACTCTGGGAATCTACCATTGTTGTCGTGAGTTTCAGTATCCATCACTCAGAACAGTATCTTCTCCCTCGCTTCTCGTTTCGCTTCTTTCTTGCCGCCCTGTCGCTCCGGTCGTTTCTGCCACCCTAACATAAAATCTCCGACAGCAGAGATGATGCGGCTGCGACGTTGGCTCTTGCTCTGCCGGTCCATCCGGCGGCGAATATCGGCCATGACCGCCGGCAAGATTTCGCTTATGTGCTGTGGCTCAGACATTGTCGACATCGCTCCTATCTGCGAAAGTGCTGAACTCGGGCATCCATATGAGGTCGACAACTCCCGTAGGCCGGTTGCGGTTCTTGGCCACAATGCACTCAGCGCATCCATCCAGCTCGGCATCTTTATTATCCTGCTTGCGATAGTAGTCCTCACTGAACAGTAGCAAGATAATATCCGCGTCCTGTTCGAGACTTCCTGAATCTCGCAGATCGCTCATAAAAGGCCGGTGGTCCGTTCGCTGGCGTGGCGCCCGATTCAGTTGAGCCGCAACGACAACCGGAATGCCCGCCTGCATCGCCAGTGATTTGAGCGCTTTGCTAATATACGTGACTTGCTCGTAACGGCTCTGTCCGGGACCGTTAATCAAATGCAGATGGTCGATAAACACAATACCTACCTTGTCACGTTGCCGCTTGCTGAGAACCTGAGCGCAGAGCTGGTCGATATTCGAGTCCCGGCGCTCGGCCAGGCTGCCCGGCCATTTGCCGATGAACTGCCCGGCTTCAATGACATTGGGGTCTTTAAGGTCAAAGCCAGAAGAAACCCTCGCAATGTTGCGGATCATTCTCTCTGCAATCTCAGTATTGAACATTTCCAGGCTCACCAGATACGGATTCACTCCCAGACGCATGGCATGAATGAACTTATCCATTACAAAAGAGCTTTTGCCGATACTCGTCGGCCCCCCAACCAGAATCAACTGCCCGCGTTTGTAGCCCCCCCCAGTCAGTCTATCCAAGTACGCGAAACCTGTCGGCACACCCTCGGACTCGTCTCTCCGGAGAAAATAATCGTCTATCAGGTCGCACAGGTCCACATCGCCGGTCTCAGTGCCAGGGCAGGCATTCAGAAGCGTTCCGATAGCAGCCAGCTTCTCGTCGGTCGATATGCTTGGATCGACAACCTGGTCTCTCGCCTGGTCCACGAGCCGGATTAACTGCCGCTCCACGCTCTTGCGCCTCACGCAACGAGCGTAATGAACGGCGTTGGCGCTGCTCGGCACAGCGTCCATAGCGCGACACATATAGTCGAACAGCTCGCCGGCGTTTCTCCTGCCGGCAAAGGCCGAACGAACCAATACCGCGTCAACCAACTTGCCTGTTTTCCATATCCCCCGGATGATCTCGAACATATCACCCGCTTCCTCCGAGACAAAATCATCCCTGCTGATATGTTCGACTACGTTGGGTATTTCCTCCGGGCCGACGATAATCGAGCCGATCACAGCGCCCTCAGCGGCGGCGTCGTGTGGTACTTCCGTTAATTTTGTCCTCGACATTGTTTTACTCCTATGCAATTTCCTTGTCTCTCAAAAACCGCTCCCTCGGCGTCAGGCCGTCCGGGCCGCGCTCCAATGGCTTCGGCGGAGTATTATCACCGGCGCTAACTTCATCTTCCCAGCGTTTGCCGTTGAGATATTTTGCCGGGTATGGAATGTATTTCCCGCCGTCCTTTAGCCAATCCTCGGACCGAGTCTGTATTGTGACTGCCTCGACAATCCGCTGGACCAGCTCCTCAGACGGCTTGAGTTTTGCCCAGGCCTTCTGTGCTTCCGCTTTGGCTTTCCGTTTCGGGTAGACTTTCCAGAAGTCCTCGAAAAGCGCAATAGTTTGTTTCTTCTTTTTAGTTACTTTATTATGGTCGGCTGTCGTGTCGGTAGTTACCACCCCTGATGTCGGTACCCCCCCCGACACGGTGTCGGTATCTACCCCCGACATGATGCCGGTACGTACTACCGACATGGTGTCGGTACTCAATCTAAGGCAGCGGTCGTTTTTTCCTGTGCCTGTGTCTTCGATGAATCCATTCCTCCGCAATCTGGCAATCACCCTCTCAACCGTCCGGCTGCTCGTCCTCAAAGCCTTTGCGAGCTTACCATTCGACAACGTCAATCCTTTACCGTCGAAATTATATGCCAAAGCCACTATGCTCATCTCATATCTGCCCGTGAGGGGCAGCACGAATAGCTCAGTCGGTATTTTGATGTGCGTTAATGGGCTCATTGCGGATCCTCCAACCAGGATAGACAATCATCGCGTACTTTCTTGCGCACAGCTTGGAGATATGTCGCGTCTTCTCTTTCCGCCTCAAGTTCAATGTTGAAAAGCCTTTTGTCGATAAGACTGTCAATGCCCTCGGTCAGAATGTCCTGAAGTTGATTGGGTCCTAACGCCTCCAGCTCATAAACCTGCCGGCCAAAACGCTGCACGAAGTCTGCATATCGTGACGATGATGTTTTGGCCTCTGCCGTGTTCTCGCTTAAGTGGAAGCGCTGAACGTGCTCAGGATTCAACCCCGCTCGGACTGCTTCCGTACCGTCTTCACCAAAATCCTCGCGCATCGACTGTAACAGGCTCTCACCAATATTAACTCCCTCGGGGTCCAGGTCGCCCAACACGATCAAACAGAGCCGTTCCTTGCCGCTCCGCCGAAACCGCTGGATTATCTCCCACCGCGATGGCAAACTCCCGTATCCACGGCCGATGGTGTATGGAATGTTATACTTGCCGCATATTGGCTTGATGAAAGGCTTAAGCGTCAGCTTCTCGGCCACAACCTCAATGTGCAGCGGCTGTGTTTGCTGTAGATTCCGCCTGTAACCCTTCAGAAGGTCGTTGAACTCTTTTTGTGCAAAATCCTGCGCATTCGCATGAACATACCAGCTCGTTGTAGGCCGTGTCTCGTCCGCGATGGCACTCATGGGAATTGTTTCATCCAAGCGCAGGCGGGTCAGTAAATCACACAGGTCCTGATAACTTCTACGGTTGTTCCTGTATCTGGACTTTCGGCGGTTGGTGTTGCGTAGCGGTGGATTATTCAACAGCAAATAATGGATTTGCCGGACTGAAAGCGGCCAGAATTCGTCAAACTCGTCGATCAGTTGCACCACCGCGGCAACCATCTCTGATTTAAGATGTGATATTTTCTTGCGAGGTTTGCGACGGCTGACGTTGACCGTCTCAGCCAGAACCGCCGCCTGCGCCTCCCTATATTCGATAAGCTGCTCATACGCCTCATCCGGATTCGTTCGTATCAGGACTTCGCGGAGCTGCTCTCCATGATCCTTTACCCGCTGGGCGTTGTACGAAATCAGCTTATTCAGAAATCCGGGGTCATCGCTGTAGATGTTCTCGACACGACACGGCACAACACCCAGGCCGGCCAGAATAGCCGCCTCACGGCGCCTATGCCCCGACAAGATGTGATTGTCAATCGTCACCACCAGCGGCTCCAGTATTCCATTTTCGGCAATATCACGAGCAAGCTCTTGAATCGCCGGGTCTTCGGGGTCAACAGGTTTGTAGACCTTGCCGTTCTCCGCGCTTGGTGTTAAATCCCAAGGGTCGATGTTCAAAGTCGGACATGTCTGACTCTGGGCCGTGGCAATGTTCTCGACCTCTCTTGGAGTAATGCCATAATCGGCCGCAACCTGCCTGATATTCTCGCCGGCTTCCACTCGCTTGGTCAGCTTCTGGCGCGCCTTCGGTGAGAGCCGGACGTAAGAGTAATCAACGGCAGTATTACCTTTTTCAGTCCGCATCTGTCAAAGTTTCTCCGCGTCTCGGCGCAGCTCTTGGCCGGCCTTTCGGCCACGCTGAATAGCCTGTTTGTATTTTTCGGTGCTGGTTTCGATCAGCTTCGCAATTTGCTTCTCGCGTTCCTCGACAGTTTGTTTTTCGTCCATAGACATATACATAGCCTTCCGAACGTCATTCACGCGATTCGCTGGCTTCGTGCCAACGCGGCGATATCGGGGCAGAAAATTCTTGAAAATACTCCTTGACGAACCTCTGTGGGGGCGGTAGTGTGTGCTCGATAGTTCATCGTACCGAGCCGGTCGCCCCCCAGCACCGGCTTTCGTTTTTTGTACGGTCAAGCGGTGCATCTGGCCGGCTCCTTTCGGCGATGATCGGACTCTAAGTATTGCTTGACTTTTTTCGTGGTCGTAGCAGGGTAAATATTCGCCGGCCCCGCCACCCCAACTGGCTTGATTCGCAATCGCCGAATGGCATAGCAGACTTGATCCCTGTGAGCGCCAGTGTCCGCAGCAATCCTGCCAGTGGTTAATAGCGTCTTCATAACAGAACCTCCAAAATTTCATGTTAAGATTTGTTTGAGTCGGGCCCCAAAAAAAAAAGCCCTGCCGTCCGGCGTTAACCGGATTAGCAGGGCTTCTGTTTTTCAGATTGTCCCTAAAGCGTATTCAATTTTCAATAATTACTACAAGTTGTAATTGTAAGTGCAGATTGCGAGGAGTCAATCCCTTTCCGAAGTTTTTTTCAAAATTTCTTCGGTCCGTTTTGCCTTCGCCTTTTGCGCCTTCTATCTCACATCAACTCCAGCCTATCGCTGCTCTCCTGTATCCACAGGTTAGCGTCCAGGCTACACTGGTAGCTGTCCAGGTTCTTGAGCGGCTCTGTGGCCGGACAAGAGCCGACTATTGCTCCGTCGCACCTTCGCTCGATAACGAGGACCTGGTCGGTTTCGCTGTGCTTGTAGAAGGCTTTCGTTGTCTGTTTTTCACGCCTCATTATATGCCTCAACGTCTCATATCACCAAAAGTCTACGGTGAGCCTATTGACGACACATATCGGACAATTTCAAGTTGCAATAGTACGCTACACCCCATTTGTCTGGAAACATAGTTGCATGATAGATATCTCTTTTTTCATTTTCCAGTGATTTAACCTGCAAACTTCAAGTTTCATAATACCACAATCTCATCTCAATTCTAAGAGGCGATTTGTCAATTGCGGCAAATACGTATTTCTATCAGAGACACTGCTAGGCCTCTGGTCCACCCGCAATCGGTTCAAGCAGGCGTGGCTATCGCGCGACGATAAAGGGCCAGTCGTGGGGGTTGTTGCGGTCAACCTCGTCTTTGCCTTTGCCGTCGTTGTCCTGGCCGTCTTCAAAGACGCTGTACAGGCGGTACCCGGGTTCGGTTCGGTGGTAACGGATCGGTTGGCCATCAAAGGGGTCGATGGGGACTTGCTCCAGGTAGTCGGGGATCAAGGTCGCCAAGTCTTTCGGCAGGGCGCCTTTGGCCAGCCGGTATCGCTCGATGGCTACGGCCGTGCGGGCCATATCGATGTCGGCTTGGAAACGCAGGTCTAGTTCAGCCACACGTGACAGGGCCGGCGCCAGCGTTTTGGCGAGTACATGGAGAAACCCCATACCCTCCAACTCGTCTCCGATCTGCCGAAACCGGGCGACACGCTGATCCTGAGGCAGCTTGGAGGCTTCAATGCAGTCGGCCATGTAGTCCAGCATGTCGGCCAGCCCGACGCGGCCCAGGATCGGGATGGACCGCATTCGTACTCCAGCCCCGCCGGTTAGTGACGGGTTCTGGATAAACTCGATCGTGTAGCATCGCTCCGAAATCAAGGCCTGTGTGAAGTCGCTCGCCGCGCCGGCCTCAGTCAGCATCCGGTCGACTCTGACCAGTTGTTCATCGGTGAGCGGCGTGACACTCAGGGTCTGTTCCAGGCTGCGCAGGGACAGCGCCGTGGAAGCGATATGGATGAGATAGCTGATCAGGGCCGGCTCCCTCCGAACCGATCGCGCCAGGTGCAGCCCATCGTCGATATAGGCCAGCGCCGCTTCGGCGTCACCTCGATGGGCGCTGAGGCGGGCCGCGGTGACCAGCAGGAATGCGCCATATCTGAGGTGCTTGAGATCCGGCAGCCCCCGCGCCATGTCCCAATCATAGTGGCAATGCTCGATCGCGGCGGCCTGTCTGAGCAGATCAAGCGTCTCCTGGTTGTCAGCCAAGTAACCCTCAATCACCGAGACCATCGCCTCAGGAAGTGGCTGACCTCTCGGAGGCAACTCCCCCGACCCAGCGTACGGCGTGTTGTCCGGATCGGTAGGCTTGACGTAGACAATGAAAGCGTCTTCATACAGCGGCGCGGCGTTCTCGACCCCGGGCGGCAGCTGATTCATCTCGGATAGTTCGACAAGGCTGGTCGGATGACCCTGGGCCCGAATCTCGGCCAACTGCCGTTTGATGCTGCTACCCTTGGCGACCATCCACAGAACGACCGTCACGATCAACAGGCTGACAATCGCCAGTGCCACATGCCAGGGCCGAAGTCCGCCGCGTTTTCTTCTTGCCTCGTCAGTCATGCCACATACTCCAGAACTTCATTTGACTGAGATTTCCCATTGAGCTCCATAGCCGACACTCGTGCACCTCATTGACCCCCAAATAACACCGGATGAAGTCAGTTTTCAATAGTTTTGGCATACACTCGGCCAGGATTACTGTCAGAATACCCCAGGAATAGGCCAAATCATAGAGAATCTAACCGGGATTTCCCATATACATTTCACGGAAGCACTCCTGCTTGCCACAAGTCCCATAACACAAAGATTTCATCTCAATTTCAACAACATTCCGGCGGTCTCAACATACCCTGCCGCACAAAACACCAAAAAGGCCCAGCAATTGTGTCGAGAACCTGTTTTCTCCTGTTATTTGGGCACACCGCTACTGTTGCCCTCCCTTCTCGGACCCGGTTTTCAGCAGTTACACGCATCATCCCGGCCCCGCAGATATTGCCAAAAAACGCAACTGCCGGATTCGGCCAAGGATTTCCCAAAAGAGCGTCTGCGGCACAGCCACTTCGGCCATCTGAAATATCACATAACGTGAATGACTGATCACCTTGGCTCCAATCTTGATCAGCTTCTCACGCAGCGTTCGCAGCGACCATTTCTTCACCGACTTGGGCAAGGCCAGACGCCTCAAGAAATTGCCCAAGTTGTAGGCCAAGGCAAACAACTGAAGGCGAACCTGATTATCCACGAAATCATGGCAAGAAAGCCGCGTCCAGTTCAAGGCGTACTTGCCTTCCTTGATCCACTGCTCGGCCGTGCCTCGCTTGTTATAGAACTTCACGACATTGCTCGATCTCCACCGGAGGTTTGTGACTATGAAGTTGACCCTTGGAAAAAGCTCTCCCGCATGCCACTCCATCTTAGCGACGACTTTGCGAGCGATCTTCCAACTGGCTGCTTGATACCGAAAGCTATGATACAGAACAATCGGCTTCTTCGGTGGACGCCCCACAGGCCGTCTGAGCAAATGCTCGATCTTGCCGTGTAGGATTTGATTGCCCTTCAGCCGGATGGCATAAAAATATCCCTCTGCTTCGAGATAGCGATACATCTTGGGATCAGCAAAGGCTGCATCGCCACGGAAGAATCGGAGGATGTCATAACCTCGATAACGATTGACAATCGGCTCCAGTAAACGTCGCCAGTCATCGGCACTATGGACATTTCCATTGCGAAGAAGTGCTCGCTCCAAATCGCCATACTGATTGAAACAGAACAATGGGTGATAACACATGCATTGGAAGTAACCGTTGTAAGCAGTGCCTTCCTGATTGCCGTAGGTCGGGCTGACAGAGCTGTCCATATCAAGGATAATCTGCTTGAGTGACTTCCGCTGGTGTATTCGGTCTATCCATTTACCTGCCAGGTTCATCAATAGCTCCAGGTTCTTGGACTGAGTCAGTATCTCTGTTTCAAATCTGCCCATTGCACTGGTTGAGGCGGCGGAGCGTTCGATGGCTCTCCCCCCTGCAATATGCCGCATCGCAGGATCAACGCATAGGCGTTCGGCGTCATTGGTGTCGTCATAGCCAGCAAGCCTGCTGTATATCGACTGTCTGAGTAAAGCGGCAAGACTGTGTTGCGTGTTCTTTCCTGTTCGAATGTCACGAAGTTCTAAGTCAATCGTCGAGGTCAAGCCGAGTGTCTCATCAAGCTCCCGATAGGCCAACAGTCCGGCGTCACTGGTGACCTTGGTCCCATGAAATTCGAGTTTCAGTTTACGGTCAAAATCGAGCCTCAGCGCGTCCTTGCGTGCTTCACCCATTGGGTTCTCCCGTATCATAGGGTCGAAAGTGGCTTGAGCGGTCTCCATAGGCTCTACACTATGAAATTACAGTTCATTTGTCACGTACTATTTGGGAAATCCGGGTTTAAGGCATTTCTTGCGTTCTACATCTGGAATATTGATCTCAATAAGGAAAACGCGGCCTGGTCTCTTCGCTTCAAATCTCCTAACAACATTCGTTTTGATATCCACCCCGTTCAAAGCTCTGGTGAATAATCCTTTTTGTGCTCTGAGTCTATGGTCAACAACAGGGCTTGGAGACGGAAACTCGACAAGATGATCCCGCCCAATTCTCATTTTGCCTTTCTTCATTATCCGCAGTAACCTTCGTACTCCCCTGTGCAGGCCGTATACCACGCGATATTTGGTGTGATCTTCTTCTCCCTTTTTATGAAATGCAAAATATGCTGCTATAAAGGGACAATGCGTCCAATCAAGAAGCGGGGTGAGCATTCCATAGTGCTGCCCAATAGCCCACAAATCATCGTCGCATGTCCCTTCATTGATGCCGTTGCCGAACACTTTGCGTCGCACACTCTTGAAGTTCTTCAAATGCTCATCTAAGAGCCGTTCCCGCTTATCCTCATCGTTCTCCGGACTTTTCTTCTTCAAGTCGCGGTCGAAAGTGGACAATAATGGGTCATCTCGTCTCTGACCGCGCCAAACGAGTTTCTTGTAGTCCGGGAAGGCCCGCAACTCTTTTATTGTGGAATAGAAGTCAGCCCAACACGACAGATTTGTCGTAAGGACCCCTTTTTCATATTTCCATTTTCCATCGGTAGGGAAATCGCTGAATTCCATCACCAAATCTTATCTGAAATTTGCCATAAACACGACTACGTCCAGCTTCACCATTCTAACAGCCGCCCGCTTCAATTCAACAGAAACCCCCTGCCAGCACACAGTCAATTCCTCACAGCCAGCCTTGCCTCGATACACTGTTTGCACCGGCGGGCCTTGTATTCCAACGTTGCCAGCAGCGGTTTTAGCTCTTGGTCCTCGATCTCGTACGTAGCCTTCATCAAGTGGGTGATAATCACGTATAGCCGGTTCAGATCGCCGAGTGTAGCTGGCCCGTGATAATCCCACTCGTCAAGGCCCTCCTCAAGGTCTTTGAGATAAGCCGCGATCTGCTGTATTTCGACTCTTTCCATATTGTGGATTCTACGTATTTTGGCCTCAAATGTCAACATATAGCCTTGATTTGGCTTGATTGGCTGGTACTCAGAAACTACAATCAAGGATAACAATTTAATACTAAGTGCTGAACTTTTAGCGTTCCTACTGAAACCGCTAAGTATTTCAAATCGGAAACGCACAAAGGTCGGTGCTCCTTTGCCTGCGGGCTTAGGGGCATCGCTCGCGTGTTCCGATAAGGCTTTAGCGGGCCTCAGTAGGGCACGATGTAGCGGTGCCCTTTTTTCGTAGGGCCAAGATTTTGAGCAATTGGAGAGGAGAACCAAAATGGCTTTTAAGACTCAAGACGTTGAAGAGCAGGTGTTTGACTCCCTTGAAGATTTGAGGAAGCATCTATCCGCTGAAAAGGATAGGTTCTCTATGGTTCCCATTCGGAACTTTGTCGAGAAAGGGGCCGTTTTTCTGTATGACGAGCACTATGGCAGTGATGAGAATTATGTTTGCTTCAATGAAGATGGTTTTCGTTCATTCTGCTCAACCTTCAAGCTACCCGCGGCATTCTTGTATGATCTGCCGAATCCCGGTCTTGCAAGTATGAATCTGAACGACTACTTCTCCCGAGATGATTCCAAAGTGAGGCTCTGTCGCTATTCATTTGTACTTGATTCAGTGACCATGGCTGTCGCCGGGGTAGTCACAAACAGCTATCTGGGATTCAGCAATGCAACGTTTGTAGATGAGGTCGAGGAAGCATTGCCAGGCGGATTTGGAAATTACGAGTTCGAGACAAGCTATTTGATAAATACGCGTTTGCATCTTCGGCTCCTATCACAGAAGATAAAGGCCGGCGCAGTGAGTGGAAGTGGAGGTGTTGGAACAGATGTATCGAGGATCGGCATTGAGTGCCGTAACTCCCTGGTCGGAGATTCGGCGATAAGAGTGTTGTATTTCGTTCACCGCCTCATCTGTGCAAATGGACTCACGGTCCCAAGCAAGAATAGCGGACGCGGGAGCGTACACCATCGAGGCAAGCCAGAGACCTTCTCTATGCGGATAGAGAAGAACATCCTTTCTGTTATAAGGTCTCTGGGCCGCACAGCGAAGTTTATCGAGAAACTGATGGAAGTTCCATATTCAACTGAAAAACTTGTTGCGGCCGGCGGTGCCAAAGAGGTGTATAAGGTCTTTGCTCTATACCAGAGTGAAAGGGCCGAGCGACAGAAGCTAACAGGAAAGAGGATAAGGCAGTTTGATTTGGACAAGATCAGTCAATATCCGGAACGCTTTGGTGGAGAACTCACGGATCAGGTTTTCAACTCTCCCTACCGAGATAATCAGAGCATGTTCGATTTCGTCAATATCTTCACTGAGTTCGCAAAGACCCAGCCACCAAGAAAGAGACTTGAGACTGAGGAGAAAGCAGGGAACTTGGCAAGCTGGATTATGAAAAACAAACGCAAGTTTCTGTAATTCCAGAGGCGTCGAGTTGCTCTGATAGCAACTCCAAGAATCGCCGTTTCTGACTAAAAAACGCAGGTGGCAAATAGGCGCCTCCGGGGGTCAAAAAGCACTATTATCAGAATCACTAATATAAACCCTCGATTTTGGCCGAAAAAGGCAGGTGTTTTCTCCCGATGTCACTCCAAATGGTCGATTTTGTACATAATATTGTAATACTGCGTACAATTACAGAAGAGCGTTCGCTGTCTTTTCCTTTCAAGCATTCAGCCCCAACAGGCGGAAGATGGCTTTCAGAGGTTTCGCCTTGTTTATCAGTTTGCGAGGTAGAGCCTTGATTCCCATGTCTCTAAGCCCGTCGTCGATAAGGGCGAAAATCTCTGGAGCATTATCCCTGTTGTCACCAACGACTTCTCGAAGGCTATCAACAACGACTCCGAGGATGGTCTCGATTTCCTTGAATGATTCTTCGACAGTTGTTGCACGCAACTCGACTGCACGACTACCTGCCAATTGAGAATCGACCACTTGAAAGAATACAATAGCAGGGACTTTGAATGACCTATCCGGTCCGAGCTGGTCTCTCGCAGACAGATTGGCTTCTCGAAGACGGCTGACAGGCTTCCTCTGCTGAAGCCCGGGGGACTCAGCAGGATGTAAGCGTTCATGTTTCGTGTGAAAAGAAAAGACGGACACATAGGATCCTGAGAGTTCGTCGAGAGCGCTCCAGTAATCATCGTCATGGAGCACTTTGGCAATACTCGGGTCCCCGAAATCATACAGGATGATAGCGAAAGCCAGCGCTTTCTCGTCAGCTCTATGACTGTCGCAAATCTCAGACAATTTGCTCATGAACTCGTCCGAAGTGAGCCCGGCCCATCCTTCAGAGCCATGCAAGAGAATATCGAACATCAGCATTCCTCCTTATGAATTCGTTTGATCGCCAGAGTGGGGTCTTCATCAGCAGCCCTTCCTTCTCTCCACATGTGTTTTAGGACATCCAAGTCCGGCGCATTGTCTGGCAAATCATACAAGAGTCTACCAGCAACCGGATCAGGTATCCATTCCGCATCAAAAGCCCAAACACGGTTTTTCACAGTCTTAAACATAACCTTCACTCCATTAGCCAGCCGCCGTGCACGTTACCAGCACAATCAATCCGGCCGAGGCGGGAAGCGCTTGGCGAGACAATGAGAATGCGCGATAGGATAGTGTGGCTTCTCCATGAAGTGGCCTGAAAACTGCCACCTTATCCCTACCATACGCCGCATGCACCCATGATGCTGAACTCGACGGGCTGAACCCGCCCAGAAAGCATATCATATCCAAACGGCTGAATTGTTCCTTCGTTTCTCAGTTCGACAATTCGGTGGCTAGCCCAATCCCGGAGTGCCTGATGGTCTCTCATTACGGTTGACAACAATCGTGATAGAGATACGACCACATCTGGGGAGTCAGAGCTCTCTAAGGCTTTGAGTAGCATTTGCTGTGCCTCCGTGTCCCTTAATAGTCGGTTGCGTACCGCACGGATTGTCTCTTGTGGAAAACTCCAAGACCTATCATTCTTTAATCCAGCAACAAGGGAACGAGTGTACTCGACAAACTGCGCGGTCTTGGCCTTCACGTTTACCACCCAAGCTGTTTCAGGGTCTGATCTTAGTGGGCGGTCGGAGCAATCTTTCCAAATCTTTTGGATTATTTCTGCCTGCGGCCACCCACGACACAGTGCGATGACCGGTCCTGTCCTTCTCCGTGAATTCTGGGCAATATCCTCCAACTCAGCGCCCAATTCCTCATCGTCTGCGTGATGGCGGGCCAAGTAGTGAGCTGCTTCAATCCAGACTTCTTCCTCCGTGTAGCCCCAACTGATTTGTTTGCGGTCTTTGCTCCTGTACATCTTTCGATATAAATTGAGGCAGAACTCCCGGAAGGTCTCCTGACCTTCTTCCAGGACGGACAGGGCCCAAAACGCATCAATGTTTTCATGAGCGTGCTGACGTGCTTCATTGATGAGAGGAGCAGGAACCGTCGTCGCCAGCCTCTTCTTCCCTATCTGAGCCAGATGCCAAGCGAGGACCTCCCAGTCGCCGAAGATCTTCCAGGTGGTATCCCCGCATGTCTCAAATAGGTGCTCCCAACTCTGCTCGACCACGCGTATGAATTCCCAGTTACGTCTACTCCCACTATAGGTCGTTAGCCTAGGGACATTCGAACTCTCCTGTTTCAGAATCGACTCCATCTTTCCCAGTGCAAGGAGTCCTGCCAGAGCGGCCTGCTGCGTAGCGTATTGCATGCCCCTAATAGTCAGTTCTCCACTCAATTGGGCAATACGGTCCTTGCATTCGTAACCACGTTTCTTGAGTGCTGTGTAATAAGCATGAGCCGCCACCGTCCGAACCCCACCATCCCATTCCAGCGTATACAAGGCTAGCAAGTCACGAGCGAAGGAATCTTCACGCAGTGCGAAACTCTTTAGAGACTGCACAAGAATCAATCGCAGATCCTCATGCAGCGGCTCCATCAGTTCCTCAAGCCGCGGTCGAAAATCCTCGTCAGTTGCATAAGCGGATACGACCGAGGACAGGAAAGAATGCTCGGTCGCCAGTTCCTTCAAAGCACCTTGCCGTACTAATGGCAGTTGTGGAAGTCCGGCCCATAAGCGTCCCTTGGCCTGAGGCCAGAATCGCCCTTCCTCATCCTCTTGCAGACGTTTCTCCACAATCGCTATCACTTCAGGTGAGTCAAGACAACCAAGTTTATCGAGGCCTTCAAGGATATGTGCAACATCAAAACCATGTGCCGTTTCAAGTAAATGAAGAAGGCGACCCAGGCAGTCGGCACGGTCGCGGATGAGCTGTGGCAGATAATTCGCCACAGAGCCAGTATGTTTCTCATCAGAAATAAAGGAATGCATCGCTTCCCTGGTCTCTGGATCATCAGGCCCGGCCAGATCAAGTAGAGCGTGAAAGATCCACGCTGGAAACAGATCTTTATCTTTCAATCGATCAATGAGAATCTGTTTACAGGGTTGCGTTCGCGCGAGCATGGCAACCTGTGCGATACTAACTACGTCATGGCCACCAATACCATGCTTTTGCAGCCAAGCCTCTGCGGCAGGGATAATCACTGGATGCGATTTAAAGCCCTCTAAGAGTGCGTCCCAGCCTTCTGACATCGCGTCAAATGTGAATCCCAGACTATGCTCTTCCTTCAGAACATCTGCAATAATCTCAGCCACATCGTTGTCACCGGGAAATGCTCTGACGAGATGTCTCAACGCTAGTCTGTCATCCATTTCGGTTAGCATCCGGCGATTCTGCGCAGATCTTAATGCAATTGTGCGCAATTCTATGTCGCCTGGCCAACCCTCTTCTATCGCTCTTAGCACATCGCCTGTCCAGGGATATGGATTACTCCTGCTGCGGCAGAATTGCATCAAAGGCTGCTTTACTCCAGCCGACGTATCGCCTCGTTTAACACGATGGATCAAGGCGACGCAGCGTAACGAATCTGCCCGAGACCCACTGGCGGCGAGCAGAAGACTGGAAAGTCTTGGATGGTCTGGCCAGCCGACTGCAAGTGCATGCAGAGCTGCACCAAGTAATTTATCATCTGCCGGTCGAGTAAGAATAGTGGCTAGCCTCTCCCCCAGTTCAGGCCATGCACTCGCTCCTGCCGCAATTGCCTCGGCGATTTCCCTCTTCTCGTTCGCATTGACCAATGCAATGAGTAATCTCCTGCTTGTACCCACAACTGGCGCTTCGGCTAATGGCCGAAACAAGCCAAATCTATATTGCTGACGCCCAGGAAACCACTTTCTGAGACGATTGCGAACCTGACTGCCGAGAACTTCGGAGTCAAGTCCTTGAACCGCTTCGAAGAGTAACGCTTTACGCAGCGGCATCCATGTTGAGAGTTCGATCTTGGAGAAGATTTCCTCTGCGAAATCCTCAGCAATTGAAGCAGAACAATTGAGGTCGGCGAAAACAGCGCGAGCCAAGAAGATCTGGCGCAATGGTGACCCCAGCGGGCTAGAAGGAGCCTCACGCACTTCGGTAAGAATGGCATCCACTTCATCCTGCCGGCCCATGAAATGTAGAATTGCCAGCAGAATCTCCTGCCATCCCGGTTCCGCAGACTTGTCGACCACGGATTGCTTGATCTGCTCGAATGGCCACCGAGCCATCTCCTTTGCGGCTAAGAACTCCTGTAGGCTTCGGTATAGGAAGCCGACCTGTCCAGGCTGTTTCTGCACCAGAATGCCGACTTCGTGGGTGGCACGCTGCGCTTGTATAGTTGCTAGTTCGATTGCCTCTGCTTCCGACTTTCCGAATTCACTTCCCTGATAGAAAGTGGTCAGAGCTTTGCGTGCTTCATCCTCAGAAATTGACTCTGAACTTGGCTGCTCATGGATAAATAATGCCAAGGATTGGATTCCCCGTTCCGCCATCCGAGGACTCTGTTGAAGGGCATTAGAACCCTGTAACGACGCCCGAGCACGACGCATTGGCTGCTCATGAATCAATGCTCTTGTTATGGCCTTAAAGGCATCGAAGCGATTGCGAGGGAGGACACGACCCTGCAAACGGAGGTAGATCAAGACCGAAAGAAGTAGGGGTGTGCCGGCGAGTTTGGAAAGGGCCGTCTCCTGCTCCACCTCAGCCATGAATGATTCGGTATCGCGAACTGCGGCAGAGGAAATCACCTCAGGCGAGCCGTTTCGTGGTAACGTTGCCCTGTGAAAATGCACAAACCACGCTTTTGTGAAGCGCCTTTGTTGTTCGTTCTCGAATTCCAGCAATTCGGCCTTCTTCCAATCCGACCCGAGTCTGCCGAGTCTCTCGTAGCCAAGTGGCCTCGCTGACGCGATAACGGGGAGTTGCCGGGGACCAGCAAAATCGAGGATCATGACAAGTGCTGCATGTGCCGGTGTAGAGTCGCTCCATTCGTCAAGACCGTCGATGAGCAAAAGCAACCGTTCGTCTTCTAATGCCTTATCGAGGAGGATAACAGTCTCCGGCGGCGCACTTAACTTCCGCAGCCAGCCGCGCAAGAAATCGGGAATGCTGACTATCTCCTGATCTGCTACCAATCGAGTTAACATTGCGAAAGGCACCAAGAGAGGAAGGTAGCTCCCCCATTTGCGGGCCAGCGACTCCGTTCTTGGCTGGTCCGACAGAAGATCCAGTGCAAGGAAACGCAAGGCAGCGCTCTTTCCTAATCCAGGTCCACCCAGAACTACCCCTTGTTGTACTGTTCCAAACCATTCCAACAAATCTAGTTTGGTTCGATGTTCCCTGATCCTGAAGCCAGATGAGGTTCCTGTCTGTTTGTTCAATGATTGCTGATCGGAGACCATTGGTTCCTGGCCATTCGCTGTGGTGCTCTCTGCGGTTTCAAGGGAAGCCGATTTCCGTTCCATAACAGTGGAGAGCGACTCCACCTGCGGAACCACATATCGGTCTCGTAGAGGCAAATGTGGCGCGGCTTCTCGCAACGCGCCAGCCGCCGCAGGCAAACCGATGTCAATTGAAGCGAAGTGCGTAGCATAAAGCTCACGGAGCCTGCGTCTCGCCTCGACTATCTCTTGTTTAGATAGCCGTCTTCCCGCGAGTCTCTGGACTGCATCCGGTCCGCAAAAAGCCTTGACCCACGGACGACCGAAGAAGTCATCCACCAATTCCGGATGTTCTTTGAGCAAATCTGACAGGCGTTCCGCATCCAAAGGAATAAATTCGATCCCACTTTGGCTGCATCTCTGCGTCTGTTCCTCAACAGCTTCTGCAAGGGCCGTTGGCGAAAGACTCGCAGTTACAGCAAGACTGAAGACTGTCGAACGCTTTGCCCAATCATGTTCAAGGAAACTGTCGACTGCCTTCCTGATATCTGTGGGCGAGAACTTAGTGTAACATTTACACTGCCATGTCGAGTAGCCGCTATCTGAGGCGCGCCTAACGTAAATATCGATTCCCTGCTGGTTCTGTCCCTGAATCCCATATCGTCGGCAATCAGAGACGTCTCCCGACTTCCAAGCAAGACGATAGCACAGACGTTCAAAGTTCTGCCATGTTAGTTTCTCAAGTGGCAGAACCTGAATACGTGTTTCCACCGGCGGCGACGGAAAAGACTCAACCGCGTCATCGTAGTCAATCCAAAGATCTGCTGTTTGATCCATATCGGCACCTGCTCGACTCAGTCTCTCGCTGTTGCTTTCCGTTTCCATGGGCTTATTGTAACTTCCTCCAGCACAGAAAGAAAGCTTGGCGCTGCGTCTAACCCTCATTTCTGGCTCAATAATGCTGGGCCTGCTGTATATATTATTATATAAATATTTACACTAATTGGTTGACAAGCCCAAAAAGTACGATATAATATATACAGGAATATACTTAATCTATACACTATTCGGAAGGGGCTGAAACATGGTCATTGACAGAAACAAGTATATGGACATGAAGGAAGTGAAGCAGCTGCGAACGGTCACGGAGGCCCGGGCAATAGTGGATTTGAGAGCCGGCCGTGTACTCGGCGTTCGCGCCTGGATGCTGGTTGATCTGGCCCTATCGACTGGGCTAAGGGTAAGCGAAATTGCAGCTCTGAATATCAAAGACGTGGACTTGAAACGCGGCTGCCTGTCCGTGACGCGCCTCAAGCGCAAGAAGAAGGTCAAGGAGACACTGGCCCTGGGCAAAGATATCGCCGAACACCTGAAGGAGTATATCGTCTGGACAGGACAGAAGAAGGGTCGACTCTTTGTTGGTAGCAGAGGCCCCTTGAGTGCTCAGGGCTTACAGCGAATATGGAAAAGATCTATTCAACTGGCTGGTTTGCCGGAAGAGCTGTCCATCCATTCGGCTCGCCACACGATTGCCGTTCAACTGCTCAAGAAAACGGGGAATTTGCGACAGGTCCAGAAGCAACTCGGTCACGCATCGCCGGCGACGACGGCCAATATGTACGCCGATATCAGTTTTGAAGATATGCAGAATGGATTGAACGGACTCTATCAATAGAAAAGCTGCATAGGAAGAGTGCGGCTTGTCGAATATCCGCAAAGAGAGAAACCCTCAAAAGATCAATGTAGTCTTCTGAGAGTTCAATTGCGAGACTTCTAACGTTTTGCGTGAGCGGCGCGATCCTGCCGCGTCCGCTCGACGCAGTTGTTCGATGTCCTATTTCGTATTCTCTTCCAGCCACATGGTCCCTTTCCGTATGCGTTCGTACATGTTTCCTCTCCAACCGTGCCCTCCCTTGTAAGTGGACAAGTTCACTGTGGCACCCGCTTCTGCAAGTTCTTTCTTTGCCCGTTCTGCCATCCAGAACGGACAGACTCTATCATCAGGGGAATGCTCGATATAGTAGGAATATCCCTTTGCGTTTGTCAAAGGAGGCAAATACTTCTTGTTGAATACCGACATCGCAACATAAGAACCAGTGACCGATTTCTCCGGTTGAAGGGATGCTGCGTAGGCCGCAGGCCCACCAGAGGACCACGACAGAGTAAAGACATGTTTCCCGTCAATCTTGTACTGCCTCTTTATATCCGCGATCACGGATTCGATGAACTCCTCTGTGGAGAAATTCATCTTGGGGACTTTGTTCTTTTTCTGAGGCCACACAATCTGCTGATTCGGAATCCATCTAACCGCAACAATCTGGGCCAGCAAGTAACCTCTGGGTAGTCCGTATTTGTAGATGCGCTTGACAAACGGATGAAATGCTTCGGAACCATCTCCGCCGGGAAGCACGACAAGCAGCTTGTATCGTCCGTTTGGAGGCGGTGTGTCATCACTCGACTGGATCAGGAAGTATGTCTTCTCGGGATCGTCGTCTACTCGTAGCTTCTTGGACTCAATATCAGCGATGTCATCCTGTGCCGCAGCGCGGTCTTCCTTCTCTGGCGGTGGGGGGCTCCCAGTTTCGCCCAAATCGGCATACGTTGCCCGGATATCGTCAAACCACACCTTGCCGGGTCCGTAGATCTGCAGCGCCACTTGGATCTTCTTCGTTCCTGTCGGAATGTCAACGCGACCAGAATACACTTTCCAGTTGTGATTCGCTGCAGGATCGTTGGCGTTCTTGCGTCCAATGTATGATGCCCATTTGTGCGAGATCCACTTACCGGTGCCATCGAGAAAGGCGACGTCGACAATCGCTTTTGTCACCTGCTTAGCCTTGACCTGTGCGCTGATTTCAAGTGCAGGGCTGCTGCCATCCCTTTCCACAATCTGATACCATTGAGCAATCGGGAAGTATCGTTTTACCGTCTTGTAGAGACACAGGCTGGCCTTGCTTTTGTATCCGTTCCCTTTGTCCCAAACGTAGTCCACCCCGTCAATCTTGCCTCCCTCCGACCAGTGCATGGGAAACTTCCCACCCTCCTCAAATCCTGGATTGAGAAGAATGCCGTCCTCGGCCCGCGCTGAAGCGCCGCATGCACACAATGCGAAAACGATGATCCAATAGACAGAACACTTCATGCCGATCTCCTTCCTTCTTGGCATCGAACGTCGCGGATAAGCGGCTTAGAAAAGCTGCGGTGCAGCTCAACTCTTCTAAGTCCGACTTGATCCGATTGTTCGGGTATTGTTTCTCCACTACATCGCGCCTATAGACTCGTCGCCCCTTGTCCATCTGGTTGCCAGGTCCACCAGGCATGCCAGGTATCCAGGAGCTCCTCATATCGTTCTCTTCCGTGGTATGGTGAAATGCTGCTCAATGTCGGATTCAGCGGGATCTCTCCGAAACTTTTCCCAGTAATCCGTTCGAGTGAAGCAAGGAGCATTTCAATCCTTCCATAATGGCCAAAATCGTCCTCCAGCTCTATCTTCTCCGTCTTCTTCAGGCGAACTAGCGCCTTTCGCATTTCCGACAGTCCGGTCGCATCCTGGTACTCCGTCAGGAAGCAGGCGGCATACAGTCTGACTTTCTCGCTCCGGTCCTTCAAACGATTCCGAAGCTCTGCCACTGCAGCAGGCTCACGGCTATCAGCAAGAGCGTACAGGGCAGACACGCGAACGCGTTCTGCTTTGTCGTTCGCCGCAGATATCATGTATGGTACCAGCCCGCGTACCTTTGGCTCGAAATCCGGCCCCCTTCGGATACGCTTACCCCCACTGCGGCCAGTGCGACGGCCCATCATGCGGAGACCATGCACAGCCGAGCGGCGCGACAGTTCCTCGTACAAGGCCGCATGTTCATCCTTGGGCTTTCTAACGTCTTGTATCACATCATGAAGAAGCTCAGCACATTCACGGGTATGGATATGATCGCCCAGCATCCCCAGGATCTCTCTTCGTTGCTTTGGGCTGGCCTGCTCGAACAAGACTCGTCTGGCAGCGCGCACGGTCTCCTTCGGAAATGCTTTCAGTTCCGCCAGAATGGATAGTCTCGCCTGTCTCGCCCCGTTTATTTTCGCATCTACCACGGGATCGTAGGCTACAGTCTTCGATGGCCCCTTTGGATGGGGGGTATCAAGGTAGCGCTTAAAGGTCGTCTCGACCTTAGAAACGTCCTTTTCTTGTGCGGCGTGCACGGAGAATGCAAGCCCAGACATCAGAACAAAAGCAAATTCTCTCATCGCGTTCCCTCGTTTACTCTCCTGTTTCACCCGAACGTTGAAGCTCAGCGGCGCGGCTTGTTCGCGTCCGCTGAAGCACCTTGTTGGGCAAGTCATCACATCTTACGTGAAATCTTCCCTACCAGCTCTGTGGGCTTTCTCTTCCAGCCACGATACACCAGTATGGACGCGCCTCGCGCAAGCCAGTACTGCAGCAGCATGAGGAGACTGCACAAGGCCAAAATGAAGCCTATTCCCGCTATTTTGGAATAAGGGATCCAGACTGCTTCCACGAGCGACCTGACAGTGGGTTCCTCGCCAGCGAACAATGCAAGTAATCCAATTGGCAGCGCCACCGCAGCTACAACGAATCCGCTGAATAGTCCCACGCGTCGTGAAGCACGCCCAAATGCCTCAGGTTCTGTTCCAGCGTGATGATTCCGTCGTCCTGTGTAAAGGCCAGCAAGTATTCCCAAAGCGATGTTGCCAATTGGCACGCCCATGAAGAGTCCAATTGTCAAAACCGAACAAATCAAGTAGAGAAAAGTCATTAACTTCATGTTGGCTTGGTAGAAACCTTGTACCCATCTGCGTAAACAACGGATATTTATCACAATTCCGACGAGAACACTCATGACGAGTACTGTGACGACGGCTGCACTGCCATGACTGCCGTGGGATTCACCAGTCTCCCCTTCTAGTATCCAGAGCCCAATGAAACAGAACCAGCACAAAGTCAGCAGCAATAGCGGCACTCCCACCGCAAGGACTAAAGCAATAGCAAATGACTCTATTCTATTCATGTCCGTGTGCCTAACGCACGTGGTCAGTCGCGACGCGTCAGCGGCGTCGAACTGAACCACGATGTTATCAATTCTATTTTAGTCTAAAAGTCATTCAATCGCATTCTAAGCCTTGTCTTCAAGGATGTTAAATCTATTATCTCGGTATTAGGACCAATCTCAATTTTGAATACATCTTCTGGAATTGCCGAGGGATTGTTAAAGGCAGACTTATTGACATCTACATCGATTTTGTTTCGGTAGAGAAGCTCACCGTTTTGGATGTTGTAACCGGCGGTAATCACGCTAATTGGAAACCAAGCTCCACCAGATACTTGCTTGTATTGGATAGTTGTTCGAGATTGTAATATGTTCACTTTGCAGTAACTCTCGTATGTAATTAGTCCATGAGCTTTTTCGATGTCATAGGTCCAGACTCCTACCTGCCCCGTCCTGGTGTTGTGAAACGTTCGTTTAATCACCTTGCCTTCTTCTGTTCGCCATTGCTCTACTCCCGGTTCATTTCCCTTAGATACGTTAATGAGACCGCCATTACCTTGCCATCCAACTTTCTGCATGTAGTTATTTTCACACCAATTGTGTGGTGGTTTCTTAGATATAACCATTTCAACTTTTCCCACTGATCTTGCAGGTATTTCTGCTACCTGGAACTTCTTGCCATCATATGTCATGAACGTCGTCTTTTGATTTGACAACACCTGCCCATTAGGATCGTAAATTGTAGTGTTTTCTTTGCATAATATAGCAATCTTGTTGTTGTTCCACCAAAGCTGATGATTTCCTGCTGTCTCAGGCTTATTACTCCAGGGGCCAAAAGACTTGCGTTCTGAATTCCAAACAAGAACCGCACAGGAGAGCTTAGAGACATTGTCTTGTATACCCTCAGCCACAGTTCTACGTAGAACTTCATTCGGATCAGTTGCAGCCCGCCATGAGCGATAACTAAAGCCAATGATGACAAACAAGGCCGCTACGCCTACCACGATAAGCAGCAGAACAGTCTTCTTGGCGAGTATGTTTTGTGAAGCCTTCAAACGAGCTTACCTGATAACGTTGCGGTTGAGCTTCGGCGCGTATGCGACGTAAGCTCCAACCGCTTGTTATGCGCCGTCGGTGGATCCAGTTTTGCGCTTTCTGATCCAGGCACCACCCTCTCTCCCCAGACCAAACCAAAACGCGAGTGCAGTGCCAGCGAGAATCAAGAGCTGGGACACACGATTCACATCCAAAAGATGGGAGAGGTAAAACGAAAAGCTCTTGTCCTTGATGAACGGAGCGAACCTCCATTGCGTGTAGATACCCACAGCAAGCCCCATAACAGCACAAATAATTCCGAGGGCTACGGATTTGCGTCCTGACAGTGCACCACAGCCCAATCCAAGCAAGACGCCCGGCAAGATTATCGCGTAGAAACCCTGTCGTGCGATCACGAAGACCAGAAAGTATCCCAGCACTGCACAAACAATAGCGCCCACCATCCCGAGCAGCATGTCGATGCAGAGCCCCTGTCTGGCATGATCCTGTTGCGTCGCATTATCCATCTCTGACCCAGCGTCTTGGCTCGCGTCTTCAGTACTCGTAATGCTCCTTTCATATCCTTGGCAGCATAACGTTGCGGATCACGCGCGGCTATCAGTCGTCGCGTGCATCCGGCTTGTTAGGGGTAATCCAGTAACCAAAATATGTCTCGGCACCTTGGAATTGTAGGAATGCGAATCCAATGCCAGCCTTGTATGCCGTCGTACTAGCGGTCACACCCGTATAAGGCTGCGGCACCCTGAACGTACCGGTGCCGTTCATGCCCGAAGGAAGAATGTATCCGTACCTGGCCTCGGGGGACTTATCTGGCTTCCAGTAACTAAGAACTACACGGGCATCCACAAGTCTCTCGGATGCTTGAAACACGGCGAAGCCCCGCTGTTGCCCCGACTCATCGAACGTGCCAACGTGAAGCGACTGGCCTTCTGTCAATGAAACCTCGGCTACGAATGTCATCATGCCAATCAACTTGGCCAGTTCATTGGTGCTGAACCTGTTGTAATGCTCATTGTCTCGCCGATCGGAGCAGGAGCACACAAACAGTGCGACTAAGAATAATGCAGTAGTACGGTACATATGCTTACTCCTAACGCCGCGGGTCTGGGGCCGCGAGGAACGAGCGGTCCCTAGCACCCGCTTGTTCTGTGTTTTATTTAAGTGATTATTGTGGCCTTCGTGTAAAGGTAGTGGTTATGCTTGACATGGTGCCACGCCAAATAGCTATGTTCAAGAATGGAATGTTCCAAGTTTTCGATTTATCTGGAGATTCATCTAAACTCCTAAGTGTGGACGAAACTCGCACAATACCTTTTCTACGGTTTGTCCACTTGGTTTTCGTTTCGATTAGGTATCGTGTGCCAGATTCCCCAACTTGCTGGGTTGTATTTGCATCATTGCCGACTGTCCGAACAAGATCATCGTAAGCCATTGTCTTGTATCTTTCGACTTCGTCATGAATAATAGAATTTGCCTCTTCTTTGTTCATTGGTTTCTCTCTTGCACAGAACGCTTTGGGTAACCCGCGAGCGTTAGCGAGTCGAGTTGACCCAGTTGTTGGACAGGCCTCCTAGTCGAAAACAAAACCCTTGCTACTTTGGATAAGCTTCATTTCTCCGTCTCGGGAGATGTGTAAGCCAACATTTTGCCCGCTTGCCAAGTTAACAAGCTGCTCAAACGTGATTCCCTGTGCAGGAATACGCACATCCAAAAGAAACTGCTCCTGCCGGGTGCGAAACGCAAACATGCAGGCAGGACCCGCAATAGGGTCGTCAACAGGTTGTCCGCGAAACACTTCTTGCTCATCAATTCTAATGCGAACTATATTACCTTGGAACCCGCTAAGTAACACCACGGAAAATGGGTGTGGAGCCTGAGGATCAGGAAGCAAGACAAAGGGGTGCGTCTGTTGGAAAGCAGGCTCTTGCGATGGCTGAGATATGTGTTCCTCTTGCCTGCCACAGCCAACCTCCAATGACGCCGCGGCCAGTAGCACGGGAGTGACCCAGGTCCATTGCTTTATTATTGTCATTTTTCTGTCCAACAATGTATATGTGGATCCGTATAAGAACCCAAACAACGCTGGTTTTGCAGCATAAGAACCCAGCGACTAAATCGTGATTCAGCCGTTAATCACTGTCTATCAAGAAGATACAAAGCTCTCTGCGATTTAGCCAGGGGTCTTATGCAGATCCGTATAAGACACCTTTCCAAGGCTGCTCCTGAGACCGTCCAGAGGGCTACGCACACCTTTGCCGCCCCTGTTGAGAACATGGGTATATACCATCGTGGTCTTAACATCGTTGTGGCCCAAAAGTTCCTGTACGGTTCTGATAGACTCCGTCCCCGTCGGTGCCCCGCAAACGGCGGGCGCGCCAGAGAGCCTTCGCCTTTGGCTCAAGAAATTCAGAATATCGCCGCTACAGCAAATCTATACTGCCGTACCGGATTGTTCAAGAGAAAAAATGTGCCAAGAAATTCAAACGACCCCTTCAACCTGCAGAATCTCATAGAGTAGCCCTTCCAGGCTCTCTGCACTTGCAGAATTGACGATTTGCCTGCGAGCTGCCTATCACCTCACCGTCTCAGAATTGCGTCGTACGCATCAATCGCTCTTTCCATTCTCCACTCAAGGATTTGCAGTCTTCGCGCCTTCAGCGCCCCAACAAACCAGGGCTGTTTTCAGGTCCACAGGGCATCTTAGAATTGTACAGAGAATATACATACTATGTACAGAATCGGCTAATCCGAGCAAGAGCGAGTGACATCACCCTTGATATTGGGCGAAAAATGAGGGTGTGTATAAGCGGAACTAATGATGAGTGCGAGGGTGTTGGATGGAATGTGCCGGCTTGACGTTGTGATTTCGACATGTATCGGGCCTCTAATAATACGTAGTTCCCACAACAGCCATATCTGGCCTTGGACTCAGCAAAACTGTGGACTTTGCCGAGCGTTGTTGAGACTGCCCATCGAGCGACAGCCCGGGCACGTTCTGTGACGGGACAAATCTCGAGCACTGTGTCCGATATCGGACGCGCTTTTCCCGAAATCGGACACTTCACTGAGTATGGTAGGCAGCAAATCCGAGTTTTCGGTTTCAAAATGGCCGTTTCTGCAATGAATCGCTCTGGCACGCGACTTGTATATAGATTCGGAATGGACATACCAAGAAAGTCTCGGAGAGCCAGGCGTATCGTGATTCGAGTAATCATCGTGATAACCACGTTGGGAGCTGTTGCTGCGAACACCCTGGGTCTGTCACATCTCGAACCGGCGGCGTCCTCCGTTGATCGCCAAATCCTGGCGATTCTGCTGGCTGATGAACCGACGGGAAATCTCGATTCTGCCAACGGCAACGCCGTGATGGACCTGTTCGCCGAGCTTCATAACGAAGGTGCAACAATCTGCATGGTCACCCACGACCCGCGCTATGCCCACAACGCCGATCGCACAGTTCACCTCTTCGACGGAAGAATCGTAGAAGATAAGGAAACTGAAAGGAGCGCATTATGACAGCCTTGTGGCAAGATATACGATATGGGCTTCGTCAGTTGCGCAAGAGCCCCGGTTTCACTGCGGTTGCGGTGCTGTCATTGGCCCTGGGCATTGGAGCTAATACGGCGATCTTCAGTATGATCAACGGCATCCTGTACAAGTCTTTGCCGGTACGCAATCCGCATGAACTGCGGTTAATCAACTGGACAGGTTATAGGCTGCTGCGGCCGTTTAGGATTGAAGGGAACTTCGGACGTATCAATTCTCATAAGGCGTACTTCGGATCCTTTCCATATCCTGCATACCGGGATTTCGCTGAACAGACACGAGGATTCTCCGATCTTTTTGCCTTTTCCTACTTTGAGGATCCTACAACGATCAGTGCTGGAGGCGTTGTGTCTTTGGCAAACCCCCAGACGGTGTCGGGTAACTTTTTCAAGGGCTACGGCGCTCAGGTCTTGATTGGAAGACCGATTACGCCCGACGATGACCGCCCTGACGCTCCGCCGGTGGCCGTCCTGACCTATCCTTTTTGGCGACGTGTCTATGGTCTCGATCCTAACGTTTTAGGCCAAACTCTCACGGTACTTGACACAAGTTTTACCGTCATTGGCGTACTCCCTCGCCATTACGTAGGTCCCCTGGCCGGTGAAAAGCGCACCGATTTCTATGTCCCCATGATGGCTCAACCACGACTATTCCTCGAATCTGAGTGGTTAGATTCGTATGATGTGTGGTGGGTTCAAATGATGGGGCGACTGGTTCCCGGGGCCAATGAGGCTCAGGTGCAGGCATCACTGGAGCTTCTATTCAGCAATGTTGTCAATCGTTCTGAAGTGGAGATTGACCGACCCGGGATCTTCTTGCAGAAAGGTCGGCACGGAGTATTAATGGAAAGTCTACAGATGGCTCGACCCTTATGGTTCCTGCATGGTGTGGTGGGTCTGGTTCTGCTGATCGCCTGCACGAATCTGGCAGGTCTGCTTCTCGCTCGGGGCGCGGCCCGTCAACATGAGATGGCCGTGCGTGCGGCGATGGGCGCCGGGCGGTGGCGTCTCATACGCCAGTCGCTCACGGAGAGCATGATTCTGTCACTGGCAGGTGTATGTCTCGGATTGGTATTCTCCGTATGGATAAGAGCGGCACTGACCGGGTTTATCATCGATCCATCAGGAAATCAACACTTCAACCTACAGATTGATGCGAACGTTTTGATATTTACGCTGGCCACTGGCGTGGTCACCGTCTTATTGTTCGGCCTTTTTCCTGCGTTGCGTGCTGGAAACACCAATCCATCGGCAGGACTCAAAGACAGCGGGAGCCGCGGCGCGCCCCGGCTCCGCCTGGGGAAGGTGTTGGTCACTGCGCAAGTGGGTTTATCCGTCATTGTGGTCGTGGCCGGCGGGCTCCTATGCCGAACCCTGATCAATCTCTATCGAACGGATCCTGGATTTGACACGGAGAATCTCTTGTTGCTCAGAATCCGTCCTGATGAGTCCCTGTCCCCACCGGAATATAAAGATACGGAACGCTTCTATCATACCGTGCGTCAGCAGATTGCAGGAATCCCCGGCGTCCGGTCAGTCGCCCTTTCAAGTCTGCCATTGCTGCGTGGAGTGTTACGTAGCTGTGATATATCGATCCCCGGCCGTCCCGATGCAGAGCAGCGAAAGTCACTTCGACTGACGGTGAGTGACGGATACTTCGCGACCATGGGAATCAACCTGCTGCAAGGGCGTGACTTCCGTCCTACGGATGCGCGAAAGTCCCAGCGTGTCGTCATCGTCAATGAGGAATTCGGAAGTTCGTTTTTCCCAGATGAGAATCCCATGGGTCAGTTCATAACGCTCGAAAGTGAACAATATCAAATCGTGGGTCTATGCAGTAACCACAAATATCAGGATCTCCGCGAAAACATTTCACCGATTCTCTATTTTCCTTATACACAAGATAGGTGGCTCTCTATAAACTATATGATACGCAGTGTGCTTCCACCGATGTCTCTGATGCCTGCCGTGCGCAGGGCCGTGGCCGATATCGACCACAATCTGCCACTGGAGGGGATGACCACTCAGAAACTCGTACTCAAGAAGCATCTTGCTCAGCAACGCCTCTTTGCATCGCTTTCCGGGAATCTTGCCCTCCTGGCCCTGGCGTTGTCTTGCATTGGCCTGTACGGACTGATGGCCTACAATGTCGCACGACGAACCGGTGAAATGGGCATTCGCATGGCTTTGGGCGCGCAGCCCTCAGATGTGGCCTGGCCGATCCTCCGAGAGGCCCTGACGCTCGCGGCCTTAGGCGTAGCCATCGGCTTACCTGTCGCCCTGGCTCTGGTTCCTGTGGCCCGGTCTTTTTTCTACGGCATCGAACCTCACGATCCTGTCACGGTGATTGGGACCGTCGTGATTATGCTCACGGTCGCTGCCCTGGCGGCGTGGATCCCTGCCCGCCGTGCAGCGAAGGTCGATCCGATGGAGGCGCTGAGGTACGAGTAAATGGGAGAGAAGACGGAATACAGAAGTCAGAATACAACCGGAGTCATGAAATGACGACGTTAACGGACGTCGGAGTCCTGGTTGTTGAGTCGAAAGGAGACCTAAGATGAAACGACATTCGCGCCGCCAAATAGACTATTCAATGTCAGGTACCCAAAAATTACGTAGTCACCGCAATAGCTGGAGATTGAGTGTCTTGATACAATACCGAATGAAGGCTGCACACTATTATGCCTGCAGTCCCTTCAAGCCCCTGCTCTCGACAATTCCCTCTTCGGGCAGGGGCTTTTTCAATCAAATTCTTTCAAGAAAAACTGTAACAAATTTGTGTCACGACCGTCTTTAGTATGATGGCAAATGGCCCAGAACAACATGTCTTCATTGTTGATGGTGAACTGGAGGCGCTGCAGGCAGTCGGCAAAACGCTTGCAAGCCTCGGTGCCGAAATTACCTGTTTTGTTCATCCAGCCCGATGCCTTGAGCGATTGAGCGTCGAAAAGTGTGATTTGCTCATTGCCGAATTGAAACTGCCTGAGATGGACGGCATTGAACTGGTGACACATGTTAAACGTGTAGCACCGTGGGTGCCCGTTCTGATTATAACCGGCCACGGTGACGTTCCTACGGCTGTCAGGGCCATCAAGGCCGGAGTTGTGGATTTCATCGAAAAGCCGTTGATCGAGGAAGAACTCCTTCGACGAGTCAGAGCGATACTGCAAACGAATGCCGCACCCAACGGCTACGCGGACAAGCCCTTGACCTGGACGGAAAACACAATATTGAAACTGATCATTAACGGCCGGAGCAGCAGGGAAATATCCGAGCTGCTCGGGCGCTCCGTGAGGACCATTGAGGTGCACCGTGCCAACATGATGGAGAAACTCGGCGTCAATAACCTGCTTGATCTGATCAAACGGGCTGTAGCGCTGGGGCTGGTCGATGTACCGGCCAACCAAGAACGGGACCAGACCCCGCAGAATCCTGAGCCGGGCTAATCCAAAACGCCCGGCGTGTGTGAAAATACGTAATCGCCACAATAGACACCTTGCTTATCACTAAGATATAATGTTTCATGCTCACGGAAGAGCGACCTGTATAGATTAGATAATTGGCTGCTGACAATTTGCAAAAATTTAGTAGTCACCACAATAGACATCTTACTTGTCACTAAGATATAATGTGTTGTATTCACGGAGGAGCGGTGCCAGTCAAAGCGGCACGGCGCTGACCACATTGCCGTCACTCGTTGCAGTGACACCGGTAATGTGAGAAGTCAACTGCCCGGTCCTATATGCCGAGCATTGTGTTCGCTTGTCACTCGCATCCCTGCTTTGCCACGATGGCAAGGTCGGCGGCAGTATCGAAGCCGACGACAGCGTCTGATAAGGATCGTTGATTCGACAATGTGCGGATCGTGTTCGGAGAGCTTATGGAAGAATGTGCGCGCACAGTGACGCCGCCCTGGTTTGAGAAAGGCAGTAGTTGATCCAAGAAAGAGAAGGAGCCGGTTCTGCTATTATCAGTCATTACATACGCCCAGGATTGTGGATATACGTTTGTTATCCAAACTGTAGGCCCGCCTTACTTTAACGAGCAAGCGGGAGAAAGGAGGTGTGTGAGATGGTGAAAACCGGCACGTCGTAAGCAAGAGGATGCTTGCGAGGCGCCGAAATAAGCCGGCCTGTTTTGAGGCGGCAAAACGATTTGAGATTGACGACCGCCAATCGACGATTTGAAATCGTGAACCTCATAAGGCCCCGGCTCGGCAGTAAAGCGGGTACATCTGCCTGAGCCGGTGAAACAAGTCTTCTGCTCGTCAATTGTGGCTCAGGTTTCTATTAGGCCTGGGCATGGACAACCTTGATTAGTTCCGCAGACCGATCGCGGGTTCTGCGGGCACATATTGAGAGGGAAATGAAAATGATAAAAAGAACTTTGATTGCGATTGCAGTTGTAGCTTTACTGGCGACTTCGACGCAGGCATTAGGCCCTGACCCTCACACTGGTACTTTCGATAAGCAGTCGAGCATAAAGGTCAACTTCATCAAGGAGATGGACATTGGCTGGCCCTTCGAGTACAAGGCGCTTGATCTGTGCGCCATTCCTGTGTACATGCACGTTGGCTACTTTGTGCAGGTCTTCGAGTGCCACAAGCGAAAGATCAAGCTGCAGCAGGTTGACTGCGGCGACATTGGTAAAGGCAGCGGCGATTGGCCCTGCTACTTGGACTGTGAAGATGTCAAGATCAGAGCCAACTTCGAGGCCAAAATCGGCCTGAAGAAGGAAAAGAACGCTGCCGGAGAGGACATCATCGACGGATGGGATACTTACTTCGATGGTGCCGACGTCGTTGCCGGTGATGGTGACTGGCACACAGTATCAGTCTGCGTCAAGGCCTGGAAGGCCAGGCTCCAGAAGCATTCACCGGGCATGGAGGTGCAGGTTGGTACACTTTATGTTACAGTAAAACCCAACGTTTAGCGCACACTCTTTCGCAAGAAAGAACAAATGAAGTAAATAGGGAGGGATGAAGAAATTCATCCCTCCCTGTGTTTTTCGATGGTAGTGCTCATAACGTTCGATTCTGCGCGCCAGAACGGGCGTGGCGGGTGAGATGAGCGAGGAACTGGCCTTAACCTCTCTGCGAACGTAGTATTATATTTTTTTGAAATATTTTATCCCTGTGATGACTATAGTACTAACAGGCTTGTTCAGAGACGTAAATGGATAGTATTGAATTTATAGAACATTTAGACCAATACCGCGATGAGTTTTTCGGTTTTGTCCGGCGTAATTTGTACAAACCCGAAGATGCTGAGGATGTTTTTGCCTCGACGGTTCTGACGGCATTCGAAAATAAAGGCACGTTTAAGGTCGGAACGAATTTTCGAGCCTGGGTATATAAGATCATTGTTAACAAGTGTTTTGTCGCTAATCGGGAGAATAGAAGACAAGCCGTGAGTCTTGAGCAGATCGAATTCGATCAAACCGTTGACCAGAATGCGGGTTTTGTGACGGATGATCCGGACAAGTTTCTTGCTCTGTGCGGCGATGAGATATTTAAAGCCTTTGAAAAGTTAAAAACCGTTGAACGAATGTGCTTTATGTTGTTTACGATGCACAATTATTCATATAAGGAAATTGGAGAGATTGTTGAGATCCCGACCGCTTCGATAGGAACACACCTGGCTAGAGGTAGAAGCAAACTAAGGCAGTCACTCAAACACTATGCCCGGCAGCAAGGCTTTTTGAAACCATATATGAAAGAAGGAGCCAAAGATGAAAAATGAAGATAACATCTGGCAGCTCTATATGGATGACCAATTGAACAAAGAGCAGCGTCATGAATATGAGAAGACTCTTACCGATGCTCAGAAGAAAAATGTTGAGAACGAAAGAAGGTTCTATAAAATCATCGCCGAAAAAATAAGCTCTGACCAATATTGCCCGGAACATCTGTGGGACAATATTGAAGATAACATAGCCCGGCAGCCAGAGGCTGTAAAAGTTAAAAGACGATTCATATTAAGTGCGGCCGCAGTTATTCTGCTGTTGTCTCTTCTAAGCGTAGTTCTTATCGAACAAAGTGTGGCAAAGCCTATAAATGTTAGTGTTCAGTTTGACAAAGATATTGAGGATATCAAAACTGAAATAGAAGTGATGGGCCCGCGTCAGGATGTTCAGGAATATCTCCACAACAACGGTTTTATGGTTGACATTGGTGACATTCAGGCCTGCAGTAAAAAACACAACCACATGATTGAAATGGGCGGCATTAGCCAGGTCAAAGTTAATGGTATTGTGTGTCGGTGTGTAAAGCTTTATTACGCATGTTGTAGCCAGCCTGTTTTTACTTACATTGTTGATATGAACCAGAAGCAAGAATTTAAATTCACTGTGGATGTACCGGATACGAAGTGGATCGAAAATACGCTCGGCAATTACAGAATTGTGACAATCAGCCCACATCACAGCGGCGCTGTGGCGGACCTATATACGTTAACGCACGCAGATCAATAATCATTTAAATGAAAAATTACCATTAATGTATACGAGGGTATTGTGGCCTTTATTTCGCATTTATCGAGAAGTGCTTTATGTATTCATAGTTGGTACATAGTTGTTTTGGTTTTATTGCATATATGCCACATGTGTGTATATGCAGACGAAACAACATCGATCACGATTGATAACTTGAAGCATCACATGGCGGCAATCGCTTCTGGTGACACAGAGGGAAGGTTTACAGGCACAACTGGATTTAAAAAGGCAGCAGATTATGTTGCTAATGTTCTTCAAAAGCTAGATCTTAAAAAACCATTTAAAGACAACCAGGGCAATGCAACCTGGTTTCAGCCGGTTCCTTTTGTCCGCAAGCACTATGATTCAACCACATCGATAATACTCCGAAAGGCCGGCAAAGATACGATCTATTCTCATTCCCCGGAAACGTTTGCCGTAATAAATCCTGGCAAAAAATATCAGAGCCTACCCTTTGCTTCGCCAGTCTTTGTAGGTTATGGCATTCATGAACCGGATTTGGAGTGGGATGACTATGCTGATCAGGATGTTAAGGGCAAGTGGGTTATACTTTTGGATGGAATACCGCCAAAAAGCCGTAAGCATCCAACATTCCCCAACAAGCTTCGCCGTCAATATACGAATGCTTATGATTCGCTAAAATTCAAGGCCCTAAGTAAACACCAGATTGCTGGTGCCACAATCATTCACAACGAGAATTCAGCAGAAAACTGGGAAACCAGCGTCATTCGAAAATATCGTTTCAATTATTTGAACTACGTCAAATCGGATACCACCAATAACACTACCCCGGAACGTTCATTTCCTTCAATACTAATACACCCCCAAATCGCTCAAAGTTTGCTGACAGGTCAACCATTCCATCCCTGGGAACAAAAGGGATCCTATCGGTCGTTTACGCTCAAGGATATTCAAATCAGCGTAACCATTGACTGTCGAGAAAGAAAGATCAACTGTTATAACGTAGGGGCTTTGGTCCCTGGAACGGATCCTAGCCTTAAACATGAAGTGGTTACCGTTGGAGCACACCTTGATCATCTGGGACGGATTGGCAATAGTATCTATAATGGGGCTAATGATGATGCAAGTGGGTGTGCCATTACTCTGGAAGCGGCAAAAACACTGATCCAGAATCCCCCCAGACGTCCGGTCCTGCTGGTATTTTATACTGGTGAAGAAGTTGGCATGATCGGCTCCCGGCATTTTATTGCATACCCTCCCATTCCAAAGGATCACATAGTACTCAACATCAATATAGAACAGATCGGCAGTAAAAACCGTACCATTGCCGGGATTACAGCATTTGGACCGAAACAATTCAGTGACCAGTTTATAAAATCAGGCCTTCTCTTCAATAAGAACGATCTCCAGTATGTTCCTTTAGAAGACAACGTTGAGATCATTTTCGATACCGATTCAGAATATTTTTATCGCAATGGTATCCCCTCTATCATTATGGGATCCGGTGGATTTTCTGAATATCATTCGCCGCTTGATGAAATAGATCTAATCGATTTTGAACATCTGCATAAATCAGCACATTTGCTGTATACCTTCATAAAGAACCTGGCCGATCAGCAGTGCTCAACAATCAATCGATCCTTTTTGGATACATTGCCGCAGTGGCAAGAAGAATTGCAAGTTCCAGCAGTTGGAATTGGAATCATCCAAGAGGGGAAAATAAGCTATGCTAAAGTCTTCGGTGAACTGCAAAAAGAGGATCCTGCACCGATCAACACGATCTTCAATATTGCCTCCCAAACAAAGCCTGTTGTGGGGATGATGGTTTTGAAATTGGTATCTTCCGGCCAGTGGGATTTGGATGAACCGTTATATAAATACTGGATAGACCCAGACATTGAAAATGATCCACACCTGAAAAAACTGACTACCCGACATGTCTTAAGCCATCAGACAGGTTTTTTAAACTCGCGGGTCAACCATCCATCAGGACGCTTAACTTTTGAATTTGAGCCTGGCACACAATACCAATACTCTGGTGAAGGTTTTGAGTATCTGGCCCGGGCCTTAGAAAACAAATTCGACACTCCTCTGGAAGTTTTGCTGGATAGAATAATACTGAAACCTCTGGGAATGATAGACACTCAATATTGGGAGCAGAATCTGGACACCACACGTCTGGCACGATGGCATGACAGTAGTGGCAACCGCTATCAGATGTCACAGAGAACGGGTGTTAGTGCCGCTGATGATCTGCTATCAACGATCGAGGATTACTGCAAATTAGGGATAGATGTTATGAATGGGGCGGGACTGTCACCAGCATTATACAAAGAAATGACAAATACGCAGGTGGAAGTGAAAAACAACTATTACCGCGGACTGGGCTGGGGATTAGTAACAAGTCTTCCCAATGGAGAGTATGCCATTGAACATGGTGGAGCAGATATAGGCGTCAGGACCATGGCTGTTTTCTTACCTCAATCTCAAAGAGGAATTGTTATCATGAGCAACGGGGACAATGGTATCTTCCTGATCGACAGGATACTCAAAGAATCGCTGGATGTAGGAAGTCAGATCCTCCAATCGATGAACCAGCCTGTTGAGACTTCAGAAGTTGTTAACCTGTCAGACAACGTTATTCAGCAATATGTTGGGCAATATCGACAACCCAACGGAAGAGTGATGAGGGTTATTCAGGAAGGAAACGCCATCAAAGTCTCCGGTGAAGGTATTCCGACTGGAATTCTTTACCCAAAGTCAAGAAATACATTCTTTTTGCCCAACTATGATGTCCAGTTAGAATTCAGGAATGAGACAGACACCTCTGTGCGAATGACCATTTACGAAAATGGAAAATCCGTTATGCAAGCCGTAAAGATTCGTTAAAGCATTACTACAACACCTCATTGTAGACGACCGGCATCTTTCCTTGCCATTGATTCCAGAACTCATCGCGCGTAATAAGATCGGCAATGAAGTGCGCGACATTGATGCGGCTGGTTTTTCCCGGGTTGAAAATCGCACTTCGGGTCGGGGAAGGGTGGATGACTTATGCCACAGATCGCGCCTCCAGTCGGCCTTGATTCAGGCATAGAGCAAGACAACCGGGGCCTATACCGAGTGAGTCAGTACAGGCCCCGAACAAATGCTTACAGCTTAACGAATCAGTCGAATGTCGTCGAAGTACATCGTCCCTGAGCTTCCAGCGGCAGGCGCGTTTTTCGTGCCGAAACCTATCGTGATCGTATTTACGTTGGTAAGGTCAACGCCGGCAAATGCGGTCAGATCGATCACCCATTCGGTCCATATAGTCGCCTGCGTCGCAGCGGGGTCATCATAATAGACGACGGCGTTGATGTTTAGAACGACGAACATGCGCTCGGGCGAGTTGGCCCCCTGGCCGCGAAACCAGATGGACAATTTGGTAACTCCCTGCTCGGTCCAGTCGCGCGGGTACACCAGCGTCATCGTTGCCTCGGAAATCTTGAGGTTGGTGTCGTATACATACGGCATGGACTGGGCGCCGCCGTGGATGATGCTGCGTTCGGTGAATGGGGCCTGGTCGTAGCCGACGAGAGCCCCGTTTGTCGTGGTGCCGAAGCCGTCAATCCACGTGTTAAAGATCCTGTTGCTGCCCGTTTCATCGGGATTGAGGTCGTTGTACGACTCGACATCGTCGACCAGCAGGAAATCGGCTACCGTAAAGACCCAGGTTCCGCCCTTGCTGATCGTGCCATCGGCAGCGTACTCGTCGATGCGCCAGTAGTACGGTCCGCCGCCCCACTCTACGCCTTCGGCCGGGGTGAATATGGTCGCGTTCTGACGGCCCCTGTAGATGCCGGTCGTGTCGGAGGCATCGGCACCTTTGACGGCCTGGACGTCGGTGCCGAAGTACACGTCGTGCTGAGCGGCGTTGTCGCCTGCCGACCAGCTCAGCGAGGCCGCATCATTGAGGCCCGGGTTCGACCCGTTGGCCGGGCTCGGATTCCACGCGACCAGCGGATCGCCTCGCATGATTTGTGTGATTTCTTCCTGGTCCAGAGCCCTGTCATAGATTCGGAAGTCGTCGAGATCGCCCATGAGCGCGGTTCGACGGTCTCTGTCACCGTCGTAGGTGTCGGCCATCGAGTCGGCGCCGAGGAAGCCGTAACGGATCGTGCCGCTGCCCATTGTGGGGCCTCCGGTCATGGTGGCGTCCAGGCGGCCATCGATGTAGATGGCCATGAAGCCCTTGTTGTACACGCAGCAGATATGGTGCCAGAATCCGTCGTCGACGCGCGTGAGGCTGCCGAGCTCGGTCAGCCCGCTGGTTGTCGTGACGTCGTAGTCGATAAGGCCGAAGCCGGCACCGTAGCTGTCTATCGCCAGACGCCAGTAATGGTCAGGGTCGAACGAGGCGAGAATCTGAGTGCCTTGGTTCTCTGTGCGCATCCAGCAGCAGACGGTCGACTCAGTATAGGCATCACCTTCGTACGTGAGGTTGCGGATGGCCACGTAGCCGTTCTGTCCGAAGTTCAGGGCGGAATCGCCGACCAGGCCCGGAACGGTCCAACCGGCGGTGCCCATCAGAGCGCCATGACTTGCGTAACCGGAAGAGTCGACCGCAGTAAAGCCCTGGGCCTCGTCCAGTTTGTACAGAGCGAGAAGGTTCGGATCGCTGATCGGGATGTCAGGGATCGTTGTGAAGCTCCAGAGATCGCCTGTGTGAGTTACGGCACCGTCGAATTCATCGACCCGCCAGTAGTAGGTCTTGCCAGCTTCGAGCGCGCCCGGATCGTAGGTCGCTGCCAATTGCGGCAGAGCGCCGGCGGCATTGGTCACGTCGTCAGGATTGTCGCCGAAGTATATGCTGTGCAGCTTGGCGTTCATGCCGGGCTCCCAACTGAGAGTTGTGCCGGGATCGGCGAATTCCGAGCCGTCGGCGGGATTGGGCTCGTATGCCGTTATCGAAGGAATGGTGAAGCTCCAGACATCGCCCTTCCACGGACTGTTAGGTTCGGCATCGTTGACCTCATCAATTCGCCAATAGTATGTTGTGCCGGGAACAAGGCCGCCGGGGAAGGGAAATCCAGGGAAGCCCGCTACGATGAAGTCCGTGGCTTGGTTGCCCCAGAATGCCGGCGAGCCGGCTTTGGCGCCATTGACGGCATCAAAATCGTCGCCCACGTACACATCGTGCGAGACGGCGAATGCGCCGGCTCTCCACCGGAGATTCACCCAGGACTCCTCAAATCGCGAGCTGTCGGCCGGTGTCGGACTGGACGCGAGCGGATTCGAGCCTGCGGCGGAGATTTCCATCGTCTGCCGGATCTCGTCCTGGATCAGGGGGCGGCTGTACATCCGCACCTCGTCGATCAAACCGGCGAAGTACCGGTCGGCCCTGGGGCCGCTGCGGCCGATGTTGAGGTCAATGCCGACGGCTGTGATGAATGGGTTGGTCCCGTTGCCGACCTGGAACGTGCCGCCGGGTTCGCCATCCACGTAGAACTGGACGTCTTCCATTAAACCACCTTCCGGAAGCACCGCCGCTACGTGATGCCACTGCCCATCGTTGACTGTGGTCTCACTGCGGTTGTTGCCGTTGCCGTGCTCGATCCGGACGCGACCGTCGTGCAGGCGGAACTCAACTTTGAGACCGCCACCTTCGCTTCCCCAACTCAGAATCTCCGGGTCTCCACTGGCGGTCGTCTGAATCCAGGCGGTCAGTGTCCAGGGAGGCCCCATAATACCTTTGTATCTGTCCACGCTTACATAGTCCTCGGTCCCGTCGAGTTCCAGAGCCCCGCCGTGCACGCCGTCATTGACAAAATGGGCATTGGCGATAAGCGTGCCGTGGCGCTCGTTGCCGGAGAAGTCCTGAGCGTCGCTGTCGAGAGGCCAGTAGCCCTCCAGTCCTGTAACAACATCAGCCTTGGCTGCCCCACAAGTGAGGACGAGCGTGGCCATCGCCGCCAAACACAGTCTTTGCTTCCACATAATAATCCTCCTTCATCGAATATCAAAATAGTGGTCATAGGGACTCCTTACGGAGAGTTGCCGCGTCGCGGCAACGACCTTTTCAATTCTGCTTCTTACATCTTGATTTTCAACTTTTCCCTGCTATCGGTACAGCCGAATGTCGTCAAAGTACATTGTCCCTGTGCCACCGTCGGCTGCCGGGCTGCCCTTTGTGCCGAAACCAATGGTGATGGTATTGACATTCGTAAGGTCGGCGCCAAATGCCGCCAGGTCGATGACCCACTCGGTCCATGAGCCTGTCTGTGTCACAGCCGGGTCATCGTGATAGACAGGCGCGCCGCCGTTAAGAACGACAAACATCCGCTCGGCGGAGTTGCCCGATGCGCCGCGGAACCACAACGACAACTTCGTAACGCCTTCCTCTGTCCAGTCACGCGGGTAAACCAGCGTCAGCGTCGCCTCGGAAGTCTTGTTGGCGTTGTCATATCGATATGGCAACGACTGGATACCGCCGTGGACAATAAGCTGCTCTGCATACGGAGGCAAGTCGTTGCCAACCAGGGCGCCGTTCGTGGTGGTCCCAAAGCCGTCTATCCAGATATCGAATATTCTGTTGCTCGCGGCATCAGGTGGATCGATATCATTGTAGGATTCAAAATCGTCCACCCCGATAAAGTCGGCTGTCGAAAAGCTCCAGAGCAGACCTTTCACTGTTTCGGCCGGATAGACCGCATCCACACGCCAGTGGTAGGTTGCACCCAAGGCAAGTTTGCCGGGATCATGGCTCTCCGAGCCGAGTGCTCTGTTACCTATATACTCGGGTGATGCCGGTGTGGCATTCTTCACGGCATCGGCATCCGTGCCGAAGTACAGTTCGCTCGAAGCAGCATTGTCCGCCGGCGTCCAGCTAAGGGCTGCTGTCATCGGTACATCGGCGATGCCGTTAGCCGGTTGCGGATTGCCCACGGCACCCGGAGTCGTGAAGCTCCAGATATCGCCTTTGTGCGTCTCGAAGGCATCGAACTCATCGACACGCCAGTAATAAACCTTCTCCGATTCCAGCGGCCCCGGACTGAAGTTTGCAGTGCCCTGCGGGGCGCCTCCGACAGCATCGTTTACATCATCGATATTGGTACCAATATAAATAGTGTGCAATTTGGCGCCGTACCCTCCCGTCCAGGAGAATGTCGCGTTCGGATCCACAAATCCGGCTCCGTCAGGCGGATCAGGGTCGTAGGCTGTCTTGGGAGGAACAGAGAAACTCCAGACATCGCCTTTCCACGGACTGTTCGGATCGGCTTCGTTGACTTCGTCGATTCGCCAGTAATAAGTTGTGCCCGGAACGAGACCATCCGGAAAAGCAAATCCCGGAAAGCCAGCAACGGAGAATGTCGCGGTCTGGTTGCCCCGGAAGGTGTCGCCGGTACCGTTGTTGACATCGTCGAAGTTGTCGCCTAAGTACACATCATGTGAGACCGCAAAGTTGCCCGGCCTCCAACTGAGGTTGACCCATGTATCCTCGTGTACGGCCCCATCGGTTGGATTTGGATCAGTAGCCTTTACTTGTGGTGTTGCTCCCGCCGGTTCAATTCCGGCAACGTACTCCCCTTCATAGACAAAGACAAAATCCACCCATAACGGAGCGTCAACGGCAGCACAGTGTATCTCAAACTTTGCCGAGGCGCTCATGGCGTTGGCAGTCATTGAATACTCGGCCCACTCGGTCGTCAACTCAAAGTCCGTCAGCCCCCAGTCAACAGAGTTATCCGTGGCTTTCATCTTTGTGGTGAGGGGACGTTCCGCTTCCGCTTTGGCCCAGAAGCTGGAAGTATACGGTTGGCCAACCGTGAGCGGGATATTGTCCTGCAGCACCATGAAGTACCAGTTAGTACCTCCTGTGGGTTCAATTCTAAGGCTTCGCGTACCATCAATGGACTCGGTTTCATCGAAGGTGACGGTGCTGTTCAAACCACTTTCCCAACCCCAAGTAGTCCATCTTTCCCAGGCTGGGTCGGCTTGGATAACCTCATCCTCTTCAAAACTTGGATTTTGCAGTAGGTTAGCGACTTGTGCATGAGTAACCGATGGCACGGCGATCAGAGCAAAGGTCACGAATATTACCAAATAGACCAATTTCCGACACATAATAGTTCTCCTTCAAGATAATGTTGACGTAAAGTGACCACACCGGTCTCTACTCTTGAATGCAATTTGCCCGCGTCTGCTGAGGATATTTCCATACGGTCTGACGCTTCCTCCTTCCTTTGAGAGTCCGAAAGACAAGCAGAATCCTGCCCAGATGACCTCAAATCCACTGATTTAATCTCACCCTACTTATACCAGACCGGCCACATTCCCGTCAAGAAAAATCTCTGGATGACTGAGATACCAGGACGCGATGATTTCATTCTACAAGCTCCTCACACAATCTCCCAGAGCAGCCCTCAGAGGTGTTTTACGCTCGTAGAATGGACGCTCTCGGCTTGAGGGGTAGCGTATTCAGGGCATCATCGTGGTTTTCTTAATGCCTCTTATTTGGATTTAACTCCAAGTATATCTCGGAATTCCGTTTCAAGCTGAGATAGAAGCTGAGGGATTGTCTTGCTTGCTTTATCCCAGACCTCTTGTACTTTTGGGTTAACCAGTATATTCCCTGCTCCATCTTTGAATGTCACATTTTCGTAGTTTGATTCCAGGAAAAATGCAAGGCCACTAAATCTATCCACTAAGTCACAGACACGAGTGCTGAAGTATATCTTCTTCTTCTTGTAGAAGTTCCAGAACTCCAAATTAGCCGAAGTCAACTTCTCTAACATCTTCTTCTCGTCAGGGCGGAGATCAGTTCGAATCTCAGTAGGAATCATTGGCATCTCTTTCGTTATCTCTTCCTGATACTGCCCAAGTTGATATTTCAATATCAGATGCTGGATTGATTCATCCAAGTCACTAAGGCGAGAATACAAGTCTGCGATCAGTTCCCCCCGTCTTGTATGTAGCGAGGAATACTCGATAACACGTTTCTGAGCCTCAAGCTGGATATGTGATCGAAACTGTTCAATCTGCATCTCGCAGCTTGTGTTGAGTTCGCTCTTGAATTTTTCAAGGTCTTTCGAAAGGAGTTGAGAGAATATCGCTTTTGCTACCCATGCAACAGCAGCAATACAAACAGTTGAAAGCCCCAGTGCTTTTATAATACTTTCCCAGTTCATCTTTGTTCCTCTTTCGGCAACCTTCGAATGCAAGCTTCAAGTTTCATAATATCGTAATCTCATCTTAATCTCGACAATATTCAAGCAGGTTCAACATTTATCCCCGCGGCATCGCAACCCACGCGAACCTACCCTCTATCATGCCCGTTAAGGCGCCAAGGAGGCCGCTCAGTGGATTTGAAGTGCCTAAGCGGCCCAGCGAAAATACGTAGTTTCCACAATGTATGTACACGGGCTTCGGCTGCAAAGAAAATCGTCAGAAGCGGAATTTTTTTGAAAAAAAGTATCAACATCTGACGGAGGAGAAACGCCTTTAATTATAGGAAGAAGGCTATTGTCGCATAATCAATGTAAACCTGGGGGAATTAGTGAAGGGAGTATGAAATGAAATCGTTTGTACGTAATCCATTTAGACTCGTCTGTTTACTCATCGCCGCTGCGTTTCTCGTCATGGTTACTTCGGTTTTCGGAGCTGACAGACGCCCAAACAAGGCCACCCTCACGATAATGACCCTCAATACTGAGTTCATGTGGGATGGCGTGGAGCCAGAGGAGGGCCAGCCGAACTTTGACTGGAAGCACTCAGAAACCGAAGCCGCTGAACACATGGCGGAAATCGCCGAGATCATCAGGGCCGGCAATCCCGACATTGTGAATCTCGTTGAGGTCGAGAACAAACAGGCTGTAGACAAGCTCAATGCCGACTATCTTGCGGGCAGAGGCTACCAGGTGTATTTCAAGAAGGGCAAAGACACGTATACAGGACAGGACGTGGCCCTACTTACACGGATTGATCCTCTTGTCTTTGACCGAGACGATGGCAAAGGGCAAAGTGGGAATGTCGTGAAGGGAGTGTCCAAGAATCTGTATGCAACGTTCACAATTGGGAACACGAAGATCGCAATCATAGGGTTGCACTTTCTCGCCTTTCCAAATGCTGAGTATAGACGTCTGCCTCGTGAGGCCCAGGCTGATCTGATCTGCAAGCGGGCAAAGAAGCTTTTTGACGATGGCTATCTACTTATTATACTCGGCGATTTCAATGACTACGACGGCGAAGAGGGCAATCGGGATCATATTGACAGTATGCCTGTCACAAATGTGCTCAGCATGATAAAGCAATTGGGCACAGGGACTCCGGGTGACGATCTGTTCAATGCCGCTCAACTCGTACCGAAAGCAAGCCGCTACACTGCCTTTTGGGATCAAAACCACAATGAACACATCGAAGCGGACCGCGAACTGACCTCCATCGACCACATCCTTATTGCGAACGGACTGCGTGAGAGGGTAGAGCTTGTCGATATTCCTCATAACCACGATCCAAGAGCTGTAACAGACCACTTCCCCGTTGTGGTCCGACTCCGGTGCGAGGACGAAACTCAGACTGGAACGCTTCTAATCGTAGCGTTGCTGCCAAACCCACCGGGCAAGGACATTGACAAGGAAACGGCAACGATCAGAAATGTCTCACAACAAGCCATCAACCTCAATGGCTGGAAGCTTCGCGATCTCTCAGGCAAAACATGGTCCCTATCAAGCCTTGGTATGATTCAGCCCGGCGCAGAAAAGACGATCACCCGCCACGGCCAGCCAATGTCCCTAAACAACGATGGGGATACCATTGACCTGATTGATCCTGATGGCGACGTGGTGGACAGCGTTACCTATGGTCCTGTTGACGAGGATGAAGTCGTAATTCGGGGCAATTGAGCGCTCGAGTGAAGTGTATATGGGAAAGCCCGGATAAGACGACGGAAGGCTTGAGATGTTATCTGGAAACCGCATAAGGCCCCCACCAAGAAGGGGAATTGGCCTAAATCGTTTCCAAAGAATTACTTATGGACTTCGGACAAAGGGGTGTTATACCGACACTCAGAGAGGTCTGGAGTCTTATACGGAAACCGTATATACATAGTTATACCGCGTCTCACGGCACTTAGGAGACTACCATGCGACCAGTTATTATAATACTATTAGTCGTGTCGGCAGTTGCAGTCGGCTATTTCATCGGATTCTACGTGCGGGTCGGCGCTCCGTGGTCCGAAGGTGCCACCATCTTTATGATGATCACCGTAGCCGGCGCCTTCGGAGGGTTGCTCTACACAGCGCGCGACAGCGGCCTGGAGGTCCCCCACCGTGATCCCGACAAGAATCATGTGATCAACCTCGGATGGGTGGCAGATTGTTGCTATGGCATCGCCGGAGCCTATGTGGTTTTTCTCATATTGCCCACCGAGCTCACGATTGCAGGTACTCCGTCAAAATCCTTATTGAGTTCTGGTTCAGTTCTGGGTTTAGTCAAGCTCCTGGCTATGGCCCTTGTCGGTGGGTACGGAGGACGCAGTTTAGTTGACCGCGCCTTAGCTAATATTGCAAAGGATGCCGAAGAGGCTAAGAAAAGCGCCGAAGAGGCTAAGAAGAGCGCCGAGGAAGCCAAGAAGAAAGTTGTCCAGATTGAGGTGTTTGATACGAAAGCCATTAAGTTAGTTAATCGTCACTTGGACAAAAGTGAGAAAGTAAAAAATGTTAAGGAGCTTAAGGAAGCCGTCAAGGTAGCGTCGCGAGCTGCTCGATTTGAGATATTCAAGGAAACCCGCGAAGTTCGTACGGCAAACTGGGACTGGAAGAAAAATAAGGATGTGTCGCTGATGGAGCGAACCATCCCGATCTTCGAGGCGCTCATCGACAATAATGCGAGAGAGCAATTCCACCGCAACCATGGGCAACTTGGCTATGCATTGAAAGACCAAGGAGGAAAGGATGAAACAAAGAAGGACTGGGAGCGCGCCTACCGAGAAATTAGTAAAGCGATTAATTTACGAGACCGGGAAGAGGAGAAGGGTTTCTTGATGTACGAGTTTAACCGTGCAATGTGTGGCATAAAGATAGGCAAAACCTTCGACTCCATCGCAGGAGACATACGCTCGGCGGCTCGTCGAAGCTCCTTACATACAAAGATAAAGAAAAATGACATTATTGTGAACTGGGCCAAACAGAACAACTACAACCTCGATACTCTACAGAAGTAATAGAAAATGGTTTAGTGTCGGTATGCAATAACGTACAATCTATTGTTAAAACAACATGTTGGCGAGTTCAACAAATAAGGATCAAAAATGGCGTTCGCAGAAACATTAGGGGAGAAAGCTGGAGTTGTAGCATATCGCTTTGTAAAAGGAGATGAGCCACATGTGCTCCTCATAACATCGCGCAAATACAAAGGATCGTGGGTGTTTCCAGTAGGTACGGTGAAGCGAGGCGAGTCGTTGGAGGCGGTAGCCAAACGTGAATGTGCAGAGGAGGCTGGCTACTGCGTGGATCTTGGAGTGAAACTTCCCACAGTCGAGGCTTCAGACGGCGAAACCAAAATAGAATTTACATTTTTCCTCGCAACGGTAGTTGGAGATGCGGCACAATGGGAGACGGACAGAAAAAGAGATTGGCTTCCGGCTTCTGAGGTCGCAGATGCGTTGCCGACCGTCTTTCGCCCAGTTGCCCTTGAGGCCGTTCAGCGCCTAATGCACATGAGTTCTGATTAGGGGGATCATAGTACAGTGACGATGGAATTACGACAAGAGCAACCCAGGCTCTGCATTGGCCACGTAGCAGATATCGGATTTACGATATAACCATTCAATCAATCCGACTCGGCAAGCCTCGCGGATTATTTCCGTCGTTACGCGCGGTTCAACGGAATTCAATAGAATACACGAAGTTCCCTGCTGATTAGGGGAAAAAGCACACTTTACCAGAATAGTATGAATCGGCCTTGGTTCTGAGCAGCGCGTGTCAGATGCGCGTCACCCCCTAATTCTGCCCATTTTGCGGGAAGGGGAAAGAACTCAGCTTAACTGTGGATCGGCTCGTAGCGTTCGATTGTGCGCGACAGGAGGGGCGTGGTGGGGTAGATAAGTGATTTAAAGGGCTTATTTTCGTGATTACACTTTAGAATGGCTCAAGGCAAAGCAACCGGGGCCTATACCGAGTGAATCAGTACAGGCCCCGAATTAACCCAAATCTATCTTGGCAGCCACACAAATGTTTACAGCTTAACGAATCAACCGAATGTCGTCGAAGTACATCGTCCCTATACCACCGTCGGCAACCGGGCTGCCCTTGGTGCCGATGCCAATGGTAATCGAATTGGCATTAGTAAGATCCACGCCTGCGAATGCCGTCAGGTCGATTACCCACTCGGTCCACGTGCCTATTTGCGTCACAGCGGGATCATCGTGATAGACTACTGCGTTGCCCAGAGCGACAAACATCCTCTCGGCAGAGTTGCCCGAATCGCCGCGGAACCACAACGACAACTTTGTAACGCCTTCCTCTGTCCAGTCACGCGGATAAACCAAAGTCATCGTCGCCTCAGAGGTCTTGTTGGCGTTGTCATAGCGATATATCATCGATTGGGTGCCGCCGTGAACTATAGTCTGCTCAGCATAAGGCGGCAGATCATTGCCGATCAGTGCTCCGTTGTCCGTGGTTCCGAAACCGTCGATCCACGACTCGAATATCCTGTTGCTGTTGGGATCAGGGGGGTCAATATCATTGTAGGGCTCGAAATCATCCACTGAGATAAAGCCAACGGTCGCGAAGCTCCAGAGTAGACCTTTGACCGTCCTATCCGCGTAGACGGCATCCACACGCCAGTAGTAGGTCGCATCCAGGGCAAGTTTGCCGGGATCATGGTTCTCAGAGCTGAGTGCTTTGTTGCCTACATACTCAGGCGAGGCCGTAGTGGCATTTTTCACAGCATCGGCATCGGTGCCGAAGTATAGATCGCTCGAAGCGGCATTATCCGCCGGCGTCCATGAAAGCGTTGCGATCATCGGTACATCCACAGCAGCATTGGCCGGTTGGGGATTGCCCACGGCGCCCGGAGTCGTGAAGCTCCAGATATCGCCTTTATGTGTCGCCGCAACGTCAAACTCATCGACTCGCCAGTAATAAACCTTTTCCGA
>NJBM01000015.1 GCA_005223045.1 Planctomycetes bacterium B3_Pla | reverse complement strand
CAACCGGAATTCATGGCCCGCCAGGCTTGCACTATATCCGGTTGTTGAGCGGCGTTGAAGCCGGGGCCTTGCCCCTTCAACCTAGGGCTGTTTTGAGTATTCTGCGGAGCATCGGTAGCTTTGCCGCCGTCGTCGACAGGAGTCTCAGGCATCGGACTATTCATGTCCGGTGCCGGCGCTGTTGGAGTGCCGACGACAGGCGAAGTCTCAGCGATTGTCTCGCCGCCGGTATCTGCAGGAACTTCCGGCACTAATCCTTTGACATGCGTGCCTTGCTGGATGACCGCTTCTGTATCGATGAGCGTCTCGTTTGAACTCGAAACTGTACCGTCGGTTGCAGCTTCTGCAGGCTGAATGATTGCGGCAGGCGTATGCCGGGGAGTTCCGGGTGAAACGCTGTCGAGTCCCAACGGATCTTTGTCGGTAGTTGGGAGAGGTCTGATTTCGACTGATTGTACGGTGTGTCCGGCATCAGGTGGGGATTTTTCAGCTTTCGCCGCGGCGATCAGTTCGGCAAGTTGGCGCCCGGCTTTCGGCTCGATTCTTGTGGCGGCTCCGTCCCTGCTCTGCTCTACGGGTACGGAATTCATGGCTCGCCAGGCTTGCACTATATCCGGTTGTTGAGCGGTGTTGAATCCTGGGCCTTGTCCATTTGACTTGGGGCTGTTTTGAGTATTCTGCGGGGCTTCGGTAGCTTTGCCGCCGTCGTCGACAGGAGTCTCAGGCATCGGACTCTTTATGTTCGCTGCCGGCGCTGCCGGAGTACCGGCGACAGGCGAAGTTTCGGCGACTGTCGGTTCTTTACCGGCAGCTTGCAGCGATTTGTCCGGATCAATCGCAACAAGCTCAGGCTGCGTTTCAGACGGCCCGGCTTGATCTGTCGTTATGCGAGCATCCGCCGTATTTGCGCTGCCGACCACATCGGTCGCTTTGCCGCCGTCCTCGATAGGAGTCTCAGGCATCGGACTCTTTATGTTCGCTGCCGGCGCTGCCGGAGTGCCGGCGACAGGCGAAGTCTCAGCGATTGTCTCGCCGCCGGTATCGGCAGGAACTTCCGGCGCTAGTACTTTGGCGTGCGTGTCTTGCCGGGTGACCGCTTCTGTATCGATGACCGTCTCGTTTGAACTCGAAATTGTACCGTCGGTTGCGGCTTCCGCAGGCTGAATGGTTGCGGCAGGCGTATGCCGGATAATTTCGGGTGAGACGCTGTTGAGTCCCAACGGGCCTTTATCAGTAGTTGGGAGAGGTTTGATTTCGACCGATTGTGCAGCCTTTCCGATAGCAGGTGGGGATTTTTCGGCCTTCGCCGCGGCGATCAGTTCGGCAAGCTGGCGTCCGGCTTTCGGCTCGATTCTTGTGGCCGCTCCGTCCCTGCTCTGCTCTACGGGTGCGGAATTCATGGCCCGCCAGGCTTGCACTATATCCGGTTGTTGAGCAGCGTTGAATCCGGGGCCTTGCCCCTTCAACCTGGGGCTGTTTTGAGTCTTCTGCGGAGCTTCGGACTTTGCCTCTTCGCGCAGCGCCTGGCTGAAGTCCTTTGGTGGTTCGCCTATAGACTTGCTCCGGGCGTCAGCAGTATTAGTATCAGTATTGTTATAAGGCGTTTTTGGCTTGGCAGTTTCGACCGGCGACGGTTTGTGCCCGGCAGTCACGGAAAATGGCGTACCTTCTCCGCTTGCATCGGACTTGGGCAGAGCCGAAGCTTTGGCTGTTATTCCAGCAAGCATGTCCCCGATTGTCAACAAGTTTGCACCCATACCGCAATCCCCATAAAACCAGCTTAAATTAAAGCAATTGTTGTGCCAGAGCGGCGACGGCGAATCCCCTTGACGTTGCTAAGCACTTTTGTAGTCGGAACTTGTGAATAATGGGCAAAAGCGATTGGTGCAGGATGCCTCGTTGTTGTCCGCGTTTGCGGCGAAATATTCCCGCTCGCAGGAAAGAATTTCCGGTCCGGTCCGATGGCATAGTCGCACTTGCCGTGCTGACAAATTTTATTAGACACCGATTACTAGCGCGGCCTTTGGCCGCAACCAAACTCAAAAATTAAAATGAAAAACGCAAAACTTCGGAATCCCGGCAAGCCGGGATAACTCTTTATTATCCAAATAATTACATCAGCATTGTCGAAATAACACGCACAAAAAACGAGAAGATCAAAGATTTTAGTACGAAGATTTCATACTCTTTTCTCCTCAGTGCTCTCAACGTGTAAGAAAACGCCGCCTATTGTATAAAATCCTTACATCGCCGCTGCGGTCGGGATGGGTGATAATTCCCGCTCGATGCGTTTTTCGCACATGGTTGGGATAAGTACACCTAAAATGGCGGGGCGCAAGCATTTGGCACGCTTCTTGCTGTTTGGCTCTTTAGCAGACGCTGTTTGTGTGTGGATATTGTTGTAGTTGTCTGGAAATTTCAGATGTCAAAAATAAATAGCATAGTTGATCTGATCGAGGCCGGCATAAGGTCCGAAAATCTTCGGCAAAAAACAATAGCCGACAATTTTGCCAACCTTGAGACGCCCGGGTACCGCAGAGTCGATGTCGAGTTCAAAGAGTTGCTCGACGCATGTTCGGATTCACCCGAGAAAGTTGACTTCAGCGAGGTTGAGCCTGAGACGTACGAGCCCAGGCAAACGCCAATAGGGGCAAACGGCAACGATATTAACATGGAGCTTGAGGTGGGCCAAATGATCAAGAATAGCCTTCGCCACAAGGCATATATTCGGCTGCTCAGCAAGAAGTACAGCCAAATCGAGCTGGCAATTAATGCACCGTAATAATTTGCCGGTTGTTTGCCTGCGATGAGCCGGGCAAGAACAGGGACGGGACGAGAAAGGGATAGAGCAGATGAGAGTTGAAAGTAAAAGCAGTTTCAGCCCTTTAGACATAGCGGTCTCAGGCATACAAGGGCAGGGCAAACGGATGAAAGACATTTCATCGAACGTTGCCAGCATGAGCACAACTATTGGCCAGGCCGGCCTCGGTCCTGATGCCGTCGGCGGCAAGGGCGGCATGACTTTGGATGATTTGCCCGCACAGATGATAAATCTGAACATAGCAACGCGGGCGTACAAGGCCAACGTAGCGGTGTTGAAGCGCTATGAGCAAATGATTGAGACGACACTTGAGTTACTTCGATAAATCAGGGGAGATTCGATGGCGAACTTTAATCCTAATGTAAGCGGGCTTTCGCACCCAATGAAGGGGCCCTGGGGTCCCAACGCGACAGGCCCTGGTTCTCCCGGGATGCCGAAATTGGGAGGTCCGGACGACGAGAAATCGGGTTTTGCCGATGCAGTCAAAGGTATCGAGAATTACATATCCAAGGTCGATGATTTGCAGGAGTCCTCGGATATGTCTATTAAGGATTTGTTGTCCGGCAAGAACGAAGACATCACGTCGGTGGTCTCTGCCGTAGCAAAGGCCGATATGAGTTTCAAACTTCTTGTGGGCGTCAGAAACAAGTTAATTGAGGCTTACAAACAGACTATGAACATGCCGTTGTAGGTGGTAGTTTTCCGTTGATAATTGCCGGCGGCTTCTTCAATCGGCGGCAATCAGTCAGCCAAGAGGTATCATGGCTTTGCTCCAAAAGATTGGAACAGTTTGGCAAAAGATAGGCCTGGTCCAGCAGGCCTTGCTTGTTGCGATTGTTCTGACGTTCGTTCTTGCCGGCGCGATGCTCGTTCATTGGGCCCGCAGGCCTGATATGAGGATGCTGTACCAGGACCTGGGTCCCGAGGAGGCCTCTGCGATTACCGAGAAAATAGCCGAAAAGAACATTGCTTACGAATTGCGCAACGGCGGGGCGACTATCTACGTTCCAAAAGAAAACGTTTATCAGCTTCGTCTGGATATGGCAAAGGATGGGTTGCCTGCCAGTGAGCAGGGCGGCTACAAGATATTTGACAATGAAAGGATCGGGGTCAGCCCCTTTGTTCAGAGCGTCAATCTCAAGCGCGCACTGCAGGATGAGCTTGCCAAGAGCATCCAGATGGTTGACGGCGTCGCGCACGCGCGGGTCCACATAGTCAGCTCGGAGCAAACGCTTTTCACTTCGGAGGCCGGCAAAACCACGGCTTCGGTGGTCCTTCGACTGAGACCGGGGTACCGATTAAGCGCTCTGAATGTGGCGGCGATTACACATTTGGTCTCGGGCAGTGTTGAGGGGCTTGTTTCGGAGAATGTTACAGTGATAGACAGCCAGGGGCGCCTTCTTTCCGGTAAATCGGACCATACTGTGGCCAGCGGGGCCGGCACCGTTCAGGATTACAGGGAAAGAGTGGAGCAGAATCTGGAGGACAAGGTCGAAGAGATGCTCGCTGCCGTCCTGGGAGAAGGGCGGGCAAAGGTGAGGATTCATGCAGTTATTGACATGAACAGCGTCAGCACCATTACCGAAAAGTATGAACCAAAGGGAGTTGCCGCGAAGGAAGAAATCACGACCGGCTCGGAAACCGGAGCAAGCATGACGCAGGCTGCCGGCGCGCCGGCCGTGCCCGGCAGCTTGAAGAAGGACGAGACAATTCTTACGGAATACGAGATCGGCAAAACAGTCACGCAGGAGGTCATTCTGCCAGGCGAAATAAGGTCTTTGTCGGTTGCGGCTGTCGTTGACTTGTCGCCGCATGATGCCAATGACGCAGGCGCCGGGGGCCGGACTGCGACGATAATGGACCCGAATGACGTGGAAAAACTCATTGAAAACGCGCTTGGTCTGGACCTTGCAGGGGGGGACTCGCTCAAGGTGGTTGACGTCAAAATGGCCCGTTCGGTGGGCTTGATGTTGGACGAGGAGCCATCCGGCGGGCTTGATTTCGTGGCAATCGCCCGGCAGGCTTCGTTAGGGATTATGGCAATCTGCGCACTGCTCGTTCTGCGCATGTTCAGAGGGGCAAAGAAAAAAATGCAGTCAGAGGCTGCCGAGAATCTGGCCAAAAGTAAGACTTCCCCCGGTGTTCTTCCAGGTGAGGCGGCCAGTCCGGGACCTTTCGTGTTGCGCAGACAGATAGCCAGTGCTTTGGAGCGCGATCCCGATCGAGTCAGGCAGTTGTTCACCAGTTGGATTGAAGAATAGGGAAGCTAAAGAGATGGCATTAACGGGCAGACAAAAAGCTGCAATGTTGTTGATGAGCCTGGATGCCTCCACGGCATCGGAATTAGTCAAGGGACTTGACGCTGAGGTGGTCCAGGAATTGGCCGTGGAGCTGGCGTATCTGGATGCCGCCGGCCTCGGCGGCAGCGAGCAGAATGCACAAGTCGTGCAGCAGTTCTACAATTCGCTTCAGGCGGATAACACCTCTGGTTTTGGCAGCTTTCTCAATGAAATGCTCAAGAATACGGTAGGCGAAAAGAAGGCAGAACAGATTCAAACCCAGATACAAGAGCTGTTGCATAAGCGTGATCCTTTTATGTCTATTCGTTCCGCCGATCCTAAGACGATGGCGTCGGTTCTGGAAACCGAGCATCCGCAGGCTGCTGCGGTGGTTTTGTCGGAGATGCCGGCAAGAAAAAGCTCGGAGGTAATCAGTCTATTGGGTGAAGGCGTGCGGATCAGCACTATAAGCAGAATGACCAGTAGTGAGACGGTGACCGTGGAGGCCAAAGTGAGAATAGCCGAGACGGTTTGCAAACGTCTTGAGGTCATCACAGGCACAAGAGGCGGAGAAGGTGAAGCTGTCGGGGATCGATCCGAACAGTCCCTTAGAAAAGTAGCTGTAATCCTGCGAAATCTTGGCAAGGAGGTTCGTGACGGCCTGATGACTGCTATCAAGGAGAAGGACAACAGTGCGTCTGAGATGGTGGCGAATCTGATGATAGTCTGGGAGGACGTGGCCCAGGTGGCCGACAGGTCGCTTCAAGAGGCACTGCGGGGAATTGACGTGAAGCAATTGGCATTGGCGTTGCACCAGGCAGATGAAGCGATTAATGAAAAGATCAGGTCGAACATCTCCGAGAGAGCCGCTGCTGCGATAGATGAGGAAGTATCACTTACGAAAGATCCCAAGAATGAAGATATTGAAGGCGCCAGAGAGGAGATCATCCAGGTCTTGCGCAAAATGAACGAGAAGGGTGAGCTTGCGTTTGTGGAGGAATAATTGCGATGTCTGATCCACCTGTAATAAATCTCTCGGCGTCTCTTGCATCGGTAGAAATCATGGACAATTGTCCGAGACCTGTCGGTGATGGCCGGACGGACACACAAGCTGGCGCTGAACAGATTCCGACAAATGAATCGGAAGCTCAGAAAGCAATATTCCTGCAAGCTTGCCAGACACTCAACGGCGTGATTGATAAACTTAATCAGTTCTACGAGAAAGCGTTCGCCGAGCACAGAGAAGAAATTGCCGGGCTTTCGGTGGAAATCGCCAGAAAGATATTGATGCGGAAAGTGGAAGAGGGAGATTATGAAATAGAGTCTATCGTCAAAGAGGCCCTCACAAATGCCCCGAGCCGTCAGGATGTCGTGGTGCATTTGCACCCTGAGGACCTTGCGCAATGCCAGAAGGCCCAGCACGATGAGCCTGGCGGCGCGTTGGACGGCATTAAGTTTATTTCCGATCCGAACATTGGGCGGGCCGAATGTTTAGTCGAGAGCCCCAAAGGGATTATTAAGTCGTTGATCAATGAAAATCTGGAACGAATCGGTAAAGCACTTAAGGACAAAGAATGAATCATGACTACGAGTGGGGCAGGCACCAATTTGATTGATTTTGAGAGGTTTCACTCGGCGCTGCGCGGCGTAAATCTGCTGGATTGTCAGGGTTTTGTGGTCCGAGTATCCGGTCAGATAGTTGAATCTTCCGGTCCGTCACTGGGCCTGGGCGAACTCTGTAGTATCAAGATTCGCAGCGGTCGGCGGGTGCCGGCTGAGGTGGTAGGTTTCCAAAATGACCATCTGATCCTGATGCCGTTGGAGCACATAGAGGGCATATCGCCTGGTGACACGGTTACGGCCCGGAGTACGCCGCGCCACATTCTCCTGAACGAAAGTGTCCTGGGTAGAGTGTTGGACGGATTGGGATGCCCCATAGACAACAAAGGGCCCCTGGCGGGGACGGACAAGAAAGAATTGGATGCGCATAGTCCGTCGCCTTTGAGTCGAGAGAAAATTACCACCCCTTTAGTTTTGGGGATAAGGTCAATGGATGGGGTTCTGACCTGTGGAAAGGGACAGAGAATAGGTATTTTCTCAGGCAGCGGGGTGGGCAAGAGTGTCCTGCTCGGCGATGTCGCCAATTCAAGCGAGGCGGATGTCAATGTCGTTGCGCTGATAGGCGAGCGTGGCCGGGAGGTTCGAGAGTTTCTTGAGTCGGACCTTGGCCCGGAGGGGCTGGCTCGCAGCGTTGTTGTTGTCGCTGCCTCGGACTCGCCTGCTGTTCAGCGAGTAAAGGCGGCATTTGTGGCGGTCACAATTGCCGAGTATTTCAGGGACAAAGGCAGAAATGTTCTTTTTATGATGGACTCACTGACTCGTTTCGCCCAGGCTCAGCGCGAAATAGGCCTTGCCGCGGGAGAGCCGCCGGCGGCCAAGGGTTACTGTCCGAGCGTTTTTTCACTTATGCCGAGACTCGTCGAGCGCTTGGGGTGCGCCGAGACCGGCAGTATCACGGGGATTCTAACTGTCCTGGTTGAGAATGACGATCTGGCCGATCCCGTGGCCGATAGCGCCAGAAGTCTGCTTGACGGGCACGTAGTCCTTTCGAGAAAACTGGCAGAGAGGGGTCATTATCCTGCCGTGGATATTCTCCAGAGCATCAGCCGGTTGATGCCTGCGGTCACGACCGATGAGCACAGGCTTGCCGCACAGAAGCTCAGAGAGATTTACGCTATCTATGCCGACGCTGAAGACCTGATTAACATTGGTGCGTTTTCGGCGGGCAGCAATCGGCGTATTGACGGGGCGGTAGCCTTGATCGACAGGATAAGAAACTTTCTTGTTCAGCCTGTTCGCCAAAGAACGGATTTCTCGGAAACTGTCAGGCGAATGGCTGCGATTACCCAGTCATGGGATGATCTGTTGGGTTTGTAGAGACAATAAGCGACCTTCGAGATGCGCACCGTGAATTGAGAGTGAAAGCCCGGAGATCAAATGAAACGTTTTGTATGGCGCTTGCAGCGTGTCCTTGAAATAAAGAAAAAGGAGGAACAGAAAGAAAGATCAGAGTTGCTTGAGCTGACGGAAGAGCTGGCCGAGAAACGCGGGGAACTGCTGATACGGCGTAAGATGTTGGAAGACATAATCGATGATCTGGCTGGAGAGAATCCCAAGAACCGGTTAGGTGGCCAGGAATTCTTTTTGCGCCATGCCGGGACAAGCGACCAGAAGATCAAAGAGATCAAAGACAAGATAAGCAACCTGGAATTACAGCAAAAAGAGAAAATTGCCGTAGTCTTAAAGATCAGAAGATTCAACGATGGTTTGGAAAAGTTGCGAGTTGAAGCAAAGAGACAGTTCATAGAAGAACAAGAGAAGCTCGAACAGAAGGAATTGGATGAAGGGGCCAGGATTGCATTTGTTCGAAAAACGCTAAGTTAGGAGAGAACTCGTGAGCAAGAAAGTGATACTACTGACGGCGATGGGGCTGGTGAGCTTTGCCGGAGCATTTGCATTCGCGTGGCTTTCCAAGCCCTCTCCGGCGGACCGTCCCGGCGAGCCGGAGCAGCAAACGGTTATCGCCGACAAACCCGAACCGGGTGTGCCGCAGCGACCAGTTGGTGCGATAGGGGCTGCGGATGGGGCTTCCGGCGCTGTGAGAAGAGCTATGACGGAACATCAACTTAAGAACCTCGTCCAGGATGTCCGGGAAAAGATGCAGGAATATGACGACAGACTACAGGCTCTTGCGACACGGGAACAGAGGTTACAGTTGACTCAGAACGTTTTGAAGGAGGACATAGAAAAACTGAACAATCTGCGGATCGAAGTTGCTTCGACGATTGCCAATCTCAAGAGCGAGCGGGACAATCTTCTTAAGAGCAGGCTTGAGATTGATCGGATAGAGCAGGCAAATCTGGTGACTATAGCGGCTACTTATGACAAGATGGATGTTACTGGGGCCGGCAAGATATTGACCAACATGTGTAAGACGGGAGATTTGAATGAAACGGGAGATGCCGCTCTTGTCAAAGCCGGCGACAGTTACAACGACGCGGTGAAAATACTGCACTATATGACCGAAAGGACTAAAGCCAAGCTGTTGGCTGAGCTGGCTACTTCAGAGCCTGCGCTTGCGGCGGGATTGTGCCGGAGATTGAAACAAATAGTCGAGGGGAAGTAGTGCTATGGACATTGCGACTATTGTAGGGGTAATTCTTGGCTTTGTTGTTGTTATCAGCGCTATCGTCGTTGGAGGAGGATGGCAGTCATTTGTGCACATTCCTTCGCTGGCAATAACCATAGGGGGCATGTTGTGCGCCACTCTCATACATTTTTCTCTGCCTCAGTTTCTGGGAATATTCTCAGTGGTCAAGAAGACGATTGTCACCAAGATTTCCTCACCATCGGAACTGATACAAAGTATGGTGAATTTTGCCGCCATTAACAGACGTGACGGAGCCTTGGCGCTGGAGCAGGAGATTCCCAAGATAGACGATTTGTTCTTCGTCAAGGGTCTGCAGATGCTCGTGGACGGGCAGGATTCCGATGTAATGAGGAACCTTATGTTTCTGGAAATCGACAACCTTCGAGATCGCCATTCAAACGGCAAGAAGATATTGGAGTTCATGGGCGCTGCCGCTCCGGCCTTTGGAATGGTTGGTACGCTCATCGGACTGGTCCAGATGCTTAAGAACCTCTCCTCGCCCGAGCAAATTGGCGCCGGAATGGCAGTGGCGCTGCTGACCACTTTCTACGGAGCATTTACGGCCAATTTGATCTTTATCCCATTAGCGGGCAAACTGGGGATTTACTCAAAAGCAGAGACTAAGGCAATGGAAATGACTGTGGAAGGCATCTGTGCTATTGCCGAAGGTGACGGTCCGGCCACTATTCGAGAGAAAATGCAGGCGTTCATCTCCCAAGGCAGGCGCGAAGAAATCAAGGCTAATATATGACCGGGCGTGCGAAGAAACAGGTGGAATCCGATAAGAATCCGGGTGCGCCGGAATGGATGGTGACCTTCAGCGATTGCATGACGCTGTTGTTAACATTCTTTGTGCTTCTTTTGAGTTTTTCATCCTTCGATGACAGAAGCTTTCGCAGATTGCAGGTGATTTACACCACCGGACTGAACAGAATCACTCCGATACGCCAAAGCGACAAGGATGCGCTGCTGAATCTGCCTCCGGTCAAACGTGTAGTCGAACTCGACAAAGGCAGTGAAAAGGCCACGTTAGCTCAGGGAGCGACGGATGGTTTGTTGAAAGAATCACGGCCTGTGAACTTCAACGATGGCATGGCATTCCTGATCCCGTCGAAGAAGGTTTTTTGGGGTAAAGGGACAGCTTTTTCGCCTGATGGTCGCGATGTTATGGATACGATGGCATCATTTCTAAGAAGAGTACCCAGCCGGATAGTTATCAGTGAAAATGGGCCGGCAGACGACCAGGACAGTGCATACTTCGGTCTGCCGCGGGCGTGGGTAGTAATGGAGTATCTCACAACCAGGCAAAATCTTGGCAGGGAGCGTTTCAGCATCTCAGCGGCAAGCACGCCGGCTCAAGGGGGCTTTGCGGGGGGTGAGCCGGACTCGGCGCGTCCCGCACCCGAGCGTACAGTTGAAATAGTTCTGTTGGAACGGAGCGTTTACAATTGAGGTCACGACGTCAGACAATCGCAAAACAGCGCCCAAAGGTCCCAACCTATATCGTTACGTTTGCAGACATGGTTACGTTGCTGCTGACGTTCTTTGTAATGTTGTTATCTCTGGCTCAAGTCCAGGATCCGGAACTTTACGGCAGAGGTAGGGATGCCTTTTTGGAATCGCTCAGATACGTCGGACTTGGACCGCTTTTTGGAAGACAACAAATGCCTCGTTTTGGCGATTCCAAAAACAAATACGTCGTACCCAATCCCGATGAGTCAGCCGGTCGCAGGACTCTTGACGCACGGGCCGAGGAGCTTCGCCGGATTCTTAAAAAACTCAGGCAATCAACAACAATTGTGTCTTCGCAGATAGTTGGCAGAAAGGTCAATTATTCAATAACGAACATTCGCTTTTCACTCGGCCGCGTTGATCTTGATGAGTCGGCGAAGAAGTTCCTGACCGGATTCTGCCGGGATTTACAGCTTGATGTCGGCCGCACGCCGGTCGAACTGTATGTGCTTGGCCTGGCTTCCGATGGAAACGGCGAGAAAGAGAAGTGGTTGCTCTCGGCGAGGCGGGCCCGGGCGGTGGCGGATTTTCTTCGGGACACCCTGTCTTCAGCTACGCAGGTGCAGCGCAGTGTGTTCGGGGGGCGATCAAAATGGTCCGTTCATTCCTGGGGAGCGGGCCCCGGAGGCGATTGGGTAGGGCGCAACAGCCCGATCTCCGGGCAGTCACAGATACTAATCGGAGTGCTCAGGGCGAGCAATTAGCTTGTGGGCATGTCAAGTTTTTCGACATTTTTCCGTTGGTGCGCGCGAATGCCGCGCAAGAATCGAGACTAATGCGCGTGAAAGTGCATTTCGATGTTTCGGCACGCCATTTGCATATCAGACTATCTCAGGGTACTTGCAACATGTTGCCAAACGGTGCCAATAAAGTGATTTTGATGTGTAGTTCAATGTGACTGGATTTAAGAAAAGAATCGTTGTGTTTTTGACCACGGTTGCTCTGGGCGGCAGCGTGTCGGTCGTTTGCTCTGCCCAATCGGCTACCGATGGGACGGAGTCGGAAGAATCGATATTCGATCCTTGCCAACCGCAGGCAGAAGCCGAATCTGACACCGGTTTCCTGTTTGCCAACGATCCGAATCTCTCCGGCAGACCGGATTATGGCCCTGGCGGCTTAAGGATGGTACTGGCGGTCCTGTTCGTCGTTGTGCTGGGCGCCGGGGCGATCTACGTTTCAAAGAAGCTGCTGCCGCGGATTGCCAATCTGCCCGGTAAGCAAATTCGTGTGGTTGAAACGGTTTACCTTGGCCCGCGGAAGGCCGTGCATGTGATCGAAATAGGCAATCGGCGGCTTCTCATAGGCAGCACAAATGAGAACATCAGGAAATTGGCCGACATAACCGGCGAGTTGCCGGATTTGTCGTCGCAGGAAGCGGATTACGATTGAGAACTCAGATGGTCAAAAAACTCATCATAATGCTTTTTCCGGCATTTGTCGTTTTGATACCAACGGGAATCTCCTTTGGCCAGTCCGACAATCCCTTTGTGTCGCCTGTACGGCCCGGCGATACTCCCGGAACAGTCGCTCCAGCGGCCGGTGTCCCCAGCATCGAAGACCTGATGCAGATTGTAGATAAGGCAACTACCGACGAGGAGGGCGAAGCCAAAGAATGGTCCACTCCCGTGAAACTTGTAATCATCTTCAGCGGCCTGGCGATTGTGCCGAGTCTTCTGGTGATGATGACGTCTTTCACGCGAATAGTCATTGTCCTGGCGTTTGTCCGGCGTGCGTTGACTACTCAGACCATACCGCCCACCGTTGCCATAATAGGCTTGGCTTTGTTTCTCACACTGTACACAATGGCGCCCACGTTTGCGAAAGCTAATGTAAGTTCGATCCAGCCTTACCTTGCGGATGAGATTGATTTTAAGACGGCCGCTTCCAGAGCCGGCGATTGCATCAAGGAATTTATGCTTCGGCAGAGCCGGGAAGCCGACCTGGCTCTTTTCGTGAAGATGGCCAAGATAGAGCCGCCCGAAAGGCTGATGGATATTGGCATGCATATAGTTATTCCGGCATTCATCATCAGCGAGTTCCGCACCGCCTTCGAGATGGGTTGCCTGTTGTTTATTCCTTTTTTGTTAGTGGACATGGTGATTGCGAGCGTCTTGCTCAGCGCGGGCATGATGATGCTGCCGCCGGTAATGATCTCACTGCCTTTTAAGCTGATGCTGTTCATTCTTGTCGATGGGTGGGGGCTTTTGGCGAGAAGCCTGAGCCTTAGTTTCAGATAAATAAAATGCCGGATTTTTGCAGGGATTTTACAGATGGAAAGTAGCTTTGTTCTTTATCTTGGCCGCCATACTCTCGAGACGGCCCTGCTCGTGGCTGCTCCAATCCTGATTACGTGCATGATTGTGGGAGTCGTGGTGACCTTACTTCAGGCCGTCACTTCAATTCGGGACATGACCTTAACAATAGTTCCCAAGCTCCTGGCGGTTGGCGTTGTCATGCTAGTATTCGGCGGTTGGAGCCTGGGGATCGTACTCAGGTTCACGAATGAGATATTTGGCCATGTTCAAAACGTCGGACACTGAAGATCGATGGCGCTAATGATCGAAAAACTGCTTGGTTTCGCGATGGTGCTGACGAGGCTTTCGGCGTTTTTTCTGGTCCTTCCCGTCTTCGGGTGGAAAAGCATTCCGGCCAGGATCAAAGTTGCGATGACTGTGCTGCTGGCAGCTTTCTTTTCGATGATAACTCCCCTGTCTGTCGATGCCGGGCAAGTCTCTGCCGTGGAGGCATTGTTGCTGATGGCCAATGAAGCTACCTACGGGTTGGCTCTGGGACTGGTGGCCGCTCTTTTGTTTGCCGCGGTCAGAATCAGCGGGCGGATTATCGAACGGCAGATGGGGTTGGCTATGGCCGAGATACTGGATCCGTTGACCGGCGAAAGAACTCAACCGCTGGGCAGTATGCTGGAGATGATATTTGTTCTGTTGTTTCTAAGCGCCAATGGTCATCATCTGCTCTTGTTGGTTATCTCCCGAAGTTACGAGGCGTTTCCCGCCGGCAGCAGTCCGACAATACCGGTTTTGGCGACCGGTGTAATCAACGCCGGCTCGGCAATGCTGACGGCCGGCCTGAAATTGTCCGCGCCGATTCTGGCGGCGTTCCTGCTGTTGATGGTCGTCCTGGCCGTCCTGGCCCGGATATTGCCGGAAATGAACATCTTGTTCATAAGTTTGCCTTTGCGTGTGGGCCTGGGATTGTTGATGATGGCGATATTCCTGCCGTTTATTTATTCGTTTGTATCTGAATTCACTATCCTGATGGGCAAACTGCTGCCCATGTAATAGCGTATTGCGTATTGCGTGATGCGTCGTGCGTGATACGCAATACGCGATACGCACGACGCACGACGAGTAGAGGATCGATTATGCCGGAGCGGCCGGCCGCCGAAAGGACAGAGCAACCTACACACAGGAAGCTGCAAAAGGCCAAACAAAAAGGGCATTCGCCCCAGAGCCAGGAGCTGATGGCGATTGTCTCGGTTGTAATATTGGTAGCGGCAATTGCTTTGCTGGCTCCGAGCCTGATGGGATGGTTTACCGCCCAGGTTAAGGAGGGGATGTCGTGCGAGAACGGTGTCTTTGCCAACACGAACGTGTTTCTGAATTTCATCGGCCACAAGATTACCGACTTGATACTTGTTATCTGTCCTATTTTAGGCCTGCTCGTTGTCGGTTCCGTCATGGCCGGCATCGCCGTCGGCGGCGTGAACTTTGCTCCGGAAGCCATCAGCTTGAAATTCAATCAGCTCAATCCCGTGGAAGGCTTGAGCAAGCTGGTGAACGGCCGATCCGTGGTGAAGCTCCTCGCGTCGATATTCAAACTGTTCTTTGTTTCTCTGATCGTCTGGTTATATCTTCGCAGCAGACTCGATACGCTTGCCGGCCTTAGATGGGCCTGGTCCTCGCAAATACTTACACTCATCGGAAAGATAATCTTCGGTCTTCTGATACGTGTCTGCATAGCACTGCTGGTGATAGCAATTGCCGATGTGCTGTATCAGAAATGGAAATACACCCAGGACCTGAAGATGACGCGCCAGGAAGTTAAACAGGAGCGAAAGGAGACGGAAGGCTCGCCGGAGCTAAAGGCTCGAATCCGGAAAATGCAGATGGACAGATCCATGAAGCGCATGATGGAAGAGGTGCCCAAGGCAAGCGTGGTGCTTGTCAATCCCACGCACGTAGCCGTAGCACTTCGGTATGATGCCAAAACCATGGATGCGCCTGTGATGCTGGCCAAAGGAGCGGATCACTTAGCTGAAAAAATCAGAGATATCGCACGGGCTTACGGCGTGCCCGTTATCAGAAGGCCGGAGCTGGCCCGAACGATATACTCGTCGGTCAAGCCGGGCGATCCCGTACCTGAAAAACTGTATGCGGCGGTGGCGGAAGTGTTGGCGATGATATACCGACTGCGTCAAAAGAAATGAAATCCCGGGATGTGTTCAAGTAGTGCTTAACCAAACGTAATCTGGCTGACCGTGCTTACGGCACTCATTTGTTGGTTCAGCATGGTTAATGTTCTTTCCAGGCGGGCAAACCTCTCGATGAGTCTGCTGCGTATCTTTTCAAGGCGTGCTTCTTCTTTTGCTATTATCTCCTCCATGCGGTCTATTTTGTCCGCATTGATGTCCTCGCCGATTTCGAGACGGCCGTCTGTTTTTAGTATGTCGTCAAGCATGTCCTCCAGCTCTCCGGCAAAACCTGTCTTGACGCGAACCGTGTCTGTGAATGTGCCGGTCGCGCTCAAATCTACAGCGAGCTGCAAGCCGTTCTCGGGATACAGGGGGCCATAACCGCTATCATCAAAAGTGCTGTCTCCGGTAATGATATTGCCGTTGATTGTCGCATCATGCCAGGCGCCGTCTGCAAGTCTGATTCGTGCCGATTCGATAATATTCCCGCTTCCGGGGTTGGATATCGTCACCTCGACGTCATACGTTCCGGCGGTTGTGTATTTACTGCTGGCGCTGTAGAAATTGATGGTGCTGCCGCTGGTTGTGCTTCCGGTCGCCACGGCGCCAAGCAGCTCGATTACTGCCGTAAAGCCTTGATTTGTATTCAAGGCATCCTTTAGGGCCGTCATGTCAAGTTTCAGCATCCTGTTACCGTCAATTGTGATGCCTATTTCACGCGCTTCCGAGTAGAGATCGTCATCGTTGAAACCTGTGGCTGTCCCGGCAAATGGCTCGCGGAGTTGGGTCTTGAGAAACGGAATCGTTGTGCTGCGGCTCAGCAGACCCATTTCCTTGGTCTCGGCATTATACTCGGTCGTTTCTTTGAGAAAAGTCATCAGCGTATTGTAAGCCGTAACCATGTTCTGGACTTTTTCGGTTACGCCTTCGATATCCCTGGTGAGAGTGATTACAACCGGTATCGGCTGGGCACTATCGTCTAATTTGCTGACATCCTGAAGAATTAGCGTTATCCCGCTTATGGTGTCCGTGATGATGTTAGAACTGTTGCTTATCCAGCCAAACCCGCCTTTTGTCGTTTCCGAAATGGTGTGGCTCCCGCTCCCAGAGGGAGTCAAGTTGCTGGTGTCAATCGAAATCATGCTGACATCACCCAAAGTGTCGCGAAACGTAAATACAGTGTCACCTGAATCGCCCACTGTGACGCCAGTCACCGTTATATCGCCAACTTCCGCGTTTGATAATGCTTCAAGTGCAGCTTGAATCTCAGCAACAGTAGCACTTTCGCTAAGCGCGGCAGTCGTTTCACCGTCATAAGTTAAGGTATAAGTCCCAGAGTTCGCATGCGAAGTCAGCTTTTGAACCTCGGAAGTCGATGGAGGATATCCATCCACCTTAATCTCCGAGTCCTGAGCTTCTTGAGTTTGAATAAAAGATGTTGACAGAAGAGATGAAAGGCTCTCTGAGGTGTTCCCACCTTCTTTGTCAACTGCCATAGCAGGTAAAGTCAATGATGTCGAGCCGGCGCCCGGATCGTAACCTAAGCTAATTTCCAAGTCGCTTGTACCATTGATATGGTCTGTCAGATGTATTTCACCGTTCTTGAGTGTCGCTGTTGCCACTCCGTCAAAATGTTGATTGATAGAGTCGATAAGATGATCCACCGTTGAATTTGCTGTGATGGTAAAATCTAAATCCGGCGATATGTCGGCACCAGAATGGTCCTTGCCGGTGATTCTGATATACGCATTATCACCTGCTCCAAGTATGCCGCTAAACTGGTCGAGTTCCGTGATTTTAGTGTCGAGGGCGGCATTTTCCCCGTCATCGGTAAATGAGCCGCCTGCGGTTGAACTTGCCCATACTTCCGTGCTGCTCGCATTTACAGATATTTCATAATCCTGGCCTGTATTCTGTCCGCTGAGCATCAGATGGTATTTGCCGCCCTGGTACAGCAAGCTGGCGGTGACGCCGGGATTTTCCTCGTCATTGTTTATCAACCCGACCATATCCTCGAGCGTGGTCTCGTTGGCAACGGCGGTTATCTGCCTTTCCTGGTGGTTATAGGAGTAAATAAACGTTCCGCCGCCGACATAATCCGTCTTGTAGTCAAAAGTGGAGATGTCCTGTATCCATGTTTCGGTGGTGGCCAACTGATTTATCAGGATTGAGTGGGAGCCTTCCGCAGCATTTTCCGATACCGCGACGTCCAATACATCAGCGTCGTTGGTGTTTGCCTTGTATACTTCTATGGAGTCGGCATTTGAGATGGCAGTGACTGCCAAGTTCAACGCGTTGACCTTTGCCCGCAATTCGTTCAGCGCGGTGGTCTCCTCCTCAAAGCCCATTTTCCGCACCTGATACGTAGCAAGCCTTCGGCTGTTAATCAGCATCAACTGTTCAATGAGCGCGGCGGTGTCGATGCCTGTTGCCAAACCTGGAAGTCTTAATTCGCCCATGGCTGCCCCCGATCCCTTTTCAATTCATCTTATCGGCAAATGTATTGCATTCATCAAAACGACCATTACTTATTGTCGGTAAAACTGCCTTTGGCCATGAGAGAATCTTGCCGGCGGTATGCTTAGCCGAAGCCACGATACGCCTTCAGAGTTTTTCTGGCCTGGCCAACCTGCTTTAGTTGTTTTCCAAGGCGATCTTTTTCCGCTGCGACCATCAGTGTTATTTGCCGATACGTCTTTGCCAGGCGTTCAAACTGTCCGCGAAACTCGGCTTGCTCCAACACTTTTGTTCTGACAAGTTCGTCAACGATGGCGTTTGATTCTACGGTCAGAGCCTCGGATGTGCGGAAATCGCCCTTGCGCACCAACTCTTTCTGCCTGTTCAGCAGGTGCTGCAGCTCGTCCAACAGGCGCAGATGTTCGTTTGGAATAGTCACAACAGTCTCATTGCTCATCGGATTTAGCCTCCTATGCTTTCTGTGACGGCTTGGGCCCTTGTGCTGTTTTGGCCAGATTGTGTTCTAATTCTTCGAGCAAATTTGATGCATCCTGATGACCCGGGTCCGATATCAAAAGCTCCGAGAGGACTTCTTTGGATTTTTCAAACCTGCCGTCTTTCATGTACAACGCTGCCAGAGGAAACATGACGGATGTGTCGCCCGGGTGCATCTCTAAGTACACTTCCAGATAGTGGATCACTTTTGCAAACGAGCCCATTTGACAGGAGGTTTGAAACAGACCCAGGAGAGCTATCAGGTTGTCGGTATCGTGCTCGAGGCATTTCAGGTACATCTCAAAAGCCTGCTTGTAATTTGCTTTTTGTTGCGCGACCATACCCAGGCCTGCGTAGGCCCTGGAACAACCGGTATCGAGCCGACAAGCGACTCTAAAGGCTATTTCAGCATCGTCAAGGATGTTTTCCTGTAACGCGGCGACTCCGAGTCCGATGTAGGGGCCCGGCTCATCGGGCGCCAGGTTGGCTGCTTTCTCGTAGTAATGTTGTGCCTGGGCATAATTACCGACAGAGGCATAATAATCTCCGAGTTCCTGCAAATCTTCATATTGCCGCTGTCGGTCAACAATGTTCTGGTTTACGTCCATAACAATTCTTTTCCCTTTTGAATACTCCGGAACATGGGTTGCCAGGGATTATGTAATTCAATTAGCCTCTAATGCCGGAGCCACCGATTGTGCCGGCGATCCGGCTTTTTCCAAATCTTGATTCTGCAAATCATTGCAGAGCCGGCCGCCGGTCTGTTGTGAGTTTATCTCGGCTTCGAGGTGAATCAGAATCTTGTTAATTTTCTCCAACTGGTTTTTCAACGGATAGTTTTCTTCTACGAATCTGCGATACATATCGGGTTCGTATTGTCCGGAGCAAATCCGCTCGCAGAATCTCTCAGGGCTATCGAACAGGAATTCGGATGGGAAAGCCTTGTCGGCTTCCGGAAAGCTATGGATTGCCGGTTTTAGCCCACAGGCCATTGCTTCCAGCAATCCAGCGCTGCTGCTTTCAAAGATGCCGGTCGAAACGATGTAATGTTTGTCCTCGAGCCAGGAACAGACATTTTCCTGCCGGCCGTCGAAAAAAACCACGCCGCCAAGCTCAAGAGCATCGACCATTTGGCTAATATATTCTTCGAAGGCTTTATCTTCGAATTCTCTGCCGAAGAATAGACGATATTCGGGGTCGATATGGTGCAGCTTCTGCATACATTCCAGGATGAAAGCGAGATTCTTTGCCGCACCGAGATCGGACAAGAAAGCAATATTCTTGCCGCGTTGCCGGTTGGTGAAGGTGAATTTCTCTAAGTTAACGCCGTTTGGTATGACGGCTATCGATGTTTGGCTTTCAAGTTCCGAGACGCCGCTCACCAGAGCATCCTTAACAAAGCTGCTGCCGATGGGGGCGAAGATGTCGATATTGCCCCAATCTATCTGTTCGAGCCACTGCTCGAACCCATTGCAGCGGCGCACAGCAACGATATTCTTGCATACTTTTGGCTGTTTCGAGCCTCTGGCTGCGAGATTGGTGCAACTCTCGAACCACGAAATATCGCTCCACTTCATCAACTCATAAAGTTCTTCTTCCGCCTGGCCGTCAAAAATGTACGTTTCAAAACGCGCTTTGACAAATTCGGCGATCTCATCGGATAATTTCGTCCCATCGTCGCCGCAGATGAAAGCCACCTTCGGCCTTTTGGAACGCACTACTTGCAGTATTGGATGGAGCATTTCCTGGTCGGGCCAGATTCGAAGCGAGCGAAGCAGCATTTCGATGGCGTCGCCTTTATTGTCCTGATCGAGAAATATTGTGGCAGCCCTGTTCAGTATATCCACATTCAGTATGCCCATCCGATCCATCTGGTCAAAAAGCTGCAAAGCTTCGCTTGCTCTGCCGGCGGCGAGATATGCTTCAGCCAGGTTCCACACTATCTCGGCGTTGTCGTTCTTAAAGCTTCGGGCTTTGACAAAATGATCGATGGCTTCATCCGAGCGCCCCAGGCAGTAGAGGATTGCCCCGGTGTCATTCAATACTTGAGCGTCGTGGGGAGTTGCGCGAAGGCATTCTTGCATGTAAACAAGGGCTTCTTGATGTTTGCCGGCTTCAGCCAATTCCAGGCCCTTCTCGTAACGATCGGGGCTCTGGGGCATGCTATCTTGCTTTTGTCCGGCGTGCGGATTCGGATCTGTCCCCATAGCTGTCTATTTCACTCCTAATTCGTGAACCTGGACTCTCATCGGTGTAGCACCAGGTATAGTGCAAATTTCATGCCGTTCATCTATGCCGGTGCATATCCGTTGTTTCACACCTCTTGTGCACACGATCTGTATAAATATCAAACATATATGTTTTCACAAAACATCCTTCCGATTCTTAGCTACTGTCCTCGGCGGTTATCTGAGAAAATCCATCAGCGATACAGACATAAGTCTTACGGCCACTGACAGCGATATCTGATACAGAGCCTCACGCCGAGACAGGTCTATCGCTACCTGGGCAATGTCAGCTTCCTGCAGACGTGTCGTTTCATCCTCGGTGAAGTACTCTATGTTCCGGAGGCTGTCTTTGAGGTCATCAAGGAAGCCGATTTTGGATCCGATGGAGACTTCGGCTCGAACCAGAAGATCGCTCATTTCATCCAGCGAATTCATCGCGTCGTCCAATATCTCTCGCACTTGACCGTCAGAGAGGTTCCTGTCGTTTTCCAGCGTGTCCCGGAGAGTGATGAGTGTGGTGAATATGTCGTAAGTTCCGGGCATGCGCACCAGCTCGACCCCTGTGCCGGTTATTGCCGTAGTGTCAACATAGAGGACTTCCCCTGTCGTCGAATTAGTCACTGCCAGGTTAGTGTCGGTACCGTCGGTATTAACGGTGCTCAGGCCGTCATCGATGGATAGATTGTAATTGCCGGCAGAGCCGGTGACCGTCAGCCAGGTGTCGGCTCGGGAGCTTGAGGTTCCCGTGCCGGCAGCGGCGCCGGTATCACCCAGAAAAACCGGTTCACCGCGATCGTCGGACTGGAAGATGTCCTTACCCACGTGCAAGGCCGATGTTTTTACGTTGGGCGCAACTTCTATGTTTCGATCTTCGTAGCTGCCCTGGTAAGTGACAGTGGTGATTTCTCCGTCGGTGCGTTGTACGAGATACGGCGCCGAGGCGGTGTTACCTCCTCCAAAGAGGTATTGATCCATCTGTTCGGAATTTGCCAAAAGGACAATTTGTTCTAATGTCTGATCGACTCCTTCGGCAGCCCTGTCTCTTGCATCTTCGCCGTAGGTGCCGCTGATGATTTGAGTCAGACTTGCCTTTGTATCTGTAAAATGCGACAGCATGTCCACAATAACAGCGGAGGACAGCTCCAGTATGCTCATGGCTTCCGAGAGGTTATCCGTGTAGTTTTGCAGGGACGCTATTTGTGAGTTGAGTCCCAAGACCCTGTAGGAGACAGAAGGATCGTCGGAGGTTCGATTCACCTGCGAGCCGGTAGCGGCCTGTTCCTGCAGACGGGCCATTGCCTCGCTGTTCAAGTGCAAGGCAAAGATGACATTATCATAGGTGGTGTTAAGCGTTCCGCTCATTTTTCATACCCCGTATCTTGTCGGGCATCTTCCAGGATACGTCTCACATTTTTCATAATATTTCCATTACAGCTTCCAGTGACGACTGGACAGTGTTCAGATATTTGGCCATTGCCCTGAACATCTGCTCGAAGAGCAACATACGGGCAGCTTCGTCGTTGATATCGACGCCGCTTAGCTCGCTCTGCTGATTGTTGAGATTTTGGACAACGACTTGCATATTGTCCTGGCGCATCTGTCTAACCGAGATAAGTTGACCGATGCCCGATGCCAATCGGCGGTAAAACTCCGGGATCGTCAGGGAGTTCAGATTGCTTACGGCCTGGTCCTTCGCTGCGGCCATCCTCAGGGCGTTGGCATTGTCGGTCATGTCCGTCCCCAGGGCCGTTGCTATTCGCCCCGGTGTGTCGGATATCTCCGAGCGAACCGCTATGTTCATGGCGCTGTTGCCGGAAAAGAACGTGTTAAGCCCCACCGCGGCAAGAACTCCCGAAGTGTCCGTATCGGCAAAGGCATCGATCTCGAAGTTGTCGCCCGCTCCGAAGTCTCCGGCGCCGACGGACACTTTAATTCCGTTGCCTATGTCAAGTTCGTCGCCTGCGGCGTAACCGCTGCCGATATTGAGCGTGGCAATCACATCTCCGGCGCCGCCGTTGTCTTTGACTTCCAATTGCAGGGCGCCGTTGCCGACCAGGCCGGCGCCTGAGACTGTGAACTGAAAAGTGTCGTTCTGTGTTCCGGCATAAATGCCTGAGACAGAGATAGCGGGCGGCGTCGTGCCGGTCAACACAGCGGCAGTGGGACCGGACAGGACCGCGGGCAAAAAGTCAAATTCGTAGTAGGTGTCGGCTGATATGCTCAGCTTCGAGGAGCTTACCGAAGCGGTCAGGCCGGTAATAGACGAGATTGCCGCCGCTATGGTAGTTAACGAGTCTGCCGACGCATCAACGGCCACGGCGGTTCGTGTCACCGCGCCCGTGCTGGTATTGGTGACCCGCAGGTAAATATTGCCGTCGGTTACGGGCGGATTAAAATCGGCCAGATTTTCACTGGCCATTCCCCAGCTCGTAAGCTGTGTAAACCGGCCTTCCGAACCTACTGCCTGAACATGGTATTGGTTCATCTGCTGGATTATTTCGTTCGCTAAACTGTTCAAATCCGTGCTTACGTCGGAGACAAGCTCGTTTCTCAACGACAACAATCCCCCGAGCCGTCCACCTTGTATGTTTGTTTTGTAGTTGAAGGCGCCGGCAACGGAGATGCCCAGCTTGCCGCTTTCTGTCAGGTCCGCTTCCAGTGCAATGGTCGTAGTGTTTGCCACTACAGGTACAGATATTCCGGCAATGCTGACGTCAACTGCGCCGTATTCCCGTTGCTGGGTCTCCAACCCTACCAGTTCCGACAGCTCTGTGATACGCTGATCTCTCTGGTCACGTAGATTGTTGGCCTGCCCGCCGTCTATCTCTATTTTTACGATCTTCTTGTTGAGTTCGGCGATCTGGCCGGTCAATGCATTGATCTGCTCGACGGTGTTTTCAGCTTCAAATCTGAGCTGGGCTTGCAGCTTGTCGAGAAAGTCTCCCAACATCCTGAATTGGGCCGCCATGGTTTCAGCCGCGCTCACAGCTTGATTTTGCCAAATGGCTTCTCCCGGATGAGCGCTAAGGTCCTGCAATGCGTTGAAAAAATCGTCTATTGCCGCGCTCAAGCCAGTCTCGCTTGAGAGTTCTGCGAACATGCTTTCGACCGTGCGCAGCGTCGCAAGCTCCTGGGACGTCTGTTCCAATGACGACTGCTGCCGGAGAATCTCCTTTTCCAGAAGACCGTCAATCATCCTCGTGTAGCCGATGACGTCGACACCTCCTCCCAAAAGAACCGTGCCGACTTGTGACGCATAAGCCGGAGCGAGTTCTATTCTCTGACGGTGATAGCCGTCCGTGGCGGCGTTGGCGATGTTGTTGCCAACTATCCCAATGGCCTCCTGGGCAGCTTTGAGGCCGCTGATTCCTATGTCAAAACTATTCATTTCTTTGCTCTGGTCAAAGCTACTATTCCAATATCTGCATCTCGCACCCGGGGGCTTGTACTCAAGCTCGACACGCGCGGAATGAGGTCCCCTAAAATTGTAAATTCACGAAAGCCGTGTCCGCTTGCCGCCTGGTTGCACCATTGGAGTTGTAGTAAACGGCCCCTGTCTGTCCGAGGTCGAATACGTTTCTCAAAAGCAGACTGTTGAACCTGGCGCATTCGGACAGGAGCAGAGTTGTGCTCAAATGCTCTTTTTTTAGTTCTTCGGTCAGTGATTTTAGCTTTGTCTTCATCCGGTTTACTTGCTCTCTTTTTGCGTCCGGCAGGCTTGCCTCAAGTGCCGACAAAGTCATTTGCTCGAGGCCATGGCCCAGAATATTCGCCAATTCTTTTCGTATCGCCTGCCGGTTTGACTCGTTACTTTTATAGCTGTCCGACTTTACCTGGATGCTTTCAAGCAGTTTGCCCAAAGCGGCATCGTCGCGCTTGACGACCAGGCTGCGCAGCTCGTTCAGTTGCGACAATTTCTCTTGTATATGCCGGACGTCTGTGTCCAGGCAGGCCAGCAGCTCATCGACCTTATTTTCTATTCCAATTGCAGTTGCGTTCATACATTTCCGTCCAGTGACTTTCCTGCGGCGTTTGTCTGATCGGAACCGCTCAGAGATTTGTATATATCTTTCCACAGTCCCATTCCGCCGTTGTTTGCAATATCGCGGGCCAGATACAGCCAGAATATTCCCTGCACCTGTTTAGAAGCTCCGTCTTTCTCAAAGCCCCAATTCCCGATGGATTTGCTCATTTCGTCCAGAAGCTTGTTGAGCAGGACCGACTCAAAATCCTTCGATATTTGCTTCTTCTTCTCTTCCGAGGCGCTGGCGGCGTTCGTTTTGTCGATATGCGCCAACTGCGCGGGCGGCGAAACAGGTTCTGTCAGTATCAATTTGGCGCTGTCCATCGGAGAAGCTCCTACATTATCACCAGCTTGGCTTGAAGAGCGCCGGCTTTTTTCAGGGCATTGAAAATCGCAATCAGATCTCTCGGTGTCGCGCCAATGGCATTAAGGTTCTTGGCCAGCTCCGAGACCGTAACCGACCGTGAGACCTGGATCAGATGAGCATCTTTTTCTTCGACTCCTATTGACGTGTCCGGAACTGCTACCGTTGTACCGGAGTCGGAGAAAGGAGCAACCGGCTGGGAAACAAGCTCGGTTTCTTTGATTTTTACGACCAGACTGCCCTGAGAAATCGCCACGGCGGATATCCCGACCCGTTCGCCGACTACTATAGTGCCGGTGCGTTCATTGATAACCACTGTCGCAGGCACATCGACGCTTACTTCGGGCTTTGTAATGTCGTCGATGAAGCCGGCAATGCCTTCGGCGCTGATTTCACCGGGTATCCTGATTTGGATGGTGCCGGCGTCGATTACTGCCGCACTGTTTGGATAATACTTGTTGATCGCCTGACTGACTTGCCTTGCGGTTGAGAAATCGCCGTTTCTGAGATTCAGTGCAATAATCCTGTTGCCTGCGAGATGTTTAACGAATGAGGAGATTTCCTCTTTTTCGACTATTGCCCCGTCGGGAATTCGTCCGACTGTCTGGTGATTTTTTGTGATAGTTGCCTTGTCGCCGGTTGCCGTCCAGCCGCCGATTGAAATTCCACCGTCGGCCACGGCGTAAACCTGGCCGTCAAGGCCTTTTAGAGGCGTTGGCAGGAGTCTTCCGCCCTGAAGGCTTTTTGCATTTCCTACCGTCGAGACATCGACGTCGATTCGTGAGCCTTCGCGAGAAAAAGGGCCCAGCTCGGCTGTTACCCAAACCACGGCAATGTTGCCGCCGGTCAGGTCCGTGGGCTTGAGAACCAGGCCGGAATCTCTCAGCAGGTTCGTCAGCATTTGTTGCGAAAGCAGCGTGCTGTCACCTCCGCCGGCCGCCAGACCGATGACCAGACCGACGCCGGTGAGTGGATTGCTGCGGAGCCCTTGAATGTCAACGATATCCTTTATTCGCTCGCATTGTCCGATGCCGGGAGTAAGTGCGCAAGCCATAAACGCACATATCGCAAGCATGATCAGGGTCGTTTGCTTATTGGCTTGATTGCTCATTATTGATTTCATAAGTCATCGCTCTCGAAAAACTGACTTTTCCCGGTTGGCATATTCAAAACGGCCAGATAATATCAAGTATCCTGCCGAACCAGCCCGGTCTGGTGTATGGCTCCGAAACCCCGCTGTTTTTGGATACAATGCGAAAATCCGCAACCTGCTCGCTCTTGACCGTGTTGTCGAACGCAACGTCACTGGGCCTGACTATCCCGCTAACCTCAATGATCTGTATGTCGCCCGCTATATCGCGGTTGCGAGTGCCCATGACTACAAGATTGCGGTTCGGCAGGATGTCCACTACCACTACGGTAACACTGTCGATAAACTTCCTTTCGTCTTTGTAATCGGCCTTGCTTTTCAACTCATTGTTCGAGTTGGCGCTCATGCCAAAATCACCAAGGTCCGCGAATTTGCCTAATTCTCCGTTGAAAACGGTTGACCGGTCGGTCTCCTTTTGCAGATCTCTTTTTGCCTTGTTATCGACCTTGCTGTTTTCGCTGATCTTGATAGTCAGAACATCGCCTATCTGCCGGGCCACGTCGTCGGCGTACAAGGCTTTCATGTTCTTGTCCCTCTTGGCCCAGATGGAACCTGCGTGCGAGCAGGTAGTCGAGCCGAATGCAAAGACTGTCAAGATAAGCACCAGGACTATTTTGTTGTTCATCATTTTTCCTTTCACGGATTTTCCATTTTGCGTCATTTTAGAGCGAGTTTCTTACAGCACGGGTTCCACGCTTCCATCTGCGTTGATCCTTGCCACGATTATTCGTTGTGAGTCCACGTTCCGGATTTTGATATATTCACCGGCTTTGCCATCCTGCATGGTTGTTCCGACGGCCGTTATCAGGAATCCGGGTCTTTCAATTCGAATCACAACGTTTTGGTTCCGCTTGACTACAATTGGCGACTTGACAGGCCCGGCCATATTCGGGCGAAGGACCGTATTTGCCCGCAGACTGCGCCTGGCGATCAGGCCGTAGGGCGGCTTCCAGCCGGCTGGCTCTGGGTAGTTCGACAATTTCTCTTCTATCTTAACGTTCTCTATGCCGATGACCGCACCGGCGGCAATGTCAACCTTCGCCACTGCGTGGCGGCACTTATATTTCAATCCTAAGATTACTTCACGCGCGCCGATCTTCTTGCCGCCGGAAAGCAGAGCAATCTCAACTCTTGCCTGGTTTCTCATATTGCTCTTGAGCAATCGGGGAGAAAACTTCAAGTCTTTGGCCGTCCCTGGAATAGCGAAATCTTTAGGTTTGCGCATCGGATGCCATCGAGAAGTTGGAGCGCGTGGAGAGTTGGCGTCTATGAAGGAGCTTGCCAGCGCGATGAATTGATCGCCGCTGATTATCCTGTACTGCTGTTTGACAGTCGTCTTCTTTGCGCCTGTCAATGTTACTTTCGATGCGGGGATCCCGTTGCAGGCCAATCTGCTCAAAACCATGTGCCTGTCAACTATAATCTTTTGACCCGGCAGCGATATCCGTCCCAGCGTGATTTTGTTCGCCCTGGCTGCGAGAGATACGTTGCCTCGGATAATGCTGATCTGTCCCAGGCTCAAGTCACTGTCTTTAACTGTAACTTCTCTCGGCAGGTAAACCTTCAGGCCGGGGTTGGGCGGGAGGTCGCCGGTTTTGTCATTTGCCGATGCCCTGCAAAAGAGTGCGCAAGTTATAACCAGGCAAACTGCAAAGACGCCTGCAATGCTATATCCCTTTGCTTTTGTGCCCCTTCTTTTGCTCATAATGGTTCCTTATCTGACGATATTGTTCGCCGTTTGAAGCATGTCGTCGCCTGCCCTTATGGCGCGCGAGTTTATCTCGTATGCTCGCTGTGCCGTTATGAGGTTGACCAGTTCGGTCACCATTTGCACGTTGGACTTTTCGAGAAATCCGGACTGGATCATGGCGAAACCGCTTTCTCCGGGTGTCCCGGTCGTATATGTGCCGCTTGCTTCGGTTTCTGCAAACAGGTTGTCCCCTTCGCTTGAAAGCCCCGATGGATTTGGAAACCGGGCCAGTTGAATTATACCCGCGACCGACCGAGTCCCCGCAGAATCGATAACATTAACGCCTCCGTCCTTTTCGATGGTCACACTGGTTGCGTCTGTTGGAACAGTGATAGCCGGTTCTATAATGTATCCGGTTGCCGTAACTAATTGACCGTTGCCATTTACCAGCAGTGAGCCGTCGCGGGTGTACCGCAGAGCGCCGTTCGGCATGGTTACCTGAAGAAACCCCTCACCTGCGACGGCTATGTCAAGAGGGTTGGCGGTATTCTGAAGTTCACCGATAGTAAAGACTTTAATCGTTGATGCTACGCGGACTCCGCTGCCTATTTCCAGTCCGCTGGGCGAATTTATGCCGGAAGAGACTTCCGTACCGGGTTGTTGCATCGTGACGTAAAGCAAATCCTGAAAATTTACCTGGCTTCGCTTAAATCCCGACGTATTGACGTTGGCCAGGTTATTGGCGATCACGTCCACCATCATCTGCTGTGCGGCCATGCCGGTCGCCGCAGTGGAAAATGCTCTCATCATATTATTGTTCTCCTTGTATTTCGGTGATTTCTTAGCCCATAGCCGCGCTCATGAGAGTGCTGGAGGCTTCCTGCTGGGCTGTGATTGATTTCACGTTCGCTTCGTAGAGTCTGGTCACAAATATCATGTCCACTAATTCTTCTATGATTTTAACGTTGGATGCTTCCTGATAACCCTGCTTGATTACCATGTGTTGTGCTGCAACCGGGATTATCGTCTCATCCGGCATCCGGTAGGAACTGTCGCCGGTTGGCACAAGCTTGTTTTCGTTGCCCTCGAAATCAACCAGCCTGAGTTTCCCTAAAGTTGTGGACCCGGCGCTTATGGTTCCGTCGCCGGCGACGTACAGTTGCGAGATGCCTACATTGCCCGGTATCGTGATTGGGCCGGACTGACCCGCCACGATTCGCCCGATAGAATCCACGATCTGGCCGTTCTGATTCGTGCTGAACATGCCGTTTCGGGTGTAAAGCGGCCCATCGGGCGTCTCTACGGCAAAAAAACCTTTCCCAAATAAGGCAAGATCCAGAGGCCGGCCTGTTTCAACCGTGCTGCCCTGGGAAAAATCAAACATCGAGCTCAAATCTTCATTTCCCGCCGAATATTCTCCATTCGTCTCAAGGGATTTTGAAAATGCGTTGCTCCTGCGCTTATATCCGACCGTGCCGGCATTCGCCATATTGTGCGTAATGGTCTCGAATTCCCGAGTTAGTGCGCTAATGCTTGCTATAACATCCAACATTTTAAATCCCTTATACGGTTACAGGCTCCGAAGCTTGCGCTATCCTGTTGTCCTCGCCGGCGCCGGATGCCGGGACATCCTGAGTTTTGAGGCCGGCTTTCAAAGAAGCTGTGTTAGTTGCACGAACCAGCTCGTTGACGTTTGAGTCACTAAGCCCCGTCAATTCAACTGCTATCGAAAATCCATTTTGTACGGTCTTGATGTGCCTGACTTCGCCAATGTCCTCCACTATTCTTGATGGCGTTGCTTTGTCGTTTTGCACCGGGGCGGCTTGTGCGGTCGCGTCCTGATTCTGTTCCTCATTTATCTTGATTATCACCATCACCCTTTCGCCTACTTTTACTTCGAGCGGGGTCTCCAGACGCAGGCCCGGGCCGGCCAGCTCAGTTACTGCCGCAGGCACAAATTCAGGCGGTCCCCAGGTGTTCCAGGGCAGATTGGTCAGGTCGCCGCCTATCTCATCGCCGGGGCTATTACCTGGCGGCAGGATTCTTGCGAACGGAAAACGTGCGATAAAAGCCGGCATGTTTACCGGCACACGCAGGAAACGCCGACGATTGATAAACCGCACGTCGTCACTGTGACTCAAAATCAAAATGCCGCCGTGATAGCTAATCACGGAAGCGTCGAACTCCCAAACGGATGCGCCGAAATAGTAATGGACGCAGCATAACTCGCCGGGATTACTTTCAAAAGACGAGCTTAATGTTGCAACAAGTTCGGTATCGTCGCTCTTTATAACGGTAGCCTCAATGTCACCCAGCTCCAGGGCCTGGCTGCTTTTGATGTGAAGCTTTCTACCAACGGGAATTTGCCGGCTGCTCGGCTTGGCCTGCTTCGTTGCCGAGCCGGCCGAGTCCGGGATTCGTTTCTGGAAACCAAGCTTTTCCCGCAAAGTCGCTAACTCGGCGCCCAGATGTCTGCTCGATTCAGCTCCCTGCTGCATGTGGGCTTCATCTGTCATTTGGGCGGCCCCGCGGCCAAATGCGGCCGCCATAGTGAAAATTGATTCACTTCGCTTTAGTTTCGCTCTTCTTGCCACCTCCGTCAGAATCTGACGCTCACGCCGGCTCAGGCCCCTCTTGTCCGCATACGAGGTAAACAACTGACTGGTGATCCTTCGTTCCTTTCTTGTGCGATTATAGCTGGATGCAATGAGCAAAGCAGTTAGTATGACCAGAGCGGCCACACATATCAGGACAAACCAGCGCTCGACCATAAAGTCGGCATCAAGCCGGCGAAGGGCCTGCCATCGCTCGATTGGGAGCAGCGCCAAAACAACGGCGTCAAGTCTCACGATTATTGCTGGTGCTGTTATCATCTCATATTTCCGAAGTTACTATCTGATCAGGCTGGTCAGCTCTTTCAAAATCTCATTGGCCGTTTTGACCGTTTCGGCATTGGTCTGAAATCCGTTTTGAGTTTGAAGCATATTTACAAAGTCAACCGCCACGTCGGCGTTTGATTTTTCCAGGGCCCCGTTGTGGATGGAACCAGCGCTGCCGGTCATGGCCCGCCCGGCTACAGGCTCCCCTGAGCCGGCGGACGGAATGTAGTGTCCGTTGCCAACGTGTTCCAGAGCAGGCGAATTCTTGAACGTCGCCACCTGGATGGTCCCAATGTTTCTTTTGACACCGTTGGAGAACGCCCCGACCACCGTGCCTTCATTGTTTACCGAGACGGTCGAGAGTCTGCCTGCCCCATGACCATTCTGGTCCTTTGCGGCGGCAGTGGAATTTCCAGCGAATTGCGTCAAACCGTCCAGCTTTCCCGGGGTGCCAGGGTTTAACCGGATAGTCTGCGGATTCGCGGCATCATTTGCGAAAGCTATGGCAAATTCAGCGGAATTCGAACCGTTCAGCCCCATATACGAACCGTTGCCGGCGTCAAAGCTGATACCTTCAATACGCCTGTTCGGTATGCTTATTTTGTCCGCGTTGCCGGCAATTGAGGTAAGAATCATGTCCCAGGTGTTGGCTGCGCCCGCTCGGACAAACGCACCTGAGAGTACATGCTTGTCTCCTTGAGAGTCATAAACCGTGATACTAATGTTCCCGGATTCTTCTCCGCCCGGGATCGATATCTCGAAATAGGCCGGCGTTGCCAGAGAGCTATTGCCGGAGTACGACAGAGTCATGTCGGTTTTGCTGTAGCCGGCTGTATCATCGGTTATCCGGATTCTCCCGTTGGCCAGAGAGGCCGTGGAGCCATCGAGGACATTTGTATTCAAGTGGCTGATGAGGTCTCCCAGCGTAGTGCTTCGATCGACGGCAAAGGTAGTATCGGCGTCAATTGCCGTGCCGTCCTGCTTGTAGCCGCCGATGCTGATTGTGCCCGAAGTAAGCACTCCACTGTGCTGGTCGAGCTCGTTGATCCTTGTTGCTTCGGTGGCGGCGGTGCCATTGTCATAAGTATAAGAAAGGCCGGATGTTATCACCTGTTTTTGCGGCGCGGAAAACCCTGCGTTGGCGCTTAGGTTGCCGGAGACTGCTATCTCTGATGTCGCTTTTGCCGGCATCGTTGTGTCGTACGGGATACGAATCTCGCTGTGAGCGGGCGTCTGAAAGCCGGCAATTTCACCCTCCGAGCCGATGCGCTTGACATGAAAGCCGGTAGCTGGATCGACCAGGTTCATGTTTGCATCAACCGCGAACGAACCTGCCCGCGTGTAAACGTCGCGCCGGCCGTCTGTCAATACGAAGTAGCCTTCTCCTTCCACCGCCAGGTCCAGAGGATTACACGTATTCATGATATTACCTCGTGACATGTTGGGGGACATTCCGACTATTCCGAGGCCGTTTGATTGCAAAGGACCGGCGCCGCCGACGGCGGGTGTTGGGTGTGATGCTTTTTTTATCGTTTCATTCAGCAGGTCTGAGAAGGTAGCTCCCCCGGCTTTTCGCGCAGTGCGATTAACGTTAGGCCGGCTGTTGACGGCGGCATCAAGCGCTTCGGGGTGAGCTTGCGGCCCAGTAATTCCGGCTGATGACGTGAAACTCATTCTTGTTTCTCCCTGCAGCGAAACTCGAAACCGCACATTAGTCCTTGACGGACATTACGTCTTCCAGGGCCAGAGTCTGATTCCCCACAGACAGGGTGATCTTTCCATCGCCGTTATTGATGACTTCCTCGACTATGCCGTTCGTGACCGTTTCGTCGCCCGCTGATGTTTCCGACATGAATGAAACCTCTTTGCCTATCAACGAACTGGCGTAGCTAAGCTCGGTGACGGCGAGAACACTCGCGAAACTTGAGTTCATTGATTCGATCTGCTGCAGTTGTGAAAACTGTGCAAGTTGGGCGGCCATCTGATTGTTGTCCAATGGTTCCAGCGGATTCTGGTTTTGCAGCTCTGTTACCAGCAGCTTCATATAATCCATCTGGATGTTGCTTGCCGAGTTTATTTCTGAAACCGAAGCCATGATTCTTCTTCCTTAAATTCCTTCTGTCTCAAAGTCCAATAACCAAAACAAAACTATTTTCCGAAATCCCCCGTTCTCGGCCGGGAATAGAACTCCGCAGCCGTACGGGCAACTTAGCGAACGAAGCAATTGTTGTGCCACATCACTGTCGCCGCCGGTTCTGTAACGCACAACCTGTTATCTCAACTAACGTTAGGAATGTGTGAGAATTGAATAGAAAGGGGTGACAGGTTCTTGCGATAATTTTGTGGGCGGAAAAATTTTCCGGTATTCCGGAGAATTTTGCCGCTTTACCGTGGCGATTGAATCGAAAACCGGTGCTTTTTATCTCGGCTCAACTGCGTTGGATCCGGACGTCCCATAAGAAAGCGTTTGCCGGATTGCGAATTCTGCTCTGTAGTCCGGCGCCTGCTAAGGAGAGTTCTGCAGCGGACAGGTACGGAATGTCCTATAAAATTACACCGCAGTTTTAGTGCGTCACGAGGGCAAATGGAACTGGTGACATTATTGGCCCGTCCCATAAAAAGATTAAAGTTGTCACCGGCCGTCTGTCGATTTATGCCTTTGGGTTTGTTACTTAAATCAACAGAGATTGCAATACCCTTAATGATGTAAAACAACGGGATCCGATATGACGTTTATTGATCTTGGGGAAGGATGAATTTGCACCGGCTTGTAGTAGTGAGTAAGGACCCCAGAGTTCTACGATTGGCCCAAAGGTATGGGCGGGAAGTTTTTGGGGCGGACGACCTGGCTGACGCACTCCAGATCGTTCAAACGGTCAATCCTGACATGATTCTTTGCGACCATCAAACTAATCCGAGTAACATCCGTAAATTTCTCAAAGGGGCCGATAAGAATGTCGCGGATATTCCCGTTGTAGTAGTTGGCAGCGACGATGTTGACAGTGGCTTATCTGCGGAACTCTCACAGGCGGGAGTTCACGGCTATTTGCGGGGCAGTCAAGATTACGACCAGATGGAGCGAATTATCGACGGCATAGAAAGCAAATCCGGGATGGCCGGTTGGAACTCCGGAGAAGGGCAGATACAGTCGGGATTGGGTCGCGAAGAAGATGCAGACCGGTTCTTTGCCGAGAATCTGGCCGGCGCCGTATCTATGGTGGGCAAGAGCAGCGCGACTCTCAATGCTCTCAAGATGACAAAGCTTGTGGCTGGCAGTAGATGCAATCCTATTTTGATAGTCGGGGAAACAGGCACGGGCAAAGAATTGGTCGCTAAGGCGGTCCACACGCTAAGGCATCCGAACGAGCAGTTTGTAGCGGTAAATTGTGCCGCATTGACGGCTACTCTATTGGAAAGCGAACTCTTTGGTCATGTCAGAGGCGCTTTTACGGGGGCGGACCGCGATAAGACGGGGCTTTTGGAGTTGGCCGGCTCCGGCACGATTTTGCTGGATGAGATTTCCGAGATGCCGGTGGACCTGCAGGCGAAGCTGTTGCGGGTGTTGCAGGAGAGGAATTTCAGAAAAGTAGGGGGCACCAGGAATATCGCGTGCAACGCCACGATACTCGCTTCGAGCAATCGTAATCTCAAAAATGAAGTTGAGGCCAATCGGTTTCGACGCGATCTTTATTACCGCCTGAACATTGGCCCTATTGTTCTTGCACCTCTCAGGTCCTCGGAGCGAAGAGACGACATCAAGCTCCTGGCCGAGTACTTTCTAAAGACCTCGACTATCTGTCCGGAGAAGCGTAATAAGGTGACATCCCTGACTAAGCTGGCGGTTGAGAACCTGGAGAGGCACGATTGGCCCGGCAACGTTCGCGAGCTTCGTAACGTGATCGAAAGGGCGATCCTGCTGGAGACGTCGGACAAGATCGGATTGAGCGGTATAGTAATTGATCCTACCGAATGCGCTGAGGCCTCGAAAAGTCCGACCGCGGGCCTGATCAAAGGCTTCTCATTGGCAAAAGCTGAGCGTGAGCTGATTTCGCGGGCTTTGAAGGAAACCGGCTGGCAAAAGACGCGGGCCGCCGCTCTGCTCGGCATAACCAGAGCCACTCTCTATGCCAAGGTAAAGCAGTACAATATCGAGAAGGAGTCGGCCGCCGCAAAAGACCGCCCGGCCGACATTTTGGTCTCATCTGTCCCGGAAGCCGCCTCGTGCTGACCGAGCTTTAGCTCCATACCGTCTGTCGGAAAATCTATCGGTTTGTATAGAATCCTGACATTACTCTACAGTCCAAATCAAGCCACCTGACACAATAGACCGGATTTACAGGCCGACAGTTCCAAAACACACCCAACCTGCCGCACGCGCCCAATTCTGGCACAATTATTGCTATGGTCTTGATAAGATGTTGTGAAATATGCCCTCACATATCCGGACCGGCCACAATGGACAGGTCCGAATCCTGGGCGAAGTTGGAAGCTATGGCGACGGACGAGCAAAAAAACGCTTTCGATCAGAGCAGTTCCGAACCGCAGTCGGACGGAGTGTTCTCAGGTGATGTCGGCGAGAACGTCGCCGGGGGCGATCTTCTTTCGGTTTTGGCGGGCCACAGCCAACTCTCAGAGCATGACGTGTTCGCCGGCGACGATGATTTTTATGAGCTCCTGGAGTCCGACCCGGATACCAAGGCCGAGCAGTTTGTCGGGCAGAAGCGTTTTTCGTTGATTCAAAAGGTACTTATTATCAGTATTATCGCTGTCATATTGATGCTCGTGTATGAGTTGTTGAAAGGCCCTTCGGCTCCCGTAGCCGACCGGAGTTCAACATCGGCCGACGGGGCCGCGCCGAATGTCCGGCAAACACCCGTTTCCGGGCCGGCGGTGACCGAACCGGTGCAGGTTGTGCAAGAGCAGGTCCGGGGGCCGGATCCTGTGCCTCCACCAACGAGATCACTATCTTTGAAGGTCGCCCGAGACTTTTATCTGCAAAAGAACTACAAAGAAGCGTATGCCGCCTATGACCAGCTTCGTCAAGCTATGCCGGCGAGTGAGGAGATGCTCAGGGATTTTCTTCAGTTGAGAATGGCCGTGTGTTCGAAACAAGTGGCCGATTTCGAGCAGGCAAGCCGTCTGTTGATGACGATCTCTCAGAGTCGCTCCCCGGCAGTGCGAACAGTGGCCAATTACCATCTTTGCCTGCTTGAAATACAGAGAAAACGATACTTGAGGGCCCGAACTCGAGTTTATAACACGATCGCCCTGATCAAAGCTGTGGATTTCGACGACGATTGGGCATTGTCATTCGAATGCGATTGTCACTTTTTGGCCGCCGAATGCCTCACGCGTCATATCCTTTCGCTCAGCAACGCCGATTCCGATCTCCCTGATGATTTATGGAGCAACCCGACTGCGTTCCTGGATCACTTTAGCAGCTTGAATGAGGCGGAATTGCGCAGATTCCTGAACTCCGGCTCAGAGCATCTGGGCAGGGGCTTGCTCGATCCCAGGATTCGAAGACTCGAGCATCAAAGTGGCCCGCCTCGCTGGTCTGTGACCTCTTATGGTGCGCCGGTTGAGGAGTTAATGGCGAAGTTTGCGGCCGGCGCAGAACTGGATGTCCACTGGTCTTTAGAGGGTGCAGCTTCACCGAATTCGGGAGAAAGCGCCATCCGAGAAAGGCCGGTCTGCTTGTATCTGCCGGCGGCGACATCACAGCAGGTTGTCCTGATTGCAGCCGGCTGCGCCGGCCTGCTGGCGCGGCCGGAAAACAATCCCGGCACACAGAAAGTGACTATTTTTGACCCGACCGAGTATTCATCCCTGCGCGAGCAGATATCTTTTCTCAGTCAGCAGGCTATTTCGCTCTGGCAAAAATTCGTGCTGACGTTTTACAGCGATAAACGGCTCGCCAACGCCCACTTCGTGATGGGGCTCCTGCAATCTCAGATAGGACTGCCCACTGAGGCGGTTGCGGAATACAAACTGGTGGCCAACCGATTCTCGCAGATGCAACTGGCGGCGTTCGCTTTGTTGCAATCGAGCAAAGTGAAAGCGAGCTTGCGTGACTATCACGGCGCCCGAGAGGATTTGAAACAGCTTGTTGAGCGGCATCATGACAGCGACATTTACGGACAGGCCTACCTGAGTCTTGCAGATGCAACAATGGATGCGGAGCTCTATGCTGACGCGGCGCTGCTGTACCGGAGGGTTTACAATTTCGGACTGTCTCTGGAATCCAAAACCGCCTCTGCCATTGGAGCTGCCGGATGCTTCTACAAAACAAAGTCGTATGAAGATACTGTAGAATGGCTTACGCGGTACATCAACTTAGCCGGAGAGGATGAAAACAGCAATTTGTATTCGGCGTATTTTCTGCTGGGTCAGACGAATCTGGCGTTAGGCCAATACCAGCAGGCCTGCGATGCGTTTCGATACGCGCTGGTGGAACAAAACTCGAGGCAGCAGTATATTGAGGCAATCATAGCGCTGGTGAAAGGCCATATAGAACAGGACCATTTAGTCGAGGCGCTTGAGACGCTCGAGAATGCAAATTCGGTCGCGTTGTCGCAGGAACAATCCGTTGAAATACTGCTGCTCAGGAGCAGAGTCTATCGGCTGCTGGGATTGGCCGACACAGCTATTGTTTTTCTGCGTGACAGGGCGGAATATGTTTCGGACTCGCAGTTAAGCACGAAAATATCCTTTGAGCTGGCCCAGTGCCACATAGCCAAAGGCAATTTGCAGGATGCCCGCAGTAGTTTGAGTGAAATACTCGTCGTCGTTGAACCCGGCCTCTTGGCGCAGAGAACCGCGCTGGAGCTGGCTGAGGTATGTCTAAAGCTGGGGCGAAGCTCGCAAGCCATCTCGGTTTGCCTTCAGTTGCTGAATTTGAACGTCTCTGCCCGGACAAAGCAGGAAATTCTAAAAATGCTGGCGGCAGCTTATAGCCAGGAGAAAGATTATGACAAGGCTGCGTTAGCTCTTTCGGGACAATGGAAATGAGAATAAGAAACACAGATCCAGGAAATGGGCATGATGCGAAACTCAAGAGTTCCGCAGCTTTGGGTTTCAACTTCTGCCTTTACATATTTTGCTTTACGTTCCTGCCGTTACGACTCTTAACGTCTCTTGTCGGTACTGCTTCTGCGAATCCCGTTGCTGAGACCGGCCGGGAATCGGCGCAGAGCACTCCTGTTGTTGTGACGGATTCAAGTAGTCCTCACAGTCGCCAATTGTGGCGGGCTGATATCAGTTTCGCCAAGGGGCGGAAGGATGATAAAAGCAAATATGAACTCAGACGGCTGATCGAACACATCCGCTCTGTTGAGTTCGAGCCGCTGAAGAAGGCCCCAGAGCCTGTCATTGTTCTCGATGAGACTCCGGCGATTAAGCCCGATAAAACTCCGGCATCGATGACGGTGGAGAAAGGAGAGGGGAAAAGTGAAATCGAGCCAAAGTTGCCGTATAGGTCGATCACCGCCCAGACTTTGCAGATTATGGCCGGCTTGTCCGAGAATCCCGAGAAAGTCTCCAGTCCTTTTGAGTTGGGAGAGGTTCTGTTTCTCGGTGGGAACCTGAAAGAAGCTGCTGTGTTTTACCAGGAGGTGCTGAAACGTGAAGATCCTGACGACGCCGGTTCGTCTCGGAACAGGGCCTGGGTTCTGTTTCAAATAGGAAACTGCCTGCGCGGCAACGATCTGCCCGCAGCGGCGAAAACGTACGGGCAGCTAATCACGGAATACCCTAATTCACCGTGGTCGGAAATGGCCACGGCCCAGGCCAAACTAATCGATTGGTACCTGAAAGAAGAACCTTATAAGTTGATTGCTGATCTGGAGGATGCCGGAAGTGAGTGAGGCCGGAACAGGCGATATGAACACAGGCAAGCAAGAAGATATTGCGAATGTATTGATAGTCGATAACGATCCTGAACTGGCTCGGCTGATGCTCGAGATTTTAGCTCGTAAAGGAATCCGTGGGCATCTCGTCGGCGATAAGGAAAGTGCGCTTGATTTCATCGGCAGGGGCAGTTGTGATTTTGTGTTTACCAGCGATACGATACGTCCGGGAGGGGACCGGGCCGGTCGGGCAGGAGACGGTTTTAAGCTGCTTGGCAGAATCAGGGCAAATTGGCCTGAGCTGCCGGTGGTTATGATAACGGACTGCCCGAAGTCGGGGCCTCAAAACCAGCATCGAATTGTCGAGACGGCAGTCAGCGCCGTTCGCCAGGGTTGTTGCGATTTTCTGATTAAGCCGCCGGCCCGCGAAAAAATAGAGACCCTGCTGGATACTTTCCTGCCTAACCACGCAGTCTCGACAGCAGCTTTGGCTAATGAGGACACGCACTGCCTTTACAGGATTGTGGGCAGGAGTGCAAATCTGGTCAAAACCATCGATCTGGCCGAGAGAATAGCTCCAACTTCGGCGCCGGTCCTGGTAAGCGGTGACAGTGGTACGGGCAAAGAGCTGATCGCTTACATGGTCCACCATAGAAGCAAAAGAGCCCAGGGGCCGTATATCAAGATCAATTGTGCGGCGTTAAGTGATTCGCTTCTTGAAAGCGAACTCTTCGGCCACGAGAAGGGCGCTTTCACCGGCGCGCACGCGCGGCGCAGGGGCCGGTTCGAGATGGCTCATGGCGGGACCTTACTCCTGGATGAGATTACCGAAACCCCCATAAGGTTCCAGGCCAAGCTGTTGCGAGTGCTCGAACAGCAGGATTTTGAGCGTGTCGGCGGAAACGAGAGCGTCAGAGTCGATGTTCGCATAATAAGTACTACGAATAAGGATTTATTGCAGGAAGTTCAGCAGGGCAGGTTCCGCCAGGATCTTTATTATCGATTAAGCGGAGTAAGACTGGCAATCAGTCCTCTGAGAGAGCGTAAGGATGACCTGTCCGACCTCGTGTGGTATTTTGTCAATCTCTATGCCCGCGAGGTACAGCGTCGCATAACCAGGCTCGATCCGGCGATGATGGGTATTTTTACTAAATATCATTGGCCCGGCAATGTTCGGCAACTGCGAAATGTCGTGCGAACATCGCTTATTCTGGGGGTCGGCGAAACCCTGTCATTAGCTGATGTATCGTGGCTCTTCGATGAGCTGCAACCGCTGGCGCAGCAAGAGTGCGTTGCATACGACTCGCCGTGCTCGAATCCCGCGAGCAGTGATCCCGGACTGGGAGGAGTGCCCCTTGAGCAAGTGGAACGGCGGGCAATACTGGACACTTTGCGTCAGACGGGAGGCAACCGGACCAAAGCGGCAAAGGTTCTGGGTATCAGCGACCGAACATTGCGAGATAGAATGCACCGTTATAGACGAGAAGGTTCTCTACAGCCGGTGTGATTACAGCGTCCTTGTGACAGATAATTGAGGCAAAAGATGGCAGATGTGGACGAGGCAAAAGAGCAGCAAGAACAACAGGAACCGGAAGCCGAAAAGAGTGAAAAGAAGTCCCTGATCGGCAGGCTCCTGACTTGGATAGTGCCTGTTGTAGTCGTAACACTATGCGCCGGCGCCGGCTTTGGTCTCGGCCGATTATTTGACGGTCCCGGCACGCCTGACGCAGACGGAGCCGATGCTAAGCCCGATGAATCGACCCAGGCGGATTATCTTGAAGCAGATAGTGGATCGACAAATGACTTTGGGGAAGTCTGGTATTATGATTTGGACCCTGTTGTCGCAAATCTTGATGAGCCCACCGTATCGCGCTATGTTCGGGCCACTCTGACACTTGAGATGAGTTCCAGCGTGGACAAAAAGAAGGGCGTCGCCTTTCTTGATGAGAAAAAACCCATTTTAATAAACTGGCTCACTGTATTTCTTTCCGGTCTGAGTATCGAAGACATCAGAGGCGACAAGAACCTCAAGAGTATTCAGTCGCGCATACTTGAAGGTTTCAACGATAAGCTTTTTCCTAATTCCAAACCTCGAATCAAACGGGTCTTAATTAAGGAATTCCCCGTACAATGAGTAGTAGAGCAACTAACAGCCTGAGCAGGGAAAAGATACATCAGCTTCTCGCTGCCGTTGGCACTGAGCCGGTGGAAGATACCACACAGACAGAGGCTGCTCAATACAATTGGCACGATCCTCACTACTTCGGTAGCGAACAGCTTGCTAAACTCGATGATTTCGCACAAGCAGTAGCTTCGGCGATGGCGGCAAAATTCACTGACTGGTGCCGCAGCCGGTATGATGTAACAATCACTGGGATCACCCAGCACTTTGCAGATGAATTTTCTGGCCAGTCCTCTGATAACGAACGGATGGATTATTACCTTGTCTTCGGCGCCGACCGGGAGCATCCGCTCGGACTTATTGGCTCACCTGAAAAAACCGCGCGCATTTGGGCCAGACAATTGCTTGGCGATTCCGAATCCGAAGAGGATTCAGACAAGGCCTTGTCGCAACTGGAAGAATCGTTATTGCTGGATCTGACCTCCGCTCTGATCGAAGCGTTTTCCGCTGCTCACGCATCCGGCGATTTTCGTCCGGCCGAAAGTGTTGTCAGAGGACGATGGCCCCTTGAGCTGTGCGGCACAGAAGAACTGTGTAGAATCTCTTTCGATGTCAAGAGGGACGAATCAGGGGACAGTTCCGAAGCCTACTTTGTGATACTGTGCAGAGTGCTGGACTCGGTGGTGGGAAAAGTCACAGAAGCTGTGGAGCAGCTCTCTGCCGACGAGATTTCGAGGGCGCTTATTGGTCGTTTACACGAAATACCGATATCTGTCACTACTAAGCTGGCTTCCACGTCGTTTGCCCTGGAAGAAATAATGAATCTGCAGGTCAACGACGTGTTGTTGCTGGGCAAGAAAGTCGATGAGCCGGTCGAGCTGATTGTAAACGGCCGAAGTTTCTGTCATGGCTGGCTGGCAAAATCCGCCGACAAGTATGCTGTCGCAATTACAGAGAGAGACTTTAGTGCCGCAGATTAAGATGTGAATCCGAGTAAGAGGCTTAATAACTTGAAGGACATGGGAATATGGCAGAAGAAGCTCAAGCCGTGGAAGAACAACAGGATCAGCAGGAAGATACGGCGCAGGCGGACGCCAAGCAGCAGGCACAATCCGTCGAATTTTCCGAAGCAGTAGAGACCGGGCCGGCCGGCGCCGGCGGAAGTATCGATATCCTGTTGGATATGGGTGTTCCTATCACGGTCGCTATCGGCGAAGCTGAGATATCGATCCAACGGCTCTTGCAGCTTGGCCCGGGATCGGTAGTGAAACTCGAAAAATCAATTGATGAGCCGGCCGACTTGTACCTTAAAGACGCCAAGTTTGCCACTGGAAAAATTGTAGTGGTGGATGGTCGGTTTGCCGTCAAGATAACACAGATTCTCGGTCTCGGTGATGCCGCCGACAAGACCGCCGAGGTTTGACTCTGAGAAAGACTCGCGATGGCGGAATCAGCACAATCAAATTTGCAGGGATCGCCCGATCCGAGCCGGGACGGCGGTCCTTTGGCGTCCCATAGCAATATCATTCTGATAGTCGGGATGGTTGTCGTCCTTGCCACGCTTCTAATCCGCCTTCCAACGCCGATATTGGATGTACTTCTGGCTTGCAGTATATCATTGGCTATTGCCGTTCTGGTGGTCACTCTGTCATCAAGAGAGGCCCTCGAATTGTCCACGTTCCCTTCGCTGCTTCTTTTCGTGACGCTGTTTCGTCTCTCCCTGAACGTGGCTTCGACCAGGTTGATATTGCTGCAAGGTAATGCCGGCAAGGTCATTGAGACCTTCGGAGCTTTCGTCGCCGGCGGCAGTTTTGTTGTCGGTGTGGTGATTTTCTTAATTCTTGTCATCATCCAATTCATTGTAATCACAAAAGGCGCCGAGCGGATAAGTGAAGTTGCCGCTCGTTTCACGCTTGACGCCATGCCCGGCAAGCAAATGGCAATCGATGCGGACCTTAACGCCGGGACTATTACCGAAACACAGGCCAACGAACGCCGGGCGAAAATCGTCAAGGAGAGTGAGTTCTACGGCGCGATGGACGGCGCCAGCAAATTCATTCGCGGCGACGCCAAGGCCGGGATGATAATCACGGCGGTCAACATAGTTGGCGGCATAGCTATGGGTTACTCGCGGGGCCTTCCAATTGCCGGCGCCATGAAGACTTACTCGATTCTCTCCATCGGCGACGGCCTGGTAAGCCAGATACCGTCGGTAATTATCGCGGTAAGTTCAGGATTCCTGGTAACCAAGATATCGTCACGCTACAGCGTCGGACAGGACCTGTCCAAACAGTTTCTCAAAGCCAGCCAGCCGCTGACTGTTGCGGCTATTATAATCGTATTGATGGCGTTTGTTCCCGGTCTGCCCAAAATTCCTTTCCTGTTGTTGGGCGCCGGTTCGGCTTTGCTTGGACGCATGGTGGCGCAATCCGAAAAGGACCGCAAGCAGAAGCGAGCTGAGACTCCGCGGGCAAAAGCTGAAAAACAGCCCGTTGAAGACCTGCTGGATGTTGACAGAGTTTCAGTCCAGGTCGGCGTGCGGCTGATCGGCCTGGTGGATCCTCGCAAGGACAGCACCATCTTTGACCGCATCGGGGCTTTGCGTAGAAAGTTCGCCCAGCAATTCGGCGTCATTTTCCCTCTGGTTCGGATCCGGGACAATATTAACATCGAGCCGACCGCTTATGAGGTTCGAATCGCGGAGTTGCCGGTGGCGACGGGGCGATTGGAGCCTGATATGTTCCTCGCAATGGATCCGGGTGCCGTGCAGGCCAAGATCGAGGGCATAGAGACCACCGAGCCTGTCTATGGATTGCCGGCTTTGTGGATCACGCCGGCCAACAAGGAAAATGCCGAACTGAACGGATATACTGTCATCGATCCCGAATCGGTCTTTATTACGCATCTGTCCGAGACGCTTCGAAAACACGCCGACGATCTGTTGACCCGGGAAGACGTGCAGCTTCTCATCGACAGACTTCGCAAGACTCAGCCATCGTTGGTCGGAGAAGTTGTCGGACCCGATCGAGAGGTATCCATTGGATTGCTTCAACGTCTGCTCAAGAAGCTTATAAAGGACGGCATACCCATTCGTGAACTAACAGCCATTCTCGAATCGCTCGGAGAACATGCTTCGAAAACCAGGAATGTCGCCATTTTAACGGAGATGGTCCGCAAACGCCTGAGCAGAACCATTACCGAGCTGCACAAAAACGAGAACGGCACGATATTGGCGATAACGCTTGAGCCGGCGCTCGAGCACCAAATGGCCTCAACCTTAAAACAGGAGGCCGATGGGATTACTCTTGCTTTGCCGACGGAGATGGCGATGGACATCGGCAGGAGTATTGCGCAGGCCTGGAAACGGGTGATGGATAACGGTCACGACGGGGCGGTTCTACTGTGTGATTCGAGGTTGCGCTCGTCGCTGGCGGAAATGTTGTCGCGGACGGTGCCCCTGCTGCCCGTCGTCGCTTATGACGAGATTGTGCTTGGAACCGAGGTCGAACCCGTAGAAACCGTATCGATTCGGCCGGCTGGATCGACAGGGCAAAATGAGCAGAAGCTTGCCGTGGCATCGACGTGATGGCGATGTGAGAGATAAATGCAACATGATATGCTCGATACGAGACAAGAGGTGATTATGCCGTTACACGTTCGTTCAATTGCAGTAAGCATTGCCGTGGTGTGCTTTTTTGTCGTGAGCTTGATCGGCTGGGGCAGCGGCCTGACGCCGTTTGTCTGTTGCAAAAGAGCGCTGATAGGGGCGACGCTTGCCTACATTGCAGGGGGGTGGGCCGTAAAAGCAGTAAACGCTATCTTGATTAATGCAATGATTGCAAACCAGATGAACCAGCAGGATGGTTCCGATATAGGTGTGAACCGCGAAGCAGGATCCGGGGAAAGTGACAGTGGCGGCACAGGCTGAAAACCTCTGTGAAGACAGGGCAACCAAAAAGAGCCGAAGGCATCTGAACAGCGCAGCACTGCGCGCATATTCAGGCCAGAGAGAGTCTGTCCGGCGCGGTGTTGACAACGAACAGATAACCGGGTTCTTGCCCATGGTTCACAAGATCGCCAGGCAGGTGGTTGCGTATCTGAAACCTCCGTTGTCGTTTGAGGACATGGTCTCGGCGGGAACGGTCGGACTTGTCAGGGCCGCACGCGACTTCGATCCGTCCCACCAGGCTGAGTTCAAGACATACGCCTACATCAGGATCAGAGGGGCTATTCTTGATGAATTGCGCGGCTGGTCTTTCGTGCCCGCAAATCTGAGCAAGCGGATTCGTGATGCCCGGCAGCTCAGCCGGAAGATCACCGAGCAGACAGGCACAGCGCCCACTGACTCCGAATTGGCCGAGCAGCTTGGGATAACTATTGAAGAGCTTTATAACACCCTGGAAAACGCCCGGGCGCAACATTTTGTGTCTCTCGACGGTTCGGCAGACGATGCGCCTTCGCTGGGCAACCTCCTGGCGGCGCCGCATACAAATACCCCGGATGAGAAGATCGAACGGGCAGAGCTTGTGGAGAAGTTGGCCGAGGCTATACAACAGTTGTCCGAGAAGCAACGGCACGTTACTCTGCTTTATTACCGGCAGCAGCTTACGATGAAACAAATTGCCGAAATCCTGGAAATTACCGAATCGCGCATCAGTCAACTGCACGCGAGTGCTCTATTCAACTTGTCCGTGAAATTGAGGCAGTGGAAAGATGGCAGATTATGATTCCAATATGATAAAGCCGGTGGACGGTTTGCAGAACATAACGGGCCTGACTCCTGCAAAACGACGCGAAGAAAGAAAGCACCGGCAGCAATTGCACCAAAAGAACACGGAAGACGACGACACCGCCGAGGACACAGAGACTCTGCCGGAAGAACAGCCCGAAAACGCAAAGGGCCGGGACAGCGACGGGATTGACTACTGTGCCTGACGACAATCGGTTCTCAGTTGAGAAAGTTGGACAAGAATATGGCAGAAACATTGGGACGGATATTAAAAAGCGACGACGTTGAACTGGAAGGCCAATATTTTCTCGACATGGCGCCCGAGTCCGCCGCAGGTGAGCCGCAACTAACAAGTGCTCCGGTGGCTGCGATACAGGCGCATATCCTTGAAAATCATCCGGAATATGCCGTCATAGAAATAACATGTTCGTGCGGCAGGAAAGTGTGTCTGAAATGTAAATATACCGGCGTCCAGAGCCCGGAGAATCCCTAAATCCAAAGCGGTATGATGCAAATGGAGGTAATTACAATGCAAAGTGTTAACAAAACTGTGTTTTTGCTGGTTTCATTGGCGCCAATATTTCTGCTGTTGAGCTGCTCATCTGAGCGGGAACCCGCGGACGTTGTTGTCCGGCACGATTCTATTGGTACACCGCAGAATGATGCCGTTGGGAAAAGGTTCCAGGAAACCACTCGGCAAACCCCCACTGCGGTGAAATCGGCAGTAGAACTGTCGGAGAAATACGCCAGGCTTTCCGAAGAGGCGGCTGTGCTCCGGCAGAAACACCATGAGTCCGTTGCCAGGAACAAGCAGCTCAAAGACCAGGTTGTTGCCCTTGAAACCGAGCTGCAGCAGACGCAAACGGAATTAGGTCAGGCAAATAGTCTTTTGATTGAGATGCGCATTGAACTGAACCGTTGGAAAACCGACATCCTTGGCTTTCGTGATGAGATGCGTGACGCCGAAACGGCCCAACTGGAAACGTTGCTCAGGATACTTAAGGTTCTTGGCGGACATGTCGATCCGGAATCAGCCAGAGCCGGGAATACCGGGGACGTAGGCTCAGCCGTCGCATCAATGCACAGGCCTGATCGGCCCTGATAACACAAAACTACAGATTTAGGTGAATAGAATGAGTAGTATCGGAACGGTCTTGTCGCATTTGTGGCTCAGCCGCTTGTTCTTTGTCGCCCGTTATCCGGGGCAAAGCTTACGCATCGAGGGCCACAAATCATGGGGCACAATATTGTTACTGTTGACAGTCCTTCTGTCCGGCTGCCGCACTCATGAGGCTGCTGCACCGCCGGCGGATTACTATTATTTGAATCCTGACAAGAGACTGACTACAGTAGGTAGAGTTGCCGTTGTTGAGCTGGAGAACGACTCGAGCTATCCTCAAATGTCTGCCGATATTACCGGCTCGCTTTTTCGGGCATTGCAAAAAAAGCAGGTTTTCGGTTTGACTGTAGTGCGCCGGGATAATCCTTCCTGGCGGAGTCTTCAGTTGGACGGCGAGCCGACATATACTCTCGATCAGTTGTCGGCAATCCATGAAAAACTGAAATGTGACGGGATACTGGTTGGGACTATTACCGAATTCAGGCCTTATCCTCACATGGCAGTTGGCCTGCGGCTGAAACTTCTGGATCTGAGAGACGGGCAATTACTGTGGGCTCTCGAGCAAATCTGGGACAGCGCAGACAAGACTGTTGAAAAACGAATACAATACTATTTTGAATCCGAAAAACGAGAGGGCTTTGCACCTTTGCATGAACAATTGACGGCTGTAAGCCCGCTTGAATTCATAAAGTTTGTAAGTTATGAGGTGGCTGAAACGCTGTGATTTTAAGCTCCGGCCGGGAAAGGTTGTCTGAGATATTTTTCAGGATGGGAATGTTCAAACATAATATATCGTCCAATAACGGCATAAACTTTAGAAAAAGACGGAAAATCGACAAGAAATTCTAAAGTTTTGTCGAGAATGTGCGAATTAAACTGTAAACTGTTAAATCTGAAACACGTTGCAGGACAGTGAATGATAGATAAAATAGATACAAATCAACCCCTGATTGAGTCAGGTTTGTCATCCGGGCAGCCGAACTTGGCCGGGGCTCTTCCAGATAACGATGTGGATGTGTCCGTACAAGTCAGTTATGCCGCTCTGATCGAGAAGGCAATGCAGGGGCCTAAAACCGACCCTAAACTCATGCAGGAAGCACGAGAGCTGTTAAAGAGCGGCCGGCTTGATAGTCCCAGGAACATCCTCGAAGCCGCAGAAAACATCGTAAAATTTGGCATATAATAGCCTGAGAGTTGAAAGTGTGCAGTCACGTGGCCGACCATGGAGGGTCTGATTCGAAGCTTAAACGGATTTAATGAACTCGGCGAGGGATGCGTATTCAAGCCCATCCCTTGCCGTTTTCTTATTTGTGACCCGGCTTGCCGCATTTTGAATTGAAGGGAACACATTTCGCGATGGTTCCTCCAGATGCAAAATCTCATGCCTCAATCTGCGACAAATTCAAAAAGCTTTGGAAATACTACATCCTGCAAAGCTCATTGGCCGGCATTGCCCTGTTTATCGTCGTTCTCGTCCTGGACAGGGATAAAATGGTGCTAATCAGTGCGATGGGGGCCACAGCTTTTATCGTATTTGCAATGCCGACCGCCGTATCGGCACGAACAAGAAATGTTGTCGGCGGTCATTTGATCGGCTTGGCATCGGGCGCAATATTTTACTTTGTCCCTCTTCCATATTTTCTTGAGTATCCGCTTGTTATTACAATTGCAGTTTTCATAATGGTTGCCCTGGACTTTGAACACCCCCCGGCTGCGGGTACGGCGCTGGCAGTGGTGATAAATGAGGTTTCCTCGCTTGACGTTTTTGTTACAATAATGGCGGGGGCGGTTATGTTGTCTTTGTGCCGTCACAACCTGAGACGTCATCTAAGAGATTTGATTTAAAATTAAACACAGAAATCGAGAGTCCGTGCTGTCGGGCAATCGTCAGGATCTGTTCTGATAATAATAAGCCGGTTTGTATAGGTAAGGGCGGCAACATCGCCAACTCCGGCGTGCCGAGCGTTTGACTTGCCCGCACCGCGCAGGCCGTCGCCGCTCTTGCTTAGAGGAACAGACTTGATAACTTTACATGAAATTGTTTTTCGCATTCCCTCACCCCTACAACAATTATTTTAGCAGATTTGGGCATCAAAATCAAGCAAAATCAGACCGATTTGCGTTGCGAAGCCTGTTTTTCCCATGCTTCGGGTAATACTGCTTGGGGCGGAGCGATGTTATAGGATGTAAAAGGAATTAATAATAGATGACTGTATCATTTGCAGATAGAATACTCTGTAGAAGTTCAGTAAGGGATATGCTAATGCAGATAATTGCCAGGTGCCCGAAATGTTGCAGCGTTTGGCCGCTTGACAGCAGCGCGGCTGACCGGAGGATACGATGCCGCAGTTGTGGCAGACTGTTCAAAGTTCCAAGGCCGGACGAGCTGGCAAAGGCGGCCGACGTGGTAGAGCGGACAAAGGGCACTATTTATGTGGATGAAGCCGGTAAGACCTACGGCTGAGAATCTATAAATTGCACGGAAGCGGGAACATTCTCTGATGCCGCTGTCAGGATATCAACAAAACGCTCGACAACGGTGGGTCTATTTCTCGGACTTGACACTTTATCTGGAGCTTTTCGACCCCGCTTTATCGCCGGGGCTGTCTGTTTTGGCTTTTGTGGGTCTCTCGATCCGTGCCGCAGGTTGCTGTATGCCAAGTGCTTTTTCGATTCTTGCCGTCCTGGCCGAAAGCTCTGCCAGTTTTCCGTGGATCTCATCCAGTTTTGCCGCCACCCGGCTGAGGTCCGTGCCGACCATCGCTGAATTCCTCTCGGCCAGATCCATGTACCGTTCCATCAGACGCTCGTAGGCATCCATGATGCGGGCAGTGTCCGTCTTGTAGTCAGGTATGGAAATCCGGGGCTGGAGTTCGTAAGTCTTTTGCTTGCCGTGAATTGACGTTGAAAACCAGACCGCCATCGCGCAGCACACAATGATTGCTGCAACGGCTAATAAGTTCTTGTTCGTTTTCATCGGATTATCTCCTATGGACCGTCCTTGTTTATCGGCAGAAAGCGAGCGAGATATCAAAGGTTTGAAAAAAACAGACCTGGATTTGCCGGGACAAGTGCCCCGTCTTCCGGGGGACTTTGTGAAAGCTATGCTACAAGTTCAGGCCCTCAAGGGTCTCTTGTAGAGACAGCTCTGCGTAGCAGATAGTGGTGTCGGCCGCGCCGTAATAAATCCTGAGCGTGTCGTCTTCGCGGAGCAGCCCACAGCTAAAGACTACGTTCCCAAAAAAACCTTCGCATTCATAGTCGGTCTCTGGTTCCAGGATCGGGTGTTTCGACCTTGCCAGGACTTTCCACGGCTGTTCTCCGTCCAGCAATACTGCACCGAGACAATAACGATTGTCTCGATCCACGCCATGATAGACTTCAAGCCAGCCTTGCTCAATCCTGAACGGCACAGCGCCGGCGCCGACCTTCGCTTCATCCCAGGTACCCTTCAGCGGTCCGAAAAGATGACGATGGTTCCCCCAGGCCACGAGATCGGGCGAGTCTGCGAGCCATACATCCTGTTTCTTGAACAGGGGGGAAACAGGCCTGTGCAAGGCATAGAATTTACCGCCGATTTTTTCGGGAAAGAGCAGCACATCCTTGTTCTCGGGGCAGAAAATGACGCCGTGACGGTGGAATGATGTGAAATCCTTCGTTGATATCAGGCAGGTTGTGACTCCAAGGGAAGAAACGGCGACGTAATTGATGTAGTATGTGCCGTCGATCAGGCTTATCCGGGGGTCTTCGACGCCAAACGTCTCACATTCGTCCGCTGCCGAAATCGTCGGGGTATCTTCAATCTTAAAGTTGATACCGTCTTTGCTGCTCGCCAGCCTCAAATGCGAAATAGATGTCAAGTAAGTTTGCCCCCGCCTTATTATTAACCTGGGGTCTGAGAAATCGGTTTCCGGATCGGCCCTTGAAAATTCCTTTGTGACGAGCCTGTCTTCGACAACGTCATATACGGCAGTCAACACGACGTCCCGGTTCTTGTTGATCGGTCTTTCCGCGACCCGGAGAAGCAGAATGACCTCATCCTCAAAACGAGTGACGCCGGCATTAAGGACGCCGATAACTTCAAAATCGTCCCTTGAGGGCCTCACATCCTTCGGCTCAATTATAGGATTGGATGGCGAACGAAATGCTTTCATTTAACGGTTCCTTCAGTCCTGGATTTCAGAGCAAAACACGAGACACCAATCCCGCGCACAGCATCCGTACATAATAACAACTCGTCCTGTTACACGCATGCAGCACAGGAGAATAGCATCGGATCGGTGAGTAGTCAACCTTGCAAAGACTATTCAATTTGTTTTGAGGAACAAGAACAGGTCGTGCGATTTTGCCCTTTATGAGACCCGGCAGACGAGGTTTTGCTCCGGCGAGTGGGATTTTGGAGTACGGCACAAAAGTTACGTTTAGGCACAAACTTCTGGGCAAACGACAAGTGAGCTGGTAGAATTGAGCATAGTTGCAGTCGTCGGGCTTCCTTTGCATTATGCTTTTTTGTTTTATGCTTCACGGTGATAAGCGTTGGGTGAAAAACGCAAATTAGCGCCAATAGGTACAGCCGCAAAAAAAGCTGGCATTTCCCGGCAATCTCTGCAATATTATCTCATGGTTGGGCTGCTTGAGCCCACGGAGACTACGCCGACCGGCAGACGGCTGTTTGATGAGAAATGTATCGAAAGAATTAGACTTATAAAGAAGCTCAACGACAGTGGCTACCCTTTGCGCGCCATAAGGGAGTTGTTTCTGGAAGGCCGCGGCGATTTGAAAGGAGGCAAATAGTGAGTGACTACGAGACTACCCAGAGAAGGCGCAATGTGGTTGTGGGCATTTTCGTGATATTCGGCATCTCTGCGCTTGTGTGGCTGATCTTCAAGTTCGGTGATCTGCCCGGCATTGTTATCAAGTACAGCTCCTTTCAGGTGTTTGTCCAATTCCATACGGCGCCGGGAGTGCAGAATGATACCGCCGTCCGCTTCTGTGGTTATCAGATCGGAAGAGTCACGGACGTGATAGCTCCGGAACTTCGAGAGGATTTGGAGACCGGCTTGAAGTATTACCAAACGGTGGTCGTACTCAGTATTGATAAAATGTATCGTACTATTCCCTCCAACGTCGAAGTAAAACTGATGAGCCGTGGTTTGGGCAGCAGTTATATCGAGCTCAAGCAAGTCCCCGGCAAGCCCCTGGAGCCGCGTGATCCGAACGACTCGAAAACAATGTATCTGATCGACACGATGTTGCTTCAAGGCTCTACCGGCATGACCAGTGAGTTCTTCCCGGAAGAGAGTCAGGAGAAACTGGACGAATTGATAGCGGGGCTGGAAGTACTAATTGGCAACGCCAATGACATCATCGGCGACGATGACAGCAAGATGAACATAAAGAAAATGTTGGCCAATCTGGCTGACGCGTCCGAGCAGGCTAAGTACACGCTGGAGGAATTCGAGAAGCTCGCCGCCGCCGGGACTGTAACTCTGAAGAAAGCCGACGCCAAAGTGGAAGAGGTTGTCGCCGCTGTCGTCGATACGAGCGAAGAAATCAAGGAGTTCGCCGCTGCCGGGACGTCAACTCTGAAAAGTGTCGATGCAAAGGCGGAAAGGCTCGTGACGGCAATGGTCGCTACAAGCGAACAACTAAGTGGCGCGATGAAGGAGCTTCAGTCGGTCCTGGAAAAAGTGCACACAGGCCAGGGCAGCGCCGCCAGGCTCCTCAACGACGGGACTTTTTACGAAAACCTGCTTGAGAATACCGAGCAGCTACAGGTGCTTTTGGAAGAGATGAAAGCTTTTATAGCCGAATGGCGAGAAAAGGAGATTAAGATATTCTGAGTGAGCGGAGTTCCCCGGACAGAATCCACAGGATGTTGGGTCCGCCCTCCTTATGCTTTCTTGTGCTCGAATGCTCTATTGTGAAAGAACGAATTGAACTAAATCCTTTATTTCGCTATCAGTCAACTTTGACGTAGTTCCATGCTTGTCGTCGGGGTTGTATGTTGTGAGCACTTCTTCAATAGTGGCCGCACGCCCGTCGTAAAGATACGGGGCTGTTCGCCAGGCTTCAACAAGGCTCGGCGTATCGAACTGCCGGTCCCTGTCCAATCCGTTGCCCGTGCCTACGTCGTATTTCTGTAAATCCGTGTACAGCGGTCCTGTATGACATGAAGAGCAGCCCGCCTTGCTGAATACTCCTTGTCCCCGCTTGGCTGAGGCACTGAGTTTGCCGCCGGCCAGATGAGGGCTTGGAGCCGGTTTGAGCGACTTTAGATACTCGTCAATAGCGGCGGCCTCTTCTTCCGGGCGGACCGCAAAAAGGATATGCCTGAATCCCGCTCGCACTGCTATCTCGGCATTCTCACGGATGCCTGTAATCATGACCGGTGGCGTTTCATGTGAGAGCAGCAGGCTCTTGGTATTCTTCGGGTTTCCCAGCCCATCGTTGAGCAGGTCCCAGTTCAACGCATCCACCCGGGCATCTGAGGGGTGACAGCTCGCGCAGCTCTGCCAGCTTTGAAAGCAGAGCAGGGCGTCGTTGAAGAGCATCTCGCCCCTTCGCTCGGCCGTCATTGGGTTCTTCGGCCCGAGGGCAACGGAGGAAGTCTTGTGCCTCGAATCCTCGCTGATATCCACCACGGCCATGCTGTCGGTGAAGTACTCCGCGACGTAGGCTTTACGCCCGATGATAGCCAGTGATCGTGGGCCTTTGCCGGGCAGCTTGATACGTTCTCGAACGCCGTAGAGGAAGCTCAGCTCGTTGGGAATATTCGAGGCGTTTGTGTTGCCGTAACTGTATGACGAGTAGGAGCCTCCTCTGGATCTTTCGCTTTGAATCCTGTTGCGGCGATGATGGGCGAAGATTTTATCGATCAGGGGACGCATTTCTATTACGCTGAGCTCATGCGTTCCTGCGTGGGTAACACAGAGGAGTTTGCCGTCGCTTGTGCAGGCGACGGCCCACGGATTGGCCGCGCCATGATCGACGTCATCCAGGAGAACGGTTTCCATCAGCGTTCTGTATCTGGCGTCTATGATGCTGACGGCGTTCGTATTGATCCAGCCCCGCTCCAACTGCGTGGTCGGGACGGTATATCGAGCGAGAATGTGCGAGACAAATACGAACGTGCCGTCCGGCGAGACAGCAATGTCCTGAAGCCCCGTGCTCCCGTTCGGCAGGGGGATGTCGATTTCAAAGGCCGATCTCCCGGCGTCTATTACTGAGACGTTGCAGGCGACTGAGTCGCCGTTGGCCGGTCCGTGAGGAAGATGATTGCCGACGAAAAGCCATTTCCCGTCAGGCGTAATATCGGCAGCCGCAGGCTCGCGCAACGTGGGGATCTTCTTCATCTGCTTGCCCAGCTCAGTGCTTATCATCGAAATATCGTCGTCGAAGCGGTTGCATACATAGAGAGTTTTGCCGTCTGGGCTGAGCACCGGAGACTGTGCGCCGTATCCGGCCGGAAACTGCCTTGTGATTTTGCCGGTATCGGTCTTGATAACGCAAACACGTCCGTCCGGAACCCCGCAGGTGACATAGAGTAGTGTTCCGTCGTCGGTAAGGGCGAGTCCGGTCGGCTCTGCGCCGACGTCGATTGTTGCCGTGACCTTTGCCGTCTCTGTGTCGAATATCGCGACCTGTTTTGCCGTGGTCTCGGCTATGTATAACGTCTTGCCTTGCGCGTCTGCGACGACCGCCGCCGGCGAGAGATACTCCTGCGCCGGGGCAATCCCGCCCATTGCCAGGCACGACGTCATTGTCAACACTATTGCAAACGAAGTCAGTCCGTTCTTGTTCCTGCTCATTATCTTTCCTCTGCAGCAATCAATCCTGCGTTGGCTTTGGCCGCTGTGAATTCCTCGATATTCTTCTGCTCGATTTGCTCCATGTGTTTTCGTTTGGCCAGAAAATGCTCGTATTTTCGCACTTCCTCAGCCGACCATGCGTTGGCTTCCGTATAATCCCCGCAGTAGGGCACGACCAGGTCGATCCAGCAGGCGATCTTGTCCATCTCTTCGCGCGACAGTTTGACGCCCTCATGCTCCTGCTCCAGCATGGTGACAAGCCGGCTCCTGGCAGCGCCCCCATAGTAGGGCGGCAGCATCGTCGGAACCGACATTGTGTTGATCCAGTTGACGAACTTACCGTCCGGGTTGCCCTTATAATAGAGCACTTCGCCTTCTTTTTCCACTGGCTCGGCATCCGTCAGGGCCAGATATGAAACACTCCACCTTCGCTTGGATTCCTTGGTGGTCCTGCGATTGGCCAGCAGACTGAAAGCCTGCTCCTTACGACCCGTATGACACTCGATGCAGTGGCGATCGAGTATCGGCTGAATTTCCTTGTCGAAGCTGAAGCCTCGCGGCGGACCGTAGAAAGGTTCGAGTGACTGCGGCCCCGATTCCAGCGCCAGCGTTGTCCGCCCGATTGGGGGTGCTTCGTTCTTGTTCTCGTGACAGCCTATGCACGAGAAGGTCTCCCCGGGCTGCAAAGTGGACCAGCTCCGCATGGTTTGTACCATGTGTCCTTTCGCGTCGAGAGCCTGAAAGTAAACAGGTGTCCGTGCCGGAACGGCGAACAAGGCCGAGCCGTCCTCATAAACTGTCGCATCGCCCAAAACTGTCTTGACGTCCCAACAGGCATTGCCCACACCCACGGGAGTGCTGGATAAAGCTCCACCGCCCGGGCCCTTGTTGGAAGTTCTTCCGATACCTGCCGCGCGAAAGTCCAATGCAATGACGCGAAGTTTCTTGATCGTACCGCGGGCGATACCCGCGAGTCCCTGGCCGACATAGATATCCTGAATGTAATAGACCGCCGTCTTCTTGCGGTAGTCCACATGGCTCGGATGAACACGGGGCCTCTCTCTCGCGACAAGCGGGATAGGCTGATTGCATGATATTTTCGGATCGGATGCGAGAAGTTCTCGTCGGCCGTCGATTGTCATGAAATAGATGGCATACGGACGAACGTATCGCTTGTTGCCGCTGCCTTGAGGGTCATAAGTTACCAGAAATTCCTTCTCGCTCAGCGGGTATGGATACTGAAACTGCTCCCCGCTCTGGCCGAAGGCGTCGATGCGGACAGCTTCGGCCTTGCGAACGGGGGCTATCAGTTCTATTCCCGAGGCCTCCTGCCTGCCTCTGCGATTGTCGATAATCGCGAGCTTTCCCCGCTGATGCGTGTGATGCCCCGAAAGCACGGCAACGATTTTTTGACTTGCGGGTATGCCGCGAGCATGAAGGATCGTCGTGGGAAACCATGAATTGTTGCCGTAATACTCGCCCTGGGCCGTTCCGTCCGCATTCATCTGGAAAAGCCCCTGCGGGTAAATCTGAGCGCGGTCGTTGTAGTCCCATCGCGTGTAGATCACCCGGCCGTCGGCCATGACGGTTGGGAAATTTGTGTGGACCTGGTCGAAGGTCAGCCGCCTCAGATATTTGCCGTCTTTGTCGCATGTATAGAGGTTGCTGACCTCGGTCCACCAGCAATCGACAATCTGCACGCACCGGGTGGAATTGAAGATGATATCGCCGTTTGGTAAGTAAGCCCCTTCGTAATCGGCAAAGCCAAGGCCGAAAGTGAGTTGTCGCACGCGCTGAGTCTCGACGTCCATTTCGTAGAGATGGTAATCGTCCCGGAGATCCGACTTCTTCCAGGCAAAGAGAATTCGCCTGCCGTCAAAGGAAACGTCCGGGTCGCGGATTACGCCTTTGGGATCGTCGATCAGCGTGCGCACGCTGCCGTAATTGCCCTTCATTTCCAGCAGGCACAGGGCCGAGCCAGGCACAAAGTTTCGCTCGTGCTGCGCATCGGACTGGGCCTCGGTATAAGCGTAGTGCGAGCCTCCCATGTTGAAGTGCTTTGTAAAGACGATCTTATTGAATCTCCGGAGCAACGGCCTGAGACGGATCCCGCGTCGTTTTTCACACACCCTGACGTACAGATCCAACCATCGTCGGTCGCCGCCAGATGCCCCGGATTGGCAAAGCTGCCGCAAGTCGTCCGCAAGTTTCCTACCGGCCGGGCCAAGTTCCGACAGGGCCTTTCTTATCATCTTCTGCTCAATCTCGGTGTCCGAGGAATTGGCGAACCACTTGTAAACGTTCGCTCCGCTATCCTGGCTCATCCAGTCCCATTCGATCGGGAATTCACTTTCGATCTGCCTGTATATACGCTTTTGTATGTCCGACTTGTCCTGCGATTTGGCAAATCTCTCTCGCGAGGTGAGCATGGCCTGTTGCCAGGTATCTTTTTTGTTGCTTCGCTTCTCAATACTTTGTGTCTTGCCGGCATATAACGGGTGGCAGAGAGCTGCGAGCATTGCACAAGCTGTGAGCAGGAAAAGATACATTGTCCTTTGTTGTTTGCTTTGCATCATTGTGATTTCTGATCTAATCGGTCGGTTGCGTGCTTGTTGTATCCCCCTCGGCAATCTTGGAGTAGAGGGCCACAACGGCCGGAAAATCCCACCGTCTTGACTGGTCAGGGCGCGTGATGACCTCCACGTTCGGGAGGGGCCGTGCCAGTGGCCGGGATGCCGGCAGGTGAAGGACGATCCGCCGGGGGCGCCGGCGTTTCGGGGCCGACAGATCGACGATTACGCCGCCGGCCGCGCCCCGAACAACCATGCTCATTTGGCCGAAGTGGGTCGGCGCCCGCTCGATGCGTATTTCCCGGCCCTCGCCCAGCCACCAGTCAGGAATTGCCGAAAGCAGATGCAGTTCATCGGCCGTCTCGTGGACCAGCATGTGGCGGAGCAGGATTGCATAGTTGCAAGCGCCGGTAACGTGTGGAATCGTATGACTCCAGGCCATGCGTTTTTCGTAGAAAATGCCTTCGGGGAACGCATGACTTGCTGTCGAGTGCAGCAGATACCAGTAGAAGTCCTGCACGACCTGCTCGTCCCGGCCTCGCACCAGATCCGCCATGATAGTGTAGGCGCCCATGTAGGGGTGAATGGCCTTGACGTTTCCCGTGCCTTTCCACTGGATCGTCCCTTCGATGAATCCCCCGGCGAAGTCCTCACGGACATGCCGGATCAGCGCATCGACACGCGAATCGTTTCGTTCGAACAGCTCCGTGGGCCACAGCGTCTCAGTGTTGCCCCAGTGTGTGCCGAGCTTTTCCCAGCTCGGAGGAAAATGCGCAAGGCCTGTACGTTTCAATGCGGCATCAATGGCGGCCCGGTAATCTTTGATCTCGGCAAGCAGCTCCTTCCTGTCGTCCTCCCTTCCCAGGACCCCTGCGGCATCCGCTGTACACATCATACCACGCAGGTTCCACAAATCGTATCCGACAATATGGTACTTGCCGTCCCAGAGGCACTCGCCGTCAGCCGGAGCGTTGGGCAGCAAACCGGCAAAGGCCGAGTCGCCCGCAGCCTGACGGCGGGCCTGCATAGCCCAGCGCATGGCGCGCAACATGCAGGGATAGGCCCGCTCCAGGAACTGCCGGTCGCCCGTGATCTTGGCGTACTGCCACAAGGCCCAGGTAGCCTGTCCGTTGGCGTCGAGCTGCTTGACCTGGTTGCCGCCGCCATGAAAACGACCGTCCTCGGCCTGACACTTGAGAAAATGCTCCATCGCCTGCCGGGCCGGTTCGAACAAGCCGGCTTCCTCTAACTCCATTACCTGGTAGGCTCCGTCACGGGGGTAGAACCGGTCGTAGAAGTTCTCGCCCCCGCGCAGTTCGCCGTGGTCATTGGCAATCAGTTGGCAGACATGGGAGGCCATGAGTGCCTCTGTAGCCTTGCGGCACGGCACTTCGATGTGTGTGGTCCGTTCGGTGACCATAGTCCGCCAGAAATCCTGCGTGCGCTGCAGCCATACTTCGGCATCCTCCCTATCATAAATCTCCGGATCTTCCACTGGAAAAAAGGGATACCGCGCCGTCTTTAAGGCGCTCTGCCCGGCTTCGAGGGACCACGACCATGAATGAGTGCGGGTGTGACGTCCCTCGCTTGCAGGTTCGGCCTGCTGCTCTGCGAATCCTTCCGGCAGCTTCTCGTTTGGTGTCGGGCCCACTTCGACCTTCGCCTCCGAGGTCGTATCGGATGTATTGATGGCTTTGACCCGAATCCAACAGAGGAAGTTCTCTCCTTCAGTCGGCCAGTCGAATGCTTTCTTGAAGTCTCGTACGTCCGGCAGCGGCGTGGCCCATAAGGTAATCTCGTAGCGGATCGGTCCGTCCGTGGCGACAACCAGCATAATGGGCATCCAGCCATGCATCGCCAGTTTGGAGTGTGCCCGGCTAAGAGGTGTAAGTTTGCTTCCAAGACGGATCTGTATCGGCACCTTGCCCGACAGCAGCACCTCATTGTCCGGTGTGACTCGGCTGCCGTGGACGTAATCCTTCAGGCCGATGACGTTCCAGTTGTTGGAAAAGTAGTCGAAGACTTCTTCCGACGTGGCGGCGTTGGTTGTCGGATTCGTGACCAGGCCCGCATGACACACAAGCCCGGAGACTATAACCACAATACGTAATCTTATGCTATAAAGCTGCATATTCGTGCTCCTGCGATTCAATCTCACAAACAACGCGGAATCCGACGTTATGAACGCGCTGCCATGCAGGATAACTCAAGCGAAAAGCCGAACGACATCGTACAGGACGGTCGCACCATGAGCCTCCCCGGACCACTTTTCTGCCCGATTCGGTTTGGCCGTTGCGGCCATCTCCGGCTTTGTAGGGATACGGCTTATATGTTGTTGCCGTCCATTCGCACACATTGCCGTGCATGTCATAAAGTCCCCATGAGTTGGATCGGTAACCGCCTACGTTCGCTGTTGCTACCGCATGGTCGTTAAAACGTATGTCGCAGAGGACATTTCCTCCGAAGACAGCCGACTCCAGAATACCTTTGCCGAAATGCGCAACTATGTTTGACTCCAGCCCGCCGGTGGGTTTCGGGCTGACACTCAGCGACTCGTCGGCAACATTTGCCCATCGGGAGAAATCAGCCTCGAGATCGCCGTAGGACAGGGGGCTTTGCGAGCCGGCGCGGCAGGCGTACTCCCACTGGGCCTCGGTAGGCAGCGTGAACTTCATACCGGTCTTTCGTGAAAGCCAGCGGCAAAAGTCAACAGCGCGCTGCCACGAAATGCGAACCGCCGGCTGGCCTGGCCCGGCAAGTGACAGGCCGGGGCCGTCCGGGCCCTGGAAACGCTTGGCAAAATATCCCGAGTCGTGGCCGGGATCGAATCGACGGTATAGTTTGTTAGTAATCTCAAAGGCGCCCAGCCAAAAGTCGCGGTCAATCGAGACTGCCGAGAGCGGTCGTTCATCGGTCCGGCCATTCTGATCGCCCATGATGAACCGGCCCGCGGGAATCCGTACCAGCTTCATCGTCACGCCGTCCACCTCGATAGTCTTGAACAAGGGAACAGAGGAACGAAGGCCCAATGGATGGACGATGGACGACGGATGATGGACGTCTGGTCCCACGTATTTCGTCTCTCGTATCTCGTCCCTCTTCCTGTCGATTGCTCCTTTGCCCTTTAGTGCCTTTTCCACAATATTCGGAATAACCTCAGGATTTTCCGTAGGGCCTTTGTATTGTTGCCGCAATTCAAGCCGCCGCCGGTCGGCGCCGTCGGGAATCGGGCCTACTTCGCCCCAGGTGCCGTGGCAGGGGCCGTTGAGGTCGATCCAGGTAACGAGCCGGTCCCGGGCTTCGTCGTCCAGCCGGACATTGTGATGACCTTTGCCGAGCATCTGGATCAATTCGCTCGTATCGGCGTGATATTCACCGGGGACCAGCAAGCCGACGTGGTCCTCGACGTTGACCCTGCGAATATAAGGTACGAGCGCTTCGTATGCGGGTGTGTACTTTACCTTCGTTCCTCCAAACGCTTTGCGCACCACCGGATGCAAACGATTTGCTCCCAGCTTCGTAAGCTCGCGTCCGTGGTAGTTCCTGGCATAACGCTCGGAACGTAAGTCGGCAATCTTCCGACCGTCCGGGCGGGGCTTGCCGTCGTGGCAGCCGACACAGTATTTGTCGAGCACCGGCTGCACTTCTCTTTCAAAGTCGAAACCCCTTGCAGGGCCATACCAGGGTTCGATCTGAGCGGGCCGACGCGCTGCGGCCGATCTTTGACTCAGCACGGGGATTTGCCTGGACTGCTCGTGACAACCGACGCAGGAGACGGTCTCGCCCGGCATCGCCGAGAACCAGCTTCGCATCAATTGGACCGCCTTTCCCTGCTCGTCGAGCGGCTGCACGCTCAGCGGTGTATTGGCCGGAACGCGGAACATCGCCGAGCCGTCCTCGTGCACGTCTACCGTCCCGAGTATCCGCATCACTTCCCATGGGCCTCCACAGCCTATCTTGTCAGGCCCGGCCATGCCGGGATAGCCGTAATGGTAGGCCAGAATCCGCAGCTTTTTCACGGTGCCGCGAGGCACGCCTGCCAGTCCCGGGCCGGCGTAAACATCATCAAGGTAAACGACTGCATCGTCACGCGCCAGGTCCACCCTGTCGGGAATAGCAGGGGGGCGAGGCGTTTTCTTTAGTGGAATAGGCTCGAACAAATCGAATTCCGGCCGGACGCAAATCGGCAGAATGTTGTCGAATACGTCCACAAGGTAGATTCCCCATGGCCCTTTACGCGCACGCTGGGCCGCTACGAGAAAATATTTATCGTTGAGCGGATAAGGATGCAGAAATTTGGGCCACGATTTGTCAACAAGGTTGTCGCGAATGACCGTTTTGACGGGTTTGCCCCGGCCGGGAATTCGCTGGACGATGCCCTCGGCATTCTGCCAGCCTTTGGTCGTATCTATCAGGCCCAGCTCGCCCATTCGAGGCACCCCGTGATATCCGCAGATTATCGCTATGATCTTGCCCGGCGCGCCGGGTATTCCTCGCGGATAATAAAGCGCGTTCGGCCAATAAGAATTGCTGCCGTACACGGCCCGCTGGCCCGTGCCGTCGGGATTCATCGCCATCAAAGGACGCAGGTAAATGTGCATGGGGCCGGTGTAGTCCCACCGGCTGAAAATCACCTGGCCGGTGGGCAGCACCGCCGGGTGAAGGTCGAGGTCCTGATCGAAACACAACTGCCGGACGTTGCCGCCATCGGCATCCATCAGGTAGATATTGCACGCCCGTTCTTTGCCGTGCCAGCATGGGACCGCGGTGAATGAAGCGGTCGAGACGAAGACTATCCTGCCGTCGGGCAGATAGCAGGCGTCAAAGTTGTCCACATCCGGATGCTCGCCGTGCGAGACCTGCCGCAGGCCGGTGCCGTCGGTTTTGATCTCGAAGATCTGCCACGTCGGTCCTGTAGGCATCGTAAAGAGCATTCTCTTTGCGTCGTAATTCAAGTCGAATTCACCCACAAACTCGCCGGCCGGAGGGCAGTATAGCGTTCTCAGCTTCCCATTCGGGCGAATCGGCCCCAGCACAGCGATCTCGTTGTCGTAGCCGGTCCTCTCGATGCCCGTGTTGCACTTGTGGTTGACCGGCAGGCCGAGCTGGCCACGCTTGCGCTTGAGCAGTATCAACTCGTCAAAATCAAGCAGAGGGTTGGAAAGCAGCGCATCGTACAACAGCTTGTCCAAATCGTGCTTGAGTCTCAGCAGATTGTTTCTTGCAGAGTCGTCGTCTTGAGCAAAGGAATCCAGCGCCGTTTTGCGTGCCGTTCTCAGGCTTTCCAGACGCTGCTGATACTCGGAGCCGTTGGGGTATCCCTGACCGAACGTTTCGATCAGGTCGTCGATAGCCAGACGAAGTGGCTCGAAATCAAAGTTGCGCAGGTATCGTATCTTATTATCGTTGCGAAGCGCCGACGTCCCGGCCGCAGCCGAACCTGAAACCGATAGAATCAGACCAAGGCACAAGAGGCTGGTGAGAATACCGTTTCTAAAGCTGGTTTTCGTCAGTTTCATAGCTGCGCCCCATCTACAATCGTCTGGGCACCGTAAGCCCACAAAACACCCCTCAACAATAATCCAAAAACGCCCCATGCGGCCGGGTGTTTTGCATTTCAATCATTTGAATTCTGGATTTGTTTCGGATTTCACACCCTCAGAGCCTTGTTTGCCCTCTTTATGCTATCGTCAATCTCCTTAGGCTCCATCATGCCTATAGTGATGGCGTCCACCAGCTCATTTTCGAGTACATACTTCAAGGACGCATCTTTCTGCTCGGGACTGGTCAGCTTGCCTGCGCCGAAGATCTTCATGCCGATGACGATCTTGCCTTTCGCCCGGGCCTGTTTGAGCACCGGCGCCACCTCTTCGGGGGACGCATCCATCGCGGCCTTGGTGCCTACGTTGTTTATACGAGCGAAAACTACATCGGTCCACGGATGAGTGGCCGCAACTTTCAAGGCCCCGAAGTCGTGACACGAGACGCCGACCGCTTTGACCGCGCCCTTTTCCTTCATCTCAGACAGCTCATCCCGCACGCGCTTATAAGTCTCAGGCCATTCGGTGTCCTGCATACAGTGGATCAGGCAGATTTCCAGCACGTCGGTGTTGAGTTCCTTGCGGAAGCGATCCACCTCCTTACTGGCCCCGCCGGACGGCATATTCCAGAACTCCTCTCGCGGCCAGATCTTGGTCAGAATAGAGTAGTCGTCTCGGGGAACGCCCTTGAGTGCCGTGCGCATATAAGGATGTGCCCCGTAGAGGTCGGCCATGTCCATGAACCGGACACCCCTGTCCAGACTGTGCCGCACTAGTTTGACGAATGCCTTTTCGCCCAGGCGCGTATGGGCCGAGGAGCGAGCGCTGCCGTTCCACCCCGTTCCCTGGGCCAGCAGAGAGGTCTTTATACCGCTCTTGCCCAGTGTGACAATGTCTGTAGCTTGGCGCGCACGGCTGGACTTTCTCGCCGCCTGTGCCGTTGGCCATCCCGGCCCGGCCACAAGAGCGCCCGTACCGGCCAGAACGGTGCCGATGAATTGCCTTCGACTGTAGCTGTTGTTCTCGGTTGTTGGGTAAACAAGTTGTTTGTCCATGTCAATCTCTCCTTTCATGGCTCTTGTGTAAGGCGCACGTTGTCGCTTAAACACGACCAGTCGTTGCCAGAGCACACTAATTACATTCACAAAGAACTACTTAGCTCACATACCAGCCAGCCCCGCAATCGGCAGAGCCAGCTCGATTTAGACCATTCTAACGTTAATCATCTCATTTTGCAACCTGCGGAAAATTAGAAGCGTACCGCTGGCCTCCGGGCGGGGCAAAGTCTCCCAAAAACTTCGTGACAAACGCGCTAAGCTCGGTACTATGGCCTCTGGAAGGGAAAAGAGAGCATTGTACTTTTCTCCTCTGCCGGGCGGCGTGCCGCCTCGATTCGATGGGGGTGGCTGGAAAACAACAGCCGTGACGAATGGAGCGGGTTGACTCAAGGATGTTGTGAGGATTCGGATGTCTGATTCGTCAGAAGTGTTTGTAACGCGGGCCGGGCCGCAAGACGCAGCCCTGCTCGGAGAGATTCTGGCCGACGCGTTCGGCGCCGATCCCGTGGCGAAATGGATTTCTCTTGATCCGGAGTACTCGAAATGGTGCTGGCCTCTGATTGTACCCTTGCTGTTGCCCTATGGTGAGGTTTACATGACCGGAAATGGTATGAGTGCGGCGATATGGATTCCTCCGGGAGTCAAGCCGGACATAAAGCTGGGTCTTGCCGCACTTTGGGATTATTGGCGCCGTTTTGGGCTTAGATCGATTCTTCGGTTCTTTCGGCTCATGATCGCAATGGAGAAGCACCATCCCAAAGATCCTCACTACTACCTGTTAGCCATAGGCGTGCGGCCCGAGGCAATGGGCCAGGGTATCGGCTCGGCATTACTCGAATATATGTTGTGCGAATGTGACCGCCGGAAGGTGGTGGCCTATCTGGAAAATTCCAATCCGCTCAACCTGCCGTTATACCAGCGGCATGGATTCGAAGTGCGAAGCGAAATCACCCTGCCCCACAATGGCCCAACACTCCAGCTGATGTACCGAGAGCCCATACCGGGCAGAGTATAGATCAGGCAGTTGAGCGATTCAGGATGCTATTACGTTTCGGCGCTCAGATATTGGGCAGCAATCCTGTCGCCGGTTCTCTCGACCCATTCTCGCAGCAATTGACGATGTCTGGCCAACACGTCTTTGTAGCCGTCGAGTTCGGCGAGATTTTTCATTTCGCCCGGATCGTTTCTGAGATCAGTGAGTTGTTCGCGATTCTTGCCGGAGTCGTAAATAGTGTACTTAAAGCGGCTTGTCCGCAGCGCCCTTCCGCTCTGACTCTCTGAGACGACGAAATCGCGCCATTTTTCAACGTCTTTTCCCTGTGCCAATTGTTGCAGACTTCTGCCGTGCAGTCCTTCGGGAGCCTCTATGCCTGCGTAATCGCACAGGGTCGGAAGAAGATCGAGGCCGTTGGAGACCAGATGCTTGTTGTCAACTTTGCCCTTTGGAATTGCTCCGGCGTAACTCATTATGAACGGAACACGCACGGATTCCTCGTACAAAACCTGTTTGTGCTCGAGTCTGTGCGCGGAATCCATGTCGCCGTGGTCGCTGGTGAAGACTATCAGAGTGTTGTCCTCCAGCTTTGCCTGGCGCAGGGCGTCAAGGACTGTTCCTATTTCCCTGTCAACCATTTCGGTCAGCCGACAGTACGCCCAGCGGTGCAGACGCCACTGATTCTCAGTCCACTTCTGGCGGGTGTACGCCTGAAAAGGTCTCGGATTGATGTACTTCTGTGCTATACATTCCGGCTCAGCTTCGGGCACTTCATGATTGGCCGGAAGCGGAGGACAGTTTTTCTCCACGAAAGCGTCAATTTCACCCGTCTTTCGCACGCTATCCAGTACTGCCTCGCAGGTTTTGGAGTCCGTGTTGCCTTTTGGAGGTTTGTCCTGTGTGCGGTTGTAGTCGTTTATCGCCATGTAGCATATATCGTGCGGATTGATGAACGAGGCGAAGAGGAAAAACGGTTTTGTGTGCGGTCCCTTGAGGAACTCGGCGCAAGCATCGGCCAATCCCTGGCGTGAGTCGCCGGTCAGGTTTCGATAGCCAAGGTTCTGCACACCTTTCATCTTCCTGGGCAGGTGGACCTTGCCGCCGTAGATGGTTTCGTAGCCTGCTTTTCTGAAAAGCTTGCCGAGCGATTGCCGTATCATCTCGTCAGTCACGGTGGCCCGGGCGGAATCACCGTTCTGGCCCATCCCTATCGCGCTGGGCATAAGGCCCGTTTGCAGACTGAACCGATTCGGCACGCAGACGGGATTACAGGCGTAAGCTCTTTCGAACCTGATGCCCGATGCGGCGAGGCGATCCATAGCGGGCGTTTTGAGCCACTTGTTACCCGTACAGCTCATCATGCCGGCATGTTGCTGATCGGTCATGATGAAAAGGATATTGGGCCTGTTTTTTCTTCCCGGACTTTCAGTTGCGGACGTTTCGCGCTCCAGCATCAGTCCGACCGCACCGGCTGCGGTAGCGGCGATAAATTCCCGTCTTTTCATTTCTTTCTCCAGAGACCAAAAACGGAATTTCATATTTCAGATTCAGTCCCGGCGAGCAGAGATTAAATTTCAAATCGAATAGCCCGTGCGAAAGACTTATGTCAGTCGCCCCCATGGTACTTGAAGGAGATTTTGACCTTTGCCCGGTAGGCTTTGATCTTTCCATCCTCGATCTGCATGTCCAGTTGAGCTACCTCCGCAATTCGCAGGTCACGGATACTCTTGGACGCCCTCTCCACGGCCGCCTTAGCAGCCTTTTCCCACGATTCGCTGCTCGTGCCGACCAGCTCTATGATCTTGTACACACTTGTTCCCATCTTGGTCTCCTTTTTGTTGCGGCTAAAAGGTTTCTGCAATTTTGCAGGACTCATTTGCGGCTAATTGACCAGTTGTCCGGCGGATTTTCAAGTGAAAAATTGAGCCTGGGCGGATTGGAGCTGCACAATCCGTGCATTGCTTAGCAAGACACGCCTTACAAAGGCCTTGCGGTTTGGGAAAGTTTCATTATAGTATGAGTCGAACGATGAAGGAAGGGACTTGCGGATGCGCATTTTCCGGGATTATGGTTTTTGGTGTAAGATATTGTAGAAGGAGATCCTTATGGCAACAGAAGAAAACTTGAAGGAGGCTTTTGCGGGAGAGAGCCAGGCAAATCGTCGTTATCTGGCGTTTGCGAAGAAGGCTGACGCGGAGGGCTACCCGGGGATCGCCCGTCTCTTCCGTGCTACCGCCGCGGCCGAGACGGTCCACGCGCATGCACACCTGCGCGTATTGGGCGGAGTTAAATCCACGAAGGAGAATCTGCAGGAGGCCAAGGAAGGTGAAAGCTATGAGTTCAAGAGCATGTACCCGGACTTTGCCAAGCAGGCACAGGCCGAGCAGAACAACGCTGCTCTGGCATCATTTCAGAATGCGATGACTGTAGAAGAGGTGCATTTCGGCCTCTTTAGTAAAGCTGCCGAGGCACTTGCGGCAGGCAATGATCTGACGGACCGGCCGATTTTTGTTTGCAGCGTGTGTGGGAATACAATAACCGGAGACGTGCCCGGTACATGCCCCGTTTGCGGCGCGAGCAAAGATAAGTTCGTGCCTGTTGAATAACAGCCTTTCGTAACAGGAAACAACGGATAGTTTTTCTATGCGAGCGCAAATGATTTATGGCCCAGGCTAAGAGACCTACCAAGGTCCTCAGACGACAACCAGTTAATCGGCGCGTTATGATGGCACTGCTGCCCTGTGTGGCCGGCAGCATATATTTCTTCGGCTGGCGATGCCTCTTTGTGGTGCTTTTCTCGGCGCTGGTCGGATTCATCGTGGAGTTTATCTTTTCACGACGTCGAGGCGAACCTGTCAGTGAAGCAGTCTTCGTCACCAGCACAATATTCGCCCTGATTATGCCCGCGACGGTTCCGCTGCACGTTCTGGCTATAGGTGTGGCTTTTGCCGTGGCTTTCGCAAAAGAGGTATTCGGCGGATTTGGGCGCAACATCTTTAATCCTGCGATGGCGGGCAGGTGTTTCGTTTACGTTTGTTTTCCCATTGCGCTGACATCCACCTGGGTGCCGGCGGCGGCAGGGCCGTGGGGGGGACTGGCTGCATGGACAACGGCGGCAAAAGAAGATGTCGTGACAAGCGCCACGCCTATGGCCCATTTGAAAGCCGGTAGAATCGTCCTGCAGGAAGGCGCCGCCGCAACAATGCCGACGGACGTGACCGAAGGTCAGGTTGAACGTGTAACCAGGGGGGCGTTTCTCAAGGCACTGGCGTTTGGCCGGATCAGCGGAACAATGGGTGTGACAAGTGTGGTCTTGATTCTGATTGGGGGCGGCTACCTTTTCTGGACCAGGACGGCGAGCAGGACGATCATTCTCGTTCTGGTTATAACGTATGCGGTTTTGAATCAAATTCTGTACGCTTTCGGTGTCGAGCCTGTGCCTGGCGCTCTGCCTGCCGTGCTGGGCGGTGGTTTTCTGTTTGGGGCGTTCTTCATGGCGACCGACCCGGTCAGCGCCCCGAGGACCGAGCAGGCCAAAGTGATCTACGCAATCCTGATCGGAGTATTTGCAACTATCATAAGGAACTTCTCGATCTTCAACGGAGGCTTGATGTTCTCGCTTCTGATCGGGAACATGTTTGCCCCGATATTGGATTACACCGTACGGGCATACAAAAGCAGCAAGGCTGCCGGGAGGGAAGACTGATGAGGGAGAAATGGTGGTTTCCGGTTTTCTATATGTTCGCGGTGACAGCCTTTCTTAGTTCGATAGTAATCGGGTTCTCTCAGTTTACAAGTGCAAGGGTAGAGGCCAATGAGTATCTCGCGTTTGAAAAGGCGGTTTTGGCCGTTCTGCCCGGTTTGTTGGATGCCGATGAAAGCAGATTGCAGTTGCACAGAAAATTTGTCGAGCGTATCGGCGAGCCTGACGAGCAGTCAGGCGGTGCTTGTACGTTGAAAGAGGCGGGGCGGATTGTTGCCTATGCGCTGCCGTTTGAGGGCCAGGGGTTTTGGGCTCCCATCAAGGGAGTCATCGGCATAAGGGCGGACCTTCGGACGATTACCGGGATAGCTTTCTACGAGCAAAATGAGACGCCCGGACTCGGGGCGCAGATAACTACCGACCCATTCACCAGCCAGTTCCGGGGCAAAGTGGCCTCGTCCGGCGACAAACCGCTCAATATGAAGATACCGGGTGCTGGATTGGGAACAAGCGATGTCCACGCAGTCACAGGCGCGACGCAGACGAGCACGAGATTGGAGAAGATACTAAACGACGCATTGACAGATTGGCGCTCGAAGTTTGCTAAAGACAGCGGGGGAGGTTAGATGCAGTGAGCATGAAATCGGAAACCAGGAAAATCATCGCAGACGGACTATGGCACAACAACCCAATATTCCGACAGGTGTTGGGTATATGCAGCACATTGGCCGTGACGAATCTTGTGCTAAATACCGTGGTAATGTGTGTCGCGCTGGCGTTTACGCTGTCTCTGAGTGCGGCGACAGTCTCGTTGCTGAGGAAGTTCACGCCGCGAAATATCCGGATGATGATTGAGACGCTTATCATTGCGTTTTATGTGATAGTCGTCGATTTGGTGCTCAAGGCGTACTGGCCCGAGATGAGCACCAATCTCGGGCCTTATGTGGGGCTGATAATCACCAACTGCATTGTAATGGGCAGATGTGAGGCGTGCGGCAACGTCAGCCCGCCGAGGCAGGCGTTTCTGGACGGCTTGTTTAATGCGCTCGGTTACTCATTTGTGCTCTTGATAATCGCAACGATCCGCGAGCTTATGGGAATGGGCACGATTATGGGTCATGCGATGCCGTACTTCAGCGGGCCTTACTGGGACAAATGGATAATAATGGTAGCGCCGCCGGGGGCCTTCTTCACGTTGGCCGTGGTGACGTGGATCTTCAGGTCTATTGAAATAAGAAGGGAGCGCCGGAGCAAATGAATGCAGGGCCGGAAATATCGCAGGCGTTTGTTGTGTGCGTCTCGGCAGTATTTACGCAAAATATTCTGCTCACCTACTTCCTGGGTCTTTGTCCCTTTCTCGGGGTATCGCGTGAGGTCAAGACGGCGGTGGGATTGGGTTTTGCGGTAGTATTCGTGCTGACAACTACCTGCATGTTAAACTGGCTTATCTATCACTATGTTCTTGTGCCGCTCGGTCTCGAATTTTTCCGGTTTATTCTCTTTATAATAATCATCGCCGCATTTGTTCAACTGGTTGAGATGGTTATTGACCGATATTCGCCGTTCCTGTACCAGAAGCTCGGCGTATTCCTGCCGCTGATAACTGTCAATTGTGCGATCCTCGGCGCATCGCTCTTGATGGTGATTCGTAATTATAGCTTTATAGTGACCATTGGATATGGGTTCGGCAGCGGGCTCGGCTGGTTCCTGGCCATAATCGCAATGGCCGGTATCAGGCAGAAGCTGGCCAACGACCGAATTCCCCAGGGGCTCCAGGGACCCGGCATAACTCTCATAATAGCAGGCCTGATGGCTCTGGCGTTTATGGGGTTCTCCGGAGTGTTGCAGGGGCGGTAGCAGAGTATGATTTAACAAGGGCATAAATGGTTCTTGAGGTATTAGTTGCAGTTGCGGTGGTAAGTTCGATCGGGACTGTCCTGGCGGTCCTCCTGGTCGTCTGCGAACATTTCCTTGCGGACTACGGCCCTTGCCGGATTAGCATCAACGACGAACGCAACGTCACAGTCCGGGGGGGCGGCAGCCTGCTTTCAATGCTGACCACGGAGAAGGTGTTCATCCCCAGTGCCTGTGGCGGGCGCGGCACGTGTGGATTGTGCAAGCTCAAGGTGCTGCAAGGCGCCGGGCCGCTGCTGCCTACCGAAGAGCCTTATTTGAATGAAGAGGAAACACTATCGAATGTACGGATCGCCTGCCAGGTCAAGGTGCGCAATGATCTGAAAATTGAGATTCCCCCGGAGCTTTTTGCCGTTCGCGAATATATATGCAAATGTGCCGGGATAGTTGACCTGACACACGATATAAAGCAATTTCGCTTTGAGCTGGTCGAGCCGGCCGAGGTTGATTTTATTGCGGGCCAGTACGTACAGTTGTTGGCGCCCGTTTACAAGAAGGGCGGCGAGGAGGTGTACAGGGCATACTCGGTTTCCAGCGACCCGACCGAGAAGAACAGCATAGAGACAATCATAAGACTCGTGCCGGGAGGAATTTGCACGACGTACTGCTTTGAATATTTGAAGGTCGGCGATGAAGTGAGGCTCAACGGGCCTTACGGAGACTTCAGACTTTCCGATACGAATGCGCCCATTGTGTTCATAGCCGGCGGTTCGGGTATGGCGCCAATAAAGTGTATTTTGCACTACATGCAGGACACTGGCAACACCAGAAAGGCCATGTACTTTTTCGGAGCGAACAAAGTAGAGGAGCTGTTCCTGCTCGACCGGATGAAAAAGTTCGAGTCGGACTTAGCTGATTTTAGATTTGTGCCGGTAGTGGCCGCTCTCAACGACGGCGAAAACTGGAGCGGCCAGACCGGACTCGTCACCGAAGCCGTCCGGCGGGACTTGAAGAACGCCTCGGAATGCGAGGCTTATCTCTGCGGAAGTCCGGGTATGATTGATGCGGCGACAAACGTACTGATCGAACTCGGAATGAAAGAAGAAGCAATTTTCTATGACAAATTCGAATAGTATGCCAAGAGGGCAATTATGAAAGAGTCGCCCCAAGCGACAAAACTGGACCGGATGCTGCGGTCATCGAAACTGGTGGCGGGTGGTTTCATGGGCGATGACGCTCGAAGCGCAGCCGAAGTCATTGATGCCGATATTGCAGAGCTTTCAAGGCTCGGATTTACGACAGAGCAACTCGCCTCAAGGATGCAGGAAATCACCGACAAGGCGAAAGGGGGGCTTGGAACCCGGATCAAAGTAGATGACAAGCGTCAGGCAATGGCCGAGGAAGCCAAGGGGCCGGCCATCTGTCCATGGCCTCACCCCGGGCGATACGTCAAAAGAGTGACAACCGTCGAGCGCCTTGATTCAGGCAAGACTGTCCGCTGGTCGGACTTGAACATTCATCTTATAGCCGAGCACAGTTTCTTCGAGGGTCGAGGCTCGGCGTTCAGAATCCAGCCTGCGAAATTGATAGACGTTATCTTCTGAGGCACTGTTCGCGATCGTTTTTACTTCTGATGAGTCAGTTTACGCGGGGCAGAAGAACGGCAGGCCTACAATCGAACGAGACCTGCCGTTCGGAGAAGTATTATGTTCATCCTGATACTTCCCAGCTTATCATTTTTTGCCCCTATAAACACCATCTTCTCCACTCGTATACTACAACTCTATTCTAATGAAAGTTCGATGTCTGTAAATCGGGGCAAAGCCTGTTTTTGCTATCGGGAAAACCACCCATACTCCTATCGGGGAATCCCCTATAGCGCAAATCACAACCGGCGCAAAGGCTTGAGCAAGTTCACTCAACCATCCATTCACAGGGGTCATATCATCCGTTCACACTTATTCGAACTACCCTGGAGGACAACAACCTAATGCTGCCGGCTTTTTGAATATCCGGGACGTCTTGTCTTTTTATGAGGAGAGCTACGAGCCGGTGAATTCTCCCACCGCTTCGAACATTGCCGCAATATTTTCGGGTGGGACCTCCGGAAGAATGTTATGTACGGTGCAGAAGACGAATCCGCCGCCCGGGGCGAAGATATCCAGATTCCGCCGCACATGATCCTTCACCTCCCGGGCCCTGGCGTTGTTGAGCACTGTCCGTGTGTCACAGCCTCCCCCCCAGAAGACCAGCTCACGGCCGAACTGGCGCTTGAGCCGGGCCGGGTCCATGTCCCGGCAGTTCGTTTGCACGGGATTGATACAGTCGAATCCGGCTTCGATCAAATCGGGGATCAATTCATAGATCGAGCCGCAGGAATGGAGAAGAGTAAAAGCATCCGTATGGCTTTTGACATAATCACAGAGCAGCTTATGCCTGGGTTTGAAGAATCGCCTGTAGAGTTCCGGGGATATGAGGGGCCCCTGAACCATGCCCAGATCATCCCCAAAACGGAATACATCGGCGATATCCCCCACTGCCTCGACGGCCCTGGCCAGGAAGGCCAGATGATGCTCGGTAAGGGCCTCCAGAAAACGTTCCACCTCGTAGGGCTCGGCATGAAGATCCATCAGGAATTGATCCATACGCCTAAGAAACATCCCCCACTCCAGCATATTACAGCCGACGCTGACCACCAGTGCCCGGCCGGTCTTCTCGCGGAGTTCAATGCCCCCGGCACGGAGCCGCTCCCAGAAGTCACTCTCACCGGCGCTCTGCCAGGGCATTCGCGGAAACCTCCCCCAGAGGACCTGACTCATGGCGTCGGCCAAATCCTCAAAGCTGTCCGGATAGCCATCGACATAGGGGAAATGGACCTGATCGAAGAAGGGCCCGCCGGCCGGCATGCGCCCAATGACCTTCCCCTGTGAGTCCACGGCATCCCGGCTGCCATCAGCTCGCACGACTGGCCTAAAGTGTGTCGGCCATTGAACCTCGGTGCCCTGCGCCAGGGTCACCGGATACCAGGCGCCGGATTGTTGATCAAGCTGCCGGCCGAGAGAAGCAACATCTACACCGAAGGTCTCGAGCATCTCGTCTTCCACACGAGCCAATTGCTGGATCACGTCGAATATGCACGTTTGTCCTGAACGCATACCCAAATGGGTCTTGAGACGATCGTAGGCGATGCCGGATATGCCGCTGCTCGTGGTGGCGCCCAGATCGACAACGATCCGATCAGGCTCGGTATGGGCCAGGCTGGCCCGCACTCGTTGACGGGAGGCATCGATGTTGCAGGAATTAGTTTGACCTTGGCCACACATATCTTCGACCCTTAACCACTTGCTATCAGATAAACTGCATAGACAATTGCCGCCACACATACCCAGCCGACGAGAAAACCGATCACGGAGATCCGCGAAGGAACCAGTATTTCCAGATTCTTGAACGGCAGCAGTTTCCTTTTTTCGGGGACAACGACACCTTCCGGCAGCGTACAGGGGGCAGTCTCCTTCTCGCCGGGCTGGATAGGAGTTCGCACCAGTGCGTAGAAATTATCGAGCTGCTCTTCCGGCACCGGCCTGGTCAAAAGGCTCACTACAATGGCTGCCAGTGTTCCGCCAGTCAGATAGAACAACATTTGCCAGGGAAGGTAGATTTCAGGGACACTGTCTTTGACGATCACAAACCTCATTGCTTCACTACCCGGGATGCCGCCGATGAAATCGATAAAGGCCGGTTGTGTGGTCAGAAACCAGATGCCAAAGGCGGTCAACGTCGCGGCCCAGGCGCCACAGGGAGTCATGCGTCTCCAGAATAGTCCCAGCCACAATGCGATACCCATCATCGGAGAGATTTTCCAGAATATCTCGAGTCCAGTTACAACGTCGGGCAGCCAAAAGGCGAATGCTACACCACCGCCTACTATCCCCACGGCAGCAATACGCCCGACCGCGATGTAATGCCTGTCGTCTTTGTCGCAAATTAGTCTCTTATAGACGTTCTCAGTAAAGAGCGCAGATGAGGCGATCATAAATGCGTCGCATGAACTCATGACAGCGCCGAGAACACCGGCAATAAAGACACCAAGCACGCCCGGCATGAGTTTTGGCAGGAAATCACCTGCAATCGTGCCGAAGACACGGTCGGGATGAATGTCTTTGCCGGCGAAATAAACGACTGCCGCCACTCCCGTAAGGCACCACGGTATCGTGCAGAAACGCTTAATCAGAGTTCCACCCATAAACCCGATGCGGCCTTCGGCCTCTGTTTTGCCGGCGGCGCAGTGGCTCAGAGCCTGAGGTTGAGTCATAACGCCTACAAGAGCATTGAATGCAATTACGGCGACGTAAAAGAATCCAATCTCTCCGGGCGCAACCAGCGAGAACATTTTAGGATCGGCGATCTTCTCGCGCATTACCGCGAAACCGCCGACTGCGTTCAGTATCAGCGGAAGCAGCAGAACTGAGAAAATGATGGTCAGGATGCCTTGAATCAGATCTGTTACAATAGCAGCTCCGAGGCCGCCGGCTACCCCGTATATCACAAATATCACCGTCAACATCACGGTAGCTAAATTGGCGGAAATAAAGTCCCCCGTGCTGGCGGAAACAAGGGCGCTCGAGCCTTTGAGCATCACGCCGATGTTGAACGTAAGATTCAGCACGCCAACTACGGCAAACAATATCCCAACACTGGGGCTGAATCTGGATTCAAAGATGTCGGAAGTGGTAATGGCGCGAAATCGTCGAAAGACCGGGGCTATGAGCCAGTAGAACGGAGTCACCGGTAGCCATAGCCATTGATACCAGATGCCGGAGAGGCCGTTTGTGAAGCTCTTGGCCGAGACGCTGACGGCATGGTCTGAATGGGTGCCCGTGCCGAACGAGAACATTATCATCATTATCTTGCCGAACCTGTGGGGCAGGAAGAAATCGGCACTCGTTTTTATCTGCCTGGCCGACCAGATACCGATGAAGGTAACGCCCAATAGATAAAGGGCGATAACAGAGATGTCTGCAATATGTAAGTTCGCCAAAGGCAAATGGTTTCCGATCATGGGGAGCCATTGGAATGGAAATAGCACGCTGTGTCAAGACGGACAGTTTAATTGATCGAACCTTGTCCTCCGAAAGACCTCGCCCACCTTCTCATTGTAGCAGCTTCATCTTCCACTTGTTACGATAGTTTCTTGGGCCTTCCCTTGTTGTGGCACGTTCCTTAAAAGAACTCGTGCCCATATAGTCGTCCATAAATGGAAATTCATCGAGAAAATCATACATAACATCGTACTCTGATGAAGACTCATCGGAAATGATTATCCCCTTGTCTATGTCAAAGATTACCTTTCGGGAATCGTTGCTAAAGTTGACCTCCATCGTTCCGAGAGTCACAAAGGATTTCAGCACCTCAACATCCTGCTCCCGGCCATCTCTGCTTATGGTCAAAATAATGGCAGAACCCACATTGTCCGGCATTTCTATGAATCTTTCATACATGTCATGCCAATCCTTTGCGGTGACTGCCTTCTGGCCGTTAACAGCAACCAATACATCGCCAACTTTGATTTTGCCTTGTGCATCTGAATCCTGTCGCACAGCAGTTACTTTTCCCGTCGCATCACACTTTAGCCCAAGCTGACCGATCTGTAGCGGGAATTCAATTTGATCTGCAGCAGGTTCGCATTCTATGACACAATACCTGCCGTCTTTGTTTTCAACAGCCTTGACGAGTCGGTAAGACATCTTCAACATCGGTTTATTAACAGTAGCCATATCTCCAAAGCTGAAAAGCCCCTCACCTTCCCATTCAGCGCCGGGGCTTATTGGCTCATCGGGAAAACACAAGTCATTTATAGGAGCTTCATCACATACATAACGGTCGGAAATGATCAGATCATAAGTTTTCACAGCACGGTCTTTCATTATATCCAGTGCTTCTTTGGAAAGATTTGACTTGCCCATTGCAGCGTACCATCTTGTAAGATAGTTGTCGCCGTTTTGTTCTATAGCTTCTATCGAGATAATTCCCTTAAGATTCTCATTCCCCTCACTTCTCCACCTCCCCTTTAAGAAAAACTTTTTATCAAGATTCACGGAGAATCCGTAATGATTGGTCAGTCCGATTTGTGGAGTATATCTGAGAAGCACTTCGGATAATGGCTCGCCATCCAGTCTATCCGAATCCTTGCGGCAGCCGGAAAGCCCAATCAAAGAACAAGCCATCATAAAGCACAGAAACTTGAACATCACTTCTTTGCCGTCCTGCATAATATCTCCGGGATTTCCCATCCCGGCGCGCCGGGACTTCACAGAAACTACCCTGCACACTTGAAACCCCATAATATCAAAATCTCATTGCGATTGCGACAATACTCTGTCCGCCCCAGCGAGTTGTCTCGCGGCTTCATTAGTGACAGTGCGGCTGTTGAAAAAGGTGAGATTGCTTCGTCGCTGCGCTCCTCGCAATGACAAAAGGCCCATTCCTACGTCATTGCGGGCTTGGCCCCAAGGAGCCGATTCAAAGAATCGCGCGGCAATCTCAGGCGTCACGGTGGGATTTTTCAACAGCCCCGTTGTCCCTAATTCATCATGGATAATTGATCATTTGTCGGTATTCTCTTTCTTTCTCTACTTTCTCTGTGGCTAAGAAAAGATTTTACTTGACGGCCGACCATTTCGGAGTAAGATATGTGTAGAACAAAATATGCATCGTATATCGTATTGTGTATTGTAGATACTGCCTATTGTACCGGCAGGGCTTAATCGGCGGAGAAAACAGCGAAGATATTGCTGCCAATTGTGCAAAACAAAGCCAACTTGATCATAGCCCAAAGGGTGGTTCGTCATTCCTGCGAAAGCAGGAATCCAGACTTCCTTACGTTCCTGGATTCCGCATCAAGCCTGCCTTGAGCGAGGTCGAATGGGTGCGGAATGACAAGGGTCAAAGCACGGTTGACAGAGTACGATTGTGAAAAACAAAGCCAATTTGCCGGGAGTGGAAATTAATGCAAGCTCAGTATATACAATGTATTATGATAATTTCTCGCTCGATAAGAGCCCAAAAAACAAACCCAATTCCTTCACAGCAGGTTTGAAAGGGTGTGATTTGAAAAAACAAAGCCAATTTCGTATGTCGTATGTTGTATGTCGCATATCGTATGTTGCAGAGTGCGTTTGACAGGTGCGATTTTGCAAAACGAAGCCAATTTGTGGGAAGGTCAAATTGATATAAGTAACTATGCTATAAATAGTTATGTAAATATAATGCGACAGAGAGGCCGGGAAAACAAAGCCAATTCAAAAGCCAATTTCATGCGCCGCGATGGGGATTGGCGGGATGGCGGTTGTAAATGCGCTGATGATCGGATAAACTTACGCTCCCGTGCAAACTATATTTTAGTATAGCCAATTTATTGAGGGTATCATCACAATGAAACGAGAAAGACGTATTTCCCGACGAGAATTTATGGGTACGCTGGCTGGATCTGCTGCCGCCATAACCATTGTGCCTTCTCACGTACTGGGGCGAAATGCTCCCAGCAACAAGCTGAACATAGCCGCGATTGCCTCCGGCGGCAGGGCACGGGCCAATATCAACGGCACCCGCAGTGAGAATATCGTCGCACTCTGTGACGTGGACGGAAAGCGGGCGGAAAAAATGTTCAAGGCTTATCCTAAGGCCAGGAAGTACAAAGACTTCCGCAAGATGCTGGATGAAATGGACAATTCCATTGACGCGGTGCTGGTCTCGACGCCCGATCATTGCCATGCAGTGGCCGCGATGAGAGCTATCAGGATGGGCAAACACGTCTATTGCGAGAAGCCGCTCGCTCATACGATCCACGAGGTGCGTCAGATCACCGAGGCTGCCCGCAAGCATAAGGTCCAGACCCAGATGGGCAATCAGGGACATTCTTCCGAGCAGATACGGATGATGTCCGAATGGATACAGGACGGCGCTATCGGCGAGGTCCGGAAGGTCTATGCCTGGAGCAGCCGGCCTTCCGGCGGGGCGGCCTTCCCTGTGAACATGAAACGTCCCGAAGACACGCCGCCTGTGCCGAAAGAATTGGATTGGGACCTCTGGCTTGGCCCGGCGCAGTATCGTCCGTATCATCCTGCGTACCTGCCTTTCGACTGGCGCGGCTGGGTCGATTTCGGCACCGGGGCATTGGGTGACATGGGCTGTCACATTCTCGACCCCGTCTTCTGGGCGCTGAAATTAGGCGAAGTGGATACTGTCGAGGTCGAGGCCACGACAACTCATTTTGTGCCGGAGATTATGAGAGAAACCTATCCCGTGGCTTCGGTTGTGCGTTTCAAATTTCCGGCTCGCGGCGACATGCCGCCGGTCGAGCTGACCTGGTCGGACGGCAGACTCCGCCCGCCGCGCCCGCATGATATGGAAATCGACAGAAAAATCGGAGGCGAAGGCGCACTGCTGATCGGGGAGAACGGCAACATAATGCACGGTTCCCACGGCGCCGGCGGACTGCGGATCGTGCCGGAAACCAAGATGAAGGCGTACGACTTACCAGAGAAGACTTTGCCCCGCTCACAAGGTCACCACAAAGACTGGATACTCGCGTGCAAGGGCGGCAAGCCGGCCAGTTCAAACTTCGACTACGGCGGCCCCCTGACAGAAATGGCGCTGCTGGGAGTCATGGCCATACGCAACCAGAACCGCAAGTTGATCTGGGACGTAAAGAATATGCGCGTCACCAACGACGCGGAGGCCGACAAGTTTGTCAATCCGCCTTATCGGGACGGCTGGACTTTGTGAGAGACGTTGGTCAACGAGCGCGAGAACATGGCAAGGGCATGAAGGTCAACGTCTTTATTATCGCGCTTTGCCGGGGCGTTTGAGTTTCTGCTGTCTTATTGCTGATCGGGTTGCACTTGCGAACTGTTCGGCTGCTTTTCTTTTGAAGCTGTGTCGTCCTTGTCAGCTTTGTTGAGTTTCTCCACCAGCCTCGTAAGCACGGTCGCGGCCTGGCTGTTCCTGCTATCCTGTTGAGCACTCTGTAAATGACCGGCAGCTTCATCGTGTCTTCCCATACCGAGTAACTGATAGCCCAGAACAAGCTGCAAATCCGAGTTGGCAGGGTTTAGCCGGACTGCACGTGAAAGCTGATCTATCTGCTGCTCCAGGACGCTTTCATCGGGATAAAGTCCTCGTGGATAAAAAACACCTTCTTTGTCCGGGGATGCCTTAGCCAAACCCGTGCGCAGGGCCTCGGCGGCCTTCTTGTATTCGCCGCCGGCAAAGAGGGCCTGTACATACGCAAACGGCAGGACGATGTCTTCCGGCGAGAGCTGCATCGCATCGTGGAAATTGGCCGACGCAGCCGTATAGTCGCCGCCTTCGAAGGCCTTGACTCCGGCGTCGAAATGCCGGTCGGCGAGAGTCTCATCGGCCGGTTCCGGAGTAGGTGTTTCTTCGAGTTTCTTGTTGGCTTGGTTCAGCGTCTCGCCCCCCGGCTCATCGTTGTAGTAATAGTAATTGTAGGTATCGCCGGCGGTTACGTATCCCGGAGGATAGTCGCCATACCATCTGTAGGGATGGTATCCGTACCAGTAGTAACGCCGGTACGTATAGCTGGGCCAATAGCCCCCAAGGCTGATGAAGATGAATCTGCGGTGATAATACGGCCAGAAAAATCCGAACGAGTAGTGAGACCCCCATGTATAATAAATGGGCCGGCAACAATTCGGCCAGGACACCCAGTAGAATATCCTGCGCGAGGGGTAGTAGTCGCTGTGGTAGTAATAGTGGCTCCGGTGAGTATATGGGTAATCACTGTAGCTGCTGTGCTTCCTATTGATGCGGTTGCTGCTCGAGGTCAAACTCGGAGCCGAGGGAGATGTGCCGCTCTTTCTCGGAATCCTACCGATCCCGCGCGTGGAAGAAGTAGTTCCAGGCTGACGGACGACCCGGCTGGAACGTACGGTGCTTGATCTGCGCGAGGCGCTGCCGCTTGATCGCGGAGCAGGTCGAGATGACGAGCTTGAGCTGGACGGAGGGTCCGACCTTCGAGAGCTTGACCCAGAACTCTGCCTGCTGCCGGAACTCTTTGACGACGATGAGGGCGGCGACTTCTTGCGGTTCTCCCTGGCCGGCGAAGCAGATGTAATAAGCATCATGACTGCGAGCACCATCGGCAGCGCCGGCATTAGTTTTAGTTTCGATTCTCGCATGATTTGTGCCTCAGATAAATCCTGCTTCCAACAAAAAACAGCCAGATGCAAGAACTCCATTGCCTACCATTATAATCCTGCAATCACAATTTGTCAAGTCTGCCGCACCGCCCAACAAGTGGCGAGCAGGCAATAGATGGTTTCCGCTCTGCTTCCTTTTGTCTCTGTTTAGAATCTACACATCAGGCTCGCACCGAAGGCGTCGGCTGCCGCCGTGCGCTGGTATTCGACATTAAAAGAGCAGCCTCCGATGAGATACAGTTGGAGTCCGAAATAGGCGCCGAAGACGGAATCCTCATCGATTTGCCAAGCGTATTCCGAAGTCAAAAGGCCTCCCCCGGTGTCCACCTCACTGAACGTGTCGTATAGATCGCCGCCGACGAAGTGAAAGAACGGCCCGCCGTAAATCGAGATGCGGTCCGCCCAGGTATAGCTGGGGCCTACCGCAATCTGGACCTCTGTTATATCGACCTGAACAAAGTCGGCCGCCGCCCAATGCGGTGCATATAGTTGTCCGTCAAATGCCGCCCAACTGGCTTGAAATAGTCCGCCCAGTTTAAAGCCTCCTGCTTCGATGAAGGTCACCTTGATACCACCGCCGACTGCAAGATCGGAACTACTCTCGAATTCTTCTTCATCCTCCCACAGCGAGTCGCCAAAATTGCCTTCTGTTCCGCCCATACGCAGGAAAACCTCTAAGTTATTGGTCAGGCCGAACCCGAAGTTTGCATAATCCCGGTTTATCTCAAAATCCTTGAGCGTGAAAGTGGTGGCGTCTCCCGAATCAAAAAAGACGCCGTCGATGGATTCGGCCCATACACCATTACGTAGTTCAAGATCCATTTCGCCGTGGGAAAAATCCACTCCCATCCTGAACTGGCCCCGCTTCAATCCCGATGCGGGCGGCCCCATGGGATCAAGTGCCAGGGCGACTGAACCACCCAAGACGACCATCATAAGTGCAAAACCCAAGATCCATGTCTTTGCTGTTTTTCCGGTCCTTGCCAAGGCTGTTACCGTTACCATAATCAAGCTCCTTTCTTCCTGCTTCAGATACGACGTGCTAAAAATTCAACTGTTTATCTCGATATCGACAAAATCGCTACAGTTCCATTGGCTCGAAATTGCGATATTTTTTTGGCTTCTGCAGATAAAAGGCATTAAATCGCAAACTGGTAACGGATTTCTTTAGGCTTTCTTAGTAGTGAGAAGCCGGATTTTTCGTTCGCTCAAGGCGTGGCGGCAAAGTCAATCCGTACAGGAAACCCAGGCTAAGCGACTATTGAGATCAGAATCACTGCAACTCCGGCATGGACTTTTCGGTAAACTTTATTATCTCGTTCATCATCAGCACCGATTGATATGGAAACAGGCCAACGGCGGTTTCCGCCGAGAGCATCACGAAGTCGGTGCCGTCAATGATCGCGTTGGCGACGTCAGTGACCTCGGCGCGCGTCGGCCTGCTGTGCTCGGTCATGTGTTCCAACATCTGTGTGGCGGTAATGACGAACTTTCCCGCTGCATTTGACTTTCTTATTATGCGTTTCTGGATTATGGGGACCTCATGGATGGGGACCGCAACGCCCATGTCGCCGCGGGCCACCATTACACCGTCTGCGGCCTCGATTATTGTGTCTATGTTCTCTATCGCTTTCCTGTTCTCGATTTTAGCCACAAGCCGGCAGTCGGGCAGCCTGGGCTTTATCAGTGCGGCGGCCTGCCGGACGTCATTTTGGTCTCTCACAAACGACAGCGCGATGTAATCCACCTTATTCTTTATGGCGAACTCGATGTCCCTTTTGTCTTTGGCCGTTATTCCTTCAAATTCAAGGTCCACGCCCGGAATGTTTATGCCTTTTCTTTCCTTGAGGATGCCTCCTTCGACGACGACTGCTTTTATACTGCCGGTTGAGGTGCTCTTTACACGAAGAATCAGGTTGCCGTCATCGATATAAATGAGTTGTTTTGATTTTATCCGCCTCAAGTCACCTTCATAATCAAACGGTATTGTCTTTGGCCCGGACGCATTCGCGCCATTGGTCAACCATACTACCGTGCGGTTCTTCAATAACCTGGTTTTGCCGCCCCCGAGCCGTCCAATTCTGATTCTAAAACCCTCCAGGTCCAGCATTATCCGAATGCGCCGCCGGTATTTTTTGTTTAACTGCCGGACAAGCTCTATCGAGTCGAGATGCTGTTTATGACTTCCATGTGAAGAATTCAACCTTACGACATCCAGACCGGCGGTGAACATCTTTCGCAGGACGGCATAGTCGCTGCTGGCGGGCCCCAACGTGGCGACGATTTTCGTTTTGGGCATAGCGTCATAATCCTTTCAGTAAGCAGGTTGCATCCGGTTTTACGTGCACACACTATAGACCATCATCGAATGGAAATCAAATATGAGGCCCAGCCTAGCGCTGGGCTGGGGTCGGTGCTGATAGGCCAACTCGATGTTTGCTTGCAGGCATTGATGTGACGCAGTGGAATTGGACGGCTGATTTTGGTATGATGGTATTTTACAGAGTCTGACTACCTTATCAGTGAACAAATGCAAAAGAACGGTAAGAAAGCAAGCGGTGGAAAACCACGCGGGACAACGATCCTTGGAATATCCGCGTTTTATCACGATTCGGCGGCGGCGCTGGTAATTGACGGTCGGATCGCAGCAGCGGCGCAGGAGGAACGCTTCACGCGAGTCAAGCACGATGAGCGGTTCCCCGAACACGCCATTGAGTACTGCCTCGCTGAAGCGAATCTTGAACCTGCCGACGTTGACTATGTTGGCTTCTACGATAAACCGTTACTCAAATTCGAGCGCCTGCACGAAACATTCCTTGCTCATGCACCGTGGAGTTTTCGATATTTTGTGAATGCCGTAACCGGCTGGATGGACTATAAGTTGAACTTAGGCCGTCGCATACGGCGAGGACTTGGCGGGGCGTATCGCAGGCGCATAATTTTCACCGAGCATCACGAGTCGCACGCGGCAAGCGCGTTCTTTCCATCCCCTTTTGACGAAGCGGCTATTCTCACGCTTGACGGCGTTGGCGAGTGGGCAACCGCCGGCTACGGCACCGGTCGGGGCAACCGCATCGAACTGACTCACGAACTGCACTTCCCCCATTCGCTGGGCCTGCTCTATTCAGCATTTACATATTTCTGCGGCTTCAAGGTCAACAGCGACGAGTATAAGCTGATGGGACTGGCGCCTTATGGCGAGCCGAAGTACGCCGAGTTGATCCTTGACAGGATGGTCGATATGAAAGAGGACGGCTCGATTTGGATGGATATGTCGTACTTCAACTATTGCCGGGGCTTGACGATGACGTCGCGGAAGTTCGAGCGGCTGTTCGGCGGGCCGCCGCGCCGGCCCGAGTCTCCAATAACACAACGCGAAATGGACCTGGCGGCGTCCGTGCAGTATGTCACCGAGGAGATAATGCTTCGTATGGCGCGTCACGTCCACGCCGAGACAGGGATGAAGAATCTATGCTTGGCTGGCGGTGTGGCTCTAAACTGCGTAGCCAACGGACGGTTGCTGCGCGAGGGACCTTTCGATGATATTTGGATTCAGCCGGCAGCCGGTGACGCGGGCGGTGCACTTGGAGTGGCGCTGTTCATCTGGTATCAATTGCTGGGCAACACTCGCCGAGCAAGCAGGGCGGACGATCAGCACGGCTCATTGCTGGGAGCTTCTTACAGCGATGAGCGGATCGGTGCGTTTCTCGAAGCGACGAATGCGAATTACCGACATATTTCAGACACTGATATTCTTTGCGAGCGAGTGGCGGACGAAATTGCAGCGGGAAAAGTCGTGGCATGGTTCCAGGGCCGGATGGAATTTGGCCCGCGGGCTTTAGGCTCTCGCAGCATCCTTGGCGATGCGCGCAAGGAAGATTTGCAGTCGGTTATCAACAGGAAAGTGAAGTTCCGCGAGGATTTCCGTCCTTTCGCCCCGGCAGTGCTTCAAGAGCGCGCCCAGGATTACTTCAACTTAGGAGCTGACCGGGAAAGTCCGTACATGTTGCTGACCGCTCCTGTCCGACAGGATGATCTAAAACAGAGAGGCACTGAGATTCCCGCGGCCACACACGTGGACTGCTCGGCTCGAATTCAGACTGTCGATACCCGGCGGCATGGTTTGTTCCACGATTTGCTCGATACATTTTACCGTAAGACAGGCTGTCCCGTCCTTGTAAATACGAGCTTCAATCTTGGTTGGGAGCCGATTGTTTGTTCGCCCCGGGACGCCTACGAGACGTTCATGACATCCGGCATTGACACACTCTGCATGGGGCATTATATCCTGAGCAAGTCCGAACAGCCGTCATACGTGTCCGGCCCGGCGGAGGATCATCGCGACGAGGTCTTGACTGATGTGTTGTGCAGTCCCGGCGACGAAGTCGATCTGAGTTGTGATGATTCGGCCGGAGTTACTGAAAAAGTCAAAGCATTCTATGAAGAGAATCCTTTCCCGAACTACGACGGCAACGACACGCTGCGGTCATTGATCGAAAAGGCCAGGCGAAGCGGCCTGCCCCTGGCGCTGGACCGCGCCATCCCATATAACAGCACAGTGTTGGAAGTGGGCTGCGGCACGGGGCAGTTGACCAATTTTCTCGGTGTTTCCTGCCGTCGCGTCATCGGAACGGACATTTGCTCCAACTCGATACGTCTCGGCGAAAAGTTCCGCGAAGAACACAAGCTTGATCGCGTGCGGTTCGTGCAGATGGACCTGTTCCGACCGTGTTTCAAGCCGGAGCGGTTTGACGTAATTCTCTGTCTTGGCGTGTTGCACCACACGTCGGATCCGCTCGGAGGATTTCAGTCACTGCTGCCGCTGTTAAAACCCGGCGGGCACATCGTGATCGGCGTATACAACCATTACGGGCGACTGTTGACGGACTTGCGCCGGCGGGTGTTTCGCCGCACTAATGGACGTTTCAAGTGGATCGATCCGATTTTGCGCAGCGATTCACACAGCAAAGCTCAGAGGCAGGTGTGGTTTGCAGATCAATATTGCCATCCCCATGAGTCGAAACACTCAATCGGCGAGGTGTTGCAGTGGTTTGACCGTGCCGGTGTAGAGTTTGTACGCTGTGTTTTGCCGGGGACGCTGCCGGACGTTGACAATTTGTTTGACTCCCAGTCGCGGCCTACGGCGGCAGACCGTTTTTTCACGCAGGCCCAAGCGATGGTCGCCGGCGGCCGGGAGGGCGGTTTGTTTCTGATGATCGGGCACAAGCCCACCGATTCATTAACCGAACGAAGCAAGAGTGTTGGTTCTTTGTGTATGAGGCAAAGCACATAGTTATGGCACTAATCCAAAGAAATCGTGAACCAACGCCCAACGAACTGAAAGTATTCGGCTTGCTGCTTGCCCCGTTCTTTGGCATGATCGGCGTGCTTGTTCTATGGGGTGGCGGATCATGGGCGATCCCGGCGGTGTGTTGGACCGTTGCGATGCTCTCGGCGACGCTGTATCATTGCGTGCCGTCCATGAAGCGGCCGATGTATGTGGCGTGGATGGCTGTAATGTACCCAATTGGCTGGGCCATCAGTCACTTGCTGTTGGCGGTTGTCTATTATGGCTGGATCACGCCTGTCGGGCTGCTAATGCGGCTGTTTGGATACGACCCGATGCGACGCCGACCGAATCGGAAAACCGGATCACACTGGATAAAACGAGAGCCTGTCAATAATGTCAACCGATACTTCAGACAATACTAACCGAGGGCGGGAGCTATGAAAGAACAATGCCGTACCAAATCATCCGGGGCCAACGAGCAGTTCGCCCGGCAGGCTGAACAGGCTCCGCCGGGACTCCTGAAAGAATACTGGCACTTCTTGCGGCACAGCAAGAAATGGTACATGATACCGACCATCGTTCTGCTGCTGCTTTTGGGGCTGCTGGTAGCGTTGTCGGCGTCGGGACTAATGCCGTTCATCTATGCGATCTGGTAGCAGTGTGCTTATGTCATCTGAGAGAAAAAACACGAGAACATCACGAGCCGATCAGCCCGCCGCTGTCGTAAACGTGACTTTATGGAAGAAGTTACTGTTTGCGATAATCACAGTCGCGGCATTGTTTACGGTAGTTGAAATCCTGCTGGCGGTTGTCGGTGTGCGTCCCGCGCTGTATGAGGAAGATCCATACGTCGGATTCTCTTCTTATGTCCCACTTTTCGTCAAACAAGCCGGCCCGGACGGCAAAGCAGTCATGGTTACAGCCGAGAATAAGCTGAGTTTCTTCAATCCCCAGCAATTTGCAGCGAAGAAACCCGCCGGCACATATCGCATCTTCTGCGCGGGCGGCTCGACGACGTTCGGCCGTCCCTACGCCGACATGACATCTTTCTGCGGCTGGCTGCGGGCGATGTTACCGAAAGCCGATCCGTCTCGCAAATGGGAGCTAATCAACGTCGGCGGTGTCAGCTATGCCAGCTATCGCGTGGCTGTGCTGATGGAGGAGCTGATCCGATACGAGCCTGACCTGTTCATCATATACTCGGGCCACAACGAGTTTCTCGAGCATCGAACGTACGGGCAGGTCATCAGGACGCCCAGGGCGGTGCGCGGTCTTGGGGCAATCATGAGCCGAACCCGCATGTACACAGCGGCTAAGCAGGCCGTCGATGCCATGGCCGGATCATCCGATGCCGCGCTCGACAAACGCAACTTCTTGTCCGGCGAGGTAGAGACGATATTGGAAAGCTCTATCGGCCCCGAAAGCTATCACCGGGATGATGGATTGAAAAAGCAAGTGCTCGACCACTATCGCTACAACCTGATGCGGATGGTGGATATTGCGCGGTCCGTCGGGGCGAAAGTCATTCTGATTACACCTGCCTCGAATCTTCGGCACTGCTCTCCGTTCAAAAGCGAACATCGTGCCGGCCTCACCGGTGCTCAGCGGAACCACTGGCAAGTGCAGTTCGATCTTGCGAGCAAGGCTTACGCCGCGACTAAGTGGCGCGAAGTGCTGCCGGCGATTGACAGGGCAATAACCATCGACAGCCGCTATGCACATGCTCACTACCTGCGCGGGCGTGCGTTGTGGGAGTTGGAGCGTTACGATGAGGCGAAAACAGCCTTTGTACGCGCGATGGATGAGGATGTTTGCGCGCTGCGCGCCCCGACGCCAACGCTGGACGTCGTCACGGAGGTCGCCAATGAACGGGGCGTCCCCGTGGTGGACTTTGTTGCCTTGATTGAGAAACAATCCGAATATGCCGCGCCGGGCGAAGAACAGTTCCTGGATCACGTGCATCCGACCATTGAAGGCAACCGCCGGCTTGCCCTGGCGCTATTGAAGGCGATGGGCAGGCAAGAGATCGTTCATTTTGCAAGCGATTGGAGTGATGCCCTGATCGAGCATATCACGCAGGAGGTCGAGAGCCGGCTCGATGTCGAGGCGCACGGCATTGCGCTTCGCAACCTTTCGAGACTGTTTAGATGGGCGGGCAAGTTTGAGCAAGGGCGCACACTTGGCTTGCGTGCCGTGAAGATGATTCCCACCGATGCAGAAGCGCATTTGGTAGCCGGCGCCAACGCTGCAGAACTGGGCCTTATCGACGAGGCGATAAGACATTATCGTCAGGCAATTCAGATCAAACCCGACTACGCCAAAGCGCATGGCAAATTGGGTGATGCGCTGGTAAAACGGGGTAGATTCGACGAGGCGATAAACCAGTACCGTCAGGCGTTGGACGCAGATCCCGACTACAGTCATGCGCACAGCAATCTCGGCGTTGCGACCTCGGCAAACGGCGAGTTGTACGATGCAGTCGGGCACTTTCATCGGGCGCTGCAGATCAATCCCGACCACGTCGAAACGCACAATAGTCTTGGTAGTGTGCTGGTCGCACTGGGCAGATTGGATGAGGCGGTCAAACACTTTAGTCATGCGATAGAAGCAGAACCACGCTATGTCCACGCGCGTTCTAATCTTGCGTCTGTGCTTCGGTCACAGGGCAGGTTTGACGAGGCGATCAGTAACTTTCAACAGGTCCTGCGGATAAAGTCCGACTATGTCTATGCGTACAACGGCCTGGGTCTTATTTTTCAAACGCGGGGCAAGCTCGACGAAGCCATCGACTACTATCGCCGGGCGCTGGAGATTGAGCCAGACTATGCCGAGGTGCACAGCAATTTGGGCGATGTGCTGTCGGGACAAGGCAAATTAGACGAGGCGATCAGCCATTATCGCCGGGCGGTGCTGGCTGATCCAAACTACGCCCATGCACGCTGTAACCTGGGCGTTGCGATCTCCGCAAAAGGCGAATTGGATCAGGCCGCAACGCACTTTCGCCAGGCATTGAAGATCGACCCTTACTACACCGAGGCGCACAACAATCTGGCAAGTTTGCTTCTGGCGCAGGGCAAGCTGGACGAAGCAATCAATCACTATCATCAGGCGCTGCAGACCAAGCCCGGCTATGCCCGGCCGCAGCAAGGCTCGGATATACGGCGGCAATCGCCGGTCAGGCTTGGCGATGGGGCCAGTCGTTACAGTCAGGCACTACGGGCCAGACCCGATTACGCCAGAGTTCATTACAACCTTGGCCGGGCGCTGACAAAGGCGGGCGAGTCTGACGGCGCGCTCGAACATTTTCGTCATGCAGCAAGTTTGAAGCCAAATTGGCCAACTCCGTTGAACGATGCGGCACGAATCCTGATCACTCACTCGGACCCGAACGTTCAGGATGCGAGCAGGGCGGTGGATTTTGCTGAACGTGCGGCCAGGTTAACCCAACATCAGAACGTTTCGGTACTCGATACGTTGGCGACGGCCTACGCGGCTGCGGGCCAATTCGACAAAGCAGTTGACACCGTACAAACGGCGATCATATTGGCTTCTGCTGCTAACTCTGATAGCCGCGTCCGTCACCTTCGCAGCCAACTGGAACTGTACCGGCAGGGGAAACTCTAATCCTTTATTCCCGCCAATGACCGCACTCTCTCCTCTCAGTCAGACACCTAACGTGGACCTGTGGGGTATTCTATGGCGTTTAGAATCATTCGGGAGATATTCTTGTTCTCATAGTCCGACACGCAGTGTCCCGGCATGAAATAGACTATAGTTCCTTTGCCCTGTTCTTTTATCCATGCGCCTCTGTCCTGCATATAGGTCTTGTCGCTTTCGACATCGCGATAGACTATGCCGCACAGGACAACCTTCTCCCTGCCGTCGGTAAATTTGTGGTTAATGAAAACTTCCGAATCATCGCCGAGCATAATGCTCGGAAACGCCCCCTCTGTGCTGGGATGGTCCGAAGGAGTATAGGCGATCTTTTCGCCCCATTCGACACCGGCGTTTGTGATAACGTGCTGCGAGTTCAGATTGACCAGCGACCAGCGGGCGGCTTTCCATTTGTAGCCTCCAGTTTCCATCTGACCTTTGTCCAGGCGCATCCCCAGGAAATCAAAATAGAACCTGTTGTTGGCCTTTTTGCTGCTTATGGAGTGGTGCAGGCATATCAACTTGCCGCCGCTCCGGGTGTATTTGATAATCGACTTCTCCGTCTTTTCTTCAAGGTCCTTGTGGATGAAGACTATGACCGCCTGATATGCAGACAGCTCTCCGGGCAGAGATTGCTGATCTGTGATAGACATAGAAAGATCGCCTTGGTCCCGCAGGAATTCTGCCAGCACTTCCATCTGAGGAAGTTCATCCTGGATTATGAGCACTTTGGACGGTTTCGACTGAGATAGTCCGGACACAGACACGATACAAATCGATACGAGCAGTAGAATAAATGCTCTGAGTGCAAACGTTCTGCTTTTCATGACGGGTGTTCCTGCTGTTTGTTATTCGGCTTGAGCTTCCGGATGAAGAAATCCGCGTTAGACTCATAAGTGGTCCGGGCGCCGGGGTATTTCAAATCAGCTTCCACGCCCAGCTCGTCCATCTTCTCCTTTAGCTTGATTCCGAACATCACGTGATGTACTTTCCAACCTTGCGCTCTGGCCGCATCGGCCGGGACAGGATCGTCCGGTTTCATGCCGTAACTCATAAAGATGGGCGGATCGTCGGGGGAGATTATCGACAGGGCCGAAATATCCTTCAAAATGTCGCGAAGCTCTTCATCCGTTATCTCGCCGAACGATTCGGCTCGATCCCTGTGCGGCTTATCGTAGCCCGGAATCCACTTCATCCACCAGTTTAAATCCATTGTCGTCTGGCCCCCGTTGGTCGCAACGCAGGTCAGCCGTGAGGACTCGCGCCGGAGCGGGTCACTGCTCGACGGATCGGCCATTTCATCGTGAAACGCCAGCCACATACATATCTGCGCGCCTGCCGATCCGCCGAATGCGCCGATACGCGTCTTGTCGATGTTCCATTGTTTGGCCCTGGAGCGGATAAACTGAATCGCCAGCAGTGAATCGTGATGTGCCGCCGGCAAAAATGCATGTGAGATAAAGCGATACTCCACCGCCGCGACTGAGATTCCCGCATTCAGCAATTGTCCGAGAGTGCCGGCATTCAGACTTTTCTTGCTGCCGCTTCGGAACCCCCCTCCGTGGATATAGACTGCCACCGGTGTAGGCTTTTCCGACTTTGCCTGATAGAAATCCAGCACGTTCTGCCCGTGAGATCCGTACTTGACGTCGCTGTGCGTCGGTGGTCTTCGTTGGGGTCTGTTTCTATTGCCCCTCCGACGTGTGGATGCGACTGTTGATTCAGGAGTTTTCAAATGCTTGTCAAAAAAGTAGGCCACGATTTCAATGAGTTTCTCGTGGCTCTCTTTACTGCCGCGCAAACCGTGCCCTCCGCCTTTGACAACATAGAGGGTAGTCTCAACGCCCGCTTTCTTCAGGGCATCGTCCAATAGCTCACTCTGGTGAAGTGGAACGAGCATATCCTTGTCGCCGTGCATGATAAGAAACGGGGGATCGTCTCTTGTCACATACGTGATTGGGTCAGCCTTACAGGCCAACGATTTATATGGTTCCTCTTGAATCGGCCCACCGACCAACAGCGATTCCGGCGAACCGGGGGCGTTGTGAACCAGACGGCTGCCCTCGAGCATGTGCTTATCCATCTGCAAGAAATCCGTCGGGCCGAACCAGTCACACACGGCCTGTACGCGGCTTGAATACTCAGCGTTTGTCTCGGTGTCGAATTCCTTTACATCGCCTGCCGTACCGAGAAATGCGACCAGATGACCGCCCGCCGAACTGCCCCATGCGCCTATGTGTTCGGGATCGAAACCATATTTGACGGCGTTCGCCCGCACCCAGCGGACTGCCGCCTTGCAGTCCTGAACCTGGGCGGGAAAAATAGCTTCGCCGCTGAGACGGTAGCCGACGTCCACCACGGCGTAACCTCTGCTGAGCATAGGCAGGGCCCGGCCCCCGGAGCCTTTGCTGCCGCTGCGCCAACCGCCGCCGTGCACCCAGACTATGACAGGCAGCGGTTTGGGACTTTTCGCCGGCAGATAAAGATCGAGCAGCAGTTTCCTGTCCCCGACTTGGGAATAGACGATGTCCCGTTCAAGTTTAGCACGGACAGTAATGTTTGCAACAACGCTGCCGGTGTTTCGAGATCGTGCCGGGCACGTGTTGTTCACGACCAGGCCTGCAATCGTTGTCACAATCAGAACAAAAGACACCCGTTTAGCTTTCAAAATACTTGCCTCCGGATCGTTTTGATTCTATTCCTGCTTCTGCATAAATTTGGTACGCGCCCTTTTCGAGAACTCATCACAGGCGTCATCAATTCTCGCTAATAGCTGCTCCAGCGGCACGCCGCAGGACTGACGTGCGGCAGAAATCATTGTTCGGCACTCATTGGAATCCATAAAACGAGTGGCGTCCAGCAGGCGGCGCCGGTCTTCTTGAGGAACGACCAGGAATCCATGCTTGTCCGCATGAATCAGCTCGCCCGGCTCGACCGACCGGCCAAACACTTCCACCGGACAATTCCATCGAACCGGATGACTGTACGCGTGCCCGACGCAAAGCCTGCGGGCAATGGCCTTGTACCCGACGGTCCGCATTTCATCCAAATCCCGGATCGCGCCGTCGGTAATCGTTCCCACACACCCGAGAGCCCTGTGAATGCTGCTGTTGACCTCCCCCCAGAACGAGCCGATTGTCTCCGGCTTGTTCAGGTCCTGCACAACCGCAATCTTGGGCCCGGAAAGTGATGCAACGTACCGTCGATACTCACTCCACGCCTTTGGATTTTGTTTGCGGTGCTCAGGATTGCTCGGCTCGACCACAACAGTCACGGCGTACCCGACCATAGGACCCATTTCCGGCATGAAATCCCGGCATTCCTCCAGATTGAATCCGTCCTTACCGGCATCAGATTTGGTGATTTGTTCCCAGCCGTTGTACACCGACGGAGTATTCCATCGCTGCAATTCCAGCAATTCTGCTTGTGATAGTTGATGTTCGCTTGCTTCTTTCATTTATTTAACCTCAGAAATCGTGAATCCGGCAAAACAAGCCGTCATTTCCACTCAACATGCCCGGCAACGCTCGGCCCTTCTGCAGATTGAGCCCGTCTCAATTCTCAAACACCTCGTACCCAATTAACAAGGGGCATTGTATCGGAGTCCGGCAACTCTTGAAAGCAAATTGGGTGGCCGGGAGCTTTTCTGTCCCAAATTAAGCGTTTGCCTTCGATCTTCTTGCATAACCGACCCGTTTTGTGTAGAGTAGGCCTGTTAATAAGAGAGCAGCGCTCGTAGCTCAGTAGGATAGAGCAACGGATTTCTAATCCGAGTCCTCACCTTGTAACTCCTTTCCCAACAATCGCTTATAGTTGTAAATAAAGGACTTATGAGATCAAGCGAAGACCAGCCGAAGGTCAACATAAGCTCAGACGTACATGTTTGGCACGCGCTTGGTGACATTACTGGCAAGACCGGTCCAATTAGTTGTGGGTGTATACACAGCAGTGGATTGAGACCGCTTAGCTTGGAATGTGCTCGGCCTTGGCTCGCGGAGACTTTGGCGACTAACTGTTGGAACGGAACCTCCTATGGACGAGCAGCGACCCTAACAGAGCCAACCCCAACGCAGAAGGGGCCGGGATCATAGCCGCGTGGACATCCACAAGCCCGTAACCGTAAAGCGTGTCAAATCCTTCCGGACCCAGGTCATAGGCGGTTGAGAGCAGTCTGCCGCGTACATCAGTAAACCCGGCATAAATCAGCAAGGCGGCAGCACCCGTAACGTGGGCTGCCGCCATAGACGTGCCGCTCTCGAAAGCATACCCGCCAAACAGATCGGTTGAGTAAATGTTGTAGCCCGGCGCCGCCAGTTCCAAATCCGGCCCCGTGCTGGAGAAAAAGGCGCGATCGTCCAAATCTGTCGTAGCCGCCACCGCGATGACGGACGAATAGCGGGCGGGAAAGACAACATTGTCGCCACTTCCATCGAACGTTCCCAGATTTCCAGCCGATGCCACGAGCAAGATACCGGCTGCCGCCACGCGCTCACAGGCGTCCAACACCGCCTGACCCGGGTCTCCGAATGACCCGAAACTCATGTTCACAACATCCATTCCGTCCGCTATGGCCCGATCCAGCGCGGCAATCACACGGTCGAAAGTGCCGCCGCCAGAGCTGTCCAGGATCTTGTAGGCGTAGAGGCTGGCCTCCGGAGCAACGCCGACAATGCCCTGCCCGTCGTCCACGGCGCCTACGATGCCGGCTATAAGCGTGCCGTGGCCGAAATCATCCCGCGGATCGTCGTCATCATTTACGAAATCCCAGCCACCGGCATAGTTTGCACTGAGGTCCGGGTGCGTGTAATCAATTCCACTGTCGATGATACCTATCTTGACGCCGGCGCCTGTATTGCCGGAAGTGTGCACATACCCCGCTCCGATGCGTTCCACTCCCCAGGCGTTAATCAATTCGTCGTCGGGTACCACGAGGCCCGCATTTGCGGTGACGCAAAGTGCTGTCGTACATAGTGCTGAAACGCGGACGCAGAACGATACAAAGTGCAAATACCTGATCATCACATCTCTTCCGGGAAACGTTATTAAACACAGGCATTATAGCATCTTCTCTGTCCTTTTCAAGAGAAAAAGCCCCGAATTTGGGGCTTTTTGAGAAAGATCCACTGAAGACCATTCACTCATGAAGCACTTCTTATGTACGAGGATATGAGAGGAAGTTTGAACGGACATTACCCCTTGTTAAACAAGGAGGTGCATTATGTTGAAAGGCAGAGCTTTGACCGAAACCACCCCGGGGAAATGTGATAACACCAGCGCTGCCTTTATGGCTCAGGCGTGGTCAATCCTTCCAGCACGGCATATTTTGTCAATTGTGCTATGTTGTCTATTTCCAGCTTGTTCATGATTCGCAAGCGATGAGCTTCCACGGTCTTGGGGCTGATATGCAGCCGCCTGCCCACCTGTTTGGTGGTGTTGCCTTCGGCCAGAAGCTGCAGAACCTCTCGCTCCCGTTGACTTAACACACTAAACGCAGACTCGTCATCCGGTTTGTTGATGTAATCTTCGATGACCGTGTGGCTTATCGATGGGCTAAGATAGACTTTCCCGTCGACAACGGTTCTTATCGCTTGCGTCAACTCCTCAAAAGGGCAGTCCTTGAGCAAGTATCCCTTGGCGCCGGCCCGAAACATCTCTCTGACGTACTTGTTGCTGGAATGCATCGACAGGCCGACCACCTTTACGTGAGGACATTCCCTGGCGATCTGACGCGTCGCGTCCATTCCGTTGAGATCCGGCATTGCGATGTCCATCACCACCACGTCGGGTGACAGCTCTCTGACAAGCCCCACCGTGGAATGTCCGTCTTTTGCCTGCCCAATGACCTTCAAGTCTTCCTCTTGCTGGAAGGACCTGCTCAGCCCATGGCGCAGAATAGCATGGTCATCAACTAACATGATTCGAATACTCATGATCTATCCTCCGCTGCTATGCCTTCTTCGGTACATGTGGGTGGAACATGTGCTCTTCGAAGGGCCTCGTCCGCCTCAATTAGAAATGATGTGCTAATTCTTGTTTGCACTGTCTTTTCTCCCTAAAAGTCTTTGCCGTCCTGCATCGGGATGATATTCTCCCACAACTTGCCTGCTTTTCCGGCACAACCAGTTCCTTACCTACCCTGCAGGCTGCATGATAACAAAAGCGCAGCCTCTGTAAATCAGGGCGGAACCTGTTTTTGCTATCAGGGAAACTACCGTTGCCCCCATCGGGCGTTTCCCTATAGTATGAACCGGAATGGAAAGCGGCATCCGCAGACTTTGCCTCGTGACCGAAAGAACCTGCCGTATCAATTCCTGAAACGTCAGGCGACAAGCCTGCAATGCCGACAAGAGGAATAGGAGGGTCGCAGCCCGCGACCCTCCCGGACCGACATCGTTCAGAGATGAGAGGAATCTCGGTGGAACTTCGTGAAAGTACCGACCCATCCGGCGATGCTGGTTTTTTTATGAACTGAATCATTTCTTATACTCAGAACTTGGTCTCTCAACGGCGGACCTTGTCTTGGGGATTAGTGCACAGCCTGGGATTCACGGCGCAGGATATTCGACAACCGCTGCCCCATCACCTTTGACAAGAACAGAGGGCTGTCCAGATTCCGGCGCCACATACGTTTGGGATTTTGCGCCAGGCGATATGCCCACTCCAGACCAAGCCTGCGGATCAGGGCCGGGGCCCATTTTATGTTTCCCGAATGGAAGTCAAAGGCCGCCCCTACACCTATCATCACCGTGGCTTTAATACGGCCCAAATGGTCGGCCATCCATTTCTCCTGCTTGGGCGCCCCCAGACCGACCCAGACAATATCCGGTTTGGCCGAGTTAATCTTTTCAACCATTGACCGGTCCTCTTCGTCGGTTAGCGGTCGAAACGGGGGAAAACAGGCGCCCGCCACCTTCAGGCCCGGGAACTCGTTGGAGAGATTTGCCGCGAGCCTGGCCGCTACACCTTCGGCGCCGCCGTAGAAGAAGTGCCGATACCCGTTCTTTCTGCCCCAGTCACACAACTTTAGCATCAGTGTCGGTCCGGTAGCTCGGCCGTAGTGACGGTAGCCTAACAGCCGGGCGGCCAGGAGAATACCTACACCATCCGGCAGGACCATACCCGCTTCGAGCGTCGCTCGAAACATCTGTTCATCCCTGTGGCACAACAGGACACTGTGAGGGTTGGTAATAGCCACATAGCGGCGCCGGCCGGCTTCACGCCATCGCTCAATGGTTTTCATAACGATTTCATACGCTATCAGGTTAAACCTGATCTTGAGGATATCATGCTGCTTTGTTTGAAACATTTGATCTTCCATGACAATGCACCTCTCTTAAGAAACAAGAACTCCGGAATTACGTTCCTGACATGTGGATCGGAGCCTTACAACTCCATGGCAGACTTCTGTCAGATTCTTTTTACGATTCTGCGTCTAACATTTCCAACCAGGCTGCGGTGTCCCTTACCCCATCCTCCAGAGTATGCGGTCCCTTGCCCAAAACGTCGAACGTCTTATTCATCGGTGTCAGGTAGTCGGTAATCATGTTACTGTAGCGGGATGTTGTAAGAATAAACTTGCGTCCTCGGACAAGAGTGATCAGATCACCTAATGAAGCCATAAAGCGCATTACGAAACGAGGCACGACATGCACATCTCGCCCCCTCAATTGTCGTGACATGCCGTTGACCCATTCAAATTGATCGGCCGGTTCGTCGCCGATGTAGAATGTTTTTGCGTTCACCGCTTCTTCGGGCATTTCCAGGATTCGCTGAATATAGTAAGCGATGTTCTTTACGTATCCGTAGGATTTGGTGACTGTTTTCTTTCCAGGGTATAAGTAGTATCCTTTTCTCAGTACACGCAGCAGTTCCGATCTGTGCCGTATATGCCAGGGCCCCCAGATATTTGTAGGCCGAACAATAGTCCAGGTGCAATCGAGATTCGCCCGCCTTGTCAGCCTCTCGGCAACGACTTTGCTCTGCCCGTACACGGTATGGGGTTCGCAGTCGTTGTCATCTGTCGGAATGTGACCCGGCTGATGAACATATTGGGTCGATGTTATAACTACGCGGGCTATGCCCGGTGTGGCCTTGACGGCAGAGATCACATTCTTCGTGCCTTCGGTGTTTGCTCGATAGTCCCGCTCGACCGTCGTGCCCTCGACCACATCCGTTCTGGCGGCAAGATGTACAACACACGTCGGTTTATACTCAGTGAATGCATTGATAAGAGCCGTGCGATCAAGAATGTTCACGTTTTTCCAGAAATGACGTTGGCTCGAACACAAGGGCGGACTGATGTCTATGTTCAGCAAATCGCCGCCCTTTGCCTGAAGATACTCGATGAGGTTAGTGCCAATGAACCCCGATCCGCCTGTGACAAGAACTTTCTTTTTCATCATATTAAGAGGCCTTTTCCAACTCGATTGCCCTGTGATATGTTTCCATAAGACGCTTGTAATACAGATCCTCGCCGTACTCTCGAATCACCTTGTCCCGGGCCGCCTTTCCCATTTTCCTGCACAGGTCCGGATTCTCCCAGAGCAGTCTCATCTTACCGGCAAGTTCTTCGGTATTTCCCGGCCTAAACAAAAATCCGGTGACGCCGTCCTCGACTATCTCCGGCAGCGCCCCTGTTTTAGAAGCGATTACAGGCAAGCCGTGGCTCATAGCCTCCGCTGCCGCCAGACCGAATGTCTCGAAACAAATGCTCGGAACAACGGAGAATCTGGCATTGCGGTAAAACTCAGCCACCTGATCTCTGTCCATGAGTCCTGTAAACCGCGCCTTTGGCGGTGCCGTTTTGACCAATTCCGGCATTTTTGAATTGTCGCCCGCTACTCGCGCCGGTAATCCGGTTTTTCCTGCCGCAGCCAGAAGCGTGTCTATCCCCTTTTCCGGGCTGATACGTCCCACGTACGCAACATACTTTCCGCGGGAATTGTCTTTGACCGCATCAGGAACAGAAACCATATTGGGTATTACAGTAATGCGCTCCTGCGGAAACCCGGCATCAATCAATCGCTGCCTGACAAACACACTCGGAGGGACATAGAGCGTCACATTATCCTCAAAGAGCCGCCACCTGCGGGCGACCGTGGTCCGCAGGGTATATGCGAGGCTCTCGCAGACGTTGCCCCTGCAGTTTCTCATGACACACCAGAACTCCCGGCCGCCAACGCATCGCTCGCATACCGATCCGTTCTTCAGGTGATTGCCGGTCGGACAGGAAATGAAACGGAAATCTGCGCACCGTATCACCACCGGCACCTTGAAATGCCGGCAGGCAACCAGAACCGACGGCGAAATCAATGTGTACACGTTGTGCACGTGAACAATGTCCGGATGCTTTGACTCAAGAATGGATGAAATCGTCTTCTTCGCAGAACTCGAATAGCTTCCTTCCCTGAACGCACGTATTTTCCCCCAAAGGCCCTGCACATCTGCGTTGCTGCGTTCGAGAGCGAATACATCATGACCTTTTTCCGTCAGGGTGCGGCTGATCGCCTCATACATTACCTCTTCACCGCCCCTGCACTGGTGGTAGTTATGAACCTGCAATACCTTCATTGATAGCCTCTGAGCATCTTTAAGGATTTCCCGGAAAAGTTCTCCCCCGTCTTTATGGCTCTGCGAAAGGGACCGGCCGCCCCGTCTGCGATTGAAACAGTCTGTGGGAAGCGATCCCTATGAAGATCATGGCGTGACTCAACCACGTTGACGATACATTAGATGAAATCGAGGTCGTAAAGAGCGTCGCGAAGATAATAGCAATCAAGCCGGCGATGCTGCAGGCTCGCCACCGTTGGTCCGGGCAACGCCATCCTGTGAGGGCCACGTCGAGACAGAACAGCACAATCAACACACCTCCAACGGCCCCGAGATTCATCACAGCCGCAAGAACAATATTGTGTGTATGAGATATTCTGAAACTCAGTCCTTCGGAGATATAGGACAGCTTGTCGCCGAGGCCAAATCCATACCCATAAATCGGCCGATGAATAACGAACTCCTCGGCCATGGTTTCCCAGACCGGCAAGCGCCCGTGGCCGGTAAGAATAGTATGCATTTCCTTTCCGGGGAAAAACAGCCGCAATGCCTCTTGCGGGAAAAACAGCAGGAGAATCAGCAGCACGAATGACACCGCCCACAAAAAGGTATTTCGGCCTGAGAAAGAAGAAGAATAAATGAAAAACCAGACTCCTATCGCAAAAGCAATATAGGCTTTGGCCGCTGTCGAGACCACTAATACAGCCAGAATGATGTAGAGCGAGATTTTCCAGGACTGGTCCCGCAAGGGCAAACTGACAAAGAGAACTCCGACCAGGCAATGGGGAAAACCCCATCCGTGCAGGGACTTGACAGAAAGACCTTCAATCGGATAAACCTGCCGGCCAAACGTGTACGTTGCACACAGGATCAGGATCATGCCGAAAAGAAGCTGGAGTCTGATCCAATCCTCATACGAGTCCAGGCAGCGCATCGCATGAACAATCAGAATAAAGAAGATCACCGCCTGTCCGGAACGAAACACTGTCAGCAAAGGTTGAACGGACCAGAGACCGCTTATAAGCGCCAGAACCAAATAAAGCGTCCACCACAGCAGCGGGCGGCGAAACAGCGATCCGATCCACGAGAGCGGGCAGCGCACAACAAGCAAAGCAACATATACGCCATAAACTGCCGTCACGGCGACCTGGTATTTGGCCGACTCATCCACGACAAGCGCTTCGTCGGCACTGCGAGGGCGCGAAACCAAGTGCAGAAAAACAGGATAGGCAAGAAGCAGCCAGTGGCAGCATTGCAGCCGTGCGAGCCATGTTTGGCCGCATCGAGCCGGCAAAAAGGCCGACGGGCAATTTACACTGTAGAGAGATTCGCTCATGAGACGACCTTGCTAAGGAATAGACGGTCAAGTCGGTTCAACAGGTTCATGCGGCGATTCCATCTGATAAAACCAAAGCTTCGCCGAAACGTTGAATCATCTGCAACCAACTTAGGGAAATCAAACAGGCGCTTCTTGCACACGTGCCGTTCTATTGGGGTTGGGACGCTTTGTCGGCGATTTGCTGCTATCGGCGCGCCGGGGGCCGCGTGCCCGCGGGCGCTCCAGAGTGCGGCGTACGCAGCGTATTCTCGCCGTTTATTCTCGATCTTCTGTCCGGCAAGAAGGTCGTCCGCAGAGATGCTGCGACCGGCAAAGACCCCGGCCCCAATTGCGGACTGCACGGCAGACTGCCCCTCTGACGTCCTCGCCAGCACGGCAGACTTGCCCTTAACATCTTTCGACAGACCGTGAGGGTCGCCGCAGGTGATGTCCGACAGGACGTTCATCTTATCAAAACACAACCGGCAGCGCTGCGGCGTGAAAAGGTCCTTGCACGCAATGCGTTCGCCTGCCGGCAGAAAATGACTCTTGCCCTCCCTTGTGACGATCCGGACATCCCCGGGCCAGCCGCTGCGCTGTTTGCTGCGAAAGCGAAGAGATCGCACGTTTTGCCTGCGGAGGCCGGCCCTGTGAACAAGATAATCCATAGCACGAAATGATAGTATGCGATCGCAAACCAGGCCGATGAGTAAAAGGTTTTCCCGCCGCCAGTGCGGCACATGCCGGCACAGATGGGCCACGCCGTGTAGATGACAGGGCAGGCCTACCACGGCGATTCGTTCAGCAGAGTCTATCTCGCTCAGCCGCGCATTCAAGGGCACCGGACAATACTTCGACCTGCTGGACTTTCGTATCGTTTCCGGGTCGTTCGTCAAGAGCGAATAAGGTCTCAGCGACCCATCCTCCGGCATCACGGTCACAAGGGCGCGGTCGATACGCCCTCGCTCCAGAAGATGCAGCAGAAGGCCGGTAACAGCACCGCCGCTCTGGGCTGCGGTAAGCACGTCGCGCCGCCGATGCTGCACAAGATAGCAATCCCTCACCGGCCCGGTAAACGGATCGGTCCCCTCGGCAATCATCCCTTGCTCAAAATGGTCTCCGGGACACACCTTGGCGCATAACCGGCAATCATTGCACGAGGCCGGATTGATTACGGGGCTCAGAAGTCCGGATGCGGTCTCCTTCATCGCAATCGCATCCTGCGGGCACGCAGCCATACAGCTACCACAACCCGTGCAAAGACCGTGATCCACCACTTCGTCAACTCTTGTGAATGCGCTCAGCAACATTCCGTTCTCCGTAAAATCTCCGCCACCCGATCGAATACACCGTCAACCTTTCGCCGCAGCAGGGGGATACTTCGCTCCAAACGACGGCGCACCTGTTCGCGATTTGCCCACGTTTCGAGTATGCCGGTTATCGTAGCTGCATCGCGCATTGCCTCGTAAGAGAAAGCCAGTTCCCCCACGCCGGCGTCGTTCAACACTTCCTTGTATTTGTGAGACCATCCTACCGCGACAGTGGGCACGTGGAGCGAAAGCGCGGCGATGATACTGTGAAACCGAGAGCCTATGAGAAAATCAAGCTCACGGATCAGCAGCTTCAACGTATCGGCGGAACAATGCTGCGAAAAGCACTTGATCCGTCTGTCATCACCGACCGCCCTGCCAACCAGCCGGCACACATAACGATCATCCCGACGCCACCGGCTAAGGGACATTTCATGGGGAAACAGGACCAGTTCCACGTCCGTTTCGACCAGAAATCTTCTGCAAAGCTCGACAAGCCAGCGCACATAAGGATTGGACCGGCCAACCCCTTCTCGCTGCGTCGCATGGTAAATCCTGATGTTAGGACATATCCCCACTCGCCGGCGGTTCCCGGGCAACAATCCCCCCCGTTCGAGCGGTTCGAGTGTCTCGCGGTTTTCCCGAGGCTCAAAGTTCAGGACAATATCCGGGGCAAGCTCCAGCTTTTCCGGCGGAATGTTGGGAATGCCGCGCAAAGACTCGAAGGATGTCCTGTCTCTGGCGTAGAGCAGGACGGAACGCTCGGCCACGTGTCGAATGGCCTGCCGCGAAAATGACCCGGTGAAAGGCCCCCATGCCTGCGGCATAAATACGTATGGCGCTCCGTCGGTATTGCAATCAGAGACAAGCTTTTCCGTCAATCGCATGGGATAGGTTCCGAACCTGTCGGCATACGCGTAACCACTGACATCGAGAACAGCGGCACATTCTTTCTGCCGGCGAAGATGCCGGCCGGTCTGACTCGCCGCCGCCCACACCCGGGCAGCCTTCAATCCCGGCACGCGTCCGAGATGGTATGCTGCAAACTCTTGCCGGCTTCGACTGTTACAGGGGAAAAAGCCGGCCTTCCGTGCATCAGTCGCCTGATCCGCCGGGACAATTGTCTGAAACCGCACCGGCGCCAATCGCTTGCCCAGCTCGTCCCTTACGGTCCTGAGCAGCGCTTCGGCCCCTTTGTTCGCAAAACCGCCGCCGGTAAGCAGTATGCTGTTCATCGGTCGAACTCCCTCTCTTTGCGAGACAACTGCGCCAATACAAACAGTGACAGTGTCGCATAGGCGTTCACCTGTCCTACGGGCCTGTCCACGAATTTCACAACAGATTCACATTCCGGCTCGTCCAAAATGTGGTCCAATCCCTGCGTTTGCAGCATTTCTCGAATCGTAACCAGCAGATGATGATGCCCGGCCGCAAAACAATCACGAAGACAAAGCGCGTGATTCAGATGGACAAGACGCAGACGGCCAATCAACCTGCGCCTTACTTCGGCCGCTACTTTAAGCAAAACGCTGCCGGGAGTAGATGTTTCAGAGAGCCGGTCCAACGTCCCTCGCGGGCTGACCGCTTTGCGCCCCGCCAACGGAATATCGGCAAGGACCGAGAGTTTCCCCGAGAAGGTGTGCTCGACGGATGATTTCATGAACAGTCTGCGGTTGCAGCGCAGTCTGAAAGGAACCGTTAAGTAAAAGTCCGTCAGTTCCGAGTCCCACAAAGGAACGAACCACGGAAATCCGAAGTATTCATATATTCGGTTGCTGTTGATTATCATCTTGGCCTGACGTTCCTTCCAATTCCATGTCTCGCACAAACGGGCGGCTTCAATATTGTTCAGAGGTTCACCGTTTGTTCCAGCCAACGCGTTCTTGCCTAACCTTGACCTGATGGCATCGGGCGGAGAATCAGGCCAGCGCGAGAAGTGTTTCTTGACAATCAATGACAGAACATCTTCCGGTGTTACCCTTTGTTCAACGAGCAGGTCCGGCGGGATATGACCGCCTGTCAGAAAATCTCCGGTATGTCCCGGTACAAAGGCATCGCCCGCAGACAGGATGCTCCTCTCACACAGACTCTTGACTGCATACCAGTTCGAGTACACGGGCATACTACACCCGTTACACGCAAAAGCGAGATACTCTTTCATTCCCCGGGAGAACATACATTCGGACCATGTTGCGGGCGAGTATTCGACAAAATGCCACTCGTAATTGAGTGCCTCTGCAATTTGCCTGCTGACCGCCGATTCGGGATTGCCTTTCCTGCCGTATGAGAAGCAGACGATATTGTCAAATCCGTTTCGCTTTAATGACGCCGCTATGACTCGCGAGTCCATCCCACCGCTGAGCGGCACAACAATCTTTCCCCGGACCGCCTCGCCCGTTCGACGAACAGACTCGTCCAACAATCTTGCCAGTCTCTCGGACAGTTGGCCGTCCGAATCCGAGCTGTCGCCTCTCGGCGAGAAACTGAAATACTCGGTAAGCCACTTTTCCTTTGTGGCAACGTCGTAACGCAGGAATGTTCCGGCAGGGATCTGATATACGCCGTTAGCTAATGTCAACGTGTCTGTGGGATAACCCGACCACAGAAACTCCTCAACCGCCTCGGGACGCCACCGAACACCGCCGCGACAGACAACCTCAAAATCATCGCTAAGACGCAGATCGCCGTTGACTTGATTGTACAGGATCGGGAAGCTGCGCGTCCTGTCGGCAACCGCATACAGGATATCGCCGCGCAGCACGATCAAGGCCCAATTGCCATTCAGCCGCTTGAGGACATCTTTTGTCCGCATGTCCCAATCGCCGCACACGTTCTCGGCGATGATGCGGGCAAATGCCTGGCCGCAATAATAGCCGTGATTGTAGTGCGCGTGTCCACATACCGAAACGATCACATCATCAGTCGAGTGCGTGTACCATGTCGAGTACTTCCCCGTCGGCTGGAATATCTCCGACATGCTGCTTCTCACAGCCGCCTTGTTATCGTTGTTTCCGTACATCTTTGATCATCGCAACAAAATACAGTGCTATGCTGGCGCTGTGCGCTATCAAGAGCGCCAGGGCAGCCCCCAATCCCGACAGCCTCGGAACGAGTATTACACAGAGAATAAGGCTTAGACATCCGCCCAGAACAACACTGGAAAAATAGGTCTTTTCCATGCGGGCTGAAACGACATATTGCGACGCAACGAATCCCAAAGAAAAAACCATGAGATAGAGACCGAGCACTCGCAAAACAGCGGCAGAAGAAGCGTATTCCGGTCTGAAGAAATTCCTCATGATCCAAGCGGGGAAGAATACCGAAGGGATAACGACGGGCAAAGCGGTCACGGCCATAACACAGGAATACTTCAGCAGAAATGATTTGCGCTTACATCCGTTGTTTTCCGGCCGTGTTACTCTTGCCGTAGCCGGATTGCCGACACGACCGACCTGGCCGACTAATAGCATAGCAGCAGCGATAATCTGCCAGGATGCGGCATAAGTTCCCAGTTCGCCCGGTCCGCAATAATATTTCAGGAGTACCTGATTCAATGTCCCGAATGACAAGCATCCTACCGTCGCCAGCCATATCCAGACGTTGTTTTTGAAGAGTTCGGCAACGGCTATATTTCTCTGGGATCTGTTCCACGAGCATTCCATGCGTTCGCTCGCCCAACGCTGCTGCAAAAAGAGGCAAAATGCTTGCGTTATCAACAGGACAGCGCCGATCCAGATCAAGGTCAGATGTTGCGGAGCAGCCAAGATGACGACCCAGACCAAGACGAAGTACAATCCCCTCTGGACCATGTTGTACGCGGCGTGTCGGGCCATGCAGTTCCAGGCATCATACACCGGCTGAAGATCCAGCGACTTCAGTGAGTATGCCACAACCACGGCGACAACGGCCCAGGTCAGATCAGCCGGGTGCCAGAGCAGTTTCCAGATCAACAGCCCCGCCACCACCAGCCCGAGAAGTACCCCTCGCAACAACCGGCTGGCCGTTACCAGTTCGGCAAAGCGGTTCGGATAGTGGACCAGGTCGCGCACCAGGGTGCGATTCATTCCATAGCGGACGATTGTCTGGGCGTACATCCCAAGCGCAATGCCGTAGGCCAACAAGCCGAATCTCTCCTTGCCGATTACGTTGGCGATTTTGATCTGCGTGGCAAAGAACAATCCTGCCGCCAGGAAATTGAAAGAGACCAGCGCCGAAAGATTCTGCAAGTTACGCCGCTGGGTTCCCAGCAGATCGAGCAGCCGGGGTATAACGCCTCCGGCCCGGTTGCCTTCAAGAATACACTCGGCTGCAATAGCTTCTTCTTCAACTGTTCTGTAACTCAGATCAGGCATAGAGTAGTCTTGTCGCACCTTTTACAACCCAACCAGTTCGTACTCGTCAATTAGTCTGCTGAACAACGTTGCACGATGGCCCGCGGATTCGATAGTGCCGCTAACCGTGATGGCAATCTCAAACACCGCCCTCCTTGTCATGCCGTAATTACGAATCGGAACATTCATAACAACAGCATCAGAAATGTCCGGCTCAGCATCAGTGGGTCGCCAAAACTCGGTTCGGATTGTGCCGTCCTTGTCCCTGGTTGTCAGCGAGACCCATGCAAAATCCATTCGCTCGGCCGCTTCACAAACCGCCGACCACCACTGGTCAAAAGTGTGGGCGTTGTGAAAACGAAGCTGAGCCTGCTCGAAGTTCTTTACCTCCCGCTGCACGCGCCGCTCTATTGCGTATTTGCGCTGAAGGCCTGCTATTGTTTCTCTTAGCCGGACTGAGCCGACGACGTGGAATGCAAGAAGCAGAAGCAGCAGGATGCACAGGAAGATCATCAGAGAGCCGATATTGCGGGCGACTATCATAAACATTCCCAACCCGGCGAACAGCAAAGTCGTAGAATATATCGCGATGACTGCATGATGCGGCTTGAGCCCCATGTCAATCAGGCGGTGGTGGAAATGCCTGCGATCGGGAGCAAACATGGACCGGCGCTCGATGATGCGCCGCAGCATGGAAAAGAGCGTATCGAAGATAGGGATTCCAAGGGCCAGGACCGGAAGAGCTATTCCTACGAGCGTGGCGGACTTGACCGAGCACATCACGCTGGCCGAAGCAATTGTAAAACCTAAGAACGTGCTGCCGCAGTCACCCATAAAGATTCTTGCCGGGTTGAAGTTGAAGAACAAAAAGCCGCTCAGACTGCCCAACAGGGCAAGCACTAATGCCGCCATGACAACCTGGCCGCTATGTATGGCGAATATGGCAATCACACCGCACGCGACAGCCGAAATCCCGGCAGCCAGACCGTCCAGGCCGTCGCTGAGATTCACGGCATTGGTGATGCCCACGATCCAAAGAATCGTCAGCGGCCAGGAGAACCAGCCAAACTCCAGCGTAAGCCACTCGGCGACAGTTATTGATCGTATCCTAACGCCAACGGCGCAGACAGCGACAGCAGCGGTGATTTGCGCGAGAAACTTTATTTCCGCCGCCAGGCCCCCGGTCTTAATGTCATCGATCAGCCCGACGGAGAATATCGACGCAGCGGCGCAGAGCAGCACTATTGCCCTGATGAGAGTATCGGCGCTAATGTTCGACAGCAGCAGCACGCCGACGGCAAGACACATCATAGAGAGAAATATCGCCACGCCTCCGATCCGCGGTATCGGCTTTTTGTGCATGTGCCGCGCCCCCGGAATGTCAACGATACTTAGTCGGTGAGCGACCCGGATCACTACGGGCGTGGTCACCAACGCAAGGAAAGCAGATCCGAAATATACGAATAGATAGGTTCTCATGGAATCAAATATCAAATGGATTGGTCCCTGTCCCGGACATCAGACGCATAACGTCCCTCCACCGGCGCCAGCAGGTCGGCGTCAACTTCCACCACGGTGCTCTGGCCCAGGATGGTCACTTCGAGGACCATGTGGGCTTTTTCATCTCTTCTTTCGACAACCACGCCTTCGGTTCCCATCATGGGGCCGGAAACAACTCTACAGCGGTCGCCGACCGGAAGGTGCGGGTAGTGGTCGATGACAGCTCCGCTCAGGAGAGCCTTCTCTATTCTCGAAAGCTCCCGTATCAAGCCGTCCTGGTCTATCACATCGATCATTTGACACAGACGGTTGGTTGTCAGCGCCGTGTAACGGTCCGGCTCTGTGCCGCATACAAAGACGTAGGAAGTAAAAAACGGTATCATAACACGGCGCTTGCGGCCGCCGGAGAAGATGGTCTTCTCCCGCATCGGCAGGAAATAGCCTATGCCGTGACCGGACATGTCCCGGGCAAAGGCCTTTTCGAAGCGCGCCTTTGTGTGGGCCACCCACCAGGTTCCGACCAGTTCGGTCAGTGATTGTACCTGCGGTGTCAATATAGCTGGATTTTCAGATAATTTCAGCATAATCAATTGCCTTGGGCGCCTACCGTGCAAGCGCACACTTCGCCTCCGTCGGTGCACCGACCTGACTTTCTGTCTTGACTAACTCTTCCGTTGAGCTGTCCGGCTCGATCCTTTGTGCTTCAAAGACCGCCGAAAGCTCGCTTCTTCTGTCCTGTCCCCAAAGGACTCTAAGGCGACGGGCCCTCTTGAGCAACCGCACCCGGCAGGACGGACAAATCAGCAATGAGCGTTTCAGCTGCTTTGAACTGCGGCCTGAGCCGAAGACCTACTCTCGCCTCATGAATCGCCTCCGGTATTCTGTCCGTTTCTGCAAGCAGTCGCGCCAGATTGTAACGCCATTGAACCTGGCTATAGTCCAGCGCCAGGGCGCGGCGGTAATGTTCGATAGCCGCCTCCTTGTCGCCTTCTCTTCTATAGATACTCGCCATAGAGGCAAATGCCGCTGCGGGAGCATCCGGTTGTGAACATTTCTTCTTGAGCAGTGCAACCACCTGCGCACGTGCCTCCTCGGCAAGCTCTTTGTGTTCTTCGGTCTCGAGAAGGACATCTGCCACATGGCTCAAGCGGTACGTACTTTTACCTGCAAGCTTCACCGCCAAATCAGGGCGGTCCAGGCGCCCTGCGCATACATCCACAGCCTCGTTGAACAGCCTGCCATCTAATTGCACCGCCCTGTTTAGCCTGGCGTATGACGCTTCGGCCTGGCCCTGCTCTGCATCGAGCAGGCCAGCCACAAAACAGGCCGTCGGGTCGCCGGGTGCAAGTCGAAAACCTTTCCGGATACGTTCTTCGCCGTCGGGATTATCCAGGATAAATTTTTCAAGCTGACCGACAACCGAACAGGTCGCTCCGTAAGTGGGACAAAGCAAACGCGCATCATGAAGTTCCCGGACGATACGGTGTACGGACTTGACAACCTGTTCGGGAATAATAACTGCGCCGGTGTTCGGATCGGTTATGCGGCTTATGGACTGCCAGCGATAGACGTTGAGCCAATGACGGTAGTTTACGTTGGCAGGTTCGCAATCGGCTGCAGCGGCGGCGTTCCGAATCAAATCGACATATTCTTCGTCGCTTCCCTGCCAATCTTTACTGCTCAACGTCTGTTCTGCCGCCATCGCCTTTGCCCAGTGGGCTTCGGCTTTTCGGGCCTTGTCAGCGCCGAGCAGCGCCCACGCAAACGCCACTGCCGTGCAAGCCAGGGCTGCTGTCCGCAAAGCGCCCGACCGTCCGGATACGCCCACAAATCCTGCGGATGGATCGGTCCTCTTGCCCGTGCCGGCCAGGCCCACCAACAGTCCGCACGATACCGCGGTAAGGAACGCGTTCGCCGGGAGATGCTGGCCGAAATCACTCAGGCTGTGAACCATTATCGCGACAAGTCCAAAACCGAGGCCGTAGGCTGCCGAGCGGATCGGCACAGACCGTGTCTTTACAATTCGAACGTGACTAACCCAAACACAAACTGCAAAGGCAAGAAGAAGCATCAAACCGACAACGCCGGTCTCCTCGGCAGCCTGCGCATATTCGTTTTCCGCATGGGACGCCAGGGCCGGGATTGTTGCGCGGTCGAACATCGGATATACCACTTCGTGGGTCCCCAGCCCGGTGCCGAGCAGGGGGAATTTGGTCCAGGCAGTCGCAATATCCTTGACTATCTGCCACCGCCCGGCCTCGGCCTGGCTTAGTTGCCTAAGAGTCGCCAATCGATCACAGACTGCGTCAAAACCTATGAACAGCACACCGGCAAACGCCCCGAGTGCCATCAGAACTACTATCCAGCCGTGGCCCCTGAGCGATTTGCTCAGACTCAGAACCAGCGTGGTAACAGCCCCGGCAACGAGCATGCTGAGCATCCCGCCGCGGCTGAGCGAGACGACCACCGTGGTCATCCCCAGAATTATCATTCCGGCCAGCAGCCATATAATCTTTGCCTGGGGAGACCCGAGGCATTCGGCAACCGCCGCGGGAGTGACTTTCCTGCCGACAAAGCTCTCATGGAGCCTGACCATAATCAAAGCCAGGGCCGCACCGATTGAGAGATTCATAAACTGGCCGTAGTGGTTGTGGTTAATGAAGGTGCCGGAGTAGGCTTTGTTGTGGCCGGTTGGCACTATCCAGTATATTCTTCCGTTGCCAAGGACGTTCTGTGCGAGAGCCAGGACAGCAATTGAGCCCCCGATAATAGCAATCGCCGCCAGAAGCCGCTTAATCTGATCGGGCCTGCGGTAGACGTTCACCACCACAAAGAAGACTGCCGCCACAGCAAGCACAAGCCGCAGATCGTGTCTTGTGGCGTTTGGATAGAAGCTCAGTGTTATGGACTCTAATAGGGCGCCGGAGTTTGGCAGGTCGCCCAAAAGCTCTTTCTTTGTTGCTACAGTATTTGGAGAAATTGCACTTGCCAGGCCCGTTGGCAAAGGGATAAGCTGAAATATGGCCACAAGGACAAAGAGTGCGACCGGAACGTATGCCCATGACCATAGGGGCCGTGTATTTTTTTCAAGAACCAGCTTCAACAAAAAGCTGATCGAAATCGCCGCCGCGAGGGCTATTACAACCTCTTCGCTCCAGGCCTCCACGGCGCCAAATGCAAGAGGCATGAAGGCCAAGAGCGAAATCAGCAGCCACTCGATTATCCTGTCGAACCGGCTGAAGGGAACGTCTATAACATCAATATTGATTCTGTTTGCCCTCATCGCTCCGCCTCCTGAAGGTCACATATTGAAACGGGCGCTATATCCCGACCTTTCACCACTCTTGAAGGATTCTCAATGCAGACTCGATGAGCAATGTCTTTGCCCAGCCGAGCACTTATGAGTTGAAAAGCAACTCCCATCCGAGGCCGGCGGAAGTGCGTATCGTGTGAATCTGTCGCCACGAGCGCGGCCCAGCCTGACTCTAAGATGCTCCAGGCGGCCCTCTGAATTTTCGATCCGAAATCACCAACCAGACTCGACGCGGTTATTTGCAGGTGGCCACAGTGATCTATCCACCTGACTAAAGTCCGGGGCCGTGCTACGAAAGGAGCGATTCTCTCGACGTGTGATATGATGCATTGAATATTCATCTGCGCAAGTTCCGCCAGCAGCGGCGTGATATCTATAGAGACCTGGCGAGGAAGTTCGAGAAGGATATACTTGCCGCCGTCAGCAAGCGTCATTATCGTATCATCCTCCAAAAGCCGGCAGATTCTCTCATCTATGTGAACCTCGCTCCCCGGGAGGATGTTCAGTAGAACACAGTTGTTCTTGAGCGTTTCGTTCAAGTGGCGCACAGCCTCCCTTACTCTGGCCGCGGTGTTGCAGTCCTTGAAGCGGCCGAACTGATGCGGTGTTGCCACTACGGTCGCCATACCTTCCCGGGCCAATAGCCGACATAGCGCGATTGACTCGGCCATCGTCGCAGGACCGTCATCAAGACCGGGCAAACAGTGGCAGTGGATGTCCGTGAACCGTTGCCGGCTGCGCACTTCGAGCTGATTGTTCCGAGCATCAATCATGTTTTCATTAACGGAGTCCGCCATCTGCTGTCCTTGGCCATTCGAGACGGCGAAACGACGGTCCTTCTGACGCCCGCCGCAGGCTCTCTATTGCCGGTCTTCTTCTTGCCGTTGCGGCCGTAGCCGTTGTAATAACCGTAGCGGCCATTTCCTTGCACATCGTTTACGAGCGCCCCGAGGATATGGGCGCCCACGCTTGACAACCCGTCTTTGGCTTGTTGACTGGTCTTTCTGGTTGATTTCTTGGCCCTCAGAACGAGAAGTGTCACGTCGCAGATCGCAGCAAGTATCTGAGCATCGGTGACGGGCATGACCGGCGGCGAATCAATAATGACGCGGTCATATCTGTCCGAGAGAATCTCAAGGAGCTGAGCGAAACCGTCACTATTGAGCAGCTCGGACGGATTGGGCACGCTCGCCCCGCACGGCAACAATTCCAGGCCTTCGATTTCGGTGGGCCGGATCGCTTCGCCGGACGTTGTAATCCCGGCCAGCGTGCTGCTAAGCCCCACGTCCCCGTGGTTGACATTGAAGATTTTCTGCTGCATAGGTTTTCGGAAATCACCGTCGATGATGAGTGTCTTTTGTCCGGCCTGCGCCATCGCGATGGCAAGGTTGCTGACCAGGGTCGTCTTGCCGTCGGCCGGAGCGGGTGAGGTAACAAGTATCGTCTTTGCCTGGTTCTTGGGCGCGCCAAAGAATACGGCTGTGCGTATCGTACGGTAGGCCTCGGCCACGGGAGAGTCGGAATCCTTGTGGACTTTCTGGCCTCGATCTGCAATGCTAAGCCTTCTTGGCATCGATGGGACCACACCCAGAATTGGCAGATTGAGAACAGCCGAAATTTCTTCGGCTGAGTGCAGCCTGTGGTCCATCCAGTCACGAAGAAGCGCCAGGCCGATGCCGAGCATGAAACCCATTATCAGGGCTTTGGCCAGACATGCGGCCTTTTCGGGTTCAGAGGGTTTGTCGGCCGCACGCGCAACTTCGAGGATACTAATGTTGAGGGCGCCGACGTCTTCTGTGACGTTCAGTTCCTTGATCCGTTCGTCGAGAATGTCGCACAGCCTTCTTGTCTGCTCCCAGTCGGACTGCAATATGGTGTACTGGGCGAGTTGCTCGTTAAGATCAAGGGCCTGTTTTCGCTGCTCGTTGTGATACTTGGCTATTTGACCTTCCTTCTTCTTGGCGCTGACGTACTGTTGCTCAGCCACGGCAAGCTGGGCACGCGCGAATTCAGCATCGAGGTCGGCTATTTGTGCTTTTACATGGGCGATTTCCGTCTCTAAGGCCATAACCGCAGGATGACTGGACTTGAGCTGGCGGCGACGGTCTGCACGGCGAAGCTCCAATTGATCGAGTTTGGATCTGAGTGATGCTTTTGCACTGTCGGTGGAGACATATATGCCCCTGGCGCGCTGCGCCTCGATGAATTGCTTGAGCTTGACCGGGTCACTGACCATCTCCCCAACGGATTCATAGGCGGATTTGCTTTCGATTGTGGCCAGTTGAGCCTCTGTCAATTCCTGGCTCAGCCGTTCAAGTCGCGTGATAACAATGTTGCCCCGGCTGCCTTCAAATGCCAACGCCTCGTTCTCTTTCTTGAAGTCTAACATCGTCGTGAGTTTCTCTGTCAACTCTTTGCCGCGCTTGGTTTTTTCGCTTTGAAGGATTTTCAAAACCTCTGCCGAAGTGCTGCGTTTGCGGGTTGCGTGATAAGTTATGTAGGAGTCAACAGCCTCGTTTATCAGTTGGGCGGCTTCGGCGGGATAAGGCGAATTGAACGACAGGCTGATGATGTCGTCCTTCTTGCCTACGCTAACGTCCAGCTCTTTCTTCAAGTACGCAATTGAGTTGTCCACTCCGGCAAGTGTTTTCATCTGCGCTATGCCGGGAACATCGAGAACAGCGGCAACAATTGGTGTGGACTTGAGCAGTTCGGACTGGGTGTAGAGATAATTCTTGGATTGGGTCATCACGCTCGTTTCTGTCTCGCTGAAGATCTTTGGCCCGCTCTGCTCGACGTATATTCTGGATGTGCTGCTATAGATTGGCGTGGCCTTGACAAGATAAACGACAGCCGCCGCCACCGCCAAAATTGTCGCCAGCAAGATCAGCCAGCGGCCCCGCCACATAATCTGGACAAGGCTCTCGGACGTGATTCCCGCAGACCTCGGCCCGCCTTGCAGCGCATCTCTTGCAAACGTTCGGTTATTTTCGTATTGGCTTATCACGTCGCTACCTCTTGTCCTTCTCCTGTTCTGATCAGTCATCTCCGAAAACGTCTTCGGGGCGTATATAAGTGCTGATATAGAATCTGAATACCCTGTCCCAAAATACCTTCGCACGGGTTCGCGGCGTATGTTCCACGGCGACAACGTCATACGGCTTAAGAAGGACACGCAAAGCATCCGTGGGATCTGCGCTCTTTGCAATGCCTGCAATATTGAAGATAGCACTGACAGTCGTGCCGTCGGCTGCGAGTCGATATACAGTGGCATAGCGAGGCTCGGCCGACATGTTCAATCCTCCGGCAAATCCCAATGCATGCATCAGGTTGTATTCCACGTCCGGACGATATGGGAAATTGCCCGCTTTGTTGACGAGCCCGACAACCGTAATCATTGGCTCCCGGAGTCGTTCGACGATGACCCTGTCACCGTCCCGCAGCGCAACATCGGCAAAGGGGATATTGAGTCCTTTGACCGGCAGGACAAGGGATCTGGATTCTTGAGATTTCGGCGACTTGATCTGCCCGGCAATTTCCGGGCCATCCTTCAAATCAGGCTCATATAGCGCTCTGCCCACGGCTTCGTCAGCACGAGTTATTTGGATGAAAGCTGCTCCTTCTTCAACTATGCCCTCGGCTTCCATAAGAAGGGCGACAAGAGACGCCTGATCACTGCGCAGGGAATAGAGACCAGGTTTATTGACGGCTCCTGTGACCGAGACATTGGCCGTCTTGTACTCCAATACATGGGCAAACACTGAGGGACGAGACACCGTAAACTCGGGGTGGAATGCATTAACGATGGCTGATTCTATCCCAGCGAGAGTCTTTCCCGCCGCTTCGATTTCGCCGACCACCGGAAGTGTGATGGTCCCGGCTTCACTGAGCCGGCACACATACGGAGCCGTCATCCCGGAGATTTCCGGTTCTTCCGCCGTAACAACCTGCAATATGGTCGGCATCGTCAGCTCAAGCACTTCGCCGGGCGCCACACGGTGGGGACCTCCGCCTATTCTGGCATTCACCAGACGATCCATATCAACACTTGGCCGCCGAGGACCGGCGTCCTCGAACCGAGTCAACTGCTCGGCCGAAGGCGGAACTACTTCGTCGCTACAGCCAACAAAGCAGACAGAGAACAGTAAGACCAACAACAGACAAAAGACGGCTTGAGTCTTTGATGTGCACGGACCTGCCGGACTACAATTCACGAAGTTCACTTTAAAAGCCTCCTAACAAACCATTTATGGTGCGTGCCGGATTCCTGCGCCACGTCACCCTGGACTCATTAATCAATTACGGCTTGGTCTTTGAAGACACCTGTGATAATCCTCTCAATCAAGTCTCCAGTTTCATAACACGACGCACGGCGTTATGCTTCCAACGGAATTACACTTGTATCAATGCAAACAACCTACCACCCTGCGTCAAACAATACCGGCTCGTCGGCTGATGCCCGGCTACCTGAGGAGCCTAAAACAACGGCGGCCGAAATGGACTCCGCAAAACCGGCCTCGACGGTATGCGTATCGCAGGCCGATCGGACAGTAGTATGCTGCCTGAATGAACAGAGCCTGAACCACTACTTGCGGCGGCAGTTACCAACGTGCTGCTCAACATAAAGGGATCAAAGATGCTCATCTGGTCCGGCTGCAACGCCTGCGAACTGCTGCTCGAAGCCGCTGCATAACCTGCCGTACCAAGTCCCGCCAAAACCGTCAGAACCAATGCACCCGGCACAATCCCACGCCAAGAACCTACTTTTCTTTTTTTATTGCTCATGCACATCTCACTCACGACTATCTCCTTGTTCAATTTTCCTGTGGTTCAGGATCAACTACAATGCCTCAAGCAATTCGCCGCCGTACACGTAGCATGCGATGCTGCCGGTACGCACCCAAATGTGGCTCCAGACGAAACCACTGGGAGACACGGAGGCCGTCAGTGCCTCTCTGGCATTCCGAATCTCCGGATCAAAATCCCACCCTGTATCCTCGGGCGCTGCTATTACCTCATCGGCTGCAATCAGGCCGAGGGCACCAAAGATGGCATCTTCAGTGTAGCCGCTCGCCTCAAAACCAGGCCCCGCCGGTGTGTGGTCGAATCGGTGGTAGAAAGAGCCTGCATAGCCGCCGGAAAGAACCTGATGGCTCGAAAGCAAGTCCGGCAAATCGCTCAGTCTTGCATCCGCCCAATAGGCCTGGCCCAAACCATCAGGGTCCATCCTCGTATCATCCATCGGCCCGGTCCGGGCCAGCGCCCAGGTGGCGACCCCAAGACTCATAACCGGATAGTAAGCAAGATCATCCTCAATCAGAGAGAGATAATAAATAAGGGCCTCGCGCCAAATTCCCGCATCCTTTGCCCCGACCTTGTGCGCTGCTACCGCGTGATGAGCTATATAGAACACCGCGTTTGAACGATCGGTCGCGCTAAAACCGGCGATGTACTTATGCGTGTCGAGCCCGTTGTAGAACTTCAGCACGGCATCGGCATAAGCCGGATCTTGCGTAATGTCAGTGACCCGGGCCAAGGCATAGGCTTCATCGCCAAAGAAATTGCCGCCGGCGGCATCGATGCAGTAGTCTGCACCAAGCGTGCAGGCAGTCATACAACCGGCATCCCCTGTGATCTCATAGCCATAGGCCAGTCCGGCCACAATCGAGCCTGTAAAGTCCTCTTCGTCCGCCCAGGTTCCAGCCGAGTATTGGCTGGCCACCAGCAGGTCGGTAACCGACTGGAAGGCTTCGTCTATAGGCAGAGCAAACACGACTTGCGGGAAGAATCCGCTGATTAGAAGGGAGCCGACAATCACAACGGCTAATGACCCACGTTTGATCATATATGGTAACTTCATCATAATTCTCCTGTTTCTGGTATGCAAAAACTATGCATCACAATTCAATACTTTAGTCCATGATGTTTCGGATCATATTGCTCGGGAAGGTTCTTAACAATAGGGAGAATCCTTAATTGTAATAAGCAAAATCCTTATATAGGAATGTCACGCACTGTCAACGGTGGTTGGCTGCCGTCGTCGCAAACATCAGCCATAAACCGGGTTATGGACATACGTCGGCGGTATGTCGTTGGACTCGCGATATCACTGTATGTAATCGTCTCTTTCATATTGCTTATGTCCATTACCCTCGGCAGGTTACCGAATTACTTCCATCTAATTCACAACTACGTCTTGAACTTTGAAATCACCGACCTCAACTGTAATTTTGTTGCCGCTCTTGACGTACTTCGCCGGATTTGCAAAGAAGATAAAATAGATTTTGCCTTCCTTTATGTTCCCGCCGCTCCGGAGTTGTCCGACTTTCGGAGGATTCGGTACGATAAACCTGGCGCCAGTGGTCTGGTCTATCATGTATGGCATGACCTTCCGGTCGAATATTTGTGCCGCTTTGGCGGCGTCCAACACGCGGAATCTAAAGTCAACCATATACCCTGCCGCACTAAGCCTGGCGGATTCAACCTTAATACCCCAATCCGCTTCGGACCGGCTCCATTCAGACTGACCGTCGTTCCCGGCAGGCTCCGGGATGTCAACAAAAAGGGAAGACGGTTGTGTTTCCACGACTTCTCTGTTGTTTCCGGCGCAGCCGCCTGCAAGGATTATCAATCCTGAAATGAGCACCGCAGACAAGCTTTTTGAAATCATTCTTGCTCCTGCCATTCAAATGTGGATAGCGGCAGATATAGAAATGTCTGCCGCTATCCGAATTTCATTACGATTTCCTTATGGAACAGGCACAAACCTTACGGCATCGGCGCAGGTGGAGGAACCCGGGCTGGCTAAGACAGTAACGCTGCCGGCGATCTCGGTAAACGTATGCGTGCCGAGCAGGTTCCACTGGTCGCCATTGAGTTGTTGGTTTACATTGACAGTTGCCAGCAGTGTCGCGCCGGTGCGGATTTCATAAGGCGCCGCAGTGTTTCTGCTGGGCCACACAGTCCACCATCCGTATACCTCATAATTGGTTCCTGGCATAAGGTTGGCGGTAAACGTGAAGCTGTCACCGGCATCATTTGCCCAGACCGAATTCGTCGCCCAGAAGCCGGACGCACCCGAGGGAGACCACACACCGACCGACGATGTTGTCGCATCCAGGTTGTCCACTATCACCTCAACCGGCGTTGTCACGGGCACAAACCTTACGGCATCGGCATTGGTAGATGAGCCGGGGCTTGCCAGGACAGCAACGCTTGCAGTTCCGGTAAAGGTGTACGTACCAAGCAGGTTCCACTGGCCGCCATTGAGCTGCTGATTCACATTGACAGTATCCAGTAGGGTAGCACCGTCGCGGATCTCGTATGGCGCTGCAGTGTTTCTGCTGGGCCATACAGTCCACCATCCATAGACCTCATAAGTGGTTCCGGGCACGAGGTTGGGCGTGAACGTGAAACTATCACCGGCATCATTAGCCCAGACTGAATTCGTCGCCCAAAAGCCGGCTGCACCCGATGGAGACCAGACACCGACAGACGATGTTTCGGCATCCAGGTTGTCAACTATCACCTCAACGGGTACGCCGCCGCCGTTGAGTATGGTCATGTTATGCGTATCGCTCACGGTGGTTCCGTTGAGAGTGTATTCAGCGGTAATCACAGCCGGCGTATCGGCAGCGACCATGCCGGCAGTAACCACGCCGATCGGACTGATGCTTGCTTCAGCGACATCAACCCCCCACACCTGCGGCTGAACCGGCAGTGACAGCCCGCCCGAGAAAGTCGCTGTCGCAGCACAATTAGCAGTGGTGCCCTCGTAAACAGTTGGCGCGCCGGTAATAGTCAGACTTTGCAGCGTTCCCAGGGGCACGAACCTTACGGCATCGGCGCAGGTGGAAGCACCGGGGGTCGCCAGGACAGTAACGCTTGCGGCGGCATCGTTAAAGACATACGCACCAAGCAGGTTCCACTGTCCACCGTTGGCTTGCTGATTCATATTTACAGTATTGAGCAGTGTGGCGCCGCTGCGGATTTCGTATGGCACCGCAGTATGCCTGCTGGACCATGCGGTCCACCATCCATAAACCGCATAAGCATTTCCCGGCGCAAGGTTGGCGTTGAATGTATAACTATCACCGGCATCATTGGCCCAGACCGAATCCGTTGCCCAGAAGCCCGATGCGCCTGAGGGGCTCCAGACTCCTACAGATGATGTCTCGGCATCCAGGTTATCTACTATCACCTCAACCGGGGGAACATAGCCTGTTACTGTCACATCGACATTTGCAACGTCAATGTGAAGGCTGTCTGAAACAGTGACCGTTAGAGTATAGGTCTGGGTTCCGGCAATAAACGGCGGAGTATAAACGGGATTCGCAATCGTCGGATCGCTTAGACTTCCACCGCCGAGAGGCACGTTCCAGCTATAGCTCAGAGGTGCAGGTCCATCCGTATCGCTGGCGCTTACCAAGAGCTGACTCGTCTGGGTATCCAGAATTGAAGCAGGCGTAGCTGATACAGAATTGATGACCGGCCAGAAATTCCCAGGCCCAACGTCAAGGTGTGCGAGCATCCCACCCTGGGTCGCCTGAGCATTGGTCAATCCCAGTCTTCGGTCGTATATCGGATATGTGCCGGCTGACGGAAATGCCACCATCGCGTCAATCGTTTTTCCCGCCGGTAGAGAAACGACATACTGCTCTTTCGGGTATCGGTACGGTTGTCCGTCTTCGGCAACTAATTTCATGTGGCTGCCCTGCAAGAGCGGACATCTCGTATCGAGCCCCATATTGAACAATCGAAGCAACGTACCGCCCCCGGATGTTCCCGCCGACAACGCAGCCTGACCTGGGACAAATGCCTGTCCATTAATCAGGAAATACTTGGGATCATAGTCGATTGTGCTCGTCATCGCCAGGCCAGGACCGTAGTTGCCTGTGTCCACAGCATTGTGCAGTGCCGGATCTATCTCGCTGAAGAACAAAGGTACACCAACTTCATAAGGAATATTCTGATATACGTAGCCGGCAATTGAATCGTTGCCGGCAGCATAATCCTTAACGACGCCGCCGTACAAACCCATCTGAACCTGCACGGCAGGATGTGTACCACTCTGGTAGATGTAAGTTCCCGGGCGCACATTTGCCCAAGTATAGTTTACCGGCGCAGGGTTGTTGGGCTCCGTTTCGTGCGTAAATGAGCGGATACGACCATCCGGGTTTCGCACTGGCGTCATAACAGCGTTCTGGCCGTTGATAACGATGGAAATCGGAACAGTAAGGTTGTTGTCAAGGTGAATAGTCAGGCTCGGATCACCCACCGGCACTGTAAGCATTGGTCCCGGGACGGTAACCTGCCCATCGTTAGCGTCGAAGGAGGAATCAGCGGCAAAACCCCACATTGGGATGGCGACACCGTTGCTGTCGGGCACTGTCTTGATTATACGTTCTGCCCTGAGAAAGTATTCAACAGCAAAACCCGGAGTCGAAGCTGCAGCTAAGACAACAACTGTCATTAAGACTAGTGTTAAATTTTTCATATCGTTCATAATCTGTCTCCTGTTCAAGGCTCCACAATAGTAACGGACGGCACCTGGACAATAGTCATCAAGCCGCCCGGAAAGATGTCATTAGTGTGGTAGAATAAGCACAAATGAAATCATGCCGCCCGGAAAGATGTCATTATTGACAACCTCTTTTTCATGATGCGAGTGCCATATGTGCACATAGGCTCCACCGGGATTCAAGAGGCCCTCACCCGGAGGCAAGGCGTTTTGAACACCGAGGAACGGTGAGCCGCTCCACAACACGCCAAACGCAAGGTCCTGAAGCGAAGGAAGAACAACCGGGAAGGGCTTTCCGTGGTCAGGCGCGTATTCATGCGGCTCCAACGGGTCGTTGGGATCATGGCCGTAAATATCCCAGCCCAGCTTCGCGCCCGTCCAGGTGAAAATGCAATCGAGGGTGCCGCCCGGCGGGACTGATATAGTGTTTATGGTAGACGCCAGGTCGGCGCCGGCGCCGGGTGCGCTCTCCAGAAGCCTGCCGTCACGGGCAATCACGTAAACGTTATTGCCGTGCGGGTGCTGGGGATGACTATCCCTGCCTGCTGAAATGAATCTGAGCAGCACTTTCTCGCCCGGGTGCATTATCGTCAGACAATTATACGGCTGGTGAGGCAGCCAGGGTACTCCGGGCGCAGAAACGGTATCCAGGGCGCAGCGGCCGTTAAAAAACCAGTAGACCGGGCGCCAGGTAGTAAAATCAACCTGACCAATCTCTCCTTGCTCCACCAGATCGTGTATATCAGCGTCCATTTCCGTCTCGAGGAAAAGAATCTCATGGTCATACGCTGAATCCGCATGCGCATACGCCTGTCCGGGGGCGCCAGTCGGGCGCACAATCAAGGCCCCCACCAGCCCCATTTCAATCTGCAATTCGGGGTTGGTACCGCTGTAGTACATGTACGTTCCGGGCTCAGTGGGCGTGAAACTGTACGAAACCGTTCCGCCGTTTGGATCAGCTTCGCTGGTCAACAGTCCTGGTGACCCACCGGTAGCCGTTACACCGGTCTGTCCGGGAAAGACCATGGAAACAGGAACGGTCAGAGTGTTCGTCAGATTGATTGTGATAGCGACATCCTCTTCTACAATCATTGTCGGACCCGGATACTGCATCCCATTGGGGTCTTCTGCGTAGCCCCACATATAGTAGCTGCCGCCATCCGGCGTGGCGATGCTGCCATCCCTGGCACTAAAATTGAAGGTCGTACCTGTCACCCCATCAATCGCTGCGTGCGCTTGAGGTAAGTCCGGGCATACAGCCAGCGCCACACTCAGAGCCATTAATTTGAAAACTGTTTTGTTCATAATTTATCTCCTTATATAGCTTATATAAGTAATTGTTTTTTGATAAGTCAGGCTCTAAGGCGCACTGATTCTGATTTCAGTCATAATACCGCCGAAATCTTCCTGATCGTTGCTCAGAAGATTGAGATTCGTGGTGTACAATATGTAGGTTCCCGGCGCCACGTCGGTCGTATCTACAATGACATCGAACGTGTCACCACCGGCGATGTCAATGGAAGAGGTCCAATAGGATGTATCCTTGCCGGTCGGACCGCGCACCAGTTCAGCATCCTTGCCAACGACCTTCATCGGTACTCCCAGCGTTGTAGCGATTGTGGTATAGTCTGTGGTAGAAACACCTGACATTCGCAGCAGGATTTTCTGGCCCTGGACGGCCGTGATAAGAGAGTTGACCTTTTGATTGAGCTTTCCGTCGTGGGAGTTCGGCAGAGAGTTCGCATCGACGGTCTGCGGGTATCCTCTTCCGTTAATCAGCCCGTAATTATCATCCATGAGCGCAAATGGAAGCGGCTGAACGTTGATGCTGGCGTCATGGAAGTCAGAGTCAAAGCCCGTAAACTGGAGGGGATAGTCAACATCATAATACGTTGAGCCGTCACCGTCATTGTAAGCATACTTGTATCCCGTATGGTGGGTGAATCCGTTGAGGTCGGCGCCGTCCGGCAGATTATTCTGGATGGGTAAGACCCACAGGTTTCCGATCATGCCCATCTGCATATGTTCCGTAGCCTCTACATGGCAGTGCCAAATAAAGGTCCCCGGATACGCCGCGTTGTAGAAATAGGTCAATGTGGCGCCCATTTTGATTGCGATAGATTCGGTTGGGACACCGTCGAACACTGTCGAGGCATTGGGAAAACCGTGCCAGTGGATCGTGTGCGCATCGAACAAATCGGGCCTCATCATCATTCCGACGTTGGTCAGGTTCAGATATACCTTCTGACCTTCTTTAAACACAAGCGTCGGCGCTGGGATCTCGGCCGCCATTGATCCCTGTTCCATGATCATATTGTCCGGCACACCCGTAAGCTGACTGAAGCTGAACTCATACAGCAGTTTCCCGTCCGCCATATTCACGAATCCGTCGCCTGCTCCCACGTGCACATAGACATGGTCGTTATTCGGATCACCGTCACCGTCGGTGTCGATGCCATCGGTGTCAGGCACAAACTGAGAGTTTACGTCTCCGTAGGTCTGATTGGCGCCGAACAGCAGCATTGCCACCAGTAACAACGCTATATATTTGGCCTTTCTTCTTTCCATAATAGCATCCTTTCAAGTCCTTGTTCATTGCGTCGATTGTTTAGCTTTGATTCATTTTCATCGCTAAAATGGGATAGCCCCACCGCGTGGCTATTCCATTTCATCACACCTTCGTCACGGCACAGGCACAAACCTTATGGCGTCGGCATTGGTGGAAGAACCTGGGCTGGCCAGGACAGTAACACTGCCCGCGATATTCTGGAACGTCCACGTACCGAGGAGGTTCCACTGGCCGCCAAGGAGCTGCTGGTTTACATCGATGACATCCAGCAGGATAGCGCCGTCGCGGATTTCATGTGACGCTGCAGCGTTTCTGCTGGGCCATTCAGTATGCCATTCATAGACATCATAGGTCATGTCAAACATAAGATTGGCGTTGAATGTGAAATTGTCGCCGGCATCATTGGCCCATACCGAATTCGTCGCCCAGAAGCCGGCTGCACCCGATGGAGACCACACACCGACCGACGATGTCATCGCATCCAGGTTGTCCACGATTATCTCAACCGGTGTTGTCACAGGCACAAACCTTACGGCATCGGCATTGGTGGACGAGCCGGGGCTTGCCAGAACAGTAACGGTTGCAGCGCTGGTAAAGGTGTACGTGCCAAGCAGGTTCCACTGCCCGCCGTTGAGCTGCTGGTTTACGTTGACAGTGTCCAGCAGGGCAGCGCCGTCACGGATCTCGTATGGCGCTGCAGTGTTTCTGCTGGGCCATGCGGTCCACCATCCATAAACCTCATAGGTAGTCCCAGGCACGAGGTTGGGCGTGAACGTGAAACTATCACCGGCATCATTGGCCCAGACTGAGTTTGTCGCCCAGAAGCCGGCTGCACCCGATGGAGACCACACACCGACAGACGATGTTTCGGCATCCAGGTTGTCCACTATCACCTCAACCGGTACGCCACCGGCGTTAAGTATGGTTATGTTATGCGTATCGCTGACAGTTGTGCCTTTGAGAGTATATTCAGCGGTAATCACCGCCGGCATATCGGCTTCCACCAAACCAGCGGTAACCACACCAGTCGGACTGATACTTGCCTCAGCTACATTGACATCCCACACCTGCGGCTGAACCGGCAGTGACAGCCCGCCCAGGAAAGTCGCTGTCGCAGCACAATTAGCAGTGGCGCCCTCGTCGACAGTCGGCGCGCCGGCGACAGTTAGACTTTGCAGTGTTCCCAGGGGCAAAAACCTTACGGCATCGGCGCAGGTGGAAGCACCGGGCGTAGCTAAGACAGTAACGCTTGCGGCGGCATCGTTAAAGACATACACACCAAGCAGGTTCCACTGTCCGCCGTTGGCTTGTTGATCCACGTTTAAACTATCGAGTAGTGTCGCGCCGCTGCGAATTTCATAAGGTACGGCAGTAAATCTGCTGGACCATTCAGTCCACCATCCATAAACCGCGTAAGCATTTCCCGGCGCAAGGTTCGCATTGAATGTGAAGCTGTCACCGGCATCATTGGCCCAGACCGAATCCGTTGCCCAGAAGCCTGATGCGCCTGAGGGGCTCCAGACTCCTACAGATGTTGTCTCGGCATCCAGGTTATCTACTATCACCTCAACAGGCACGGCAACAGCACTTATCTGGTCTGCACCGATATCCATTGAAGCAATAGAACGTGGTTGAGTGTCATAATCATAGAGTATCTGAGCAAATGTATTCACAAGAGTGCCGTCGCCGGCAAGGACTGCCGGTGAGCCAGCAGTTATGTGGTAGTCACTGCCTTCAATCGTGAGCGGTGAAATTAGCACATTCAGGAAGTTGCCGCCTTCGTCAAGCACTGATGCAGAGGTAAGCTGGTTTTCGTAAGACGCCACAAAAGCCGGATCGCTATAAGTGTTAGCTGCGGCCCCGTAATCGAAGCCGGTGGCCGGATCAAATTGAGACGTTAGCACAGAATTTAACGGATTCAAATGCGGATCGCCCGGCAATGTCGAACCGAGGATTGCCATGTCCCAGTAAGGTGAACCGGGTCTCGGTACAAGCCCACCCTGGCCGCCATTAAGCGAGGCATCATTGTACCATGACCTGTTCTTCCAGATGATATTGTTTTGCAGCAGAGGATCGGAATAAGTCTGCTGCACACCTGCACCGAATAACGCAAACAGCAGGTCGCTATGCACAGCGCCTACGACACCGGATGGCTGAGGTGTCGAGTTAAGCTGACCGGCAGTAAAAGCAAGGCTTGCAGTCGCGGTACAGTCATTGAAAGCAATAGTATTATTGACAATGCTTGCCTTTACCACATCCTGCAGCGATATACCGGCGCCTCCGAGGCCGGCTACATTGTTGACGATGATGTTGTTGAAGATGTTCAGAGTGAACCAGGCATTAGGATCATCGGGTGACTGGCGGACATCTTCTGCGTTAACGGCAAAAGCTCTTATGCCGCCACCGTAGCCGGAACCCGTCATGTTCCCATGGATGAGATTGGAATTAATCGTCACGTTGCCTGTTCCGGTTCCAGCGACAATGTCATCACCTACGAATATGCCGCCTCCGTCACCGGCTCTTGCAAGCAAGGCGCCAAAGTGGTCTTCATTGAAGATAATAGTGTTGAACTGTATTACATTGTCACCAGGGCAATATCCGCGATGTGCGATGCCGCCACCATTGAATCTTGAGAAGTTGCCCCAGACCAGGTTTCCTTCGACCCTGTAGTCATTGGCGTACTCATTCATGCAGATAGCACCAGGTCCCTGAGTACCACCATTCTTGGCGAACTTGTTGTACCTGATCACAACATTGGGATTTTGTTGATCGAAGCCGACATCCTGGACTCCAACCGCAATGCCTCCCGCATAAGAGCCCTGGTTGCCAGTGGCATAGATATTGCTGACGACAAGATTAGCCGCACCGCTGATTGCAAATACAGCGCCGCCGGCCTTCGAGCCGGTGATTGTGAAACCATCAATCAGAGTCTGACCGGGCAGATTAAACGGAGAGCCTCCATTGAAGTATCTTGTTCCCGGCAGCGGATTCTGCAACGTGCCATTTGAGTACAGTGTCTCGCCGGCGACAATGATGCCCGGCGCCTCATTTTCTGAGAACGGATCCTTCAGCAGGAAGCTCGCAAATTCACGTGCTCCGAGGGCATTCAGCTTCTGGTGCCACAGATCGAGCAGTTCAAGATTGGCGGGATAGCCAAAAATAGTCGTACCGCCTGACGCTGAACCCTGCAGCCGGACAGGCTTGTTCATGATAACGTTCTCATTGTAGATTCCGGGAGCGACGAGAATCAGGTCGCCCGGGAGAGCTGTGTCTATCGCCGCCTGGATTGTGCTGTGGTCGGCAGGGACATGTCTGATATTGGTTGCGGCAAGGTCCACTACATGCAACGTTACACCAACGTCGGTTTCTGCCCCATTATCGCCGCGAACTACGGTGACTCGACCGGTCGCGGCTCCTATCGGCACAGTGGCCTGAATCTGGGCGTCCGTCCAGCTATCGACTACCAGAGGCGTGCCATTAAGGAGGACCTGACCCTCGGTTGGGCCAAATCCGTAATCTCGGTTGACCCGGAATGGGCTGCCTGGAACATTCGGATCATAGGCCGGGTTGATGATAGGAACGGTGCCTTTGGATTGCAGAGTGACGATTCTGTCAACTCCATCGGTAGAAATGACCGGCCCCATTCCAGGTTCCGGGCCGTCAAGGGAATAAATCACCGGTGTCAAATTCGGGTCCGTATCAATCTTGATGTCAGCCGCAGCGAATGCCGCCAACGGAACCAGTGGAGTGTCAAGGTAACTTGTTGTGCCTGCATAGTATTGGAAAGTCCAGGGTGTGACGCTGTACATCGGATTGTAGAACTCATCTATAGTACCGTCGGGCTTTATCGGGTCGTTCAACACGAGAGTCATCATGTGCGGAGAAACACCTGACGGTGCAGGCACGTTAACCGAGAACGTTGAGTGCAGAAGGAAATTGTAGCCTCCGAACTCGTCGCAATAGATTCGGTGAAATTCTCTTCCTGTCCAATCCCGTAGTGCTATTGGTATCCACGACGGGGCAATTTTTTCGCCAAAGTTGGGGCTGAACTGATTGAATTCGGCGCCCAGGTCGTTGTTCACAAAACCGACGCCCCTTGCCGCCTTTGGAACTTCCGTGAAGAAGAAGAAGTCTGCTGCTGCATTCTTGCCCGAAGTGAGAGTTATCAGCTTTCTGTCGGCAAGAGGCCTGCTTTGACCTGCATATTCACATGGTATTCCAGGGAACAGACTCAACTCAGCAGGCACTGTGTGCAAATCACCAACAGGAATCGGAGGCAAAAGGTCCGGACTTGGGACATAGGCTTCGCCAAAATCCACGTTCTTGTCTTCTTCTTTTACAAGCGTATATTCGGGCGGAGTCGTTGACTCGACGATGTAAGTACCTGTAGGCAGGCCGCCGACTTCGGTGCTGCCGGAAGCTATGCCGCCCGGGAAATACGAGTCAAACGCGTATCCGCCGTCGAAAATCCCGGGTCTGATCTGGTTCCACGTGGCAAATGCATCCATACCTACCGGAACCTGCTGGCTGTGAATAGTCATCTCCGGCCCGATCGAGCCGGTTGGCTTGCTGTCATCCCAGCAATCGGTGGTAGTGATCTGAATGGCATCGCCCGCGTCGAAGGTACCGTTGCTGTTGCGGTCGATATCCTCCGCTCCGGGCGCACCTCCATCCTGCCAGCCGAACGGGTAGTTGTCAACGTCGGCCAGCGTGGGTCCGGGATTCGTATCCAAATCATCAATGACCCCGTCCATGGGATTTGTATCCATATAGAGATTGAGCTGGACGCGGGGGATACCTGGCTGCCACTCTTCAGCCACACAATAACGGGGGTCGTTTTCGGCACGTGTGGTGTCGTAAATGACCACGCCGGATATGCCGCCGTTTTCATCGGGGCCATAGTGGTTCTTGCCCCAGTCGATAACATTTGACTGGCCCAGAAAAAGGTGCATTGCCTCTGTGAGTACCGGTCCTGTTTCGGTGCGTGACAGATTGTTGCCGGTATTTGGATTGACTATAGCGACGCCATTAGCATCGATTTGTGGCTGGGGATTCAATTTGTCGTGCGAAGGCATTACCCAGCCGTTATCAGGTTGAACCTCGCCGCCGCCGTCAACTACGGCTGTCATACCAGTTGCTTTGAAGCGAGCAAAATCCACTTCGACAACGAGCCATTTGAAAAACGGAAATATCTCTTCAAATACGTATTCCCCGGCAAGATCCGTGGACTGGGCCTGATAGATTGTGCCGTCTCTGAAACGCATGTTGATGTTCTGGAACGACATCCCTTGCTCACCAGGATCTCGGAAACCATCCTCATCTTCATCTAAGAATACTGCGCCTTCAAGCGTGCCAAACCAGCGATACACAAGTATATCGCCGAGATTTACATTCTCACCGTCGCCAACTGTAACATTGTGGAAGCCAAAAAGGTTGTCGAGCGGCTTGTCCCATGTCAGAAGCTGGTAAGTCCCCGCCGGGACATTGTTTATGACGAACGTTCCGTCGGGATTGCAGGCTGCGGCATAAAGCCCGGCATGCTGGCCTTGCTCGATCGCAATCCCGGGCCTGACAAGCGGGTCATTTAGACCGACCCAGCCTTCCCCGATGATATCGCCCGGGAAGAATCCCTGGGTCATCGGCGGACGGGCAAGGTGATTAAGTCTCAATCTGCCTGTAATGGTGCCGGTGCCGGTCGGGGGCTGTGAAATCCAGTCAGGTACAGGATAGGTCTGACCTTTATAAGTTGAGGCAGTTACAGGAGCTGTCTTTATGAAACCAAAGAACGCATGGTTGAAACCTGTGCCGAAACCTTCCACGAAGAGTTTCGGCTCCCTTGCCTTGACCCACGCATCAACAGTCGGTGTTCCCTCGATGGTCGATGTTTGAATCCATTGTATGGCGTTACCCTGGTCATCCACTCCGGGTGGGATCGCTATAACGCCATATTTGCCCGGGGCGATATTCTTGATCAACGCCTCTCCCACCTTCAAATTGTGCGGATTGATGTTGGCGTCGAAATCATCCTGGGTCAGAGTTGTGATTACACCCGAACCCACATTCTCAACAATAGGATTGAGGTCAAAATCAAGTACATAATCACCAAATGCGTCACGCTGATATATTGTTCCGAGTGGATTACCAAATGCATCCATCATCTGCTGACCGCCCGCTTCGGCAACTACTACGGTTGCTCCGCCTATGCCCTGCTCGTGTTCGTCAACGGTGTTATTGATTGGATTCTGGTCGGCGAAAACAAAGACGGATATTTGTGCCGTTGGAGTAGGCTGCCGGCGTACGACTACGGTGACGTCAGTCTGATTGACATCCACCGCAGCGCCGCCCATCACGCCACTCCACGGACCGTCTACGTCAGGCAAGATAGAAACAAAATAGCGTGTGTCCGATGGAACATTGACATCAGCTACCGATGTGGCACTGTGGCCCTTCAAAACAACAGGTGCGTAACTGTTGTGAATATCGAGGCTTATGCTGTCCGCAACGGGCGAGCCTGGCGCCGTGTAGGTTGTTGTGTCTTGCTCAACGAGCCAGCGATAACCGTTTACCGGAGCACCGTAAGGCCCCTGTACTGTGACCGTAAAGCCAAACAGACTTGACTGAATCACAGACAGAAGGAAGACAACAAGAATCGAAACCTTCCACATTCTTTTGCTTTGGCTAATCATAACATGGACCTCCCTACAAAAAACTTTTCCTTCGACTACAATCATTTGGGTTCAACTCAACAATTTTCCAAATACATTACTTTGCTTTTACCGGGCGGTTATTAACCCACACTCGATAACCACCCCGCAATAGGGGATATCCCTAAAATCGTTTCTCAAATTGCTTAATTCTTTAAATCTGCTTTTCCAAGCTCAATAGTACTCGCCGTTTCAAGAATGCTCATATCTGGTTCTTTGGATTTTCTCTTTTGTCGTTCGCGTTTCATTTTTAGACCTCGGTATCCAAATGAGCTTTGCATGTTTCCACGCTGTTGCTCATGACATTCTGTAAATAGCACAGTCTGAATGCCGAATGGTCATTTGACACACGCGCAGTAACAACAGCAATAGGGGATGTCCTTAAAGTCGATTCTTAAATTGCTTAGCTTCGGATGTGCCTTTCAAGACTTGACCTTGCTCGTGTAGAACCGGCTCGTTTGGAGTTTTCGCAACTCAGAGATTCCTCTTGATCAGGCTGTGGAACTTCCAAGATCGAAAGGAAACGCCAGGTGGTATCGCAATCAAGTTTGAACCCGCCAGAACGGTGCGCGGCGCGATCGTATAGGGACTTTCCTTAATGCAATTAAGGATTTTGCCTATTGTTGCGGATGTTCCGGATGAATACGATTTGAGAAATACAATGCTGATATTGCTTTATGATACACAATTTTGCCTGACAAGAATGGCGGCATGGTGATAAAGTCACTATATATTATTGGTTCTTTGATGTTGACTTCTGCCGGAGTTATGTTTGTGCTCGGCGCGACGCAATGGTTACACGGTGCACCCCGGAATGAGCACAATCCTGAAATTTCCGTTGTAGAGAAATTTCAGGAGATCGGGGGCGCCGGCAAAAGAAACAGCCAGAATGTCGTTTCTCCACTTGTCAAACAAGCGACAGCTTATGCCCTGTATCTGACGCCTCCGGAACCGCCGGCGCCCAGGAAAACTCCAAGGCCAAACATCCATAAACAATCTCTCCGCAGATCTGTCGGTACAACGCCGAAGTTCAGGCTCTTATCAACGACCTACTATCGTTCCAGCCCCGAGAAATCGTTGGCGCTGGTTTCGGAGCCGGGCAAAGGCGATCATTGGATAAGAAAAGGTGAACGTCTGGGGCATTGTGTGGTCGAGAGTGTTGAAAAAGGAGCGATTGTCTATCGGGATGGAAATCGGTCGCGCAAAATGAAAATCACAGTTAAGAAAACGGTTCAGTTGGCACAAGTCAAGCCTAACGTGTCGACATCGAGTCGGATTGCCAAGCCTAACTTGAGGCTCTTGAATGCGCCAAAATCGAGGGAAGTGGAATAGGAGTTGGCAACCAACCGATAGCACACAAACACGAGCGGTACGGCAAGGTTGACCCTTGCATGGAGACAGCCCTGGCCTTAAACGAGCTGTTCTTGGCGAATATGAGTAACACAAGCATATATAATGAGCATAGTGTGAGTAGGCCCGCACGGCTTTTTTTTTTGCTGGTTGTCCTGGTGACTCCCATCTTTACCGGTTGTGGTACAACTGCTCTGCAAAAAGGCGTCGCTATTTCCGGACCCAGCGTTCCTCAAAACCGTCTTCTACGTCATTTGGATTCCGAGCAATGCAATGTTCTCTTGGATCCCTTGGGTCTGGAAAAGGTCAAATTTGTACCGGTTGCGCCGGGGGCCAACCTCGTTTTTGTGCGGGGCACACCTTACCAATTGAGAAGGGCAATGCTGGTTCTTGATGTAGTTGATTCTCCTGAAGACTATTATATTGAGAACCTCGGCCCCGCTTCCAGCGTGAGGACCTTGCCCTCCCACGAGCAAATTGAGACAACTCTCGGCAATATAAGTGTAGGGACATTTAACGAGCCTCCCGCCAACGATGCCGGCTCGCGCGCAATAATCGACGTGCAGGGAGATTCGGTACTGGCGTTTCTTCCGGTCCGCTACCGTGACCGGCTTCACAAGCTGCTGGCGCCCGACGACACGGCAACAAGTTTCCAAAAGGTCGCACAAACTCAAAGTGAGCCCTATGAACGCCTGCCTGAGAAACTTAGTCACACCATATCCACATCCTCTCAGTCCAGGACGACCAAACAAGAAACCAAACGGGACTACGTAGTCATTACCGGCATGACTGATAATGAGCAACGATCCGAAAAATCCATCCGGCCGAAGCCGACCCCGACACAATCCAACGCAGCTTCGACGTTACGTCAGACGACTGTTTCGGCCGACTCGGATGCCGAGGACAAGACCGCTGGAAGCTCACCGCAAGAAACAGAAAACGACAGCGAACCGCCGAAAACCGTCAAGATTTCTTTCACACTCGCTCCAAACAGTCCCGAAGGTGCTGAAGCAAGAACTGTAACTGATAAAGCCGTACCTGCCAATGGTGAAGACCTTATCGACATGACATTGCCCGAAACGATGACATTGATCCAGTTATTGGATCTTGCGGGAAAATACATGGGTCTGAATTATGTCTATGATCCTCGGGAGATCAGCAATCAGTCAATTGCCCTCAAGCTGCACGGCAACCTGCAGGGTGAAATGAAGATTAAGAATCTTTATGCGCTTCTGGAAACAGTCCTGGGTTTCATGTCTCTTGCGATGATAAGGCAGGAAGGGAACCTTGTGGCTATCGTGCCGATAGACAAAGCCCTGCAGGCCCAGCCTGAACTTGTCGACACCGGGAGTAACGCCGTTCGAGTGGGTGACACTGTGGTGACGCGTGCATTTAAGATCCGGCATGTTAATGCTCTCAACGTAATAGCTCTGTTGCAGGATATGAAACTGAGTGTAGCAACCACAGCCCTGGAGAATGTCAATGTGCTGTTGGTCACATGTCATGCTGATCGAATGAGCCGTGTTGAGCGGCTTGTTGAGATGATAGACCGCCCGGGAAGGCCGTCTGAGTGCCGGTTCCGACGGTTGTATTATACCGCGGCAACTCCTCTTATCGCGAAGATTCGTGCTCTTGCGCAGGAACTCGAAGGAATTGCCGTCACGACGACATCGGCCACCGCCAAACCTGCAGCTCGACCGGTCACAACTCTTGCTTCCAAGCCCGCTAAGCCTGCGGCCAGGAGGCCGGTGTACCTGGATACCGACGAAAGAACAAATCGGATTTTGATGATCGGTTTTGAAGAAGAGCTGACGCTTATAGAAAAACTCATCGATACCCTCGATGTCGCTCAAACGGACCCCCGATCTCCAAACATTTACAGTATTAAGAATATTGATGCAAAGCAAGCATTGGAAAAGCTTGAGAAACTTCAGGTTCTCAAAACCTCCGGAGGCAATGCTCCTGACCCAAAAGCAAGCTCCGATGGTAATATATTGTCCGGGGAGCCGTTGGTTATAGTTTTGGAAGCTACAAACCAGTTACTGGTTAGAGCCACATCCGATCAACACGTCCTAATTGGTGAATTTCTGGATTACATCGATGTCGTCCCTGAGAGCATAAGAACCTTGGCATATCATGAAATCGAGAATATCAATGCAACTACGGCAAGAGAAATACTCGAAGAACTCGATCTTGTCAGCGCAGGCGCCAAGACCGTCGTCTCAACCACTGTGGCCAGGCCGAACGAACCTGCAGCTTCCAGGGGGAATCGGCCTCCCGACGCCGAAAAGACAGCGGATTTTCTCACAGACAAACCTCAAGTTGTCGTGAGTGAATCGACCAATGCACTCCTGGTCAAAGCAACGGCCGAACAACATGAAAGACTTGCCGGGATCATCAAGTATATAGACAGAAAGATGCCTGAAGAAGAGCTGTCCTATCAAATATATCCACTCGAAAATTCTTCTCCGGAACATATCTCAGACATGCTGGAACGACTCATTGGCCAGACAACAGACGACGACAAAGACGGCAAGATTGAAAAAGACGCCACGCCGCGGGAGCAAATAACTATAGTGCCCGACTCGAATACGTTCTCATTGGTTGTCCATGCCAGTCAAAAGAATCACGAATGGATAGAAGATTTGATAAGAAAACTCGATAAGAGAAGACCTCAGGTGCTTATTGATGTCACTCTCGTCGAAGTCACCAGAAGCGACACATTCGAATATGACCTTAATCTTGTCGCTAATGCAAAGGATGCCGTAGTCGGCAACATCGTCATCGACTCGCTCCAGAAAATCGACAGCGGCTCGCGCCTTGAAGCCGGTTTTAATCTCCCGGATAAGGACGGCAATCCGACGGGACACACAAAAGCGTTCTATAGCGATGAGAAGGTGCAAGCCCTGTTGACCGCCATTCAACGGAAGAATTACGGCCGTGTCCTGGCCAAACCGAAGATATTGGTTGATGACGGGCAGCAAGGCAGAATCGAGACAATCGACGAGACCACGTATGTTAAGGAGTCGATCCAGATTCCCCAGACCGGAACTCCGATTACAACGCGCGACTTCGTCCCCATCCAGGCAAGCATACAGCTTAAGATCACTCCGCATATAGGCGAAGGCGATCTGTTGCGACTTGCCGTTCACCTGTCACGTGACGATTTTGGAAACAGACCGTTGTCCGGCGCTCCGCCTGATAAGGCCACCAGCGAAGTTGACACAACGGTTTTTGTGCCGGACAAGCACACGGTAATACTTGGCGGCCTGGTGAAGCTGAATCAAAGCAAGGGCGGTTCTAAAGTTCCGATCCTGGGGGACATTCCTCTCGTGGGGGGGCTCTTTAGAAGCGTCAATAACAGCGACGTCGAAAAGAAACTGTATGTATTCCTCAAGGCCAACATCGTCAGGCCTTATGAAGAATCAAGGTTGATGGATTTGCAGAAGATGTCCGCCGAGCATCAGCAAGCTTTTGAGAAATCTGAGTCGGAATTTCAGAAGATCGAGGACATTCCGGGGATACGACCCGACCCCATGCGACCCGAGCGTGTATTGAACGGCTATCAGTGAGCGGTAAAGGACGCGGCGAAAATGTGGTGAGCAACCAAGTGTGCCGTGGCTGTAAGCATAATAAAAGTATAAGAGGCCGCTTCATGCGGCCTTTGTTTTTGTGAGGAGCCAACGAAGCGGCGTGGAAGGTCGTCTTCCAGCTATCGCTGCTTCAAAATCAAGCTCTCGGACAATACCTCAGCGCGCTCATGTCGAGGGGTGCGCAGCACTCTTTGCTTTTTTCCCGCTTCTGGGAATTCGACTGCCGCCGTCGCCGGCCCAAAAGGATTTTCCTGTAAGCGGCCACTAATTTTGGCTCACGGTGTAAATTTCCTTGTTGTGGCGGTGTTCACATAGTAAGATTATAAGTTCTGAGCAGTTTGATCGGGAGAATTGGAGTCGGGAGGACTAAGTATGGCTGCGGAGAAATCCGAAGAAGGAAGAGATCAAAAGTCCAAAAAGACGGGGACGCTCGCTGAAAGAACACAGACGTCAAAGCCATTTCAAGAGCCTGGCGGAAAATCCGAACGTGAGAATCAATACGAGAAGATTCCGCTGCACGCGACGTCCGAGGCCGAGACCGCCGCGACAATTCACGAGCTTCGGATGCGGAACGAGGAGCTTGTAGAAAGCAACAAGCGGCTGCAACGGGTGCTTGAGTGCGGCAGCGCCGGCACATGGAACTGGGATGTGCAAGCCGAGCGGATTGAGTGGAACGAGCAGATGTATGAAATGGTTGGGCTTTCGCCGGATGTTAGAGAGATCACCGTCGAGGCCTTTTTCCATTACATACACCCGAAGGACCTGCCCCGCGTACAGGAAAACATTGCCAAGGCGCTGGAATCCGGAACCGACTTCAGAGAGATGTTTCGCATTGTCCGTGAGGATGGAGAAGTTCGCTGGTTGTCGGGTCGGGGCCGGGTGTTCCGGGACGAACAGGCAAAACCCGTTCGAATGATGGGTGTGCACGTTGACATCACGGAGCGCCAGCAGACTGCCGAAGCGGTGCGGCTGGAGAGGCAAAAGCTCAAGAACATCCTCGATTCCATACCCGACGCGGTGTACATTGTCAACCGGCAAGGCGAGATCGAATACGTCAATCCGGAGATGGAAAAACAGCGCGGATCCTGGGCGGGCAAGAAGTGCCATCAGTACCGCGTAGGAAGAGACGGGCCTTGTACGTCCTGTAAATTTGATCAGATCCGGAGCGGCGAAACGGTGCGCGCCGAGTGGACCGACGAGAAAATCGGCAAGACCTACGATTGTATTGACACTCCACTGACCAATCCTGACGGCAGCGTCTCGAAGCTCAAGATCATGCGAGATGTTACCGAAGCCAAGCGTGCAAAGGAGAAACTACAGCAGGAGCACCGCGAAATCAGGCTGGCCAACCGGATTCTGGAGATGTTTGTCAACGAGACGGGCAACGCGCTCTACGATAAAGTGCTGGGACTCCTGCTCGATGCGATGAAAAGCCAGTACGGCGTTTTTGGCTATGTTGACGAACAGAAAAGCCTGATCTGCCCTACGATGTCGAGAGTTCTTGACGAGTGCGAGATGGCCGACAAGTGCGTCCGCTACACGCGCGACAACTGGAAGGGTCTCTGGGGCCGGGCGCTGTTGGAGCAGCGCACGCTCTACACCAACGACGCACCGGTTATCCCCACGGGCCACCTGCCCATCCACAACAACATGGCGACACCGATCCTGTTTCAGGGCGAGGCAATCGGCCTTTTCAACTTTGCTAACAAAGCGGGCGGTTACACCGAGCAGGACCGGCGGTTCATTGAGGCCATGGCCGCTCGGATCGCGCCTGTCCTCTACGCCTGGGTCCAAAGAGAGCTGCGGGAAAAAGAACGCGAGCAGGCCGAGGCGGCCCTGCGCGAGACAAAGAATGAACTGGAGCGGAACGTCGCTCAGCTTCGGACAACCTTCGACAGCCTGACCGAGGGGCTGATCATCTCGGATCTCGATGGAAACCTGTTTCACTGGAACCCCGCCGCAGTGGCGATGCACGGTTTTTCCAACATGGAAGAATGCAGGCGCAAACTGCCGGAGTTCGCCGAGATATTTGAACTTTCTACCGAGGCCGATGGAGTCCTGCCTGTGGAGCGCTGGCCGCTGGCCCGCATTCTGCGAGGCGAGACCCTGCGCAACTGGGAGGTGCATTTGCACCGCTGCGGCAGTAACTGGCATCGCATCTTCAACTATGGCGGTACGCTTGCACGGGACAAAGCCGGCAAACCGCTGCTTGCCGTCGTCTCCTGCGTCGACATCACGGAACGCAAACAGGCGGAAAACGCATTGAGACTTCACGAGGCAAGATTGGAGGCCCTGTTGGAACTAAACAAAATGGAGGGGGCCTCGCGGGCAGAGATTTTGGACTTCGTCCGCGAGGAAGCGATCAAAATTGCACAGAGTGAGTTCGCCTTCATAGGATTTATGAACGAAGATGAGTCAATAATGAGCACTGACAGTTGGTCAAAGGAAGTGATGAAACAGTGTATGGTTGTCGATCAACCTATGCACTTTCCGATGGCTGAGGCCGGTCTGTGGGGTGAGGTTGTACGGCAGAGGAAGGCGATTGTTGTTAATGATTACCCGGCTCATGGTAGCAAGAGAGGGTATCCTCAAGGACATGTTCCGATTAAGAGGTTTTTGAGTGTTCCTGTGTTCGATAGAAACCGCATAGTCGCCGTGGCGGCCGTGGCGAACAAACAAGAGAATTACGAAGAATCGGATGTACGTGCCTTAACATCCATGATGAACGACATGTGGCGGCTTATCCAGCGCAGGCGAGCGACAGAGCAGATAGAGAACATGGCAAGATTTCCGTCTGAAAATCCGTTTCCAGTCCTGCGAATAGCAGAAGATGGAACCATAATATACTCCAATGATGCCGGCTCGGCCTTGCTGAGCAATTGGGGACGGCAGGTCGGTGAACTCGCACCACATGACTGGTGTCAATTAATTGGCGAGGTCCTTGATTCCAACCAGAACGAGATCATAGAAGCCATGTATGAAAAGCGTGTCGTCTCATTTGTGCTCGCTCCAGTGACTAAAGCAGGTTACGTCAACATATATGGACGCGACGTGACAGAGCAAAAGAAAGCCGAGCAGGCACTTAAAGAAGCCCATGACGATTTGGAAGAGAAGGTCCGCCAGCGCACCGCAGAGCTTTCCGACGTGGTCAGTGCGCTTCAGAAAGAGGCAAGAGAGCGAAGCCTTGCCCAACGGGAACTGCTGCAAAGTGAGTCTCGGCTCCGGGATGCACAACGAATTGCCCATATAGGCAACTGGGATTGGGACATCGTCAAGAACACACTGTGGTGGTCCGATGAGGTGCATCTCATCTTCGGGCTGGAACCTCAGCAATTCGGCGCCACGAATGAAGCGTTCTTGTCATGCGTTCACCCTGAGGACCGCGAGCCGGTCAAGGAGGCGATGAACGAAGCGGTTTGCAACCACAAGACTCACAGCATAGGTTATCGCGTTGTCAGACCTGACGGTAGCGAGCGAATTGCGCACGAGCAAGCGGAAGTGCTGTATGACAAAGAGGAAAAAGCTATCCGAATGATGGGAACGGTGCAAGATGTTACAGAGTTCAAGCGAGCCGAGGAGAGAATCCTCGCCGACCAGGTGGCGCTGAGGTCTCTGACATCCGAGCTGCAACTGGCCGAAGAGCGCGAAAGACGGCGGCTTGCCCGTGACCTGCACGACTCCCTCGGGCAAATCCTGGCGATGTCCAAACGGGAGATTGTCGGCTTGCAGAAATCCGCCCCGGCCAAAACCGCCGCCTCGTTGAAAACGGTGGCCAACCAGCTTGATCAGGCTATAACAGAGGCGCGGACACTGAGTTTCGAGTTGAGCCCGAGTGTGCTATATGACCTGGGCTTCGAAGTGGCGTTGGAGGAATTGGCCGAGCGATTCTCCAGAGAAAGAAAGATCGATTGCCGGTTTGAAAACAATGATGAGCCCAAGCCATTAGAAGAGGCTATAGCGGTGCTCTTGTACCGGTCGGTTCGGGAACTGCTGATCAACGTGACCAAACACGCCGATGCCACGACGGCTAAAATATCGCTGGAAAGGATTGAAAACAAACTGCACATCACTGTAGAGGACAACGGAGACGGTTTCGACGTGTCAGTTCTTGACAGCCAATCAAGACAGCCAAAGGGATTCGGCGTTTTAAGTGTCCGGGAGCGATTGAGGCACATCGGCGGACATTTTGAGATCCAGTCAGGTAATGGCAGCGGCACGAAAGTGACTCTGGTTGCACCACTGCGTGACAAAGAAAACATGAAACAGGACACATTATGAGCATAAGAATCATTTTGGCTGACGATCACACCATTCTTCGCCATGGGCTAAGCAAGTCCTTCCAGCAAGAAGATGACTTCAAGGTCATTGGCCAGGCAAAGGACGGCCGTTCCACAGTGGAGCTTGCCAGGGAGCTGTTGCCCGACGTGGTCGTGATGGACATAGCAATGCCGGATCTCAACGGAGTAGAAGCGACGCGTCAGATTAACATGGAATGCCCGGACGTGAGCGTGGTCGGTCTCTCGATGCATTCCAGCAATAAGTACGTCAGAGAGATGTTTCGGGCCGGCGCAAAGGGGTACTTGCTCAAGGACTGCCCTTTTGAGGAGCTGGCACAAGCGGTACGGACAGTTGTCGATGGGAAAACCTACGTCAGCCCATCGGTAAGCCAGGCGGTCATCGAAGATTACGTCAGCAAGCCCGCGGACCGGAAGTCGGCATTTAATGTGTTGAGTCAAAGGGAAAGGGAGGTTCTACAGCTTCTGGCGGAGGGCAAATCCACCAAACAGGTGGCCAGGCGATTGCATATCAGCCCCAAGACAGTGGAAGCTCACCGTTTGCGAGTCATGCATAAGCTTGAGATCGACAATTTAGCACTGTTGACGAAATATGCTTTGCAGGAAGGATTAACCCCGCATGAGCTATGAGGGTAGGCTCTGTCCGATCAGATTTTTCCGTTCTTGAGTGCGCCCGGGAATCCCTCCGGGAGTCTGTGTTCTCTGGCGTGGATCTTGCCATTAGGCAATTGCGAACCCAGATTCAGGAAATCCCCTATTTGCTATCTCTCCCAGTCCCGCTACACTCGTGCTTTAGTGTTGTGGCTTTAGGCAAGCACGAATTCATCCAAAGGATATGGATTTGGAGAACAGATCATGGATGTAGCAGTGATAAGACCGAACACATGGAAGAAATCCCATATTATCATTGCGGGAGATGCGGATTTGGACAAAGGAAAACTGATCAGCAGGGTCCTCGCCTTTGCAGTCGGGGCCGGCAAGGCGGCCGTCTCGATCCCTTATTGGGCGGCGAAGGAATTGCCTGAAGACAGGCGAGGCCTGCTGGTCGCTTTCGATGATTCGCGAGCGTTGCGCAATGCGATGGTAGAATTGACAGGTGACGAGCCGCAGATGGCCGAGATACAGTCAACAGCGCATGCCTGCGGCGTGAATAAGTTCTGGTCTAAAGTAAGTAACAAATACTGGAAGCCTTTACACACACGGGCTTCTTCAAGGAACCCAACACCGCGCCCGCAAGTGGGCTGCCAATGGCGTCGGATGTCTGGGTACGGGAATTCCGCCTAAGTGCGGGCATAGCAACCTGGTTAGCACGGGACTACAGAAGAATGCAATTGTCAGAGTTATGGAGTTTGCTGATCTGCAAGATTTGGCTGGAGGAAAAACGATCGTGAGTGGCGCGAGGACTCCCTGGTTTGTCTTGAATTCACCGGAACTTGGAAAGCCATTTGCAGATTTCTACGAGAGCTGCAAGAACACCGGCGTTCTGGATAGAAAGACGAAAGAGCTGCTAATGACGGTATTGGCGTGTGTGTTTCGCTGCCCCTATTGTCTGGAAGAGCACATCAAAGGCGCGCTCGAGGCCGGGGCGTCCAAAGAAGAGATCACGGAAGCCCTCTTGATTGCTGCCGTTAAAGGAGCCGGCACTCAACTTGCCTGGAAGAAGGATCTTTATACAAAATATCTCACGTAGCTGTAATGAAAGCCAAATATGTAAGCAACTTGATCTGAGGATCCTTCGGAATCATTTCCTGCTTGGTTCGCTCCACCCGTGAATCCGGCAGTTCTGCTGACGGGAAACACAGGCATTACTTGCTCTACACGGACGAGCAGGGAAGTAGTAGAGCTTGCCCTTTATCTTCTTGCAGTACCGGCCTGTCTAATGTAAAGTAAGCGGGAATTTGTCAGAACGCGTTTTTCTCTTGGAATTGGATTTTGTCATGATTGGTATTCTTTAGATACTTGCGCTCGTAGCTCAGTAGGATAGAGCGTCGGTTTCCTAAACCGAAATCACACCCCGCATCATTTTGCAAGAACGCGGTTTTTGACCCCATGAACAAGGATATTGTGAGTTCAAGCGAAGACCAAGCGAAGCTCAAACGAACATGTTTGGCACGCGCTTGGCACGCGCTTGGTGACATTCACTGGCAAGACCGGTCACTTTTGTACAGAGTATTCACATTTTATTTACAAAAAGTGCTTGACTGACCACCAGATGGGTGATATGTTATATAGAGATTAGTAGGTAACATGTACAAAATGAGGCTACTCTATGTAATATGTACAAAACTGAAGGAGGTCTAGTCATGGCTATTGATAGGGAAAAGTACATGGACATGGACGAAGTCAAACAGCTAAGGACGGTGACAGAAGCAAGGTCGATGGTGGACCTCAAGAAGGGTCGCGTCGGTGGTCCGCTCGCCTGGATGCTGGTTGATCTGGCGTTATCCACGGGGCTGCGGGTCTCGGAGATGGCCGCTCTGAAAATGAAGGACATAGACTTAAAGCGTGAGGCCATATCGGTAGCCCGCATGAAGCGCAAGAAGCACAAGAAGGAAACGCTGGCTGTCGGCAAAAACCTCACGCAGCACCTGCAGCAGTTCATCGAGTTTAAGAAGACTCTCGATCAGCCGACGAAGCCGGCATCGGCATTGCTTACGGGTGGTCGAGGACCTCTGACAGCCCAAGGCTTGCAGCGGATCTGGAAAGCGGCCGTCAAACGAGCGGGCCTACCCAAAGAGATCACGATCCACTGTGCCCGGCACACGATAGCGGTGCATCTGCTCAAGAAGACAGGCAACCTGCGTCAGGTCCAGAAGCAGCTTGGCCACGCATCGCCGGCGACGACGGCCAACATGTATGCTGACATAAGCTTCGAGGATATGCAGAACGGAGTGAACGGACTTTACGAATAGCAGTGAGATAGCCGAAAGATACTTTGTCCGGGAATACGCAGCGGAGAAAGAACAGATGACTGACATAAATAGAAGACTGAAGAAGATCGAGAAAACGCTGAACGTCGGCCAAGAAGAAATGCGACTCTGTGAAATAGTCGTGTTTTGCGACTGCGAATTGCCGCCCGACCGAATAGAGGGCAATAGAATCATTCGCCACGTCAGCCTTGAGGAGGTCCTCAAGAGGAAGGGCCAACAATGCACAGTATAGAAAGACGGATCGGTAAACTGGAAAAGACGATGTCCGTGGGAAAAGAGAGAAAGATTCATGAGTGTGTCATTACTCTGGCTGAGGGGGAGGATTTGCTCGATGAGCGGCAAAGCCTTGGACCGGAGGAGACATGGCTGACGTACGAAGAGCAATTAGTCGCGGCAAGAGAAGATCAGGCCGACTATGACCATAGGCTCCTCATGATCAGCCTGTCGGTTGAACGGGAATTAGAAGCACGCCAATTCGAGAATTCACCTTTCGCAGAGGCCAAACGGGCCGAACGCATCCAGGAACACAGGACCGCAATGAGAGAAAGGTCGCAAGTGGCCCCTGGGCTTTGGTGATTGATCCACAGATGGATGAAAGCGATACAAGGCAACTAAAACCAACGAAAAACAACCAATTCGTGAGAATTGGGGGACGAAGTGATGACAGCGACCGATGAAAAACCGAAATTGAGCCGCCGACAGATCAGGGCGATACCGTTTCTTGTGACCAGTCCGACGTTCACCGAGGGCTGTGAAAAGGCCAAGATCAATAAAACCACGCTCTACAAATGGCTGAAGTCTCCCGAGTTTAAGGCCGAGCTTGATCGACGACGAGATGATGTAGCCGCTGAAGCGTTCGGTGTGCTCACACAGAACCTGACCAAAGCGGTTGAATCGCTTGTGGGTCTGCTGGACCATCAGGATGACAGACTCAAGAGGCTGACGGCCAAGGACGTGATCGACTTTATCATTCGGCATAAGGAAAACGATGACTTGGAGAAGCGGCTAACGGTGATAGAGAAGAAGCTGGACAAAGGACCATGATATCCTTGCTTTTCCTAAAATGGGCAGAATTAGGGGCTGGGAGGAGCTTGTAGAAATGAAATATCGGTATCCAGGCATCTTAGTCATCCAGTGATTCTTCTTGACGGAGAGGCGGCTGATCTGATATAAGTAGGGTAAGATGAAGTCCGTGGATTTGAGGTCATCCGGGCAGGATTGAAGCTTGTCTTCTGGGCTCTATGACGAAGGACGCAGTGTCGATTCCAGGGGGAGTAGGTGAAGTGTATGTGGGAAAACTGAGGTGGGGTCAATGGCGTCAATGGCGAGCACGCCTAACCAAAGCCATAGTTTCTTAATTCAGAAAAATCAAAATTCCTATCAGTATCAGTTAAAACTAGGAGGAAACAAGATGAATCAGATACGCATACACCAATTCGTTCTAAGCATCACGCTTGTGATAGGCATGATTTTGACTTCATCTGCCTTTTCACAGGAAGTCGAAAACCTGTTAATGGACGGCGGTTTTGAGGAGGCTGTGTTAGGATGGGGTCTTGCCATACGTGCGCCGGCAGCGGCAACCTTGACGATTGACACAGAAGAGAAAAGAGTCGGC
>NJBM01000042.1 GCA_005223045.1 Planctomycetes bacterium B3_Pla | reverse complement strand
GGTGGTAGTTACCGACCTTGCGCCAGTAATTGTTACAACAGCAGCAACCGCAGCAGAAGAAACCCCTGTGGTGCTATCGAAAATAGCATCAATCAAGTCTTCAAGGTTAGCTGCCGTAGCTGTGTCACCGGTTTCGGCCTTGAAAGAGGCCGTTTCAGTAGCAGGATTCGCTCCCGTATAACACGTAAGCACAACCCCATGTACCGTTACGGTATCGCCGTCAACCACCGAAGCAAATGTAACAGTAACGGTATGCGAACCAAGACCAAGGTTCATCTTCCGCCTAGCTCTGTCCCCTAGCTGTGCCAGGGTTGCCATTTACTACCTCCTTACGACAGGTCTTGGAAAGTCAATCTCGGAACTTCAACACCCTTTGAGGTAAAAGTCGCAGTGCCATCAGTGCCATTAATATCATCGGTGATATAAGCAAAGGGTGCCTTAGCCGAAGCAACTACAATCCGACCGATTACTGTAAACAACATTGGTAAACGGGTTTCTACCGTATCCAAATCCGTATTTGCCAGGGCAGCGGTAGCAAAAGTCATCGCAGATACAGCACCGGCTACACCGTTAGCAGCGAGAGCATAAAGTCCCGTTCCCGCCAAGTCGGTTATAATCAGATGGCCCCCAAACTGGACTGCCGTTCCAATTGTATCGGCATCGTCAAATGCTACGGTTGCTCCTGCTGCGATCTGGGCAACAGTTTGACCATTAGTCCTGGCATTGACGGTTCCATGTGAATACTGTTCGGGAGTAGTGCCAACACCGAGGCTAAGACTCATGGGTGCTGTCAGTCCATTATCGTCTACAACTGCGCCAACGCTGTAATACGTCGCTGATGTCACGGCAGCATCACTGGTTACTGGAAGGTCAGTACCGATAGTAAATCCACCACCAGCAGCCTCTATAACCAGATAGCCAACGTCAACTGCGGAGGCAGTTGGGGCTTGGCTGGCAAGATTCATCAGGGCATCTTCCGCAACCGTAAAATTCATATCACCACCAGCAGCAACGGCTGCTACAGTGGTCAATGTCCCAGTGGCATCTATCATAATCCGCCAGGCACCGAAACCGCCGGTTGTAATATTGTCCGTACCATTAGCCAGTACTGCTTCAACACCTTTGGCCGAATAGCGCACTCCATTGATAACGTAATAGATGCGCCCATCCATACGGACACTTGTTGTTGTAACGTAGCCTTCCTTACAGTTAGGATCACCAGCCACGACTCCCTCAAAGCCAAGCCCTATAAGCCGACTCATAAAGTTGTAGACTTCCTTTTGCCCCATTCCTGTTGGGGTTATGTCAGTTCCCATAGGAACTCTCCTTTGTTAGCAAGTTCCGGGGGAATCCGAAGAGTCCCCCGGATACTTACAGTTACCGATTACGCTCTCAACCGGGTATTGCTGGTGCAATAAATCATGGTTGCAAAGTCTTCGTTAGCAGCGGCTACTCCGCTGGCAAAAACGCTCTTTTCAAATCCATAGATTATCCCACCGGCAACGCCGGTCTTGTTATCGTAATCGAATCTCTTCTCGACCCAGATAGGCTCGTCTGCTTTCGCATACACGCCTGCCTGTGCGCCAAGAAACAGGTTAAGTGAACCACGAACATCAGTCCCAGGACCACCATTAATAAATGAGGTGATTTGCTTGTGCTGATGGACGACAACTCCACTCCAGAGATAATCGGAACCCCGGAAGATGGGATTATCCTTTCCTCTCTCCCTGGCTTCACGATGACCCTGTGCCCAGGTAGCATCCTGTTTCATATCGTAAAGCGCCTCACCCGACAGAATCAATACATAATGACCTACACCATCAACATTGATGGGGCGCATTACAAGTTCTCCCGCATTGTAAGGTTCTTGAGCAAGCTTCCACAGGATGTCAATGCCCTTGGTCGTTGCCACATCGCCTGTCGCCAGAGCAGTCTTATAAGTTGCATCAAAGCGATAGACACCAGCAGCGTCCTCTCCTAATGCTCTGGTTGGGGTTGCGGACAGGGTATTGAAAATATCCTGGTCTACAAGTTCCGCCAGCCAGATTTTCAGAAGATTCTTGGCATTGGTTCTGAAGTCATAGTAGTGGCTCCTGTCATGGAGACGCCCGCGAGAGCGGCAAGCATTACGCACCTGGTCAATCTCTACGATCATACTGTAGGTGGTAATCGCTTCTTCATTCCCCTCAAGGGTTGCGTCCCCGGTGACTCCGGCACCACCGAGTTTCATTATTAGTCCGAAGGTCACATCTTGACCTTCTTTGCCATTCAGTTCGTTTTTCACCTGAATGATGCTGTTTTCACTGGTTCCCATAAAGCGTTTGAAGTAAATGAAATCTTCCGCTTCACGGAACAGCTCCCGGCCCCACGTGGAGACCAGAAGATTTGCAGTAAATAATGTATCTGCCATTGTTCTATTCTCCTTTTTATGGTAGGGTTACGAAGCCGATTATGAGTGTACCTACACCGGTAGACCAAGTACCAACAGTTGTCAGATCAACAGTGCGAGCAGTAAGGTCATACTCGTCGGCATGACCAGCGACATTGGACAGAATATCTGTTCCATCCCCGGTTGGGGAATGGAAAACGTGTCCTGCCGCCATAGCTGCCGCAATTACGTCGGCGGCAGCCAGATAAATACCAGCACCACTGCTTTCATCTATTTGTATACTTACTCCAACAGTCCAGGTAGTTTCCACAATGAACCAGGCGAACAAAACCGCAGATTTCGCAGGTAGGTCGAAGATTTTGTAAGTCCCAGCAGTCCTAACATCCGCATAGTCGATACGGGCTGTCAAAAACTGAATTATACATTCTCCACCTGATCCTACGAGTCCAAGCGGTCTTTTGCTGTTTGGTAAAGCTGTCAAAGTTGATACAGCCATTGTGAACTCCTAGTACATTCTCCTAGCCTAAAAGGTCACTCCTTTGGGGGCAACGGAATATCCCGCCGCCTTTTCTCCCGTTCTGCTTCAGGCAGGGCATTCCATTCGGCCTGGCTATCAACCTGGCCTTCTGGGCCGCTGACTGCGGCAGGCGGAGAGGTCGGAACATCGGAAACTGTCTTAGGCACGTCTGAAGCTGCCTGAATAGCCTCCGCCGTTCCTTCACCCACTGGAGTTACCCCCGGCTCGGAGGGCGTTTCAGTTTTTGCACCAAATAGATCGGCATGAGCCTCTTCCAGTGAAACTGGTTTACCAGCAGCACGAGCCATATTATCGGCATGTTGGCCGATAGTCAGCCGCTTTTCGGGAGAAATATCCTTATGATCATCAGTAAACTGTTTGATCATATCCCTGACAGGTTGAGCCATTTCGTATTGACTGAGACCTTGGGCAATCCTCTGTTCGGATGCTGTGTTTCTCCTGTCAATTTCTCTAAGCATCCATTCATCGTGGGCTTTCAGAGAGGCATCATCGAATTGGTCTCGAACAGGCTCCGGGTCTTCAGGTTCCGGTTTGGGTTTTGGCTGGGTTTGCTTACGCAATTCTCCCAACTCTCCACCCTGCCGGTCAATTGTACCCTGTTTTTCCTGGAGTGCCTTTTCCATCTCTTCGACGCTCTCATACTGACCCGCATAAAGGCGCTTAGGTTCTACTGGCTCTTCCTTTGGCGGTTCTGCCGGGGGTTCCTCTACAGGCTTCACCGGCTCCTCTACTGGAGGGGTTTCAGGTGGTTCTACAGCCTTTACCGGTGGTTCCGCCGGAGGTGTCTCTGGAGGTTCCTCTACTGGAGGAGTTTCCTTCGGAGCTTCCGTTGGTGTTTCCACTGGTTCTACTAGATCGTCACCCCTTAGTGCAGTTTCCCGCGCTTCAGGTTTAGTATTCTCCCAACTCAACTGAGTGCCAGTTGGCGGTGCTACTGGTGTTTCTATTGGTGCTGTCATTTCCGTTCTCCTATGCTATCGGCTCACGCTGGGGTGCCCTGGCCTCCGCCAGGCTCAAGCTGTGAGGTTCCCGATTGTGCCATTAAGGATTTTTGGATTTTGACCTCCTGAAGGATTTTATCCGCATTCGGAGAATCCGACAGTCTTATGAGGTCCTCTATAATGAGGGCAGGAGGTATCCCGTACTGTAACATGGCCATTGCATTAGCCAATTGCCATCTTCTCGCAGTCGGGCTGCTTTCCTCATTGATGCCAAAGTCGTATTTCGTACTTTGGTAAGTATTCAGGAATTGAGTGATAGCTTCATCGCTCACTTCCAAATCTTCGCTACCTATAATCCGGCGTATTTTTGATACCGGATAGTATTGCTGGATATAACTGAAATCCTGCTTTATCGTCCTTATTTTCGCTATATCAAGGTTATCCAGGAGTTCTGTAACCCCCATCATACCATGTCTGATACGGGTCTGGGCTGCAATACCACTCTCTTTCGAGCCTGACGCAACCCCCTGCATAGGAAGGTTCACTCCACCTATATTTGTGGCATCAATCTCAGCCTGCTGCTCAAGGGAAGCAATGTTGGTTAATATGGGGACAAATTTCTGATCTCTTTCCTGAATGAAATCACTTATTTTGCCACGAACACCTACCCATTCGCCGGAAATCTGCATAGACTCAAGGTCTTCTTTGGTAACCCCTTTGTTTAATTGGAAGAACCCAGCCGCTTTAGGTGCTCTATTCAAAATATCCAGTGCTTGACTCCGACGCTTATTCTTCTCGTCCTGCACACCCATCAAACCTTCGACTATGCCGCTCGTACGCATTCTCCCGTCATTTTGCTCGCCCAGATAACCGAAAGCCATGATTATCGGGAAGTCATTATGATTATAAGGCAGTTTCTTCTGCTTTTCTAGCATGGCACTGGCGGTGAATATCGACATGTGTATTTCTTTTGCCTGCCGTTTGATAATGGCATGACCATTAACTTGAGAACCTTGGAGAATTTCAACCAGTTCTTTCTCATCCTTGGGTTGATAATTGGTTTGGTTCCTCACTCTGGCATAATTGAGCATATTGGCAGTTATGGGATTTTTCAAAAACTGAGCCAATGTAAAAACTCGACCAGTATCATACTGAAATATAAAATCTTTTATCGAAAACTTACGTTCGTATATCTCGGCAACCCGGCGCTTTGCCCTCTTCGGATCAATGTAATAAGACCAACTAATCCCACTACCCTCGAAGTAATCCAGATCATCGCTTACAATCGCCTTGATTATCTCGTCTTCACCCATCCCAGCCCGCAATTTCACTATATCCGCTTCCGGCCAGATACTCTTTATCTGATCGTCAGTCATCCAGCGGTTGCGTTTCATGTAAACCCAGTCGCTCTGATCCGGTTCAAGACCCTGGGGATCAATTTCAACCCTGAACGGTGAATCTCTCCTGGGGTCTACTTCTGCCATGTAATCATCACCCTGGCGGATATGGTTGTCAATTACACCTATTCCACAGGTAACTATACTCTTGAAAACCCTGGAATACATCCTGCTCATGCGTTCATTGAGATCAAGATGCTTTAATACAAAAGTCGCTATGGCAGCTTGCTTTTTATCTCCGCCTTCAAACGGCAATGCCTCAGATCCGCTCCTGAAATCATGTTCTATGCCAACTAAAGTGTTTTGTTTGGGCGAAATAAGGTCGATTTCCAGCACTGGCCGATGCTCTGAAATCAATTTTTGCTTGTCTACCTCGTCCCATTGATCATGGGTGGTGTACCGAAAGCATTGTTGAGTTTTCTCCATAAGGTCTTTATTGCCATCGTAGAGGTATTTATCTACCTCTCTGGCATCTTTCAGTTCATCATAATTGCTAGCCATTTGAACCCATAATTCTTTTTAGAGCCATTTCTTCATTATTGACATGTTTACGAATTAATTCGTAGCCTTTTCTAATTTTACCGTCAATCGAAAAATACCTTAATAATTTCCCCGTACTTTTCTCTTTCACCAACCAATACAAATCAGTGCCTTTTCGGTAAGATTTACCCATCACACACCCATGAACGCTTTTGCCCTAGAGCCACGATTCCTGTTGATCCAGTATCGTTCCCTTTTGGGCTTCTCCGGTTTCTTGGAGGCGTACAGGTGATTAGCCATATACCGTAGATCATCGCAATAGTGGTCGTTCACCTTTTTCGGCCTCTCTGGATCATTCCTTACCCCCTGAACTCGCAATTCATCCCAGCGGTAATTCAAAACCTCGTCCCAGAAATCCTCAAACTGCGGCAGGTCGAATACCCGGATACGCCTTTCTTGCCACGCTCTCGCTACATTATCAATCCCACCGCCCAGATCATTATTGGCGGGTTCAAAGTAAAACCCGAAATCTTCATACTGACGGGCTATGGTGTACTCACTCTCCCGCTCTCTGAATATGTCCGGGTCGGCCAGGAATGTATTTATATCCTGCCCTTGCGTCTTGGCATCAAGCACTGAAGCGTGGTAATCAACCCACCTGCCTGCTTCGCGGTGGCAATCGTACAGATACCAGTTCCCATCAAAGTCTACCGCCACAAACAGGATTGCAGTTGGGTTCCGATGACCATGATCCAGTATAACGTACCGATCCCAGTGTTTAGAGATTTTGAACGGTTTGACTACATGCCCACCCTGCTCCGGGTGCTTATGATTGAATGGTTCCTGCCGGGCATCCGGCCAGACAAGCCCCTCGAAATTCTCCCAAGAGCCGTAAACGTACCTTTTAACCCATCTATCGGGCATATTGGTAAGTAGATTCCTGATGTAATCCCAGGGCAGGTGTGGATTATCACAGACATCAAAGGTTACGTCTTCCTGACAGGTAGGTGGCGGTACACCTTCCTGCCAAACCTTGCCCGATACATGCCCTGTACCGTTTTTACCCGGTTGACGAATGAATCTGTTCCATACCCAGTCGTGCCCAGCAGGGTTACAAGTTGCTAAGCTATGCCTTCTGGATCGTTTGCGCCGCAGCCGGGCATTCCCGGCAATCCAGACCTCTTCGTCAATCTCTTCCAACTGGTCAACCCCGAAAAAGCCCAGATTCATCGAGTTGACCTTTTGAATGGCTTCCCGTGAAGAGTCCAGTTGCATATAGACTATCTTTGAGCCGTTAAACAGTTCAATCTCGTGTTCCTGTTTATTGTGGCGTTTGATTATCTCCATAGGTATCATATCCAGCAGGGAGACAAGAGTTGATTTGTTGAACGAGTCTATGTACTTCCGGCCTAATAGAGACAGATTGCCGGGGAACTCGATGGAATCAGAGGCAGCGGCAAAGACCAGGGCATCAGTCTTCCCCCACCCAAAGCTACCATCTGCCAATGTCTGTTCCTTCCGACTGAAGAAATCCAGCAAATGCTTCTGCTTCGGCAGTGGCTTGGACGGAACCCCTTCCTCTGTCTTGAATCCTATGTAGTGTTCTTCGCTCATAATAAAAAAGCCCCGCCGTCCCGATTATCAGGACAGTGGGGCTTGAATGGTTACAATGGCCCTAGTTTTTAGACCTTAGCCCGTATTCTCAAGTAAATTGCTTCTTTATTGGGGATTCCCCCGTTAAAATTAAATGTCACCTGCCCGGTGTACTCCCGGTCGCCTGTCTGGAATACAACCCATCGGGCCAATAAGTTCATAAGCCTGTCTATAAGGCTATGGGTCATCAATCCCGCTCCTGCAAGTCTTGGTGCTGAAAATGCCGTTTCAGCAATGCCGGGTCAACATCATACTTGGTTGCCGCTCTCTCAGCCAAACCCTCAAGCATCAGGTTCACCTTGCCCCTGGCATCGCCACCCTGTAATACTACATTGATGTCGTGGCATATCCCAAATATCGCTTTCTGCATCCGATCTTCAAACTCAGCATATCCATCACCCGTCCAAGGTTTAATAGTGAACCCTGCTTTGAGGACATATCCCCCCTTTGAACCCATAATCATATACACATGTTCCGTCATAGTTGGCAATTTAATGCCCTCAGTACTTTCCCCTTGAACTGCTTTATGCCATACTTTCCAATGGAAATCCTTGGGGAATCTGCTCGAAGGAGCTGACTGGTGCTGATGGGGGATTATGACGTTAGCCATCTTTGAGAGCCTCTGCCAAATCAGGTTCGTTGATTACCGGGATTTTAGAGTTGCCGACTATCTCCAGAAAGTCTTTCCCCTTTCTGCCTGCAATCCATTCCTGGGCACGATAAAAGATGTTGGTTTGCCCAACAAGGAGATATTTTACCCCGCCAATCTCACAATATTTGCCAATAAAGGGCGTCAACAATTGTCTCCACCAGGGGAGCATATCAACCATCTGAATACAATTTATAACGCCGGAAACAGAACCGTACCGTGCCCGGCCATTATCCGGGCTAAGGGTTCGCTCAACTTCTGCTATTCTACTTGGCATGTAAGAACCTCGCTAAGAATATCGGCTTTGTTGCTTCCTCATAGGCAAATTTAAACCATATTTTTCCAAGTGCAGTTAGTGGCAGGTATCCACCACATACCTTGCATCTATCACGACCCCTCCGATATGGTCGATAGCCAAATGGCTCATGCTTACATTTACCACGCCAAAGGGAGCTACTCATCAAACTCACTCACATCAACCATTTCCACTGTTGCCGGGTTATCCACAACAGCCCTAGACTTCAGAACTACCTGGGCCTGCTTTATATCTCGATGCTTATTGCTCTCTGCAAAACAAACCACCCGACACCGTTTCACCGGCGGGTCTTCCCCCAGGCAAGGAGAACACATCCCCGAATTATGAATCCCACAAACAGGAAACAGATTTATATCTACGTCCTGAAACCTGAATATGCAAGGCCGAGGGTCAACCTCCTGCATCAAAGGCTTGGGAGCTGTGAAAACAGCTTCTTCAGTGCCCGGTATAGGAGGAACAGTTACAGGATCATCAGCACTCACGGGAGCGTTTGTTGCATAACCCGGTGGTTGCTCAACCTCTGGAGTCGGAACATATCCCGGAGGCGGCTCTCCAGGGGCATCTACAGGGTCTTCAACAGAACCACCTTCAACCGGAAGCAACTTCGCCTTCTCCCGCAGATACTTCAGCAACGTCTTTCGGTTTGCACTTGCCTTCTCGCTAAGACCCAACTGAACCAACTCCTCACGGGTCAAAGCCGGATCAGCCGCCTCTACCGACGCCTTAACAACCTCAACATTCTCGTTTAAACTCGGCAATGCCATTATTCTGCCTCCTCTGTTTCAAATTGAAAAACGTCTTCTTTCATAATTATAAAATACTTGGACAAAATCCCCTGAAGCATTCCTATTGCCCCAACCGGGCTTTCATCCGATGCGCTAAATGCTGCATTCACAAGATCAAATAGCGCCATACAATCATCCCCCCGAATAAACAATCCTGGCCAATCGCCCTCAAATCGCATAGCCCCGGTCTTAATTCTACCACTCCCGCCTAGAACTGGAATATCCTGAATGCTCATTTGAAAAATCCCAACCTACGGTAATACTTACACTGTTGCTCCAAATTCATCTTCGATACCCGCTCAATCCGCCTCACCCTGTCAGCCACAAACTTCGCATTGTGAGTAGCCAGCGACCCCCTCAATGTACGATCAAAATTCGCCATCGGCTCCATCTCACCCAACCGACGCCACGTTACAGCCGTTATGTCAGACCTAGCAACCATTAGAAAACCCCTTTATAGTACCACTGTACTGAGTGTGTATATACGTATATCGACCACCCCCCAGGGGCGGCCCTACCCCCCCTATCCGTCCATAATGATTGTGCAATGTTACACATAATATATTATACGCAATCCAATTTTGACGTAACCTCAACATAATCAATAGCAACATATATAAAATTGCAGAAGTAGCTCCGTTAGGACTGTGGTTACTCACTGTATTCAGCGTCCGTGATAGGGCCAGCCTGCCGCTTGGTTACTGGTATTTGGTATCCAAGGGTGATGTTGATAACTGGTGCATGTCCGGCTTGCTTGTCCTTGTACTTGTCGTCTCTGGCCTTAAGGTGGGCTAGCGCCAAGGTAGCACTCATCCGATCATTAGGATCACTAACTAATGCCCGGCTAAGTGTAACGTCCTCTAAATCACTAACTATTAGGGAATCCCTGTATTTACGGCAAGCATCCCAAGCGGCCGCAAAATCAGCTTGAGATAATCTAGCCTCATACACAGTTTGATATGATAAGCCTATCTTTCGAGCTGCTGCACCATCGGTGCGACACTCAATTACTGCCCGAAGATAGTCTAAAGACCAGTTAGGCCACTTAGGTTTGGGTTCCAAGGGGATGAGAGTCTTAAGTACATTCTCTTCCTTCCCTGCAACATTCAGACTCTTGGAACTAATTACATCCTCTCCCTTTTCTCCAATCTCTAGGCTTTCAGTAGTTTCTTGAGCTTTACTACTTACTACTACATCCTCAGAGATGCTACTAGCATCCTTCTCAGATGGATGTATAACATCTATAGGAGAGGGGGGAGTAGGTTTGGAGAAAGCATCTGACATCCTAACGTGGTGTAATGGTTTATTAGGCTTGTCTTTCATAGTGTGTAACTTATATTGAACGACTGATGCTTGTCAAGAACTATTATCCTGAAGGTCACGACGAGAACCCGTCGAGAAAATAAAAATAGTTCAATAGGTATGTCGATTTTCCTTGACTTCGAGGGTAAACCCGTTATAACGTATTATCGTGAATACGACCTTAAACCAACAAACAAGAGAGGTAATCGTGAAGACGCTTCATTTCACATTCAGAGGTCAGCCTTACATGGTAGACACAGAGGGACGCATTAATGCTAATAACATAAACTACTTCTCTAACACCTGGATATTTCTAGGCGGATCACCTCACCACTGGCATAACAGAGTTATTGTTACATTGAAACAAGCCTTTGATGACCCTACAAGGCTAAATGGTTGCCTCGGATGGGATAGAGACCACGGGACACTCCGACAGTGGGGTGGTTGTTATGCCGGTAAACTTCAAAGGATTGAAAACGCTTACGTTGCCTAACAAGCCAGTATGGTACTTGGCCCGGTTCGACTCCGGGCCTGGCACAAAGTGAATACGACGCTACATACAACAACTAATCACCCTTGGCGCTGGGAACCTCTGGGCTTATCGCCCTGTCGTATTCACATCTCAGCGTCGAGGGTATTCTTATGAGGGAATCATGGAACACACACCAAGACTTGATGTTCGTTTCGTTTCAGAGCGAAGTGGATGGACAGAAACAACTTGTGATAGATGCCACAAGCAGATATTAGAAAGTGAAACAAGGCATGTTGTAGATGCAATCGACATCTACTGTGAAGACTGCTACAACAAGCACACCGTTCAATATGATTGCGGTTGCTTGATTGTTTTGCCAGTAGAGTACGAAAACCCGGAGATTACTTACTGTTCATTGCATAAGGCAGCACCGGAGCTGCTAGAAAAGGCTGGAAACGCTATGATTCATTTGCGGACTTTGATTCAAACTGAGTGGGTAAAGCTGGCAAATTCCGACCCATCCAATCAGGACACAGCGGCATTCTTAGCACTCAGTAATGACGTTGACGATTTGGAAACCGCAATCAAGGCAACGCAATAACACAGGAGTAGAACAATGGAAACAAAAGAAGTTGCTGACGAAATTGCCCGACAGATCGGGAGCAAGGCGCTTTATATGATGGGAACAAAGAATCTTGTTTGTGGAACCACTGAATTAGGCAATCCTTACCTACAGTTTCGCATCGGTCGCAATTCTAAGGGCGTGAACATGGTCAGAATTGAATTAACACCCTTGGATTTATATGATGTTTCATACCTGCGAATCTATGGGATGAAAGTTACCATCAAGAGCGAAGACCAGGGGATTTACGCAGACATGCTTCACGATTCGCTGGCTGACAATACTGGAATGACTCTTTCGCTTGGCACGATGGGGCAATAACAAAGGAGCAACCATGAAACACATTGAGACTTGCTTGCCAGAAAAAGCCGAAGGGCGGTGCCTTGGATCACCTTACGATACCCAATTAGCCAGTGCTGACGGTGTTGTCATTCATTTCTGGTTAGAAGGACAAAGCACCGATTTGTTGCCCCATCTATTGCACCACGCAAAGAGAACGCGGGATATTGTAGGC
>NJBM01000041.1 GCA_005223045.1 Planctomycetes bacterium B3_Pla | reverse complement strand
TTACTTTTGTGGATGATAACCACACATCTAAGACAACAGCAGAGGAAGCTCTGAAGTTTGTCAGCGAATCGACGCAAATCCTTAAGGAAGGAAACTTGCATTTACATAAATGGTTGTCCAACTCAGAAGAAGTTATGAAAAGGATACCAAAAGAAAATCGAGCAGTTCTGAAGAATATCTCGGTTGCTATGTCTACCTCAGTCGATGAGGATGAAGAAAATGGTTCTGCATCAGCACTTGGAGTTCAATGGAATCCGAAGACTGATTGCTTACAATTCTGTGGATTCGAAGTTCTAAAGGAGAGCTGTATTGAGACAAAGCATAGTCTCGCATCGAAGATTGCGAGGTTATTCGATCCACTAGGTTTAATAAGTCCTTATGTGATCAAGGCAAAGATGGTGTTACAAAAGGTTTGGATAGAAGGACTCGACTGGTCTGACCCATTACCACTGGAACTATTGAAAGAATGGGAGGAATGGAAGGGGGAACTAGGATTGTTGGCAACGATTCAAATTCCACGGTGTTTTATTCGATTTCCGAACGAAGTCGTCGAAATTACTCTACAAGCTTTTGGCGATGCATCAATCTTGGCATACGCTACAGCTATCTACATAAGAATCCAACATGGAAATGATAAAGTCGATTGTCATTTAGTTATGTCAAAGAGCAGAGTGGCTCCTATTGATAGAGTTACGCTTCCGAGACTTGAGCTCTTGGCTGCGTTATTAATGGCAAATTTGAGTGTGCATGTTGCTGACGCGTTAAAGTTACCACACTCATGTATACAATGTCACAGCGACAGTCGAACGACGCTACAATGGATTCGTAACAACCCATCTACATGGAAGATGTGGGTTGGGAACCGTGTTTTACAGATTCAGAAGAAGACGGATCCATATCAGTGGAGACATGTCCCAGGAGTTCTGAATCCCAGCGACAAACCATCGCGAGGCGTATCGGTTAGTTCTATGGATGATGAATGGTTTCACGGTCCCGATTTTTTAAGACTGCCAAAAGAAAATTGGCCGAAAGAAAGTTTTGGATGTCAGACAGATGAGGCATCAGTTGAAATGAAAGCTGTCACGCTTTTAACTACAGGAGAAGAAACTCAGGCTATCGGGATACAAAGTTTGTGGAAAAAGTTCTCCGACTATTGGAAAATTATGAGAATCATCTGTTACATGTTACGGTTTGCTAGAAGAAAGAGGCAAGGCTCCAGGCAGATATTGATGTCAGAATATAGGGAGGCCATATTATGCTGCTGTCGGGCAGCGCAAGAAGATGTTTTTCTTAGCGACCTAACAAACCTGAAAGATGGAATTCCACTCGAACGGTCGAGTAAATTGAAGAAGTACAGTGCGTACTACGATGAAAAACTACGCGTTATAAGAGTTGGTGGCCGATTACAGTTTTCGGAGTTACCTGAAGGAACCAAGCACCAAATTATATTGCCAGGTCGTCACACCTGGACAGATATGCTCGTGTTAGCGTATCATGAACTCTATGCGCATACCCCGAAGTCCTGGACCCTCGCTCATTTAAGGGATAAATTTTGGTTAGTCCCAGGGAAAAGAGCGGTGGGTGAAATCATTAATAAATGCATGCCCTGCAAGAAGCAGTCAGCTAAGCATGCAGAGCAAAAGATGGGTCTACTTCCGGATTTCCGAGTGACTCCGAGTAGACCATTCTCTAATGTTGGGGTGGATTTGGCTGGACCATTGTTTGTCAAATCCGGCGATACTACGGTGAAGGCATGGATAGTACTCTATACCTGTTGTGTTACAAGGGGAGTCTATCTAGATCTTGTGAAGAGCATGGATACAGAAACATTCATACAAACCATGCGCCGTTTTACCTCTCATCGAGGGACCCCGAATGTCATTGTCAGTGACAACGCTAAAACGCTAATTCGTACGGATAAGGAGTTGGTGGCTCTTTTCAAGAGCGTTAAAGAAAAAATTCAAAGAATTCCAGGACTGGAACATATTGAATGGAATTTCATCCCAGACTATGCCCCTTGGCAAGGGGGATTTTGGGAACGATTGATAGGCACAGTAAAGCGTTCCTTACGTCGAGTGTTAGGAAATGCAAGGTTAGATGAATGGGAAATGTATACTGTACTTGCGGAAGTGCAGTCCCAAGTAAATTCTAGACCATTGTGCGTTGTGTCAGAAGACATGAATGACCCGTCTCCAGTTACCCCCAATAAGTTGCTGTTCGGCTATGATACAAGGTCGCTACCTTGCGTTATCGGCGCTGACAGGAAGGAGGACGTTAAAATTGGAGAAAGATGGAAGCATAGACAAGCAGTCCAACGACATTTTTGGAATGCTTGGAGGAAAGATTATTTGCTGAATCTGCAGACGTCGCAGAAATGGCTTGATGAAAAACCGAATCTGAAAGAAGGTGACCTTGTGCTGGTTCACGAAAAAAATGTCGCGCGATCGCATTGGCCAATGGGAATCGTCGATTCCATCGTACCTAGAAGAGACGGCCTAGTCAGGACTGTCAAGGTAAGGGAGGGCATGAAGACGGTGAAAAGACCTATACAACTGCTCTACCCGTTAGAAATATGCGCAGACTAACATTTACGAGATAACCCTCAGTCGTTTTGAGAAGATTTGAGGATGAAGACGCTTACGGTTTTTCTTATACTTTGTGGGATCGCAATCGAATGTGATTCAACTATGAAAGGGTTCCTTTCCTTTTTCAAACGGGGGAAGGTGGCCGGCCCAATGTCATTTGGGCACCTATCGATAGTGGTTGAAAAAGACCAGCTTGAACGCCATTTTGTTAAAACGGAAGACCTCATCTGGCGAGCGCTAGTAAAAGTTAAATCGATGAGGAGGAAAGAAGGATTGACGATGAATACATGGTACGTTCGACAATACGACCGTTTCATGCATAATCAAGAACGAAGGAGAAAACTCATCTCGCTACTGTTCAAGGATGGACGCATCCAAACTGAACGAGAACCCCGAGGAATTTTCGGGATCGCACTAGGGAGTGCAGCCCTTGGTTTAGGGCTCTACGATTTAGCGGAGATTGAGAAACTCAAATACACCCAACGAAATCAAGGCTTGCTATTACATCGAGAAGAAGTGGAAATAATAGCTCTTAACAAAAGCATGACAGCGCTTATCACAGTTGTTGAGAGAAGAGATCTGGAGAAAGATCTGGAGATTTCATTGTCACGACATGACACTATGATGGACCAACTCGAGAGTGTGGTCTTCGGCATGATGGAAGGATTCGTACCAACGAGACTCTTGGATTTGGCAAATCTGGAGCTTACAATGGAAAAGATTCGGAAGGGAGCAACTTCAATGGGATTGAATGCTCCAACGCTTCAGGAGGTTTTGACCTTCCCAACAACGAACCATCGCAATGCAACGACGATTTGTTTGATTATCCCGATTCCATTGACGACGAAATTCTTTGACCTCTACATCCTTCATCTGCCCGCCCTTCTTCTACTGAATGATACTATGGTACTCCAAGTCCAACCTGAGACACAGTTTGTTGGTGTACTGGAGAACCAGATGATATTTTTGGATGATTTGATCCTGTGTGATTGACACCTAAACCTGTGGTTTTGTCCTCAGGTGAAGATGACGGCGATCTCTGACACTATGACGTGTGTTGGAGCGATCTGGAGGAAAAATCTGAATGACATTTTGGATTTTTGCCCTCTTACCATGATGAACGATCCCCCCAGTGTGTTTCCATTGGGAAACAACTCCTACCAGTTTCTCCAGCAGTCAGCTGTGACCCTGTTGTGTCCAGGTAGGACTACAACGGAATACATGGGTGTAATGGATATCCTATACGTCCCGACCGGATGTTCAGCCCAAACGAAAGACTGGAGAATGGACGAATTACCTGTAGTTGGCGCAGAGGTCCATGCCAACTGGTTCAGAATCAACATGACTCTGGACGAAGAAGATTGGGATCGGTTGTACCCTCGAGTGGCAGAGGATACTCTAGATGGTGATGACAATAACTCGGAGACACTGAGTTTCATCAACCATATTACTACCGGCGTTCTACTTGGACTAGTTGTCATACTAGCCATATTCGTAGGTTGGCGACTGTTCCGATTCTACCGAGAGAACCGGGAACTCCGAGCGAAGATGGCCGCAAGAGATGGGTGATGCGGAGCCATCGGATATTGTCTCCAATTGTACATACCTAAATATTTTCATGCTATGTTATGTTTTTATTTTGATGAACATGTTGTTCATCCTGGGGGAGTGTTTCACGCAGTGAGACGTACCCCTGCATTAATTCGCGAAATGCCGCCGCCGAGGGCTGGCCGGCAAAACTGAACTACTATTAACTATGCAACTTTGAGAACTGCCATTCTCATAGTTGTGCACTCACTTCAGATAAGATTGGCCTAATAAAAGTGTTTTATTTCAAGCCTAATTTAGGGGCGCGAGAAGTGATTAGCAGATCACTTATCGGTCCCTTTACCTAACCTGAAACTTACTCAGACCTATCCAAGTTTTAGGAGCACGAAATAAATAACAAGCTTTTATGAAATGTCTTTGCGACGGGAATAGTTCATTGCTTATTCCAGTCGGTTGAACTGGGACTTTAAGTCACCATGTTCAAACGACAGGAACAGCTATATCTTTCTACAGATGAGAAAGAATATGAACTATTCTTCCATCTCCAAAGTATTACCTTTTTTAAGGGTAATTTCCAAAGAACTTAAAAGAAGACAAGTTCCGGGACAAGTGACTTCACTCGTGATCTCACGAATGACTAGTCTAGACTCTCTCGTTTATTGGTACGTGATAGCTCTTTTTATAGTTTTACATACAGTAATGCATAGAGGGAATGTGGGAGAGACAGGCGAACGAGTACATATTCTGTGACCACAACAGGCCAGGCTGTGTAGCAGTAATCTGCTGCAAATTGTGTATAGCCCTAGTAGGGTCTGTTGGGGGAAAAGAAATATGCTATATGTCCTTATAAGGAATTGTTTGCTTCAAAAGGTTCAGTATTGCGGGCAGGCTGGAAGAGGGAAAGAAGCATTTCTTGCTTATGGCCTGGAAGGAAAGGGTAAAGGTTTGCTATATATGAAGAGTGGCCTATGTTTATGATATATGCGACAAGCATTAATATTCTTGCAATAGCAAGATATACACGTTTACATTATATATATATGTATATATACTGTCATATTATTAGTTAGCCACTATGGGATAAATATATGCGAGGTTGTTCATGTATGATTAATAGTTATATAGATGTTATTTTTGTTACTATTAATATATGGCATAATATAGCATGTGTATATGAATATGGTACTTATTGATGCGGATGGAATATTAGTACTTTGCTTGGTATGTTATATATATTATTATAGTATATCTTGGGATGATCCTCTCATCGTTGTTATACGAGGAATAGCTAGGCTATTTTAGCAATAGTCGTAGCATAGGGCATAGGCACGGAAAGAGGCTCAGAGTTAGCCGTAGGCGTTTGTGTATAGAATGACCTCATCCACTAGGCTGCATTAGCTTGTGAGGAGATCTTTCTAATAGGAAGTAGGTTAAAGTTATTGACTCAGCTGGAGATTAACTTCAGTGGGTCGATAATTTAACAGAGTTATTGTGAAAAAGATTATATTACTTTTGATAGAAAGGAATGTGGGAAAAAGAAAGAGCTAGGGCTAATCGGTGGGAGCAAGTTACTTAGCTTGATTTTGTGTAGCTAATTGCTACTTGACAATTAGTATGAGTACATAGTCATGCACGTTATTGTACAGGTTATATTGATGCATGAGTATGTATTCGTAAGTGTCTGAAAATTGCTTAAGTTATTTGTAAGCGTACATTATCGCTATAGAAATAAGGGAAGCAAGTCTTTCATGATTTCACTTTTATCTTCTAGTATACTCCAAGGCCATCCTCAGCTATCGGGGTGTTCCACCCCTGTGGGGCATGTGAAGCATGGCCTTCCTTGCCTCTGGTGAAGAACCCTGAATCTGCGTTCCCTCACCTCTGGTGAGGGAACTCACCCAACCTCTTCCATAGAAGTTGACTGTGACTGCGACCGCCCAGCCAGCAGGACCGGGCTGCGCCGCAAAAGGGGAAATGCAGGGTGACAGCTAATGGTCCCTGCTAAGCGGGTGAGGGCGAGAGAGAGAGACGACGCTGAGAGAGTCAGTCGTAGACAGAGCACGAAGTGGGGAGGAGAGAGGTTGGGCCACATGGGAAAAGGAGAGAGAAGGAGAGAGAGAGGAGGAGAGGGAGAGGGGGAGGAGGGAGGGAGATAGAGAGGGACAGAAAGAGAGAGTGAGAGACGCTGATACATCGTGAAGAGTGACACCGCTTTCCACTCCGATATACTCGTCATCTATAACCGCGCACTCAACTTGAAAAATCGCGTTTGTCCCTACCTCCGCTTTCCAACCACTCGCACAACCGAAAATAACACTTTCAACATAACCGTTATCCCACCAAGCATCATGTGTAAGTCCAGTCTTAGCTAAATCCGTCATATTTTCTCCGTCTAACCACACTTGTAATTTTCCGTTGCTAGCTCCGGAGTCAACCGTCGTCATTAGTTCAACTGTATGTTCTGTTTGTTTGTATATGTTTGCAGAAGAAACGGTTTGCGCTATATCGTCCCCATTTAACATTAAATGATAATCCGTTCCATCCCAATAGACATTTATTGCTGAATAAGACTGAGTTCCACCCCCACCAGGAGAACCTCGATGGAGCATAATAGTAAAAAAACGGTTACTGCTAATGTGATTAAATATATCAACATAGAATATGCCACGAGAGTAAATTGTCGATGGGGTAGTCGAGGTATCATAATAAACCAAACAAGCTCCTGGTAGATGTCCATCGGCTAAAGTGTGGTTACTCGCATCAGAACCATGATGTACCCAATCAGTCGTCACGTTCAGTTCATGGTTTACGTCGACCACTGTACCCGTCCATTGAGTATAATCTCCGCTTTCAAAACCGTCCTCAAAGATATAGGGATCCACTCGAAAAGAGGAGGGAACGTCCACGGAGAGAACCGGTAAACCGGAGGAGTTGATTCTTTCAATAATGTCTTTCATGCAGCCCGTTATCTCGCCGGTAAAGCCGGTAAGTTGCGCTATCAGCTCGATGAGCTCCTTGATAGTTATCTCTGTTCCGGAGCCGAGGTTGACGGGCTCGGACTTGTTGTACTTCTCGGCCGCAAGCAGGATACCTTCGGCGCAATCCTCGACGTACTGGAACTCGCGCGAGGCTTTGCCGGTGCCCCAGACAACGATTTCTTTCTCGCCTTTATCGACGGCCTCGGCGCATTTTAGTACCAGGGCCGGGATGACGTGGGAATGCTCCGGGTCGAAATTGTCGCCCGGCCCGTAAAGGTTGACTGGAAGCAGGAAAATCGAGTTGAACCCGTACTGCTGCCTGTATGCCTGCGATTGGACCAGGAGCATCTTCTTCGCCAGGCCGTAGGGTGCGTTCGTCTCTTCCGGGTATCCGCTCCACAGGTCCTCTTCCTTGAACGGGACTGGGGTGAACTTGGGATATGCGCACACGGTGCCGATAGCGACGAACTTGTCCACTTTGTGTCGGCGGGCGAGCTCCATGAGCCCAACGCCCATCACAAGGTTGTCGTAGAAAAACTCGCCGGGGAACTTCCTGTTCGCGCCTATCCCGCCGACCCTGGCCGCAAGGTGAATAACCATGCCGGGGCCGGTTTGCTCGTATAACTTCGTGATGTCCGGCGTCGCCCTCAGGTCGTATTCCGGCAGGTCCGCTATGAAGATACTCCGACACCCTCTCTCCTTGAGCCTGGGGACGAGGTGTGAGCCGAGGAACCCTTTTCCGCCGGTAACTACGACGCGTTGCTTTTCCCAGAACTCGCTCATTGATTATTTCTCCTTGAACTTCACCCCGGCAGCGCGGCACCTCGCCACAGAGTGGATGATGTACCACGAGCACGCGGAAGTCAAACCACTTTTCGCCCCGCCGGCCATGGAAAAATCCGAAATTTTTTGTTTTTCCCCTTGCACATTTCTGCGCGACTGGCTATCATTCGCAAACTTACAGCCAAGGGAGAAGGAAGAAATGGATTATTACTGGACAAGCACCCCCCGCGAGCATAGCATTGCGCATCACCACCACGCGTCCGGCGTGTAGGGGAGCGGTCCAGGTATAGTTAAGAAAGAGAACGTTCAAATTAAACAAAAGGCCCGCTCCAGGCGGGTTTTTTCCATTTCCACTTTGTCTGTCGCAGTTGGAGGAAACTTAACCACAGAGACACAGAGAACACGGAGAAGAAATAATGGGAAAAAACAAAAGATTCGAACCACAGGTGAACACAGGTGAACACAGCGGCGAAGCCGCATGTTTAGCCGCGTTGCCTGCAACGCGTAATAAAATCTTTACCACAAAGAAAGACAAAAATGGGCAAAAAACAAAGAATTAACCACAGGTGAACACAGGTGAACACAGATAAGGCAAACAGGCAAGAGCCAACAGGCAATGGCCATTGGCTATTCTGGCCTCTGTGTTTATCTGTGGTTTTTTGAATCTCTGTGTCCTCCGTGTCTCCGTGGTGAGACGAAAAGTCGAGAAGGGAGAGAGCTATGGAGAAGATACTCAGAATGATTCTGCCCAAAGGGCATCCGGGAGAGAAAGTTGTCGAACTCCTGGGGCGTATCGGCCTCAGGTTCAGCGCCGCCGACCGTTCGTACCGGCCGGCGTGCAGCGATGGGGAGGTCGAGGCGAAGTTCTTGAGACCACAGAACATACCGCGCCTCGTGGAGCTCGGAAGGCACGACTGCGGGTTTACCGGCCTGGACTGGGTCGTTGAGGAGAACGCGGACGTGGTGGAGCTGATGGACCTGGGCCTTGACCCGGTCAGAATCGTCGCGGCCGTGCCGGAAGAGCTTGTTAGGAGCGCCGACTACGCATCGAGGGAACTTGTTGTCGCTTCGGAGTACCGCAAGATTACGATGGATTATATCGAGAAGAAGAAGCTCAACTGCGTGTTTGTGCAGTCATACGGGGCGACTGAAGCGCTTCCGCCCGAAGATGCGGACATGATTATCGAGAACACCTCGACCGGCACGACGCTGGAAGAGAATCGGCTTGTGATTGTTGAGGAGATAATGAAGTCAACGACACGCTTCATCTGCAACAAGGAAGCGCTTGAAGACCAGTGGAAGAAGCGCAAGCTGGACGAGATATGCATGCTTATGAAGGGCGCGCTGAACGCGGACAGGAGGGTGCTTCTCGAGATGAACGTGCCGGGCGAGTGCTTCGAGGCGGTTGTGGCCGCACTGCCGTGTATGAAGGCGCCGACCGTATCAGGGCTCCACAACGAGGAAGGGTACGCTGTCAAGGCCGCCGTACCGGTTGATGAAGTGCCCGGGCTTATCCCGAAGCTCAAAGAGATGGGTGCGCGGGATATACTCGAGTACAAGCTGGAGAAGATTGTCGAATAGCAACGGGGAAGATTTTGGGGAGAACGGACAGTGATTGAGCCGAGAAAGAGCGTGCAGGCGCTTGCGCCCTACCAACCGCCCCTCGAGGGCCGGCGCGGGCTTGTGCGCCTGGACTTCAACGAGAACACCTCCGGCTTCCCTGCGATGAGCGAGCCGCTGCCTGTGGAACTGCTGGCGGCATACCCCGAGTACGAGGAGTTCCTGGAGCACCTCTCAAAATCCTGGGAAATACCGCGGGAGAACATGATGCTCACCAACGGCACCGGTGAAGCGCTGTTCGTCGCCTCCTTTACGTTTATCGAACCCGGCATGGATACCGCCCTCACCTCGCGGCCGACTTTCGCGCTGATACCGCACAACCTCAACCTCGTCGGCGCAAACCTCGCCGAGGTGCCGGTAACAGCCGGGCTGGAATTCGACATCCCCGGGATAGAAACCGTTTTGAATGCCGGCGTGAAACTCGCCATCTTCGCCTCGCCCGACAACCCAACAGGCGCCGTGCTTGAGCCGGAAACTGTGCACAAATGGTGCGGACAATACCCCGAAACGCTGTTTCTCATAGATGAGGCATACGCGCAGTATCACGAGAAGACGGTTATGCCCTACGCCCTCCAGAAGAGCAATCTGCTGATAATCCGGACCTTCTCGAAGGCATGGGGAATGGCGGGCCTGCGGCTCGGAGTCGTCATCGGCAATCCCGAGCTGCTCTCCTACATGCGGCGGGTGCGCTCGCCCTACAGCGTGAACTGCGCGGCCATCCTGACGGCGGCGCGCCTTCTCGAACGCTCCGAGGAGGTTGCGGGCGCCGCGCGAGCGACGATGGAGCGAAAACAAACGTTCATTGAAGAAGTTGAGAAGCGGGGATTTCAAACACACGCCGGCAACGCGAACTTCTTCCTGCTCAAAGTCGGCCTGGACGCGCCGGCGCTTTGCGACTTCTGCCGCGAGCGCGGGGTCCTGCTGCGTGACCGCTCCTTCATGCCGGCAGTGGAAGGCATGGTCCGCATCACCGTGGGAACGCAGAAGGAGAACAAGCGGCTGCTCGAATGCCTCGACGCGTTCAGGGAATCGCGGGCGATAATCTTCGACCTCGACGACACGCTCGTGGACACCTCCCGGAGCTACAACGTCACTGTAGCGAAACTCATCGAGAAATATTCGGACAAGCCGCTCGAAGACTCCGAGCTCAAACATCTGCGGGCCGAGGGCGGGTTCAACGATGAATGGGACGCCGCCCTCGAGCTGCTTCGCCGCAGGGGGAATGACGTGCCCCGCGATGAAATCGAGCGCGAGGGAAAGAAGATATACCTGTCGCTGGCCCGGGAAAACGAGAAGCTGCTGATTGACGTGGAGGACTTGCGCAAACTCGCAAAGCGCTACCGGCTTTTCATCGCGACGGGCCGGCCGCGCGACGAGTACGAGCCGGTCTGGGCCCAGGTCTTCGACCCGCTTGTCGAGACAGTCTGCTGTAAAGATGATATGCCCGGTGCGAAACCGAAGCCTGCGCCCGATGTGCTGCTTGCCCTTATGCGAAATCACGGTATCACCGGCGGGTACTATGTTGGAAACAACGTCGATGACGTGCAGGCGGCCGGAGGCGCGGGTCTTACCCCGATAGCCGTCGCCACGACGCAGGATGCCGGGACGCTCGCCGCCGCGGGTGCCGGGATTGTAATAGAAGAACCCTCACTTGTCAGAAAGGTGTTTATGCTATGAAGCAGAGAACCGCTGGTGTGTCCCGGGAGACGAAGGAGACCAAGATTGAGCTCAAGGTCGCGCTGGACGGGCCCCCCGAATGCCGCGTCGCCACCACGCTGCCTTTTCTCGACCACCTCCTGGAGGCCTTCGGCACGCACGGCAGGTTCGGCCTCGAAATAGAGGCAAGCGGCGATACCCACGTTGACCCGCACCACCTGATAGAAGACTGCGGCATCGTGCTGGGCAGCGCACTGGCCCGGGCACTCGGCGACTTTTCCGGAATCCAGCGCGCGGGATGCTTTGCGTTCCCCATGGATGAAAGCCTCGCGGAAGTGGCGCTCGACCTGTGCGGCCGGCCGAACCTGGTCTGGAAAGTAGAGCTCGGCAAAGAGCCGGTCGGAACCTTCGACCCGAACCTTGCCCGTGATTTTATGAAAGGGCTCGCCGACAGCCTGCGCGCGACTGTGCATGTCACGCTGAGATACTCGGGCGTGGAAAGGAACGACCACCACGCGCTCGAGGCAATATTCAAGGCGCTGGGACGCGCACTGCGTCAGGCGGTCACACGGATTGGTACCGAGGATATACTAAGCACAAAAGGGCAGATAGATGGCAGAAAAACTTGAGCTTGTTGATTACGGCGGCGGGAATATCGGCAGCATCACGCGCTGCCTCGAGCGCCTAAAGGCGCAGTACCGCCTCGTCGGGAGCGGGGATGACCTGACCGGCGGCTCGCCCATAGTATTCCCCGGTGTCGGCTCGTTCGGCGCATGCCTCGAACGCCTCGCCCGCAGCGGCCTCGACACCGCGCTGCACGAGGCGGTGAAGTCGGGCACGCCGCTTCTGAGTATCTGTGTCGGCCTGCAGGTGCTTATGGAAAGGAGCGCCGAGTCGCCGGGAATTTGCTATCTACGACGTTGCCGCAGATGGCTTGCTCCACGCGGAGCGGAGAGAGCGTCCCGGCTCCCAAGACATCACGTACTGGGACGCAGCCCTTCTCGCTCACCACTTCGGTGCGAGCTATCAAGCCGCGACCTACCGGCTCCGAAGCCTCAATGTAATCAATAAGGCCGAATGCCAGGCACAACTCGAAAAAGAAGAGGATGGGCGGAATGACCATCAACTGTTGAAACTCATCCAGGACTCGGAAGAACATGACCAAGAAGAATCGGACCGAGAGATCATCACCCAGGTCAATAACCATGCCATCGAAGCCTGTCGTCAGGAGGAGATCACCCAAGGTAAGATCCTCGAATTGGGCGAGATTCTCCGCGTTTCGGGCCGCGGGCTTGTCGCCCATGCCGAAGCGGCAAAGTCCGGC
>NJBM01000014.1 GCA_005223045.1 Planctomycetes bacterium B3_Pla | reverse complement strand
TCTACGGTCGAGAAGCTCCAGACCTCGCCTTCCCTTACCGGTACCGCGGCTGCTTCGTTGACCTCGTTGACCTTCCAGTAGTACCGCTGCCCATATTCGAGATTGGCGGGCTGGAAGTTCCCCTCGCCGACAGTACCGGCAAGGGCGGTGCCGTCGATTACGGCAGCCTCGTCCTTGCTGAAGTAAACTTCATGCGAGACGACCTCGCGTCCGGATCGCCAGCTAAGCGTAGCATCCAGATCCACACCGGAATCTCTGGTTGCCGGAGCAGGATCGCTCGCCGCAACGGGAATGAAGAAGAAGCGAACTTCGCTCAAACCGAACTGGTCTAAAATGCCGCCCCAACCGCTGTTGACGGTAAGTCTGACAAACTTCGCCGATGCGCCGCTTAGATCGATTGTCGCATCGTGGGCGTTGTTTGACATTCCCGGCGCCCGGGGGATTTGGACGTCGCCCAGTGATGTCCAGTTTTCGCCGTCATCGGAATATTCGACCGTGACGTCCTTGACGCCGAAGCCGATTACCGATTCGATCGTTTGATTCGAGTTCCAGACCCACATTTCGTACAGCTCATAGATGTCGTCGAACTCGAACTGTATCCAGGTCGGCTGTGGCGCCGTCGGCAGGCTGCTGCTGAGCCACATGTCCGTCGACTCGGCCGAGTGCAGATCATCGGTCAGTCCGGAGCCGTCCACGGTTTTGTCGGAACCCATATCGGTTGTGTTCTCGCTGGAAGCGGTTGCCGTTACGCTCGTTATAGGATAGGCGAATGACTCGACCGTAAAGCTCCAGACGGCGCCCTTGAAGACGGTCGAGTCCGGCGGCGCGTTGACTTCGTCGATGCGCCAGTAATAGGTCTTATCGAAATCGAGAAGACCGTCGGGATCGTAAGTTGTGCCCGTCTGGCCCTTGCTGACCAACAAGGCCAGCGTACTGGCGGTGGGGGCATCGTTGACATCATCGAAGGATTCGCCGAAATACACATCGTGCATAGCAGCCGTCGGACCAGGTTCCCAGGCGAGAATAACGTCCTGGGGAACGTTGCCTGTTCCACTCTCCGGGCTCGGAGAAGTGGCGAAGCTGGGGCCTGCTCCGGGCAGCATGGCAATCTGAATTTCCTGCGGCGACAGCGCATTGTTGTAGATCCGCGCCTCATCGATGATGCCGACAAAGTGTTCACTATTGGTCGAATCAACGCAGCCAATCGTCACGGGGGTGTCGTCGGCGGTATCCTGAAACGTTATATTCCCAGTTGAGACTTCCTCACCGTTGATATACTGTATTGCGGCACCATTGTCCCACGTCAGAGCCACGTGAGTCCATTCATTCGCATAGGGCTCAAGCAGTGAATTGCCCCACCACAAACCCGTGCCCCCTCCGTTGGCCCAATCGGCTCGAAACAAGAGAGCACCGCTTGGTTGGGCCTGCCAGAACCACTTGATACCAGTGCCGGGATCCCAGCCCAGGCGTTTGCCGATGATGCCCTGCTGCGAGCGGCTATGCCCCAGGCCCTCCCAGTTGATCCAGGTGGCAAGCGTCATGGCATTGTTCTCGGCCGTGGGATCGAGCGGGCCGATCACGATTCTGTCACCGGCATTGTCAAAATGCACGGCACCGCCGTCATAGCCGGGCACCCACTCCACGGCGCCATTAAATGTTCCATCATTGCCGTTTCCCGTGACGTCGGCGGTCGTGGTTCCCTGGCCTTCTTCGAATGGCCAATAGCCAATCAATTCCGCCAGAGTTGTACCTGTGCACACACCCAGGATCAACAACACGGCAACAAACCATTTCATATTTTGAAACATAACAAACCTCCTTCAAAAAAAAGTTGACATAAACCAACTGGCAACAGGCTCCATCATGCCAGGGTGTCTTAGACATATATGCCTGGCGTCTTTTCGATTGATGACCCTCCAGGCCACGTATCATCAGATGATTATCCGGGATTCCCCGTACACAATTCACTAAAACCACTCCTGCAAACTTCAAGTCTCACAATATCGTAATTTCATCTCAATTGCAAGATAATTCCAGCAGGTTCGGCATACCATGCCGCAAGAAACGGCTTCTACATCGGAAACAAATGGACGAATAATAGGGACAGCCCCACAGCCACGAATGACATGAATTTCAGGCTCGAATCAACCGCATCGCCGAGAGGCCCGGGCGGCTCAGGAGGCAGCGAGCCGGACTGAATATTTGTAAGTATCCAAACTATAAAAGTACCGGACACCTTTAATTCCGGACAAGAAACGGCTTCTACATCGGAAACAAATGGACGAATAATAGGGACAGCCCCACAGCCACGAATGACATGAATTTCAGGTTCGAATCAACCGCATCGCCGAGAGGCCCGGGCGGCTCGGAAGGCAACGAGCCGGACTGAATATTTGTAAGTATTCAAACTAAAAAATACCATAAAAGTACCGGACATGCTCTGTAGAAAAGCTCATTGACAATTAGGATGATAGCGATGTTGTGGGTTAAGACTTTCAGCATCATTTCGCGATTCTGAGCCCAGTAAGTTCTTGATCGCAGGGCTTCGCCTTGATTGCGTTTGATCATGCTGAAAACTGTTTCGACCTGCCAGCGTTGACCATAGATTTCCTTGTCAAACTCCTGCTGCATCAATCGGCGATATTTGCCTAGAAAAGGTTTTGTGGTCGGACGGCCGTGTTTTGGAGGGATGGTGCTTTTTATGTTGTTAGTATCGCGTGCAAATCGATGATTGGATTCACTGTCATAGCCGGCATCGGCAAGAACGTGTTCGATTATGTGCCTGTTAATCGCCGGTGTCATTATTTTCTCGAACTGATTGATGTCAACGCTCGGACCTCGTATAGTGATCGCTGAGAGTATCATGTGATCGCTGCAATCACAGGCAATCGCCAATTTGGGCCAACGTCGATAATAGGTCTTTTCATAGGTTTCGAGCTGTTTTGAGCGTTTTCTGCGAACGAAGTACCGGCTGATATGACCTGCCTCCAAGCCGGTGGAGTCGACTGCTGCCAACTTGATTTTCTTACTCTTGCTAGTGATTCTTACACTGCTTTCGAGTAGTTGGTTGGCTATGCTCGAACACAAGAGTCTCTTTGATGCTTTCTGCAAAGTAGTAAAGTGAGGGATAATGGACAGACCGAAAGCCTTGCACAGTTCAGGGCTGTCGTTAAGTATAGCTACAATGCCTCGATAGTCTGTTTTGAAAAAGATCTTCAAGACAAGGCAGACAAATATTTGTGGTTGAGTAAATCTTCTCGGGCTGAATCGGTGGCTGTACTGAGGCAGTGTGTTGATGGCGACATGATGCGCTGCCTGTGCCACCTTTCTTGGAGACTTAGATGTAGTGCTCATTCTCGATTGTATATAACAGTCGAAAACAGCGCGCAAGTTTAAAATAGGTAATTTATTAAGGCTTTTCTACAGAGCATGTCCGGTACTTTTTTTGGGTCTTCCTCTTGGCCTCAATGTTGACTGCAACTTCAAGTGGGCTGCGGTTCTTTCTGTCCAGTCGGTCTTGCCAAATGGAGCACCTCGTTTTACGCTCATTTCTATACGCTCAAACTCCGTCTCGGTGAAGTCTGCATGCAAGAGTTTGGCCCAATTCGAAGGTAGCTCGACCGGCCCGTCACTCAACGTAGTTCACCCAGGCGCAGTTTTCGCCCTGGTTCTTGCCGGGCATTCGCGAAGCCGGTCGCGGCCCTTTCCATTGGTGTTCTAAGGCTTGACAGGGGCCGTTTTGGAGTCTAAACTCCCGGCCTATGGCTGATTTGCCTCCACGCAAGAGAAAGAAAAAGAGAAAGCACAATCCCGTCAGAGACTGGCTGGCGTATCTTGCGTTGCGGATTCTTATTCTTTTTCTGTACCTGTTCGACGTCGAGACTAACCTGAATACCGCCTGCATTCTTGGCCGATTGCTGTGGAAACATTATCATCGCGGGCGAAAGCGTGCTCTGGACAATCTTCGGGCGAGCTACCCGGAAAAGAGCGAAGAGTGGATACGGCGGACGGGCCGGCGGAGCTTCGAGCATATCGTGATGCTGACGATGGATGTGCTGTTTACGCCGCGATTAGTGAAGAAGTACAACTGGCGCAACTACTCCCGGTACAAGAATACCGAAAGGACCAAGTGGCTGATGCAGGAAGGGCGGGGCCTGTTGATGGTAGCCGCTCATTACAGCAACTTCGAGATCATGGGCTATCTCATGGGGCTGTTCGGCTTCAATGTTTACAGCATCGCCCGGCCGTTGGACAACAAGTACATCAACGACTATCTATACGGTGTTCGCAGGCGTGCCGGGCAGAGAATAATTGACAAAAAGGGCGCAGCTCAGCTTATGGAGGACCTTACCTCATCTGGCGCTACGCTCTGCTTCATCGCCGATCAGGACGCCGGCAGGAAGGGAGTATTTGTTGATTTCTTCGGCCGCAAAGCCAGCACTTATAAGAGCATAGGCCTGCTTGCCATCACAAAGAATGTGCCGATAGTGGTCGGTTACAGCAGGCGGGTTGGCAATCGGTTTTTCTTTGAAATCGGCGTTAATCGCATTATTTTCCCCGAAGAATGGGCCGACAAGGACGATCCGCTCAGATGGGTAACGGCTGAATATAACAAAGCTATCGAGGCATTCGTGAGGGAGGATCCCACTCAGTATTGGTGGCTGCATCGCAGGTGGAAGCATCGGCCGAAAGACGAGGAGCAGGGAAAAAGTAAAAAGATAAAACTTTGATGCTCTATTCTCTTGCCGCTGACGCTTTTTCCTTGAAGTTGAGGTGGGTAATTTGGTATAAATGAAGGTGGTGGCTTTTATAATTAAAGATCAAAATGCAAAATGCAAAATTTCGGAATCGCCTTCGGCGAGCCTCTTTAAAACAGTCCGCGAAGCGGCACTCCGTAAGGAGTCCTTAGGACCGCAATTTTGATATTTGATTTTTGATATTTGATTTGCTTTTGTGCAGGAGGACCATTATGTGCAGAGAATCAACTCTTATTGTATTGTTCGTCTGCGTGTTGAGCTTAGCCGTGATGGGCGCAGCGCAAAGCCCCGACCCAAGTCTCATCGGTTGGTGGACGCTTGACAACGAAAGTCCCGGCGTCGTGCTCGATCATTCCGGCAACGGTCTGGACGGCACGATCAACGGCAGTCCGCAATTTGTGCCCGGTGTGTACGGCGAAGCCCTGGAGTTTCACGGCGATCCCGATTACGTGACCATAACCGACTACAAAGGCCTGCTCGGTGCGCCTGCTTTCACCATAGCGGCGTGGATCAGGACCGAGGGTAACGGCGAGATTGTAGGCTGGGGCAACAACACCGCTCGGGAAAGAGTGGAATTCCGAGTCAGCGAGAACCGGCTTCGCGTGGAGCATGGCTCGGGCAACAGGCAAGGTGACACGGTCGTAGGTGACGGCGAGTGGCACCACGTGGCGCTGGCTGTGCAGGAGAACGCGACGATCTCATACCCGCAGGTGACACTCTACGTTGACGGCGAAGATGACACGAGGACCGGCACAAGCTCGAACGCGTTCAATATCGTCAGCAACTTCGACCTGAAAATAGCCCGTCAGTACAACGGCAATAACAGGTGGTTCATCGGGACGATAGACGATGTCCGGCTCTATGACAGGGTGCTCTCTGCCGACGAGATAAAGGCGCTGGCTGTTCCGCCCACCGCCGGCGAACCTTCGCCTGCCGACGGCGCCGTGCTGGCAAATACGTGGACGAACTTTCGCTGGTCGGCGGGGCTTGATGCGGTTTCGCACGATGTATATGTTGGCGATAATCTGCAGGATGTCACCGCCGGGACCGGCGATACTTTTCTGGGCAACCAGGCCGCGACGAGCCTCATTGTCGGTTTCCCGGGGTTTGCCTTCCCGGACGGCCTTGCTTTGGGCGCCACTTACTACTGGCGTATCGATGAGAAGCAGGCCGACGGCACGACAATCAGAGGCAATATCTGGAGCTTTAGTGTTCCTCCAACCAAGGCCAACGATCCCAGCCCGGCTGACGGCGTCACATTTGTGCCGACCGATGTAACACTCAGTTGGAGTGAAGGTTTCGGCGGGAAATTGCACCACGTTTACCTCGGCGAGAATGCCGCCGACGTCGAGGCGGGCGCTGCCGGGACGGACAAAGGCTCGATTGGGAGTACCGCCTTTGAGCCCGGTGTGCTCGCAGCGGACATGGTTTACTATTGGCGGGTCGATGAGTTTGACGGCATCACGAACTACACGGGTGACGTCTGGAGCTTTAAGACAAGACCGGTCGTCGAAATCTACGATCCCAATCTCGTCGCATGGTGGAAGCTCGACGATGACGGTTCCGGCATTGTCGTCGATTCCTCCGGATCCGGCCATCACGGCACACTTCACGGCGACCCGCAGTATGTGGCCGGGTTTGACGGCGATGCGCTGGAGCTTGACGGCATAGGCGACTTCGTTCAGATGGACGGTTACAAAGGCGTGCTCGGCACAAATGCTTTCAGCATAACGGCATGGATCAGGGTCGGTAGTAACGGCCAGATGGTGAGCTGGGGCAACACGGGCACTAACAGGAGAGTGGAATTCCGTGTCAACGGTGGCAGGCTTCGTGCTGATACCGGTGGCGGCAACGTCCAGGGCGACACCAATATTCTTGACGACGAGTGGCATCATGTCGCGGTCACTGTAATAGCAGACGCCACGCTGTCGAGCGGCGACGTCACATTGTATCTGGACGGTCAGGATGACACGAGGATCAGCTCCGACACAAACGTGTTCGATATGACCTCCAACTTCGACGTCAAGATAGGTCAGATGTACGACTTCAGCAGCTCGCGCTGGTTCATAGGGTCGATCGACGACCTCCGCATATACGATAAGGTCTTGACGGTCGAAGAGATCGCAAAAGCAATGACCGGCGATCCAAGACTCGCCTGGGAGCCGAATCCGGCTGATGGTTCGACGCCGAACATCGACGCAGCAAAACCGGTTAGCTGGACGCCCGGTAATAGTGCCGTCAGGCATGATGTTTACTTCGGCACGGATGAACAGACGGTGCGCGATGCCGGACTATCCGATGCGACAGGCATTTACCGGGGGCGCCAGGATGCCAACAGCTACTCCGCTGCTGAAATCCTCGAATTCAATCAGGCGTATTACTGGCGAGTCGATGAAGTTGAGGCCGACGAATCCAGGATGCACAAGGGTCGGGTCTGGAGCTTCACGATAGCCGACTTTATCGAGCTGGACGATTTTGAGAGCTACAATGTTGAAAATCCGATATGGGAGAATTGGCTTGACGGGCTTGGCTTCGTCGCGCAGGGCACTTCGGATTTCACACCCGGCAACGGCACCGGCTCGACCGTGGGCGACGATACTACTGCTTCATTCACAGAGGAAACCATCGTTTCCGGCGGCAGTCAGTCGATGCCGGTCCGCTATGACAACAACAAGCAGGGCCTGCAACAGTATTCGGAGGTGGCGATGATTTTGGATTCACAGCGTGACTGGACTGCGCAAGGCGTCAAGGCATTGTCACTGTGGTTCAGGGGACATGCGGCATCCGTCGGCAGCTTCACGGAAGGTCCGGCCGGAACTTATACTATGACCGCCCGAGGCGCCGATATCTGGGGTACGTCCGACGAGTTCCACTTCGCCTACCAGCAGTTCACGGGTGTCGGCAGCATTATTGCAAAGGTCGAGGGCGTGCGGAATTCGCACAACTGGGCGAAGGCCGGGGTGATGATTCGCGATACGCTCGAAGCGGATTCTGTTCACGCGACGATGGTTGTCACACCTGCCCAGGGCGTTTCCTACCAGCGCCGCACCGCGGCGGGCGACGTGAGCTTCGAGACGACCCAGGCGGGAATTACCGCCCCCCAATGGGTCAAAATAGAGCGTGATTTGGGCGGCAACATTGCCGCTTCGTATTCCGAGGACGGTAATGTGTGGATACAGATAGCCACTGAGCCGATCACTATGAATCCGCCGTTGTACGTGGGCCTGGCGCTGACGTCTCACAACACTGACATTACGTGCGAAGCTACGTTCTCCAATGTCCGGATCACCGACGCTGCCGGCCAGCAGTGGACAAGCCGGGACATCGGCATCCTCAGCAATGATCCCGAGCCGCTTTACGTGGCGCTGGCCAACAACACGGGCACACCTGCGGCGGTGTTTCACGGTGATCCGAACGCCTCGCTCACAAACACCTGGACGCAGTGGAATATTGACCTGACCGAGTTCGGTGGCGTGAACCTGGCCGACGTCCACAGCATCGCTGTCGGACTGGGAGACAGGAACAATCAACAGCCCGGCGGTTCGGGCACGATGTACTTCGATGATATCAGGTTGTATCGGCCCAGATGTCTCGCTTTGCTTGGCAAGCCCGATGCCGATTTCAACAATGATTGCGCGGTCAATTATCAAGACCTTGAGATTATGGCCGGCGAATGGCTCAAGAGCGATTCGGCCGCTGCGACTGCGGCTCCCGATGCCGCCGGCTTAGTGGCGCACTACAAGCTTGACGGCAACGCCAACGACAGTTCCGGCAACAACTATCACGGCACAGAAAAGAGCGGCGCCAGCTACGTGCCCGGCAAGTTCGATCAGGCGATCAGCCTCGACGGTTTCGACGACTATATCGCAATCAAGGACATGAGCTACGCCGGTTCCGACCTTACGCAAGTCACTGTCTCGGCGTGGATTCGCACGAGCAGCACCGCCGACCAGCACATTGCCTCCTTCGACCGCAACGAGTACTGGCGGCTTCAGCTTGCCGGCGAAGCGGGCGGTCCCGGCCTGTTGGGCTGGTCGGTGATGACCGGCTCGGGCCAGGTGGACTACGGCAGCGCCAGACGCGTCGATGACGGTCAATGGCATCACGTAGCCGGAGTCTTTGACAACGGGATTTTGACTATGTACATCGACGCCGGCCCGGAGAGCTCTGTTTTTGGCGGCCCGACCTTCGGAACCGGGACTATCCGTTTCGGTTTTCTGGGAATCGGCTCGGAAGCGACTGAAACCGGCGGCAGGCCAAACGCGACCGGGTACTTCGACGGCGAGCTGGACGAGGTGCGAATCTACGACCGTGCCCTGACGCAGGCCGAAATTGCCTACCTGGCTGACGAAACTCCGGACGATGGGCAATTGTATATTCCGGTCCCGTCTGTGGCCAATATATCCGACGAAGAGCCGGAAGGTTCCAGGGCGGTCAACTTCAAGGACTTTGCTCTGCTGATAAGCGACTGGCTCGACGAGGAACTCTGGCCCATACCGTAGCAGCTTTTGACATATTGGATTGACGTACGGATTAGCATCATTCCGGGGCGTGTGCCGAATGAACCGGCATAGGCCCCGGTTGTATTTTGGCCGGATTCATACTTGCAAATAGCAAAATAGTGCGGATAATGGCGGGCGAAACCTGAAATATTCCTGGAACAGGCTGAACCATGAAAAGAATAGTCCCGATTTTGCTGTTTATCATGTTGTTTTGCGTGCCTTGCACGCATGCGACTCAGGCGAGCATAGTGAATGAATCAGCGAGGGACATTCCTGTGGCGTACGATGTTGATGTGGTGGTTGTGGGAGGTTCTTCAGGTGGGGTGGCGGCAGCCGTCGAAGCGGCAAGAAAGGGAGCGAAGGTTTTTCTCGCTGCGCAGCGTCCGTATCTCGGCGAGGATATTTGTGCCACTTATCGGTTGTGGCTCGAACCCGGTGAAGTGCCGGGATCGCCGCTTGCAAAGAAGGTTTTTGCCGAGCCGGTTGTTTCGTTGTTGGCGCGTAACGGAATTAGTTTTAGCTATGAGGCCGACAAAGCGTCCGCTGCCGTGCACAGAGACACGCAATCGCCGTCGTTGTTGAGCGACGGTAAATGGCACAATGCGGCAAGTCAAAGCGTCCAGTATGACGGCGATGTGACCCTGATCGCCGACCTGGGGGGCGAACATCAATTGAAGAATGTTCACGTCATGGCCTATCAGCGCCGCAGCACTGCGGGCGATGACTTCGAAGTAAAGAGCGTTACGGTCTATCTCAGCACCGACAGGCAGCGATGGGAGCAGGCCGCCGTTATCGAAAACAAGAGGCTTGGAGAATCTCTGCCCGAACCTTGGGGGCCGGTCGAACTGACGGCAACAGTCTCCGGGCGAGCACGGTACGTAAAATTCGCCGTCGAGAAAAGTGCCGATGTCAATCGAGTGCTCTTAGGCGAGATTGTGATAGAGGATGACCGCCCGCCGGCGGAGTCCGACGCCTTAGATGTGCGAATCCCGCCGACGCCTATGCAGGTAAAACGTACTCTGGATGAGGCACTTCTCGAAGCGAATGTGCAGTTCTTATATAGTTGTTATGCAACCGATGTGCTGCGTGATAGTGACGGGAAACTTGCGGGTATTGTCATGGCCAACCGTTCCGGCCGGCAGGCGGTAAAGGCCAAAGTCATCATCGACGCAACAACCCGGGCGGCTGTGGCGAGAATAGCGGGCGCTGCTTTCGACCCTTACCTTTCGGGAAGCCAGACCTTCAAACGCATCGTCGTAGGCCACCAGGTGTGGTCCGACAAAGGCCTGCGGGCGAGAAAGATGCCGGCGCTGATACCGGCGAGTGTAGGCCCAGCGCGCCAGGCCGTCGAGTACACGCTTGAAATACGGATGAAAGACAACTCTTTTGCGTCGTTTGCACAAGCCGAGCAAATCGCGCGCGACAAGACCTGGGACCCGGCCGTGGAGGATTCGTCGGAGACGCTTTTTCAGGTTCCGCCTGATCCGATCAAGAGTGACAAGAGCCTCTCGGGCGCGTGGCCCGGCGCTGAAAAGGTCGATTTGAACGCTTTTAAGCCCAAAGGTCTCGAGCGACTGTTCGTGCTCGGCGGCTGTGCGGACATATCGCGCCGCGCCGCTGAGAAGCTGCTTCGACCGCTGGAGCTGATGGAAGTCGGGGGGCGTATCGGCTCGGCTGCCGCTTCGCAGGCTAAAAGCATATCAAAACTTCGCGGGGTAAGACTTCGCCGCGAGCAGGCGGCGGCGGTGAGGGCTTCGACTGAGCTCAGCCGAATGTCTTCGGGAAAGATTCAGGAGAATCTAAATGGCATACGTCCGCAACAGCGCCAGGTCTCCAACGTGCCTGCCGACAGGCGCGGCGTGCCCGTGCTCGGAAAGTACGACGTGGTGGTGGTCGGCGGCGGCACAGGCGGCGCGCCTGCTGGCATCGCTGCGGCACGACGGGGCGCCAGGACGCTTGTACTGGAGCATTTGCACGGTCTCGGCGGCGTGGGGACGATGGGATATATCAGCAAGTATTACTATGGCTATATAAAGGGATTTACCCAGGAAGTTGACGACGGCGTCAATAGTTTCGGAGGCTATACCAAGCCGAGGCGCGGCGGGTGGAACGTCGAGTGGAAGAAAGAATGGTATCGCAGCGAACTGCGAAAAGCCGGCGCCGATATCTGGTTCGGCACGCTCGGATGCGGCGCATTTGTGAAGGGCCGGGACGTCAGGGGCGTTGTGGTCTCCACGCCCGCCGGACGCGGGGTGATACTGGCCAAGACCGTAATCGACTCGACGGGCAACGCGGATATTGCCGCGACGGCAGGGGCCTCGTGCGTTTACACCGACGGTACGAGCGTTGCCGTCCAGGGGGCGGGGCTGCCTCCGCTCAGGCTCGGAGCCGGTTACACCAACACCGACTGGACATTCATCGACGACAGCGACGTCCTCGATATCTGGCGGTCATTCGTCGTTGCCAAGAAAAAGTACAGAGACGCCTACGATCTCGGGCAATTGCTGGACACGCGCGAGCGGAGGCGAATCGTCGGCGACTTTACAATGTCGCCCATGGATATCTCCATCGGACGAACGCACCCCGACACGATTGTGATTGCCCGGAGCAATTTCGATACGCACGGCTTTACGATACATCCGGTCTTCACGCTAAGGCCGCCCGACAGGGAAGAGATGTTCGTCAACGTCCCCTATCGCTGTTTGCTGCCGAAGGGTCTCGACGGCATCCTGGTCACGGGGCTTGGTGTCAGTGCTCACCGCGATGCGATGCCGGTCATACGTATGCAGGCGGACATCCAGAACCAGGGTTATGCCGCCGGTGTAGCCGCGGCGATGGCTGCTGCCGGCGGCAAGACAGTGCGCGATATTGACATCAAGTCGCTCCAGAAGCACTTGGTCGAGAAGGGCAACCTGCCTGAGAGAGTTTTGACAGACGATGACTCGTTTCCACTATCTAATGAGAAAATTGCCGAGGCTGTGGATCGCCTTGTCAATGACTTCGAGGGGCTGGAGGTAGTTCTTGCTCAACCCGATGACGCTCTGCCAATGCTTTCGAGAGCTTACCGGCGCGCCGAGACGGAAAAGAGCAAGATTGTTTACGCCCACATACTTGGGATGTTGGGCGATGCTGCCGGCGCCGAAACCTTGGCCGCGGCGGTGCGGTCGCGAGCCTGGGACAAGGGTTGGAATTACACCGGTATGGGGCAATTCGGTCCGTGCATGAGCGAGCTTGACAGCCTTATCATTGCCCTTGGTCGGACTCGCGACGGGCGGGCGCTTGGGCCGATTATCGAGAAGGTCGAGCAGCTCGACGTAGAGAGCGAGTTCTCACACTGCCGGGCTGTAGCGATGGCGCTAGAGAGCCTGAGTAATCCTGACGCTGCAAAACCTCTGGCGCAGCTCTTGAAGAAACGCGGAGTCCGAGGTCACGCCTTCACCGATATAGAAGACGCCCGGCAGCGAACGCCGGACAATCCCGTAGATACGAAAACAAGAAACGACTCGCTTCGCGAATTGATTTTGGCGCGGGCCTTGTACCGTTGCGGCGACCACGAAGGTCTCGGAGAGAAAATCCTGACCGAGTATGCTCGCGACCTTCGCGCCCACTACGCGCGGCACGCCGGCGCCGTACTTAAACAAAAGAATTAAAGAATACAAAAGGAGAGACAGGATGCCTGGAGAATATCGTTTTTCGTTTGGACCGTGGAATATTCACGAGGGAGCCGATCCGTTTGGGCCGAGGGTTCGGGGTAGCGTCGAATTTGCCAGGAAGCTCAAGCTATATAAGCAATTGGGCTTTGACGGTGTGCAGTTTCACGATGACGATGCCGTGCCGGACATGGATGATTTAAGCCCCGAGCAGATCATTAAGAAGGCCAAGGATGTGCGTTCTGCGCTGGAGGGCGAAGGTCTGGCTGCGGAATTTGTCGCGCCCCGGCTATGGGAAGGTGCCTTCACGATTGACGGCGCCTATACATCCAACGACCCGGCCTGTCGGGAGTATGCGAAGCAGCGCGGTGAGCGGATGCTCGATATTACCGCCGCGCTTGACTGCAAACTTGTCGTTCTTTGGCTTGCTCGCGAAGGGACGTATATCCGCGAAGCCAAGGACAGCAAAGTTGCGGTAGAGCGGATTGTAGAAGCGATAAATGACATGCTCGCATACAATCCGGACGTCAAGATCGCTATCGAGCCAAAACCTAACGAGCCGATGGATCAGGCGTATATCCCGACGACGGGGCACGCCGTCGCTATCAGTTATCTTACCAATGATCCCGATCGCGTGGGAGTAAACATTGAAACGGCCCACACAATTCTTGCCGGTCTTGATCCTTCGGACGAGATGGGCTTTGCGCTTGCCTACGACAAACTTTATACCGTACATCTGAACGATCAGAACGGCTTGAAATTCGATGAGGACAAGGCGTTCGGCTCTGTTGACCTGAGAAGGGCGTTCAACCAGGTGCGCATACTCGATCAATACGATTACGGCACGCGCGGCGAGTTCGTCGGGCTGGACGTCAAGGCCATGCGGACCCAGAAGCAGGAAGTCGCCACGAAGCATTTGTCCAACAGCAGGGCGATTTTCATGGGTCTGCTTGAGCTTGTTCGCAGTCTGGACAAGGGCAAGGTCGATGCGTTGATCGCCGAGCGGGATTACGAAGAGCTGGACATGCTGATAATCAACCATCTGATGGGCAAATAGTATTGCAGGGAGGTTTCTCAAAGTATGACTGCGACGAGTGGAAAGACTGTATTGAGTTTAGGCGCTCACCCTGACGATGCGGAGTTCTTGTGTGCCGGGACTCTTGCATTGCTTCATGAGAAAGGTTGGGAGATTCATATTGCCACAATGGCGCCGGGGGATTGCGGGACAGTGCAGTACAGCAGGGAAGAGATAAGCAGGATTCGAAAGGCCGAAGCCGCTAAGTCGGCGGCAATGCTGGACGGCAGCTATCACTGTCTCGAAGAGGGCGACATCTTCATTTTGTATGACAGGCCTTCACTGCTCAAGGCGATTGAGCTGCTGCGAAAGGTCAAGCCCGCGATTGTCTTTACGACAAGCCCCTGCGATTATATGGTTGACCACGAAATGGCGAGCAAGATTGCCCAGACGGCTTGTTTTGCCTGTGGAGTGGTGAATGTCGAGACGCCGGGCGCCGAGCCGTTTGAGCCAATACCGCACCTGTACTATATGGACGCGGTAGAACATAAGGATAATTTCGGCACGGAGATCAAGGCGAGCACAATAGTTGACATTACCGGCGTGATGGACACCAAGGAGAAGATGCTTTGCTGCCATGAAAGCCAGCGGCATTGGCTTATGACGCATCACGGCATGGATGAGTATGTTAACATGATGAAGGTCGCCGACGAGAAGAGAGGCCGGGAAATTAAGTCAAAGTATGCCGAGGGATTCAGGCAGCATCTGGGCCATGCGTATCCGCAGGACAATATCCTCAAGGCCGAACTCGGCGACCTTGTTCACGAGCTATAAGGAGATCATCAATGGCACGAAAAACCAGTATGCTGGCGCCCGGGTGGTGGGACTATACCACGCTTGACGATGAAATTCTCGACGATGCAGCCAGACTCACTGCCGAGGATATGCTCGGTTTGAGCAGAGAAGGTTTCAAGGTCGTGTTTTATGACACTCTTGAGGATTTCTACTTGGCCGAGGCTCTGGAGTATGTAACGGCATGGAAGCAGGCTACTGCTGATAATCCCGCGGGGATTTGCGGGCCGATTGGGCCGACGGAGCAGCTTCCGCTCGTGGCCCGCATAGTCAATGAGATGAAGCTGGATCTGAAAAACGCCCACTTCTGGGGAATGGATGAATGGTATAAGGACGGCAGGGAGGTGCCGGAGTCGCATCCTCTGTCGTTCGCAAAGGCGGACATGGAGCTGTGCTTTGACCGGATCAACGAGGGGTATAAGATGCCCGTTTCCAACATCCACTTCCCGAAAGCCGATACGGCAGAGTACATCAAGAGCTGGGACGGCGTTCGCTGCGCGGTCATGCAGGGCGGACAGGGCGATATAAAGCACTGGGCCTTCAACGATCCGCTCAAACGAGAGGGCAAGTACAAGGACCAACCGCCTGCTCCGCAGGAGTATTGCCAACTGACAACGCGGGTCGTGGATTTGCACCCGGTCACCGTTATGCAGAACGCGCGTACGAGCGGCGGCGGAGTCGTTACAGGCGTGCCGACCAAGGCGATTACGGTCGGGCCTGTCGAGACATGGAAGGCGGAGAAAGTCTCGATCTGGCAGGCGGGCACGCACGATAATCCTTTCGGCATGAGATTGACGACCCTGATGATAGGCAAGAAAATCGCCGACAGCGCGGTGCCGATGTCGCTGCTATCCGGGCACCCGAACGTGCAGTTTAATTTCTACAGGCCCGGCATAGGCGCCTGCGAAGCGGAAATGCACTGATACGATATTGGCGAGGCTCTTTTTGCGAAAACAGGAATATGGCTGTGGATGTACTGATTCTAAACACGGGCGTAACGGATTTGAGAAGGCCGGACTTTGAATTCGCCGATGAGCTGGTTGGCAAGGGTGGACTGGCCAAGTGCAAAACCGAAGACATGCCGGACTATTCTCAGCAGCAGCTTGCCGAATGGATCGAGCAAGGTTTTGCCACCGCGGGCGGTCCCGGCAATACGGCTCCGCTGATCGCAAGGACCGGCTTGAAGGTTGCCGTCGGAGTGAACCTCGGTAAAGGGGATTACGGCGACCTGGATGCCCAGGGCAGGTTGTTCCACGATGTGATGACGGCCAACGGTATCGACATGTCGCAAACCCACGTCCATCCTGATCTGCACACGGGGACAACATTCATTCACAGCACCTCCGGCGAAGACAGGGGCGGCATAGCGTATTTTCCCAGCGCCAACAACGATTTTGACTTTGAAATCTTTAAGCCGGCGGTGGAAAAACTCAAGCCAAGCATTGTTTACTATATGTATTCAGGCCTTTCCGACAGGGGCGACGCCAACGAAGGCCGGGATTTGGCTGAATTTGTCAAGTGGTGCCGCAGCAGCGGCGCGGTGACAATTGTTGACAGCCACACCCTGACGGGCAATCCCCACGAGCTGATAGAAGCAGGCACGGCGATTAGGGAGTACCGACTCCTGGAGCCGCTCTTGCCCGAAGTTGACTTATTCTTCACCTCATGTGACGAGGCGAAGTTGACTGAAAACACGCTTGCCCCGGGACGATCCTGGAGCCGGTTCGCCGAGCATGAAAACGACGTCCACTCTCTTGAGTTTTTCACAGATAGGTTCTGGCGAGAAGATAACAGAACAAGATTGTTTGGCGTAACCGTCAGCGATGGTGCGTACGAAATGCACGTTTGCCCCGATGGGACTTCCGATGGTCCGAACAGAATCAAATCCCGGTTCATGGCGGGTGAAGTGGTTGACCTCGTCGGAGCGGGTGACTCCTTCAGGGCGGGGCTTATCGCATACATTGCCTCTGGCCTGGATGAGTTCAGGGACGGATCCATGGACTTTGCCGAAGCGGTACAGATGGGTAATCTGTTCGCATCGCTTTTCATCAAAGCCCCGCTGGAAGACAGGTACGGCAACATAAGAGGTTATGACAAAATGCTCGAAGTTCTTCGCAGTTCGGCAGCTTATCCGAGTTTTGACGCATTGCAAAAAGCTTTGGATTAGGCGATTCGGAAAGGAAAGGGAGTAAAAATGGCCAAAAAGGAGCCTGCATTCAACTGGCGGAACAAAGTTTCAAATTATGCCCAGGTTGGCGGTATTGAAACCTCGGTATTGGATAACGGATTAGGTAAGGGGACGCGAATCGCCTGGATCAATACCGGAGCCGGTCTTCGGTATAAGGTGGTTATCGACAGGGGATTGGACATTGCCGATGCCTTTTGCAATCAGCACAGCCTTGCCTGGCTTAGCCATACCGGTGTGACCGCGCCTCGGCCGGACGCCAACCTCGGGCTGGAATGGCTTTACTCATTCGCCGGCGGCTTGCTGACGACCTGCGGCTTAACTCACGTCGGAGGGCCTGAAACGGATGAATTCGGCGAGCGGGGTCTGCACGGGCGCATCAGTAATTTGCCGGCCAGGGTCGAGTCGATTGTGCAGCCGGACCTTGCGGCGGGAAAACTCGAAATGAGCATCACGGCGGTGGTGAAACAGTCCCGCGTGTTCGGGCCGAATCTGGAATTAAGACGGACCATATCGAGCAGCCTCGGCGAGCCAGTCGTTCGAGTTCACGATGTTGTAACAAACCTCGGCAATACGCCTGCGCCTCACATGATATTGTATCATTGCAACTTCGGCTGGCCGCTTGTTGACGAGGGGACGGATATTCTGTGCAAAGGCGAATGGGCGTCGCGCGGAATGGATATGGACAATGCCGTATTCAACAGCAATCGCAATTTCCGCAAGTGCTCGGAGCCTATCGAAAGTCACCGGGGTGGCGGCGAAGGCTGTGCTTTCATTGATGTGGCCGCCGACAATAAAGGTATTTGCGCCGTTGGCCTTCATAATCGAAAGCTCGGTCTTGCGCTTATGATGAAATATGAGAAAAAGCAATTGCCCTGGCTGAGCAACTGGCAGCATTGGGGCCCGGGCGAGTATGTTACGGCCCTGGAGCCGGGGACCAATCCGCCGATCGGGCAGGCCAAAGCCAGAGAGCAGAAGAAGCTAATCCACATAGACCCGGGCAAGAGCAGGGCCTATGATCTGGAAATGACAGTTCTAACGGACAAAGCGCAGATCGCCGGCTTCCTGGAGGCCGCGGGTCACTAATTATGTCAGAGCACATTCTTACCGGATTTGGTTTCGGGCCGATCCAGGCCGGACTGTTTGCCAAGGAAGCATTTCAAAGCGGGAATTTTGCACGGATTGTCGTAGCGGAGATTGATGCCGAACTGATCGAGGCGGTCAGGGCCAACAAAGGCAGCTATCACGTCAATGTCGCCAAGGCCGACGGCATCGAAGTTCTGAAGATTGACAATGTCGAACTGCTCGATCCCAACGTCGAAGCTGACAGGAAAACTCTTCTTGAAGTCTTGCCGCAGTCAACGGAAATAGCCACCTGTCTGCCATCTGTAAGTTTTTACGAGGCCGGCCGGGCAAACAGTGTTGCCTCATTGATATCCGAAGGTCTGGGGCATAGCAGCGCGGCCGGGACGATAGTTTACGCCGCCGAGAATAACAATCACGCGGCGGAAATACTGCAAGAAGCTGTCGGCCAAAGGATTGGCGGCCAAATCCCGCGAAATGCCCGGTTCTTAAATACTGTTATCGGCAAGATGAGCAGGGTTGTTACCGACCCGGCCGAGATCGCAAAGTTGGGACTGGAGACTATAGCTCCGGGTCTTGAGCGGGCATTCTTAGTCGAGCAGTTCAATCGGATATTGGTGAGCCGGGCGCAAATTCCTGATTTTAAGCCAGGCATTGAAGTGTTCATCGAAAAGGATGATCTGCTGCCGTTCGAGGAAGCAAAACTATACGGCCACAACGCAGTGCACTCACTGCTCGGCTTCATAGGCGCCGTCAAGGGCTGCACGAGCATGACCGAGCTTAAAGATGACAGGGCCGTCATGCAAATCGGCAGGGCTGCTTTTTTGCAAGAGTCCGGTGCGGCACTTATTAGCAAGTATGCCCACCTTGACGATGAGCTTTTCACCGAAGCCGGCTTTGCGGACTATGCCGAAGACCTGCTCGAACGCATGACCAATCCATACTTAGGCGATACGGTCGCCAGGGTGGTTCGCGATGCAGTGCGCAAGCTCAGGATAGACGGACGGATATTCGGCACAATGCGACTGGCATTGGAACACGGTATCGAGCCGAAGAACATGGCGTTGGGTGCAATGGCCGGCATCGCCGTACTGTTGAAAAATGCGGAAGAAAATGGCCTGCCCGACGACATGCGCTTCGGCGATTGGAGAGAATTGAGCGAGACCGAAATAGAAAGAATCACCAATTGGCTCTGGACCGGGCAGGAAATCGGATATGTCGAGCAAATCATCAGATGTATCCGAAAGGCCGGAAGCGAGCTGGAGAGTTTAACAGGAGAGTAGTGGACTTTGGTCGGTCGTACAATCTTTCTGAGTTGACGGCGAAGTGTGGACAGCCTATAATTGCGATTGTCATTTTTGAAAGGGCTTATTATGGATTTTGAGCAGGACAATAATTTGCCGGGGCCGATCGGGCCGCAGCCGGCGGAGCCGATTTCCGGTCTTGGGGCGACTAGCCCGGCGCAGAGGCCGCCGAAGAGAGGGTCCGGATGGCGGATCTTCTGGGGCATCGTGCTGGGACTGTCGATCATGGCCAACTTCGTGCTGTTTCTGATGCTGATCGGTGTGGTCGCCGTCTTTGCAACAGGCCAAAGAAGCGGCCAGTTGACCGAAGAAGTCGTACGAGATGGCCCGGCACGGAATAAGATAGTGATGGTCAACGTGCAGGGAATAATCCAGGGCGAGCTGGCCGGCGATGTGTACAGGCAGTTGAAGGCGGCCCGGCGGGACAGGCGAGTGAAGGGATTGATAATTCGCGTGAATTCGCCGGGCGGAACAATCTCCGCAAGCGACCAGATATATAAGCAGATCCAGAAATTCCGGGATGAGGAGAAAAAACCGGTCGTTGCGTTTATGCAGGGTGTTGCCGCTTCGGGCGGTTATTATGCGTCGGTCGCATGTGAGAAGATCGTAGCCGAGCCGACCACGATTACCGGTTCCATCGGTGTGATAAGCTGGTACCTGGTCGTGCAGGAATTGCTTGAGGAAAAACTCGGCGTTGTGCCGGTGACAATCAAGTCGGGCAGAAAGAAAGACTGGCCCAGCTCGTTTAGAACGCCGACGGACGAAGAGCTCCAATACATGCAGGACAAGCTGATCTCACCTGCCCTCGACAGATTCGTCGAGGTTGTTGCCGAAGGCAGGGAAGGATCACTGACCAGGGCCGAAGTGGAAAAGATTGCCGAGGAGGCGGGTATCTATGGCGCCAAAGAGGCCCTCGAGGAAAAGCTGATAGATGAAATCGGGTATCTGGATGAAGCAATCAAGTTGGCAAAGTCCTTAGCGGGTATTGGTGATGCCCAGGTAGTGCAGTATCGCAAGCCTTTTTCTCTCGCCGACTTCATGAGCTATCGTAAGGCGAGCTTTCCAAAGCTGGACAGAACCACGCTGTACGAACTCGGCACTCCCCAGTTGCTATATCTGTGGAGCGCATACTAACAGCCCGGCAGCGGCAGGCTCCACACAACACTCTCTTGATTGACGGGTCTGCATTTTGACAGGAGACGGCAGTGTCGGATGAATTGCTGGTCAGGAACGCTCAAGACAAAGATTTGGAAACACTCGCGGCGTTTAATATAGCGCTGGCCTGGGAAACGGAGCAAAAGCGACTCGAATTGCCTGTCGTGACGGCGGGACTGCAAACACTGCTGAAGGACTCCCGGCACGGTTTCTACACAGTCGCCGAGGCGGCGGGTGAAGTTGTGGGTTGCATAATGGTCACCTACGAGTGGAGCGACTGGCGATGCGGCTCGTTTTGGTGGATTCAAAGCGTATATGTGAAATCTGAGTTTCGTCGGCAGGGGATTTTCGGGAAGCTTTACGAGTTCTTAAAAGAAAAAGCATCGCACGAGGAAAATGTGTGCGGATTTCGCCTCTATGTCGAGCACTCGAATCTTGCCGGTCAGAGCACGTATGCCGGAGTCGGTATGAAGGAGACCTCGTACAGGTTCTATGAGGAATCGTTCGAGGATTAGATAATACCCATCCAGCCGAATTCTATTGCTAAGAGGCCCTCCTTATCTCGTTGCATATTGTCAAGTTCTCCGCCGCATCTGTTGAAACTATTGTTCCAATTCTCCGGCGTTGGTGGTATAATCCCTGGAAGTCGCAAGACGTGAAGAAGAAATGCCCGCCCGCCGCTTTGGTGTGTGGGGATGCACATTTTTGGGCAGGATTTGAAGTGTTGCAGAGGAAGAATCATGTCAGAGATTAACCGCAGAGATTTTATCAAGACGTCCGGGGGCATTCTGGGCTGTGCCGCCTTGAGTGGATTGCCCTTTGGCTGCCGAACGAATGAAGCAGGATCTTCCAGGTGGAAAGGATTCAAATACGCCATGTGCAATGAAAGCATGGCGAAATTGAGCTGGGCCGAGCAATGTCGGATTATAGGCGATGCCGGTTATCAGGGAGTTGAAATCGCAGCTTTCACGCTCGTCAAAGAGGGTGTGCAGGAAATAGGCCCGGCAAGACGCAAAGAGATGGTTTCGGTCATGAAAAATACCGGCATCGAATGCGCCGGGCTTCATTGGCTGCTTGCGCCGCCTCCGAAGGGGTTGCACCTTACAACGCCCGATGCGGCTCTGCGCCGAAAGACAGTCGCGTATCTCGACGAGCTTATCGATTTCTGCGGCGATCTCGGCGGACCTTACATGACTTTTGGTTCGCCCAAACAGCGCAACACCAGAGGTATTTCCGTCGAGGAGGCGAAGAAACACTTTGCAGAAGGCCTCGCATCCGTGGCCGATCATGCTCAGCGCCGCGGCGTCAAGATACTTGTCGAACCCCTCGGAAAAAGGACGACCGATGTTGTCAACACGATGGCCGAAGCATGGGATGTGGCTAAAAGAGTCGATCACCCGGCCATTCAAATCATGTTTGACTTCAACAACACCGTCAACGAGACCGAGCCTTACGATGTGCTGCTGAAACGACATTACAAACACCTGCATCACATCCATGTCCAGGAGCAGGGCGGCAAGCACCTCGGCACAGGAACGGCTGTGAACGACTACGTAAAAGCCTTCCAGACGCTCAAGGATTTGCGATACGACGAGTGGGTATCCCTCGAAGTATTTGATTTTTCGCCCGGCGGCAAAAAAATCGCCGAAGAGTCGATGGTGACTCTCAAACAGATTGAAAGTAAATTAGTCTAACTTCATTAGGCCACTGGTAAACGAAAGGGTGTGTTCCCAAAGAACTTCCCGCTTGAAGGAGGTCGATAAAATGAAAACGAATCTTTTCCTGTCACTATTTGCTATTTCTTTTTTGGCTCAGGCTGCCGGCGTTTTGTACGCCTCGGAAGTGCCTATCGATGCATCCCCCAAGCCGGATGAGCAGCAATTGCCCAAGGCTATGCACTCGGAAATGAAAGAGCTGCCGGTCATAACAGTCGGCAGAGACAATGCTCAGTTGATCGGCGGTGACAACCGGGCATTGCAGGCTGCCGTCGATTATGTTGCCGCTCTCGGAGGCGGGACAGTTGAAATCGGCGAGGGAGAATACATGATGTACGATTCTCTGCACCTGCGCGGGAATGTGACAGTCAGGGGCCGGAAAGACAAGACCATCCTGCGAAAAGCCGATGGGGTTGTATCCGCTCTGGCCCTGGACGGCGACTTTGGCGAGCAGCAAATCACGGTGGAAGACCCAAACGGTTTTGCCGTCGGCTACGGCGTTGCGATTTGGGACGACCGTTCCGGAGGATTCCACACGACCGTCGCTCGCATCACGGGACGCAACGGCAACACTTTCTCGATTGACAAGCCCCTGATGTCCGACTGCATGGTAGGCAACAATGCCAAAGCAGGGACGGTTTTTCCTGTGGTCAGCGGCTATCACATCGAAGGGGCGCGGATTGAAGACATCGTGATCGACGGCAACAAAGGCTCCAATGTCCACCTGAACGGATGCCGAGGCGCAGGGATTTTCCTGTACCGGGCCTTCGGGACCGTTGTTCAGGGGTGCGAGGTTCGAGACTATAACGGGGACGGGATCAGCTTTCAGCAGTCCAACGATGTTACCGTCCTTGGTTGCATTTGCGAGGACAATACCTTTCTCGGCTTGCATCCGGGAAGCGGCTCACAACGACCAATCGTGCGCAATTGCATTGCGCGCAACAATGGAACCGACGGTCTGTTCTTGTGCTGGCGCGTCCGGCACGGACTGTTCAAGGACAACATCCTCGAAGGCAACCAAAGGTTCGGCATTTCCATCGGGCACAAAGATTCCGACAATCTCATCCACGGCAACATTGTCCGGGTAAACCACCGGGACGGGATCTTTTTCCGTAATGAAACACTCGGGATGGCCGCCCATCGCAATCGTCTGGAAGAGAATATTATCGAGGACAACGGTGTCGGCGAGGAAGCGGCGGGTATTCGGATTCGAGGGCAGACCCACGATTTGGTCTTTAAAAACAATATAATCCGTGAGACCCGCCAAGGCGACTCGCAAAAGCAGACGGTCGGAATTCGTATCGAAGAGCAAGTGGGGCGGATAACACTCGACGGCAACAGGATACGAGCCAAAACGACAATCGACGATCAACGGGAATCCGAAACAAAATAGGGCCTGTCGCGGCGGATTTTTGGGCGGCAGAAACTAAGGAAACTGGGATAGCGAAGTTAGGAGAGTATAAGTAATGAGAACTCTACGAGCAAACAAAGCGGCCGCCATAGTCTTACTCCTGATGTTGGTCACTCAGGCTGCTGCCGCTGAGAATTGGTTGCAGTTCAAATATGATTCTCGGCATTCGGGCAACGTTCCCGACAGAAACGTGACTACACCTCTCGGTTTGGTTGGGGCCGTTCCTTTAACCGACGCGGTCTTCACCGCCCCCGTAGTCTCGGACGGACGAATCTATGTGGTGGATGGGTCCGGAGTGACTTTCTGCATCGATGCTTCCACTCTGCGTATTCTGTGGAAATCGGATACCGGAGGCGAAAAAGCCAACTGCAACAATGTGTCGTCACCGGCTATCGCAGGACGTTACCTTCACTTCGGGACTATGGCTGGATATTACTACGTGCTGGACAAGACCAGCGGAGACGTAGTCAAAAAGATTCCCTGTGGCGAGCCGATTCTAAGCGCCCCCGTGGTTGCCGGCGGCCGGGTGTATTTCGCCACGCTTGGCTCACAAGTTTACGCTGTCGAGCCTGACGGCACAATTTGCTGGACCTGGGATTTCGTAAGGGAGATCCTAAAGTTCGACGGCGATCGCTGGAGCGGGGAAGAATGGTGCAGACATAAGAAAGGCAGGGTAACGTGGCGAGACCAGTTCTGCTGTTCAACCAACATAGCAGCACATGATAAGATGCTCTTTGTTCCTGCAGGAGGTTCGGTTGTTTGTCTTGTAGATCGAGGCAGCAAAGCACTGCTTCAGGGGATGGCCGAGGTGCCCGCTTACGCGGGTTCAGAGAAACCGGCTACGTTTGGGATAAGCATAAGCGAAGATGGGGCCCTCTACAGACAGTGGCATCGACGGGATAACACAGGCCGGGTGGAAGTAATTCAAGTCGCCGTCAGTAAAGAAATAACCGACTATGTTCCCGGCACACAGACCGAGATAAATCGGCCGGGCCTGCTGAGCTTCTGCTCGGTCAGCATTCGCGGCAGGGATGTTTACCGGTGCCGTCCCGAAGAAGGTTTCGGTTTCTGCAAGCATTCTCCGGACAAAGAGCAGGCCCAGTATCTCGGGGGCTATCCGTCTATCGCGTCGCCGATCCTTCTTCGCGATAAGGGAGTATATGGCGGCTTGGACGGCAGTCTTTACGTTGTCCCGCTATCGGGAAGCGGCGAGGTGTGGTCGTTCAAGACCGCTTTCGGCAAAGCTATCTCTGCCCCGGCGGCTGTCTGCGACGGCAGGGTTTATTTCGGCTGCGAGGACGGGTATCTGTACGTCTTAGGGCAAAAAGGCAAGGCTTCACTGCCGTCAAAGGACCTTCAAGTGCAGGAGATAAGAAGCCCACTGACGAGCCAACTGGCCGACTCGAAGTATGACTGGTTCACCAATTTCGGCAACCAGGCAAGTACAAATGCCAACGACCAGGGCTTGAAACCTCCTTTCAGAGTCAAATGGATTCGGCGCTATGAAGGCACTTTCAAGCACATGCCCGTCTGTGGTGGCGGGCGTATGTACACACATACAGCCGAAGGGCAGATTTTTGCCGTAGAGCAGGAGACGGGGAGGTTGCTGTGGCGGCGGTATTGGCCCGGTGTCCATGTATCCTTCACAGGCCCGCATTACTTCCGGGAACGCCTGCTGGTCCCGCAGGCGGGATTGCGAGAATCCCGTATGCGCTGCCTGAATGCGGCTACGGGCGAGCTGATCTGGGAGGCTCCGTTTACCGGCTCGCCGAGCTGGAGCCGGCAGCAGCCGCCGATCATATACAAGGACCTTGCCGTTTATGTTTTTGGGTCGGGCAAATATGCACCGCAGGGGACGGAAAAGGCTTATGTTCAGAAAGGCGAGCCGGTGAAAGCGCCGGATGACGCCGAGATTATGAGCTGGATTTACACGCACAACAATCCGTACTATCCCAGGGACAACAAGCCTTTCGTGCGGGCGTGGGACATCGAGACCGGAGATGAAGTCTGGACAATTGATTTCTCGCAATTCGGTTCCGGCGGCAACGATGCAGGTGTATGCCTGATGGATGGTACGCTCTACTATTCGACCTTTTTCGGATACGCTCCGAGAAGGAAGGACGGCAAACCCAAGGCGAGAGGCCTGACGGCGGCTATCGAACCGACGACCGGCCAGGTCATCTGGCTGACAACAAAGTATTATGTCACTGCCGGCTGCACCATCTCGGCAGACGATGGACGCCTGTATCTTGGGGGGTACAACGCACCCACCGAGAGAACGCAAAATCGCTATGTTTTCTGTCTCGATGCCGAGAGCGGCTCATTGGTCTGGCAGTCGGAGCCGGTCGGAAAAGCTGTCAATGTCGTGACGATTGGGCGCAATTCTGTTTTCGTACATGGCTCGACGGGCAAGCCGAGTTTCGTCATACACAAGGATACGGGCAAAATCCATTCTAACTTCGACAAGCGCTATGCGTGCACCCGATTCGCTATGTCGGAGCCTTACGTGCTTGGCTCTAATATGGACATGATCGACATCTCCGACGGCAACAAACTGGTCTCTTCGGGTCCGTGTGTTGACCTACGAGAATGTGTCGGTTCGGTTGTCTCTAACGGCCGCATTTTCTACACATCCCAGGCAAACGGCCTGCAGGTCTCGCAGGTTTACGGATCGGAGGCCCAATCACTCACATCAAAATAATTGGGCGGCAACGGCTTATAGATTCATACTTGACGGGCGAACACGTTGCTAATGCGCCTGGAGGATGCTCGATCTGAAAGATTCATTCTCGAAGAGTTGCTCTGCGAGCATGGCGTATCCTTCGGCTAACGGGTGGCTGGCGTCGCTGTAAAGCTCACTGGGCAACGCCGGCGGCATGAAGAAGGCGACGTTGTTCTGCCGGAGCCAATCGGCAATTTCATTTTGCATCTTTCGATAAACGTCTGCGCTTTGACCCTTGAATATGTGCTCGTTGAACGGGCCGACCAGGACAAAGACCGTGTTTTTCCTTGCTCTTAACAATTTAATGGTCTGCCGGAAGAAGCTCCATTGCAGCGACGTCCCAGGTTCGACCCATTGAAAATCTTGTTTGGAAATCCCTCTGTCCTCCCAGGAAACGTACTCTTGTGGATCATCATTCTCGGAGACCGGCAGTTCGAGCGTGATTGCGGCCAGGGGATTACGGTAGGGATGCTCCATAGTCCACGTCGGCAGATCCATGTTCTCGAAATACGCCATCTTTAGATGTGAAGTCCAGCCGAGTAAAGGCGTATTGCGTTCCAACACGGCGGAAAACCTCTTTGAAAACGAATCCTTGTAGCATGGAATCCTGGTAGTAAACTGTGGGACCAGCTTTGGATGATTGAAACGGAACTCCTTTTCAATTTGCAGGTCGTGTTTTCTGGAGGTCATCCAAAGGGGATTAAGATGCAGGATCACTTTCTTGCCCGAGATGTCCCGGCCGTAGTACCTGAGCAATCCCCCAAGCGCCGCGGGATGAAAACCATCCACGCCCAGGTTGACGAACTGATCGTGCCCGGCATTTTCATTGAGATAGTGCGACAGCGTGCCGGCCCCGGGTACGTAATGGCCCCATACGACCGAGTCTCCGAGCACGACTGTTTCGTGCCGCGAGCAGGCCTGGCGGCAGAGGCGGTCATAGAGCCAATAGTCGCCGCTGAGCTTGTAGCCCAGGCGGTAGTCGGGTCCGGATTCAAGTTCTCCGAGTTGCCCCCAGAGGGCCGGTCCGAAATAGAACAAAGCCGAACAGAGGACTGCGACGACGACCCATTCCCATGCGGACAGTCGTATGCCGTTTGAGCCGAAAGGGATGTCCTCGCTTCTGCGGGCATCCGGTATGCTTTCTTTCTGCATTGCTTTTTTACCTCTATTACAGGAGCCGGCACATAGGCCTGCCCGCTGGTAACTTTCCGAGTCAGAACTGCAAATAGATAAACGCCTGGTCGCTCGATGGGGCGAAAACGGCTAAGTAAACAATCATGGCGACAACGATTCCCACGCGAACAGGCCTCGACTCAAGGAGCCATTTAATCCTCGACTCATAAGCAAACTGATAGAGCCACACTGCGAGAATAAGAGCCAACGCCAATACGGGACAATAAGGGTCTGCCCATCCTGAACTGAATATCCTTCTCACAATCACCCACGCCTCGCCGATGCCCTCGGCCCGGAAGAAAATCCAGGCAAAGGTGACAAAGGCGAATACGAGCAGTTGTTTGATCAGCTTCGGCACCTTTTCTTTATAAAACGCGGTCCTTTCCAGCTCTCGCGTGAAAAAACGCCCGAGCGCGTGCAGCGCGCCCCAGATGACAAATGTCCATGCCGCACCGTGCCACAATCCTGAAATCACCATGACCAGGAACATATTCCTGTAGGTGTTGAATGTCCCTTTGCGATTTCCGCCAAGAGGGATATACAGGTAATCTTTGAACCATGAAGAGAGGCTGATGTGCCACCTCGACCAGAAATCTCCAAGGCTTGCGGCCAAATATGGATTATTGAAGTTGAGCATCAGGCGAAAGCCCATCATCCTCGCTATGCCTCGCGCCATGTCGGTGTAGCCGCTGAAGTCGAAATATATCTGCCAGGCGAACAGAAAAGTCGCAAGAATCAGGGCGGGCGACTGAAACTGATCGGGAGCGGCATAAACCTTGTTGACATAGAGAGCCAGGTAGTCGGCTAACGCGACTTTCTTGAAAAGCCCCACGATGAACAGAGACAGGCCGTCGGCGACATCCTGTCCTGAGACTTTCGGCGTCTTGTGCAATTGAGGCAGAAGATTCCTGGCTCTCTCGATGGGACCGGCCAGCAGCCTGGGGAAAAGCGAGACAAAAGCGGCATATCTTATGATACTTGTCTCCCTTTCGACGTTGCCGCGATAGTAATCGATAGTGTAGCTCAGCGATTGAAAGGTGTAGAAGGACAATCCGACGGGCAGGAGCATGCCCGGCGCCGGGACAAGATACGGGATATTCAGAGACGACAAGAGAGCGTTAAAATTGTCGGTGACGAAGGCGCCGTATTTGAAAAAGCCCAGGAGGCCGAGATTGTTCACTATGCTTACGGCAAGCCAGGTTTTTTTGTGTTGGCTTTTTGCCATTCTCGTAACGACTGTGTAGTCAAGGGCGGTCGAGTACGTGATAAGAAGCAGGTAGAGCGGATTGAGCCATCCGTAGAAGAAATAGGAGGCGGCCAAAAGGACCGGGAGCCTGAGCTTTGTTGCTTTTAGAGCCAGATACGTCGGATAGACGATCAGGAAGAACAGCAGAAACGGCCAGGTGTGGAAGTACATTTAGCGTCCTTATCTTGTCAAAACGCGGATGTGCGACTCTACCGAGGCGGCGAGCCCTTCCATGTGATAGCCTCCTTCGAGAACAGAAACGAGCCGTCCTTCGCAGCACTTCTGCGCGATTCCTTTGACAATCTCGGTCAGTTTGGCGAATCCTTCCGCGGTGACTGCCATGCCGCCGAGCAGATCATTCTCGTGGGCGTCGAATCCGGCGGAGATAAACACGAAGTCGGGCGAGAAATCGAGGGCCGCGGGCCGGAGCTTCTTTTCAAAAGCCTCCACGTACACACTGTCGCCGGAGCCGGCCTGCAAGGGCACGTTAATGCAGGAGTTCAAGCCTTTGCCGGCGCCCTTTTCGGCTTCGCTTCCCGTGCCGGGATAGAAGGGATACTGGTGCACGCTGAAATAGAGCACCGTCGGGTCATCGTAAAATGTCGCCTGGGTGCCGTTGCCGTGGTGTACGTCCCAGTCCACGATGAGCACGTTCGACAGTCCGTACTTCTTCTGGACATACTTTGTGCCGATAGCGACGTTATTGAAAATACAGAATCCCATCGCCTGGTCCTCGAGTGCATGGTGACCGGGCGGACGGACGGCACAGAATGCGTTTGCGACTTTCTTTTCCATAACGGCATCGACGGCGGCCAGCACGCCACCTGCGGCCATCACTGCCGCTTCGTAGGACCTGGGGGATATCGGGACATCCAGCGAATCCAGATACCCGACGTTGTTTTCACTACATCGCATCGCGCGGTCTATATACTCCAGTGAGTGGACCGTCTGGATCCAATCCACGCCGGCCGGGGCGGGCTTTACTTCAAACAACTGACTATGCAGCCCCTCCGCTTTCAACCTGCTGGTGATCTCGACTAATCTTTCAGGCCTTTCCGGGTGACCGGGCGTGGTCTTGTGTTCCAGATAAATGTCGTCGTAGATCAGCCCTGTCTTCGTGGTGTTCTTGCTTTGCTTGTCGCTCGTCATATTTGGCTCACTTGATTGATTATCGGGCGCGTTTCTAACGCAGCGAAATCCTATGGCGTCATTAGCCAGACAGGTGTCATTTATTGAAGGATCGCTCGCACGATATGTTGACCGGCAACTGTCGGCGCTGGAGTTCCACGCTCCGCCGCGCAGGACCCTTTCTTTTCCTTCGGGCGGTCCCTTGGGATCTCTTTGAGGGCTTTGTCCGTAATAGTGCTCGGAATAGAAATCATTGCACCACTCCGAGACGTTTCCGTGCATGTCGTAGAGTCCCCACGGGTTGGGCTTCTTCTGCCCTGTGTGTTGCGTCTTTTCGGACGAGTTTTCGGTGAACCACGCATGCGCTCTTAAAGTCCGTGCGTTGTTTCCAAAACTGTACTTCGAGCTTGTGCCCGCGCGGCAGGCGTATTCCCATTCCGCTTCCGTGGGGAGTCTGTATCCGTTTGCCGCGAAGTTGCACGCCCAGGTTTCTTCATCGTAGCAAGGCTCAAGACCTTCTGCAAGCGAACGGTCGTTGCAGTACAGGGTCGCATCGGTCCAGTTTATCTGCTCTAAAGGATGCTGCGGATTCTTGAAGTGAGAGGGATCGGGGAGCTGATACTTTTTGAACTGCTCCTGGACCACCTCGTATTTATCCATCAAGAAGGGGGTTATCCATACCTTGTGCGCCGGCGACTCGTCGGACTCGCCATTCTCGCTTCCCATCTCAAACCAGCCTCCGGGAATTTTCACCATCTCAATTCCCGTCTTTGTTTTTATAACCTCTGGTATACTGGCGGTGTCCTTGGCACGGCGGCAGCCGGAGATGACCGGCAATATCAGCAGCAAACAAGAGATCCCCACTGTCATTTTGATCAATCGCGTCCCCATCTGACATACTCCTAATTAACGACTCAGCGTCCGAATCGGCACCCAGTCGGGCTCCTTGTTGTGTTTTCCGTCGGTAGTGATCTGGACCCATTTGCCCGTCAGGTCACCTACGCAGATATTCCAGCCTGCCGCTTTGCGGCCGACCTCGTAATAGACCTCGGGACCATAGCCAAAAGCAATGTACCGGCCGTCCGGTGAAAAGTCAGTGTGGTTGACACAGTTTCCCGTTTCACACTTGGCAACGCCGCGAAGAGCAGCCACCCGCGGCATCGACAAAGTCAGGTCGATATCGGCAACGTACACATCCACCTCACTTATCTCTGCCCAACCTATTGTTCCGCCGTCGGGACTGAGGTCCGGCCGACAACCATCGATTCCATACTTTTTAAGGTCAAACACTCCTGTCCCGTGCGCTTCAAAGGCAATATTAGAACCTCCGAAACCCATCCCGCCGGTCACGGAGGCGACAAACCACTTGCCGTCCGGTGACCAGCAGATGTTGTATATATGGTGCAGCTCTTTGTTTGGATGTTGCTCATGACTTCCAGTTGCTATATCGTAAAAGAACAATCCTTTCGTACCGTAGGCTCGGGTAGTGTAACGCTCGTATTCGCCCTTTACATAGGCGATGGTCTTGCCATCCGGACTCCAGCACGGCTGTCTGGCATTGTCGGCAACCTTGACCCGGCCGGTACCGTCAATATTCATGTAATAAACATTGCGAACCTTGTTTCTGCCCGTTCCCTCATCGGCAACAAAACAAACCTTTGTCCCATCGGGCGAGGCATGGGGACACATTTCATCCACATCCGGTGTCCGGGTCAGGTTAGTTGCGTTGGAACCGTCCGCGTTCATGAGAAATAACTCCCAGTTTTCTTTGCCGTCCGTTTCTCTGAAAGTTTCATAGATGATCTTGAAGGGAATCGCTTTGAGATCTATTCCCGATTTCTCATTAGGCCCCACCGACGGTTCATCTTCATTTACAGGTTGTGAGCTCTGAGTTGTCTGGACGAATGAAAAAATACAGAGCCACAAATAGAAAAGAATGCATGGGAATGATATGTGTTTTTTGTAATCAAATGTTATTCTCATATTACATTCTCCTTTCATTCGGCGCAACTCAGGTTCACCGGCATCAGTGAATCTGCTGCTGATTCAATGGTCAGCCTGATGCATGGCAGCCCTAATTATTCTTTGGCCCTGTGCCGGCGGAGCAGTTCGACGATTCGCTCGCGACCCCTCTCCTTTGCCAGAGACAGGGGTGTATCACCCTTGTCGGTCTTAGCGTTTATATCCGCCCCCTTAGCAAGGAGCATTTCGACGATGGCCTTGTCCCCTACTATGCACGCCAGGTGCAAAGGCGTTTTCCCTTTCCCGGCCCACAAGGACATCTTCGCATTGACGTCAGCTCCGTGGGAGATAAGCAGCTCCGCCTGTTGGGTATTGACTCGATCTATCGCCCTGAGGAGAGGACTATGCCCAGATTTGGTGTTTATGTTTACATCAGCGCCTTTGGCAATGAGCAGGGCCGTCATATCCGTAGTTTTTGCTGCTATCAGTGGTGTCTGGTCATGCAAAGTCCTTGCATTGACATCCGCACCTTTGCTGATGAGCAATTCGGCCACTTCTTCATGACCTCGGTCGAGGGCATAGTGTAGTGGAGTAAAGCCGGCGCTGTCTCTCGAATTGACGCTGACCCCATCGGCAAGGAGGCCCTGCACCTTCTGAAGCTCTCCAAAGTAGGCCGCTAAGTGGATAGGCGGGGCCTTGAGACCTTTGCCGAGCAGGTATCGGACCATTTCCTCCCCTCCACCACCACCCCAATTCCACCACCACATAGCTGTTTGCAGAACTGTCCAGTGACAGTAGTCAGTGGCATGCAGGTCGGCGCCATGGGCTAACAGCAGCTCAAACATATCCTTGTTACTTTCTACGACCGCGAGGTGCAGTCCCGTCTGGCCGCGCATGGTTCGTGCGTCCACCTCGGCACCATTTGCCAGCAGAAACTCTGCGATTTCCTCATGGCCCCTTGCGCTTGCAAAGTGAAGAGGTGTGCGCTTCTGGGAGCCTCTTGCATTGATATCGGCACCTTTGGCGATAAGCAGTTCTGCTATATCTTTCTGGCCATACACGGCCGCCCGGTGCAACGGCGTTACGCCCCACTTGTTCTTTGCTTTGATGTCTGCCCCTTTGGCGATAAGCAGTTCTGCTATATCTTTCTGGCCATGCCCGGCCGCCTCGTGCAACGGCGTTACGCCCCGCTTGTTCTTTGCTTTGATATCTGCCCCTTTTACAATAAGCAGTTCAGCCACCTCTTTGTTTGTTGCCCTGTGTAACGGTGTCCGATTTTCCGCATCTTTCGCGTTAACATCTGCACCCCTGTCAATAAGGAGTTCGGCGGAGTCTTTCCGACCATTTTCGGCCGCGATGTGCAGAGGTGTTGAGCCATCCTTGCGCCTTATATTAACGTCGGCGCCTTTGACAAGAAATAATTCCACCATAGCCTTTTGGCCCAGATCTGTCGCTAAGTGCAGAGGTGTATCGCCGGCTTTCTCCTTTGCATTGACGTCGGCACCGCCGGCAATAAGGAACTTGACCACATCTTCTGAGCCTTGAGCTGTTGCTAAGTGAAGGGCAGTCCATCCGAACTTATCCTTTGCGTTGACGTCGGCCCCCTTCGACAGGAGGGATTTGACCCGGGCAATGTCACCTTTAGCCGCGACCTGGAGAAGTGACTCGCTCAATTCATTGTCTTTTTCCGATTCGCTCTTGACTCCGGCAGCGATAAGCGTCAATGGCAAAACAAAGCAGAGTAGTTTTAAGAGTTTCATTTTTGTTTCTTCCGATCTTGTGCTCTATAGGCCCCCTGTGCTAATCGGAACCCAATCAGGTTCCTTATTGTGGTTTCCGTCGGAGGTGATTACCACCCATTTACCTGTCAAGTCGGTTACACAAATGTTCCAGCCCGGCGCTTTGCCGCCCACCATTTCCACTGCCTTTAGACCATAGCTGAAAGCCAGATACCTTCCCTTTGGTGAGAAGTCGGTATGATAAACCTCATATTCCTTCTCACACTTGACGACGCGGCGAACATTAGTAACCAGGGGTTCACCGGATGTTACGTCGATGTCGGCCGTACATAAATCCCAGTCGGTCAGACCCCACGTTATCCGTTTGCCGTCGGGGCTGAATTCCGGCCTGCAACCGGTTACGCCGAACTTAGTCAGATCGTAAATTCTGGTTCCATCGACCTTGAATGCCAGTATGGCGTGTTTGAAGTCCATTCCTCCGTGCACGGTGGCAAGAAACCACTGTCCGTCAGGCGACCAGGAAATATTGTAAAGATGATACAGCTTCTTGTTTCGGTGTTCTCTGTGCTTGCGGGTTTTCAGATCATAAAAGACAAGCCCCTTAGTAGCAAAATCCTTGATGGTGTAGCGCTCGAATTCCCCCGGCAGGTATGCGATGGTTTTACTGTCGGGACTCCAGCAGGGCTGGCGGGCATTGTCGGCAACTTTCACACGGCTGCTTCCGTCAATGTTCATGCAATAGACATTCCTGACTTTTTTGGAATTGACGATTTCATCGGCGACGCAACAGACCTTCGTGCCGTCGGGTGAGGCTTTTGGATACATCTCGTCGGCATCGGGAGTATTGGTAAGATTGGCCGGATCGGAGCCGTCGGCATTTATCAGGTACAGTTCCCAGTTCTCCTTGCCGCTGGTTTTACGGAACGTTTCATACACAATTTTGCAGGGGATTTCCTTTAGATTCAGCTCAGTCCGAGGTGATGGAGTTGTTCTGAGTTCTGGCTGGTCCCCCGGCCGACAGAAAGCCTCGGTCGTCAGAAAAAGACAAAGCAGCAGAGAGAACAGAACGCAGATGCTCTGTATGGACAACCCATTTCTTGTAACACGACATCTTTTTGCCATCATATCTCCTTTCTCAAGGGTCCGCCGCAGGAATCGGCACCCAGTCAGGCTCCTTGTTGTGGAGCCCATCAGTAGTAATCTTGACCCATTTTCCACTTAGATCACTCACGCAGATGTTCCAGCCCTTCGCTCTGCCGCCAACCTGTTGTCCGCCTGTGGAAGGGCCGTAACTGAAAACGATATACTTCTTGTCCGGCGACAGGTCAACGTGGTAAACCTTCGATGAACTCCGGCATCCGATGATTTTGCGTACGTTGTGCACGCGGGGCGAGCGGCCCGCCAGGTCAATGTCCGCAAGGCACAGGTCCCAGTCGGTCTCGCCCCAGGTCATTTTCATGCCGTCGAAACTAAGGTCCGGCCTGCATCCCTTAACTCCCCATCGCGCCAGATCGAAAACGCGCGTACCCTGGGCGTCGAAAGCGATGATCGTGTCGCTGTACCCCATCCCCCCGTGCACGGCGCCGAGAAACCAATTGCCGTCGGGCGACCAGCATATAGCGTAGATGTGGTGCAGGGTCCTGTTTGGATGCAGCTTATTCTGCCCGGTCTTCAGATCGTAGAACGAAAGTTCCGAAGTTGCATACTCCCGGGTGCTGTAGCGTTCGTACTCGCCCTTTAGATATGCGATGCTTTTGCCGTCGGGACTCCAGCAAGGCTGCCGGCCGTTTCGAGCGACTTCGACTCGCTCGGTCCCGTCGATGTTCATGTAATAGACGTTTCGAAGCCTTCTTCTTCCCGCACCTTTGTCGGCAACGAAGCATATCTTTGTGCCGTCAGGAGAGGCGTGCGGATACATCTCATCCAGGTCGCGGCTCTGCGTGAGATTGATCGGGTTGGAGCCGTCCGCGTCTATCTGGTACAGTTCCCAGTTAAGTTTGCCGTCGGTTCTGCGGTAGGTCTCGAACAGAATTTTGAAAGGAATATCAGCGAGATTCAGCTGGTCCGGCGAAGAGGGGAACCTTCTGGGCCTCACCCTCTTTCGGAGTTGCTGTTCGCTAAAGGCTTCTTCGGTGGCGCCGGGAATCAGCAGAGAAAACAGCAATACAGCCGTCGCCGCTGAGGACAACCTTCTTCTCATGTATTGCTTTTCCATATTACTTTTGTCCACCCAAATTCGTCTGCTGACCCCATACGAGCAAGTGTATCAGATTTACCGGCAATAGCAAGGAGACGGTCAAACAAAGCGAGAACGGAAACGGCTTTATTTTCACCGTATTTTTGATACATTGGAAGAGAAGAAGAATGTGTCGGCCGGCTCACGTGTCTGTGATAAGTTCAGCAGGTCTTGGCCAAATGCTCAATTTAGGAGACCGTCTGCGATGAGAAAGGTTGTGCTGATTTGTAACGTATTTCTGGCCTTTAGTGCCGCTGCAAGCGAATACACCCCGACGACTGGCTATGCCGTCCGCCGGATCGAAGGTTGGAAGATTCTTGTCAACAAAGAGTTGCTGTTGGATCATGCCGAACTTGCCGGTGAAGTGTTGGATCTGCTGGAGTTTCAACTCTATCAGATTACCCGCGTCGTTGCGGACGAGCCTCTCGAAGCACTCAGGAACGTTCCGATATGGGTGGAGTACAAAGCCCCGCGACATCCGTGCATGTGTTATCATCCGAGCAGACAATGGCTGAGCAACAACGGCTTCAATCCGGAGAAGGAGCGAAGCGTCGAGATAGCCAATGCCGAGAATTTTCTAAAGTGGACTATCGGCCAACCCTGGATGGTTCTGCACGAGCTGGCCCACGCTTACCATCACAGCGTGCCTGGCTACGACCACAAGGAACTCCATCAGACCTTCGAGAAAGCCGTGGAAAGCAAGAAATACGAGTCGGTGCTACATATCTCCGGAAAATCAAAACGCGCCTACGCCTTGAACAACGACCAGGAATATTTTGCCGAGTGCAGCGAGGCTTTTTTCGGCACGAACGATTTTTACCCGTTTGTTCGCTCCGAATTGAAGCAGCATGACGAGGAAATGTACAAACTGCTCAGAAAATTGTGGAAAGTGGAATAGGCTTACAGAAAGGACCTTCCGATGAGTTTACGACACATTACAAAGACGATCTTGATAGTAGTTCTCTTAATCACTATTGGCTGCGGCAAGGTTCTGTCCCAGGGGCCTTATCAAGCCACTGGAATCAGGATCGGCGAGGTGACGGATAATTCGGCGATTCTCTGGACGCGCCTGACACAGCATCCGGAGCGTGAAGGATCAGATGCGCCGATGCCGAAGGTTCTCTATCGCGATTCCGAGAGCGGCAAGCTTTCCGAGAGACGTAAAAGCGGAAGGCCTGACATAGCGCCGGTTGTCGAGTTTCCCAATGGTTCGACAATTCAGACGATCGAAGGGGCCGTGCCCGGCGCACCGGGGAACGTCAGGGCTTTGTATAAGGTGGCGGGAGCTTCGGATTGGAAGGCGACCGATTGGCGCTCGGTGGATCCAAAGCACGACTATACGCATCAGTTCAGACTGACCGGCCTGGAGGCTAATGCAGACTATCAGGTACGCGTTGAGGCCAGGCCAAACGCTGGGGGCGAGAGTGGACAGACGCTGGACGGTCATTTCAAAACAGCACCGCGCGCCGACCAATCTGAGCGAGTTGTCTTTACGGTTTCGACGGGACAGGCATATCCGGATCAGGACGTTGCCGGCGGGGGATACAAGATTTATGCCGCGATACTGAAGCTTGATCCCAGCTTTTTCGTTCATACGGGCGATATTCTCTACTATGACAAGCTGGCCAAGACCCTGCCGTTGGCTCGCTGGCATTGGGCACGCATGTATAGTCTGCCGACCAATGTGGAGTTTCATCGCCATGTCGCCAGCTACTTTATCAAGGACGATCACGATACCTGGATGAACGACTGTTGGCCTACAAGGAAGAGCCGGTTCATGGGAGATTTTACGTTTAAGCAGGGCCAGACGGTATTCTTAGAGCAGGTGCCGATGGGCGACCGGACCTGGCGGACGTTTCGATGGGGCAGGGACCTCCAGATTTGGCTCGTCGAGGGGCGCGATTTCCGCAGTCCCAACACAATGCCTGACGGCCCGGACAAGACAATTTGGGGCAAAGAGCAGAAGGCATGGTTCAAACGCACCGTCAGGCAGTCTGACGCTGCATTTCGCATCCTGATCAGCGCGACTCCCGTAGTCGGACCGGATCGGACGAACAAGCACGACAACCACTCTAACAAAGACTTTCAACACGAAGGCGGCGAGATCAGGCGGTTCATTTCAAAGCAGAAGAATATGTACGTAATATGCGGCGACCGTCACTGGCAATATGTTTCGGTGGACGCCGACACCGGCGTGCGGGAATACTCGTGCGGGCCCGCAAGCGACAAACATGCCGGCGGCTGGAGCAATGACCAACGATATCCCGAGCATAAGTACCTCAACGTGATTGGCGGATTCCTTGCCGTCACTGTTGACCGCAACGAAGGCGGGCCAACCGTTACATTCCGACATCACAGCGTTGACGGCAATGTCCTCAACGAGGACCGCTTTACGGCCCAATAGGGCCGCTTGTCGAATGTGGCAGGTAAATCGCCGGCCCGACGACCGGGCCAAATCGTCGAAAATCATGGCCTCGACCAGGGTAGCACATCGCCGGAATTTTCTATATTTTTGGATTGGCTTTGCAGTGGACGCGGGTGTGTCTTTCTGGTAAAATGCTTGGCTCGATATGCAATATCAATGCTGAAATGCCTTGTCTTGTGTAAATCTGAGCATCTAAAGAATTAAGGAGCCTTGATGCGGTTAGTTCTAATCGACAGTTTGCGTGACAACAGATCCAACTTCTACCCTCTGGCATTCGGGCATCCCATCTGGGAGCTTCGATGCGGCATGACTTCGCTCGAAGAGAAGCTGTCGGCGGCGGTCAAGCCCGATGAGGTTGCATATTTTGTTCCGGACTATATGGCGGCGTATTATAGGACGCAGGTGGAAAAGCCAGTGAACGACATGGCCTTGCTGGCGGATGACGATTTACTTCTCATAGATCCCACAGTCAAAGCAGGGAGCTTTGATATTCCCACTGAAGGCGCCAGCGAGATTGGCTTGGATGAGCAAGGACAGGTACTTTACGCCAGAATCAGCCGGAAGGATATCGGCCAACTCAAGGTGGACGATATCGAGCAATTTGTCGCCTCGGCCAAGGCGAGCCTGCCTAACGTGCCGTGCAAGCTGCCCACCTGGCAGTACACCTGGGACCTCGTATTGGCCAACGGTGAGCAGATAACCGCTGAGTTTGCGGCGGCCGGACAGAGCGGGATCGACGGAAAAGTCGAGGAGCCTCTCGCGATTCGGGGCGACAAAAAGGACGTTTACATCGCGCCGGGAGCGAAAGTGCATCCGATGGTCACTATTGATGCCGAGCACGGGCCGGTTTATATTGACGAGGGTGTCGAGATTCACCCCTTCAGCCGGGTTGAGGGACCCTGCTATGTCGGTAAGAATTCGATTCTGTTGGGCGCCAAGTGTCGTGAGGGCAATAGTATCGGACCTTTCTGCCGGATCGGCGGCGAGGTGGAAGAATCGATCATTCACGGCTATTCCAACAAGTACCATGACGGGTTCCTCGGGCACAGCTACGTCGGCGAATGGGTCAACCTCGGGGCGCTCACGACTAACAGCGACCTAAAGAACGACTATTCGAGTGTCTCGGTAATGCTGGACGGCAAACGTTCCATCGACACCGGCTCGACCAAAGTCGGCTCGCTGATCGGCGACCACGCGAAGACGTCGATAGGGACGTTGTTGAATACCGGTTCGTATGTAGGAGCAATGGCGCTTATAATGGCGACCGGCAAGCCGCTGCCAAAGCATATACCATCCTTCGGCTGGTTTATCGAGGGAATCACGACCAAGGGCTTTGGCAAGGGCAGGCTATACGAGACGGCCAGGACCGCCATGAGCCGGCGAGGATGCCAGTGGTCCGAGGAAGCAGAGGCGATGTGGGACGCGGTGTTTGAGATGACGTCGCCCGTTCGCAAAGCCGCTATCAAGAAGGGCCGCAGAAGGATGTCAATGTAAACCGACAAACAGGAGAAGATAATATGGCAACAGTAGAAGAACGTGTCAAGGCAATCGCCAGTAAGAAGCTGGGCGTTGATGAGGTTAAAATCGAAGATAACTTTACCGCCGATCTGGGCGCCGAGAGCGTGGACTCGATCGAGCTGGTGGCAATGTTCGAAGAGGAGTTCGGCATAGAGATGGACGAGGACGCGGCGCTTGCCGTTCAGACGGTGGGCGATGCCGTCGTATTCATCACGAACGTCTGCAAGGAGCAGGGCGTCGAAATAGAACAGTAGCATAAGAATTGAGAATTGAGAATGAAGAATTGAGAATTCTACATTCTGCATTCTAAATTCCAAATTCAAGAGAAAGGACTTTTATGGGTAATGTCAAAAAGAAACATCGTCTGGTGGATGCGAAAGTACCGAATCTGGTAGAGGATGTCTTTCCATACAATCTTCCCCCACTGATCCCTCTAAGTAACCCGGCTATCGAGTACATCGACGGCAAGCCGGTCGAGTTTGACTTCGAGGCCGTCAAGGACAGGCCGATACTGATAACAGATACGACTTTTCGAGACGGTCAGCAGGCCAGGCCCCCTTACACCATCGAGCAGATGGTCCACATTTACGACCTGCTGGCAAAGCTCAGCGGGCCCAACGGCGTGATCCGGCAGACCGAGTTTTTCCTTTATACAAAGAACGACCGCGAGACTCTGGACCGATGCCGTGCGCTGGGGCACACGTATCCCGAGTGCACCGGCTGGATTCGTGCCGTCAAGGGGGATTTCCGGCTCGTAAAAGAAGCCGGATTGAAGGAAACAGGCATGCTCACGAGCTGCTCGGATTATCACATATTCCAAAAGCTGAAATTCCGCACCCGCAAGGAGTGCATGGAGAGTTATTGCGAGGTAGTGGCCGCCGCTTTTGAAGCAGGTGTTCGTCCCCGGTGTCATCTGGAGGATGTGACGCGCGCTGATATTGAGGGCTTTGTGCTGCCCTTCGTCGACAGGCTGATGGAGATGAGTGAGCAGGTGCCGGAAGAGTTGTCGGCGAAAATCAGGTTGTGCGATACTATGGGCTTCGGCGTAAGCTATCCCGGAGCCGGGCTGCCGAGGAGCATCCCCAAGCTCATCTACAAACTCAACCAGGAGTGCGGCGTGCCGAGCGACAGGTTGGAATGGCACGGGCACAACGACTTCCACAAAGTCCACGCCAACGGCGGAACGGCATGGCTTTACGGCGTCGATTTTGTAAATACCACGCTCTTCGGTTTTGGAGAGCGGACAGGCAATCCACCCCTGGAGGCTGCCGTTTTCGAGTATATAGCCCTCAAGGGTGATACATGCGGGCTTGATACGATGGTCATAACCGAGCTGGCCGATTACATGAGATCCATCGGGCTGCCCATTCCCGACAACTACCCGTTCGCGGGCAGGGCTTTCAACGTGACGCGGGCCGGCATTCACGCCGGCGGACTCCGACAGGACGAGCGGATTTACAATATCTTCGATACCGAGAAACTCCTGGGCAGGCCCCCGCGGGTTGCCATTACCGACAAGAGCGGCGCCGACGGAGTGGCCCATTGGGTCAACGAATTCTTCGGTCTGGCCGGCGGCGACCGGCTCAATAAGATCAGGGTCCACAAGCTGGCTCGCTGGGTCATCGACCAATACGACGTCGAGGGCCGTCTGACCGCCATCAGCGACCAGGAGCTTGAGGTTAAGGCGAAGGAGTTCTTCCCCGATTTTTGGGAAAAGTACAAAAGTTGATTCGTATTGCGTCCGCCGTAAGGCGTCCCCTAGGGAGTGCGTGATACGATATACGCAATACGCAATACGCAATACGAGATACGAGTTACGAGGACATCGCTTCAACTTCTTCGATGGTCCGGGGTATAGGCTTGCCTAATATGCGGCAGCCCTGCTGCGTTACCAGCACGTCGTCTTCTATCCTGATTCCGCCGAAATCCCTGTATTTCTCGACGGCATCGTAATTGATATACTGCGCGTTCTTCTGCTCGGTTTTCCAGCGGTCGATCAACTCAGGGATGAAGTACAGCCCCGGCTCTACGGTGATGACAAATCCGGGTTTGAGTGCCTTTGCCAGCCTCAACGAGCGCCAGCCAAACTCCGGATTGCGCTTGATGGTGTCGGTATAGCCGACATAATCTTCCCCCAGTCCCTCCATGTCATGGACGTCAAGCCCCATCATGTGCCCTAAGCCGCACTGAAAGAACAATGTGTGAACTCCGGCCTGCACCGCCTCGGTCACGTTGCCCTTGACAAGTCCAAGGTCTTTCAGCCCCGATACGAGAACTTCAGACGCGAGGCGATGAATATCTCTGAATTCAACGCCGGGCTTGACTGCTTCAATCGCTTTGTTTTGTGCGTCCAAAACGATAGCATAGATTTCTTTTTGTCTCTGCGAGAATTTTCCACTGACGGGAATCGTCCTGGTAATGTCACTCGTGTAGTGAGATGGGGATTCCGCCCCCGAATCGTTTACGGCAATGTCGCCGTCTTTCATCAGATTTCCATGATAGTGGTTGTGAAGCGTTTCGCCGTGGATTGAGAAAATTGTGGGGAATGACAGGCGTCCCCCATGCGAGAGTGCGATTGCCTCCATAGCCCCGGCGATCTGGCGCTCATAGACGCCTGGTTTCGACATCTTCATTGCTGTTGTCTGCATCTCGTATGCAATGTCCAGGGCCGCTTCAATTTGCGTAATTTCCTCTTCGGCCTTTATGGACCTTTGTGCGATGACCGCCCTGATCAATCTCTCCGAGTCGTGATCCTCAATTACCGCCGGTGGGATTGCCAGCAACTGCTCGATCTTCAGAACATTGTCGGCCCGATATTGGGGCAGAAAATGGATGGTTCTGCCCTGCTCAGCAGCTCTTATCAACGTCACCGGCAGTTGATCGTGTGCGGCAGTCTGAGAAATACCGACCTCTTGGCATTTTTCTCTTAACGGTGGCTGCGGACCGGTCCAGACAATATCGTCAACGGTAAGATCGTCGCCGAAGATACACTCGCTGCCCTGGTCAATGTCAATAACAGCGGCCAGTCCGGGGCAGTCAAGCCCGAAGAAATAGAGAAACGAACTGTCCTGCCGAAAGGGATATTGATTGTCAGGATAGTTCATAGGGCTTTCTTCATTGCCTAAGAACAGAATCACGCCCGACTCGACGTCGGTTCGCAGGCGTTTTCTTCTTTCGATATATACGTTTGGGGCAAACATTTATGAATCACCTCCGGTTAGCTGTGGATTTCGAGTCAAGAGACTGACGACTATCAGGCAAACGACCGAGAGTGTTATCGCGGGCAGCACTGCGTCGAGCCTGGCCACATGGGCGGGCAGGCGGTCCTTCAGCACTTCTCCCCACAGGAGCGTGGTGACGGTGCCGGCGAGGATCGAGCTGATTGCACCCGCTTTGGTCGCCCCCTTCCAGAACAGTGCCGCCACCAGGCACGGCGTGATGGCCGAGCCGTAAACTGTGAAGGCGTACAGCGACTTTTCAAAAACGGTCGTGCTCTCGGCGAATGCCAGTGAAATGAGCCAGGCAATTACTCCAAAGGTCAACACCATCAGGCGGCTCATAAAGACGATTTTCTTCTCCGGCGCCTTTGGGTTGATGTGCGCCTGATAAACGTCCTTGATGAAGGTCGTGGCGGGCACCAGCAGGAATGAGTCGGCGGTGGAGATGATGATCCCCACGACGGTTATCATGAAAAGCAGTCCGAGAGCAAGCGGCATAAAGTGCCGGGCGGCATAGATCAGGACAAAGCGTCCATTTTCGGGATCGGGTATCAGGCTGCTGGCAAACCATGCTTCGGCGATGATTAGCTCTTCAATGATCAAGGCGACAAAGATCATGATGATTACAGCCGTCCTGGCTCCTTTGGCATTGCGGCTGGCAAAAATGCGTTGGTATTGATTGGCGTCGCCCAGTACAAGCAGAAACACGGGCAGACAGAAGTTGATGTAATCCACGGCCCCCCACACGCCCAACATCCGCATGTGATCGGGCCGGTCGGCCATTTCCGCGAAGGCCGCTTCCATGCCGGAGATACCGCCCGCTTTGATCAATGCGATGGGAAACGCAATCAGCAAAGTCCCCATGATCACGGTTCCGGTGACGACATCGGCAAAGGCCAGGCTCATCAGGCCGGCCAACATGGTATAGGCCACGATGAAAACCGCAGCGATGATCGTGGCCTTCTCCGAAGTCAGCTTGGGTTCATGCAGATACGCATTTCCCGTTTTCGGCGGCCCGGCCAGCCGGAAGATTTGCTCGTTGCCGGCAAAGCCCTCGCCGTGCCCGGTAATCGTAATCCGGGTGATTGTATTTTGCTTGATAGCGACGACGTTGTCGAGATTGTCCAGGCCCTCGATCTCGGCTGCGCCGATGACATCGAGGGAGCCGACCGCCTCAACAAGGGGTGCGATGGAGGCTTCGTTGCGCGCCGCCTCCAGGGCCTCTTTGACTCCAATGATTCGGGCCGAAGGCACGACCAGAACGGTGAACCGCTCGGCGCCGCCGGACCACTGCCCCGTGCTCTTGTCCCTGGCGTCGAAACCAATGTGCGCAGCGCCCATCCAGTCCGCCGGCGGTTCATACCTGAAATAGCCTTTGCGGACCTGCCTTTTGGTCAGCAGGCTGCCCGTACTGAGTGTGACTTTGTCCTTCTGGCCCGCGATTACTTCCAGAACCATGCCGCCGGCATTGAACTGGTAACTGACAATCACCATGTAGGCGACGATCAGAGCCACGACGGCCAATATCCTCGCTTGGCCGCCGAAGCGCCTGCCGATTATCTCCGGCACGGTCAGCGCCTCGATGTTGCGCGCACGGGTGGCGATAAAAGAAAGCAGAATCATTCCTATGAAGGTCCCGCACGGCAGCCATAAGGCCGACATGCCGACTTGATAAGTCTTGCCGGCGTTGCCCACGATCGAGCCGGTCCCGATCCAGACGGCGAGCATTGTACAGACCATTATCCACGGCGAAAGAGTGCGCCCGGCGACGGTGAAATCCTCCTGCGTCTTGACCTGTCGCGACTTGTAGATGCCGATGCCCGCCAGGACGAACAAGTAGATAAATATAGCGACCAAATAAGTCATGTATTGCTCCACAGCGTATGTTGGCAACCGAGGTTGGTACAGTTGTTCATGGTGGTCTTGATCGTTATTGCACGAATTGTTCGACAAAGTATTTAGGCGTCAGCGGCTCGCCGGTTGCTCGTTCGATCATATCATTCCAGTGGTAGCGAGCACCGGGGCCGAGGACTTTCCTGCGCAGATAATCCCCGAGGGCCGTGTCGCCCACATAACTGACGTCGTGGTCGGATTCGAGCCTGAGAACTTCGTGGACAACATGGTGGTGCAGTTGAGAGGCCAATAATTCACCCAACATATAGTTGTGATAGTAACAGGGCGCCGTCGTGAAATGCAGCTTGGAAGCCCAGCCCGCGTCGGCTGGCCCCGGCGGCCTCTTGATGAGCTGATATTTCTCAACTAGGTCCCACCACAAATCGTTCAAATCCTGATCGGGATCGGCGTAAAGCTGCTTTTCAAAGCTGTACATTACCATCGCCCATCGGGTAAACAGGACCTGCTGGAACTGCAAGTATTTCCTGCTGATCCCTTCGATTTCCGCCCTCTCTTTGTCCGCCAGACCGAGCATCTTCTGCATCCAGACGGGATTGCGGCTCAAGCGTCCGAAGAACATCGCAATCGCTTCAGTTGTGAAACTGTGTGCCGGCTCTCTGAGCAACCAGGGCTCTTCGCGGTTGTGATACTTGCTGTAAACGGCATGACCCAATTCATGCAATATAGTCTCCATCCAGCGTTCGGTATTCTGAAGGTTGCACAAGATGCGAACGTCTCCATGCCGGTCTCCTTCAAAGCTAAAAGCATGGGGATACTTGCCTTCGCGGTCATATAAATCACTCTTGGCGAGAATATCATCCACAGGAAGACCGATGCCGGCATAATAGTCTTCCGCTAATTCCTTGACGTCCTGGTTTTTGTAATAGGTGTCCAAATCCAGGTCATACACCAAAGGGGTCCTCTGAAAAAATGGATCGTGATAGTACCAGGGCATCAAATCCTCCGGCGCGATGCCGTAGTCGTTTGCCAAAATACCGTCGAGTTCCTGCTTCAGCCGGGCGAAGGGTTCGCCGGTCAATTCGCTGAGGTCATCGAAGATACGGTCCAGCTCTTCTATGCTCTGCTCGCCCGTGACTATCGAGAGTGTATGGTAATTGTCGAAGCCAAGCTTTTGCGCCGCGGCGTTGCGCAGCTTTACCAATTGGAGAAATTCATCGATGATCGCCTCCCCGACTTGCTTGCTCGCCTTCCAGGCCAATTCCCTTTTGCGGCAGTCCTTCTCCGTCGTCAGGATTGTATAGACGTCGCTGTTGGTGACTTTCTTGCCCTCCATGGTGCCGCGAAAGTTGTTGTACTTTTCCTGCACCTTCGTGTCCGCATCAACGATCTTCTTCAACAACTCCGGCTCTATCTGATTCTGCTTATATGCGAAGTAAAGTTTGTCTAACTGCCGGGCCAGCCGGGCATCTTTAATTTGTCCCGCTTCTTTTGTATCTTTGAGAAAGTCGTATTCCTGCTGATTGCTATGAATCTGGCGAATCCTGGTCTGCAATTCACTGAGCTTTTCATAGAACTCAGCCTTGCCGGTAGTTGATGCGTCCCAGTAGGTTAGATTGGTCTGGGTGGACAAGGGTTCGATCTTTGTCTCGTAAGCCGTGATGAATTCCTGCAACTGCCTCTCCTGGGCGTTATGCGCACAGCCGAAAAGAAGAAGCGGCAGAACGCACAGAGTCAAAAGGTGTGCTGTAGCACACCCTACATTTCCTTTCATAACAGGTCTCCATTCTTCGTTCAGAGTTCATCGTTCGGCGTTCCGCGGCTCAGAACGCAGCACATAGTACGCAGAACGAGTTTTATAGTGCCTGCTGCTCGGTGCGGGCGATGATTTCCTCCTGCAGGTCCCGGCCCACGTCCACGAAATAATCGCTGTAACCGGCCACTCTTACGATCAGGTCTCGATGGTGTTCGGGATTCTGCTGGGCCTCTCGCAGCGTCTCGGCGGTGGTGACGTTGAACTGGATATGGTGACCGTCCAGCTTGAAGTAGGCCCTGATCAGATGTGCCAGCTTCTCGATACCGTCCTCGCCGGCCAGCACCTGCGGATTAAACTTCATATTCAGAAGCGTCCCCCCCGTGCGGGCGTGGTCGATTCTCGCCGCCGACTTGACAACGGCGGTAGGCCCGTGGCGGTCGCCGCCCCGGCTGGGCGAGATACCCTCCGAGACCGGCTCGCCCGCCCTCCGGCCGCATGGAAGCGCGCCCGTTGCCGAGCCGAAATAAATGTGAACTGTTGTAGGCAGAAGGTTGACGCGATATTTTCCGCCCTTGGTATTCGGACGGCCGTTGAGCAAATCGTAATAAGCGTCAAATACTTCCTCGGTGATGCTGTCGGCATAATCGTCGTCGTTGCCGTACTTGGGTGAATGTTCGAACAGCGTGTGCTGTAAATGCTCGTATCCGTCAAAATCGGCTTTCATCGCGGCCAGCAATTCATCCATTGTGACATCTTGCTGCTCGAATACGTGGCGCTTTACCGCCGCCAACGAATCGGTCACCGTGCCGATGCCGACTCCCTGAATGTATGTCGGGTTGTACCGCGCTCCGCCGTTGTGGTAATCCAGCCCGCGGGCGATACAATCGTCCATCACGATTGACATGAACGGCGCGGGTATATGATTGGCGAAAATTCGCTCGATGACGTTGTTGCCCCGGATTTTCAAGTCGATGAAATACTCGAGCTGTTTGGTGTAGGCATCCATCATCTGCCGGTAGGATGTGAACCGGCGGGCATCTCCCGTCCGTGGGCCGACCTGCTCGCCTGAGCCGGGATTGATGCCGTCATAGCAGGCAAGTTCCAGAATCTTCGGCCAGTTTATGTAGCCGGTCAGGGTGCAGCTTTCTTTGCCGAATGAGCTGACCGTAACGCAGCCGCTTGGCCCGCCGCTGCGGGCGTCCGTCATGCTCTTGCCGTCCTGGAGCATTTCCTTGATGATAACGTCCGTGTTGAACACGGAGGGTTGTCCGGTTCCCGTGCGAATCACCTCGCAGGCGCGCTTGAGGAAACGGTCCGTATTCCTCTTGCTAATCTGAATGCACGCGCTGGGCTGGGTCAGATGCATCTCGTCCACTACACTCAACATCATGTACGAGATGTCATTAACGCCGTCGGTTCCGTCGCCTGGCCTGAGTCCGCCGATATTGATCAGGGCGAAATCGGTGTAAGTGCCGCTTTGCTGCTCGGTCACACCCACTTTGGGAGGGGCCGGCTGATTGTTGAACTTGATCCAGAAGCACTGCAACAGTTCTTCGGCCTGCTCGGGCGTCAACGTCCCATCCTGCAAACCCTTCTCATAGAACGGCAGCAGGTGCTGGTCGAGCCGGCCCGGATTGAATGAATCCCAGGTATTCAGCTCCGTTATCACCGACAAGTGTACGAACCAGTATGACTGCAATGCCTCCTGGAAATCGCGCGGCGCATGCGCCGGAACGTGTAAACAGATGTCGGCTATCCGTTCCAGCTCGCCTCGCCGGACAGGATCAGTTTCTTGTTGTGCGAGTTGTTCTGCCTTGTCAGCGTGCCGCTGCGCGAAAGCAATAATCGCATCGGCACAGATTTCCATAGCCTGGTATTCCTGCTCTTTTTCGTAAGCGCGGGGGTCGTTGAAATAGTCGAGTTTCTCACGGTTCTCGGCAATGTCGCGCTTAAAGTCCAGCATCCCTTTGCGGTAAATCTTATCGTCGAGAATGGCGTGCCCCGGCGCGCGCTGCTCCATAAATTCCGTGAACACTCCGGCGTTGAACGCCCGGTGCCACTCTTCGTCCATTGCCGCGAAGACTTTCTCCCGTATAGTCTTGCCGGCCCAGAAGGGGATGATCTTCTCTTGATAAGTCTTTTTGACTTCTTCCGAGATTGCGAAGGGTGTTCTTTCCCGGCTGTCGAGTATTCGAAGGTCGTCGGTGCTGTGACAGCACAATTCGGGATAAGTGGGCGTAGCCTTGGGCGCCGGGCCGCGCTCGCCTACGATAAGCTCACCATCGTTTATACAGACGGTCTTATGTTCCATGATGTGCTTGAACGATAAGGCACGGCAGACCGGGACAGATTTGCTCAGAGGGGCGTCGCTGCGGTAGAACTCGGTTATCAGTTCCGCCCGCTCGGTCGAGATGTACGGTCTGGTCTCGACGCTCTGCTGACGCAGCTTTCTTACTCTTTCGTTCATATCATTAGCCCCCTGTCTTGACGTCGAATCCGTAGCCTCTGAGAGCATCTGCAATCGCGGCCATACTCTGCCCCCCCGGGACTTCGGTCTCCATAAGGTCGAACTCGGCTGTCAATCGGGCCGATTTCTCTTTTCCACCACTGTTGTACGGCAGAATATCAATTTCGCTGACATTGCCCAGCGATTTGACAAATTCCGCCGTCGTCTCGATATTAGCCTCGTCGTCGTTAAAGCCGGGGATAATCGGCACTCTGATCACTATTCTCTTCCCGGCGTCCGACAGACATCTTATATTATACAATATCAGCTCGTTGTCCACACCCGTAAAATCTCTGTGCAAAGCCGGGTCCATACACTTGAGGTCACAGAGAAACAAGTCCGTTTGCCCGGCGACTTTCTTCATGATCTCGGGTTTTGCATGGCAGGTCGTATCTACAGCGGTGTGTATTCCCTGTCTTCGGCACTGATTCAGCAGGGCCAGCAGGAAATCCGGCTGCATCAGCGGCTCGCCGCCGGAGAAAGTTGCGCCGCCGCCCGACTCATCGTAAAAAATGATGTCTTTTTCGATCTCATTCATAACCTTGCGAACGGTCAACTCTTGCCCGATTATCTCTCGCGCACTGCTCAGGCAAACACTCACACATTCACCGCACACATTGCATTTGTCCACGGCTGTTACAGGTCCGTTATCGGTAAATGAGATGGCCTGCTCCTGGCATGATTCGACGCATTGACCGCATCTCACACAGCGAACGCTGCGAAAGCCTGGCTCCGGGCTTTTTTTCCAGCTTTCGGGATTGTGGCACCATCGGCATTGCAGGGGGCAGCCTTTGAAAAAGACGGTGGTCCGTATGCCCGGCCCGTCATGTATGGCATATTTCTTGATGTCGAAGACGTAGCCGCTTGTCTCCGGCCCTGATTTATCCGGTTGGAGTGCCATCGGAGTTGGCCTCAGATCAGCAAAATCTGTCACGGTTTCCGTCCCTACCATACCAAATCCGCACGACAAAAGCAATTGCCTTGAGCGGGTTCGGCGCTGGAAGTTTATCGTCCGTAGACGAGTAGGGTGCGATGTATCGCACCATCTATCGATCTTCGGCTTTGACGCCTCGCTGTACCCTCTGGAAATCCTGCATTTCACCATCCTGCCTGACGGGCTGGGCGCGTTCGGTGAAGATCTTCGGCGCGGCCCAACGCCAGCGTTCGACGTGGCCGTCGGCGAAGGAGAAACTGCCTCCCTGCGCATGCCTGCCGGTCGGGAGGTCCCACCATTGCGGCGACACGCCGGCGAACATCGGGCCTCGCGGCGGGATACCGAAGTGAGAATCAAGAATGCTGTCCTCGTGGACGCCGACGAAGAACAGCAGCTTCGACGGCGCCGGATCGTCGATCTCGGATTCCTTCGCGAAGCTCGGCAGCAAGGTTGCCTGCTCGGAATCCGGCAGGCCGTTGATCGACTGGCTCATGTTGTAGCTGCGCGTCCGCCGGAGTTGCAGGTATTGCCCATCGGGCGTTCGCACCCGCGACTTGTCGGACGGACAGCGGTAGATCTCGGTCGATGTATTGTAACGAAAGAGCAGGCCGCGTTCGATATTCTCGGTGGTCGTATCGAACGGCGCAAGCCCGGCGCACCATGTCAGATTGGGATCGAACCCGGCCGAAGGTCCTCCGGTGTTGATATAATAGACGTATCGGTTGGGCGGCAGGAAATCGTCGTTGTCGAGTGAATAGAGTTTTGCGCAGGTCTGAAGCTGTTTGAGATTGTTGAGGCACACCACCTCCCGGGCCTTGGCCTTCGCCCGCGAGAGCACCGGCTGCAACAGCGCTGCGAGAAGGGCGATAACCGCAATGACGACCAGCAGCTCGACCAGCGTAAAAGCCCGCCGATGCCGTCCGAGCAGGAGTGCCGCAGCCGGTCCGTCGGTCGAGCCCGATGTATCGTCGTACACAGTTGGTGTCACAGTCTGATGTCGCATCCTGCACCAAAATTCCAAATCTTCCTTCTAAGAGTATATCATACCACGTCGCCGTTGTAATCCAAGCAAATACTGTTTCAACCCCAGGGGCCTGGAAATTGGCTTTGATTGGCTTTGTTTTCTCGCGGCCAAAAGACGAATGTTAGCTCATAACACTTTGTATATCAATAGGTTATGCTCATCTGGCTTTTTCAAATTGGCTTTGTTTTGCACAGCGGCCTCCGCGAATCGGGTTTGTTTAGAATTTAGGGCTTCGTGCTTCGGATTTCCGGCGAAGGCCGGCGATTGGCTTTGTTTTTCATAATTAGGCTTTTCCGACATTGGCTTTGAATTGGGTTTGTTTTTGGAGCTTAAAAGTGGGCGGCATCGTCATAATCCTTTTTGGAAAAGAGGCATACATTCATTTGGCCTTCTGTAAATTGGCTTTGTTTTGCATAAAGGGTCGCAATCTCCCGTTGCGCCGGGCTCCATTAACGATTTTCGATACCAGCCTTCAAGAGCACAGGTTTGCGATTGTCTGCTGGCTGTTCATGCTTAATGCTCCATTCTCAACTGTCCATCATACGCTACCTGCTATATGCTATAGTAGTTCTATAGTTATCATACACAGAGTAAGGCTGAACATCAAGATAAATCTCGAGAATATTAGGAATTTGGGGAAACTATTTTATCGGATGCCGGGCAAGCAGGATGGGCAGGTTTCCGCCGCAAGGCGTCCTGTGGACTGCCCATGCGGTTTGGGTTACGTTATGTTAGCAGCATGGGCAATCAAGTTGCCTATCCTACCGGCTCTTGGCGTTTCTTGATCAAGGTCTTAAGGTCGCCTTTGCGGAGAATCTCGAGGCGTTTGAGCCGATCTTCTAGGATTCCCGCCTGCCTAACAAACCGAGACTCCTCAATTCCGAATTCACGTTTTTTCTCCGAGAGTTGCACGTAATAGAATGAGAACATGATTCCTACCATCAAAAATCCGCCTGCGATCAACGCGAGCATGAGCTTTGAGGAGAAAGAGAATGAATACGCGCCTCTTAGAACAAAATACAACCCAGAAAAGGAGATGAGCATAGAAGTGATCAAAAACGACATCCTCTTCGCAAAACGGCGCTTTACTTGCTCTTGCTCGTAACGAGCTTTTGCTTTCAGCAAACCCTCTAATTCTTTCTCGGCATCTCTGTACTGCTCTTCAAGCGGTTGACGTATGTTCAACGCGCGCGTCTCCGCCCACTGCTCTATTTCAGAGCCAATATCCTCACCCAGGAGGCCCTTTAATGTTTGCATCACTGCAAGGGTGTATTCGTTGCCGTACTCCAGATCCAACGCCAATCGTCTGCGCGAATATGCTCTGACTACGTCGGCATCCCACGGGATTGGGCTAAGGTACTTCGTTACTTCAAGAAAATCGCTGAAGGTGTCCACGAAGTCTGGGAGCATTTTATTCAGGAGCACCCAAGTCCTCATGTAAGTGAGTTCTTCTCTAAGCAATCCCTTTAGTCGCTCAACCCCGGCGGCTGACATAGGGTCGTATTCACTTACGATTATAACCTCATCGGATATCTTCCCGCTCATTGCAAGCCGTGACAGTTGGTCACTGCCCGCTTGAGCGTCCAAGAAAATGAAATCGTATGACTCTCGAAGCTTCTTCAGCAGCTCTCGAAGAAAGATGGTGAAATCGTGATGACTGAATTCCTCAGCCTCTTTGAAGTCATATGTTGCAGGAACTAGTGAAACCTGGCTATTGAGTGTGATCACATCACGGTCACTCACATGCAGCGGCGTATCAAACAGGCCTTTTGGCGTTCCATTTCCGCCCTCTATCCCGTCCATGTGCTTCTTCACTTCGCTCAAGTAAAGGAGCGTCAGCCCATGCGTAGCTCGATCGACATCGATCATAAGTGTTCTCTTGCCGATAGCGGTCAAGAACGTTGCAAAAGTCGCAGTGAGGACGGTTTTGCCTGAACCCCCTTTCGAGCTTGCAAAACAGAATATCTTACTCATTGTCTTTTCCCCCAGCCAGTTCACGCGCAATTCTTCTCGCTTCCTCGATTTCGGCTGCCGTCGCTTCCGGAAGCCGAAGGGTAGCCATGCTGTCGACAATATTGCTGAAAACTCGAAGGAAATCTTCCGGCTTCGTGTCATGAGCCTTTGCGAGCTGGATTAGCCCATCGATCTGCAGCTTCCGTTCCCGTAAACGCCGTTGTTCTTCCAGGAGCTTGGTCACTTCGCGTTGCAGGAACTGCGCTGCTCCACACGGGTCGCTCTGGAACGTAATGTATGCACCACGGAAGCCCATCATGAGATGCTGATTAAGCTCGTCTAGTGCGTATAAGAGGCCGTGCACCTTACTCGCGTATTCTGCTTTCAGGTCTACCTTGACCTTATCAAGGACATCTGCGTCAGAAGCCAGTTTGCCTTCCCAACCGGTCAGATGCAGTGGGAACGCATCATTGACGTTTCTGTAAACGGTCTTCACGCTGCCGTCCGGGCATTTCACATTGTAGGTTTTCCCCATCGGCCATTTGGGTGACATATGGATTCCTCTCCAAGCTCCCTGTGGCTACTTACTTTTCGGGCCTTTGTGCACACGGCACCTAAATTGCGTAGATCAACATAGAAAATCAGTTTCTCAACTACTCCGTACATAATGATACACGACACTTTTCGCCAGCAATTTAGCGTAACGGAAATAGAATGTCAACTTCCTTCCATGGTTGGCCCTGTGGCCACATCTCGCCGTAGCCCACAGCGCGGAGCCAGATTTCGTCCTTTGCTCTTTCGTCTACGACCATCCATAAGTTCTATCTTAACGGGTGTGAGTCTGTTTGTCACGCATTATCCGAGGAAATCCGGGTCAAGAACAAGATTCAAAGAAAAAATGTCCGTCAACGTGGCAAAAGAGACTTAAATTCTGCGGGTGGATTTGGTATCCTATGTGAAGGGCAAATGTTACGATATGGGTCAACTGCTGTTGAGGTGAAGAATGTCAACCTATGTTCGAGGTGTATTTGCGGCTGTTTTGGCGGTTTTCTTGTTGGGTCTGCCGGATATATGCGAAGCTAAAGTCCCAGCCGAAGAGGCGGCGGCATTGACCGCGGCGATAGAAGACCTGACGAGGGCCTTCGGCGACAAATATCCAAACGGCGGCGAGTATCTGACGAAGCTGCGCGATATCGAACGGCGTTGGAATCAGGCGGAATTTAGATCGCTCCGGCGGGAAGCGCTCATTTCTAATCCTTTGGTTAGCGGCGAGCCGATTCTGTTTATCATGCGGGCCCAGTACAAGAGCGATCATCACAACAGCGCGACGATTTTTAAGACCGGCGAGATCAACACGAAGAGCTTTCGAGGCGGCGGGGCGATGAAGACCATAGACTTCGCCCGAGGAGGTAAAGTCACAACTTTGATCGAAACGTCCGAAGGTCTCATGCGCGACCCTGAGATTCATTTCGACGGCGGCAAAATCGTCTTTTCCATGCGGAAAGACATCAAGGACGATTACCATATCTACGAGATCAACGCCGACGGCACGGGGCTGAGGCAGCTTACCTGCGCACTCGGCGTGGCGGATTTCGATCCTCTATATCTGCCGGATGACAGCATTGTCTTCTCTTCGACGCGCGAGCCTAAATATTGCATGTGCAACCGCCACATAATGGGCAACCTCTTTCGGATGGACGCCGACGGCGCCAACATCCATCAGGTCGGCAAGAGCACACTGCACGAGGGCCACGCCGCACTTATGCCGGATGGGCGAATACTCTACGACCGCTGGGAGTACGTGGACCGCAATTTCGGGGATGCCCAGGGGCTTTGGACGATAAACCCTGACGGCACGAACCAAGCGGTCTATTGGGGCAACAATACGTGGTCTCCCGGCGGCGTGATCGATGCCCGCGCCATCCCCGGCACCGAGCAGGTTCTGTGCGTTTTCGGCTCGTGCCATGACCGTCCTTGGGGGGCGCTGGCTATCATTGACCGGCGGCTTGGCGTTGACGGCCGAAAGCCGGTCGTTCGCACATGGGACGCCGGTGCGATCAATCTTGTGACCGAGGCGGGCCCCAGGCCTGATGTGTATGGATTTGACAAGTTCCAAAAGGTGAATCCGAAGTATGAAGATCCATATCCGCTGAATGACAAATATTTCCTCTGTTCGCGCATGACCGGGCAGGGCGAGCAGATGGGGATTTACCTGATCGATACGTTTGGCAACGAGATACTGCTGCACACCGAGGGGCCAGGCTGTTTCGATCCTATGCCGATGGGGCCGCGGCACAGGCCGATGGTCGTACCGTCCCGGCGTGACTTCAAGGACGAGAAAGGGTACTTCTACATCCTGAATGTTTACGAGGGGACGCACATGGAGGGTGTGAGTCGCGGGGCGGTGAAGTATCTGCGCGTGGTCGAATCGCCCGAAAAGCGTTTCTGGACGCATGCGCAGTGGGGCGGTCAGGGCGTGCATTGCCCGGCCCTGAATTGGCACAGTTTCGAGAACAAACGAATTCTCGGCACCGTTCCGGTGGCCGCGGACGGCTCGGCTTATTTCGAGGTGCCCTCGGACAGGTTCGTTTACTTTCAACTTCTCGATCACAAGAAGATGATGGTGCAGTCGATGCGCAGCGGAACGGTCGTTCAGTCGGGCGAGGTAACAGGCTGCACGGGCTGCCATGAAAATCGCCGGGAGGCGCCGGGGCAGGTTAGGAAAAAGACGCCGATGGCTTTGGAGGGGCCGCCGAGCAAACTTAACGGCTGGAAGGGAGAGCCGCGATTGTTTAGCTACATACGCGAGGTGCAGCCTGTTTTCGACAGGCACTGTGTCAGTTGTCACGACTACGGTCAGGAGGCCGGCAAGACGCTCAATCTCGCAGGCGACCGCACCAACACGTTCAACACCTCTTACAACGAATTGTGGCGCAAGAAGTACATCCGGGCCATCGGCGCCGGGCCATCCGACACGCAGGGGGCCGGCTCGTGGGGTTCGCAGGTCAGCAGGCTTGTCAAGGTGATTCGCGCGGGACATTTCGGCGTCGAATTAAATGAGGACGAATTCGAGCGTGTCGTAACGTGGATCGACCTTAATGCGCCGTATTATCCTCGCTACGATTGTGCCTATCCGGACAATCTTGCCGGGCGATGCCCGCTCGATAACAAGCAGCTCAAGCGACTTACCGAACTGACGGGCGTGTCATTTGCGAAGCTGGCCACTCACTCGCAGAATGCCGGGCCGCAGGTAAGCTTCGACCGGCCGCGAATGAGTCCGTGCCTGGCTAAGTTCGAGGACACCGGCGCTGCCGAGTACCTTGAGGCTGTGGCAATCATCGAAGCCGGCAGGCAAATGCTGGAACGACGCCCGCGAGCGGACATGCCGGGTTTCGAGGCGTGCCCAACCGATCAGCGGCGTCAGCAGGACTACGCAATGCGTCAGCAGGCGGAAATATCCAGCCGCCGCGCTATTAGCGAGGGCCGGAGACTCTACGATTCTGATTCTCAGTAGTCCCGCTTCGTGCACGCGCCGGCTACACCGTCCGGACGAAAAGGGCAATGGTGGTTGAGTGTAAAATGGATTGGCAAGAGTCAGTCCGAAGAAAGCACGCCATAGAAAAGATTGGAGTTGTCCGGCTCGTTGCGTTATTATATGTCAGAGCTTGCCTGGCATCAAACGTGCATTCGGACGATAAACATAGACTAAAAGGGAAGCGAATGGCTATGTTAGAGCAAACGAGGCGAGAGTTTCTCAAAGCAGCCGGCCTCGTCGGCATCGGAGCATCACAGCTTTTAGCTCAGAGCAAAACCTCAGAGAACAAGTGGCGGTCCGGAATACGCGTCGCACAGATAAGAGTCTATCCGGAAAAAGGCCGGTTGCAGGCGAACCACGGCAAGCTCATGGAGATACTGGCCGAGGTTGAGAAAACAGATGAGGTGGACGTGCTTGTAACGCCGGAGGGTTTTCTCGACGGGTATGTAGTGACGGAGAAATCGGTGGCCAAAGAAGACCTGCCGAGGTATGCGATCGACCCGGAGCGCTCGGCCTACACGCACGCGGCGTCCGACTGGGCAAAGCGAAACAACGCATGGGTCATATATGGATGTGCCCGCAAGACGGCAGGTGGAGTGTACAACACCGCGCTGATATACAACCGCAAAGGTGCGCTGGTGGGAATGTACGACAAGACTCATATTCAGACGCACGACCACAAATATCTGCCGGGCAAACACCTGAATGTATATGAGTCTGATTTCGGCACGTTTGGCGTGATGATTTGCGCCGACCGCCGCTGGCCCGAGACAGCGCGAACGCTCACGCTAAAAGGCGCCCGCGTTATCTTCAATCCGACATACGGAATGCACGGGGATTTGAATCTGTGCATGATGAGAACGCGCTCCTACGAAAATGGAATTTTCATAGTGTTTACCCACCCGGGACAATCGCTGATCACCGGCCCCAACGGCGCCGTTGTGTGCAATAATGTAGATAAAACTCAAACGTACACCGTCACCGAAATCGACCTGGCCAAAGCCCCGGCAAACACGGGCGGCCACATAGTCGATCGCCGGCCGGATATTTACAAGTTATGATGTTCAATCCCGATTAAGATTGAGGAGAAAACATGGATGCCAAAAAATGCGAAAGTTGCGGACAGGAATTTCAAGAGTGGGTTGAATTTTGTCCCCATTGCGGGGAAGCCATCGAAGGTTATTCACGGCCGGCAGGATTCTGGATCAGGGTTGGTGCGCAGATCATCGATTCTCTGATATTTATCCCGATTGGGATTCTGGCCATCTGGAATTTATACTCACTCAAAAGCACTGTTGTGCTGGTTTTAGCAAGTCTGCCGGGGCTCATATACAAACCTTTGATGGAATCGTATTTCGGGGCGACACTCGGCAAGATGGCTTGCGGGATCAAAGTCATCGACGATAACGGCAACAAGCTCTCTTTATTCGGTGCGTATGTTAGGTTTTTCCCATTTCTCTTGTTAGCTGGTGTCGGCCTGGCAGGTCAACTGATTATGTTTACATCATCGCAGTTTCAATCTGCCGAGTCAATGGTGGAAATCGGTCAGGCGCAACAGGGCAATTTCCTGGGTCCCATTGGTACTGTTATGAATGTGCTCGTACTGATCGAGTGTGTTTTCGCTGCCTTTACCTCCAGAAAACGCGCATTACACGACATGCTGGCGGAATCTTTCTGTGTTTACAAAGAGCCGTAGAAACTGAACTGCGAACTGTCACTGCAGGCCGGCTGTGCAAGCTTTGTTTTGCACACGCGGGAAACTCGCCCGGTCCTGGAGATGAACTGGAGTTTCTTGCATTACAGGTCCGTTCTGGTAAACTTGGTTTTCAAGAACCGCCTTTGAATCAGGGATTCTTCTGGTCTTGGGTTGCGCGTGTAGTGCTGTGTGGCCTTCGCCTTTCCTCTCGGCCGGATTGTACATGCAATTTTCTGGAGTTGAAGGAGTAAGTGCAATGGTAACTACAAAATCTCGTCAATTGTCCACCTGCGTTTTTGTGGGAGTGATCCTTTTGGGCTCGGCGGCCTCAGCGGCGGACTGGCCGACTTATCGCCATGACAATGCTCGCAGCGGCTGTACGGCAGAATCGTTGGCGGCGCCATTGGCGCTGGATTGGGTTTATGTTCCGGTCCATCCTCCTCGCCCGGCATGGCCGAGGCCCGCCATGCGTCCGCGAGAGGGCTGGCAACTGCGCCACCGGGTAATTTTCGACGATGCCTTTCAGGTTGCCGCCGCAGGTGATTTGGTATATTTCGGGTCCTCGTCCGACAATAAGGTCTATGCCCTCGATGCGACCACTGGGCAAGAGCGCTGGTCTTTCTTTACCGGCGGCCCGGTTCGGCTCGCGCCGACCGTCTCGAAAGGTCGGCTGTTGTTTGGCTCGGATGACGGCTTCGTTTACTGCCTGAATGCGGATGACGGGAAGTTGCTCTGGAAATTGCGCGGGGGGCCGAACGATGAGAGGCTTCTGGGGCACGGCAAGATGATCTCCCGCTGGCCTGTCCGAACCGGCGTGATCGTCGATGAGGGGATTGCGTACTTCGGTGCAGGAATCTTCCCGCATGAGAATGTGTACCTCCACGCCGTCCGTGTGAACGACGGTTCTTCTGTCTGGAAGAACGACACGATCAGCCAGGAAAGCGCCAACCGCAGCGAATTCACGCCTCAGGGTTATCTGCTGGCCTCCGGGAACCGGCTTTTTGTGCCGTCCGGCAGGGCTTTGCCCGTGGCTTTCGACCGCACGAACGGGCGAATGGCGTTCAGTTCTAAATACGGCTGGAGAGGCGAGCAGGCCGGAGGCGCTGTCGGCGGCACATACGCGCTGCTGGCCGACAACCAAATCTACACCGGCACGCAGAATCACCTCCTGGCTCTCGATCAGAGGACTGGCAAGACTGGTTTTGCCTGGTTCCCCGGCCGGCGACTCGCGGTAGGAGGAAACATGGCCTACATGGCGACCGGGCGCGAGCTTGTCGCGATGGACCGATCCGCTTATGCGAAGGCCAGCGGCCGTCGAAATTCATTGGAGCATAAGATCAAAACATTGGCGAGCCAGGTCAGGAGCGCCAAGGGCGACCAGCGTGCGAAGCTGGAAGAAGAGCTAAAGACGGCGCGTCAGGATCTGGACAGGCATCGGAAGGAAAAAATCACGCCAACGGTGCCGTGGCGCGTCCGAAGTGAATGCGATGCAGAATTAATACTGGGCGGCAACGTGGTTATCGCCGGCGGAAAAGGTAAAGTCAGCGCGTTTGACCGGGACAACGGCGAATCAATCTGGAGCGCAGAAGTCGATGGGCTGACGCGCGGCCTGGCTTTGGCTAATGGACGCCTCTACGTCAGTACGGACAAGGGCAGGGTTTACTGCTTTGCCTCGGCAACTATGGCCAGAAAGAAAAATCCGATTGTTCGTCCGGTTACTAATCCCTACCCTAAAGACAGTCTCACCGATGCATATAAAGCTGCCGCCGAAGCTATCATCATGGAGACGGGTGTCAAGAAAGGCTATTGCCTTATGCTCGGCGCCGAGCGCGGCCGATTGGCTCGGGAGCTGGCTTTGCGCACGGAACTGACGATTATCGGAGTCGAACCCGATGCCGAAAAAGCCCGTGCGGCAAGATTAGCATTGGATGCAGCCGGGCTGTACGGCGAGCGTGTGACTATCGAGCAGGGCGATATTTCAAAGCTGCCGTACTCAAATTACTTTGCGAATCTTGTAGTTTCCGACAGCTTGCTCCTGACGGGGAAAATTCCGGGTGATCCGGGCGAACTTGCCCGGCATGTAAAGCCGTGGGGCGGCGCTATCTGTCTCGGTGTGCCTGCGAACGCGCCGAATCAGGCCAAACGGTTAACTTCGGATCAATTGAATCGCTGGATCGCCGGCTCGCAGTTGGGTCAGTGTCGGGTCAGCCAGACAAACGGAATCTGGGCCACGTTGCAGCGCGGGTCGCTGTCCGGCGCCGGGGCATGGACGCACCAATATGCCGAACCGGGCAATACCGCTTGCAGCGACGATCAGCTTGTCGGTGGCCCGCTTGGCCTGCTGTGGTTCGGCGCGCCGGGGCCGGCGCCGATGGTCAACCGTCACAATGCCGCCGCAGCGCCGCTTGCAATAAACGGCAAACTGTTCATCCAGGGCGAGAACATGATCATGGCTCATGATTCGTACAACGGTATGGAGTTATGGAAGCGTGAGATTCCCGGGGCGATGCGCACGCGACTCAAAAAAGCCGAGTGCGGCAACATCGCGGCTTCACAAGACAGTTTGTTTGTTGCGGTCGGCAGTAAGTGCCTTAAGCTCGACGCCGAGACGGGTGAGACCCGCGCGACTTATATCGTTCCCGGCGAGTCAAAAGGTTCCCCAAAGTGGGGATATATCGCCTGTGTTGACGGCATCCTGTACGGCAGCACATTGACGCGAACGGGGGTATCCAGTTCTGTCTTCGCGATTGACACGCAAGACGGCAAAACGCTATGGAGTAGTGATGGCAAGAATATCGTCAACCTGACAATCGCCATCGGCAATGGCTGGCTGTTCTTCGTTGACAGCTCGATATCTCCGCAGCAGCGACTGGCGTTGTTAGCGATGGACAAGACACACCTGCGGAGTCTCAGCAGCGAGCAGGCAAAAAAGGCCGAAGAGGCCCAGAAGAAACTTGATGTCCGGCGGGTCGTCGCTTTGGACGCCCGGACCGGAGGTAAACTCTGGAGCGAAGCGGTGGATGTGACAGATTGCAGCCAGATCGGAATCGGCGGCGGTGAGCTGACATTGATGTATCGTGAAGGCGTCGTGGTTTTGTGCGGGGCCAACGCTAACGGTCATTACTGGCGGCAGTTCCTCGCGGGCGAATTCTCACAACGGCGACTGGTAGCGCTGTCGGCCAAGAGCGGCGAGCTGCTGTGGGCGCGGGACGCCGACTACCGTCACCGACCCGTAATCATCGGCGATACGGTTCTTGCCGAACCGTGGGCCTACAATCTGCAGACCGGCGTTCAGGAAACTCGCTGCCATCCGGTCAGCGGCGTCGAGACGCCCTGGCAGTTCCTGCGGCCCGGCCATCACTGCGGCGCGATCTCGGCATCGCCGCAGATGCTCCTGATGCGGTCGGGCGATACCTCCTATTACGACCTGCAGGACGACAGTGGCATTCGTCATTTCTCCGGCCAGAGGCTTGGCTGCTGGATCAACGCCATACCCGCCGACGGGCTTGCCCTTGTCCCGGAAGCCAGCGCCGGGTGCATTTGCCTGCATCCAATAACCTGTTCGCTCGCCCTGGAGCCTCGTCGCGACCATGAGCGATGGGGAATCTACAGTGCCGCCAACACTTATACTCCGGTACAGCGTCTCGCGGTTAACCTGGGCGCACCGGGCGACAGGCGCGACGCCGCCGGCGAAATGTGGTTCGGATATCCTCGACCGGGATTGCCCGGCGACAGAGCGGCAATGGGATTCTCTTTCAAGCTGCAAACGGAATTCTTCAAAGGCGGCGGATACTTCCGGCAGAACAGTGAGAGCCAACCTGTTGCCGGGGCCGAAAACTCGTGGGTATTCAGCTCCTGCGGGCGCGGGCTAAAGCGATGCATCATCCCACTATTAGGCGAGGGCGACAAGGCCCGCGAATATACAGTCAGGCTGTATTTTGCGGAACTGGAAAACGAGCAGGCGGGCGGCCGAATCTTTGATGTCAAATTGCAGGGACAGACGGTCCTTGCCGGCTTTGACCTTGTCAAGGAAGCCGGAGGTTCTCACAGGGCGGTCGTTCGAGAGTTCCCCGGTGTTCGGGTTGGCCGCAACTTGGAGATCGAGTTAGCGCCGAAAGCCACAGGACTGCCGATATTGTCGGGCGTGGAGGTCGTCTCGTCGGTTTCATTTGCGCGACGCTGATGCTTTGACCAGAGCGCCGTAGATTGCGTTACGGTGCTGCTTGTCGGCCATCTGTTCCGGATGCCACTGCACGAACAGGCCGAATCCGCCGTCAATTCGTTCGAGGGCTTCGACGATGCCGTCTTCGCTGTGAGCGATGATTCTCAGGTCATTGCCTATGTCTCTGACGGCCTGGTGGTGGTTTGACCAGACAGACGCTTTTTCGTCGCCGAGGATTTTCGCCAGAGAGCTGTCCGGCTCAATCCGGACGGTGTGATACCCGCGGTGGTTCACCTTCGCACCTATCTGAGATGGAATGTCCTGGGTCATCGATCCTCCGGAAACAACGTTTGTGAATTGCATTCCCAGGCAAACGCCCAACAAAGGTTTTCCGCCGGCCAGCCACTTCTTAATCAATTTTCGCTCGAAGTTGTACCGCTGCGATGTCAACGGCACGACCGTCTCGTGGGGCTGCTGTCCATACGCCGACGGGGGAATATCAGCGCCGCCAACCAGCACCAGGCCGTCCAGTTCTTCGATGTATCTCTGCAAGAGCGTATCATCGGCGATTGTCGGCAATACCACCGGGGCGCCGCCGTTCTCCGCTACGGCCCGGACATAAGCGAAATTCACAAACGTCTGTTCCGAGCCGGTGTCCTCGTTCAATTTATAGACGCTCGTGATTCCTATTACCGGCGTCGATGCAGTGTCCTGATTTTGACACCCGAACGACACCGTCAGGACGGCAAAACACAACACTAACAGTACTCTTTTCATGGTCTGTTCCTCAGCATAATGCCGTCGGGAGGTCGTGCATTCCTTGACTTTCATGTTCTTCTCCATTACTATACGTTTGAACTTGGGATTCGTATGATCGAAAGTGCCGGTCAAATTGTCAAGGTTCAATTATGTGCCGGGGTGTCGCGCCGGTTAATGTGGCGAGGAGAACTGATATGGTAGCAAGAAGAGTGCTCACGAAGACATTTCTGCTTGCCCTTGTGTTTGTGCCGGCCTTGATGCCTGCGGCATCGGTTGACGCGTGTTTTTCCATAGTCGTTGGAAAGGACGCTTCGGCCGATGGCTATGTCATCATGGCGCACAACGAGGACGACGGTTCGCCCCAGATTGTAAACCATCACAAGGTCCCGCGCAGGAAATACTCGCCCGGCGAGAAGGTAATTCTCCGCAACGGCGGTGAGCTGGACCAGGTCCCGGAAACATGGGCCTATATATGGTCGGAAATGCCCGGCATGATTTTCTCCGACAGCTACATCAATGAGTGGGGTGTCGGCGTCACGTCGGATAATTGCCCCTCGCGGGAGGACAGGCCCGAAATCACAGACGGCGGCATAGGCTACATGCTGCGGGCCCTGGTGGCCCAGCGGGCCGGGACCGCGCGCGAAGGTGTCCTGCTGGCCGGAAAGCTGGTTGAACGATTTGGCTATATCGACTCAGGCCGAACGTACATTATCTGCGATCCCGACGAAGGATGGCTTTTCTGCGTTGTAAACGGCAAGCACTGGCTGGCTAAGCGGGTCGCCGATGATAAGGTGGCGATGGTGGCGAACACCTATACGGTCCGCGAAGTTGATCCGGCTGACGGGGACAATTGCCTGGCTTCGGCTGACATCGTCGAGTATGCAAAGTCAAGAGGTTGGTACGATCCGCAGGATGATGGGCCGTTTGATTTTGCCGCCGTCTATGCAAATCCCGGCTCTGCCGTGCATCCGTCCAATCTTGGCAGGCAGCGGGGCGGGCTGAACTATGTTTGTGCCGAGCCGATTCCGGCCGGAGGGGAGCTGCCCTTTTCGGTGGCGCCGCGAAGCAAGGTAAGCCCTGCGAAGATCATGCAGGTCCTGCGCCACGATAATAAGGCAAAGACATCCGAATCTTCAGACGGTCCGGAAGAAGGCATCTGTCGTATTTGCAACGGCGGCACTCAAACCAGCTTCGTCGCTCAGTTGCGCAGGGGTATGCCGCTGGATATCGGCATCGTTTACTGGGTCTGTCTGGCGATGCCCCGTACTTCGTTCTACATTCCTTTCCATTTCGGCGTTTCCGATTTCCCAGCGGGCTTTTGCTCGAAATCGCAGAGACCGTCTATGCCTTTCTATCAAAGCAAGGTGGACTCTCCCTTCAAAGCCGACTCGCTCCAGGCTTTCTGGACGTTCTCGAACTTTCGCGACAAGGTTGACGGCGCCGAGGCCGACGTAGCAGAACTGACAAGAATCCGGGCCGAGCAGATCGAGAAGAGTGCTTTTGCTGCGCAGAGGGCTATTGAAGAGGCGGCCTGCCGGGTGCACGCACAAGACAAAACAGCGACAGCACAAACATTAGCCAACTACTCCAATGGAATCTACATGTCTTCTCTGGAGGCTATGGAAGGAATCGTAAACCGCATAGCAGGCGCGCAATGACCAATAGCAGGGGGATTCCGTCGCGAGTTATTATCTTATTGCCGGGGCTGCTTCTTGCTTGCTGTTGGCAACGGACTACATTAGCGGCAGACATTGGACTGAAAATGAAAGCAAAAGAATTGGCGCAAAAGTACCTCATTATCGACACCCACCAGGATGTGCCGTATCGGCTCAACAAGAAGGCCGAGGACATCTCGAAGCGAACCGAGGGCGGCAACTTTGATTATCCAAGGGCGAAGGAGGGAGGCCTTGATGCGGTGTTCATGGCCGTCTATGTTCCCCCCGAATATGAAGACGATGGCGGAGCTTATGCTTTTGCCGATGAAACGATCGACATGGTGGAGGGCTGGGCCGCGACCTGGCCCGACAAGTTTGTTCTCGCAAAGTCGGTCGCAGATGTGAAACGCCGGTTCGGCGCCGGCGCGATATCTCTGGCGATGGGAATAGAAAACGGCGCGCCTATCGAAGGTGATCTTGCCAACCTGAAGCACTTCTATGATCGCGGCATTCGCTACATTACACTTGCTCACTCGAAGAGCAATCACATTTGCGACTCGTCCTTCGACGAAGAGCGAAAATGGAACGGCCTGAGTCCGTTCGGCAGGAAAGTTGTGCCTGAGATGAATCGCCTGGGGATGATCGTGGACGTCTCGCATGTTTCAGACGATACGTTCTATCAGATCATGGAACTCTCGAAAGCGCCTGTGGTGGCTACGCACTCATCTTGCCGACATTTTACCCCGGAGTGGGAGCGTAATATGAATGACGAGATGATTAGACTGCTGGCCAAAAAAGAAGGAGTCATTCAAATAACCTTCGGCTCAATGTTTGTGAACGGGCGAGTCAACAAGGAATCGGCGGCCCGGAGAAAGCATATAAGAGAATATGTCAAGGCCAACAATTTAAAGGGCGAGGAGAAAGAAAAATACGCCAAAGAATATATGAAAGAGAATCCAATCGGTGACGCCGACGTCGCCGACATAGCTGCGAATATCGATCACGCCGTGAAGCTGGGCGGCATAGACCACGTCGGTCTGGGATCCGATTTCGACGGCGTCGGAGACAATCTGCCCAACGGCATGAAGGACGTTTCCTGCTATCCGAACCTGATCCACGAGCTTTTGAAAAAAGGGTACACAGAACAAGATATCAGCAAAATCTGCTCTGAGAACTTTCTGAGAGTATGGTCGGATGTGGAAAAGGTCGGGCGCGAGCTGCAATCGAGCAAATAACCGCGATCCTTCCAATCTTCCTTTTCTTTATTTTTCAACAGGCCTTTCAAGCCCTCCGTAATCCGCGTTAAAAGTTGTATCCAAGACCTATGAAGTACTTGATATCGGTTTTGTGGGCGCCGATAGCCGGCGTTTCATCGTAATTGAAGATGGTCTTGAAATTAGCAAAAATTCTTGCCGAAAGGTCGGCGCGAACTCCCGCCGTGGAGGTCAGGAAGTAGTCGGAAAACTTGTCAATGCTCGGATAGTAAGTAAGGTCGTGCGTGAACTTGATTTTCTCGGTCAGCTTTTTGTCGAAGTTGTAGCCGATCTGAGCTGACAGCTTGCTGTTGCTGTCGGTCTGGTTGTCGAATTTCTCGTAGAGAGAGGCCAGACCAAGCTCGGTCGAGAATTTGGTGTTTTTCGACTCGATCCATTGATAGCCGCCTCCGCCGCCGATTATAACTCGTCGATCCAGCTCGGCGACAGCATCCTTTTCGTATCGGCCGTCCACGTAAGCGTACTTTTTCTTGCTGAAGAAGTAGTCGTACTTGCCCTTTGCCCGCCACCAGTCCTCGATTGTCACGGTCTGGCCGGTGGCAGGGTCTTCCTGGTCGCCCTTGGCGTAATCGGCGGTGAGCTGCGTACGGTCGTTTTTGGTTCGTTTCGAGAGAGCGAAGTTGGCGCTTATCATCTCGGTCTTGGTGTTGCCGTGCGTGGATGTAATCCCGGCTGAAATGTTCCCCGTCCACTTCGGTATGGGGGGATTTATGGACACGATGTCGTCAACGGCAAATTCCTGCGCCATCAGCGCCTCACTGCCTTCGACGCCGAACCGGCCGGCCTCGGCGCTTAGGATCTTCTGCTTGAAGCCCGTATTGTCTTTGAGGTTGACTTCTATCGGATCGTCGCTGCTGAGAGTCCGGATGTCCGAGAGCTTGACGGTCACTGCGCCTGCAATATCCGACTTGAAAAGCAATTTGCCGTCAACCAGGTGGGCGATCTTGCCGGTCAGGCGGTCTCCGTTCTTGAATAACAGCTCATCCGCCCGGCTTGACTGGGCAAGCAGCATCAGGCACACCAATCCGATCAGACTTCGACAACGCATCGCTATTTCCTTTTATTCCGAACAACCATAAAATTTCTATTCTGTTACTTATAACTAACTGAATTCCCAGCGGGCTTCAAGGAGCTGGGGCTCAAGTCCTGTTAGCCGCCGCCGGTTTTATACAGGTGTACGTCCTGTTGCGGAAACGGGATGGATATGCCTTCGGCGTCGAATCGCTCTTTGACGGCACGCGTCACATCCCAATAGACGTTCCAATAGTCGTCGGTCTTGACCCAGGGCCGGCAGACAAAGTTGACCGAAGAGTCGGCCAGTTCATGCAGCTTTATCACCGGCTCAGGCTCCTTCAGTATCAACTCGTGCTTCGAGACGATACCGTCGAGAACCTTCGCAGCTTTTGAAATATCGTCACTGTAGCTGATTCCGAAGACCATGTCCACACGTCGCGTATCACTGCCGGTAAGGTTTGTAATTACTCCTCCCCATATCTCGCCGTTCGGGATGACTACGACCTGATTGTCATAGGTCTTGATAGTAGTAGAAACCAGGTTCATGGAATCCACAATTCCCGTGACGCCCGCGACCTCGATGATCTGGTCCACGTCGTAGGGACGATAGATCAATATCATCAGGCCCGAAGCAAAATTGCTCAGCGTTCCCTGGAGAGCGAAACCGAGGATGAATCCCGCCACGCCGAGGCCGGCGATAAATGGAGCAACGCTAATTTCCAGCATGGACAGGGCTACAATTAGACCGATCAGCATAACAATCTTGCGCGCGGCATTTACGAAAAACTGCTTGAGCAAATCCGAGCATTTTTTCGATGGTGACACCGCTTTATGGATTATTCTGCCCGCAAGGCAAGCAAAGCCGTAAAACACCAGCAACGTGAGCAGGAAAAATGCAATGTTCTTCAACCATCGCAGGCCGCCCTCGGATGATTTGAGCCAGCCCCAGACTATTATCCTAAAAGCGCTGACATCCTTAATCTCCTGGATATCCAGACTCAATCCTGAGACCGCTGCGGCGTACTTTTCATATTCATCCACCTCTCCGCCTTTGTTTTTCAGGGCGGTCACCACGACATTAAACCGGTCAATCAGCGCCGTCTGTTCGTCCCGGAGCTTGATGATATTCACCAACATCTGCTCTTTCACTTTGGCGTGCAATTCAACCTCTGCTTCGCCGATTCTCTTGACCTTCTCCGTTAGCTCAATATCGGATTTGGCAATTCCCTCGACAGTCTCTTTGATCTTCTCGGTGGCCTCGATTACCTCTTCAGTCTTTTCCTTCAAATCCTCTTCGGAGCTGCTCAATTCCTCTTGGGCTTTGCCTTCCAACTCAATCTGAGAGTCGGCGGCGATTTCCTCAATCTCTGATTCTGTCTCGTCAATAGTCTCGACTTTCTCCTGTATCTCCTTTTCCACTTCGGCCACGGCCTCGACCTTCTGCTGTAACTCTTCGGTGGCCTCCACGGTCGTGGCGGTTTCTTCCTCTATTTGCTCCTGCGTCTTTTCGATTTTCTCGATCTTCTGCTCTATCTGCTCTTGCTTCTCGTCGATCTCTCTGGATTTCCGCCGCATTTGAATTTCCACGGCACTGATCTCCGTGACTTTTACTTTTAGCAGTTGGAGCCAGGATTCGGCTTCCACGATCAGTTCACTTTTTGTCAAGGGTTTGAGCAGCAGCTCCAGGTCCTCGACGGGAATCTGCGGATCGGATATTGTCGTCGCAGAATACTCCTGCTTCGCCTCCTGGCCAAAAGAGACAAATGTTAAAAAAGAAAAACTGCAAAGCATACAAACAATAAACAGGCGATTTTTCTGCATAAGCATATTAAACATCCTTTCAGCGCTAAGCCAAAGTCATACCGGAACGATCGCTCTCTAACATTCTCAACCTTCTCTGCCGGGGCACGTCGCCGAGCCTCATACCCGGAACCATAGGATGTCGAACCGGCCGCAAAAAGTCAAGCTTTTTGCGATCTGGCAGTCCGTTACCGATAAACGCAGACGTTGTTTGACATTAACTGACGATTCAATTATTCTAAGGGTCCGAGATGTTGGCTCTTGATTGAGAATTTGCGTTCCTTGGACGATCTCAAAGAGGAAGCAGCGATGCCAGATGCCCTTGCGATGGCCTATCACAATCTTTCTTCCATGCTCGATGCCGGCGTACCGATACTTCGCTCGCTCAATACCGTCACTCCGGGTTTGAAGCCGCGTATGCGAAAAGCCTTTCTCGCATTGGCTGAGGGCGTCTCGCAAGGTAATACGCTGGCCGAAACGATGGTTCTGCATCGCAGGGTTTTCGACCCGGTTGATGTGATGATTGTCGAAGTTGCCGAGAAGTCCGGCAATCTTCCCGGCCTGATCGGGCTTCTGTCAAAGTGGCATGAAATGGCCAGCCGAATGCGAAGAAGGATGATGTCGGGATTCATGTTGCCTGCTCTGGTTCTTTTGATCGCCGCGTTTGTCTTCCCGCTTCCCGGTTTCGTGCTGGGCGAATGGGATGTCAAGTCTTACCTGTTCAGAGTGGCGGGTATCCTCGCGCTGTTTTGGGTGCCGGCTGCGGTCATCGTCGCTATCATTATTCTAACACCCAAGACGGGACCTCTTCGCAGAATCCTGGACCACATAGCACTGCGCATCCCCATCCTGGGAGCTGCTGTCCACAAGCTCGCGGTCAGCCGGTTCTGCTGGGCTTTTCACATGCTCAGCAAAGCCGGTGTGCCCATAACCGAGTCTGTCGAGATGTCGATCTCAGTTGCGGGCAACCTCGTTGTGGGGGACCTGTTCCGGCCGGCGGCCGCAAGCGTCGCGGCCGGGGGGTTGATGTCCGAGGGATTCTCCCCCAAGCTTCCCTTTGATCTTGTGGAGTTGTGGAAGGTCGGCGAGGAAACCGGCCAGCTCGACGATATTTCAAAGCGTCTGGCCGACACCTATACCGAACGGGCGGAATTCTGGCTCCACGAGTTCGCCCGCTGGTTCCCTCGCATCGTCTATCTTTTGATTTGCATTATGCTGATTATGATGATCATTCAACTTGCCGGCGGCATAAGAAGTATGTACTGACCACAGGGTGTCGCGGTCAAATGCCGGCGCGCCTGGAACACGTAGGGTGGGGCTTGCCCCACCAAACCGAGTTCTTCCGGCATCACAGCGTGAATCTCTTCTGGAGTTCGGCAATAGCGGCCTGAACCTGCTTTGTTTGCAGCGGGCGGGCCTGCGTTCTGTCTTACCGTCAATGGATTAGTTCAGTTCGGTCAGGTAGATATTTCGAAATCGGTACTGTCCGCCGCCGGGCACCTCGGCCTGAAGGGCGATGAATCCGGTTTCAGGCTCGCCGAGACCGTCCGCTTGCCATGCGGGTGTGCCGTTGATCTCCAGCGAGGCTTTCGTGCCCTGCACTGTGAGCTTGAATCTATTCCATTGGCCGATCTTGACGAGCCCCTCGCTTTTAGCTCCTTCCAGCTCGCCCACGTTGCCCTCCATGCCTTGCCTGAGGTTGACCTGGTATCGCCTGGGCCAGGGTCGTCCCTCCGGCACAGTCTCGTAGCGGAAATAGACTCCGCTGTCCCACTTGTTGTCTCGAAGGGCCTTCCACTCGAATTCTAAAACAAAATCGCCGTATTTCTTTTCGGTTTGTATCAGGCCGTTGCCGGTCTTGAGCAGGATATCCCCGTCATCGACGGCCGCTTCGCAATTGATGACCGTCCAGCCTTCCAAGGTTTTTCCGTCAAATAGCGCTGCGCGTTTGCCCCCGCCCTTAAAAACCGCACATGACGTTAATAATGCTGCCGTAACAACCATGGTGTAAAGCACATTTGATGTTCTCATAAAATCTCCAATAACTCGATTTTGTTCATATTACAGGTTCAACAGTTTACGTACAATTGATTTGGCAGCTATTAAACTGCATCTTGAAATGGATTTCAAGGAAGATCGTCCGGAGATTCTTCTTGACGGGAAGTAGGCTAATTTGGTATAGGTATATTAGTAAAGATTGTGTCTGCATGGTTGAGCATCTGTGGCATTTGGCCTTCCAATGGGCGTAGCCTCTTTAATTCTTTATATGAGGAGGATGTGTATTTGTATTATGCAAGGCACTGAATTGAGATGCGGATTTTGTGCTTTGCCCTAAAGATATTTTAGCATTTCAACGGAAATCTATATTTATTGTTCGAAGGAGGATTGTTATGTGTAAAAGACTCATCTACTTGGCTCGCTTTGTTTTGGTGCTGGTTGTTTTGCCGCCGGTAAGTCATGCACAAGTCGATAACCTACTGCAAAATCCGAGTTTTGAAGAGGAAGAGGATGAGGATATCCTCGACGATCCGACCTGGGAACAATGGTGTACCTGGAATCCAGCCGAGGGTGCCGGTAGTAGCGTTACCGTAGTCGATACAGAATTTATTGACGGCGCCAGAAGCCTTAGGATTGATCCTAAAGGGCCTGAGAACTGGCATTTTATTGTGGTGAATATAGGCTTCCCGGCCGATCTTAATAAAAACTATACTGCCAGTTTCTGGGCCAAAGCGGAGGAACCCCGTACCCTGACCGTACAGATGAAAGCATCGGACAACTCTGTCAATGCCTGGGGAGCAACAGACTTTGATTTGACGACCGAGTGGGCTGAGTATTACTATACCTCAGATGTTCAGCACGTCGATGTAAAGCTTGAGTTTTTGTGTGCCGGCTCTGAAGTTCCACACTGGTTGGATTTTGTTTTGGTGTATGAAGGAGAGTATGTTGCCGGAATTGAACCGGGAGCGTCGTCCCGAGTAAAGGCTGCTGCTCCGGAGCCCGCCGATGGCGCCCTGCATCCGGATACATGGGCGAACCTTTCCTGGAGGGCTGGCGGTCATGCGGTCTCACATGATGTGTATATCGGGGATAATTTAGAAGATGTGGACAACGGAGCCGAAGGTGCGTTTGTGGGCAACCAGGCCGACACGACCCTAATCGTAGGCTTTCCCGGATTTCCTTATCCGGACGGTCTTGTTCCGGGCACGACTTATTACTGGCGAATTGACGAGGTCAACGACGCCGACCCGAACAGCCCGTGGAAAGGCGATGTCTGGAGCTTTTCGATTCCTCCAAAGACGGCCTACAACCCCGTTCCAGCCGATGGCACTGACTCGATTGCGCTGGACTCAGAGCTTAGCTGGACGGCTGGTTTTGGATCGCGGCTGCATACGGTGTATTTCGGCGACGATTTCGATACCGTCAGCAACGCCGTGGGAGGTCCCCCTCAGTCCGCTACATCGTTTACACCCGCCTCTCTCGAAGGGGAGAAGGTTTACTACTGGCGGGTGGATGAGTTTGACGCTCTTGAAACCCACAAAGGCGAGGTTTGGAGCTTCGCGACCCCGGGCGCCATCGCCAATCCACAGCCGGCTAACGGCGCGGCGGACGTGCAGATGATCGCAACGCTAAGCTGGACAGCGGCCGACAATGCCGCCTCGCATGAGCTGTACTTCGGCGCCGATGCGGATGCTGTCAAGAATGCCACTACAGCCTCACCCGAGTATATAGGCCCCAGAGCGCTTGGCGCCGAGAGCTATGATCCCGAAGGACTTGCCTTCGACAGCAGCTATACCTGGCGTGTGGATGAGGTCTATCCGGACGGAACTGTCAAAGGTCTTGTCTGGAGCTTCTCGACGGCCGACTTTATTCTCGTGGACGATTTCGAGTCCTACAATGACTTCGACCCCCCTGATCCTAACAGCAATAGAATATTCGATAAGTGGAAAGACGGTTTCGGAACTGCTGACAACGGAGCACTGGTCGGTAATGACCTGCCTCCTTATGCCGAGCAGACTATTGTTCACAGCGGTGCTCAGTCGATGATATACCGCTACGATAACGCCAACAAGACCTCAGAGGCAACGATGACTTTGGTTTATCCGCGCGACTGGACCGAGCAAGGCGTTGCGAAGCTGTCGTTGTGGTTCCGTGCCGCATCGGGCAACTCAGCCGAGCGGATGTTTGTTGCTCTAAACGGCACAGCAGTAGTCTATCATGACGATGCCGCCGCAACGCAGACAAGCGGCTGGAATGAGTGGGTCATCGATCTGGCAGCGTTCGCAGGCGTGGACTTGACCAACATCGATTCGATTACCCTTGGCTTCGGCACCAAGAACAGCCCGGCCGCCGGCGGCACAGGGACGATGTACTTCGACGACATTCAGTTGATTCGGTAAGTTTCGTGGATACAACCAAAGCGGCAGACAACTGACAAAACCTACGCCGAGGCTGCCTGACAAAATAGCACCCGGCGCGGGAATTGACTCGATCCTCAATGTTGTCTCCCCTAAACGCACTACGAATTCTGAAGTCTGGATGGTATGGAATTCCGCGATACCATCCGCCAGTACGGGGAACTCGGATGGATCAAAATCATAAGACCACGGCACGGTGTTGTAATACGAGTTCGGCGAATAGTCATGTGTATCAGCAAGTTTTACGCTGTCCAGCCACAACTCATTGTATCTGCACCAAGAAAAGTCACTGCAAATCTGATGAATTTTGGCGTATTTCTCACCCCTGAGAATATACTGTCACTGTGCCTCGCAAGCGTCGTACAGCGGGTTTGGGACGTATCCATAAAAAGCCCCTGCTAAGTAGAGGGAATTGTTGAAAGCAGGGGCTTGAAGGGACGGCACACTACCATGCGTGCAGCCTTCAATAGCATATTGTATCAAGCTGTTCAATCTCCGTCTATTGTGGTGACTACGTATTTTTGCACCAATCGAGGCTTTTTTTACGGCCAAAAAGCAGAGATGCGCCCTATATTGTCTCCTGGAAGCTCCCGGTTTAAAGTCTGCGATACGAAAGAGTTGTCTTGGAGCCAGTTTTTACTCTGATTCCGCACCGGTCGGCCCTGTGCCTTCAACGGCAAAAGAACTTGGTATTGCCGCTCCAGTCTCAGAAAAACACAAAATAATTGTAACATTTGGCCCAAACCTGCGTCTTAATTAACGTGTTGAGACCGAAAGTCGCTCCCGGCCACGGTTACACATCAGTTGGACGTGTTCCGGCTATGTCGCCCGGAATAGGATTCGTGGGACACCAGAGACGGATTCTTAAGGTTTTTTTGAAAAGAATACTCGCAGAATCCTGTCTTTATGGTACTATAGAGACATTATTTCACTGAAGGGGTTCCTTGATGGATGGTTTGAAAAAACAGCGAGTTCATAACAGCGATGAGGGCGAGATGGTCGAGAGCTTTTGCAGCCAGTTCAAGGCTTTGAGAGAGGAGATTCACAAGGTCATTATCGGTCAGGAGCAGGTTGTTGACAGGCTGCTCATAGCCCTTTTCTCGCGAGGACATGCCCTGTTGATTGGCGTGCCCGGACTCGCTAAGACGCTTCTCGTCAAGACTCTTGCCGGCGTATTGGGATGGGACTTCAAGCGAATCCAGTTCACGCCGGATATGATGCCATCCGATATCACCGGAACCGAGATACTACAGTCGGACCCTGAGACAGGCAAACGGCACATGAAGTTTGTCAAGGGGCCGGTTTTCGCCAACCTGATACTCGCCGACGAGATCAATCGCGCCCCTCCCAAGACGCAGGCCGCCCTTCTTGAGTCGATGCAGGAATACACGGTCACGGCAGCCGGGACCACATACGAGCTGGAGCAGCCTTTTATGGTGGTTGCAACTCAGAATCCGATCGAGCAGGAAGGCACGTATCCTCTTCCCGAGGCCCAGCTCGACCGCTTCATGTTCAACATCGAGGTTGACTATCCGCTTGCCGAGAATGAGATGCGCATTGTGGACGAGACGACGGCGCATGATGCAGCGCCCGTTCGCCCGATACTGACCAAAGAGCAGATCATTACCTTTCAGAATCTGATTCGTCGCATACCGGTATCTAAACACGTTCTTGCATACGCCGTTGACCTCGCAAAAGCGAGCCGGCCTTCGTCGGTCGGTAATCCGTACGTTAATGAATATGTGGAATGGGGCGCCGGTGTCAGGGCTTCGCAATACCTGGTCCTTGGTGCGAAAAGCCTTGCATTGCTCAGGGGTCTGCCGGCGCCGTCATGCAAGGAAGTGCGCGACGTTGCGCTTCCCGTTCTCCGTCACCGAATACTGCGCAATTACAAGGCGGCCGGCAAGGGCGTAACCACGAAAATGATAATACAGAATCTGCTCAAGTCGGTGAAGGAATCGGACTACACTCGCAAAGAAATCAGAAAAGGTTCGGCGGCGAAGATAACCTTGAACCGGCCGGGCATCACTTTGCATAAAACGAAGGCCGCCAAGAAGATTGCGCAAGCCCTGGACAGGGTCAGACAAGCGCCCGATACTGAATGATGGAAGAGCAGGCCGCTTCGATGAGACTCACGGACAGAGCGAGCGCTTGCAGGTGTTGATAGTTCCGTTCGGTCTCTGCGATTCGGCCCGGATCGAGTCAAATGTCGTTACAAGGAAAAAGACAGGCTGATACAGCCGGACAGAAGTATTTGAACGCGGACAGTCTTCGGTATTTGGAGAGCCTCTGCCTTTCAGCGCGAGTGACGGTGGAAGGCGCTTATTCGGGCAGGCACAAGTCTCCGTTCAAGGGGCACTCGCAGGAGTTCACGGACTACCGCGAATACTATCCCGGCGATTCGATCAGGACCATAGACTGGAAAGTGTACGCCCGCACGGACCGCTATGTCATCAAGCTCTCGGAAAAAGAGACGGTCATGACGTGCTATCTGCTCGTTGACAGCAGCGCATCGATGGCATTTGGCGGCAAATGGCATGAGCAGTTCTTCGGGCGGGATGATGTCTCGAAATTCGACTATGCCTGTTACTTAGCGGCGGCAATTTGCTATCTGACAATCAAGCAGGGAGACAAGGTCGGACTGACACTGTTCGATTCAAAAGTCAAATATCACGCGCCAGCCGGCGGCACCTACTCGCATTTGTATAAAATGGTGAGCCGGCTTGAGACCAACAAGGTCGGCGAGGAAACGTCAATTTCACAAGCGCTGCGAGAGACCTTTCCGTTGTTCAAGCGCAAAGGCGTGATAATACTGATTTCAGACCTGCTTGACGACCCCGATGAGATATTCGGGGCGCTGGATATGTATCGCCACAAGAATTTCGAGGTCATCCTGTTTCATCTGCTGCACAAACACGAGCTTGAGCTTCCGCGTGTGCCGAGCGTGAACTTCATTGATTCTGAATCCGATGAGCGACTGACATCCATCCCGGACGATATACGCGATTCCTACCACAAGCAGTTGCACGAGTACATTGATACCGTATCGTCCACCGCCCAGGCTCGAAAGATCGATTACCAATTGTTGAGCACGGAGACACCATACCAAATGGCGCTTCGGGACTATATTGCCGGACGAGGTCGAAGATGGAGCTGATCGTAGGTGCTATATTCTTCAGCAATCCGGCCCTGTGGATCGGCTCGGTTGCGCTTGGAGTGCCTATTATAATTCACCTGCTTACCCGGCGGACGCCCCGCGACATGGTCTTCCCAACACTCCAATTCATCCGCTCGGCAAAGGCGAACCAATCCAGCGTTCATCGGCTGCGGCACATATTGCTCCTGCTGGTGCGCACCGCGCTGTTTCTGTTCATCCTGTTTGCTTTTCTAAAGCCGATACTTATCCGCGGAACAGGCTTTGCCTCCAAGAACGACAAGGCGGGCAAGTCAACCGTCATTCTCATGGACGCCTCGGCGAGCATGGGATACTCAAGAGGGGCAGTTACCTCTTTTTCGCAGGCAAAGGTCGCGGCTCTGGAGATTCTCGACCACCATAGTGCCAAGGACCACGTGAACCTTATTCTCATGGGCGCCGTGCCGCAAAGCTCCTTCGACTCACTTAGCAAGAACCTGTTTCCGTTGCGCAAGGACATCCGGGACGCCCACCTGACAGAGGAACACGCCGACATTAACGCCGCGCTGGCCGAAGCCGTGCGGGAGCTTAACAGCGTCCCCGGCCGTAGAAAAGAAATCTACCTCATCTCGGATTTTCAGCGGAGCAACTGGTCATCGGTGAACTTCGGCGTTGTCAGCCGGAACATCGAACTAATCTTCATTCCGGTCGGACCGAACAACGCCGAGAACGTCTCGATTACCTCGGTGGCCGTGCTGCCGGCTTCGCCTACGGTCGCCGAACCGGCTGAAATTGTATGTAAAGTAGCCAATTACGGTGACCGGCCGTGCGAGGTGCCGCTTGAGTTGATGTTCGAGGATGGCGAAGTGCTCAGCCAGAACGTATCGCTTGGGCCGCGTATGACCGCCTCGACGAGTTTTCGTGTGCGCATTCACAAGAGCGGCCGCTATGAATGCAGGCTGTCGATCCCGAATGACGGCCTCGATGTAGATAACAAGAGGTTTTTCACTTTCGGCGTGACTCAGGCGATAAACATCCTGCTCGTCTCGGATGATACGCCCGGCAAAGCCAAATCCGGCAGCCTGTTCCTGAACCGGGCCATCAATCCTTTTTGGGAATCGCAGGATGCTACGGCCGTTGCCTCTGTTATCCGGTCCGGCCAATTGAGCGAGCTGAATGTCGCCGGGGCACAGGTGGTCATGCTCTCCGGCATCAACGAGTTGTCGCGAGCCGCCGCCGAGGTGCTGATAAACTACCTCAGAGATGGCGGAAGCGTTGTGTACTTTCACGTCGGCGGCGCCGACGCCCACAACCTCAAGCTCCTGGCGGATGTTTCGGATGGTGATTTTGTGGCGCCATTTACGATGACCGGGCAGATTGACCTTTCACTGAAAGGCAATTACGCGACTCTGGCCGAGGCCAACTTCGACCACCGCCTGCTGAGCAAGTTCAAGGAATCCGGCCAGTTGAGCGACCTTAAATTCTATAGTTTCTTCAGTACCGAAAGGGTCAAACAAAAAGGCCGAATCCTGCTTCGCTACGACGACCGCAACATCGCGATGGCGGAGAAAACCGTCGGGTCTGGCGCTATGCTGCTCTGCAACTTCGGCTGTTCGCTCGAACACAGCGACATTGCCCGGCATACGCTTTTTGTGCCGCTTGTGCATGAGATTATCAAGGGCCTGCGCCCGAGCGCCGGCGCAAGGAATTCGTTCGAAGTGGGCGACCAATGCTCCATGACAACCAGCGCCGTGACCAAGGGCGATCAGGTTGAGTTCAGGAGCCCGGCGGATGAAGTAGTGGACGGCAATATTGAGGTAAGCGTAAGCGGTGCCGCCGTGTTCTTCCCAAAGACGAAACAATGCGGATTCTATCGCATATACGTCGGTGACGAGTCAGTCGGCTCAATTGCGGTGAATGTCAATCCGCTCGAAAGTAACCTTGAGACGTTAGCCGTCTCGCAATTGCGGGAACTGGCGCAGATCCCCGGCTCCAACTTCCATGCGACTGCGGGCAGCCAGGCAAGCATTAACAAGCTGCTGGCGGGCAGACAGGTATGGCATTATTTTCTGCTGGGCGCCATCGGCCTGCTTGCGCTCGAACAGATTCTTGTTTCAATCTGGAAGCGCTGATTGGCTGCCGGAGTTTCTGTGTTAAATTGGACCGTTGAAACGAGCGAACACTTATGTTTGGACGAGTAGTATTTGATCCGTGTATTTCGATGCCGTTGATAATCGGCATCGGAGCGATTATGAGCGTGCTGATAGTGGCAGGCTATTTCGCCGGCGCTCGAGCTGCGGGCCGGCTGCGAAGGGGAATCCTGACATTGATACGGCTCTGTGCGCTGGCTGTAATGCTCGTGATACTCGCCAGGCCGATGGCGCTCAAGCCCCAGGAAGAAGTTGCCCAGAGGCCCGTATTCTGCGTGCTGGCGGATTCCTCGGCGAGTATGAACACCAAGGATATAGGCCAGGCAAGCCGGTACGAAACGATGATAAAGGCCCTGGCGGACGACAAAAGTGGTCTGGTGGGGCAGTTAGAGAATGATTATGATCTGAGATTCTACAGTTTCGATAAAGACTTTCGACATACCTCATTGCAGCAATTATCGTCAAAGACGCGCACGGACGGTGAAGAAACACATATCGCCTCGGCCCTTATGAACCTGGCCAGGAGTAATCCCGGCAAGAAACTCAGATCGGTGTTGCTGCTGAGTGACGGCAGGAGTAATGAGATCGACAGTCTCGCAAGCGTGCGAAGTGTAGGGCGGTACTTTCGCTCGATGAACGTGCCGGTATGGAGCGTGCCGTTAGGCACCTCTGTCGAGGCCAAAGACGTGTACATTACCGCCAGGCTCGGCTCGAACTTCGTTTTTGTTGACCAGCCGGCGTCCGTCCACGTTACGCTCGTCGGAACCGGCTACGCGGATTGGAACGCAAAGGTCAATCTCTACCGCGAGGACAAGTATGTGACCTCATCGCAGGTGAACCTGCGAAACGGCGCTGGCAACGTCACGTTTCCGATTCGCGAAGAAAGAAGGGGCGTCATCCAGTACCGGGTCGAGGTCGAGCCGCTCGTAGGCGAGAGCGACCTGCACAACAACGAGCGAAGCCTGATTGCCAGGGTCATTGACGAGCGAACAAGGGTGCTGGTAGTGGAGGCCCGCCCGCACTGGGACAGCAAGTTTCTCCTTCGGGCGCTTCGCGCCGACACCAACGTCGAAGTGACTTCTATTTTCCACATCAACCGGCGCAAGACTTTTGCGGTGGTCGAAAGAATCTCCGAAGACAACGTGTTCACCAAGACGGTGGCGCCGGGCATTCAGATGCCGAGAACGCGGGACGAGCTGTTCAAGTATGACTGCATCTTTCTCGGCAAAGACATTCAGCAGGCCTTCACATCGTCCGAATTGAAACTTATGCGCGATTACCTTACCGACCGAGGAGGCAGCATTGTGTTCTTTCGCGGCAAGCCTTATTCCGATAGAAGTCCGGAGCTGGCGGGAATTGAGCCGGTCGAATGGGCCGCCGAGACGCTTAAAGACGTCCGTTTTGAGCTGACTGTCCAGGGCAAATCGAATCCAATATTCAATTACGATCCTCACGACAGGACCAGCGACGTTATCATTCGCGAGCTTCCTTCGATGACGAGCGTCACAAAAGTAATCAACGAGAAGTCACTCGCGGTTGTTCTGGCACAGACAAAGGCCGGCAGGATGGACAGAGAAGTAGCAACCGTGGCGTATCAGCGATATGGCAAAGGCAAGGTCATGAGCATCGGCGCTTCGGGCCTGTGGCAATGGGGATTCCTGCCGGGAGACCTGCAGGAATATGACGACGTTTACGGGCGATTCTGGGGCCAGATGATCCGCTGGCTGGTCTCGGATTCCGAGTTTCTACCGGGCCAGGACATTTCGTTCGTGATCGACAAAAACAACTGCAAGCCCGGCGACACGGTGCACATCGGCGTCAGGGCGAAACTTGTTGACCGGTCGCAATACAAACCGTGGGTGGAATTGATTGCTCCTGACGGCACGAAAACGCGCCTGACTCCGCAATTAGAGCGAGACAATGCCAGTATTTACGTGGCCCGCTATGCGCCGGAGCAGCAAGGTGAGTACAAAGCCACGTTGCACAATAATATTGGCCAGCCCGAGCAGGACACGCTTCGTTTTACGGTCTATCACGATTCAATAGAGACGCGGTATGTAAGCGCCGACAGGGAGTTCCTGGATCAGCTTTCACACACGACAGGCGGTGAGTCTTTGGAGCTTGCCGAGCTTGGAACGTTGCCTGAGAAGGTGCGGGTCTTTGAAAAACTCTCGTGTGTGCGAAGCAAGCCCCAGGATATCTGGGACCGTTTGTCTGTTTTCGGTGTGCTGGTTTCTCTACTGGGTGTAGAATGGTTTATACGTCGCGCTTCCGGTCTTGTCTGAAGCCGATAAGGAAGGATGTTGACCATGAACGAGACAACGACATCTTTAGCCGAGACATTAGCCTATCTGGATGCGGCCCGGCGACGGCGCGTTCGCAGGCTTGCCCTTGTCAGGACCCTCTGGGTGGGCTTTGTCTTCAGCGCTTTATGTTTCTATCTTGACGCCGTTGCTGCTTTAAGCGGGCATCAGCGTCTGACACTGATCTCAGCATTTGGTGTTGTGATCGCAGCCACATACGTGCTGACGCGCATATACCTGAATCGCACAGGTTGCAGAGAAAAGATGCTGGCAAGGCTCATCGAAAGCGAACATCCGGAGATGAACAACGAGCTGGTCAATGCAATTGATTTCGACCAGAGGATCAAGGATCAGGAAACGCAAAATGTCTCAGTGCCCCTGATGAAAAGAGGGATCGATCTTGCCGTCAACAAACTTGACCGGGTGGAAAATCTGGACAGTCTCGAGCTGCCCACGATGCGGGCCGAATCGCGCATCCTCAAGGGTGTCCTGGCAACCTGGGTGCTGCTTGCGGCAATATTCTACGGCTGGTTCTTCGCTGAGATTCCGCGTTTTCTTGACCCGTTCGGGGACCATCCTCGATACAACCCGACGAAGCTCATAGTCGATCCCGCCGGGACGATTGTCGATTACGGCCAGGACCTGACGATAACCGTCACAGCCAAAGGGCCGATGCCAAAAGCCGTCACGCTTGTTGCCGTGAATCCTGCGGGAGAGGTGCTCAGCGAGGCCGGGATGCTCGACTCCGGCGACGGCACGTTCTTTCAGACTATCGAGAACATTCGCTCGGAGATAATATATCATGCTGCCATAGAGAGAGGACGCAGCAAATACTACCGAATCGAACTGTCCAGGATACCGAGGATCGAATCTGTGCTGGCCCATTACCGGTATCCTGACTATACCGGAATTTCCGAGAAGACCAGGGCGCTAACGGACAAAGAGAGCACCCTGAAAGGGTATCGTGGCACGCAGGTGACAATGGCTATGCAGTCGAACCGTCCGCTCAAGACCGGAACCGTCACGGTGGGCAACAGGCAATACCAATGCCGCATCGAGAATGAAAACACTGTCAAAGCGACCTTTCCACTTGTCGAGGACGGCAAGTTCTCCGTCATCGTCACGGACATAGAAGGCAACAACAGCACGGACCCGTTCGCAGGCAAGGTCAAGCTAATTGCAGACAATAAGCCATACGTCTCAATTGTCAGTCCGGGGATGAATTCTCTCGCTATTCCCACGGCCATAGTTCCGCTCGTTATCGAGGCGCAGGATGATCTCGGCATACAGAATGTCAGCATCTTCCGCAGTCATAATGAGTCCGACGATGCCCGAAAGGCGCTTTACGACGTGAACGAGGCCGAGGGGTATGTGCGGGTAGCCGAGACGCTTGACCTTGGCGACCTCGGTCTTAGGCCTGGCGACACAATTGACTATTACGCTACGGCGACCGATTCTCTGCCACAGGCCCCGCAGACGGCCGCATCCGAATCTTTCAAGCTGCAAATCATCTCCGAAGAAGAATACGCCCGCTTCATGCAGAGCCAAATGACGGCAAAGGACCTTCGGCTCAAATATGACAATATGCTTGCCAAAATGGAGGAATTGCTCAAGGCCCAGCAGCAGCTCCATAGCGAGACCAGCGATCTCAAGCAGCAGATTCAGGAAAACAAGGCCGATCCAAACTCGCAGAGCATTAAGGACCGTCTGGCCGAGCTTGCCCAAAAGCAGGCTGAGCTTGGCGACAAAACGCGGTCGTTGTCGGCGAAGCTGCAGCAGGAATCAAAGACGCCTCCGGTTTTCGACATCGAAAAAGACTTCAAAAAAGCCCTGTCGGAGTTTGCAAAGCATCTGGATAACGCCAAAGGCCACATGAATGCCGGCGCCGACAAGATCAAGGAGGGATCTGATTCGCCCGGAAACTGCCCCGGTTCTCTGGCTCAGGCCGGGGTAGAGCAGGAAAAAGCCCTGAAAGAGCTGGGGCAACAAACGCAGGAACTAAGAGATACGATCCGGCAGGCCAACAGCGAGATTGAAAAAATGTTCAATCTTATGGCCGACGTGGAGACCTTCAAGCAATTATATCTCGCCCAAAAACACCTTACCCGGCAGACGCGGTCGCTGAGTAATGTCACAACACCTGATTTCGACACGCGGGTCCGGCTCAAAGAACTGGCGGAGAATGAAGCTCTCATAAAGGACGAACTCAACGAATTGAAAGAGAAACTGCGCGAGCACGCGGCCCAAATCGAGAAGGAGTATCCGAAGGTCGCCGGCGATGCGTACGTAATCGCCCGGGAAATTGAGAGACGGAATATTGCCGAGCTGATGCAGGAAGGAGAAGACTTCCTGGATGACGGCAACGGACAAGAGGCGTATCCGAAAGTTCACGAAGCCTACGCGATGATGCACGCCATGATCTCATTCTGCGAAAGTGCAGGCGGAAAAGGATGCAAACAATGTGAATTCCGGCTCAAGATACAGATGATGCTGAATCCCGGTAATACGATGGACCAGTTGGCCCAGGGCTTGAACATGGGGGGGAGTCCGGGAATGGGTTTTGCAGGTGCGATGGGCCGCGGCGCCTCTGGAACTGGGGGAGGCCAGTCTAATCTTGCGATGTTCGGCGGCGACACATTCGGAGAGAATCTTGTGAGTGACGGCTCGATGATGGGCACAAAACGGGTGAATGCCGAGACGGTAGAGGGCCACAGGCAGCCGGATCCGCTGGCAGGCAACATCGAGGAACTTTCCGCACAGAAGAAAAGTAACGCCGAATTTGAAGTCGAAGGGCAGGGCCGGATGATGGCTGAATACAATCGGCTTATCGAAGCGTATTTCCAGCGTCTTGCAGAAGACAAATAGAAAACGGGAGCGAAAAATGATCAGGCACGGCACAATTACATTCATGATCTTCTTACTGACCCTTCCGGCAACGTCCTGGAGCCGGAGGGCTCCGAATATGGGCGACAAGGAACCGCTCAAGTGCGCAAATCTGACGTACGCCGGATCGAAGAGTTCCGTCTGTTTCAGCGAGGAGTTTTTGTCCACGATTCGCCGGGAGACAAACTGCGAGCCGGAAAGCAGGTTCTCGCCGGTCAGACTTGCCAAGGACGACATGTTCAAGTTTCCCTTCGCCATCATGACGGGAGAGGGCACTTTCAGACTTATGGACAGGGAGCGTCAGATTCTCAAGTCCTACCTGATGCGGGGCGGTTTTCTGCTTGCTTCGGCGGGCTGTTCGTCTCAGGAGTGGGACCGTTCGTTCAGGCAGGAGGTAAGGCGGATATTCCCCGATAAGAGGTTGACCAAACTGAAGATGAGCCATCCGCTGTTTCACACTGTCTTCGATGTCAGGACAATCACGCTGAAAAAGGGAGGGACGACCCAGCTTGAGGGATTGGAAATCGACGGCAAGATTGTTCTGATATACTCGCCTGAAGGATTGAACGACACTGCAACGGCCGGCAAGACGGGAAAAACGGGAAGCGGAGGCAAGAAATGCTGCTGCTGTGGAGGAAACGAGATTAAGAACAGCCGGGAGATTAACGTCAACATCTTTACATACGCACTTACCCATTAGGAAACAATGACATGGCTTCGCGAAGGCGCGGCAATTCGAAGACGATAGGCCTGGCAATCGTAGCTGCCTGCATAGTGTTACTGACAATTCTGCTATGTATTCTTAAAAGCCGCCGCGCATCCGGTACAACAGTGAATTCCCCGCCGGCCGTTTTTACTGTTTTCTATACCTGCGACACGCGAGGTCACATCGAGCCGTGCGGCTGCACCAGCGGCATGGCCGGCGGCATAAGCCGGCGGCAAACGTACCTCGCAAAGGCCATTCCCCGAGACTTCCTGCTCGTTGACGCCGGAGATGTGACCGCCGGCCCTCGCCCATGGGAGGTTTTAGAGCTGGAGTACATCCTCAAGGGCTACGACAAGATGGGCTATCATGCGGTCAATGTCGGGCACCGTGAACTATCGTTTAGTTATGAAGCCCTCGAGAAAATGAAGGAGCAGTACAGCCGATTTGTTTCGGCCAATCTGCTTGGTCCCGACGGGCAACTTATCTTCGAGCCTTATCTCGTGACGGAATTGTCGAACGGCTACAGGTGCGGGATCATCGGCGTCACCGATGACAGCGTGCTTTCCGACAATATCGGCGAGGGGCTCAGCCTGACGCCTCCGGCCGACGCCCTTGCAAAATTCCTGCCGGAGCTGAAAAGCAAAGCCGATTTCATCGTACTGCTTGCTTTCGCCGACAAGCCAACGATGCAAGAGCTGGCCCGGCAGTTCTTCGAGGTCGATGTGATAATCGGTGGAAAGGTCGAGCAGGCCAGCAACGAGCTGATAAAGGAGAATCAATCGGTGATCGTGTTCAACACCGACAAGGGCAAAACCGTCGGCCGGCTTGACATCCTGCCCGCACCGGAAGCAGATTGGCTGTACACCAACGATTTCTTTCTGCTGGCCGAATCCATGAAAATGGCCCCCCAGGTCGCGGCGCTGGTGGAAGAGTATAAGCTGCAACTGAAGGAACGAGATTTTCATCCTCTAAAGGACGACGAAGAAGGCCTGTCTTCTATTTCCGCCGCTCGGAGCAGGAATGCCGACAGATACATCGGCTCCGAGAGCTGCGTGGAATGTCATAAGATGGCGCATGAGATTTGGGTGCAATCGGCTCATGCCCGCGCCTTTGAAGCGCTCGAGCGGCAAGGAAACCAGTACAATCCAAAATGCCTCAAATGTCACACGGTTGGCTACATGGCTTCCGACGGCTACATCAACCAAAAGCTGACTCCAAAGCTCAAGAACGTCTCCTGTGAGGCGTGCCACGGTCGCGGAGATCACCATGTCAAGCTCATGTCTGAGCAGCAGCTTTCCGTCAAGCGGGTAATAATGAAACAAACTCCGTGCACGGAATGTCACGATAAAGACAACAGCCCCGATTTCGAGGAAGGTACATATTGGGAGAAGATCGCTCATGGCAACGAATAAATACGTGGTAGTCTCGCTGACGATTTTCGTGATAACGAGTCTGGTTTCGGCGCAAAGCCCGCCCCGGCAGGACATCGCCGCCGGCAGAGAAAAGAAGCCGATATGGTTTGACTCGTACCAGGCCGGGATCAGCGCGGCAAAAGCCCGGAAACGTCCAGTTCTGATCAAGTTCGAGGCCGAGTGGTGCTCGTGGTGTGAGAAGATGGATCGTGAAGTATTTGCTCAGCCTCAGATCATCAAGATGCTGGAGAATTATATCTGCATTAGGATCGACGTGGACAAACAGCGCAACGTAGCCCTTGCCTACAAGATCAAGACATTGCCTCGAATCATCGTTGTAAATACTCATAACGAGATTGTCGGCGACTGGCTCGGTTATCGCGACCCCGCTGAATTCTCTAAATTGCTGAAGGATGTGTGGGAATACACCCACACGCAGACCGGCACCTCGCGCATGCCGAAAGTGCGAGAAGACGCTGCTAAACCAAATCAACTTTTTGAAGCTGTCAAGATCAATCGCAGCGACACTGACGAACTCATCAGTCTCCTGGGCCACAAGAATCCCGGCATTCGCCGCGAGGTTATAGATGCCCTCGTCAAGGGCGGACTCAAAGCGATGCCGACGGTGATTCCGGCTCTCGAGAGCAAGTATCTCGGGACCCGCATCGCGGCGTGGAAAGTGGTCGGCAAATTGAAAGGCGCTCAGTACAAGTTTGACCCCTGGGCACCGAGCGACGAACGGGCCGAAGCTCTCAGGAAACTCAAAGCGCAGCTTGGCCCGTCTCTGCCGAAACATGCCTCACAACCTGCCAAAACAACCTGATCCCGGTCGAGCGTATGACCGACTCTCTCTTAGACTTCCGTCCACTTTCCCGGAATGGGGAAGGGGAACTGGCCGTTCTCGTCGGCTTTAACGGGCGGCGGGCTGTCGTAGTACAAATCGTCCAGATAGTCGCAGAACTGGAATTTGGACGCCATGATCTGGTCCCAGGTCACTTCCTGGCCGGTATGACAGGCTGCACGGCCCATCAACGATGTCAGATCCGAGTAAACAGCGCGCTTGATTTCATTGTGAGGCCGGTCCTTGCGGATACTCTCGATCAGCTCGTTCCACTCGTACTGCCACGGACTGTGGGCGTCCTTTGTCGGCGTCCATGAGATATTGCTGTTCTCGATCTGCTGGTTTTTGAACATGTGGACTGTAGCGCGGTGCGTCCTGCCTGAGAACTGTGCCGCACACTTGGTGCCGTGAATGAACGTGGCGAATTCTGAGCGTGTTTTGCTCGCCCGGCGAAAACCGCAGAATGCCTTGGTCCCGTCGGGGTACGTGTACTCCATAGCGTAAATGTCGATGTTCTGCCCGTGGTCCGTGCTGTGGGGCTCGCGCCCGCCCATACCGACCACCGAAACCGGCCAGGCATCCTTGATCCAGCAGCACTCGTCAATCTGGTGGATCAGGTTATCGACCATGTGGCCCGAGCCGACCCACAGCAGATGGATCTTGCCGAACTGGAGTTGGTCCATTAGCTTGTTGGAAGCGTCGCCCTGATCCGAGAGCCACCTGCTGCCTCCCAGGCGGTTGGCGCGGATCAGCGGTATATCGCCCATCTCGCCGTTGCGGATTTTCTCAATCAGCGCCTGGCGGGCCGGTGAGTGTCGGCACTGAAGCCCCGCGGCGACTTTGAGGTTCTTGCTCTTTGCCACTGCATCGGCGCGGAGAATGCGTTGCAGACCGCCCGGATCGGACGCGAAAGGCTTTTCCATAAAGACGTTGATGCCCTTGCTGATGGCGTACTCAACGTGCAGCGGCCGGATATAGGATCTCGTTGTACACATCGCCACGTCACCCGGCCTGAGGATGTCGATGGCCTTGCGGTAACCCTTAAAACCGACAAACTTGCGGTCCTCGGTAACATCGACCTGATCCGGGAATCTCTTGTGCAGCGCCTTGTGCGACGAATCCATCTTGGCTTTCACCAGATCGGCCATGGCGTGCAGCTTGACCGGCCCCTTGCCGACAACAGACAGCGCGTCGCCGACGGCGCCGTTGCCGCGTCCGCCGCAGCCGATCAGCGCCAGGCGAATTGTGTTGTCTTCACCGGCAAAGGCGGACGGTGCGATACTACCGAGCACTGCCGCACCGGCGGCGAGCGAACCACTCTTCTTGAGAAACTCTCGACGGTTGAGATTGGACTTGTTGATACGTTCAGTCATGTTTACCTCCTGGATTGGTGATGAAATTGATCGGATTTCGCTTTCCTGGCATACGCACACGGGCATGTATCAGACGCCGTGAACGCAGGAAAATGCAACTTCAATTTTCTGTTTGATGCCACAAATAGTGCTCCTGTACTTTCGTCCGGTATAATACAGCATTGACAATCATATTTCAACTGTTCTCGGCTCGCCATTAGTAGTTCTATAACTTAATGACTTCTTGTATAATGGTGCCGTAAGAAGAATATCCGGATTCTGTACCTAATCTCCAGTTAGTGCAATGTCCAAATTCGAAGAGCTGCTGATATCGTTCGAGACCTGCTGCACGGCACTTGCCGAAGAGGAGTTTGACAAATCAGTTGAGAATCTTGCCGACGCCGAAAGCGCCCGCATTGAGGGCGGAACTCTCTTCAAACAATATTTCGGACGATGCAAAGATCTGGCGGGGAGCGACTATATTTACGCCAGGTATTGCCCGAATCTTGAGACTCTTGCAAAGCACGGGACAAGGGGAATCCAGCCTGCCCAGGAGGAATTGGAAGAAGCTAAGGTGGACCTGGCCACAATAGAGTTCTATAGACAAATGTTCGGCCCGGATGCCGTTGGGGATTCATCTGCGGAGCAAGCCTATCCGGATTGGCAGACAGCTCTTGTTGACATTTTTGAAACCAGGGATAGGTACTTACAGGCGATAGAACCGATTGCAAGGGCACACAAGAACTCAATGCAGGCGACAGGAGGACTGGACAGTTACGTAAGCGTGCTTCTAAAGATAGCGAACGCCTGCCAGCGCGCCCGGCAGCGCATGTTTGACATGGGGGCCTTGGTAGGCCGGTACGAGATTAGTTCCGAACTATGGGAGCAAGAAGGCGGTGCATACAGATTCAAAAAGAGTGTCGAATTGAATAGGCCTTTGGGGCGCCCAAACAGAAGACCCGGCTTCGTACACATCAACGGAGATGGCGATCTGGTTCACTCGTATCGTTCTGCCTCGACTATCAAGAACTCGAATGGAGAGACAATTACTTCACGGGTAGAAGATGCCAACCCCGTATTGCTCGTGCCCCATACTTATGCAGACAGCCTGGCCAGGCCTTCTGCGGTTGCACTGATCGACTTTGGAAAGCATCATTCGTGCAGATTGGAAATAGTGTTCCAGTCGAAAGCAACGTATCGAGAATCAGGCGGTTCATAAACAACGGCCCGGTCGGCCCGCATCAGATTGTTGTCTCTGACGAGTAAAGTTCTGAATGCTTGTACTTTCCGGCAAGACTTGATATTATCGTTGGAGACAAGGCTCGGCAGCGTTGCTGGAGTTCTATAACGGCAAATGTCAGATAGGATATCAGGAGCCGGATATTATGTGCGCCATGAAAGATTCCATCACTTCTCAAAACAGACCAAAAGGCAGCCGCACTGATGACTCGCAGGCCCGTATCTTGCCGCCGGGACACAATTGCCTGACGCGTCGCAACGTCATCAAAGCCATGCTGGCTTCAACAAGCGCTGCGGCGTTTTCCGGCAGCACTCGGGCCGAGGCGGCAAAACGCACGCCCGATCCGCGAAAAGGCTCGCTCAAACGCTATGCCATGAAGAAATCCATCAACCAGTGGGCGTTTCCCTATCCGCAGCGAATGAATCTGAAGGAATGCCTTCAGTTGGCTAAGGACGCAGGTTTCGACGGCATCGAATTGAATTACGACATGGAGAACGACCTTTCGCCGAAGTCGGGCGCGAAAGACTACCAGGAGATTCGGCGACTGGCCGACAAGATCGGCATCCGGATCAGCGGGCTTTGCTCCTTTCTATTCTGGCCCTATCCTTTGACCAGCAACGATCCGGGCAAACGCGCAAGAGGTCTCGAATTGGCCGGCAAAATCGCCCAGGCCGCACACGACCTCGGGGTTGAGAACGTGCTGCTCGTACCGGGCGCGGTTCACATCCCCTGGCGAGACGATTATGAGCCGGTACGCAACGACGTCTGCGACCGCCGCGCTAGAGAATCCGTTGGAAAGCTGCTGCCCCAGGCCGAGAAGCTGAATGTTTTCCTGAACGTCGAGAATATTTTCTTTAGCGGCTACCTCATGACCCCGATGGAAATGAACGATTTTGTGGACTCTTTCCAAAGCGATCATTTAAGGATTCATTTCGACACAGGTAACATCTCGATATTTCAGCATCCCGAGCACTGGGTGCCGATATTGGGCAAGCGCATCCGGAATATCCACTTCAAGGAATTCTCGAAAAAGAGCACGGACTATTCGCTGGAAACGTTTCGTCCGCTGCTGGACGGCACAACTAACTGGCCCGCCGTGATGGATGAGCTGGATAAGACGGGATACCGCGGATACGTCACGTTCGAGTATTTTCATCCCTATCCGCACTATCCGGAGGCCCTGATTTACCAGACATCGGACTCTCTGGATCGCATCCTGGGTCGGATTTCGTAGCAGCCATCTGCTCGGCCGGAACCGTTACTAATCCTTTGCTCTGACGTCGAAACAGTAAAGATTGTCGGCGTATCGAAGGTACAGCCGTCCGCCTATGACAACCGGGTGCGCCCAGCTCGGGCCGCTGCCCTTAACAGTCACATTGCCTTTGACGACCAGCCCTTCCGGCGAACAGGTTGCCAGGGCGGTTTTGCCTCCTCTTTCCCCGAAGAGATACAACATGCCGTCGGCATAACAAAGCGAGCCTTTGCCTACTGCTCTTTCGTTCCACTTCACTTCACCCGTCTTGAGGTTCAGGCATGACCATCCGTTACTGTGGTTGCCGTAGATGTGGCCCTCGTGGACAATGTAGCCTCCGTGATGACAGACCATATCCTTTGTTGTCCACGCTTCTTCTGCCGAGACCTTGTTGCCGTCGGAACTTAGTTTCAGGCATATCCCACCCTTTTTGTAGCCGTTTGCCCAGAATACGTGGCCGTCTGCGTACACAGGGTCCGGACAGTTCGCAACGTTCTTTGCAGACCAGTCATTGCTCCATAGCACTTGGCCGGTTTTGGCCGAGAGGCACACGACGCCTCCGCGGGTGCCGGTGACGATCATGCCGGTCCCCTCATAGCTGAACGGCACGCACGAACCGTATTCGGGGCCCGCGTTAAATCCCTTGCTTTGCCAGACAGTCTCTCCGGTGATCTTATCGAGTGCTATTACGCAATTAGTCCCGCCCGGCTTGGCGATGGCAAGGTTTTCGTAAATCAGGACCGATTCGGCATATCCCCACGCTCCGGGTTTGCCGCCGAACTGCTTCAAATCCTTCGACCAGTTCCGATCACCCGTACTCGAATCGAGACATGCCAGGATTCCGTGGCCGGAGAGAATATACACCCTGTCTCCATCAACGGTTGGAGTTGAACGCGAGCCGAGAGTGTTCTTGGTCCAGGCCTTGTCGATCGGCGCCTTCCACTTGGGCGCGCCGTTTATATCAAAAGCAAACAGCAGGAGTTTGCCGTCCACGTCCCCCGTTGTGTAAATGATGCCGCCGGTCACGGCTACGGTCGAGAAGCCTGTCCCAATACCGTTCACCTGCCACAGAAGTTCAGGCCCCTCCTGAGGCCATTCTTTTAGCAAGCCGGTATCCGGAGACTTGCCGTCCCGCTCTGCCCCGCGCCAGCAGGGCCATTCATCGCTCGCGCCCGATGCCGCTAACGCCGAACCGCAGATTACCATTGAGAACGCAAATATTCTCACTGAACGCCCAATTCTACCCATGTCATGCTCCTACCTAAAACGTGATTCTGATTCTTTGGTACTACCAGGACCTACACTGCCTCCAGCCAAAGTGTTCACAAGTATTGCAAGCCCGGCTCGCCAAGTCAAGCATGAATCATGTCATTTTCCGGCAGATTAAACAGTTGATGAGGCTCCATGTTAATAATCACGTACGATCACGGCATCTATTCCTATCATGTATCGGTCTGAGTTCTTGACCCTGAGATTATAGACCTTGCCGACAAAAGGATTTGCTCTGGTTGTCACGCTTTTTATGCCGATTGTGCCGTCTAATGTTCTAAGTCTCTGGCCGTTTCTCAGGTCCGGTGCCGCGATCCACTGTCCGGAATCGAGCATGAAACAGTGTGCATCTACAACGCTTATGCGATTTCCGTTCTCGAGCACTATATCGCGGCATTCAAATATGCCTTCGTGCTCTTCAATCGTTTCAACTTGCCCGAAGGGTGCTGTCGGCTCGGCACGGGCGAGAGGGCCGACAGTCTGCCCCCGGTCAACTTTTGAGATGGGCACAACCTCCCCATTTATCCAGACACCGGTCTCGGCGGGAAAGCATGTTCTACCCTTGGGTAGGGATACGCGACTCTTGGTCATCACGACTTTGACATCGGTTGCTCCTGCCTCAGTCTCAACAGAACCGGACATATTCGTTCTGCCAGATCCACCAACGCTTGCCGATATCCGAACCTTGCCTTTGCAAATCCCATCAAGTTTGAACTTGCCGTCTGGACCGGTTAGAGTGCTGGCGCCTTCTTGGCCTTTACCGGAGCATCCGACCAGGGCAAGCCCCACAGGTTCATCGTTTGGATCGACCACGATGCCTGTAACGGTGAGATCTGCCGTAGCGAGCACTATTGGGCCTACGTCTACGCGATTATCAGGTGCCTTGTCAGTATGAACTTCGATTTGTTCTCTACCGTATCCCCGACCTCTCACAATCATACTATATTTATGTCCCATTGGTAAGGCCCTGACATCAAATCTTCCTTCCACATCAGTGCGCGTGTCGAGGCTCGGAAGGCTCGAACGCCAATTGGAGCCCTGTAGTATCGTCGTAATGTCAGCGCCTTTGATTCTTTTTCCGTCGGTGTTTACAACTTTTCCAATGATAATCAGGCCTTGCTCGAGCTTGATATCAAGTGTCTTTGTCTTCTCATCAATTTCCACAAGTGCGATGAGATTCCGTTGCGTGTGTCGGGCCAGAAGATAGTATCTGATTTGACGTCCTCTCGATCTATGTGGTTTCCAACTGACCTCGAACATGCCTTTGCCATACAAACGGGAATCCCAATTCACGTCTCGTAACATTCCGATCTCGACGCCATCAATCGGCATACCTGCTTCATCTCGTACCACACCAGTAATGATTAAGCCGTCAGCAAGCTGGATCTTGCGCGTCTGCTCCTGAGGAATGGCGACCTTGTCAGCTTCTGTTGCCAGAGCAATATCTATAACCTTTTTGCCATTGTCGGCCTTACCTGGAAATACTGGACGAAATCCGATGACGCCACCTAGGTCGTCCGGCGTGCTCCCCTTGCGAGTCGCCGAGCGGCAGAAATCCGGCACGTAGGGGTGGGAGCCACCGCGAAAGACGCGAAGTTCAAGCTCTCCGTTCGACGGCCCCTTGGGATCAACGCTCGGGCTATTCGAGTAATAATGGCTGTCGAACCGATCACTGCACCACTCTTGTACATTTCCGTGCATGTCATAGAGGCCCCAGGCGTTTGGTTTTTTCGTTGCTACTGGATGGCTCTTTCGGTCACTGTTCACCCCATACCAGCAGTACGATTCAAGGAACTGGTCATTCTCACCAAAGCTGAACCTTGTGTCCGTGCCCGCTCTGCAGGCATATTCCCATTGGGCCTCCATTGGCAGTGTTATTTCCCTTCCCGTTTTCTCGGACAGCTTGCGACAAAACTCCACTGCATCATTCCATGACACCATTTCTACCGGATTGTCTGCACCCTTGAAATAGCTCGGATTGACCCCCATTATCTGGATGTACTGCTGTTGAGTTACTTCCGTGGTCAACATGTAGAATGGCTCAGTAAGTTTGACTCGATGTTGCGGCCCCTCATTGTCACGTCGACCGGATTCTCCAACAGGGGAACCCATCATGAATTCACCGGCAGGTATCCGAACGAATTCCATCGTCACTCCGTCTCCCTCATTCTCTGTTGCACGCCCGTAACCTGCCGTCAACATCGCTGCTGTGACAAGGATGAGTGCACTTCTCAGTATTCTCGAATTGAACATGATTGCGCCTTTCCAAACTGATCGATGTTTTTTAGTCATTGCAGTCTCATTAAACAATAACGCTCGACAGATCAAAAAAATCACCACTTCTATAAAAAAATCCAGGCAAAAGTGAGTAATTTGCCCGCACACCTCTCGACATAGTCAAAGGGAGCAGGACACAATTTTCAAGCTCTTTCTCACGCCTCAATTTTTCGGTGGACATCCGGTTGTCAACAGATACACTTAATTTATGAGAAATTTGTGGTTCTTAGTTGCGGCAGTAACGGCGTTTGTGAGTCTGCTGTGCCCGGTCGCAAGCGGCGGGGAGGCGGGCGAACCGGCGTGGTCGGTTGGTTATGCCGAGGCGGATATTACGCCGGCGCCGGGGCAGGTGCAGATGTCCGGTTTCGGCAGGGAGCGGTATGCCAAAGGTGCGCTGTCGCCGCTGCTGACCCAGGTTGTGGTCCTGCGCGACGCAGAAGATAATACCGGCGTGCTCATCACAGTTGACATTCTCGACTTCGACCGCGTTATGGTCGAGGCGATTCGCCGCTCGATAAAATCTAAACACGACGTCCCGGCAGAGAATATCATGCTCGCGCCCTCGCACACACATTGGGGCCCGGCGGTCAGGTTCCGCATGGGCTTTAGTCTCGGGGCACCGAACGTGTGGTACATGGACCTGCTGGAAAGGAAAATCCTCGCCTGCGTTGCGGCGGCGATTGAGAACCTGTCTCCGGCGGCGGTCGAGTACGGCTGGTTCGATTTTCGCGGCATCGGCTGCAATCGCCGCCTCCCGGTGGACGGCAGGATCACCTGGGGCCCGTACAGGGAAGGCTCGTTCGACGGACATACGCCGATCCTTCGCGCCAAGCGCAGCGGCAAGCCGCAACAACTGCTTATTGTAGGTCATGCCTGCCATCCGACCAGCTCGGGCGTCATCGAAAAGTGGAGCCCCGACTATCCCGGCGCAATGCGAGATTACCTGACTGCCGCACTGCCCGATACCAAGGCGCTGTTCGTCCAGGGATGCGGCGGCGACGCCAAGATTGTCCATGAGGACCCGGACACCGGCAAACTGGTCTTTTCCGGCGATCCGAAACGAGCGAAGGCGGCGGGCGAAAAGCTGGCAAGGGCTGTGTTGGCGCAGCTTGAAACCGGGCGGATGGTCCCGCTCAGCGGGCAGTTGGCCTGCTCGCTGGCAACCGGGCAGATCAGCTACGGCCGGCGCTGGTCGCAAGAGGAAATCGAACGGCAGGCCTTCCCGGAGCCGAAAAAGGGCGGGCAAAGGCACAGTTGGCAGACCTGGACAGCCAGGCAATCGTTAGCGCTGCCCGATTATAGTGAGAGCTTCCGCTACGACGTGCAGGTCTGGAAGCTCGGCGACAGGTTAATGGTGTTCGGCATGGAAGGCGAAATTTGCAGCCCCTGGGGGCCGATGCTCCGCGCGATGGCGCCCACCGGGCAGGCGATGGTGGTTGGTTATGCGAACGGCACAAGCTCGTATATCCCGGACAAGCGGATCGTTCGTGAAGGCGGTTACGAAGGTCTGACCTCGCAACATGCCTACTTTCTGCCGGCGCCGTTTACTGAAAAGATCGAAGATGAGATCAAGCAGATAGTCAAACGGGCGATGGACGCCGTCAGGTAGGAGGTGACAGACAGCATGAAGACTTTGCCGGTAGTACTTGTACTCTTTTGTGCTGCATCGTCATGCGTTGCTGCCGACGAGCAGACGTGGGTAGAGATTGACAACGTCGTTTATGGAGCCAGACCTGACGAGCGCAGACCGACCGGCGGCGGAGACGGCTACGCAAACATCATTACAAAGGGCCACTGCCACTACACAGCCTCAGATCTGGACGCCCTGCTGGAAGCGCTGTCGAAAGCAAAATCAGGGCAGACCGTGTTCATCCCCGCAGAGGCGGTAATTGACCTGACCGCCCGCATCTATATCGAACAGCTCGTCCTCGAAGTCCCGGAAGGCGTCACGTTGGCTGGGGATCGCGGACATGGCGAGTCCAGAGGCGCGCTGCTCACCAGCGATGCGCTGAAGACGCCGGTAATGATCCGCGCTGCCGGGCCGGACGTGCGCGTCACGGGCTTGCGCATCCAGGGACCCAACCCCAAGCGATACATCGACCATCATCGCCGCTCGTTCGGCAAGGGCGGCGACGGACATAAATACTACTACAAACTGCCCACTTCAAACGGCATAACAACCCGGCACGCTCGTCTTGAAGTGGACAACTGTGAGATATCAGGCTTTTCCCATGCGGGCATAAACCTGGTCACCGGCGACGATCACCATATCCATCACAACTATATCCACCATTGCCAGTATCAGGGTTTGGGGTACGGTGTATGCCATAACACCGCGTCGTCGCTGATCGAGCACAACCTGTTCAACTGGAACCGGCATTCAATCGCAGGTACGGGCCGGCCCGGCAACAGTTACGTGGCCCGGCATAACATCGAACTGGGCGTCTCGCTGAGCCATTGTTTCGACATGCACGGAGGGCGCGATCGCAAAGACGGCACCGACATCGCAGGAACATCGATCGAGATATACAATAACACATTCCGGGCCCCGCAGACGCCGGTGGTCATCCGTGGAGTGCCGCAGGAAAAGTGCGACGTGCACCACAACTGGTTCGTAAGACACAGCGAAGCACGAGAGGCTGTGCGCTCGTCCGGCAAGACCAACGTGTCTAACAACGCCTACACCGACGAGCCGAAGGCGGGCAAGTAACGGCACGAGCAACTCATCTCGGGGGCAATTGCGTTCGATGCTCATCCTCATATAAGCCGATCTTCTCGAACGGAATCGGTTCAAAACCGACGCTGTAAACCGGCGAATCGTCTCGCAGGTCGAACGTCTGCGGCGGTGCCCCGTCAAAAAGAGGGTCCTGATCCAGGCAATTGTCCTGGAATTTGACGTAAGGTCGTGCTTGTTTGTGCACTCCATCCCACTTGCCTCCGTAGCATATATTGAGAGCAACGACGTTGCCCTTGGGGGCAGCAGGCTCGTCGTCTAATATGCCTGCGAGTTTGGGATAGCGTTTCCGCCATAGATCGGACGTGTAGGGCATGGCCTTGAGCCGCTGCGTCATGGTGGTATCGACGTGGTAGCCGGCCCAGCCCATAGCGCGAGCGTCTATATGCAGTGCAGGACGGCAGTCCACGAAGATATTATTCTCAACGGTGCAGTCTCGCCCCCCGCCGATGAAAGCGGCCCGTGTTACCCTGTAGAAAACGTTGCCGTAAATCTTCGTGCCGCAGAACATGTCGTCCAGATAGATGCCGACGCACCCGCGATCCTCGAAACCGGTGATGTCGTAAAGGTAATTATGGCGGATGACCGTGCCCCGCATCGTCCAGTCCCGGCCGGCGTAGATTGCCCCGGCGTCATTTGATTCCAGGCAAACGTTGTGGATTTCGTTAAACTCGATGACGTGGTCGTTGCCCCCGAACCCGATAGCCATGTGCGGAGCGTCGTGGATAAGATTGTGCGCCGCCTTGTTTCCGACGCCGGCAAGGGAGATTGCAGGCGTGTACATGCGGTTCCACCGTCCGTAGTGGTGGATGTGATTGTTCTGGGCAACGTGTTCGCCGGGAGTAAGCGAGGAACGCTCGCCGCCCCGCAAACTAATGCCGCCGCCTCCGGTAGCATAGATGTCGCATGATACGATGGCATTATTGGTGCCGTCTTCGATTCGTACGGCCATGCCGCCAAGGTTACGCAGCACGCATCCGGTAATCTTCGTGTCTGTGCAATTTTTCATTACGATGGCCGTGCCGCGACAGGCCTCGAAGATTATGCCCTGAACAGCCACATTTGCTGCGCCGGTCAGGTTCACAAGCGTATCCGAAACGGAGACTACAGCCTGCCCCGTCTCGATGGGTGCGGGCGGCCAGAAATAAAGGACGCCCATTTCGCGGTCAAGGTACCACTGCCCCGGTGTGTCGAGTTCCGCCAGGATGTTCATCGCATAGAACCATTGTCCCACGCGGTAGCCGTAGCCGTGGAACGGCGGCACAACCGAGATGATGCGCTTCTCGGTGTCGATAGATTCCACTTTCTGCCGCTGGTCGGACCAATCCCAGAACCAGTAGCCGTGGACCCACACATCGTTTTCCCGGGTCCATCTTTTTGGCCTGTCGCCGGCGTACATGAACTTGCCGGTCTTACTGCCCTTAGTGCCCCTTACATTGACGGTGTCAGGCTCGACCAGGCCGGTAATCTTGACGAATCCCTCGTTCGGCCAGCGAGCCAGGGTCATCGGCTTGTCCTGGAAGAAAAGCTCCAGCCCTCCGCCTTTCACCTGACCGTAATCCTTGATACCGGCCGCTTTCAAATCGGCCTGAAGAACCCGGCCTCGGGCATCCGGCACGAGCCGGCTCAGGACCGCTTCATCGGTCACCGCCTTCCAGTTTGTTATACGTTTGCCGCCGACAATCCGTACCTCCTCACCCGGCGAAGCGCGGTAGATTACGGGCTTACCGGGACTTCCAGAATCCTCGGCTGTCAATATGAAGGTCTTGTCAAGTTCGTACACGCCCGCTCTTAGCCAAACGATTCTTTCCTGGTTACGGTCGGATTTGCTTACAGCATTGCGTGCCGCCTCAAGGGTTTTGAGCGGTTCGGCCTTCGTTCCGGCCTGAGCGTCATTGCCTTGCGGCGAAACGAAGAATTCGATCTCGCTGCAATAGCCACGATTCGCCGTCGAAATTTCCGTCAGTAAAATGACGGTGACCGCCAACAGCTTTGTCAATGTAAAACATTTTCCTGTTCGCATGATGGATATGATTCCAATAACAAAGATCAATTTCCGCGGGCCATGGCCACTTCCACCAGCAGCCCCACTACCGCAGCCTTGATTTTTGGCTCGGCCAGCTCTTCCAGGCAGCTCGTCCGGGCCCGCCATGTGGTGTAGCCGCCGAGCCTGTGTTGCTCGGGCGGGGCGATGTAACCCTCGCAGCCGTTTGCCAGGCTGATGTTCATCGTCGTTTGCAGGGGGCTGGCCGCCTTGATTGCCAGGCCGGTGCTGCCGTAAACCTCGCAGGGAATAGCCGCGATGCCCAGGCCGCCGATTCGGATTGCCTGGAGCTTCAGCTCACGGCTCGGCGCCATCCCGGACAGTTTGACTATTTCATGGGCGTAAACTTCTTCCCAATTCTTAGGTTTGCGGCCGGCGAACGTCCCGATGAACCGGCGTGCCTTTGCGACTTCCTCCTCGCCGGGCATGCGCACGTTGAGCGTGAGTCGTTGTTCGCGCATTTCGAGCGGCGCCCAGTCGTGATACTCGATTGTCTTGTAAGCTTCGAAGGCGGCCTGTGCCACATCGCGTCCGACTGAAAGGTAGTCGTGCTTGCGACGCTGGGGGCGCGTGAAATCATTGCAATTCGCGTCACCGCTGGTGCCGTTCGACATGATGCCGACGAATCTCGGCTTGTCGCCTTCGGCGCCGATGAGTCGTCCGATCTCACCGGCGAAGACGGCAAAATAATCAGCGGACAAAGTAGGAGCGCCGGCGTAATGGGTCGAATAATTGCCGAGCAGAGCCAGCGGGCGACCGTCGCGAGTTTGCACCGACAGAACGGTCACGGCCGGATCGGCCGGTCCGGTCGGTCGAATCGCGTTGGCGTTGTTATGCCCCGGATTCATCTGGGCACGGTCCTCTCGCTTGTCGCTGTACACATTGGCGCGAGCGGCGCCGGGCTTCATGAGAAAACGCCGGCAGTGGATGTTCGTTTCGTCGCGGCCAACAGCCCAACCGACGCGGGCCGGCTGGAGATTCTCCCGGGCCTTGCGAATGCCTTCGACAATCCTGCCCGGCAGCCACTTGGCGTACTTTTCGTCGCAATCTGTTCCCAAACAGCCGTACACCGATGGCGCCGAGTGTGTATGTGTTGCCGAGATAAGGATTCGCTCGGCGGCAATCCCCGTATCCTTCGCCGCAAGGGCTTTGACCTCGTCGGCCAACGACCGCGGGATCAGGCAGCTATCGACCACCACGATTGCCAGTTGCTCGCTGCCGTCGTCGAGCACCAGACAGCGTGCGTGCAGCGGATCGTGGACCTGATTAGCCACACGCTCTCGCACACCGCCGTTGACGAGCACGGGCAATTTCAGCGGCGTGATGTCGATGGCAAAGGCGCCGGCCCGAAAAACCTTTGTTGGCTCATCGCTGTCCCGGCCGGACTCGGTGTCGGCAGCCGGCGCCATCGGTGCCCAGGTCCATGCGACCACGACGAGGGCAAGGACTAAGATATGAGCAATTTTGCGTTTAGAACACTGCGCGGCATCAAAACGGTGATACATTGGGATGATCCTCCAAATCTTTGTCAATTAGACGAGGTAAGCTGCCGATAGGCACCGGGATTTTCAGAGCACACTTCACTGAAATACTCCTGCAAACGTCAACTTCCACAATACCTGAATTTCATCTCAGTTTCAATAATCTTCCGGCGGCAAAATATGCCGTACCGCACATTGTATTGGAACCTGAATCTTATGTCAGACCAACTATTGTCCGGCGACTGGGTGGCAGCTTCAAAGCCATAGGCTTGTACGTGTTTAGCCGGACAAGGGATATGCGACCCGGCTGTCATTTCGACCGGAGTCCCAACGCCAGTTGGGACGAAGTGGAGAAATCGATTCTAAATAGATCTCTCCATTTCGCCTTCGGCTCCAGTCGAGATGACGATTGTGTGGCAGCCTCATCCTGATTGTCGTTTATCGGGATGGGGATGGCTGACTCCGGCTAAACACGTACATAGGCTTTGGGGATGGTGGGGAAAATCCCCATCCCCAAGCTGCGCTTGAGGCTGCCACCCTTTCCCAATCTATCCACAAGTTCATATGTTATGTGATACCAGTGAATTACCTGCCTTGTTTGTATGCCCGCTTCTTAAAGTTATTGTTATCAATCGACAGAGCTTTATCGGTCCATCGAGAAACATCCCGGTCGCGGCAGAGCCTGCCTGCCGTCGGTGAGGACAAAGAATTCATATCATCGGGATATACTGCCGAAATAGAAGCTGCGGCCAACATATTAGGAACATGACGCGGGAGAAGCGAGGTACGTTATCGTGCAGTTCAGGATCGAAAAAGGAAAAAGGCAAAAGGAACAAGGCAAAAGGCAAACGCTTTTTACTTTTTACTTTTTACTTTTTACTTTGCTCAGTCCCGGATGCAGAGACAAGCCGGTTGAGGAAGACAGTACGCAGACCGTCCGAAAGGGAGACCGACGAGAGACGAAGGACGAGATACGAGATACGAGAGACGAGATACGAGAGACGAGGTCGGTTGAAGCCTGCATTAGCCAGGCTGATCTCAACTACAGCAGAGGCCGGTATGACCAGGCTGTCTCAGACTATACCGAGGCCATCGAGATAAATCCAGGTGATGCCGCGATCTATTACAAGCGAGGCAATGCCTACAGGGCCGGGGGCGACTATGACGAGGCAATCGCGGATTACACCAAATCTATTGAGATAAAACCGCGATATGCCGAAGCCTGCTACTATCGGGCGATTGCCTGCAAGGCCAAAGGCCTGAATGATCAGGCTATCTCGGACTTCACTAAGGCCCTGGAGATAAGCCCGAGGTTGGCTGAAGCCTATCACAACCGCGGAGCCCTCTACATTGCCAAAGAATTATATGATGAAGCTATCGTGGATCTCGACAAGGCAATTGAAATATGCCCACAATACGCGATGGCCCATAGAGATCGGGGCGATGCACACAAAGCCAAGGGCCAATACGATCAAGCTGTCTTTGATTACACCAGGGCGGTTGCATTGACTCCAACTTGTGCCGAAGCCTACTACAACCGGGCTTTTATCTATTATCAAAAAGGCCGGCACGATCTGGCCATCTCGGATTTCACTAAGGCCATCGAGGCACGCCCGGCCTACGCAGAGGCCTATTGCAATCGTGGAGCCGCCCGCATCACCAGGGGGGCGTACGATGAGGCGATAGCCGATTGCAGCAAGGCCATCGAGATGAATCCGGACTATGCCGAGGCGTATTGTAATCGCGGGGCCGTCTATTTTGCCAAGGGGCTTTATGATGAAGCGATCTCGGATTGCAGTAAGGCTCTTGAGATAAATCCACAGTATGCTAAAGCCTGTTACAATCGGGCGGTTGCCCACCACAAAAAGGGGCAATACGACCGGGCCATCTCGGACCTCACCAGGACCTTAGAGATAGATCCGAGCGATGTAAGAGCCTACAGCAGGCGTGCAGTCGCCTATGCCGCCAAGGGCGAGTATGATTCCGTCATCGCCGACTATACCAAGGCCCTTGAGATAAATCCGGGTCTTGCCGTGGCCTACATCAATCGGGGTATCGCCCACTACAAGAAGGGACAATACGACCAGGCCCGGCAGGACGTTCACAAGGCACAGGCTCTTGGTTACGAAGTTCAGCCGGCACTCCTCGAAGCTCTTAATACGAATTGACGATTTGCGATTGCAGATTGTGAGATTTTTACCGCCTCAGGCATCCCTTGCGGGAAGATCGAAAACCGGAACTCGAAGATCGAGAATAGAGAATTTCCACGCTTTGAATGCTGCGCCAGAAGATTCCCTTAGCTGTTTTTTCTACTCTTGAATTGTTATATCCCCGGTGCTATAGTCAATTGTGTATATTGTAATTGATTTTCCTTTAATTTTATCATTTGGAGGTTACTGCCATGTGTGAACATTGTACGCGACGGGAATTCTTAGGAACAGGAGTGGCCGGCGGGATGATGCTCGCCGGCGCAACATGGACGCACGCGTGGGCTTCGCAGTCGCCGCCCGGCCAACTCTGGGGAAAGTCACGAATCTGCGTCATCTTCACCGGCACACCCGTACCGGTGGACCGCAATTGGGGAGCCGACGCCAGGCAAATAGAGGCCATGAAAGCTCGCCTGACCAGGGCCGAAAAGGAGCTGGGAAACGTCGAACTGGTCATGGGCCAGTCGAGCAGCACCGAGGAAACGGCAGCCGTTTTGAAGAAGGCTGGCCCGACAGCACCGGTCCTTGTGATCAACGTGCAAAACTTCGCCCTGACAAGGGTAGTGACTCCGATTCTTGACGGATCTCATCCCATGGTCTTTTTCTCACTGCCGGCCAGCGGTCACGATTGGATGTATGCTCCCCGTTGGCATAGTCGGGGACATCGCGTCACCCTTCTGGCCAGCAGCAACTACGACGAACTCGAACGAGCCCTTCGTCTTCTGAGGGTGATTCCCATGATGAAGCAGACTCGGATTCTCCTATTCCCTCCGGCTCGAGGCACGAAGCCCGCCCAGTCTCCGGACCAGGTCAAGAAACGTTTGGGTGCCGATGTCGTGGCCATAGAAGAGAAGGCCTTCAGCGAGATGATTTCCGCCGCAGAAGACAACGCCGTTCGAGCCGAGATCAACCGCTGGACAGAGAACGCGAAGGAAATCATCGAACCGAACAAAGAGGACATCAGGAAGGCCGCGCGCGTCAGTGTGGCGCTGCAAAATCTCATGGAGCGTGAGCGGGCCCAGGGGCTGGCCGTAGGTACCTGCATGGGATGGTTGCCCAAGGGATTTCCCTGCCTGGGATTTGCTCGTCTGCGCGACAGCGGTATTCCCGCTGCATGCGAGGGAGACATGGACTCATTGCTGACCATGATGCTGTTTCAATACTTGATTGATCGTCCCGGATTCCAGGGCAACGCTACTTTCGATACGGCTCGCAACGCTCTATGGACCGCTCACTGCACGGCGCCGCTGAAAATGGATGGCCCCGACGGCAAGGACGCACCATATCTGCTGCGCGGGCATTCCGAGGTCGGCGGCAGCGGTTGCGTACCCGAGGTCCAATACCGCCTTGGCCAGACCGTCACCCGCGCCAAGCTGATCAACCTCGATACGATGCTCGCCTCGACGGGCAAGATTATCGAAGTTCCGGCCAAGTCGGTTCACGGTTGTCGCAGCCAGATTGTCACCGAAGTTAACGATGCGACGAAGATGGCCGCCAACTGGAGCAGTGTCCTTGAGACCGAGGACGCCATGACGCTGCTGCACCGCGTTGTGTTCTACGGCGACCACATGGATAGCGTGCACCACCTTGCCCGGTTGATGGGTATGAAAGTCGTCCAGGAAGGCTGAACGAATCCCGATAGACGTGCATCGGAATACGCACGACTAATCATTTATTTAGTCAGTGAGATGGTCTTTTCGACCGCTTGGATTAATTGAACCGGCCCGAACAGGCCTGATTGTCGTAATGGAATGTCCTTCCAGGCTTTTCCTGGCGTTCCGGAATACGTGATGTTTGTCTTACAAAAGCGCTTGTCGGATGGCAGATGTGCATCGCCCACGAGGCGGTTGGCCCAGGTGTTGGTGATTTCAACTTCGAGCTTGTTTTGGTCGGGTTTGGCAGCTTCAGTGATTTCAATCCGATAGGGCGGCTTCCAGACAATACCTAACGACCGGTCGTTTAAGGTCACTTCACCGAGAGCCCAAAGCTGACCAAGATCGAGATAAATCTTTTTGTCTTTTCCAAACCAGCGTTGGGGAATTCGAAAATTCTTTTTATAACAAGCTGTACCTGAGAAATTACGAATGCCGGGATTTTCGTGCTCGGTCCAGGACTTCATTTCCGCGAATGTCACAGAGTCCGGTGCTCCCCATCCGGCGCCGAAATAGACATTCCAGGGACCGGTCAATTGAAGAGCGGATGGAATCTGATCTATCTCGAATCTAATAGTTCGCCCATTCGATGTCTTCATTTTATAAGAACCGTTTTCAAAAGCGGTAATCCGGACTTCTCTCTCGGTGACTGTTGCCGCGTTGATTCGGTGGTCCAATGAAACCAGATGAGGCCGGCTAACCGGTTTACGAAACACAACAAAGAGTGAATCAAAAGGAGAAAACTCCAATGGAACACGTATGCCTTCGGGCGTCTGCTCATAAATCGGCTGCTGCAGGATGGTTCCCGTATCGGGCTGCCATAATTCAGGAGCTTTACCGGAGACTCTGAAATGGGCATTGACAAATTCCCGACGATTTTTCCTGTTGCGAATAAAATAAATGTCCGCTTCCGAGGTTCGCCGATGAATGAAATCCAGATCCGCCGCTTCTCGTCTCTCGTCTCTCGTCGCTCGTCTCTCGTCTCTCGTATAATGGAAGTCAGGGCCAATTCCTCGTGCTAACAGGATATCCCGCAGGGACCGGCCCCATGTAATTTTCCCATTGCCGTATCGATGCTCCAATACATTTTTGCCATCACAGTTCCCCCACAGCAAATCGGCAAGTTTTTTGACCTGCTGATCTTTAACGGGATAGTTGGTCAGTCCGTTCGATTGCGCAGGCTTCGGCCCAACGACCGTTCCGCCGGCTTTTACCAGTTTTTCGATTTTCTGCAGGACCTGGAGGTTCATATCTTTGCGGTCCGGCAGAACCAGCAGTTCGTATTGCATCCCGTCAGGCAGAGTGAAGCGACCGTCCTTCACACTCATCCGCTCTAAAATAACCTCGGAATTTACTACATCGTAGTCGTAACCGTATCCGAGCGACGGATCGATATGTTTGGCTGGTACAAAATTAAAACCCTGGTCCCCGTAGTAGTAACATACATCTGCTACAAACAGCCCCTGTTGCAGCATGAAAGAACATCGAGACAGGTAATCGATAAAAGGCTTTGCCTTAGACCACCACGTCAGGTTCGGAGTCAGATGAGTGCCGGCGCCATATACCCAACCGGGTTTTCCGGCCTCCGGGGGCTGATGCGAGGATGTATGCCAGACAACATGATTCATACCTTCGCAGAACGCACGGTCGGCGGAATCTTTGAGGTCGAAAGGCCCATCCTGCCAGTGTCGAAATCCGGTAAAGGCCTCCATGTGCACCCGTTTACGACCATAGATGTGAGCGGCACAGGCTGTTTCCTTCACTACCCAAAGCTGGTTTCGTTGCTGTCTCCATGGCCAGAATTCCCCGCGCATTTCATCTATAGAACCAAGAGCTTTCAAGGCATCGACAGGGACTTGATGTACGGGAGGGCCGGGGCCTCCCGCTTCGGCCTCAATCCCGAGACCCGCCTGGTTTGCGGTTTCACTCGCCGTACGGTAATAAGCATCTACAAGAAGATCGCCCAGCATTTTTCGATAGTCGTAAAGGAAGCGGGATGTAATGTCCTGGTTTTCTATTACGCAGCCGGCTAAGGCGGGCAGATAGGGCATCATATCGTAATGACAATATTTCTCGAACTGCTCGATGAAGTCCGGAGTCCATGTAGCACCCCTTACCTCATAACTCGGCAGGTAGAGTTGTTTCAGGGGGGTAGATTCTAAATCACCGATTTTTTGTTTCAGGCGACTTGTAATATGTTGAATAAATGCGCGGGTAGCTTCATGGTTGAAGTGATCCGTAGCCAATCCATCCGAATTCGGGCTGGGGACTTTGAGATTCTCGCCGGTATTGGCGCAGACAAATCGGATGATAGTCCATTCGCCGGGCGGGGCCTTCCACGTCAGCTTTCCTTCGGCGTTAATCATCTTCGTAAGGTCGAGGATTCGGGAGCGATCCTCAATTACCAGAGGAGGTGGTCCGACTGAAAGCCACGTCCCGTTGGGACCGGATTTTTGCCCGTCATTGAGGTTGTCGGCGTTCCATTTTGCGCCGGATGTCCTCTGGGAATTAGAAAAAATAATCAGGGCCGAATCCTTTGTCCGATCTATTTCTTTAGACGCGGCTACGTTGCGTCCGTTGATATCATAGACCTCAAATTCAGCGAGTTGCACCATATCAAATTCGGTGTTGTGACCATTATAAATCCGTAGCCGGACATAGCGTGCCTCTGCCGGTTTAAAGTTGAAACGCTGGGGCTTGATATTCGGCTTTAACCTGTCTCGTACAATTTCTCTAAAAGATTGTTCTTCAAGACTATCAGTACTTACGGCTACGGAAAAATCTTTGGCGAAGAGGTGGAGTTTTCCATAGCGTTTAGGATTGTCACTTTGAGCGTTATAGAGAATAACATGGTCAATGCTGTGAGTGTCGGTCCCCGGCAATTTGAAGATGAATTCGTGGGCCGGTTGTCTCTTAGCCTCCGGTATGGCTAATACGGCAACGTTCTTTAAGAAAGCTGGTTTGCCCTCCGGAGTCTTTGGGGCGTTGGGAGGAAGTTCCGGGAAGGGAAGCACTTTGTCATAATCGACAGGTCCTTTGATTCGGATTTTAGTGTGATACAATCCCATACTTGCATGGCGGGGCTGTACCCATGAACCGCCCAGGTCCCAACTGCTACAGGCCGCTAATTGAACATCGAGATCAAACTTGCCGGCCAGTTCCAGCGTATATGCAATGTTATCAATGAATTCATCACTCATAAATGCCGGACCGGCAGAAGGGGCCGCCCTGGCATCGCCTCGTGCTCCCATGTCAAAGATGCACAAACCGCCGATACCTTTTTCACTATACTGCTTTAGCTCCGTTTCCAGGTAATCACGGTTTACATATCCATTCAGCCAGAGCCAGTACATTGATGGTTTGGCGACTTTAGGCGGATCTAAAAAACCGGCAACCAAAGAATCAGTCAAATCTATTTTTTCGGTTGCCCTTGCCTGCAAAGGAATTGGTAAGATAACAATTAGCAGCAATAGATTAAAAGTATTAGCGTATTTCATTTTCACTCATCCTCATGTGTAACAATAACACTTTCCAAATTCAATATTTCGGCGATCTCTTGAATAGTACGCGCATGGTGACCGACGCCAAGCGCAAAATGATGAGTCGGTCCTTCGGCCACCCATTTTTTGAGAAAAGAGCGGACGTCAGGCTTGAAGAATCCCCTCGTGTTCGTATTGCCGGTGGGTGGTATGGGACCGTGTAAGCTTTGGCCTTCTGCGAGAATAAATTTGAACCGGCCGCCGGCGGTGAGTCCGATGCTGAGAATCGTAATCGGTCCTTCTTTTATCTTGAATTCAACACCGGCTCCGGTTCCTGGTTTTCCGTGATATTTGGACAGGCTGCGAAGAATCGGTTTGCCCTCGGCAATATTGATATGATGCGGCCCATCATGACCTACCAGCACAAAACCTTCGTTAAAATCGATAGGGTGGAATTCGGCAAAGCTTCCTCCGATATCCAGGCGGTCCATAATCAGCATGGCAATGCAGGTCTTCAAATCGGACTCGCCGCACATTGGAAAGCCGGCAGCGGTGAGCAGAGAATTGCCTACAATCAGATTAGTAACCAATTCACGCATCGGGCTACCCTCTTGTCCCTCGTAATAGTAGGCCAGCCCATCCAGATTATATGTGTCGATGAATTTATCCAATGCTACAGCCACACGTGCAGCGACCTGAAGGTCATTTTCAGTGAGTTTTTCCGTGATTGGGTCGGATTTCGGATCGGGCGTTTCGAAGAGATCAAGAATTTGCGTTTTCTTTTCCTTTATTTCCCCTTCGGTTACAGTGTGTTCCAGCTTCAGGAGTTCATCGGCCTCTGTTTGTACGACGTGACAGCCAAACGCTGCCGTCAAAGCGGTATGGTCCGTCTGCATATCCAGCATGTGTTCGATGGGATGGCCGAAATGACCGATCCGTGCGCGTTTAAGGTCATGCAGAACCATTGCGATATTACACCACTGCGAGATTTCCTTTTCTGCCGCTGGATCATCCTCAAGGGTGCCAAGAATGACCGGGGGAGGCTTTTTGCCCATGCGGATGGCCACGCCGGTGAATTCAGGCACGGCACAGAAATCATCATTGCACAACTGCATATAAGTAGAGGCATTGGAATAATCCAGGGCTTTTAAGGGCTGAAGCGCAACCAGAACTAATGGAATGTCCAGCCCTCGAACGATTGCGCCAAATGATGCCGATGTGGCATAGGTAAGCATGTGACAAAATACCAGGTCAAGATCTGCGGCTTTGAGTTTTGGTAAAAGAGCGTAGGCGGATGCGGCATCGTCTGCGATGCCGAAAGACGTTACCTGCACTTCGTGGGTTTTGACCCGGTCGGTAAAGACATTAAGTTTATGTGTCAGCTCCTCGAGCAGACCGTCGAACTGAGGCCAGTATTTATGAAAACCAACTCCGAAAATACCAATGTTGGCTGTTCTTTTTTTTCGCCGCTTAACTTTCATATTTTTGCTCCTTTATCCCTCTCAAAAGCGTTTTGTCCAACGCGGATTCAGGCGGCTTTGGAAAGAAAAGACTAACCAGGGCTGCCACGATGAATGTGGCCGCGACGGTAAAGGCCCCGAACCACCATTTAGGGATGTCCGTCAAAATCCAAACGAGTGCCAGGCATACAAGTCCGGCTGCAAGTCCTGTCAGAACTCCAGGTAAATTCACGTGCGGCATCAGCATCCCCAGCAGATAAATGGCTAATAGCATACCCAGCGAGGTTCCGGCAATGGTTGTTATGATATCAAAGACCGTATCGCCCAAAACGGGAACAAGCATAGCTGCACCGATGACCACAATACCAAGTACAGTAGTAAGAATCCTGCCGGTCCGCAACGGCAATTCCTTTCCGGACAGCCAGTCGTAAACGATAACCGATGTGACTCCATTGATTCCGCTGTCTATAGTGCTCATGGCCGCCGCAAAAAGCCCGGCTAATATTAGCCCGACAAATCCAACTCCGGGCAGTTGTGTAGCTGCGAAATAGGGCAGAATTTGATCTTCCTTTGCGATCGCGACACCGGCGGCAGGCAAGCCAACGCCGCCCGGCTGGCTGTAAAAGGCAAATAGCGCTGTGCCGACAAGAAGAAAGAGCAGGCCAAGCCCGGTGTTGATCACGGCGCTAAGGACAACAACACCTCGTCCTCTGGAAAGGCTGCCGGCGCAAACATAACGCTGAATCATATTCTGAGAGACCGCATAACCGGGCAAATACATAAACAGGCCAAAAGCCGCCGCTGTGAAAACGGTATTTTTACCTGTAAAATTCTCCGGCGCCAGAAGGTTGGAGTCGAGGTGGAACATTTGAAATTTATTGTGTTCCGATGCAATTGTCCAAAAAGCCGACCAGCCGCCATCAATACGGCTTACGGCAAAAAGCATGACCGCTACGATTGCTGCGCCCATTACTATCGCCTGCAGGAAATCGGTCCATATCACCGCTTTCAATCCGCCCATGACTGTATAAATAGTCGCAAAAGCCCCGATACCGATAAGCGCCCAGTAATACTGGACTTCGCTGAGTCCGATCACGGTTTGCATGGTAAGGGCCATCGCATAAAGCATTGTACCCATCCAGCCAATGGCGTAGATGCAATAGAGGCCTGAGCCGATTTTTTGTGCCGGCGGACCAAACCGTCGCCCCAGATATTCATACCCGCTGCTTACCTTCAGCCGAACGAACATCGGCACAAATATCCACCACAGAATGGGAGTGATGACAAACGGAATGAACAAAATGGTCAGGTAGAAGCTAAAGTCCTGGTAGGCTCCTCGTTGAGGAAGGCCCAGGAAGGAGATGGAACTGAAACTGGTCGCGAACATCGAGACTCCGACCACGAACCAGTTCATGTTTCTGCCGCCGAGAAAATAGTCTTCGTTATCCTGCTGTCGGCCGGCACTTCTTATAGCCAGCCCAAAAACCACTACAAGATAAGCGATGCAAACCAACCAGTCTATGAAGCTCAAATCGGCCATCTTTCGTCGTCCTCGGGACTCCTTACGGAGTGCGTGATGCGTATTGCGTGCTACGCATCACGAAATGTCGTAGCTCTTTGTCGCAATACGATATACGATATACGCAATACGATATCTTACAGAAAGGAATCCGGATGAGTCAAGGGACAAAGGCACAACTAAAAGGGAGACCGACGAGAGACGAAGGACGAGACATCCATCGTCCATCCTCCATCGTCCCTCCTCTGTGCCTTTGTGCCTTTCTGCCTCTGTTCAGCTTGACGGCGAACGGTCGGCAAGCAAAGATCAACTGGAACCAATTTCGCGGCCCCAATGGACAGGGAGTGGTGGAAGTGGGCCGCATTCCTGTTCATTTCAGTCCGGAATCGAGCGTTCTATGGAAAACCGCCATTCCCGCGGGCCACTCATCTGTCGTCATCTGGAACAATCGCATCTTTCTTACCGCCGGCGAACCGGCCAATAAAAAGGAGCTTATTACATTAGCTATCGATCGCTTGGACGGCACAGTCCTGTGGCGACGGGTTGTTCAGGCCGAGACAAAGGCAAGGTTTCATCCACTGAATAATCCGGCATCTTCCACGCCGGCCGCGGACGAAAGAAATATTTATGTCTATTTCGGGACTTACGGGCTGATTTGCTACGACCATGCGGGAAACGAGGTTTGGCAGCGTAAAATCGACACGCCAAAAAGCAAATATGGAATGGCGACCTCGCCCATATTGTATGAAGACAAAGTGATTTTGGTTTTGGACGGCGACGGCGGTTCCTCCCGTTTGTTAGCGGTCCATCGAGACACAGGCCGGACGGTCTGGGAGCAGCCGAGATCGTTGTTCAAGGCCGGCTGGTCAACGCCCATGATCTGGCGTCACGGCGACGCGGCAGAGCTTGTCGTGTTCGGTTCCAAACGGCTGACGTCCTACAATTCGTCCACCGGCGAAGAGATTTGGTGGGCCGGCGGTTTCCCGCCGGAAACGGTCAGCATCCCTGTTGCCGGCGATGGGCTACTGTTTGCAAGCGCTGCGGCCCTGGGTGGACGCGGAGATGATAAGTTGGATGCGGCTGGAAGCTGGAAGATGACCGTCGAGCAGTTCGACCGCAATGGCGACAATCAAATACAGCGCGACGAAATGACCGAAGGCTTTGCCTTTATACAGCGGCCGGAGTTGCCCAAAGACAATCCCGGTTATGGATTGCCCGTCAGAAGCATGGAAACTCTGGTGAAAATCTTCGACCATGACAAGAACCGGATCATCAGTGAAGCCGAATGGATGCAGGTGATGTCAGGCTTTGAAGCCCATAGCCACCCCAACCTGATGGCAATTCGTCCCGGGGCGAAGAAGGATGCCCGCCAATCGCACCTGGCCTGGGAAATCCAGCGGGGTATTCCCGAGACGCCCTCGCTGCTCTATTGCCGGGGAAGACTCTACCTCCTGCGTGACGGCGGCATGTTGACCTGCCTGGAGGCGACAACAGGCAAAGAGCTCTTCCGCCGGCGAATCGGGGCGTCCGGTCAATACACCGCTTCGCCGATTGCCGCCGGTGACAAGGTTGTCTGTGCCTCCGTGCGCGGCACCGTCACGGTCATCCGGATCGCCGACGAACTGAAGGTCCTGGCGAGAAACAATTTCGGGGAAAAGATTTTCGCCACTCCCGCGATTGCCGACAACAAGATATACCTGCGCACAGTCGGTCATCTGTATGCCTTGGGCGAGCGATGAGAGACGAGGGACGAGAGACGAAGGCCTGGTACCTGAATCAAAGAGGTTTGCCGTGTGAGATGACTGTGAGTTTCAGGCGCGGGGTCGGCCTCCCGATAGACGGCATCGAGACTGCGTCGCACGAAAACTTGATCTGATTTTCGCCGGCCGAAAGCATAGGAATCGAACCATCCGGCGACACTTTGGCGAGCACTTCGCCCTTCGATCCGTATAACACGCAGTCGTTCACTGCATTGAATTCGAGATAGCTGCCCGATTGCATTTCCACCGGGAAGGTAAGCGCCTTGCCGTTGACGGTCACTACAGGGTTCTTCACCGTACAGGCGACCATAGGCATAGCCTTGACCGGGCCGATTATACACTTTGCTGGTTTGTCTTTGGCCAGATTGTTGTACCAGATGCTGAGGGATTCGACCGTCCCGAAATTAATCGTCTCGCGGTAAACGTTGTAGAGCCCTTTGCCGTCGTTCCAGACATAGTCGCTCCAGCGGGCCGATTCGGTCTCTACGAGCGTAAAGAGCCTTGGGCCGGTGAAATCGACTGTGATATAACGGTCCGCCACCGCGCCGAAGGAAACGTGGCGAGGGCTTTCGAGCCGGATGGCGACGATCTGTCCCTGGCCGTCGCCCTCGATCCACACGCCCAGCGCCTGGTGCTTTTTCAAATCGAGATACGGCTCGAACTTGCGATCAAGCCTGGCCCACGCTGCATTGCGGGGAACCTTGCCGGAATTCTGCGCACTGAATACCCCTGCCCCCTCCGGTCCGTCTGACGTTTCGACCAGCGACACGGCCACTCCATTGGCGGCACGCGGCTGGCCTGTGAACTGGGACGGATTCGATAAGTCGGCCAGAACGATGTTGTTCGCATCGTGATATGATCCTGAAGACATAAGCGCTTCGATGCGGAATTTCACCGGCTGCTCATCGAAGGGATTCTGTGCCGTCCATGACAGGCTCCATGGCTCCGAACATGAGGCAGTGTGTGAGTCATAGTGGGCCGGGCGGAATCGCCACTTTCCGCTCTTGTCGCGAAAGAGCGAGAACTCCTTTCCCGGCTCACGCAACTTCGCCCTGATCTTCTCGTCGAGTGTATTGCCTCGGCGGAGTTCCTCGCACGTGCGGAGGGTATCCACCGCCCGGCTAAACAGCGGTACTGTACCGAGACGATCACGATTTATCGCACCGGTAAGGGAAATCCCCGCATCCCATCCGATGAGCTTGGCGCCGAGATACTCGATTACGTCGGTGTAGGTCGGCTCAACCTGCGGCGGATTGAAATGCTGGAAATTCCACCATCCGAGGTGTAGAGGCAGCAGGAGCCCTCCATTCACAGAAGCAGCGTGTGTATCAATGAATCGTTTGTGCCCCCGCTGCGGATAGTCCCATGCCTGCCAGCGTGTGCGGAACTGCCAGAAATGGTGCCACATGGCACTCATCTCCATACCCACCGGCTTTTTGAGACGCTTCTGGATTTCAAAGACGAATTTGTCCGCCCAGTACCAGCATTCATCCCCGCCCCGCAGGATGCTGCTGCCGTCAATAGCATCAAGGTAAATCCCGTCGAAGTCGCACGAGTTCACAATGTCCGCATGGTTGCCTGCAATTTCTTCAAGAAGCGACGACTCCGGGTCCGGCACAAGAAGGCCGAAACATTCCTTGAGATGGCGGGCCTTTGATCCTTTTCGATGGGCGGCCGGCTTGGTCCCGAAGGCGCCTCGCCGGACCTTCGTGAATCGCCACGGAGCCTCCTGGCTCACAGCCCCGAAGGTAATCAACTCGTCGCCGATATGGAGTATGACACTGTTGTGCTCGAAAAAACCGGTGACAGTGTTCATGCCGCTTGTGGATTCGTTGACCGTGATTTCCGTGGCATTGGGGTCAATGGCTTGAGCAAGAGTGAAGACTCGAAAAGCATCGAGCCGTCTGTCCGGGATAGGAGTAACGTACTTTGACTGCTTGTCGATGAAAAACGCATAAGTATGGAAGATGGATCCGATGCCGGCATCGTGCAGGCGTTTTACAATGCGACGGTAAGTATCCCATCCTACAGGCCATTTTTCGCGATTCAGCGTGAAATCGCCGAACCGGAAGAATCCTCTCCCGCCATGATTGTCGATCTGGGTTACCCCGAGCTTCTTAGCCATTGCTATCCATTCGTCCACGTTCGATTCCGTGAGCGAGCCGAAATTGAACAAATATGAGCCGTGGTTAAACGGAATATCACGCGCCCACGGCCCGGCAACAGTACAGTGGGGCATCTCATCTGCGTCAGTCAAGACCTGTTTTAGAGCCGTCAGCATATTCTCCATCGGCATCGCAACAACCGCGACCTTGGCCCCTTCCATGCCGAACTTGCCGTAGCATGACGCATGCAGACTTGTCTGAAGCGCGGGCAGTTGGTTCACTCGCGTGATGAGGTTCAGAGACAGAGCACACGAACCGAATGACTCATCGGGCCGGGCGCGCAAAGTAAGCGGAACATTCAGGAAAACGAGCGATTCAACATTATCACCGCTTACCGATTCAACCGCCAGGCGGATATATAAGTCCAAAGGTTCTACACGAAGAACCGCTTTGGCATTTACCTGGCTGAACTCGATGGACAGACGGCCATTCGCCAGAATGGCGGAAGTTGCCGGATGTTCCACGCCGCCGGACCGAACCAAGGCGCAGGCTGATAGTGTATCGCGTTTGAGATAATCAATTCCCGACGCTCGGTCAACAAACGCCAGGTTTCTTCCCTCGGCTGAAATGGTGTATCGCACGTGTGCGTTTTCAATCACAATGCGATCCTGCTGCACACCGCCTGCGGACGAGCAGACTGCGAGCAAGCCAAGAACTACCTGCGCAGTTTTCATAATCGGTCTCCTAACACGAACATCCTTTGTCCCTTCTGTTGTGTTGCCACGCTGCCTTTTTTATACTCGCCACGGCGCCCGCATGGCCCGCGAGAGTAAGCGATTGGCCGACTCGTCGCCGATAAAGCGCTGCGACCCGGCGTCCCAGTTCAGTTGCCGGCCCAGCCGGGCGGAAATCTCCACCAGGTTGCACGTCGTGGTGGCATGATGCCCGATCTCGGCGGATGCTGCCGCGAGCCGGCGCGCCTTGATACAATCCAGGAAATTGCGATGATGCCCCGGACTAACGTGCAGATGGACCTCGTCGGGGCCTATTACCGACTTTAGTACGTCCATGGGGCTGGCACTCAAGGTCCCGCCGCCGGTCACGTGAATCCAGCCCTCAGTCCCTACGAATCGGATGCCGTCGGGATGCGGATTGCCCTCGCTGCTGTAACTCATGCGGACCTCGTTTTCGTAAACAACTTCCGACTGCCAGGCGATAGCATCGTCAACCAGCCCGTCAGCAGGTATGTGGGCTGAGGAGGTATGAACCTCCACCGGCTTGATCTTATCGCCGATGCCCCATTGAGCGATGTCAACGAAGTGCACGCCGTTGCCGCTGATGAAGCCTGTAGTGTAATCGGAGATGTAGTACCAGTAGCACACTTCGTTGCCGCGGGCAACTCGCTGCGGAGAAAAAGGCGCAAACGGGGCCGGCCCCAGCCACATATCGTAGTCAAAACCCTCAGGCACGGGCGCTGCGGCGAAGTTCTGTCCTGCCTGCACACCTTTGTTAATTCCGATAATACCGACCTCAACGCGAATCAGTCGGCCGATCCGCCCGTTGCGAACCAGCTCACAGGCGTGACGGTAGGCTCGGCCGGATCGCCGTTGCAGGCCGGTCTGAAGTATCCGGCCGTACGTTGCGGCCGCCTCGACAACACGCCGGCCCTCAGCCACCGTGAGCGTAAGCGGTTTCTCCAAATAGGCGTCCTTGCCGGCCTGCATGGCCGCGACCGCATGTGCCGCGTGCCAATGGTCCGGCGTAGCGATACAAACGGCGTCGATGTCCCGGCGGGCCAGCAGCTCGCGATAGTCACGGTAATCGGCGCATCCGCTGCCGCCATAGGCTTGATTGACGCGATCCCGATAGGCCTGCCGTCGGGCCTTAACAGGGTCGCAGACGGCTACAATGCGGGCGTCGGCCTCTGCGAGAAAGGTTTCCCGGTGGTGGCTGTTGATATTACCTGTGCCGATCAGGCCGAGCGTTATACGATTGCTCGGCGCAACCGCCCGGTCGCCGCCGAGTACAGAGGACGGAAGGATATAAGGAAAACCGACTGCGCCGCCAATTCCAGCCGCTATATTCCTCACAAAACTCCGCCGTGTTATTTTGCGGTCCATTTGTCCATTCCTCGTCGCGGGCCAAAGCAACGTCTTTCGAGTCAAATACTATCCTGTCCTTGCCGGCTTACCGCCCCGCAAAGAACAAACTGTCCATGAAATAGGCCAAAGCCAACAAGATGTCGGTTGCCAGGACCGTCATGACATTTGCTTTTTGCGCTGGGACCAGTTCCGAAGGCTTGTCGTAGTGCTTGAATGTCACGCTGATTGCCTTAAAGGCCAGAGGCGCCGAGAGAAGAGCGATCAGACTCAAGGCCGGCATCAGTTTCAAGACCACTCCGGCAACAATGCAAGAATAGGCCGCTGCCATCAGTCCGGCGTACAATCGGCCTGCTTTTCTTGCCCCGAGGGCGATCACTAAGTGGAAGCGGCCGCCCTTCTTATCGGCTTCGGCATCGGGAAACTCGTTGAGAAGAAGCAGGTTGACGGTCAAAAAACCCGGCGCCAGAGAGGCAACGAATGCTCCGGTTGTGTAGCTGCCCGTCTGGACAAAATACGTCCCCAGGACCGGCAGCGTCCCCAGACCAAGGCCTGCCCAGAACTCCCCGACCAGCCACTTCGTCAGATAAGAGGTATAGAAATAGATAACCAGTCCGCCCACGGCTATCAACGGCAGGAGCTGCCGGCCGGAAACTGCGGTCAGGTAGAGGCCGATAAGAAATGCCGCAAGCAGGCAGCCTGCGCCGAATCTAAAGGCGCTCTTAGGCTCGATAAGGCCCTGGGGCAGGATTCCGCTTCCGCCGGAAAAAGGCGTGCGCCTGGTTTCCAAATCTATGCCGCTCTTGTAATCGAAGTAATCGTTTAGAATATTCACGCTGGCGTGCGCGAGGATCAACCCAAGCATCGTCAGAGCGAATCTAACCCAGTTGAAATGGCCCTCATTACCGGACATTGCGGCGCCAAGGAGAACCAGCGCCACCGAGAGCAAGAGAAACTGGGGTCGCGTCTCCAGGAACCAGATTTTGACTCTCATTAACGTACAGCTCCTTGTGGATAGCGGATAGCGTTGTCAGACTGTTCGCATCGGCTACTTGCCGTCGATCGGTTCCAGATAGATGTTGCGAAACTCTATGGGGCTGCCTTCGCTTTGCAGGCATATCGGGCCGTATGAAGGATTGGCTTCGGTTCCCTTGTTCTGGAGCAGGCCATTGACAAAAAGCGTGACCGTTTTGTCGTCGCAGACGATATCGTAAGAGTTCCACTGTCCGGGGGGTTTCTCGTTCGAGGGGTGCTTCTTCTTGGCGTTTGCGTATTGCTCCGGCCCGACTTGCTTGCCGTCAGCTTTGATCGACGAATAACTCAACAACCAGAAATCCCCGGCGTTCTCGTGCATCAGTTGCGCCTCCACGCACTTGGGCCAGGTCTTGTCGATGCCTGCGCAGTGCAGCAGAACGCCGCTGTTTGTCGGTTTTGCCAGCCAGCGCCATTCGAGATGCAGCTTGTAGTTGGCGTAGCTATCGACCGTGCGGATGTAGCCGTTGGGCACGCCCTGGCAGCGAATCACGCCGTCACGAACCGACCAGACCTTGTCAACGGTCCACTTTTTATCGGCGTCTAGTTTGTCGCCGGGGCTGAAGCGGACCCAGCCGTCGAGGTCCTTGCCGTTGAACAGGACAATCTTTTTGGTAGGCTTGACCGGCCAGGGCATGTCCTTCGCCGGCTCGATGTAGATGTTCCTGAATTCGATGGGCGCCCCCTCGCTCTGGAGGCAGATTTTCCCTTCCGTCACCGCACAGTCGCTGGCTTCGTTCATTAGCTTGCCGTTGACGTATGGCCGGACCGTCCCGCCGACGCACCAGACCTCGTAAACGTTCCACTGTCCGGCTTCTTTCTCGTTGTGCTCGCCATATTTCAGGACTCGTCTGCCCCGGACCCGGTGACCGCCGATTTTGTGCTCGTTGAATTCCAGACCGCCTATTTCCCAAAAATCACCCTGATTGTGAAATCCGCCCTGGCACTCCAGGCTCCTGGGCCAGACCTTGTCTTCGCCCACCATGTGAACGAGTATTCCGTTGTTGCCTGTCTTGCCGGGCCAGCGGTATTCGACGTGAAGTTTATAGTTCTTGTATGCCTTGACCGTACGGATGTAGCCGCGAGGTTCGCCGGCGCAGGCGAGAATTCCATCGGTTTTGACCTTCCAGGTCTCGTCCACGTCGCCCTGATTGTTTCGCAGGTGCCTGAACCAGCCGTCAAAGGTCTTGCCGTCAAAAAGGAGTACCTTCTCCTTTGGCTCGGTCGCCTCGGCGGCATGACACATCGCCGAAGATGAAAGTACAGCGGAGCCGATAACAGCGAGCAGTAATATGATGCGTTTCATTTTTCTCTCCTTTCTCATTCTCTGGATAGCAGTCATTTAACTATATTGTTAGTGCCGTTCATGACGTTTAGAGCGCGATTAGCGACACGGGTGATGTACTTGCTGGGCTGGCCTGTCAGGGCTTGCTTTAGGGCCTGCTCGGCAGGTCTTGCCTGCTCTGCTATACTGTCGAGCACGATTGCGGCCTGGAGACGTCCCCAGGTTTGTTCGCCTCGCAATGCTCCGATAAGGACCGGCAGCGCTTGTTCCGGTTTGCCCATCATGCACAATGCTCGTGCGGCGGCGATCCTGACGCTGACCGCGCCATCCCTGAGTGCGGCGACCATTCTGCCTTCGGACGCCCCCGCATCTTTGCCAATATTACCGATTCCGGTTGCTCCCCAATAGCGGATTGCAGGGTCTTCGTCATCCATAGCGGCAATGAGTTCGGGTAGCGCCTGTTTGCCTGCCGAAGCGTTTGCAGCTATCTCGCCGAGCCGGCTGTTTAGAGCATCGCCGCCGGGCTGGCGCAAGATCGCGTACCGGCTGCCGTACTTCTTTTCGCGCTCTACAAGCTCCTGCTCCGGCATCAAGCCGAGGTCTTTTGTCTGTTGAACCCACTGCAGATGGACCTTTCGCATTCGCTTCAGCACGCTCTGATGCTTTGGGTTCTGAGCAAGATTGTTTATCTCATGAGGATCTTTGCGCAGGTCATACAGCTCCTCGACGGGCTTACGCTCGGCCATGAACAGCTTTGCTGCCGGTGGCAGCTTGCCTTCTGCGTGCACCCGTCGAATCTCCTTCATCGTCGCGCCCTTTTCAGGCGTGTTCATGTACTGGTAATACGTCTTTAGAGGCTCGTAGTTGCGAATATAGCGATATCGTTTGTCTCGGACGCTGCGAATGATGTCGTAGCGCTCATCCATTCGGTCCCTTGCGCCGAAGACATATTTCCGGGGCTTGGGTAGATTTGCCCCCAGGAACGGTTGTCCCTGCATGTATTCGGGGGTTTTCAAACTGGCAAGATTCATAACGGTGGGAGCAAAGTCGATTGAGCTGACAAGCCGATTGTTCTGGTCGCCCGGTTTGCCCTGATCGCCTGCCCGAAATGCTTTGGGAATGCGGACCACCAGTGGTATATGTGTGCCAGAATCATAGAGCCAGCGTTTCGCCCTCGGCAGGCCGATCCCGTGGTCGGACCAGAAAAAGATGATCGTATCTTCGTAGAGCCCGTCCTCTTTTAGCTGCCCGATCAAGTCGCCGGCCCAGGCGTCCATAGCCGTTATCAGTTCGTAGTTGCGTTTCCAGTCTTCGCGTATTATCGGCGTGTCGGGATAGTAGGGGGGCAGCTTCAGTTTTTTTGGGTCCTGTCGTTGAGAAGGCTTCAATCGAGCAGTCACGCTCTTGTATTTCGATTCGCCGGCGATGCCGCTCTCGTGGCAGCCGGTGAAATTGAACACGGCGAAGAAAGGCTGCCGGTCCTTGCGATTTCGCCAATGTGCTTTGCGGCTCGATTCATCCCAGGCATCCCGCAGGTCTCCGGTCTGATAATCGGTTTTGGAGTTGTTTGTGCAGTAGTAGCCCGCCCGGCGCAGGTAAGTGCTGAAAGCCTTAATCATAGGAGGCAGCTTGGCGTTGCATCGCATGTGATGCGTGCCGATAGTTGTCTGGTACATGCCGGTAATGATCCCTGACCGGCAGGGAGCGCACACGCCCGCCGTGGTGAACGTATTAGTGTAGCGCACGCCTTCTCGGGCAAGCTGATCGATGTTTGGCGTAATGGCGTGCTCGTCGCCGAAGCAGCCTATGTGCGGGCTGATATCCTCGCATGAAAGCCAGAGAATATTGGGCTTCGCGGCCTTTGTCTGGCCGGCCTGAGCCGTATAGGGCAATATCCAGGCGGCAGTGCCGAAGCCGACGGTCTTGAGGAAACTGCGTCTGCTGTGTAATATCTGCGTTGTGTATTTGCCGTTTCGCACGATTTTCCATCCTCAATTGCTGCAACACCTTTCTGGTTGGAATATGATGCCGTTATGATAAGAGATGACGGTTCTCTTTGGAAACTCTTTTTGGGCTGAATGAGAGATTCTTGCGGCTGTAACCATCGGTCGCGGGTCATTTGTGGCTGTTGCAAACTGCGTGTGACTCGTTAGAATAAGGGCTGTTGAGGTGAACAGCAGAAATTGAATCCGTTGATAATTGAATATACATGAGGGTTGAATATCGGGATGCCTATGCCCACAATTTTAGAGGTTCCGGATATCGGTCCGGTCACCCTGGCAATTTCAAAACGGGCAAAGCATCTGCGCATCACTATAAAGCCTGACCGGACTGTCAGACTGACCGTTCCCGGAGGAATGGCCGATAAGAAAGCCCTGCAATTCCTTCATTCCAGGATTCCGTGGATCAAGAAGCACCTGCTCAAGTTTGAGCAGTTCGAGAGCTCCGCCGGAAGCATCCGGTTGCCTCGAATCAACAAAGCCAGGGCCGGAGTTGTTCTGATAGAGAGATTAGAAGAGTTGGCGGAACTGCACAATTTCAGGTTTAATAAGGTCTCAATAAGAAATCAGAAGACCAAATGGGGCAGTTGCTCGGCTAAGGACAACATAAGCCTGAACATGAATCTTGTGAAGCTGCCTGCGGAACTGAGAGATTACGTGATTCTGCACGAACTGGTCCACACCCGGATCAAGAACCACAGCAAGAAATTCTGGGCCGAACTGGACAGGTGCATCGGCGGCAGCGCCAAAAAGCTGAGCCGGATGTTGAAAAAGTACAGGTTAGGATTGTAACAAAATGGAACACATGAAGAGGCCCTGCTTTCGTGGCAGGGCCTCCTGGTTCTCAAGTTTTGCCGCTCACTTAGCCGGGGACTACATTAGTCGCACACGGGCCTTTTTTGCCCTGTCCGACCTCGAACTCGACCTTCTGACCTTCATCGAGCGTTGCATAGCCGGTTGTTTTAATCTCCGAGTGGTGGACGAACAAATCTTCGCCGCCATCGTCGGGATTAATGAAGCCATAGCCCTTACTTGAATTAAACCACTTTACTGTACCAGTACTCACTTGTACATCTCCTTAGCCTGTTCCCAGGCCGCCTAAATAATGTCTCTCATCTTCGATTCACCCGGAGCAAATCCTTGAGAGACGAAAGAATCTGCCCTATGAGCGTTTACTATATCAGAAAGGACCGTGGAGATTCAACAAAAATAAAAAAAATAAATCGGACGAGTCCAAATCGAGATTTTTTCGCCTGCGGGCGGGATTCCGGACTTAAACACCAGGATTGACATTCTTCCGTCTGATTGTTCTAATTGGCCCTTATGTTCAAGGATATTTCCATAATCGGCGATGGTGGAATGGGCACCGTCCTGGCTATGCTGCTCTGTGAGAAAGCAGTCGCTGTGCGGATGTGGGGGTATGAGCCTGCTCAGTTGGCGCAGATCGCCCGGGATCGCGAGAACAAGAAATTCCTGCCTGGTTATGAGCTGCCTCGAGGGCTTGTGTTTGAGCCTGATGATGGACTGGCGCTGTCCGGGGTCGATTTGATTGTTTCTGCTGTGCCGTGTCAATTTATGCGCAACGTTTGGAGCAGACTGAAAGGCCACGTTCCTCAGGCTGTTCCCATCGTTTCGGTTGCCAAGGGCGTTGAGAACGATACGCTGTTGCGCCCGACGCAGATATTGGCCGAGCTTCTTCGCTCCGGCCGCAGCGACAAGCTGGCTGTGCTAAGCGGGCCCACGATAGCCGATGAGCTGGCCAGGAAGCTGCCGGCGACGGCCTGCGCGGCAACCGCCGATGGAGAATTGGCCAGGCAGCTCCAACTCACTTTTAGCGCGGAGTGGTTTCGTGTCTATACAAACAGCGATATTATCGGAGTTGAGCTGGCCGGCGCCATGAAGAATGTTATTGCCATTGCGGCGGGAATCATAGACGGCACAGGCGCCGGTGACAACGCCAAGGCGGCTCTTCTGACGCGGGGGCTTGCCGAGATAAGTCGCCTGGGGATCGCGATGGGGGCCAGGCCACAGACCTTTTCGGGCCTGACCGGCTTGGGCGATCTGGTGACAACCTGCATTTCACCGACGGGAAGAAACCGCGCATTCGGCGAGAGAGTAGGCCAGGGGCAGACTGTCGAGCAAGCCAAAGACGCCACTGAATCGGTGGTTGAAGGTATTGCCACCTGCAAGTCAGTCGTTGCCCTTGCAGGGCGAGACGGTATTGAAATGCCGATCACACAGGCGGTCTATGAGGTCCTGTTTGAGAACAAGCCGGTTCAGACGGCGATTGCAGATTTGATGCAGCGACAGCTCAAGGCCGAATGATCGAATCTGCGGATTCGACACTGCGAGCCGATTAGTCCTAATAAACTTCATCTTTACTGCGCCCGTTGTCGGAGTAGATGCCGCCGGATTCGGCGGATTTGCGCATGTCTCTGTTCTTTCTAAGACAAAATTTTTCGCCTTCAAAAGGTTTTCACCCGGCGAGGAACTGTTCGGGTGGAGTTGTATCGCACGTTTTATCGGAAGTTGGCTCAATTCTCCCGGCTGGTTGGCGAAATGAACGTCTAATATTCTTGCCCGCGTTTGGCTCGGCAGCATTCTGTTTCATATATTTTAGTTGGAATTAGAGTTGTTGTTAGAGAAATGGAGCCGCATCATTTTTTAATTCAGGTGTAAATAGCGAAAATGTTTGGATTTACAAAAAATAACACATGTCCAATCGGTGTGGACGCCGGAAACGACAGTCTGAGACTCGCTCAGCTCGACAGCAACGGCACAACTTTGATTGCCGGCAACAGCAAGGCCACACCAGAGGACATACAACCCGGCAGCAGTGAATGGCAGAAGTGGGCTATTAAAACCATCCGGGTGTTGGCGACCTATGGCAGTTTCCAGGGCAAGGAGGTCATAGCGGCAATGCCGACCGGTGAGTTGTTCGTCGATCACATGAAAAGGCCGAAGGCAAAAACGAACGATCTCCACGATGTCATCTTCTCCAAGATTAAACAGAGGCTGCCGTTCGAGTCTCTTCGAGAGAACACGATATTGCAATATGTTCTTACCGAGGAAGACAATGTTCTGGTGATGGCAATCGAGCGGAGAGTCGTGGAAAGACACCTGGCGATTTACGAAAAAGCCGGTTTGTCGACCAAGTCTATTGGTGTCTGGCCTACGGCTCTGACAAACAGTTATGTCAAATTCTTTGGTCGGCGCGAATGCGATTTCAAAACGGTCATGATGCTCATTTGCATCGAAGCCGATTGCACAAATGTCGTAGTCTGTCGTCACAAAGATTTGCTCCTGGCTCGTTCGATGCCTACAGGTTTCAACCAGCTTGACGACGAGCAGGCATCGACAAGATTGGTGATGGAGTTGTCAGCCTGCAAACGGCAGTTCAGTTTATTATACCAGAACGCCCGGATAGAGCGTTTAATTTTCCTTTCGGGTCAGTTTGTGAACAAGGATGTGTGTGCAGCAATAGCAAAACAGCTGGAAATGCCGGCACAGATGGGAGATTGCCTGTCTGCGGTGAAAATAGCAAGGTCCTGCCGTATGGGCAGAAAAGAAAAAGAGTCTGGAACCGGATCACAAGACAGCCGTCTAAACTGGACTGTTCCTTTCGGACTTAGCCTGTCATAGAGACGAGGAGCCGGCGCCAGGAAGTTGATTCGACGGCGCGACAAGCGGAGGTAAACGAATAATGGTAAACATAAATTTTGTACCTGACGATTATGTTGAAAACAACGAATCCCGCAGGACGAACCTGGTGTATCTGGTGTTGTTTGCCGTGATGATGGCGGCATTGGGCGGTTCGTTTATGGCTATCAAAATGCGCCAGAAAGCCTGCAGAAAATCAGAAGAACTCGTCAGTAAGAGAATGAGCGAAATACAAGAATCCATAAAGCAGTTCGAGCAGCTTCAGGAAAAGCGTCGAGTGATGATGAAGACGGCTCTTACCACCGCCGAGCTGCTTGAGCCGGTGCCGAGAAGCGTCTTGTTGGCTTCATTGACGAACAACCTGCCTGATGGGGTCTCACTGATGAAGCTCAACCTGATCCAGAAGCGATCCGCGCAAACCGGCAACACCGCGAAAAGCAGTAAATACAAGTCTGCAAAGTCCAGGAAGAGAGCGGGCGCGTCGGGGAAGGGCGCCGGTGACGAGTCTGAGAATCCTGAGAAATTTCTGGAGACGCACATCGCCATCGGAGGCACCGCTCTGAACGATCTCCAGGTCGCCCGTTACATCGAACATTTGACCAATTCGACTTTGTTGGACAACGTGGCGCTGGTCGAGTCGAAAGAGAGCAAGCTCAATGAAAAAACGTTCAGGCAGTTCAAATTAACTGCAATGCTCAAAGATAACGTCCATCTCAGCAGAGGTGATGTCGAGAAAATCAGAGACAAAGCCACCTCAACGGTGTGGAATTTTTAGTGCTGGCGATTACTGGCGATTAAAGGCCTCAGTTGGCAGAGCGGAAGACAGAACAGCGGTTTATCACTAATTCGAGGATAGAATTATGACGGGTAATTTTAGAAAAATAGTTTTTTTCGTCTTGTTGTTGGGCGTGGCGGTGATCGGCTACCAGTATATGGTTAAGCCGGCTAACGACAATCTTGCCGAGGCAAAAGCACGCGTCGATACAAAATCGGCTCAGTTAGCCAAGTTTCAGCAGGCCACCGAGGCGGCAGAAGGCATGTCCAAGCAGCTTGAAGAGTTGGAAGAGGCGATAGGCTTTTTTGAAAGCAAGCTGCCTCCCAAGAGTAAGATTCACGAAGTGCTTGAAAATGTCACTGTCATTGCTCAGAAGCAGGGCCTCAAGCCCAAGAGCATTCGAACACTCCCGAGGAAGGACAACAGCGGCTACATAGAGCAGCCGCTGAAAATGAAGGTGGAAGGCAATTTCGCCTCGTTTTACTCGTTCCTCCTGGAGCTTGAGAAGCTCCCGCGTATTATGAAAATTCGCGAGCTTGATATAGAAAAGCAAAAAGGCAGCAACAGCCGGATAGTCGCAAATTTCATAGTGAGCATATTCTTCCAGAATGTAGCCAGTTAAAGAGCAATATAAATAAAGCACGAAGTTGATGGAGTTTAGTTATGTTGTCTTTTCAACGCGATCAAGGCAGTGAGCCGGACGCCGCCGGCGCAGCGCCGGGTGACGGAGATGATAGATCACAGGGGCAGGAGTATCTTACCGTAGCATCGCATGGCAATCGAACTCGCAAGAGTACGATAATGCTGAGTGCTTTGTTTATCATAGGTATGCTGTGCCTTTGGTTCATGATTAAGAAGAGCGCGCCGCAGACGGCGTCGGGGGCGGAATCTGATGCCGAAGGAACACAGGTCGAGGCTGCTATCGCCCGCCTCACAGGCGCCAAGTCTGAGATGTTCGGCAGTATGGACGAAATAGTCAACAAATTCTATGAATTCTCCGACGTTCCGCAGGTAGAGGTTGGTGAGCTCGTGAAGGACCCCTTCAAGCTTGAAAAAAAGTTTAAAAAAGCAGCGCCCGAACCCGTTGTGGAGGTTGTGAAGGATACAGGCCCTGTAATTGATCCTGATGTGCAGTGGCGGCAGCAGGTAAAACGGAAGGCACAGATGCTGGATCTTCAGGGCATTATGCAAAGTATGGATGCCGCCGATTCTGCGGATCGGCGCTACTTTTGCATGATCGATGGCAATATTCTCTACGAGGGCGATTCCACGAGAGATTATAAGGTGCTTCAAATTGGCGAGGATTTTGTCAAGCTTGAGTGGAAAGACAACCGCAAGCCAAAGCAACCGGGAGTCCAACCATCGGCCGGTGTTGAAATAGTGCTAAGGATGTCGGAATAATACTGGCGCCGCCCGGATAACTTGAAAATGTCCCTCAAACAAACAATCAAAGGAAGTGTGAAATGGTAGACATAAAGACGATATTGCAGAATGTAATTGAACACGGCGCCAGCGACTTGCACGTCAACGTGGGGATGTCGCCGATCCTGCGACGGAACACCGAATTGCTCGAGCTGGATTCCCCTGCCGTCAGCAACGAAGATGCCAAAGAAATGGTACTCTCCATGATTGGGCCGGAGCGGTTTAAGACGTTTGAGGAGAAAAAGGACCTTGATTTCTCGACGGATCTCGACGACGGCCACCGGTTCCGTGTAAATGCTCATTATCAGCGGGAGTCGATTGCAATTTCGTTCAGAGTGATTCCAAATCAGGTTCCAGCCCTGGAAGACCTGCACCTGCCGCCAATAGTCCAGGAGCTGGCCGATCTGCCGAGAGGTCTTGTGCTCGTAACCGGCCATACCGGTTCTGGAAAAAGTACGTCACTGGCGGCGATGGTGGAGTTGATAAATAACAAGTATCGAAAACGCATAATTACGCTGGAAGATCCCATCGAATATATGCTGGAAAACAAGAGCAGCATGATCGAACAGCGCGAAATCGGCACAGACTGTCCGAATTTTGCGTCAGGTCTTAAACACGCGCTGCGGCAGGACCCCGACATTATAATGGTCGGCGAAATGAGAGACCTGGAGACCACCGGCTCGACAATTACCGCCGCCGAAACGGGGCACCTTGTGTTCAGTACGCTACACACAATTAACGCTGCGCAGACTATCGAAAGAATCGTGGACATCTATCCGGCAGGACAGCAAAACCAGATAAGGACTATGCTCGCAAATACACTCCAGGCGGTGATATCGCAGACACTGTTCAGAAGAGTAGATGAGCCGGGGATGGTGCCTTGTGTCGAAATACTGCTCTGTACGTCGGCGGTCAGAAACTGTATCAGAGAGAATAGAATCTATGAGATACCAAACATCATCGAGACCTCGAGAAGGATGGGGATGATGAACCTCGACAACAGCATCGCAGATATGTACTTCAAAGGATACATAGACAGGGAGGAAGCCATCATACGATCGAACAGCCCGGCGAAGATGGAAAAGATGTTCGGGCCGGCTGAAGAGTACGAAGATGTAAAAGAGGAGGAAGCTCAGGAGATAGAAGAAGAAGAGGAGAAGACCGCCGTTGTGGATCTGTAGTAAGCAGCTTGTTGCTTCCATGCGGATAAGATCAGGGTGACAAACACAGAGAAAGATAGGGCTTACAGATATGTTTGAAGAAACTACGACAGCCAAAAACGATAAAGATGGAGCAGCAATTGCCGATAAGCCTGAGGAGACCAAACCAGCCAGTAAAGGTGCCAGTAAAGGTGGTGGAACAGCAATTGCCGAAATGCTTGAAGATAGTACGTCAGTCAATACAGCAGTTACCGAAGGCCAGCCGTCCTGGGAGCAGCAGCGCCGCCAGCGAGAGCCTGAGTCGGAGCAGGAGCGTTCTCCCAGGAGACAACAACAAAGCACCTTGCAGAACATAAGACAGTTAAGATTCGAGTTTGGACCCAACCGAAAGGACATTCTGAATTTCACCAATCAGCTTGCTGTTATGATCCGGGCCGGGATAAGCCTTCAGGATTCGCTTGAGTCGATAGCCGTGCAGTGTGATAAAGAAAAATTCAAAGTGGTTATTATCGATTTGAAAAATCGAATCGAAGCCGGCCAGAGTTTTTCGCAGGCGCTGTCCGAGTATCCTGATGTGTTCAGCGATCTCTACGTAAATATGGTCGGTGCGGCAGAGATTAGCGGCTCGCTAAGTGGGATGCTCCAGAAACTGGTTGAGTACCTGGATTCCGAGGCTGAAACTCGCTCGCAGATCAAGGGGGCTATGGTCTATCCGATCATTATTGCCGTAATGGCGGTTGCAGTGACCATTTTTCTGTTGTGCTTTGTTCTGCCGAGGTTTACTGCGATCTTTGCCGGCAAGGAGCATCTGCTGCCTATGCCTACAAAGATACTGATGGCCAGCAGTGCGTTCGTGCGCGGTTACTGGTACATCAACATACCGGCCGTCTGCGGCTTGTTCTGGGGATTTTGGTACTTCATCGGCACCGAGGGCGGCCGGCAATGGTGGGACAAGGCAAAACTATCCATACCTCTGATAAAAACGCTCTGCCATAGCCTTTATATTACACGGAGCTTGCACACAATGGGCGTGCTGACACGGGCGGGCGTGCCGATATTGAACACTATTTCTATCACAGCCAGTATATCGGGCAATGTTCTCTACCGCGATATGTGGCTCAGCGTGCATGAAGATGTTCGCCAGGGCAAGAAGATCGCAACGAGTTTAAGCCCGTTCAAGTTGATGCCGAGCAACGTGGTGCAAATGATAAAAAGCGGCGAAGATTCGGGTACGATGGCCGATGTGTTGAGGGATGTCTCCAGTTTCTATAACAGAGAGCTCAAAACCATTATCAAGACGGTGACATCAATGATAGAGCCCATAATGATAGTTTTGATGGGTGTTTTGGTCGGCTTTATTGCGATGAGTATTATTCTGCCGATCTTCAGCATGTCCAGTCTTGTGAGTGGCAAATAAATCCGCCGATCCGTATCCCGGAGTCTCAGATCATGGGTCGCAGATTCCGAATTGGAGGCAAATGAGATGCAAGACACACAATACAAATATAACAAGGGTTTTTCGCTTATCGAGGTTTTGATTGCGGTAGTGCTGGTGGGCATTGCGATCGCTTCTCTGGTTGCGTCCAACATCGCTTTCACCAAAGCCAACGCTGCCGGAACTGAATTATCGACCGCCGAGTTTCTTATCGAGCAAATCAGAGAGCTTACCACTCTACTGCCGGTGATCGATCCGGAAACCGGAGATGACATATTTGGCCCCGAGACTGGTGAGACCCTGGCAGACTACGACGATCTGGATGATTTCAGCGGTGCGAGTTTTTCACCTCCGATCGGCGCCGACAGAATCGGCCTGAGCGGCTCGGCTGCGTATTCTCAGCAGGTAGCGGTTGAGAACGTCAGCGCATCGGATTTTGAGCTGGTTGTAGGAGCGCATACCAGCGATTTTGTTAGAGTGACTGTGAAGGTCTTCTTGAACGCCCGTGAAATCAGCTCGGCAAGCTGGCTCCGGGCACGACAGTAAATGACGCCGAGCATGTTTCGCGAAGCGCCAAACGAATAATTGCAGGATACCATTATGCAAAATACAAGATACAAAACCGGCCTTACGATCGCCGAATTGCTGATCGCCCTGGCGATGGTAGCCATACTGCTCGTTGCCGTTGCTGTCGCCTTTAACGCTTCGGCTGTAAACTACCAGCAAAACGAGGCCATCTTCAGAACGATAAACAGCGCCCGCCAGGCGCTGTTCAGGATGACCAGTCAGCTTCGGACAGCCTCCGCTGTCAAACCCGATCCCAACTCTCCCGCCGAGTGCACAATGATGACTGCCGACGGCGAGGACATAACTTATCGATATAACGCCGCCGACAACAAACTGTATCTGATTACAAATGATGATTTGACCGACAGTGACTATGTGCTTTGTGAGAATGTTACTGCTCTGACTTACAAAAAGACGCTGACGGACGATGGATTGGGCTGCAAAAGTGTTCAAATTACCATCACTGTTAAAAACGGGGATGTGCAGCAAACTGTGTCCGGCGCCGCGGCCATCAGAAGAAATTTAAACTGACAAGCCGAAAAAAACCTTGCCTTTCGTGCTTTTCCGCAGTATTCTAAGCGTGTATTTGCCCGGGCGATTAGCTCAGTTGGCTAGAGCGCCTGCTCGACACGCAGGAGGTCACTGGTTCAAGTCCAGTATCGCCCATTTGCCGGATGACCTCGAAAGTGCTTTTGTGAGAGGAGTTTACGAGCAGGATCGCTGAATCGTAGGGGCAGGCAAAAGTGCCTGCCCAGGGCGACCACATAGGGTCGCCCCTACAAAACCTGCGTAAATCCTGTCTAACAAAGGTCTTCTGTCTTTCACCCTTTTTTCCTTTGAACTTTAGCCTTTTTCCTTGTCTATCCTGTCTCCGACATACGCAATACGAGAAATTTCTCTTGCACCCCCGGCTGCCGCAGTATATATTAACCCATGGCGACGATTTCCCGATTTTTAAGCTGGACGTGAAGGCTCCCCGGCACGCCCGCCGTTTGCAGGACACCGACGGGGACGGAGTCTAAAACTGTAGTCCGTAGCGGTGCGGGCCGTGAATTAAGTATGGTGTCCCTAAGGGCTTAACTTAGTGCCATTATATGCTGTCCCCGGAATTTCCTAATGCAGGCAAAGACTTCCCTTTGTTTGCTTTAGAATGGACTTCAGAATCGTATGGCCTCGATCATATCCTCTGCGTACAGAATTAAATAATCTGCATCCTCCTCTTCCAGCTTCGTACCTCTCACCCTCTCGCACTGATCGATGAAGGTGGACAAATGCTTGATGGCTGTCACCTCATTTGCTTTATCCAAGGCTCTTTCAGCAGCCTTGAGATGAGCTATCAGGCTTTTGTAAGTTCCTCTTGGTAGATCGGTAGAAATATAAATGCCTTCTACGGCCGCGATCAGATTCCCAACAGGTGGGTAGATGTCGACATGCACACCCCTATCCTGAAGAGTGGGAATGTCTGTGTCGATGGCTTGATCACTCAGTGGATTAGCTCTTAGACTCACATAGTCACCTGCGTTTATTCCAGGATTCGCCACGAGTGTCCCAATGTGGCTGATGTTGTTGTGGCCGAGGCGCAGAACTTCCAGGTTGGTCAATCCTGATAACGGAATGATCTGGATGTCGTTGACCCTCAGGTCCAGCCACACCAAGTCGGTCAATCCTGATAACGGAATGATGTCGCTGATGGAGTTGCCATTGAGGTACAGCAGCACCAGGTCGCTCAATCCTGATAACGCACTTATGTCGCGGATGTCGTTGCCATTGAGGTCCAGCCACACCAAGTCGGTCAATCCTGATAACGGAATGATGTCGCTGATGGAGTTGCCACTGAGGTACAGCAGTTCCAGGTCGCTCAATCCTGATAACGCACTTATGTCGCGGATGTTGTTGCCATTGAGGTTCAGGCGCTCCAGGTTGGTCAATCCTGATAACGCACTTATGTCACTGATGTCGTTCAAATGGAGGTCCAGCCACTCCAGGTTGGTCAATCCTGATAACGCATTTATGTTCTTGGTTGGGTTGTAGCCGAGTTCCAGTTTCTCCAGGTTCTTGCAATGCTTCAACCCGGTCAAATTCTTGATCCCTCTGCCGCTTGCATCAAGAAATGTGAGCCCCTCCAGATCTGCGACCGTGATCAGGTCAGTTTCCGAGATACCCAATGCCTCACGAATCGCGGCTTCCAAACCAGGATCAGGAATATCCACCTCCTCCTCCTCCGTGCCGTCAATCCCATACTGAATGTGGTCTACCTCGATGCCCCCTGAACTGTTGCTGATGTGGATTTTCCATATTCCGGCAGGATCACTTACGCCAAAGAATCGGTCCTCGTCAGTTTCGCCAGTGTGTAGAGTATCTGCGATCAAAAAAGGTCCGATGGTCCCCAGAGACGCTCCAGATTCGTCGAAAGCTTCGAACGTAGTGGTTCCTCCCCCATCAGTCCATACAATGCCGGCGTGCGTCGGTAGCGAGCCGAGAACGGCCGCATCGAAGGTGAAAGTAAGGCCGGCGCTGCCGGAAGAGCGGAACCATGATTCGCCGTCACTTCCCGATCCATCGACGGCACCGTCATCCTCATCCACTGAATCGATCAAGTCAGGGTAGGGTGAGTCAGAAGTAAGAACCCCGGCATTCACACTTAATCCCGGCGTGTTCAAAGACTCGTCTTCGAAGTCTTCCAGGTAGAAATCACCGAAGGAAAGACCATCGAAAGGACTGTCGGAGGTCTTGAGATATGCTGTGGGACCATAGAACGTCTGAGCGGAAGCAGTTCCCGTAATCGCTGCATGTAACGATACAGCCAAGAGGGCAATAGTTATAAATAAAATCTGTTTTTTCATTTTGTTTCTCCTTAAAGGTGTTAGATTGATTTTCCACTGTGGTCCACCCTTAGCTCAAAATGCTTCTTTTCCCTTTTTTAATGCAGGCACAGACTTCCCTTTGTTTGCCTTAAAAGTTTTTACCAGGCACCTCCTTTCTCCCCCGCCACTTCGCAAAAACCATATTAGGGACAGCCACGTTTTCCGTGCACTCGATCCAGCTATTGATAGTAGCTGTCCTTAAGTCTTCCTCCACAACCAGCAGTGAAAGCACAACGATAGCTGCGCGGGAGTATTTCGGTTTCACAATCAATACATCCTTAACTTGTTGTAGTTTTTCATCAATAATTAACGCGTTGTGCGAGTTTTTAGAAACAGTGTTTTTGGCCTGAGAAAAAGACTACTTTTTGCTGTTTTGGGCAGCAAGTGAAATCGAAACCTTGTTCCTGAACTAAGAACAACGATTGCCATAAGAAACTCGCACAATGCGCTAATAATTACTTACGACGATTCTTCGATTTGATACTTCTTTCTTCCACAAAAGCGATTGACTTTATTTGAACGTAAATTGTGCCTGCGAAAAATGATGCTTCTGCTGCAAATCTGTGACGCATAGACGCACATAACCACTCCTCAAATAACATAATACAATACTATCTCTCTGCCTGTCAAGAACAATCTGACCCTCAGAGGAATACTTGTTCCCATTATTGAGAATTATTTGACACGCCTTAATTAGCCACTTTTCGCAAATCGGTCTTAATTTTGGTTTGAGGGGAATCAAAGGTGTATGCCGGGCCTAATAGGGGGTACATTTTTCGATGAGTTGTGCTTGTTAATGACAGTAGCGTAGGGTGGGGCTTGCCCCACCGTTCTTATTCGCCGAAGCCTTCTGTGCTGATGTTCGAAATCATTCACTCCGCCGTAGAATTCTTCTTTTGCATATTTGTGACAACGGTGAAATAGTACCCTCCCTCAAACCTGGCTCGTATGTAATTTGGCATGGCACACATATTATCGACATGAATATGGTGGGGCAAGCCCCACCCTACAAGGGTTTTCAATTGAGTTGTAGTTGATGGAAAATGCGTTCGGCGTTATGATGGGGTCAAAACGAATGGTTTGACGGGAGTAAACGTGGCTGAATTGACTTCATACGAAAGAGTGATGCGAGTTCTGGACCGGCGGGAGCCGGACAGGATCCCGCATTTCGAGTGGCTGATTGCCAAAAACGTCCGCGAGGCGATCTGCCCCGGCTGCAAGAGCCACAATGACTTTGCGCTCAAGATGGGGCACGATGCCGTGCTGGTCGCGCCGGATTACCGGAAAGAGCAGGTCGGAGCGACGCAATGGCGCAGCGAATGGGGCTACGTGGACGACTACGGCAACGAGGAACACGGCGTCGAGGTCGAGTCTCCGATTAAGGAAATGTCCGATTTCGAGAGTTATAGCCCTCCGGATCCTCATGCGCCGGGCCGGTACGACACCGTCGAATGGGCGGTCAGGGAATTCAAAGGCGATAAGGCAATAGGCGTACATCTCAACGACGTGTTTTCAATACCACGCTCGCTGATGGGGATGGAGAAGCTGCTCATGACGATCGCGCTTGATGCCGAGCTGGTCAAAGCGCTGGTCGATATGTCGGTCGATATCAATCTGGCGATGGCGAAAGAGGTGGCCGCCCGCGGGGTGGACTTCATCTGGACGGGCGATGATTACGCCTGCAATACCGGGCCGATGATGTCGCCGGATCATTTTCGCGAGCTGTTCTACCCCGGCCTGTGCCGGGTCATCGGCGGATTCAGAGAGCTGGGGCTGCCCGTCATCAAACATACAGACGGCGATCTCTGGCCCATAATCGAGATGATAATCGATTCGGGGATAAGCTGCCTGGATCCGATTGACCCCCAGGCGGGGATGGATTTGACCGAAGTAAAGGATAAGTATGGGGACCGGGTAGCCTTGAAGGGCAACGTGGATTGTGCTCAAACTCTAAGCTACGCTACTGTCGATGAGGTGATCGAGGAGACCAAACAGGTCATCCGAAAGGGAGGCCCCGGCGGAGGATTCATACTCTCGTCGAGTAATTCCATCCACGCATCGGTCAGGCCGGAGAATTATCTGGCAATGCTCGATACATTGAAGCAGTACGGCCGCTATCCGCTGAGTGTGTAGACAATATTCTGGTATAATTGGTTTTGTGCTTTGTCGTTGCCGGGTAAGGGACTGTTGAAGAAGTCTCATCTGGAGGGTTGAGATTGCCGCGCGATTCTCCGAATCGCTCGCAATGACATGAAAGTGGGCCTTTTGTCATTGCGAGGAGCGTAGCGACGAAGCAATCTCAAGTCTTTCAACAGGCCCGAAAGCCGACGTCCTGGAATCCGCATTAAAATGCGGAATCACAACCTGTGTAATAGAAGTTTGCAGACTGATAGAACCATTATACATCGGAGGTATTCTGATGGAGTATTTAGCGGGAATTGATTTAGGATCGACGAGTCTAAAGGCGATAATCTACGATCTTCAGGGTAACGCCGTCTCTTCGGCGAGCCGCCCGACTGAGCGTTTCAATCCGCACACCGAACATCCGGACTGGGCGATCTGGAAGCCGGAGCAAATCTGGGGCGGCGTGTGCGAGTCGCTAAAAGAAGCGGTCGGACAAATCGATGACCCTGCGAGTATCAAAGGCGTCGCCGTCACAGGAATGGGCATGGACGGCGTGCCGATTGACAGGGACGGCAACTGGCTGTATCCGTTTATTAGCTGGCACTGCCCGCGGACCGAGCCGCAGCACAAATGGTGGACCGAGAATATCGGCGCCGAGAGGCAATTTGAGATCGGCGGTAATCAAATTTGGGTTTTCAATACGGCCCTGCGATTGCTCTGGATGGCCGAGAACGAGCCGGAGATTCTTGCCAAAACGGACAAGTGGCTGCTGATCGAGGACTTCGTCAACTTCATGCTATGCGGCCAACACGGCACCGACCACAGCATGGCCTCGACAACACTGCTGTTCGACCAGCGAAAACGCGTGTGGTCGGATGAGCTGATTGAAAAATCAGGTATTGATCGCAGGCTCCTCTGCGATCCTAAGCCCAGCGGCACGCCCCTGGGCAAAGTCCACGCAAAAGCAGCCGAAGCCACGGGGCTCGCAGAGGGAACGCCGATAGTGTTGGGCGGGCATGATTACTGCTGCGGCACACTCCCGGTCGGAGCGTTCGAGCCAGGCGTTGTGCTTGATGTGACCGGTACGTGGGAAATCGTAGTTACGGCACTCGATGAGCCTGTGCTCACGCCCGATGTCAGACAAATGGGAATCCCGGTTCACTCGCATGTGGCCTCGCCTGATTTGTGGAGTATTATGGCCGCGGCGGTGGCGGCCGATATGCTCGAATGGTACCGGGGGCAATACGGACTGGAGAAAGAACAATCAGCCGAGAACGACTGGAGCGACCTGATGAAACTTGCCGAGGCCTCGCCGCCCGGCGCAAACGGCGTGATGTTCCTGCCGCACATGTCCGGGAGCCACTGCCCTGTCGTGGACCATCAGTCCATGGGCGCATTTGTCGGCCTGCGCAACATCGCGAGCAAAGGCGATATGCTCAGGGCGATAATCGAGGGGCTGGATTATCAGTTTGTGCAGATAGTCGAGGGATTGGAGAAATCGCTCGATGTTAAACCGGAGAGGTTCGTAGCGATCGGCGGCGCGACAAAGAACGAGTTCTGGATGCAAAACAAGGCCGATATGATTGGAAAGCCCATCGAGACGCCCGAGATCGAAGAGCCAACACCGCTCGGTGCGGCGATTCTGGCGGGCATCGGCGTCGGCCTGTACAGGGACGTCCGAGATGCTTACGAAAAAGTATATAAACCGGGAAAGGTTTACGAGCCTAACCTGGACTTGACGAAGAAATATCGCCGGTGGTTCAAAACCTTCGAGGGGATATATCCGTCACTCAAGGACCTGAATGCCCAGTTGCGAGACCTGCAAGCAGACTAATTCCGATATAGCGACGGCTTATAGCACCAATATCCATGTTCCCACGTAGCGGTAGGGTGGGCCTCCCTTGGGGATGCCTTACGGTATTGGCCCACCGATCAACTATTTGAGTTTGACGACCGAAAGCGTATAGGGCTTGTCCCATGCGGTATTTACTATGCCTGGGAAGGGCCAGTCCATGTTGGAAATGATTACCTCGTTGCCCCGGAGAATCGCCTCACACGGCTGGTCGATGCTGCCGTCGGCGCCGTCGGTGTCGCCGTTAATCGCGATCATCTCCACCGAGCCGTCGGGGTGAACGAACTGTACGGCGTTTTGAACCATGTCCGCGACGATGATCCGGTCGGTCTTGAGATCGCAGAACAGGCCGTCGGCGCATTTCAGATTTGGATTATTAACGAATATCTTGTTTGACGTGACATTGTCCTGCGCATCGAAGGTGATCTTGTGGATTGTGCCGTCGGCGAAGTTGCCGCAGTAGAGGTTGCCCTTGGAATCAAAGCAAAGCCCGTCGGCTCCGTAGCCGATTGCTTCGTTGTATGACTTGATCGTAGCGATCAGGTGCGGATCAGTCTCGAGTGGCGTTTTCAACTGAACGCCTTCATCGCCGATCTTGAAGCGGAAGATGCCGCTGATTAGAGGTTTTGAGCCGGGCACCATGATGGTTTCGCTGACGTACATATAATCGCCCTTTATCGCCACGGCGTTGGCGACGTTGAGGCCCGAGACTACCGTAACAGCCTCTTGTGCTTTGCCGTCTCTGACGACGATGCGCATCACGCGCGAGGTCTGGGGCGTATCGGGGCTGAACTGGTTGTCTGCGTAGTAAAAATCGCCCGACGGCGCGAGGCATATCCCCATGGGGGCTGCGTTTCCGGTCCTGGGGTGAGGCGGCGGAACGAAGAATTTCGATACTTTGTTCTTGGCCGAAACCTTCATGATAAAGGCGCCGGCGTTCGGATCGTTATAATTCGGCACCGACAGTACGAAACCGCCGTCCGGCAAAAGCGCCATCCCGTCAGGCGTATTGCAGTAATCCGGCAGTTTGACCAGCAGCCGGGCTTTTCTCGGCCCTGCCTGGCTCGCGTAGCCGGTAAGCATCAGGCCGCAAAGTACGACTAAAACGATTCCCACACTGACAATTCTTTTTCTTGACATGATCGCTTCTCCCTGAAAACTTTCCTTTGCCTTCAAATTGAACTTCTGCAAAATGGCTATTAGCGGGGACCGGTGGGCTAAAGCCCACCCTACGCGCTTCCCTTTACCTTCAAATTTCTGCCAGACGCTGACGTTCGGTCCCCAGAGCATCGGCCGCTATCATTGCATCTACCACCGCTTCCGAAGTCACACCGAAACAGTGGCTCTTGCAAAGCGACCTTTCGGATGCACAGGCATCGCCGATTGGCTTGAGCTTTTCCGGAGACACATCTTCAAGGCCGATATCGGCAAACGTAACGGGCAGGTCCACGGCTACCTCGAAATCGACCGCTTCGTATATCTCATCCGTCGAGACCGCCTTGTCTAAGCAGAGCTGGCTGATTACACCAAAGGCCACTTCTTCGCCGTGCATGAGGTGGCGGCATTCGCCGAAGGAGGGCAGGCAGTTGGCGATCATGTGTGCGGTGGCCAGCCCGCCGCTTTCAAAGCCAAGGCCTGAGTGCAGAATATTGGCCTCGATCACCTTCTCGACCGATGGCGTAAGCACGCCGGCTTCGACCGCTCGCTTGGCTTCGACGCCGTGTTCGAGCAGGACCTCGTAGCCGAGTTCGGCGATTGCCATCGCAGCCAACGTCGAGATCCCGCCCGCAATGTTTCCGGCGCCGGTCTGCAGGGCGACTTTGGCTTCGACCCAGGTGGCAAGCGCATCGCCCATGCCGGCCACCAGAGCACGTGCCGGCGCGCGGGAGATCACCAGCGAATCGACAAGAACCAGGTCCGGATTGAAGGGCCAGCAGTCGAAACCGGTGCAATTGCCGTCCTCATCGTACCAAACGCTTGCCGCACTGGTTGGCGAGTCGTTCGAGGCTATGGTCGGACAGGTGACAATCCGTATGCCGGTTTCAATCGCAGCGGCTTTTGCCGTATCTAACGCTTTTCCGCCGCCGACTCCTACGGCAATGTCCGCCCCCTTGTCCTTGATGATGCCGACTACGCGGTCAACCTCCTTGTGAGTGCAATCACCCTGAAAATCGACGTCAATGGGTTCAAGCTCCTCAGCTTTCAGACTGTTCAGCAACGTTTCTCCGACGATTTCTTTGACGATCGTATCCCAGAGCAGCAACGGCTTCTTGCCGAGAATCTTGAGATACTTGCCGGCGTCGGCCAGGGCGTTTCTGCCCTGAACATATTTCCTTGGTCCAATCAGTATGTTGTGCACTTTTTTCTCCTTTCAATAAGGTCAGGATAATACTCGATTTTCGATTCTGGAAGTTCGATTGTAGTCGAGACAATCGTCATTCGTCAATCGAAAATCGAAAATGAACTAAGCACTATTTCTTGCATTTTCAAGGATTCGTGCTAATGTCTGTAGTTATGGATCTGGATTTGAAGGACAAAGTTGCCTTGGTAACGGGGGCCTCGCACGGTTTGGGCAAAACCACCTCTTTACTTTTGGCCTCTGAGGGAGCGAAGGTAGTCGTCAACTATCGGCAGAGCGCCGAGCGAGCCGACGAGGTAGTGCGTGAAATCAAGGACAAATACGGCGCCGAAGCGATTTCGGCGTATGCCGACGTGGGCAAGGAGGCCGATGTCGTTCCCATGTTCGAGAAGATTGACGAGGCTTTCGGCCGAATCGACATTCTAATAAACAACGCGGCTTATTGCCCGACCTGCCAGGTGGCGGACATGACCGAGCAGATGTGGAACTATACGCTGCAGGTCAATCTCACCGGAACGTTCCTTTGCAGCCGGGAATTTGTCAGGCGCCTGCTGGATCGGCAACAGCCGGGCCGAATCGTGAATATCAGCTCGCAGGCCGCCTTTCGCGGCTCGACCACCGGCCACGCTCCTTATGATGCGAGCAAGGGCGGCATAGTTTCATTTACCGTTTCGCTCGCGCGGGAAGTCGCGCAGAAGAACATCATGGTCAACTGTGTCGCCCCCGGCCTCATGCACACCGAAATAATGGACAAGGCCCTGCGAGCCAACATGCAAAAGTACATCGACAGAATTCCCATCCGCCGGATCGGCAAGACCGAAGAAATCGCCCGTATGGTCGTATTCCTGGCCTCTAACGGAAGCGACTACATGACCGGCGCGACCGTTGACGTCAGCGGGGGCCTGGCGATGCGATAAGAATTTAGAATGAAGAATGTCATTGCGAGCCCGAACGAAGTGAGGGCGTGGCAATCTCTGATTCCCCGAGAGTTGAGATTGCTTCGTCGCTTTGCCCCTGAGGGGCAAGCTCCTCGCAATGACAGTTGTTCTCAATTCTAAATTCAATTCGTTACCTGCCCAGGACCGTGAACATCACATGCCAGCCGACGCCGCTGCTGAGAGCCTCCGGGTCCTTCTCGGCGATATCCGCCGGGCCGATCTCGCCGGCGCAGTAGGCCCCAAAAAGCGGTACCTCGTTTCCGATAACTCCCTTGATGGCAGCGAGCTCATCGGCGATGTTGTCCAGTTTGCCTTTGCGCCCGGCACAGTTGAAAGCCAGTACTGAGAACGGTTTGGCCTTCATATTCTCCAACGCCTCATCGGCACTGTCGGCGGCTGAGGATATTACCTTGGCGTTCTCCTGTGCCTGCCTGCCCGATAGAGAGACCTCGAAATCACCGGACAGCAGCAGGGCGATAGCAGCGTCGGCATACATTCGACCCTGAAAATATACGAACGTCTGGCCCGCATTCTTGTTTGCCGAGCCGCCTGTGATGGGAAAGTCCTTGCCCATAACTTCCTGCGCGCCGTCGAGAAGTAACTGATTCTTCGGCGAGTGAGCGTCGGCCATGATAACCAGCAGACGGTCATCGGGCCTGCGGGAGAGCTTGTTTGCCAGATCGACTCCGCCGGTTCGCAGGCGCTTGGCAAGCTCGGCCTCGTTTTCTTCAATGGTCAAGCCTGCAATCCCCAAATCCCGCCTAAGCGCCGCCGAAGTCGCAATTCCATCGCCGCCAATACCCAGCAGGGAAACAGAATCAAGATCGAGGCAACCCTGCTGGGCGAACGAGCCGTAGGTTGCAAAGCCGAAGACGATATCTTTCGGAAGGACCGAGCAGACACCCTTGAGCGCTTGCTTCTTTTGGGCCTGGTCTTCAAAGCACTCGGCCATGATGACCGCGTCGAGCGGAGTTTGCCCCATCTTTTCCCGAAGTGCTTCGGCGGCCTGTTTGCCTGCCTGGAACGGATCGGTATTCTGGGCCGAGGCCACGCCGGTCGCTATCGAGCCGCCCTCCTCGGCGCCGGATGAGATGTATGTCTCATTAACCGCACATCCGGGCAACAGCGCCAGACATATCAGGGACGATAATATTGGAACAACTTTGGCAAGGGAAGCTTTTCTGCACATGCGGACCTCCTTTAAACATGATCTACGTTTGTCACTTTTTCCTAACGTTTCGAGGAACATAGTCCCCATTCAACTTTACTGTCATAGGGCGGATCCTCCGGCCATTTAACTTTGCCCCACGCACACCAGCCGAACCGATTTCTTTGCCCGGGCCAGAGTCCTGCCGCTTTGCCCCAATCACGAACGCCCGTCCCGTCCGGATCGTGCACGAGAACGGAAAAGGCAATCTCCCTGCCCACGTCAGGCCTGATTGCCGGCATCAATGCAAATGGGATGGCGCATTCATAGTGTGTGATCCCGCCCTGTCTTTTGACAACAACCTGAGCTTCTTTAAGACCCAGTTTCTCAAGATCCCTTTGCTGTTGCGTCAGCGATAACTCCGCGCCCGGCTCGATCAGGGAAAAACACCTGTCCTTAGCAAAGAACCCTCCCACATCGACGACGAGGAACTCGTATCTTTGCGCTTTGGCTGTCGGTGCAGATGCCGTCACAGCTTTGCGCGGCGCCAGGGCAAACTGCACGGCATCAATTTGGGCCGCGTTTTTCTTGTAACCGTTCAGCTTGTCCTCCTCGACCTGCACATAGACGTAGAAATAACGCTTGTTCCAATATGTGCTCACAACGGTTTTCCTGCCGGCGGTGGTGAATGTGACAGGGATAGCCTCGGACCAGTCTTTGAACTTACCGTCGATTTTCGGCTTGAAATACGGCGCACTTGCGCAGACCACGTTTTGCCGGTGTATCGTCTTGTCGGAGCCGCTGAGGACCGTTATCTCGACGGGATACCGGTTCGATTTCACGTCGGCAGCCTTCTCTATCGTGAAAGGCAGACGTTTTACCTCGTCTGGCTCCAGAGTCACCGTACGATCCTTAGGCGTCCATTGCCAGCCATCGGGAAATTTCGGCTGCACCGTCACCGTGCACGCGATATCGCCTGGATTTCGAGCCAGAATATGTGTCAAAGGCCCCGTAGCCGGCGGCACGGTGAAATTCTCGGCGCGCACCGTGACATCAGGGGCGGATGCAGCGCTGCCGGCAGCGATACAAACCATAAGAACGAGTTGGCAGAAGCGATTTATCACGTTACAACCATTCGCTGGCTATCAAATCCGGCAAACATGATAAATCCTTCGATATGATTGTGCAACAACTACATTTCTGGAGGGGCGGATGCTGATAATAATCCTCAGCTCACATACATTAAATCATCATTGATGACGCCCGGCTTGGCTTGCGTAAAACGTGTCGGCGGGGCTGTTGAAAAAGGTGAGATTGCTTCGTCGCGCAGTTTATCCTGAGCATAGTCGAAGGGCTCCTCGCAATGACACAAGGTGCGTTTCCCGACCTTCTTCATAGGTCCGTTATAAGGCATGATTCCAGCAAAGAAATGATAAGGAGGGGGTCAGACTGCCCGACTGACTCCCTCCCGAAAAAGATTCTGACTCTTACCAGGTTTCTTCGACTTCTACTGGTGTTTCTTCAGACTCTTCCAGCGGTGTCTCTTGAGACGCCTCAGGTGCTGTCTCTTGAGATTCGTCGCACACTACCTCTTGAGACTCGTCGCACACTACCTCTTGAGAGTCTTCGCACGCTACCTCTTGAGAGTCTTCGCACGCTACTTCTTGAGAGTCTTCGCACACTACCTCTTGAGACTCGTCGGGCATTGTCTGTTGAGGCTCTTCGGGGACCTGGGATTTTTCATCGCTAAACATAATTATTCTCCTTTCAAGTTAATAGACTGAACTTTTGACAATCATCTATTATCGACGTGTTCAGACAGCAACTTTATCAGAATATAGAACTGAAAAGGACTGTGAGTTTACCGCTTGCAGATCAAATTGGAACCACGGATTAACACGGATTTTGTGTTTCGTATAAGATGTTGTTTCATAATAAGTTAGAAAACAAGCTTTGAAAACACGCACAAAAACAAGAAGTTGAAGGATTGTATTATTAAGTGCGTCCGGTTCTATAAGGCGGCGCGGGATTAGGAGCAGTTGGGCCTTTCGGGGGGAACCGGCCCCAAGCGGCGCTAAAATCGATTATTGTACCTTGAGAGACCGGCCTTTGGGTCAGTCCTTCGTCGCGCGCTCTTGGTCATTGTCGGACTTGCCGTCGCTGGCGGGGTAAACATCTATTTGTCGTCGTCACCGCTATACTGCTCGATAACGGTGATCTCGCCGGTGGCCTCGTCGATCTCCACCCGCGACTTGGAGCCTTCACTGGTGTACCAAAGCTCGCCCTCCCGGGTGATATAAAGATTATCGCTGCCGCCCATGGATATTTTCTGGAGGCCTTGTGAGCCGTCGGACTTGCCGCCGTAAACCCTGCCGACGACGGTCATCTCGCCGGTGGCCTCATCGATCTGTACCTGCATCTTGAAGGGCGTGCCGTCCGGCCCTTTACCGGCATACCAGGTCTGGCCCTCTTTGGTGATATAGAGATTCGCGTTGTCGCCTAAAGATATTTTTTCAAGCCCTTTCGGGCCTTTGGCCTTGACGAAGCCGCTCTTGAACGATTTGACCTCTGCCTGATATTCCGGGAACTCTCCCTGATCCGGCTCCGGCGCGTCGGCGTACTGTGGATCATGTTCGGCATCGACTGTGTTTGAGTTGGTGGGGTTGTTGTCCGGTTCGGTCTCGGCGATAGCTGGGCCTTCTTCAGTGGTCCTGGTTCGGTGGGCGCGGAAACGGAACTGGCGGATGCCGAGAGACGCGACGGTAACCAAGGTCAGGATCAAGGTCGCGATTACCAGTTGTTTAGTTATTGGCTTGATGTTATGCTCCATCCGGTATTTCCTACGTAACATTATCCTTTAGGATATCAAATCTGTCTCGAAAACTCAAGGTTCTCTCGCATCGGATGGATAAAAGCGGCTTGAGCGGTCTCAAGCGGCGGATTGACTATCAAAACCACTTGCCTGTTGGGTTCTGGGTTGTAAAATTGTCCTGGACGCAGTCGTTGTGCAATAAGGCAGTTTGACCAAAAACCCGGAAGGAGCTCTTTTATGAAAACTACGATGAACCGACGAGAGTTCGTAAGAGCAATGGGAGCGGGAGCAGCCGGTTATGTCGCAAATGTATGTGCCGGCAACTCCCGGAAAATTTCGGATCGAAGGCGGCGCAAACCTAACCTGCTTTTTATCTGGACGGACGAGCAGCGGGCCGACACGATGGCCGTGTACGGCAACAAAAATATCCGCGTGCCCAATTTCAATAAGCTCGCTTCCGAAAGCGTCGTGTTCAAAAAGGCATACGTGACGCAGCCGGTCTGCACGCCGAATCGCTCGGCGGTCATGACGGGACTCTGGCCTCATACGAGCGGTCTGCTGACCAACAATATTCCCCTGCCCAAAGACACTCCGTGCCTGAACGAGTTGATTGGCGATCCCGACTATCGCGCTGCTTACATGGGCAAGTGGCATCTGGGCGACGAGATTTTCGCCCAGCACGGCTTCGCCGAATGGGTCTCGATGGAGGACGGATATTCTTCATATTACAGCGAGGATCGCGACAGGAACGCGCGGAGCAGCTACCATCATTATCTGCTCGGCCTGGGTCACAAGCCGGCCAGGCAGGGCAAATTTAGCCGAGGATATGCTGCATCATTGCCTATCGAACAGTGCAAGCCGAAGTTTCTCGAACGCAGCGCCTGCGATTTTCTCCGGCGGCATCGCAACGAGCCGTTCATGCTCTACATCAATTTTCTTGAGCCGCACATGCCCTTTACCGGGCCGCTTGATGATATGTACGACCCCGACGAGATCGACCTGCCGCCGAACTTCAATGACCCGCTCGAAGAAAACGAGCCGGAGAGTTGCAAGAAAAAGCACCGGAAGTGCGCCGAAAAGTACGGGACGACCGAGAAAGACTTTCGCAAATTGATTGCCCGCTACTGGGGGCTCAACTCACAGGTCGATCTGAGCGTCGGCGCGATCCTCGATACACTGGAGCAGCTCGGACTGGCGGACGACACCATAGTCGTCTATACGAGCGACCACGGCGATATGATGGGTTCGCACCGTCTGGTGGAGAAGGGCCTGATGTATGAGGAGGCAACCCGGATTCCGTGGCTGATGCGCGTCCCGGCGATGGGACGCAGACAGCGACTGATCGAGCAGCCGGTCAGTCAAATCGACCTGGTCCCGACATTGCTCGAACTGATGGGCCGCAGCGACAAGGCTTCGAGCCTGCCGGGACAGAGCCTGGTCCCGCTCATAAAGGGTGGCAGGGTGGCCCGGGATCACGTGTTCATCGAATGGAATACTACGCCGAAAGTACGGACCGTCGTTTCTCCGGACGGGTGGAAACTGTGCCTGAGCAAAGAAGACAAGTGCCAGTTGTTCAACCTGGGCAAGGACCCTTACGAAACGACGAATCTCTACGATTCGGGCGAACACGAAGACGTAATCGCCAGGCTGACGGAGAAAATCCGTGCCTGGCAAAGAGAAACAAGTGATAAAATGGAGGTCATCTGACGAACTATGAATGCGATAAGAAGCATTATTTTATTGGGGATTGTTGCCGTTCTTTGCAGTACGACGCCCGGTAAGTCAGCCGTGCTGCTTGACGATGATTTCGACGGACTGCGGCCCGGCATGTTCTCGGCGGGCGTCATTGGCGCCCATGCCGAATACCACTACCTGCACGAAACCTCACCGCAAGGCAACTGGGTCGTCTCCTGTTTCACCCCGGGCACGCCCGAGCAGCGCGCCTGGTGGGTAACCGCCGAGGATGGCGACGCGATGCTCTCGCAAACGATCTATTACAGGCGGACTCACTCGCACCCCTTCGTGTGCACCGTGGCAAAGGGCAGCGAGTTCTGGACCGACTACACGGTCTCGGCGCGCTTCGCTCCCGAATCGGACAAGGGTCAGAGCGGCATAGCGTTTCGCTACCGCAACGATCGGTGCTACTATTTTTTCGGCGTCAAAGGCCACAGGGCCGTTCTGAAAGTCGTCAACCACGCCGTCGCCTTTCACAAACCCGACGAGAAAATTCTGGCCGAGCAAGATATTAACTTCACGCCCGGAGATTTCCTCACGGCAACGATTCGCATCGCCGGCAGTCGCATCCGTGCCGAACTCGGCGACGGCATCGTTCTGGAAGCGGAGGATTCGACATTCGCCGAAGGCAAGGTTGCACTGACGGCGGATGTTCCGACTAAATACAGTTTCGTGAAGGTAACCGCCAGTGACGAAGAAGTAAAACGAGTAAGAAAACGCGTCAGGACGAAGAGAAAGCAGGAGGAGAAACTCCAGGCGGCCAATCCTAAGCCGGTTGTGTGGAAGAAGTTTTCCATTTCCGACTATGGCGTCGGGCGCAACCTTCGGTTCGGCGATCTGGACGGCGACGGGCAGATCGATGTCCTCTTCGGGCAGGTCCTCCATCACGGCGCCAAGGACCGCAACAGCGAGCTGAGCTGCCTGACGGCGGTCAACCTCGACGGCAGGGTGCTCTGGCAAAAGGGAAAACCGGACGGCTGGAAGAACCACCTGACCAACGACGTGGGTTTTCAGATCCACGACATCGACGGCGACGGCAAAAACGAAGTAGTTTACTGCATGAACCAGGAAATAATCGCCGCCGATGGTTCGACTGGCGAGGTCAAGTACCGCAAGTCCACGCCGCTAAAGCCGCCCGGCGATCACGGCGCGCACAACATTTTCCCCCGCATCTTAGGCGACTCTCTGTTCTTCTGCGACCTGCGCGGGCTGGGACAGGATCGCGACATCATCTTCAAGGACCGCTACCGTCATATATGGGCGATGAACGACAAGTTCGAGGTGATGTGGACGGGGAAATGCAACACGGGGCACTATCCCTTTGCTTACGATATCGACAACGACGGCAAAGACGAGGTCGCCATCGGTTATTCGATGTTCGATAATGACGGCACAAAGTTGTGGTCGCTGGACGACAAGATAAAGGACCACGCCGATGGAGTCGCGGTCGCAAGATTCAAAAAGGGCGCCGAACCGACCATTTTCTACGCGGCCAGCGACGCCGGCGCCTTCTACACGGACCTCAAGGGCAACGTACTCAAACGTCACTTCTTCGGCCACGTGCAGAACCCCGCAGTGGCCAATCTCCGCGACGACCTGCCCGGGCTCGAAATCGTGAGCATCAATTTCTGGGGTAATCAGGGCATCATCCACTACTTCGATTCGGACGGCGAGCTGTACTACGACTTCGAGCCGGTGCAGCACGGCAGCATGTGCCTTCCGATCAACTGGACGGGAAAGAGCGAGGAGTTCTTCGTATTATCTCCGGATGTGACCGAGGGCGGGATGTACGACGGCCTCGGACGGCGGGCAGTGCAATTCCCCGCAGACGGCCATCCCTATCAGTGCAACGCGGTGCTGGATGCCACGGGTGACTGCCGGGACGAGGTGGTTGTGTGGGACCCTTATGAGCTTTGGGTTTACACGCAGGATGACAACCCAAAACAGGGCAGGCTCTACAAGCCGCAGCGCAATCCGCTCTACAACTACTCGAACTACCAGGCGACTGTCTCTCTTCCCGGATGGACCCAGTGAGAACCGCCTTTGTCTTTCCCGGATTTCCCGAGTAGTGGGTGAAACATGCTGAACCTGCTGGAATTATCTTGAAATTGAGGTGAAATTACGGTATTATAAGACTTAAAGTTTGCAGGAGTGATGTGATTCAGTGAAGTCCCGGCGCGCCGGGATGGGGAATCCCGGTTGGTATAGAGTTTCGGACTGACCGGCACCTGATTTAAGGAAACGGTGACCGGAAGCCAAGCCAAAGACATAATTAGTCCGTTGAGTTCTTATGCGGAACTCCTTGATATATTTGGATTGACGGGGCTATGGAAAGAAAAATATGCCTCATAATAATCTCGGTGCCGCTAATCTTAGGGTTAGCTTACGTCATTTGCTCGAATTTAACAGACAGAAGGCCCTCTCCTTCCGAGTATTTATCAAGGTTTGTGGCCGGTCCTCTCGTTGTCTTTGTCGATAAGCCAACTCGCAGATACTTGGGAGGTAGCAGAATCTTTTCAACTGCGCAGTACATCCGCACGATAATATGGACAGTTGTAATTCTCTTTGCGATCTATTCCCCCGTTTTAGTAAAGAAACGAATTCTCTATCCAATCAGTGTAATCGCCTTTCTGGTTTGGTTCTTTTATGGTCTAATGATTGTTGGCATCGGAGTATGAGAATGAGATCGATCAGCACCAAAACAGCATCCGACGGGAGAATTAAAGGTGTCCGGTACGGCATGCTGAACCTGCTGAAATTATCTTGAAATTGAGGTGAAATTACGGTATTATAAGACCTAAAGTTTGCAGGAGTGATGTGATTCAGTGAAGTCCCGGCGCGCCGGGATGGGAAATCCAGGTCTATTTATGAAGGAGGAAGTAAGATGGGTAAGATCCGAAGTTCCACTATGCTTGTTCTTATGCTCTCGGCTGCCAACGCATGGGGAGCAGGTCTCTTCGACGACTTCGACCGGCCCGACGGCGATGTCGGCAATGGTTGGTCAACTCAGGCCGACGGGACCATTGAGGTCAAAATTGTAAACAACGAGGTTCTCATCGCAGGCACGCAGGGCATTGACTGGGTGCGGTCGGGTATCTACCGAGACGTTGTGGATGAAACGAGGATCTCCTGCGACTTCAAGGCGAATGAAGGCCTCAACTTCCACATCCGTATCGACGACGCGTCAACCAGCGCCTATATCGACCTCTACACCTGGGGTGGCCCCATGATCCATGCCAATTCTGAAGATGGCGGCTGGCCCGGCTGGACCGACATCGCCGGCTCAAACATAATATCAGGGGAGTACAACAATGTAGTACTGGAACTGGTAGGTGGCGAAATTGTCATCACCCTTAACGACACGGAGATCGCTAGTCTCCCGAACGCCAACTTCACCAGCATCGGGTACGTGCTCATTGCCAGCGATACAGCCGCAGGTAGCGAAGGAAGTCTTCACATCGACAATGTGGTGATAGGGGAGGCAACTGTGATTGCTGGAACGGCCAAGGACCCAAGTCCGGCTGACGGTGAAGAAAATGTTCCCCAGGATGTTATTCTCGCATGGGAACCCGGTGAGTCTGCCGCTACGCACGATGTGTATTTCGGCACATCCTTCGATGATGTCAATGCCGCCCCCACCGCCGATACGCTGGCCTTGCTGGTCAGCAAGGGCCAGACGGGCACAACTTACGATCCCGACGGTCTTCTCGAATTCGGCCAGACCTATTACTGGCGCATCGACGAAGTCAACGCGCCGCCGGACTCGACCGTTTTCAAGGGGGCCGTCTGGAGCTTTACGGTTGAGCCTTTCGCTTTTCCGATCACGAATGTAACCGCCACGGCTTCCAGCGAGAACACCACCGATATGGGTCCCGGCAAGACCGTAGATGGCTCCGGACTGACCGATGATCTGCACTCGGCCGAGGCGACGGACATGTGGCTCAGCAGCAGCCTGCCGACTGTACCGCAGCCGACCTGGATACAGTTCGAGTTCGACGACATCTATGAGCTGCTTGAGATGTGGGTCTGGAACTCGAATCAAACGATCGAATCGGTAATCGGCTTCGGCGTCAAGGACGTCACGGTCGAGTATTCCGATGACGGCGAAAACTGGACATCACTGGGCGACGTCCAGATCCCCCGGGCGCTGGGAACACCCAACAACGCCCACGATGCGACAATCGATCTGAGTGGCGTATCGGCGAAGTTTGTCAGACTTACCGTCAACAGCGGCTGGGGCGGCATTTTAGACCAGTTCGGCCTAAGTGAAGTTCGGTTCCTCTTCATCCCCGTTGCGGCGAGCGACCCGGCTCCGGCAACCGGAGATTCCGGGGTTTCGCTGGATACCACGCTTAGCTGGCGATCCGGACGCGAGGTCGTCTCGCATGAAGTTTACTTCAGCATGGACGAGGCTGCCGTAATCGACGGCACCGCCCTTGTCGGTACTGTCAGCGAGGGGAACTTCCAGCCCGCCAATCTCGAATATGGGCAGCGGTACTACTGGAAGGTCAACGAGGTCAACGAAGCAGCCGCGGTACCGGTAAGGGAAGGCGAGGTCTGGAGCTTCTCGACCGTAGA
>NJBM01000032.1 GCA_005223045.1 Planctomycetes bacterium B3_Pla | reverse complement strand
GTATAGGGCGTTTGATCGTTCGTTGCTGGACAGTCAGTTGCTGGCGAAGAGCCAGATTCTCGATGATCAAGTTGCTTCGGCTGACAAACAAGCCGCGTAATATGAAGAATAATGCTTTGCAGGTGCTCATGTCGGCCGACTTTTCCTGATTATGGTATTATTTCTTGTGGCAAAACAAGAATTAGCGATTGTACGTAAGTTCTTATAAATCAACAAGGACGGAATTTTCGGGAGGCACAACCGTGGAACCGCTCTCAATTCAAGGGATAATTGGCGAGACAAGACTACAACCAAACTACAACCAAAACATGCAATAGCTGCGATTTCTGCGATATTTACCAGTTGCTAAGTATTGAAACCACCTATATTTGCGAAATAATAAGGATTTGAGGTAGGATTAGCAAACCGTTGCCTTAAGCCACTCGGCCACCTCTCCAAGTACTCTAATATAATGCACTTATAGGATTTTCAAAAAAACATGATTCCGGTAAATTCCCGCTTACTTTACATAAGACAGGCCGGTTCTGCAAGAATATTAAGGGCAAGCTATATTATTTCGGCACCAATAAGCAAAAAGCTTTGCAGCGGTACCTGGAACAGGCCGCTTATCTGCATGCCGGTAAAGCCCCTACGCCTAGGTCATCCCATGACCGGCTTTCGATAAAGATCCTATGCAACCTATACTTAGACCATCAGGAGTCAAGGGCTGAAATAGGCGAGATACAATCAAGGCAGGTCTCCGATCAGATTTCGCTTCTCAAGGATTTTGTGAGATTCGTTGGCCCCAACCTGCCAGTGTCGGACATTTCTACCATTGAGCTACAGAACTACCGCAAGAGGCTCATTAAGGCAAGGAAGTCACCCAACACCATCAATAATCGCATCGCAGCATTCAAGGCGATGTACAACTGGGCTTTGGACAACGAAGTAATCGACAATGCGCCAAGATTGAAAGCAGTGAAGAAGGTGACGCCTCAGAAACAGGAAAAACCCACTTTTACAGTGTCCCAGATTCGCAAGATACTTCATAATGCAAGTCCTCAAATGAAAGCGATGATATGGCTGGGTTTGAACTGTGGATTTGGTTGCACTGATTGTGGAGAACTGAAGTGGAGGAACGTTGATCTACAAAATGGAAGGGTTGATTTCCCCAGGGGGAAGACAGGTATCGGAAGAAACCTTCCGCTGTGGTCGGAGACAGTACGGGCACTGAACGAAATCCCGGTGTCAGGCGAGTTAGTGTTTTATACAAGAAAAGGGAATCCTTGGGTGAGGACCGTAAAAGGTGTGGGAAAAGATGGTAAAGAGAAATACAAGAAAACCAACAACGTTAGTAAGGAGTTCTCAAAACTCATGAAGAGAACAGGCATCAAAATGGAAAAGGGTGTCGGCTTCTATACTCTCAGAAGGACAGCAGCGACATTGACAGCCAGGTCAGGTGACCCGTTTGCAGTTCAGCGACTTCTCGGCCATGCTGATCTCAAGATGGCCACAACGTATGTCCAGGACGTCTCTGAACAAACAGACCGTGCGATCAACAATACACGAAAGCTCATAATCCAAGATGATTTTTCACCTTTGGCAGACGCATCGTCATGCTAACACCTGAACCCTCGCAGTGCAGGAACAGGTTGCCATAAATCCGGAATGTGCGTTTGCTGTCGCCAGCGTAATCCACCAACTGTATGCCACTCTGGCCCGCCTTGAATACTGTATTGTATCTGAAAACATGCGTCGTCAAAGGGCCGGACTTCGGCTGCAGGCGGGTTTCATCAGCATCTTCCTTAACGTTATCGAAAGTACAATACTCGACAACATAACTGACCGAGTCATCGGCATCTACAGCATCGTCTCCGGCACCGTCAAAGTCGCAATGAGCGACGCGACCACCTCCGCCTTCGAAACTCAACTGATCGCCGCCGCCGATGAAGTTGCAGTAGAGTACCTCGCTGTACGGACTGGTAATCTTCAATGTATGATTCTTGTTTCCAATGATTGTCAATCCGATAATTCTTGAGTCCTTTGAATTCAAAGCAAACCACTGTTTTTCCGCGGCTGGTGTTGCCTTGATGATGGTCTCGTCAATGTCAATTTGATCCTTCGTGTTTATATAGTCTGAGGCTAATGTCAATCGCTTGTTAACGTTCAGGGTTGTATGCTCATAAGTCCCGCGGGCTATCAGGATAGTATCGCCGTCGGAAGCGACGCCGATAGCGCCGTCAATCGTTGGATGTTCGCTGGGAACCTTCAAGACTTTCCCCGATACTGGTGAACCACACAATACCATGCACAAAAGGATCGCAGCCAATAAGTCTGTGCTCGTCGACATAATACGCTCCTCGACCTGACATTTCCTACGCAACATTGTATATCCCTGCTCAGCTACATCGCTCAGCCTCATTTTCTACAGTATACCAGGCCTACTCCATGTATGCAATTTGCGACGGCCGGAGTAGGAATACTTGGTCCAGTCTGACCAGCATCAATCGCTGTGGCGACTTTGTGTTCTTAACTGAAGCAGTCTATCCACAGCCTTATGGTCTCACTCCTAAATGGGGATCAGAACTCGTATGACATCGCTCATACCTGACATCGGGTCTGCTTGTCCCAACTGGATTACACCATTGTACCGAGAAGCACGCGACGACTCAAATACTGCTTTGCACTTACACTATAGGTCGTAACGTGGATGCCTCAAGGAAAATTGTGGCAACAGAGATGTTAGTATTTGACCTTGAACTTTTCATAGGTGTCCTCTTTCAGCTAAAAATGAGTTTTTCTTATGACATCCGGACTATTTGCTAACTGGTCGTTAGCTTGACGATGGTCGTTCTGTGTTAGGCTCCTGGTTGTCGGGTCAGTTTTGTATGAATTTTTCTTGACGGTAATGTAGATGATCTGATATATTGAACATTATTGAGGCTTGTGCCTGGGCAGTCGGGCATCTGTGGCTTTGAGTTCACCCAGCAGGTACAGTTTTCTCGTTTTTCAATAGAGGAGGAGCTACTGCGTATTACGCAAGGCACAAAATTTTTGGGTGAGGACTTTGTGCTTCGCAGTGAAGATATTTCACATTTCAATTAACGGCTAATATTAGGTTTTCAGGATGCGGGAGGTGGTCTCAAGTCGTGAAATATTTTCGATTTGCGTACGTTTGGTGTATGGCCAAAATCTAAATCACCTTAACTCTTTTGTAAGGAGGACTATTATGTCTAAGAGATTGATCTTTTTAACTTCTTTCGTCTTGGTACTGGCTCTGGCCGGTACAAATGTGGCGCTTGGCGATATGTGGGAGGGCTATATCGTCGAGGCGTCTGACGACACCGAAGAGCTGGACCCGAGCGGAACCCCGGAAGCCGGCAGCGGTGACCTGGAGTTCCCCTATGAAGACCCGGGTATGGGCGATAAGCAATTAGTAGCTATCCGCTGGCAGGGTGTCGGTGTTCCGAAGGGTGCCGCGATCCTGGATGCGTGGATCGAGTTAACGGTGGATGAGATAGAAGATGCACTGCACGTTAGTGTCATCATCGAAGGCGAATTGAATCCCGATCCTCCTACGTTTGATGAATCGGCCCCCTCTGAAATTGCCAACAGGCAGCCCAGAACCACAGCGCAGGCGATATATGAGCCGGAACACTGGGATACGGTAGGTGACAAAAAACAGACCTCGAACATCGCCGCTGTCATCCAAGAGATAGTCAACCAGGACGGTTGGGCCAGCGGCAATGCCCTGGTGCTGATAATTCGCGACAACCCGGCTAGTCCCTCGCAAGGTAATCGAACTGCCGACGCTTACGGTGGGGGTGAGACTAATAGGCCGTTTCTGCACATAGAATACACGCTTGGAAATGCTGCGGGACCCAGCCCGGCTGATGGAGCGATAGATGTGTCACGAGATGTGGTCCTTAGCTGGACGCCGGGAGTATCAGCCGCGCCAGTCAATGGGCACAAAGTTTACTTTAGTGAGAACTTCAACGACGTCAACGACGGCATTGGCGGTATCACCCAGAGTGACAGCAGCTACACTCCTGGACGCCTTGATTTCGGCACGACGTACTACTGGCGCGTCGATGAGGACAGTGGCCCACCAGACAATATGCTATTCGAAGGTGATGTCTGGAGTTTTACGACCGAGCTACTTGCTTATCCCGTCGAGAACGTAACCGTTACGGCATCCAGCGCGGGCCAGGCAGATTTGGGCCCTGAAAACACGGTCAACGGCTCGGGACTGGATGATAACGACCTGCACTCGGCAGAAGCGACGGATATGTGGTTCAGCGACAATGAACCGCTGGGGGCCTGGATCGAATATGAGTTCGACAAGGTTTACAAAGTGCATGAGATGTGGGTATGGAACTCCAATCAAATGGTTGAGCTTTTTGTCGGTTACGGGTTCAAAGATGTTACGATCGAGTATTCGGCCAATGGCACCGACTATACAACATTGGGTACTACTCACCAGTTTGCCCAGGCGCCCGGCGCGGACGGTTACGCTCACAATACGACTATTGATTTTGGCGGCGCTGCTGCAAAGTACGTCAGGCTCACAGCTAACAGCAACTGGGGAGACATCTTGCCCCAATATGGTCTCAGTGAGGTTCGCTTCTTCTACATACCTGTGAATGCAACACAGCCCTACCCGGATTCCGGGGCAACCGGTGTGGACGTGGATGTGATCCTTGGCTGGCGTGCAGGAAGAGAGGCAGCCACGCACGATGTGTACCTTAACACCGACGAGCAAGCTGTGATAGACGATACTGCCCCTGTCGCTACCGTGACCGAGACCGGTCATGGTCCCTTGGCCCTCGATTTAGATACGACTCACTACTGGAAGGTTAATGAAGTCAATGAAGCCGAGACCCCAAGTACCTGGAAAAGTGCCATCTGGAGCTTTACGACAACCGACCATCTTGTCGTGGACGATTTTGAATCCTACAATGACCTTGACCCGCCTGACCCGGAGAGCCACAGGATATTTGAGGCGTGGATCGACGGTTTTGGAATCCCGACAAACGGGGCGCTCGTTGGCAATGACCTTCCTCCTTATACCGAGCAGACTATCGTTTATAGCGGTAAGCAGTCGATGCCGTTCTTCTACAGCAACACCGACGGCGCAGCATCTTCGGAGGCTGAGCTGACGCTGACGCCTGCTCAGAACTGGACTGAAGCTCAAGTTAGGACGTTAGCGGTGCACTTCCACGGCGCTGAGGGGAACACCGGGCAGTTGTATGTGAAGATCAACAGCACCATGGTTCCGTACGATGGCCAGGCCAGCAATTTAGCGCTGACAGGGTGGCAAGCATGGAATATCGACCTTGCATCGTCAGGCGCGAGCCTGCAGAATGTCACGAAGCTGGCCATTGGGATTGACGGCAATGGTGCCAGTGGTACATTGTACGTTGACGATATCAGGCTATACGCCCGTGGCCGTGAGTTCATCACACCGTCGGTGCCTGACGACAGTCGTCTAATAGGACACTGGACATTTGACGGTGACTTGCAGGACTCTTCGGGTAAGGGTAACCATGGCACGGCTGGTGCCAGTGCGGATTTCGTAGCCGGTAAGGTTGGCTCGAACGCACTAAACTTCCGTAGCGCTGATTTTGTCGTGATTGATGGCGTAGTTGATGACATAACAAGCACCGATATGACGATCAACATGTGGATCAAAACCACGCAGAGCGATGAAGGGCAATTGGCTGCAGCTAATGATAGCGCCAGCGCTCACCCCTTCATGCTCGGCATTCAAACTGGCATTCCGTATGTGAACGATGGCAGCGACACACAGTTCCCCCCTGCTATCAATGACGACCAGTGGCATATGTTGACGTACGTCAGGAGCGGCAACACGGGACATATATACGTCGATGGACTTCAGCGAGGCACGTATTCATCCGGCTTTAGTTTAGACACGGTAACACGGTGGTCAATAGGACAGGAGTGGGACGCTGCCGGAACTATAAGCCCCAGCGATTTCTATTCGGGCGCGGTGGACGATGCCCGCTTCTACAACTATTCTCTATCGGACGCTGAGGTTGCCTGGCTTACCGGCAGGACTGAGCCATTCGACAAGCCGTTTTGACACGGATGAAGATTGTGCAGATTATGCTGAAATTACGGATTTGTGACTTGATGAGCTACTCCGGCCACAGACGTAATCGGCATTGATACGAGGCACTATAAGCTCAAGATTGCGAATGTTGGCAGGTTCTGTGAAAGAAACGCCATGTGGTCAACGTGTGGGTGTGTTGATGCCTATTGCAGATACCATGTATTTGGCGCGTGGCTGAAGGCTAAATTATCTCAACCTTTTTTGAAGGAGGACTAATATGTGTAGGAAATTGGTTCTTTTGACTTCTTTTGTTTTGGTGCTGGGCCTGGTTCTTGCAAGAACAGCGGATGGTGCTCGGCCTCGTCTTGTTGGATGGTGGAGGTTTGACGGCGACACGCTGGACCACTCCGGTTTGGGAAACGACGGCACCGGTGTTGGCAATCCGACTTTCGTGCCCGGTAAGCTTGGCTCGGGAGCCATAGACCTTGATGGCAAGAGCGATTATGTGGCAATAGACGCTGTCGCAGACGACATAAGTGACAACAATATTACGCTTAGCGCATGGCTCAAGACAACCAGTGATATGAACACAGAATGGTTTTCCTGTAATACCGCAAGTCGCGACGACGTGATTAAGTTTGTTATTCAGAGTACCAAGGCCGCTTTCAGAATAGAAGGCGTATTTGCGTCGTCCACCACGGCGGTCAATGACGGCCAATGGCATTTCCTGACGCTCGTCCTGGACGGGTTCACCGGACATGTGTACGTCGATGGAGTTGAGGAGAATTCACACCAGGTTGATCTCACTTTTAGCGCCGATGACCTGTGGTCAATAGGACAGGAGTGGGATAGCGGTGGCCCGGGCGCCCATTTAGCCGGCACTGTAGACGATGCCCGGATCTATGACGGGGCACTAACAGCCGAAGAGGTTCGACAGGTCATGATGGGTATACCGCCTGGTGCGGCTTTTGACCCAAGCCCTGCTGATGAGGCGACAGATGTGCCACGAGATGTGACCTTTAGCTGGACGCCAGGAGAATATGCAGCACTGGTGAACGGGCACAAGTTCTACCTGAGTGATAACTTCAACGATGTCAACGATGGCACTGGCGGTATCACCCAGAGTGCCACCAATTATACTCCCGCCCAACGCCTTGATTTCGGCACGACTTACTACTGGCGCGTTGATGAGGTCAATGACCCACCAGACTATACGGTATACGAAGGCAAAGTCTGGAGTTTTGCGACCGAGCTATTTGCCTATCCCATCGAGAATGTAGCCGCCACAGCTTCCAGCGCAGGCAAAGCAGAAATGGGTCCTGAAAATACCATCAACGGTTCAGGGCTGGACGATAATGACCTGCACTCGAACAAAGAGAGGGATGTATGGCTTAGCGGCACCGAACCGCTGGGAGCCTGGATCCAATACGAGTTCGACAAGGTTTACATACTGCATCAGATGTGGGTATGGAACTCTAATCAAACGGTTGAGTCTTTTCTCGGTTTTGGGGTCAAGGATGTTACGATCGACTATTCGACCAACGGCACCGACTATACGACATTGGGTACGACTCACGAGTTTGCCCGGGGGCCTGGCACGGCCGGTTATGCTCACAATACAACTATTGACTTTGGCCGCGTGCGAGCAAAGTACGTCAGGCTCACAGCTCACAGCAACTGGGGTGGCATCATGCCCCAATATGGTCTCAGTGAGGTTCGCTTCTTCCAAATACCTGTGAGTGCAAGAAACCTCTATCCGGATTCCGGGGCAACAGGTGTAGGCGTGGATGTGGTCCTTGGCTGGACAGCAGGAAGAGAAGCAGCCAAGCACGACGTGTACTTCAGCTCTGACGAGCAGGCTGTGATAGACGGTATTGCTGCCGTTACTAGCATGACCGAAACCAGCTATGGTCCCTTGTCCCTCGATTTAGGCAAGACTTATTACTGGCGGGTCGATGAGGTCAATGAAGCCGAGACCCCAAGTACCTGGGAAAGTACCATCTGGAGCTTTACGACAACCGACCACCTTGTCGTGGACGATTTTGAATCCTACAATGACCTTAACCCTGATGACCCCGAGAGCCACAGGATATTTGAGACGTGGAGTGACGGTTTTGGAATTCCGACAAACGGGGCGCTCGTTGGCAATGACTTTCCTCCTTATACCGAGCGAACCATCGTTCACGGAGGTAAGCAGTCGATGCCGTTCTTCTACAACAACACTGGCGGCGCAGCATCTTCGGAGGCTGAGCTGCCGCTGAGTCCGCCGCAGAATTGGACTGAAGCCGGCGCTGCGACATTCGTGCTGTACTTCCACGGCGCTGAGGGCAACACCGGGCAGTTATATGTGAAGATCGACGGCTCCAAGGTGCCCTATAACGGTGATGCGGGTGACATAACGAAAGTGGAATGGAATCAGTGGAATATCAACCTTGCATCGTTAGGCGTGAACCTGCAGAATATCACGAAGCTGGCTATTGGGATTGACGGCAATGGTGTCGGTGGTACATTGTACGTTGACGACGTTGGACTGTATGCGTCGGCTCCAGAGCCACAAGCCAATTAAGGTGGCAATATGTTGCGTTGACATCGTAGACATTGAGATAATGGCAAATGAGCGGCTCGATCCCGATACATCAGGAGTATGGCCGCAGCTGTGCTTGTCAAGCGCGCATAGAACCGCTATTAGATAGCCGATTATCCGTTAAAGGCTCTTTGAGAAGTATATGAATTGAACCGCTTGGGTGAATAAAACAGCGACAGTTTCAAACCGGGAACTATGCCCTAAGTCACCTTCTTTCAAGAGCTGAAAGACACCGCAAAGACCAGGGGACATCGTGTCTCCATTTTGACTCCACAGACCTTGATTTTGCCCCAATCGAGCGAGGGTGGACATCCATTTTTTGCCTAAAAGGGAATATTTTATAGGAATTTCTTATTTATATCGTTTTCAATGGCCGTTGCGAAAAAGAGAGCGTGACATCCGAGGACAACGGGGCCGGCAACTCCGCGGTGTACCGGCCCCTTGAGTTTGTTTGCCGCTGGATTTCGCGACTACGGATGCACTGCTCGGTTGTAGATTAGTGATATTGGACATTGTTAATGTAAATCGGCTATTCTTGAAAGAAAAGGGGCCTATACCGAATCTTTCGATATAGACCCCAAATTTACAAATCAATCTCATTTAATGGCCAAGTACTTGCTTAGGGTGCCGGTGAATACAGACGAATGTCGTCGAAAATTACCAAGCCTGTACCGCCGGCCACTGGATTGTTTCTGTTGCCAAAGCCAAGAGTTATCGTATTAATGTTGGCGAGATCCACACCTTGATCTGTAAACGCCTGAAGGTCGATATTCCATTCGGACCAGTTGGTTGCCGCCGATGCATTTGGATTATCATTGGTAACTACAGCAGTACCGTTTAGAACAACATACATTGTCTCGACATCGTTACCGGTACTACCTCTGATGTACCAAATTGTCAATCTGTTAACACCCTGGACTGTCCAATCGCGCATATCGGTCAATGTCAAAGTTGCCTCAGATATTCCAGCGGCATTGTCATATGCAAAGGGCATCGACTGGCTGCCACTGTGAACGATGGTCTGCTCGGTAAATGGAGGATCATCATATCCAACCAGAGAACCGTTTGTGGCATCTCCGAATCCGTCTAGCCATACGTTGAATATCCTATTGCTTTCCGGATCAGTCGGGTTAAGGTCGTTGTAGCTCTCAAAATCATCTACCACAAGGAAGTTGCCCGTAGTAAAGCTCCATAGAGGACTTTTCCATGGACTGTCAGCGTTGGCATTGTTGACCTCAACAATCCTCCAGTAATAAGTCGTATTCCATTCAAGTTGTCCGGGATCATAGCTCTCGGAGCCAAGGTTTCCGCTACCCTTATACTCCGGGGAACTCGTATCAGCGTTTTTAACTGCATCTTTGTCTATGCCGAAGTAGATTTCATGCGTGTCTGCAAAAACTCCAGATACCCACGAAAGAATCGAGGTTTGCGATACATCAACAGCACCATTTGTTGGATTCGGACTCCCGATGGCGCCCTCAGTGGTGAAGCTCCATACATCGCCTTTTTGAGTTTCGATAAGATCAAACTCGTCGACCCGCCAATAGTAAGTTTTGGCCATTGTTAGAATACCCGGAGTAAAGGTAGTAGTTCCCTGAGCTTGGCCACCTGTAGCATTGTTCACATCTTCAAAATTGTCACCAAAATAAACGGTGTGTAGTTTAGATCCGGAACCTGGTGTCCAGCTAAGCTGCACATCCACAGCTACAGTTTCAGCGCCATCAGCAGGTTCGGGAAAGTACGCAGTTTTGGAAGGAACAACAAAACTCCAGACATTACCTTTCCATGGGCTGTTCGGCTCGGTTTCATTTACCTCATCGATCCGCCAGTAATAAGCGCTTCCAGTATCAAGGCCGTCTGGGTAAGGAAATCCAGGCAAACCAACAATGATAAATGTTAGAGTCTGGTTGCCTCTAAACGCACTTTCAGCTCCGTCGTTCACATCATCAAAACTATCGCTTATGTACACGTCGTGCGAGACTGCGAAATCTCCCGGTACCCAGGTAAGATTGGCCCAGGTATCATCTACTATAGCGCCGTCTTTCGGATTCGGCCCTGAGGCCCCGGTGAACTTCCCACCCGGGACCATGAGAGTTTCGATTCTGTCGGCATCAAACGCCTCTGCATAAATCCTAAACTCATCCAAATTTCCCAACAAGAAGTCATCCCTGGAACCGTCCGACTGGCTTCGGACTGCGATGGAGACATTGTCCATGGTTAGCACGTTACTCAAGGATGCTTCTAAATGCTGTTCACCGTCAAGGTAAACAGTTAATGACTGACCATTACGCACCGCGGCAATATGGTGCCACTGCTGATCTGTAACGTTAACATCCCCAGAGACTTCGGATGACACTCCACCACTGTCATCGATGCGAATGATGTCATTTACGATGCGAATATTGATCATCTTCTCGTTAGCGCTGCTCAAAGTAAATAAGCGGGCCCTTCGACCGGGTGTGGCAGTAAACCACATAGACAAGGTGAAATCGCCATCCAAAGGTTGGCTAAAGGTACCTTCTGATTTCACGTAATCGTCAGAGCCGTCAAGGGCCAGACATGTTCCGAACCTTTCCTCCTTACTCGCCACCCAGGCTGAGTCGTCCATATTGTGCATTTTTGCGTTGTTTCCATTACCACTTATATCCCGAACAGTATCACCTGCGCCTTCGTTAAATGCATAGTACACAAGAAGATTTGCCCGAGCACTCGCAGATAGCGATGGGCACACGACCGTGAACAAAATGACACTGATTCGGAATCTAGATAATTGCTTTCTTCTCATTGCGCTTTCCTCCTGGTCTGTTAACCTGCATTTGCATTGAACGTTGATCTCCCCGCCAGTCTATCTCCGGTCGCCCACAATACTGCGCCTTCGTCGTGCCCATGTATGAGGATTCATCAAAAAGACCACAACTCTGTGGTACTCACTGGCCGATGTTCCTCACACGACTTCAATGCAGAATGCTCTCGCACACTGCCATCTTCATGGTAGCACAATATGCTGCCCCATGTCAACATTTCAGCCCCCAACTCACAAAGCATTTCTGCCAAAAGGGCCCAGAAACACTCTAATTCACTGAAGAGCCAGCTTGCGACGCGTTCTCGACACAGCCAGTCACCTCACAAAATTGCCAAGATTAGGGACGAGCAGACACATCGAATACACCCATTCCCCAAAAACTCAATCGATGCAACCGGGCACCCCCGTTTCCAGAAGCTCATAGAGGCAGGCAAATAGTCCAGCAGGCCAAAAAGTGGCGAGCAAAACTGCCGCAAACAGAAACTGTTGAAGAGTGAGATGTCACCACTTACATACCCCCATTTTCTTAGCCTACAAAAGGTCAGATTTCCTTGACTTGGCGTGTCACCAAAATGTCACTACAAACCTTGATTTCGCCCAATTCGAGCAGAGACTCACATCTATTTCTTGCCGAATATCAAGTATTTTATGGGAATTTCCTATTTGTTTCGGATTCAATGTACGTTTTCATTTGACCTCCTCCACTAATCACAAGCTAATACCTTACAGCAAGTTATGATTCTGAGGTACGGAGGCTTCATCGGAAAACTACAACTAAGAGTACAACCAAACCGTGATTATCTGTTTAATAATGTCACTATTTTTCTGGAGGCAGTGCGATGAAGATTTCAAAAAGAAAGACACGTTCAGACAAATTTCCTCTGACTCTACATCCCACGGGACAATACTGCAAGAAGATCAGAGGCAAGATTCGGTACTTCGGAACCGACAAGAAACAAGCACTTGAGAGCTACCTGGCTCAGGCCACATTCTTGCATGGAACTCGAAGCTTGATGCACAAGGCGTCCAATGACAAAATGACCTTGATGCAATTGGTGGGTCTCTACTTGCAGTATCAACACGCAAGAATGCTCGCAGACAACCTTACCCCAAGACACTATAACGAACAGACCGACAGTCTGAATAGACTGATGGCCTTTCTTGGACAAGGTTACCGCATAGAGAGCATTTCAACGTTGGACCTGCAAAGCTACAAAAGTAAACTTCAGAGTCATTACGCCTCAGTAGATCGATTGAATCTAAACATCGGTATCATGAAGGCCATGTTTCACTGGGCACGAAGAAATGATATTCTTGAGAGCATCCCAAATATTGACGCCATCTCGAAGAGCAAGGTCGTTCACAAAGAAATGTACACGTTCAATTCACAGCAGATTAACAAATTGCTGTCCGCTGCAGATATCAAGATGAAGGCTATGATATGGTTGGGCTTGAACTGCGGATTTGGATGTACAGATTGCGGTAAACTGCAATGGACCGACCTGGATTTCAAGGATAGGAGAGTCAAGCTCGCCAGAAACAAGACGGGAGTTGAAAGAAATTTTCCATTGTGGTCCGAGACGATGCAGGCATTGAAGGAACTGCCGAGATCAGGACCATTCGTATTCTATACTTCCAAGGGACATCTCTGGATCAGGACTGTGGCTAAAACAAATGACGATGGAGAGCGTAAGTACATATTCGTTAATCGAATCACTCCGACATTTTCGAGGCTCATGAAGAAAGTTAGGATCCATGCGCCGAGGGGAACAGGCTTCTACTCTCTTCGCAGAACCGCTGCTACGATGGCGGCGAGGTCCGGAGATCCATTTGCAGTTCAAAGGCTCCTCGGCCATGTTGACCTGACGATGGCAACAAGATACGTGCAGGATCTTTCCGAACAGACTGATAGAGTGATTCAGAATAGTCGAAAGTATGTGCTTCGAGGAGAGGATGTTGCGTGAACAGAGCCACACTCTGCAAATGTGTGCTCATAGGCGATCTGACGCGATAGGTGTGCACCGTTCAAGATTCTGTACTTGACCTTGGCGGGGAATTGGAGTATCATTGGACATGTAGATGGGCGACAACTGGGATATGCTTCTCCTGTTCTGAACTGTCCGCCGGGCATTCAGCGTTTTATCTGCTACACCACTGGTATAGACGTGCAGAATCATACGTGCGCGTATCACTTTGGGCTGTGTGGGAAGGTCGCAGGAAATGGCAAGAGTACGTTTGACAGTTGCGGTAGTGCTTGTTTGCATGTCTCTTGTGGCAGCAGTGGTGTATTTGACCCATGGTGCGCACGTCACTCCCGCGAGGCGCGTCAGTCTGACTCCCTCATCTATCGATCCGGTTCCGCTTCCCCTGCAAGGAAGCAAGCTGAGGATCGCAGTCGGAGCGATCATCTCGCCGGCGGAATCACTAACCTTCTATGAGGATATGTTCGACTACATTGGTGAGAAACTCGGCCGGAGCGTTGAAATGGTGCTGCGCAAAACGTACACCGAGGTGAACTTTCTCTTGAAGGAGAGACGAATCGATGCGGCGTTCGTTTGTTCGCGTCCGTACGTCGAAGGCCATCGTGATTTTGGGATGGAGCTTCTCTGCGCTCCGGTATGCTTTGGCAAGACTGAGTACCACTCCTATCTTATCGTTCACAAAGACAGTTCGATTGAGAAGTTGGAAGATCTACGGGGCAAAGTGTTCGCGTTTTCCGACCCGCTGTCCAATACGGGGATGCTCGTTCCTGTCTGCGCACTCGCCCGGATGGGGGAGACGCCGGAATCATTCTTCAGAAAGCACATCTTTACGTACAGCCATGACAATTCGATTCGGTCGGTAGCCGAGAAGTTTGTGGACGGAGCCGCTGTGGACAGCCTGATCTGGGAGTACTTGAATGCCAAGGGGCAGCAATGGCCTGCGCAGACCAGGATCATAGATAAATCAGAGCCGTTCGGCATCCCGCCTCTGGTTGTTTCTCCGGATATCGACAGTGAACTAAAAGAAGAACTCAGCTTGGCTTTCTTGAACATGCACAAATATCCCAGAGGCCGGGAAATCCTTGACAGAGTTTTGATAGACCGATTTACTGAGATTGAAGACGGCGCGTACGATTCAATCCGTGAAATGGAAACTCTTGCCAGAGACGCTCGGTCAGAAAAGTGAGGAAGATACTGTGTTGCCTTTGAGCTTTCGCGCGAAGATCATGATTTGCCTGACGGGCCTGATCGCTCTTCTGGATCTAATGGTGGTTGTGTTTGTGCAGAACCATCTTTCGAGCGTGCTTCGTGCCGAATACTTATCAAAAGGGCACAACATGGCGGCCAATGTAGCTGTGCGCAGCGGGCACCTTGTGCTTACCGAGGAGTTTGTTTCCCTGTTGCGCTTGGTCAAAGACCTCGAAGGCAGTGACGAGGACGTCGCCTATGCCTATGTAACCGATCGCAAAGGGCAAGTGCTGGCTCATACTTTTGCCGGTGGTTTCCCTCAGGATCTGTATGATGTCAGCGGCCCGGAAGCGAGCGAGAGCTTGAAATGGGAGTTGCTGGACACCGTGGAAGCGGGCTTGATCCATGACATTTCGGTTCCGATTTTGCAGGGCAAGGCGGGCTTTGTACACGTGGGGATATCGGAACGACGGATCCAGCACACCGTCTCGCATTTTACATTCATCCTTGTGGTCATGGCTGCATTTGTTCTCTTGATCGGGGCAGGCTTGGCTGCACTGGTTTCGTGGGCAGTGACCAAGCCGGTGCGCGGCCTCATAGAAGCGGCACGTGAGATTCGCAGCGGCAAACTTGGCCGACAGGTTAGTACGACCGCCAAGGATGAGATTGGAGAATTGGTGGAATCGTTCAATCAGATGTCCAACGAACTGTTGAGGCAACATACTGTATTGGACGACCGAAATCGCGGTATTCACTTGGCACAGGAACAGACTGTCTGGGAAAGAGACAAGTTGCGAGCCATCATTAACTGTATGGTCGAAGGGGTCCTTTTCGTGGACACCGAAGGTAGGATTTCCCTGTGTAATAAGAGCGCCGAACGTATCTGGGCCAGAAATGCAGAGCAACTGTTGGGTAAACCATTGCTTGAATGCCATCCCCCCGCGGCGCACGCGCACGTCAAACAGATTCTCGAGTTGGCCAAGACAAGGCCCGGATTTGCTCAGGGTCACACGATGGAGGCACGCAACGGAAATGCCCTGAACAGCTATTCCAGCGTTCACAGCCAAGACGGGCGGTACCTGGGTCTTGTTCTGCTCAGCCTGGACATTTCTGATCGGGTGGCGCTGGAACAGGAGCAGAAACAATTGCGCGAACAACTTTTCCAGCAAGAGAAGATGGTGTTGATAGGACAGATTGCAGCGAGTGTGGCACACGAATTGAACACTCCTCTCGGCACGGTACTGTTGCGTGCACAGTTGATGCAAGAACAATTGAAGAACAGGGCAGACGTTTCGGATTTGAATGTTATCGAGAGCGAGGCTCTACGCTGCCGGGGCATCATCGACTCCCTGCTTGGCTTCTCTCGCCGGTCAGAGGCGTCGACATCGAGAGCAGATCTGCGCTCACTGGTCAGGGAAAGCCTGCGCCTGCTCAAGAGCGACCTGGCGAACAAAGGTGTTTCGCTCAAGGCCGACTATGGCGAGCGGGATGCTGTAATCTGGGCCAACAGTAACCAGATTCAGCAGGTTCTCCTGAATCTGATCACAAACGCTGCAGACGCTATGCCGGAGGGCGGAAACGTCGAGATTCGGCTGGGCACATCTGATGATTCAGTGGAGATCAGAGTCATAGACGATGGCCCGGGCATGGACCAGGACGTGTTAAGAGGAGCCTTCGAGCCATTCTTCACGACCAAAGAGCGCGGAAAAGGCACGGGTCTGGGGCTGCCTATATGTCAGCGCATCGTCGAGGAACATGGAGGCAGGATAAAGATTCAGAGCGAACTGCACCGCGGCACGACCGTCTTGATTCGCCTGCCGCACGGTGAGCCGGAGGCTGCTGCCAATGAGTAAGATCGTCAAGATTCTCATAGTTGAAGATGATGCTGTGATGCGGAAGAGCTGCGCCAAAGTCTTTCAGCTCAAAGGGTTCGAGGTTGTGGAGACCTCGTGTGCCAATGAGGCATTGGATGAAATCCGAACGTGTGGAGACGTTGACATCGTGCTGACAGACCTGAAACTGCCGGGAATGGATGGTGTGGCGCTTTTGGAGGAGATCAAAATCCTGGACGCTGGCATTGAGGTCGTCCTGATGACCGGCTACGGCAGCATCAAGAACGCGGTCAATGCGATGAAACACGGTGCCGCTGATTACATCACCAAACCTTTCGATACTGACGAGCTTCTAATGACTGTCGGTAAGATTGTCCAGCTCAGTGACCTTCGAGAGGAGGTTTCTCAATTGCGTTCGGAGTTGCACGAGAAATACCGCTTTGACAATATTGTTGGCACGAGCCGCTTGATGCAGGGGGTGTATAAGAAGATCGAGGCGGCTAGAAAGACCGACAGCACTGTTCTGATATGCGGTGAAAGCGGCACGGGCAAAGAGTTGGTCGCCCGGGCGATCCACTACAATGGATTGCGAGCTGACATGCCCTTCGTGCCGGTGAATTGTGCGGCCGTGCCCAAAGAACTCGTAGAAAGCGAGCTGTTTGGCCACAAGAAGGGTGCTTTCACAGGTGCCTTCACAGACTCAGCGGGTCTCTTTGGAGCCGCCAACGGGGGCACTATCTTTCTTGATGATATTCTTGATATGCCCTACGACAGCCAGGCCAAACTGTTGCGAGCATTGCAGGAGAGGCATATTCGCCCTGTTGGCGGAGCAGAAGAGGTGCCCGTGGACGTGCGAGTCATTGCATCAGCCAACAGGGACTTGGATGAGGCAGTTAAGAATGAGAAATTCCGCCAAGATCTCTTCTATCGTCTGAGCGTGATCAGAATCACACTGCCGCCATTGCGTGAGCGAACTGACGATATTCCATCCCTGGTTCGCCATTTCATTGGCAAATTCAACGATGCTCTTCCGCAGAATGTCACGGGAATCACCAAAGATGCTCTGGAAGCGTTGGCACACTATCCGTGGCCTGGTAACATCCGAGAACTTGAAGGTGCAATCGAAAACGCCTTTGCCCTGGGCAACTCCGAGATGATACAGCAGTGCGATCTGCCAAACTATATTGTCGAGTACGTTGAGGTTGAGGGCCATCCTTCATCGGCCAAGGGCTCAACTTCCGTGACGTCCATGGTCGAAGCTGAGAAGAAGCTTCTCTTAAACGCTCTTAAGGCCACCGACGGCAACAAGACGCATGCTGCCCGACTGTTAGGAGTTTCACGACCCCGGTTGTACAAGATGATACAAAGGCACGGAATCCAGCCATGATAGTATCGTAAACAAACGTTACAGTGTAATGTCTGTTTACACCCATGTGGAAGTGTAGCTGCTGAAACACCTTACAACGGCGAACGCCGCCAAGCTGTAATGATTCCTTACAGAGTGCAGGGTACAGCAGTAATGCGCCATGAGCAACTCGCCGCTCGCTTCCTATTTCTGTAATTGCCTTCGATTCAAGCACTTGCAATCCTCATAAACTGTCGAATCCCTGCAAAAATCCTGGTGGCACAGCACTTGCTTTGTGCTGAGGTATTATTGTGCAAGCTGCCAGGGAGCATTGAAAGCAGCACTCAAGATTACACGGAATTACGTATCATATTGTAGTTAATGAGGTTGCGGCAAGTTCTGCAATACAACTGACGGGGACGGAGTCCAGGAACGACTCATGCAATGACGACCAATTGCGGCAATTGTCGAGTTGCTGTCACAGGAGAGGGCTTCTGAAGGACCTTGCAGTTGACTCTGAACGCTAAGTTAGAAAGGACCAAGGCGTGCGTGTGAAACACAGCATCCAGCGACAGCAATTGCGTCCGAAGATGATTGAACTCGTTGAGGAACTCAGCGGGCAGGATGTCAAGAACTGCTATCAGTGTGGAAAGTGTTCGGCCGGCTGTCCAATTGCGGCGGACATGGACACGCAACCCAACCAGATAATGCGACTACTTCAAATCGGACTTGTGGATGAGGTGCTTCGATCAAGAACTATATGGCTGTGTGCGTCGTGCGAGACCTGCACGACACGATGTCCGCGGGAAGTGGATTTGGCAGCCATCATGGATGCGCTTCGGAATCTGGCCCTCGAGGAGGGTGTTCGCAATCCGGAACGAAGCGTGACCTTCTTCAATCAAACTTTCCTACGCCTGATCAGGCGATACGGGCGGGTTTTCGAGATGGAGCTTATAGGCAGATACAACACCGGAACGCTCGATTTCTTCAAAGACATCACGAAAGCTCCGAAGCTGTTTGTCAGAGGTCGATTGGGATTATTGCCGAACCTGAAGGGCAGGAAAACGTCAAAGCCGGTCTTCAAGGACGTCGAGAAGGCCAAATCATCGCGGCGGGGCAAGAAAGTAGATTCAGCCTGAAATAACGTCGCGTTCCTATGTTTCAGCACACTGCGGAGCGAAGCCCGTGTTCAGCGTCTGAAGTAAGACTGGTCGGAAGAAACAAATGAAATACGCATATTATCCTGGATGTTCGCTTGAAGGCACGGCGATTGATTACCATGAGTCGACGAAGGCCATTGCCGAGGCGCTCGGCATCGAATTAGCCGAAGTACCGAACTGGAGTTGCTGCGGCTCAACACCGGCTCACTGCACTGATGAGCTTCTCGCAACGGCACTGCCCGCCAAGAATTTAATCGCCGCCAAGGCTATCGCCGATGAAATGCTCGTGTGCTGCTCTGCGTGCTTCAGCCGATTCAAGTTCGCTCAGAAGCACATCGCGGAAAAACAAAGCATCCGGGCAGAAATATCCAAAATGATGTCGGTGGAAGATGTCCAGAGCGTGAACGTACGGCATTTCATCGATGTTCTCAAACACGACGTTGGGGCCGAGAAAATCGCAGAAGCCAAGAAACGCGATGTCGGACTCAAAGTAGCCTGCTACTATGGTTGCTTGCTCACTCGGCCGCCGAAGGTCACCAATTTTGACGATCCTGAGGAGCCTCGGTTTATGGACGAGCTGCTTACCTCGGTAGGAATGGAGGCTGTGGACTGGCCGCACAGGACCGAATGTTGCGGGGCCAGTTTTGCTTTGACGCATACGGAGATTGTACTGAGACTGACGGCGGACATCCTGCAAATGGCCCAGGAATCCGGGGCAGACTGCATCAGCGTGGCCTGCCCGCTGTGCCATGCAAACCTGGACATGCGACAAGAGGATATTGCCAAGAAGATCGGGATCAAATACAAGATCCCGGTCTTTTATTTCACCCAGTTGCTTGGTATGGCCTTTGGTTTGGATCGTGCCGAACTGGGTATCGGAAGATCACTCGTAAGCTGTAAAGAGCTTCTCACTTCAAAAGGAATAGCATGACGGTGGACGCAACAACTTCTGCAAAGACCTCTCTTGATGGGCGAGATACCGGCAAGTTCGCTACGGGGGCGAAGCGGCCAACACTTCGAGTAGGTGTCTTTGTATGCCATTGCGGCATCAACATTGCAAAGACCGTCGATGTCAAGCGTGTTGCAGAGGAAATCGCGAAAGAACCCGGAGTGGCGATAGCCCAGGAGTATCAGTACACATGTTCCGTGCCGGGCCAGCAGATGATTGTAGATGGTGTACGTGAGCATAACTTAGATCGCGTGATAGTCGCAGCATGCAGTCCAAAAATGCACGAACCTACTTTCCGTCGTGCCGTTGCCAAGGCGGGATTGAATCCGTTTCTCTGTGAAATTGCCAACATTCGCGAGCAGTGTTCCTGGGTGCACGAAGATATCGAGCAAGCAACGGAGAAGGCAATCGATATCATCCGGACAATTCTCGAGAAAATCAGGGGTGACCATTCTCTGAGTACGACCAGCACGCCGGTCACCAAACGCGCGATGGTAATCGGCGGAGGCATTGCGGGTATCGAGGCTTCCCTGGCTATCGCCGAGTCAGGTTATGAGGTGATTCTCGTGGAGAGAGAATCATCCATAGGCGGAAACATGGCGAAACTCGGCGAGACTTTTCCGACATTGGACTGCGCGAGCTGCATTTTCACACCCAAAATAGTCGAAGTGGCCCAGAACGAGAAGATTAAGCTGCTCGCATACTCCGAGGTAGAGGAAGTATCGGGTTTTGTAGGCCAGTTCGAGGTAAAGATAAGGAGAAAAGCCCGCTCCGTGGACGAGACGGTATGCACGGGTTGCGGCATCTGCACCGAGAAGTGCCCAACACGGATCCCCGACGAGTTCAATCGCGGCCTTACGATACATAATCCCGATAAACCTAAGAAACCGTTGGGTACTCGGGGGGCAATCTACATTCCGTTCGCTCAGGCCCAACCCAAGGTCGCTACGATTGATCGTGAAAACTGCCGCTACTACCAGACGGGCAAGTGCAAGGTGTGTGAAAAAGTCTGTGGTCCCAAGGCGATCAGATTCGACCAGGAAGACGAGATCATCACCGAGAAGGTCGGAGCTATTGTGATCGCCACAGGCTACGAAACCCTGCCTCGCGATGTGTACGGCGAGTACGGCTACGGCAAATATGAAGATGTCATAGATGGATTGCAACTTGAGCGGATGCTTTCGGCTGCGGGTCCGACGGGCGGCGATATCAGGCGACCATCGGACGGGAAAGCTCCGAAAGAGGTCGTGTGGATACAGTGCGTTGGTTCGCGTGATGAATCGAAGGGCATTCCTTACTGCTCAAAGATCTGCTGCATGTACACGGCCAAACACACGCGGCTCTACAAACATCGCGTCCACGAGGGACAAGCCTATGTCTTTTACATGGACATCCGGGCCGGAGGCAAACGCTACGAAGAGTTTGTCAAGCACGCACAGGTCGACGAAGGCACGGTCTATCTGCGCGGCCGTGTTTCGAGAATATACAAGCGTAACGGCAAGCTGATCGTTAAGGGAGCGGACACGCTTTCCGGAACGCAGGTGGAAATCCCGGCGGACATGGTGGTTCTTGCCTGCGCGATTGTCCCGCAACACGGGACCGAGGAGTTTGCACGGAAACTACGTGTAGGGGTTGGGGAGAACGGATTCCTGGCCGAAGCTCATGTAAAGCTCAGGCCCGTGGAGACGAGCACGGCGGGTATATTTGTCGCCGGCGCCATCCAGGCGCCGAAGGACATTCCCGATACCGTTGCGCAAGCTGGTTGTGCTGCATCCAAAGTGCTCAATCTCTTCTCCAACGACACTCTCACCTCCGAGCCAATCGTTGCCTCGGTTGATGAAGAGTTGTGCGGCGGCTGTGGTCTGTGCATCGGAGCTTGCGCGTACGACGCACGAAAGATGGACGAGAAAAGGCACGTGGTGGTCGTGGAAGACGTTCTCTGTCAAGGCTGCGGTGCGTGCCGGGCTGCGTGCCCGAGCAGTTCCTGCGAGCTGAAAAACTTCCGAACCGACCAATTCCTTTCGATGGTGGACGCTGTCACATAGCATTACTAATTGCTTACAGAGAAAGTCGGATGATAAAGAAGAACGACAGTAAAAGCAGCGACGGTAAGATAGGGGCTGTAATGGTCCTCGGGGCCGGCGTCGGCGGGATTCAGGCCTCTTTGGATTTGGCCGACATGGGCTACAAAGTCTATCTCGTGGAGAGCAAGCCGAGCATAGGCGGGGCAATGGCCCAACTCGACAAGACTTTTCCAACGAACGATTGCTCCATGTGTCTGCTGTCACCCAAACTCGTGGACACGGCCAGGCACCCCAACATCGAAATCATTACAAACGCCGAATTGCAGAAAGTCGAAGGCCCGGCCGGCAATTTCGAAGTGACTATCAACAAGAAGCCCCGGTACATCGATGAGGACAAGTGCACCGGCTGCGGAACGTGTACGAACAATTGTCCCGTGAGAAATATCGCTCATTTTGAAGAGACGGATGAACTTATCAAAATCCATTTGAACGAAGAAGACCAAGAAGTGTTTGATGAGATTTTGGCCGGACACGAATCCGAGCGTGCGGCAGTGTTGCCTGTTCTCCAGGATATCAATGCACGCTGTGGATACCTGCCGCCGGATATTCTGCGCCATACTGCACATTACCTGGACATACCATTGAGCCAAATCCACGGGATGGCAACATTCTATAACGCCTTCAGTCTTACTCCGAGAGGCAAGTACACGATTAGTGTTTGCATGGGCACAGCCTGTTACGTGAAAGGTGCACAAAGAATACTTGAGGCGTTTGAGAGGGAACTGAAAATCCAAGCGGGCGAAACAACCGAAGACCTGCTGTTCAGCCTCGAAACCGTTAATTGCATCGGGTGCTGCGGACAGTCGCCCGTAGTCACGATTAATGATGATATTGAAGGATATGTTAAACAAGCTCAAGTTCCCAAGATACTGCAGCATTATCACTGAGGAAAACCGGGATGAGTAAACTCACAATAGAAGACTTGAACAGGATCGGCCAACAAGTCAAAGACACGATCAGTCTCCGGCAGGGAATCGGGCGATGCAGGGTGGTGGTTCATATGGGAACCTGTGGGATAGCGGCCGGCGCGAGGGCTATTATGACCGCGTTAATAAAAGAGCTTGAAAGCCGAGATGTACCGGACGTCATTTTGACTACCTCCAGTTGTGCCGGGCTTTGCAGTCGAGAGCCGATGGTAACGGTGGAAGCGAAAGATCAGCCGCCAGTGAAATACGTTGATTTAACGCCGGACAAGGCAAAAGAAATTCTGGAGAAGCACGTTGTCGGGGGGGAAATAGTAAGTGAATATGCGCTTTCAGTTGGCAACGAGAAATCCCTTTAAGGAAACTGGGCGAAGATGGCATACCGAACACACGCAATGATCTGCACGTGTACGAACTGCGTCTCGAACGGGGCGTTGCAGATAAAAGAAAGCCTTGAAGACGAGATAGAAAAACGGTCACTGCAAGATGAGATTCAGATCGTTCCGACCGGCGCCAGTGGGCTGTGCGTAATGGGGCCGATTCTTATAGTGCAGCCCGAGGGAGTGTTCTACCGATCTCTGGCGGCAAAGGATATTCCCCATCTTGTGGAAGAGCATTTCCTAAAAGGTAGACCGGTGGAGTCTCTAATGTATGTGCCTCCGGGTGACGAGGCTCCTATTCCGAACATATTGGAGATTCCGTTCTTTAAGTCGCAGAGATTGATCGCCTTGAGAAATCGAGGCTTGATTGACCCGGACAGAATTGAGGAATACATCGCCAACGATGGATACAAGGCACTGGCTAAGGTTTTGAAGTCGATGAGTCCGGAAGACGTGGTCAAGGAGATCAAGGACTCAGGCTTACGCGGAAGAGGAGGCGCCGGTTTTGCCACTGGCAGAAAATGGGAAAGTGCGCGCAAGGCGCCTGGCGACGTTAAGTACGTCATCTGCAACGCCGACGAGGGAGATCCCGGTGCGTTCATGGACAGGAGTATCATAGAGGCTGATCCTCACTCGGTTATCGAAGGGATGGCTATCGGGGGTTATGCCGTAGGTTCGTCGGACGGTTATGTCTACATACGGATCGAGTACCCATTGGCAATAGAGAGATTGACGACAGCTATTAATCAAGCCAGGAAATACGGGTTGCTCGGAGAGAACATTTTCGATAGCGGTTTTGATTTCGACCTGACGGTTTTCAAGGGAGCAGGAGCATTTGTCTGCGGCGAGTCCAGCTCTTTGAGAGCTTCAATCGAGGGCTGGCTGCCTGAACCTGTCTCCAAACACGTGCATGCAACGGAAAAAGGACTGTGGGAGAAACCGACAGTTCTCAACAATGTCGAGACTTGGGCGAACATCCCGCCCATCATCAATCGGGGCGCCGGTTGGTATTCTGAAATCGGGACCGAAACCAGCAAGGGCACCAAGGTCTTCTCGCTTGCAGGGAACATTAACAATGCCGGTCTGGTGGAAGTGCCGATGGGTATCACGCTGCGTGAAATCATCTATGATATTGGCGGCGGGATACCGGAAAACAAGATGTTTAAGGCGGTTCAGACGGGAGGTCCGTCGGGTGGCTGCATTCCGGAGCAATTTCTCGACCTGCCGGTGGACTACGAGAGTCTGGAGCAAACAGGCTCGATTATGGGTTCCGGCGGTATGATAGTTATGGATGAGAACACGTGCATGGTTGATGTCTCCAAGTATTTCATCGATTTTCTGAGGGACGAATCATGTGGTAAATGTACTTCTTGTAGAGAGGGGCTACAGGCCATGTACGACATTCTCACCGACATTTGCGAGGGTCAAGGCAAAGAAACAGACATAGAGTTTTTACAGGAACTCTCTGAGGGGATAAAGACTGCCTCACTATGCCAATTGGGGCAAACGGCTCCTAATCTTGTGCTGACGACTTTGCGTTATTTCCGGGATGAATATGAAGCTCATATTGACGGGAAGAAGTGCCCTGCCGGCGTCTGCAAGGCGCTGATCCAGTACCGAATCGACGCTGAGACGTGTAAAGGCTGTATGCTCTGCAACAAACAATGTCCCCAGGATGCTATCAGCGGCGAGGTCAAAGAGCCGCAACTAATAGACGACGAAGCGTGCATCAAGTGCGGTGTCTGCCGTGAGTCATGTAAATTCGACGCGGTGCTGGTCGAATGAGGTCGATCTGAATTGCAAAAGTACGGATTCTAAAATCATGGTGCTTCGAAAGGTAAAGGAAATCCTGGAGGCGGAACTCCTGACCGGCGAGGACGGCTTGGATGTGGAAATTCAAATGGCCTGTGGAGCCGATCTGATGAGTGACGTACTGGCCTTTAGCAAGTCCGAGTCGCTGCTGTTGACCGGCCTGACAAATCAGCAAGTCGTCCACACTGCTGAGATAGCAGAGATAAAGGCGGTCTGTTTTGTGCGAGGCAAGCGTCCGCCAACTGAAATTGTGAAACTGGCTGGAGATAGAGGCATACCGCTGCTATGCACTTCGTTGCCGATGTATGAGTCTTGCGGTCGCCTTTACAGCCACAATGTGCCGGGCTGCTCCCAGGTGGAGGAATAACAGATGCCCAGTAAGGGTGAGTTTACAAAAACTCAGGAGCTTGTCTATGAGATGAAGGCCGGCGAGGCTATGACGAGCCCTGTGGTTACTGTTGAGCCGAAAACATCGATGAATGGGCTTCGTGAAATCTTACGTTCACACCGCATTTCCGGAACGCCGGTTATCTCAGGGGATCGACTGGTGGGTGTCATAAGCATAGAGGACTTCATCAACTGGCTGGCAAACGGATCGCCGGAAGCCACGGTCGCAGAGAAAATGACCAAGAATACCACTACTGTCTATGAAGACGAACCGCTGGTACAGGTAGTCAGTATATTGGACCGGCACGGTTTCGGGCGTTTGCCGGTTGTGCGTCGCGGTGATAATAATTTGGTTGGCATCGTAACCAGAGGTGATATTATCAAAGGATTACTTCACAAGCTTGAAATCGGATATCAGGAGGAGGAAATCCATCGCTACAGGGCCAGCCACATTTTCGAGGATATTATCGCAGACCACACCGCGCTTGTGTTCCAGTACTGCGTGACCGGCAAAGATTTCAAGAAGGCCGGATTCGGAGCAACCCGCCTGAAGAAGACGCTGGGCAGGCTGGAAATCCACCCCCAGGTGCTTCGGCGTGCCGCCATAATCGCGTATGAGGCTGAGATGAACATTGTTATCTACACCGATGGTGGTGAACTCATGGCCAAGGTCGAACCGGGCCAAATTACGATCGAAGCCAGAGATGACGGTCCCGGCATTGCTGATATAGAGCAAGCTCTCAAGCCGGGGTACTCCACAGCGGAGGACTGGGTGCGCGAGCTTGGGTTCGGCGCCGGCATGGGGCTGTGCAACATCAAACATTGCGCCGACCAAACAAGTCTCGATTCACGAGTCGGCGAGGGAACGCGGTTAGAGGCCAAAATCGCCATATAGGAAGTCAAATGATCGTCGAACAGATAGTGCAGCAACTCGGGCTTGAGGTCGCAGCCGGCGGCGATCAACTCGATACCGAGGTGACCGGAGGCTATAGCGGTGATCTGATCAGCGCCGTGATGGCTAATGCCCGGCAAGGCAACATTTGGATTGCTTGGCATGTTCACCCAAACATTGTGGCTGCCGGGCTTATTGTGAAGCTGGCAGCGATTATTCTCGTTTCCGGCCGGGAGCCGGAGCAAGAAACAATTCACAAGGCCGACGAAGAGGGCATGCCGATACTCGTCAGCGATCTGCCGGCTTTTGAAATTATTGGCAGGTTGCACGAGATGGGCATTTCAGGTGTGCAGTGATGCTGGAAATGTTTCGGGCGGACCTGCATCTGCACACATGCCTTTCGCCGTGTGCAGACGAAACAATGGTTCCGCTCGCAATTGTGAGAGAGGCAAAAAAGAAAGGCTTGGACGTTGTCGGAATCTGTGATCATAACTCGACGCGAAACGTTAAGGCCGTCCGCCGGGCCGGCCAACGGGAGGGTCTGTCCGTGATAGGCGGCGTTGAAATCACCACGGCTGAAGAGGTCCACATACTTGCTTTGTTTGACCAACAGAGCGACCTTGACAAGATGCAGCAGCTTATAGATCAAAACCTGGGGGGCGAAAACAACCCCGAGCTTTTCGGCGAGCAGTACGTCTGTGACGAGAACGGCTTAATCGTCGGCCGAGAAATGCAGCTTCTGATCGGCGCCACGGAGCTGCGTGTGGAAGATGTCGTTGCGAATATTCATAATTTTGGCGGCCTGGCCATTGCTTCGCATGTGGACCGTGAGCGTTTTAGTCTGATCAGCCAGCTTGGCTTCGTGCCCGAACGATTGCAGATAGATGCCCTGGAAGTCTCGCCGCTTCACTCCGTTTCGCAGGCGGCCGATCAATTGCCGCAAATCAGGAACTATCCGCTCGTGAGCTTCTCTGATGCGCACCAACTGGAGGAAATCGGCAGAGTTTTCACCACCTTCACGGGCGTTTCGCCTTCCGTAAGGGAACTGGGCAAGGCTCTTGGCGGAAAAGATGGAAGAGAGGTCATGAATTGACTTATGGAAGATTTATCTCTCCACCTGCTGGATGTCGCAGAGAATGGTTTGGCCGCCGGCGCCGACCACATCGAGATTCGGATCGTTGAGGAAACTGGAAAGGATCTGATGACGATAGAAATCAAAGATGACGGCAGTGGAATGGATAAGCAGGCTCTCAAAGGGGCGCTTGACCCATTCTACACGACCAAGCCGAACAAGCAAGTGGGCCTGGGACTACCACTGCTGGACCAGGCGGCAAGGGAGGCCGCGGGCGATATGGACATACAGACTGCACCGGGCCAAGGCACACTTATCCGCGCAACGTTTCAACTGAGCCACCCGGATCTCAAGCCGCTTGGCGATATACTCGAAACGCTGGCCATTCTTGCCTATGGGCATCCAAACGTACAGTTTTCCTTCGAACACCAGCGAGACGGCACATCCATCTGCTGCTGGGATAGCATTGAATCCACCAAACAAACGAGGACAAAGTGATGGTGAAGCTCACCATTAATGATCGACAAACCGAAGTAGAAGAGGGAACGACGGTCTTAGAGGCCGCCGAGGCGCTGGGGATTAAGATTCCAACGCTGTGCTATCACAAGTCACTGACTCCGTACGGAGGCTGCCGCTTGTGCTTAGTGGAGTTGGACGACGGGTGGCGCAAGCGCATCAAAACATCTTGCGTCTATCCCGCTCAAGAAGGGCTCAAAGTGTGTACCGACAGCGAGCCGGTGTTAAAGGCCCGCAGGATGGTGATGGAACTGCTTGTGGCGCGATGCCCGGAGTCCGAAGCGATCAGGCTCTTAGCTGCTGAGATTGGCGTAACAGAAACCAGGATCAAGAAGCGAAACGATAAGTGCATTCTTTGCGGGCTGTGCGTGCGGATGTGCGAAGAGCGCATGGGCAAAGCAATCATAGGATTCGCCAACCGCGGTATAAAACGCAAGGTCATCCCGCCGTTTGAGGCGGAGTCCGAGGCCTGTATGGGTTGTGGAGCTTGTGCTTTCATCTGTCCGACCAATGCGATAGATCCGAAGGATTTCTGCACCAGAGGAATTACAGCGCTGCCGTCGGAGTTCGACTTCGGCATAGGAGCGCGGCCCGTGGTGAATGTGGCGTTCCCGCAGGCCGTTCCGAACACACCTTCAATCGATAAGGAACGCTGTGTCCATTTTCAAACGGGCAATTGCCGAACGTGCGAAAGTGTGTGCGACGCCGGGGCGATAGATTACGAGCAACAGGATGAGCAACTGAAACTCAATGTCGGATCTGTGATAATCGCGCCTGGCTACGAGCGGTATTATCCTGACAATCGGCTCGAATACAACTACCAGCGCCTGGCAAACGTGGTGACGGCGCCCGAGTTTGAGAGGATGCTCAGTGCCTCAGGTCCATACGGCGGGCACCTGATCAGGCCCTCCGACCACGGGGAACTCAAGCGTATTGCCTTTCTCCAATGTGTCGGCTCACGAGATCTCGAATGCAATCAATACTGTTCGGCCGTCTGCTGCATGCATGCGACCAAGGAGGCTATCGTCGCGAAGGAGCACGCATCGGGCGAACTGGACACAGACATCTACTTCATGGACATGCGGGCATTCGGCAAAGGCTTCGACCGCTACTACGAACGGGCCAAAGCCGAATACGGCGTTTCGTTCCGCCGATGTCGCCTGCCTGTTGTCGATCAGGCCGCGGGCAACGGCGAACTCGCGTTGAGTTATGTGGATGAGCAGGGCAGCTTCAAGAAGGAGCTGTACGACCTGGTTGTTCTCTCAACGGCTTTGATTCCACCGAAGAACGTCGGTATGCTCAAAGAAGCGGCCGGATTCGACCTCAACAAATACAACTTTGTGGAAACCAAGCCCTTCACAGGCGAAGACACCAGCCGTAAGGGTGTATACGTCTGCGGTGCCGTGAGTGAGCCGAAGGACATTCCCGAGACGGTCATCCAGGCCAGCGCCGCCGCCGCCCGCGCATCCGAGCTGCTCGCCGAAGCGAGGGGGACGCTCATCGAGAAGCAAGAATACCCCCCCGAGAGAGATGTCAGCGATGAGCCGCCGCGAATCGGTGTTTTTGTCTGCCACTGCGGAATTAACATCGGCGGCGTGGTCGATGTCGAGCAGGTCGTCCAATCTGCAAAAGACCTTCCCAACGTCGTTCACAGCGAACACAGCCTCTACACATGCTCTCAGGACAACCAGCAGAAGATAAAAGAGACGATCGAAGAGCACAGGCTGAACCGGGTCGTGATTGCCTCCTGCACACCGCGCACGCACGAACCGCTGTTCCAGGATACGATTCGCGAGGTCGGCCTGAATTCGTTCCTGCTCGAGTTTGTCAGCATCCGCGAGCATTGCTCCTGGGTCCACATGGCCGACAAAGCACGTGCCACTCAAAAGGCTAAAGACCTTGTCTCTATGGCAGTCTCGAAAGCAGGGCTTCTGCGGGCGGTTCCGTGCTCATCGTTTTCCGTCCGAAATGAAGCACTTGTTGTCGGAGGGGGAATATCCGGCATGACGGCGGCACTGTCTTTGGCCGAGCAGGGCTTCGAGACTCACCTGGTGGAAAAGGAAAACGAACTGGGCGGGAATCTGCGAAAACTACACTTTACGCTCTCAGGACAGGATCCGCAGGAATTACTCCGCAACACAGTTGAGCAGGTTCGGGCATCCGAGAATATTCACCTCCACTTGGAGACCGAGGTCGAGGAACTCACCGGCTATATGGGCAACTACAAAACATCGCTGGTCGGGACAAACGGTGAGACGGGCAAAACCGTGATCGAGCACGGGGCGGCTGTCGTTGCCGTGGGCGCTTCTGAGGCCCAAACGACCGAGTATTTGCGAGGTCAGTCCGAGCGAGTCATCACACAAAAGGAGCTTGAGGCCACGTTGTCCGACGACGCCGAATGTGCAAAAGTCACCTCGGCACAGACTATTGCAATGATTCAATGTGTCGGCTCGCGCGAAGAGGACAGGATGTACTGCAGCAGGGTCTGCTGTACGCAGGCGATCAAGAACGCTCTGAAGATCAAGGAGATCAGCCCTCAGACAAACATCCTGGTTTTCTATCGTGACATCCGGACATACGGCTTTCGCGAGGAATACTACGAAAAGGCCAGGCAAGAGGGGGTCATCTTCGTTCGCTATGAGCCTGAGAACAAGCCGAAAGTCACTGCGGGACAGACACCGGATGACCCTCTGCAAATCGAGGCCAATGATCCGGTGCTGGGCCAGAAACTAAATGTCAATGCCGATCTGCTTGTGTTGAGCACCGGAATAGTCCACAGACAGGATAGTGAGCGGCTTGCCAAGATACTGAAGGTTCCGCTCGACCAGGATGGTTTCTTCCTCGAAGCACATATCAAGCTGCGGCCTGTAGATTTTGCCACCGACGGAGTATATCTGTGCGGTTTGGCCCACTCTCCCAAGTTTGTGGGCGAAGCGATTTCCCAGGCGCGCGCCGCCGCCGGACGGGCCGCAACACTGCTGTCCAAGGGCACGGTACAGGCAAAAGGTCGCACCGCCGAAGTTAAGGAACGATTGTGTGCAGGATGTGGTCTCTGTGTAGGGATCTGTCCTTACGAGGCGAGAAAGATTGATCCTGAAAAGGCAATCGCGGAGGTTATCGAAGTGTTGTGTCAAGGCTGCGGGGCATGCGCGGCTGTGTGCCCGAACGCCGCTACAAAGCAGGTTGGGTTTGCCAAGGAAGAGATAATGGCAGCAGTGGACTCCCTGATCTGACAAGAACACGAAATGGAGCCTGATTATGTCGGAAGAGTTTGAGCCAAGAATAGTTGCGTTTCTTTGCAACTGGTGTTCCTACGCCGGGGCCGACCTGGCTGGGACTTCAAGAATGCAGTACCCGCCGAACGCAAGGATCATCCGCCTGATGTGCAGCGGAGGGTTGGATCCGCTGTATGTGTTTCGAGCACTGTTGGGAGGCTGTGATGGCGTGCTGATCGGAGGTTGTCACCCCGGCGATTGCCATTACACCAACGGAAACTACAAAGCCAGACGGCGTATCGCAGTGCTGAAAAGCATTCTTCGCGAGCTTGGCCTTGGTGAAGACAGGGTCTGGCTTCGCTGGATTAGCGCCAGCGAGGGCAGCCGGTTCGCCGAGACGATGCACGAGATAGTCGCTGACATCAAGAAGAAGGGACCGAATACTCTTGCCCAATCGTGGGCCGTGTGAACTGTGGAGAAATAACTGTGGCGACGATCAAAGTCAAAGACAATAATCCCGTTGGAGTGATTCAGGAGTTGCTCGGTTCAATGCTCGAGCGGCAACTGGTCAGTGCCGTCCTCGTGCCTCAGGAGATTCCTTCAGGCAAGAGTGTTGTCCAGACGCTCGTACGGGACCACGCAAAACTCGAAACGGCGAATCCTCTGGCGCCCGTATTTGCCGTCAATTCGGCGAGGATTGTGGCTCAGATGTGCGTCGATCAGATGACAAAAGCCCCCAGTGCCTGGGACGAGGCCGAGCCTGAGCAGGAGCAAACCGAACAGGCCGAGACTCCCTCCGCCGAAGATGATACACCCGACGATCAGGCCGAGCAGGACGCCCAAACTGCCGGCGAGGAGCAGACCGCTGCTGAAACGCCGCCGACTGCGGAGGTCGAGGCCTCCGCTACCGAGCAAGAGCAGAAGGCCGGCCCGATTGCTTTGGTTCTCAGACCTTGTGAGACCCGTGCCCTCATCGAGCTTGTAAAGCTGCAGCAGGCAGTTTTGGAGCCATTTCTGGTTGTCGGCGTGGACTGCTGGGGAGCCTACTCTGTCCTGGACTACGCTGCCAAGGCCGGCGAGGGGGCGGAGAATTCTTCGGTAACGGCTGAGTTCCTGAAGCAGGTGACGGCGGGGAATCTGCCTGATAATCTCTGCGGCGCCTGTCAGGTTTGCCAATACCCGGCGCCGACATACGCCGACATTGCTATTCGACTCATCGGCGAGGACATCAGCCAACAGATCAGCGTGGATGCGTGTACGGATTTGGGCAAGGATGTATTTGACACTCTCGGGCTTGAGGTTACGCCTCAAAGTGACCGCCGGGAGAAAGCCCTGGAGGAACTCAAGGAGCAAAAAAAGAAATTGACCGGACAGGATCAGGCCGAATTGCTGGAGACGATATCTTCGTTGTGCGTCAATTGCAAGAACTGCCGGGCCGTGTGTCCCATTTGCTATTGCAAGCAGTGCGTATTTGACGGCAACGTCTTCAAATACCCATTGGAGAAGTATCTGACCTGGTCGGGCAAGAAAGGCGTCCTTACCATGCCGCCCGACAAACTGCTGTTCCATCTGACACGCATGAGCCATGTGGCGACATCGTGTGTGGCCTGCGGAAGATGTGAGTCGGCGTGCCCCAACGGGATACCGCTGGGACGAATCTATCAGAAGATATCTACAGCGGCCCAGGAGACCTTGAGCTACGTGGCAGGACGCAGTCTCGATGAAGATCTGCCGCTGACGACTTTCCGAGAGAATGAGTTGTCGGTCGTGGAGAATTGATTTTTCAGGAGTGTAAGATGGAGACATCCAAGCAGAACAACAAAGAAGAGACCGAACCTCAGGCCGCCCCACAGGCCAAAAACCAAGTGGAGAAGTCCGAGGCAGCAGAAGCAGTCGTGAGCCAACTGGACCTGCGCTTCCGCGATGAGATCGCCGGCCAACCCGGCGGCGAGAATATTCGCAGATGTTTTGCATGTGGCACTTGCGCGGCGGGCTGCCCGGTGACTGAGGTTGACAGCGAGTACAACTGCCGGCGCATAATCAGACAGATACTCCTGGGTATGCGGGATGAGGTGCTTTCCTCGCCGTTGATCTGGTTTTGTCTGGTTTGCTATCGGTGTTATGTTCGCTGTCCTCAGAAGGTGAACTTCACGGACATCATGCGAGTGCTCCGATATCTGGCCGTTAAAGAGAAGCGTGTTTCCCCCGAAGTGTTCGAACAAATCACCAAATTGGACAGGTTTTCGCAGGTCATTCGGCACGACCTTGTAAAGGGCTTCTTTGAGAACAAGGATGTATCGTTAGAGGAGCTGGAAAGCCACGTCTCAGGCGCAATGAAAGAGGCATTAGTGAAGTAGGAGCCAGGCAATGGCAAAGCAGCAGGCATTGGAAAAGGACGTCAATAGCTTTGAGGACCTCAGGAAAGAGATCATAGGGGCCGGTCTGTGCGGCAGATGTGGAGGTTGCGCCTCGTTCTGCTCGGCCGATGAGATGCATGCTTTGGGATTCGATCGCAGTGAAGGCCCCAAGCTTGTCGCGGAAGACAACTGTCTCAAGTGCGGAATCTGCTATCTGATCTGCCCGCAGATCAAGGCGCTCGATGCTGAAGTGCGTGAGAAGTTCGGCTGGCAGCCGCCCATTGGGATTCACAGCAAAATGGTCTCCGCCTGTACCACCGAGCCGAAAGTATCTGAGGTATGCACGGACGGCGGCGTGGTTACCTCTCTTCTGCGTCACGCGCTCAAGAAAAGACTAATCCAGGGCGCGCTGGTTTCCAAGAGGATGGGACCCTTTTCCAGGCAGCCCTTCCTGGCTACCAATCCAGATGAGCTTATCGAAGCAGCCGGCACACACTTCGATGAGGTCCAGCACCTCGGCGAGTTCGGTAAGGGCTATTCTACCTACAGCCCGACTATCCAGGAAATCAAGAAGATCGACCAGCTCCGCTTGGACAAGATCGCGCTGGTGGGTACACCGTGCCAGATCTATACTGTACGAAAGATGCAGGTACTGAACATCGTACCCGCCGATTCGATAGCCTTCACGATTGGGTTGTTCTGCATGGAGAACTTCACTTTCGACAGCAAGGCCGTTGCCGCGTTGGAGAAAAAGCTGGGCGTAAAACTCGGTGATATCGCCAAGCTTAACATCAAAGACGATGTGATCCTGACGACCGCAGACGGCCAGGTCCATCACGTGCCCTTTGATGCCGTCGATGAGATCGCACGCCCGGCGTGCATGGCCTGTCCGGACTTCGCCAATGATTTTGCCGACATTTCGGTGGGCGGACTCGGCTCCCCGGACGGCTACACCTCAACGGTGATTCGCACGAGTCTCGGACAGAAGTTCTACAATGGCGCCAAGCAGGATCGCGTGCTCAAAGAGCTTCGGTTGCCGAGCAAAGAAAAGGCGAGACTCCATCGAACCGAACTCATGGCTAAGATAACCGCATTTACACGTCGAAAGAAGGCGCGAGCTCGAGCCACCCTCGCCCGCATAAAGCAGGTCGGTTAGGACTCGCTGAACGTTTGGAATTGTGCAGGAGTAAACTGTGGATCACAAAACGGTTATGGTTGTTGGCGGTGGCATAGCCGGCATTCAGGCTGCGCTCGATTTGGCCGAGATGGGTGTAGAGGTCTTTCTCGTCGAGCGCCAGCCGAGTATCGGCGGCAGGATGGCGCAGCTCGACAAGACTTTCCCCACGAACGACTGCGCGATGTGTATTCTGTCCCCGAAGCTCGTCGAGGCCGGCAGTAATAAGAATATCCATATTGTCGCCAATGCCGAGGTCCAGTCGGTCGAGGGCGAGGCGGGCAATTTCCGTGTCAAAGTGCTCAAGCACCCGCGGTACGTGGATGAGAGTCGCTGCACCGGCTGCGGTGTTTGTATGAGCAAATGCCCCGTCCGGATTCCGGACGAATATAACAAGGCCCTTAACAAGACCAAGTGCATTCGCATTCCGTTCCCTCAAGCTGTCCCTGCGGTGCCTATCATCAGCAAAGAGCACTGCATCTATATGAACAAAGGCAAGTGCCGCATCTGCGAGAAGTTCTGCGAAGAAAAGGTTATCGACTACGAGCAGAAAGAAGAATTGCTCGATATCGAGGTCGGCAGCATCATCCTTGCGGTTGGCTCACAGGAATTCGACGCAAAGCTCAAAGACGAGTACAGCTATGGCACCTCCCCCAACGTGGTCACGAGCATCGAATTCGAGCGTATGCTCAGCGCCTCCGGGCCGACACAAGGCCACGTGCTGAGGCCCTCGGACAAGACCGAGCCCGGACGGGTGGCGTTTCTTCAATGCGTCGGTTCGCGTGATTTGCAGGTCTGTCAGCCGTTCTGCTCGGCGATATGCTGCATGCAGGCCGCCAAGGACGCCATTATTCTGATCGAGCACGCACCCGATGTCTCGGTCACCATTTTCAATATGGATGTCCGCGCCCAAGGCAAGGATTTCGACAAGTTCATAGAGCGGGCCCAAACCGACTACGGGACGCGGCTGCTCCGCGCCCGCGTGTCGGGAGTAGAGATCAACCCCGCCAACGACAACCTGCGCATTAAGTACGATCCCAATGACGGCGGGCCGCTCCACGACGAAGAATTCGACATGGTCGTGCTGTCGGTGGGTCTGCGCACTTCCGAACAGGTCAAGCGGCTGACGAAAAAGCTCGGCGTCGAACTCGGGGAAAACGGTTTCGTCAAGACCAGCCCCTTTGATCCGGTGCTTACCTCGCGAGACGGCATATACACATGCGGCACACTGACCGGCCCGAGAGATATCCCGGAAACGGTTATGCAGGCCAGCGGAGCGGCCGGCGCTGCGGCTTCGCTCCAGGCGGATATGCCCGCCAGGCGTCTCAAGAGCGAATATCCCGAGGAGCGTGACATTCGCGGCGAGCCACCGCGAGTAGGTGTGTTCGTTTGCAGGTGCGGCATCAACATCGCCTCGACGGTAGATGTACCCAGCGTGGTCGAATATGCCTCAACGCTGCCTTTTGTTGAGCACTCTCAGGAGTTGCTGTTTTCCTGTTCCGGCGATTCCCAGCGCGTGATCGCCGAGGCGATTCGAGAGAAGAATCTCAACAGGATGGTCGTCTGTGCGTGTACGCCAAGGACCCACGAGCCGCTTTTCCAGAGCACACTACAGACGGCAAGCATCAATCCTTACTTGTTCGAATTCGCAAACATCCGCGAGCACTGCTCGTGGGTGCATCAGAAAGAGCCGGAGAGGGCGACGGACAAGGCTAAAGATTTGGCAAAGATGGCGGTCAACAAAGTCATCCGCCTCGAACCGCTCTCACGCAAGACCATGTCTGTCAACCATGACGCCCTGGTGATAGGCGGCGGGATCGCCGGTATGACGGCGGCGCTCGAATTGGCCAGGCATGGCTGTCAGGCGCACATCGTTGAGCGGCAGAAAGAGTTTGGCGGCAATTTCCGCGATGTCTCTTTCACAATGAACGGCCGGCCCAGCAGGGAGTTCCTGGATGACCTGATCGAGCAGGTTACCGGCACTGACAATATACACGTTCATCTGGATTCGGACGTCGTCGAGGTTGAGGGGTTTGTCGGCAACTTCAAGTCGAAGATTCGCAGCAACGACTCGGGCGAAATCACAGAGGTCGAACATGGCGCTGTCATTGTAGCCACGGGCGCCAAGGAACTCGAAACGGATGAATACCTCAGAGGTAAGGATCCGAGGGTAGTCACTCTGCGTGAATTGGAGATAGCCCTGGGGCAGAATAACGGTGAGCTCAACGGTAGCCTGGACAAGGCACGTTCAGTCGTTCTGGTTCAATGCGTGGGCTCGCGATGCGATGAGCATCCTTATTGCAGCCGGATCTGCTGCAACAAGTCAATCAAGAATGCGTTGAAACTGAAAGAACGAAATCCCGATGCGAACATTTATGTTCTCTACCGCGATGTTCGCACGTATGGCCTGCACGAGCTTGAGTACAGGCAGGCGCGGGAAAAGGGCGTCGTATTCATCCCGTATGCCGAGGATGCCAAGCCGCAGGTTGCCTGTGAGAACGGCAGTCTGACGGTCCGCGCGTTCGATCCTACTCTGCAGAAGACCGTGGCTATCGAGGCGGATCTGATCGGCCTGGCCGTAGGAATCGTCGCCCCTGCGGAAGACAACAAGATTCTCTCCCAGATGCTCAAGGTGCCGCTCAATAGTGACGGATTCTTCCTTGAGGCACACGTGAAGCTGCGCCCGGTGGATTTCGCCACCGACGGCATATTTGTCTGCGGACTGGCGCACTATCCCAAGGACGTTTCGGAGTCGGTCGCTCAGGCCCGAGCGGCGGCGGCAAGGGCGATGACCGTTTTGAGCAAAGATACAATTGAGGCCGAAGGCAAAGTTTCACACGTGCGAACGCAAAGCTGCGCCGCCTGCGGTGCGTGCGTTGCCGTCTGTCCTTTCGGTGCGATAGAAATCGACGAAGAAGATCATGCCGCCATAGTCAATGAAGCCCTGTGCAAGGGCTGCGGCGCCTGCTCGGCGACGTGCCGATCCGGCGCCATTGACCTGGGAGGCTTTCGCGATGAGCAGCTTGTAGCTGCGATAGAAGCGGTTATGGAGTAAAGATGGCTGAGCAAGATAACAACGACTGGAACCCTAAGATCGTGGCGTTTCTGTGCAACTGGTGTTCTTACGCCGGTGCGGACCTTGCCGGCGTCAGCCGGATGCAGTATGCCCCAGACGTGCGAATCATTCGCGTGCCCTGTTCGGGACGAATAAGCCCGCTGCACATACTCTCGGCATTGCACCGCGGCGCCGACGGCGTTCTTGTCTCCGGGTGCCATCCCGGTGATTGTCACTACATCAGCGGCAACCTTGTCGCCAGGCGCAAATTCAGCATGCTCAAGAACTTCATCGAGCACGTCGGCATCGAGCCCGAGAGGGTCCAGTTCTCCTGGGTCTCGGCGGCCGAGGGAGCCCGCTTTGCCGGGCTCATCGAGAAAGTCGTGGAAAACGTTAAGCGAATAGGACCATCAAAGATGGCAACGGTGACGGCGCAATGACATCTATCCAAGACCAAATAAGAGAAACCGCCGCTCAGCTTCTTTCCAAGGGCAAGGCCGATCTGGTAATCGGTTTTTCACAAGGCACGCGGGCGATGCGGACCACTCCCTGTTTTGTCACCGAGGCAGACGGCGCAAAGCAGCTCGTATGGAACTCGTACTGCTCGAATAATCTGGCGGTTTATCTGCCCAAATGTTTCGCCCTCGATCCGCGACTCAGAGAGCAGGAGCCTCCGCCTAAGGTTGCGATCATTGCCAAAGGCTGTGACGGCCGCTCGGCGGTGGAGCTGATCAAGGAGCAGCAGGTTCCCAGAGAAAACCTCATCATCATCGCTGCTCCCTGCGAAGGGATGCTCGATAGTGATCTCGCCCAGCAGCTTGTTGGTCAAAACGAAATTCTCTCGGCCGAGGAGAGCAACGGCACGATAACCGTCACGGACGATACAGGCAAAGAAACCAGAATCGAAAGGAAAGACCTGCTCGTAGAGGCCTGTCGATTCTGCAAGCACAGGGCCGCGCCGGTTCATGATATAGCTATCGGCAAGCTTGGCCAAACCGATGGCCCTTTGGCACCCGACGAGAGATTCGAAGAGTTTGTAAAAAAGTCGGCGGCCGAGAGGTGGGAGCAGTTCTGCAGCGAGCTCTCGAAGTGCATACTCTGCAATGCGTGCCGCAGTGCGTGTCCTAACTGTTACTGTAAGGTCTGCTTTGCGAACCAGACACGTCCCGACTGGACGGGATCGGGCCGCAAGCTCAGTGACGTAATCTCATTCCACCTCGGCAGGATGTTCCATCAGGCGGGTCGATGTGTCGACTGCGGCGCGTGTGTGCGAGCCTGTCCCATGGGTATAGACTTGCGAACCTTCACGTACAAGCTTGTTGTGGACGCCAAGGAGCTGTTCGGGCACGTAGCCGGTCTTGATCTCGAACAGTCGCCGGTACTGAGGACGTTCAATGCCGATGATTCGGATAATTTTATTACAGAGCCGGAGTAGCTTGCAATGGCTGACAGTAAAATAGCAAAAGGCAAAATACCCGAATTGCTCAAAGCAGTATCTGCGGATTATGAGCTTTACGCCCCGACTGCCGAAGACGGCACTATCGCGTTTCGCAGGATTGACTCTGCTAAAGAAGCAATGTTGGACTATCGAAACACGGTGGTTTCGGCAAAAGAACTCTTCCTGCCGAGAGCGGAGGTGGTTTATGAGTTTGACGGCGAGAAGTTTCTCGACGATGCCTTGCTCGATCAAAAGCGGGTCGTCTTTGGGATGCGTCCTTGTGACTGCCGGGCCTTGTCGCTGCTTGATCTAAACTTCGATACCGAACAAATAAAGGACCCCTTCTATGTCACGCGCAGACAGAACACCGTCGTTGTGGCATTGGCCTGCAATGAGCCTGTGAGCAGTTGCTTCTGCACTGCCGTCGGATCCGGCCCCTACAGCGAAGAGGGTGCCGATGTGCTGATGGCCGACATCGGAGATCATTTGTCGGTAAAAGCCATAACCGACAAGGGCCAGGATTTCATGAAGCAATACGGCAAGCTCTTCTCGGCGAACGGCTCGGCCGACTGGAAAAAACTCGCTAAAGGAGCAGAAGACAAGATGAAGCGCAAGCCTGAGATCGAAAATGTCAAGGCCAGCCTCGATGAACGATTCGAGAACGATGTCTGGGATGACATTTCCCAAAAGTGTCTCGGCTGCGGAGCATGTTCATATATGTGTCCGACCTGCTACTGCTTCGATCTGGTCAGTGAAAAAACTGCCGGCGGAACCAGGAAGGTTAAAACCTGGGACTGCTGCATGTTCGGGCTCTTTACTCTGCACGCCTCGGGCCATAATCCCCGGCCGGTCAATTCGGCCCGGCTTCGCCAGAAGCTGATGCACAAATTCAACTATTACCGGGAACGCTACGGTGTCGATAGCTGTGTCGGCTGCGGACGCTGTGTGCGAAAGTGTCCGGTGAATCTGGATATTAGAGAAGTCCTCGAGCAAGTAGCCGCCGCGCCAAACGTCACAACGGAAAAGTGAAATCGTCATGAGAAACCCCTACCGTCCGATTCTGACAAAGATCGAGAAGATAACAATTGAAAACGAAGCAAAGGACCTGAAAACCTTTCGGCTGGCATTCCTTGACGAAGAGGGATTAAACGGCTTTCAGTACGAGTGCGGCCAGTTTGGCGAGTTGACTGTTTTCGGTATCGGAGAGTGCCCCATTGGCATCGCCTCGTCCCCTATGGACAAAGAGTATCTTGAGTTCACCGTCAAGCGCTATCCGGACGGGCTCGTGACGAATGCGCTGCATAACTGCTCCGTGGGGACTACTATTGGCGTCAGGGGCCCGCTGGGAAATTACTTCCCTCTGGACCGGATGGAAGGCAAAAACCTGATAATCATAGGGGGCGGCTTCGCATTCACCACGCTGCGCTCGACGATCCGGTATGTCCTGCATGAGAAAAACCGCGCTCGGTTCGAGAAGATTACGCTTGTTTACGGTGCGCGCAGCCCGGGCGAACTGTTGTACAAGGAGGAGTTGGGGCAATGGCAGGGCCGGGACGATATCGAAACTCACATTACCGTTGACAAGGGCGACGAAAGCTGGACAGGCAAGGAGGGATTCGTGCCCGCCGTTCTAAAGGAGGTCGCACCGAATCCGGAAAATGCAATTGCCCTGGTATGCGGCCCGCCCATCATGTTAAAATTCACGCTTCCGGTGCTGACCGAACTGGGCTTCGGGCCCGGCGAGATTATAACTTCGCTTGAGAATCGGATGAAGTGCGGCATAGGTCTGTGCGGCCGGTGCAACATCGGCAGCAAATACATCTGCAAAGACGGGCCCGTATTCACATACGAGCAGATCGAGGCCCTGCCGGCAGAGATGTGAGAGATTCAGGGCTTTGTATGCCGCGGGCAACCTGTAGCAAAACAGCAAAGATATAATATCGTATCGTCGAAAAATCCTGTCACGCGCTGGAGAATCATCCAGTAGCATCTTCGATAAAGCAGCCTCGAGAAGCCCTTCAATTCTTGCACTGTCTTAGATAAGACACGTGACCTGTGACCTGGAATCAGGAGAAATTGGCGTGAGACTTCTGGACCCACCGCTGATGCCGGAAGATACGGCTGCACGCATGGACTGGTTTGTCAGAGTGCGCTGGTTGGCAGCGGTTGGAGTGATAGCATTTGCGGCGGTCGGCCGCAGTGTGCTGCAGTTGAAATTCGCGATTACACCATTTCTGGTCATCGGCGTCTCCATTGCCCTGTACAATACGGTTTTCTTCTTTGTAGGCCGGACGAGCGGGCTCAGGGAGAAATGGGGTGACAGATTTGCTTTCCTGCAGGTCGGAATGGATATTCTGACGCTGACCCTTCTGATGTATTTCGGTGGAGGTATCGAGAATCCATTCATTTCCTTTTACCTGTTTCATACGATTATTGCCGCCATTCTGTTGCCATGGCGGAAGGTGGCTTTACAGGTTTTGTTTGCATCGGTTTGCATCGCCACATTGGCAACCGCCGAGTTTATAGACATTGTTCCTCACCGCCGTATCGGAGGCCTCTTGACAGTGGACTTTTATGCAAGCTGGAAGTTCGTAGCCGTCAGTGTTTTTGCCATCATCACGACACTTTGGGTGGCCGCCGTATTGGCGTCTTCGGTGGCGTACGGGATGCATGAAAGAGAAAAGCAGTTAGAGCAGTCAAACAAGGCACTCGCCGAGCAGGACCGCACAAAATCGAGATACGTGCTGCGGGTGGCTCACGATTTGGCCGAACCGGCCGGTATGATCACAAGCTGTCTGAAAGTGGTGACCCAGGGACTCACTGGCCCCATACCCGACAAAGCGATGCATATGGTTGAGCGGGCACAATACAAGAGCGAATACCTCGGGCAACTAGTCAGGGATCTGCTTAGCCTCTCCAGGATCAAGGCAGCCAGGAAGATTCCGAAGACCGAAGTGGACCTGCCAGAGATAATCAACCAAGTCGTCGAAGAACAGCAGCCTCGCATCGTAGAGAAAAGTCTGGTTTTAGAAAAGCATCTTCCGCCTTCTTTGCCGCCGGTTTACGGAAACGCCGATGCTATCCACGAGCTTTTTGGGAACCTTGTTGCAAATGCCGTCAAATACACATTCGTTGACGGACGGGTCGAACTCAGTGCGTCCAACACCGATGACGTTGTCAGAGTGAAGATCCAGGACAACGGAATAGGAATTCCTGAAGAAGCCCTTCCGAACATCTTCGAAGAGTTTTATCGTGCCGACAACGTCCGGACCGAAGCTATGGATGGAACGGGACTGGGATTGTCCATCGTTAAACAGATCGTCGACGCCCACGGCGGGACGATCTCCGTTGAAAGCCGGCAAGGCAAGGGAACAGCGTTTTCACTTAGTTTGCCCGTAGCCGTGAAGTCAGATGACCAGTCGTGACAAGATTCGATTGAAAATACCTGCCGGTGATCTGCCTTCCCTGACGGCGGCCGTAGATGCCGGCCGAAATGATGAACCGCGATTTACAGTTCATTAAAGAGCTTGACCGACGGACTATCGAGGTATTGCACGTCAAAATCCATTTCCGGATCCAAAAAGAACACGACGGCCCGCCGTAGCCGGAGTGAAACAAAGCAGCAGGTTGTGTCAGGAGTAAGAAAATGAATACTCAATCCAAACCCAAGAAAGTGCTTGTGGTGGACGATGACCAAACGGCCGTGGCATTTGTGCGCGCCGCACTCGAGTCCGAGAAGTACGACGTTGTATCTGCAAGTGACGGCCCGGCGGGTCTCACGCAGGCCCGCGAAGAGCCGCCGGACCTGATCATACTCGATGTATATATGCCTCGGCAACCGGGATTCTTTACGCTCAGAGACCTCAAAGCCGACCCGAAAACCAAGAATATTCCCGTCATCATGCTCACAAGCGTTGCGAGGCGACTCGGCGTTGCCTTTTCCACCGAGGATATGTACGATTTCCTGGGAACTGAGCCGGACGTTTATCTCGAGAAACCCGTTGATCCGATGTTTCTTCGCCGCGTGACTGCAAGGCTGGTGGGTACGGGCGCTGATTCCAACGGCTCAGAGAGTCGAAAGGTCAAATCATGATAGCAATTCACAGCAATTTTCTGAAATGGGCAAAGCAACTCAACTCCAAGGTGCCGTCTCTGGGCGCGCGCATCCGTCGGACAGCTTGTGAGAAACTCTCGGCAGATGGAACAGCGCAGGCAGTGCCCTTCCTGGTCTCTGCACTGGCCAATAGCAACCAAGAAGTCAGACGCATTGCCGAAGAGGGGCTCAAATCCCTGGACAAGCCGGAATCCGTCGATGCCCTCTCGCTCAGTTATGTCTTCACAAGGCAAGAATCGTTGCAGCAGATCCTCGATACCTTGGGATGTGAAGTGTCGGAAAAAGCCGAACTGCCGGCCGTCGAACCGGGTGAAGCCACTCCCGAATTTTCCGCTGCAGAAGAAGCCTGGCACCTTCAAAACGACAAAGACGGTACGGAATTGGCCTTCATCCCCGAAAGCGACTTTCTGACAGGACAGGACCATTTCAAAGTGCATCTTCCACCGTACTATTTGGCACTCGCCTGCGTCACCAATGCCCAGTTCGCCCGGTTTCTGACAGAATGCCGACCGAACACTCACAAACTGGCTGGCTGGGTCAAGCTGGGCCATGATTCCGCCGCTATCCGTAAAACCGGGGATACGTACGAGCCGGACAGTGGAAAGGCCAACCTACCTGTTGTGTGGGTCACTTGGCAGGGTGCTGTGGCGTATTGCAAGTGGGCCGGCTTGCGATTGCCAGGTGAGCTTGAGTGGGAGAAAGGGGCACGAGGTGTCGATGGACGGCTCTACCCCTGGGGCAATGAATGGGAACAGGGTAGACCTCTGCCAACCACGGACGAACGAAAGCCCGAACAGATAACCAGCGTTTGGGCATATCCGACCTCGCGGAGCCCCTACGGACTTTACCAGATGATAGGCAATGTTTATGAATGGTGCGCCGATTCGTATAAGCAAGATGCGTACGAACGCTATTCGCGGGGCGATTTGCGCCCGCCTCCCGAGGCAGAACACAAGGTCTTGCGGGGAGGACCGTGGTGTTTCGGCACGCCTGCCCACGTCAGAACGGAATATCGCGAAGGCACAGTATGGCGTGCGGGCACACTTCTTTGCGGTTTCAGATGTGCCAGATCCCTCTGATGTCACCGTCCCTCGCCAGGGGCGCTCGAACCAACTGGTATTAACCTCCGGGGAAATAGGATGGTGGAACATATCAAAGCGAAATTCATATCAAGTGCAAATGTGTTGAGGCAGACAAACCACCGCAAGAGCATATTACTCGGGCTGATTGTGTGGGTTGCTTTTGCTTTCGCCACGATCTTAACAACCGTGATAAGCAAGCTGATGTGGGTGGTAAGCGCGGTAAGGCAAATGAGCTGGCGCAAGAAAATATTGCTTGGTCTGGGGGCCTTGGGAATCTTTGGCTTCACCATGATCGAAGTAACGGGCCAGCCGGGTTTTTGCAATTCCTGCCATGTCATGAATCCTTACTACGCCAGTTGGAAAGCATCGAGTCACCGCGGAGTGAACTGCACGGAGTGCCACTTTGAGCCCGGATTTGTGGGATACGTTAAGGGCAAAAGTGTCGCTCCCGCACATACGATCAACTACGTTCTCGGCAGAATCCCCACCAAACCGAACGCCACGGTTAAAGACGCCTCCTGTCTGAGATCGCACTGCCATAACTCCGAGGATCTTGTACCGGGAAATGTTGATTTTGGTCCTGTTAAGTTCCCACACGACAAACACGTAGGGGAAGTCGTTGATGGAATGAAAATATCATGCGGTACGTGCCACAACCGTATTGAAGGCGATGAGCACTTTAAGGTAAACCGTGGTGTGTGCTTTACGTGCCATTTCCTCAGGCGTAACGGGAGTGAAAATAACCTGGTTAAGACAGGCTGCCAGGGCTGTCACGAAATACCCGAAACCATGGAGTCCGAGTCAATGACCATTGACCACGGGGAGTACGTTTTGTACGATGCGAGTTGCGAGAAAGCCTGTCACAAGAGAGAATTTCAAAAACTTTCCGATGTGAAGGAAGGCGTGTGTCTCAATTGCCATGATTTCGGGAAGTCTCACCATCCCGATTGTACTGAGCTGCACGAGATCCACACCAACTGTGAAAAGGTGGAGTGCTTCGAGTGTCACGGGCATATTTCACACGGTCAGGAGGAGAGCGTGTCGGCTTCGACCAGGATGATGTGTGAGAAATGTCATAGCGAAACTCACAACATTCAGGCCGGTATTTACAGTGCAAGTCGCGACCCGCAGGAGAAAGCAGACAGGCGCGTCGTCAGCCCCATGTTCTTGACCCACGTGGAATGCACAGGATGTCATATCGAACAGAGTCAGCCTTTCTCGGGCAACGCTTACAGCTTTGGAAAGGTGGCAAGAGCAGTGCCACGCGCGTGTGACGTTTGCCACGAACCGGGAACTGGAGACAAGTATATACCGTATTGGCAGGGAGAGATCAAGAAACTGTATGATCGGGTCAACACAAAACTGGTGACGCTTGAAGACTTCGCAAAATCCGGAGTCGGAGATGAAAGGGCTCAGAAACTGGAAAGTGATATGATCGAGGCAAGGGCGATACTCGAGTCTGTGAAAGCCGACGGAAGCTGGGGCATACACAATGTGAAATACACTGAGGCGATGCTTCTCAAAGCCGAAAGAATAATTATGGACGCAAAATTAGGTTCTATCTCGGACCCTGGAACTGATGTTGGACCGAAATAACAGACGGCCGGAACCTATTAAGGCCGGAACATACAAATCCCGCGGCATCAAGCACGAAAACACTGCATGTGTCGTCCTGGCGTTAGCGATAGTGCAGCTTGTTCTATGGTCTGGAGCCGATGCAGTTGGGCGCCGCCTTGAAGTTGGGCAAAAGGTTCCGGAGTTTTCGGCGAACGATATTGCAGGACGGCCTTTTGACTACAAACACGGCCGCCGCAGAGTCATGATTGTGGCCTTTCTCTCCGCAACACAAAAGCGATCGGCCGAGGCCGCGGAGGACATCAGCAGGATCGTCGGCAAGTTAGGCGGCAAAGCCGAAAACCTGGACGTCGTAATTGTCGCATACAACCCGGACGGTCCGAACTGCTTCCAGCCGGTTGAGGGACACTCGAAGGCTTGTTACCATGTATTGTCGGACAAGGGATTTATGCTGTGGGGCAAATTTGGTGTGATTGCAATACCAACAGTCATAGTTTCCGATACAAATGACAATGTTCTGTGTGTCGAGGCCGGCCACGCCTACGACTTCGACCCTGTTATACGTGCTCATTTGAACCAGGCGCTTGGTATTGCTCAGGACACCCTTCCGAGAGACGCAGGCAAAGTGGAAACGGCAACCATGGACACTGACGCCGCTCGCGCGCTGAGACATTTGCAGATGGCAAGAATGTTGAAGAAGAGAAGCCGATTCGAGTCTGCTATCGAGCAGGCACAAAAGGCACGCCAGCTCGACCCAAACTGCATCGAGATGGCATTAGAGCTCGGGGAACTCTATTGCCAAACAGGCCAAAGCCGGATTGCACTTGAGGCGGTTAATCAAGTCGAAGGATCAAACCGACTGGAAACGGCGAGAGTCACCCTGCTCAAGGGATGGGCAAAGCGTCAAATGAGCCAGCTCAGCGCCGCCGAGAAGCTCCTGCTCGAAGCAACAATGCTGAATCCCAATTTAAGCCGGGCGTATTTTGAATTGGGTAAGATATATCAGGTCCGCGGACAGACTGAAAAAGCAATGGTGTCGTATCACAAAGCGCTGGCCCTGCTCTTCGGCGAAGCTGTGGAGACGGAAAGTCCTGCTCGGCGGCAAGAGCAGAGGCCAAACATCTCCGAGAGAGTCGTAAGACAATGATTTCATACCATTGACCAAAGATAGCGTTGGACTTCTCAGCGATTCTATTCCAAAATGCCTGAAAGCCGATGTGGGCGGCGACGGCTTACATGCTAAGTGTTGGAAGCGCCGTCATTTATCGAAAGTCATGAGAGACAAGTTCAAACCACATATCTTCGTAGTCGATGACGAGCAGGGCATGCTTGAGGTAGTGTCCTTGATCCTCGAACAGGTTGAATTCGAATGCACCTGTTTCACAAAAGCCGACGATTGCCTCCGCCACTTACGCACGCAAATATGCGACTTGCTCATAACGGACGTGAAAATGCCTCATATGGGTGGCATGGAGCTTCTGAGGCAAGCCAGACAGATTGTTCCCTGGCTGCCGGTAATAATGATGACCAGCTACGCCAGTGTGTCGATGTCTGTCCAAGCGCTCAAGGCCGGTGCGGCGAACTTCATTGAAAAACCGCTTGAGATGAAAACTCTCCTGGCAGTAATCGAATCGGCTCTGACCCAAAACGATCCTGCCAATGTTCTCCGAGGCAAACAATTAACCAACGTGGAGATGACGGTTTTGTGCTTAATCCTTCAGGGTAGAGATAATGATGAGATCGCCGATATTCTCCAACGCCCCGCGAGCGAGGTTGAATCACATCGCTCCAATATCATGCGCAAGCTCGATGTCAACAGTACCGTGGATCTTGAAAGAAGAGCCTCGGCCATGGGGTTGGACAAGATAAGTTAGAAGAGAGTGGGCCACAGAGGCCGTCAAATTTTAAGTTTGGCCTGAAAAGGACTCTTGCTCCTGTCTGCCGTGAGTTCTCCGCCGATAGGTTTTAACAATGCAGTAGATTGTGGTGAGTTGGCTGCCAAGAGTCGGTGATGAGCTATCCAAACAGAGAGGAGTAAACTTACTCGGTTGTTTTGTCGGAAGGAGGGCTGGAATCATGATATAGAAACACCGGTGTTTGGGGAACGGGGTGCATATCTTATAAACTGCACGGGTGGAAGCGTACCGTCCGGAAACCTTGTTCTTCTTATCAACTAAGAAGGGTTCTATCGCTGGCTTTTCTCGTAGGTAACAAATTCTGAGGAATATAACATATATTAAGGTTCTATTTAGAAGGATAGGAGTGATATGAAGATTAGAAGAAGAAGTTTTCTCAAGACAGTCGGCATGTTTGGTGTGGGTGCTTTGACCTACCATCCTGCCATTGGAGCATTCGCACAAGACCCGATCGGAGGACAGCAGGATCCAAGTGCCGGTCAGTGGTTCCCAACTACATGCCAGGGCTGTACGACGTGGTGTCCGGTTGAAGTATTCATTCAGGGTGGCAGAGCCGTCAAGGTCAGGGGTAACCAGAACTCCAAGACCAATCCGGGCACTGTCTGTCCTAAAGGCCACTTGATGCCGAAACAGATCTATGATCCCGACAGAATCAAAGTACCGATGAAGCGCACAAACCCTGAAAAGGGCAAAGGCATTGATCCCCAGTTTATTCCTATAACATGGGATGAAGCCCTGGGTACTATCGCCGACAAGATGATGGAGCTGCGAGCTGCCAATGAGACACACAAGTTCGTATATCTGCGTGGGCGGTACAGCTATCACAGAGACATCATCTACAAAGCCCTGCCGCAGATATTCGGTTCTCCTAATGGAATTTCGCACAGTTCAGTATGTGCCGAAGCCGAAAAGGCCGGGGCTTATTGGACCGAAGGCTACTGGGATTACCGCGATTATGACCTTGCCAACACGAAATACCTCGTACTGTGGGGTGTCGACCCGTTCCGCTCCAACAGGCTGATACCGGCGGCAATTGCGCAGTGGGCGACTATAAGAGAGAACGCCACCGTCGTGACTATTGACCCGACTCTCACCGCGGCCGCAGCCAAATCGGATGAGTGGTTGGCCATAAAGCCCGGTGAGGACGGCGCTTTGGCAAGTGCTATCGCCCATCATATCCTCGTCAATGGCTTGTGGCACAAAGAATTTGTTGGAGATTTCAACGGCACAGGCGCTGCGGCGTTTGTGGCGAATACGGATGTCAATGAGAGCGATTTCACCGAAGTCGAGTCGAGCGGACTTGTAAAATGGTGGAACATCGAATTGAAGGACAAGACACCCGAATGGGCCGCAGGTATAACGGGCATTGCGCAGGCAAAGATCGAGGAAATCGCCGAAGGTATGGCGGCACAGGCGCCAAGCGTAGCCGTCTGGTACGGGCCTGGTGTTTGCATGAACCCAAAGGGAACATATACTGCGATGGCAATCTACGCTCTCAATGGATTGCTCGGATCGATTGGCAACGTCGGCGGAGTGCTGAGAAAGAACTCTTCGCCATCGAGCAAAGGCATACCATCCTCCTATTCGGATTACAAGGATGACATTGCCAAAGCCGGCACCGGCAATCCTAAAATCGACCAGAGAGGTACTCTGGCAATGCCAGCTATGAATAAGGCGAGTGGGAAAGGCGTTGTAACAAACAATGTTCCGAACGCCATGCTGGCAGCCGATCCTTACGACGTGAAAATGGTAATCGGCAACTGGTGCAACTTCATCTATTCAGGCACGCAGCCACAGCGCTGGCGTGATG
>NJBM01000031.1 GCA_005223045.1 Planctomycetes bacterium B3_Pla | reverse complement strand
GTTTTCGAGGTCCCTATGGCAACTGGTTCCCGATCGACCAGATGCAGGGAAAGAACCTGCTGTTTGTCGCCGGCGGCATTGGACTAGCCCCCCTGAACTCGCTGATCAGGAATTGTCTGGATCTGCGAGACCAGTTCAAAGACATATCCATTTTGTACGGGGCGCGTAGCGTGAACGATCTCGTGTACAAAGAGCGGTTGGACACCTGGCAGCAGATGAAGGATGTGCAAACGCTCTACACAGTAGATCCCGGCGGCGAAACTCCAGAATGGAAGGGCGAAGTCGGCTTTGTTCCCACTGTTTTGACGAGCATGAAGCCAAAGCCGGAGAACACCGCAGTAGTTCTCTGCGGCCCGCCCATCATGATCAAGTTTGTGCTGGAATCTCTTGTGGAACTGAGATTCTCGCCGGAGTCAGCGTACACGACGCTTGAAAACAGAATGAAGTGCGGTGTGGGGAAATGTGGCCGCTGCAATGTCGGCAGTCTGTATGTCTGCAAGGACGGCCCCGTGTTCCGCTGTAGCGACTTGGAGGCCTTACCGAAGGAATTCTGAGCAACGAGCAGACTTCATGCAGAAAGAAGAGGGCTGGAAATGTCCGAATCAATTGTGATGCTATCTGGTGTCGAATCATGAGAAATCTTACCACAGTCTTGCTTATATTCATTGGCTTATCATCTTATGCTTTCGGTGTCGAAAAGCCGCAAACCGAGGTCGAAAAACCGCAAACCGAGCAGGACAGTTGCATCACGGAAGAATGTCATCTCGAACACACCTCAAAGCCCATCATACATGATCCTGTAAGTGAAGGCAGTTGCGAAGCATGCCATGAAACTGTCGACATCAAGGAACATACCTATAAACTGACCGACGAAGAGCCGGGAATCTGTGTGCAATGTCATGACGAACTGACCAAGGAGTATGTTCACAGTGCCCTGGATGATGGCGGGTGCACCCAATGTCACGAAATTCACTCCAGCGAGAATGAATTTCGACTAGTTGCCGGAACGGTTGGCGATATGTGCGCGGAATGCCATGAGATCGCTATCGACACAACCCACGTTCACGGCCCTACATCGGTCGGCGAGTGCACCTTATGTCACGACCCCCACGAAAGCGATCACGAAAACCGCCTAATCATGGGACTGGACCAGTTATGCGTGTTCTGTCATGTCACCACCAAGGAGGAACTGGAAGGAATTGAGTTTGTTCATGAGCCGACACGGGACAACTGTGTGGGCTGTCATGATCCGCATGGGGCCGATAACTGGAAAATGCTAAAAGCCAAGGCGCCGGACCTGTGTTTTTCCTGTCATGAGGAAATCCAGACAATAGCCCAGACTTCCAAATATCAGCATAATTCGGTCTCAGAACCGGACGGATGCCTGAATTGTCACACGCCACACGCTTCATCCATCCGACCACTGTTGGTCGATGTGCCGACCACCCTCTGCCTGACGTGCCATGCAGAGCCTCAGGGGGTGAGCATAAACGAGGTTCTGCCGGCGTTTATTGACCAGATCAAGAACAAGACATATCTTCATGGACCCATCAAAGAGAATGATTGCGGCGGTTGTCACATGACGCATGGTAGCGATCATTTCCGGATACTGGCCGGGGCGTATCCGGCGGGATTCTATACATCATTTGATGAGACGAAATATGAGTTGTGTTTTGGCTGTCATGAAAAGACGCTGGTTCAGACGTCCACCACTGATAATCTAACGGATTTCCGCAATGGCAACCAGAATCTGCATTTCCTGCACGTCAATAAGGAAGACCACGGTCGAACCTGTCGGGCGTGCCATCAGACCCATGCCAGCAATCAGCTCAAGCATATCCGGAAGAGTGTGCCGTACGGTGGATGGAAGAACCTACCGATCAATTTCAGCAAGACCGACACAGGGGGATCTTGCGATCCTGGATGCCATTTGGCAAAAGGCTATGACAGACAAACAGCCGTTGACAATACGGTCAGACCGATAAGACGGAAGCCCAAACCAAACCGAAGGATCAGGAGCAATACTCAGCAGGTCTCCTCCGCCCGATAGGACTGAAAGGAAATATGACAATGAAAACGACAAATAACATCCTTGTGGCAGTGGTTAGTGTGCTTGCGTTTTCGACTGTGATATGTGGGGGTGAATCGAGTCCGTCGCGAAGAATCCCTGAGGGCGCATTAATTCCGGAGTTTCAGGCAGTTGATATAACAGGCAAGCCCTTTGCCTGCACACGATCCAGCGGCAAGACACTGATACTGGCATTCTTGTCATCTCAGCAAAAAAATTCCCAGAAGGCCGTAGAGGATATTTTTCGAGTGTTGTCCAGCATTCCTCCAGATAGGTTAACGTCTCTACAGGTTGCTTTTGTCCTGCAAAATGTTGACAACAAGGAGTTCATTGCGTCGATTCAGAAAGAGACGCCGTCCATAGTTCATGTCCTGGATGACGACCAATACAACATATGGGGCAAGTTCGGCGTTATTGCCACGCCCACCATATTGATTTCCAATTCCCAGGGTAAGGTGCTCTGCGTTAAGCCGGGACATACCTACGATTTCGCGCAGGTAGTTAAATCCAGGCTCTTTCAGGCCCTGGAAATCCCTTATGACGTCAACCCCAACGATACGCCAACCGTTCGAACCGTAGCCAACAGCACTATGTCGGCCAGGGCAAAACGCCATCTGCAGATGGCCAAGTTGCTGTCGAGAAAGAGCAAAGTCAGTTCGGCCATTGAGCAAGCCCAAATTGCCTATGAGATCGATCCGAATTCCCCGGAAGTGGCATTGGATTTGGGAGAATTACTTTGTCGGGCCGGACAGGCCCAAAAGGCAATAAAGCTCGTCAGTTCACTGTCCAGCCAGAGTGATCGAGACAAGGCCAGAATTAACCTAATCATGGGATGGGCCAAACGCCAACTGGGCCAACTTAAAGAGGCGGAGAAATATCTGCTGGAAGGCATCCAACAGGATCCGATGTTACCCAGACTTTACTTTGAACTGGGCCGTATTTACCAAAAGCGTAATGATTCCGAAAATGCTATGCAGGCCTATTTTCAGGCGTTGCAACTGATATACCGAGAAGAGTAAAAATAACCATGTAATTCACCGGCTCGGCCAGTGGTTTTTCATTATTGAGGATATATGAGAAATCCCGGATTAAAAACTTCAACTGTGCAGGAGATTTTCCGTGGGGAGTAAATCGAAATCCCAGCCAAGACCGCCAGGATCTCCAAATGAGCCGAAATATGTGGAATTCGTTGTCTTTGCGGTACTGGCGGTTGTTGCCTCCACAGCAATCGTCGTGTTCTTGGTCAAGCCGGCCAATACCCCGCCGATAGCTGAAGCAGGTAGCGTGGCGACCCGGGAAAACACGCCGAAGTCGATCACCATTGCCGGAAGCGACGAAAACGGGGACCAACTGACTTATAGCGTGGTAGCAGGTCCGGCGCACGGGCAGCTTGGCGGAACAGCGCCAAATCTGACCTACAATCCGGAGACGAATTTCCACGGTTCGGACAGCTTTTCCTTCAAGGTCAATGACGGCAAAGCCGACAGCGATGTCGCGGTCGTATCGATTGAGGTCGAGTCTGCTACCGCCAGCGTTGCCCTCAAGACCTACAGCTTGTCTGTCGCCGCGGGCGACGGCTCTGTCACGAAGAGTCCCGATAAGGCCAGCTACAATCATGGCGAGATGGTAACTTTGAAGGCGGCACCGAATGCGAGGTACAGTTTCAAGAATTGGTCGGGCGACCTGTCCGGCAGCACCAATCCCGCCACGCTGGTCATGGACGCGGACAAGTCGGTGAGCGCCAGCTTCGCCCTCAAGACCTACAGCCTGACCGTCATCGCGGGCGATGGTTCTGTCACGAAGAATCCCGATAAAGCCAGCTACAATCATGGCGAGACGGTAACTTTGGAAGCGGCACCGAATGCGGGATACAGTTTTACGAATTGGTCGGGCGACCTTTCCGGCGACACCAATCCCGCCATGCTGGTTATGGACGCGGACAAGTCGGCAAGTGCCGGCTTCACCCTCAAGGCCTACAGCCTGACCGTCACCGCGGTTGGTGGCTCCGTCACGAAGAGTCCCGATAAGGCAAGCTACAATCATGGCGAAACGGTAACTTTGGAGGCAGCACCGAATGCGGGATACAGTTTTACAAACTGGTCAGGCGACCTCTCCGGCAGCACGAATCCCGTCAAGCTGGTCATAGGTGCGAACACGTCGTTGAGTGCCGGCTTCGCCCTCAAGACCTACAGCCTGACCGCCACCGCGGTCGACGGCTCCGTCACGAAGAGTCCCGATAAGGTCAGCTACAATCATGGCGAGTCAGTGACTTTGGAGGCAGTACCAAATAAGGATTACAGTTTCACGAATTGGTCGGGCAACCTGTCCGGCGGCACCAATCCCGTCACGCTGGTCATGGACGCGGACAAGTTGGTGAGTGCCGGCTTCGCCCTTAAGGCCTACAGCCTGACTGTCGCCGCAGTCGACGGCTCGGTCATGAAAAGACCCAACAAGGCTAGCTACAATCGTGGCGAGAAGGTAACTTTAGAGGCAGCACCAAATAAAGGCTACAGTTTCACGAATTGGTCGGGCGACCTGTCCGGCAGCACCAATCCCGTCACGCTGGTCATGGACGCGGACAAGTCAGTGGCCGCCAGATTTGCCCTCAGAACAGGCGATGCAGGAGCCAGGTTCACCGGCATAAAGCTGGTCTATATCCCCGCCGGTTCGTTCATGATGGGCAGCAGTGATTCAGCCGCACAGTTGGCCGGGAAATACGATAAAAAGGAGAAGGACTTTGCCAACGAATTCCCTCAGCATGAAGTACGTATATCCAAAGGCTTCTGGATGAGCCAGACTGAGGTAACTCAAGGCCAGTACATGTCAGTTATGAATGCCCAGCCCTGGTCTCGAAAGGCATATGTTCGGGAGGATGTCAACAATCCTGCTGTATATGTGAGCTGGGATGATGCGGTGGAATTTTGCAGGAGACTGGGTCTGCAGGAAGGTAGAACGTACAGATTGCCCACCGAAGCAGAGTGGGAGTATGTCTGCCGGGCGGGTACAACAACTCGGTTTAGCTTCGGCAGCAGTGACTCGTCTCTTGGTGATTACGCATGGTTTGACGGTAACACCGACAAGGTGGGTCGGGACTATGCTCATCCGGCAGGGCAGAAGAAATCCAATCTCTGGGATCTCTATGACATGCACGGCAATGTTTTTGAGTGGTGCAGTGACTACTATGATGAGAAGTACTATTCCAATAGCCCGAGCGTTGATCCTAAAGGACCTGCAACCGGTATTTCCCATTCTTTGCGCGGCGGTTCCTGGGACAACAACGGGAACTATCTGCGTAGCTCTTATCGCTCCGACTACCCCGTCAGCAGCGGCCTGCTCGTTGGTTTTCGGGTGGTCAATGACGGCACAGTCTATAGCGATGTCGCAGCCATGCCGACCGAGGTCGAGCCGGTCAAAGACCGGCCGAAAGCCAAAGATGACAGTGTGAAGGTGCAGGAAGATAAGCCGGTCGCTGTGAAGGCGCAGGAAAAAACGCCGGCCGCCGTGAAGCCGCAGGTAGATGCGCCGACCGCTGTGAAGGTGCAGAAAGATGCGCCTATCGCCGTGAAGGTACAGGCCAAGGCTCCTGCCACTATCGGCACAGACAGCGCTCTGATTTACGCTTCCGGCAATATGCATGACATACTCGAACAGGCCGCTGTCGACGCCCGCAATGGCAAAGTGGAACAGGCCCAGGCCGCGCTCACCTCGCTACTCAAGGACAAGGACGCAGGGGTCTTAGCCGGGCATGAACTGGGCTTGATCCATTATGAAAACGGTGAGGTAGACAAGGCCATGCCCTTTTTCAAGGATGCACTGTCTGTCGCCTTTCCCGGACCCGCATCCGGCAAAGATGAACAGGCCCTAACTGCGCTGCTCAGCCAAGAAGCTGACGCCGCCCGCATTAGATATGAACTGGGTCTTATTTGTCAGTCGCAGGGCAGGCAGGAACAGGCAGTGACGCTGTTTAGAAATGCCTTGAGCATTATCTCCACCAAAGGCGCCACCTACATCGGCGTCAAGAAATGCAAGAGCTGTCACTTCAAGCGCTGGAATACCTGGCGAAAAACGAAAATGGCTAAGGCCTTTGAAGTGTTAAAACCTGGTGTCAGGAGTGAGGAAAAGATCGAGCTCAAGTTCGATCCCAATAAGGACTATACAAAGGATGCAACGTGTCTCGGTTGTCATACGAGCGGTTTTGGCATTCCTGGTGGCTATGTTGTGCCGGCCGACGGCGACGCCGAGGCGAAGAAACATGCCGCAAACAATGCCGGGGTAACATGCGAGGCGTGCCATGGCCCGGGAAGCAAAGCCAACGCAGTACTTGAGGATATCAAGGAAAACAAGCGAACTTATAAATTCGCAGAGCTTCGGGCGGTCGGTTTCCACAAAACCGAAGTGCGATCTTGCACACCATGCCACAACGCCAGCGACCCTGGCAAAGAGCCCGGATACCATTTCGCATACGAAGAAAGAAGGAAAGAAGGCCAACACAAAAACATTGAGTTGAAGTACCGCCAGGATTAGAAAATCTACGGATCGATGCGCTTCTGCTTGTGTCCATAATTCTCAAGCGTAAAAGAGACCATCAGGATGTTTAGTCCAACTGTAGAAGAAGTTCGATGATTTCGCGGTGACTATTCTCGCTTGCAGGTGGAACAGGTTCCCAACTGTTCCGCCCTCGTTTGCGTGTACAGGTAGAGATCGAGAAAAGGTATTTCTTCTTTCAGGAAAATTACAATATGAAACAGCTTGCGCTTGTCAAGCGGCAATAGGACCGCCGCAATTGAGACTTGGATACTGAGTCGGAGGTTCATATCGGGCTGATTTTGGCATAAAAAAAGAAGACAAGTCCTTATCACACATAGACTTATCTTCAGATCGCAATAGCGGGGGGCGGATTCGAACCGCCGACCTCCGGGTTATGGGCCCGACGAGCTACCAGACTGCTCTACCCCGCGGCCAATAATTCATATTGTACATCCTACGAATTAAAATACCACAAAAAGTTCTGCTTATCAAGAGCGACAAAAAATAAAAATCAGAAACTCCGGCGAATTTTACCGGCGATTGTCTCAATCTTCCCCTCCTCGTATTTGTAGGAAGGCCAGTTGCCGAACAAGCCGTCGCCGGCATTGCGTGGTATTATATGAAAATGCAAATGCTCAACAATCTGACCTGCCGCCCTGCCGTTATTGCACAATAGATTATAGCCGTCAGAATTCATTGCCGTCGCCACAGCACCGGCAATTTTGCCAAGACTCGAAAATACCCGGCCCAGAAGCTCCGCAGGACAGTCATCTAATCTCTCGAAGTGCTGCCTGGGAATCACCAAGGTGTGACCGTCGCTTATGGGGCCGATATCCAAAAAAACAAGAACAACTTCATCCTCATAAACCTTCGTAACCGGTATTTGCCCGGCCACCATTTTACAGAAAAGGCACTTATCTGCACTCATCGCAGGGCTATCCTGTTAAGCATTGTTTACTGCTCTTTGCTTGTTTGGCCTTCGGAGTCCTGTGTTTCAGCAGTGTCTTGCGCCTCCGCGGCTTCCGGGGCCTCGGTAGCTTCCGGAGTTCCCACGGTCTCCGCAGTTTCCCGGGCTTCGGTAATTTCCTCGACTTCTACGGCTTGCTTTCTCCTTTTGCGCGAGCGTTTCTTTGCCTGCTTTTTCGAAGTCTCGTCGCTGCCCAAAAATTGCAGCAATACGAGCTGGCCGTTATCACCCAACCTTCTCAAAGATAGCCGGATTATTCTCGTATAACCGCCCGGTCGGTCGAGGTATCTGGGACCAAGTTCGCTGAACAATTTCCCGATTACGGTACCCTTTCGGACAGCTTCGCCGCTTTCGTGATCCACGATGTCACGATTCCCAAGCATAGCAATCGCCCGGCGCCTGGCCGACAATGTGCCTTTCTTGGCCAGCGTAATCATCTTCTCGGCAAAGGGCTTTACCTCTTTTGCCTTTTCTATCGTGGTCGAAATCGTTTCATGCTGGATGAGCGAAGCCACCATATTTCGCCGCATCGCCAGACGATGTTCCTTTGTTCGACTTAATCGGCGTCCTGCTACTCTGTGACGCATGTAATTTAACTCCTCTTAAACCTATATGTCTGTCATTCCCAAAGACAGGCCTATGTCGGCAAGCTTCCTCTTTATCTCCCGCAGGGACGTTTTGCCGAAACTGCGAATCTTCAGTAAATCGGCTTCCGTCATCCTCACCAACTGTCCAACCGTCTCGGTTTTCGCAGATTCAAGACAGTTGTTCGCTCTTACTGAGAGCTCCAGCTCCTGAGTCGGCATGTTCAGTTTCTGCGCCAATTCCTCATCCACTGCCGGTTCTTCGTCCTCTGCTTCGACAACCTGAGAGCCAGCGACAGTATCATCTCCAAGCTCGAAATACTGCACAAACGGGTTGACGTGCTTTCTCAATATCTTGGCCGCTTCCACCAACGCCAAATCGGGCGCAATCGTTCCGTCTGTCCATATCTCCAGAATCAGCTTGTCATAATTTGTTTTCTGGCCCACGCGGGTGTTTTCAGTCGTGTAGCGCACCCTTGTAACCGGTGAATACACGGTATCGAGCATTACTCTTCCAACTTCCTGGTCGAACCTGTCCGAGGCGGCGATTCGCTCAGAAGCCGGCACGTAACCGCGGCCATTCTCGACGATCATCTCCATTTCGAAATTCACTTTTTCGGTTAACGTGACCAGCACCAAATCTTTGTTTACCACTTCAATGACCGGGTCGGCGACTATATCTGCTGCCGTCACCACCCCGGCTTTGTTTGCCGAAACCTTCATCGTCCTCGGTCCCTGATCGTGGAGCCGAATGACAAGACTCTTGACATTCAGGACGATTTCAGTAACATCCTCCATCACTCCGCTTATCGAACTGAACTCATGATCGACGCCCGCTATTTTGATGGACGTTACAGCACTGCCTTCCAGGGAGGAAAGCAATATGCGCCTGAGGCTGTTACCTATAGTTGTGCCGAAACCACGTTCGAAAGGCTCGATAAAGAATCGACCATACTTATCACTCGATACCACCGTGTCTCGTTCAACACGCGTCGGCAACTCCAATCCACGCCATGTAACTCGCATATAGGTCTCCTATACAACCTTTGAGTTATAAGTCTCTGAGTTAATGGGGCCTGCTCAAAACTCAATACTGAAAACTACTCTCTTGCAGAACCCTAATCAAGAAGCCAGGGACCCCTCTTATATCTATCTCGAGCAGAACTCCACGACCAACAATTCCTCAACAGGAACCTGAACGTCATCTCGAGTGGGCAACGCGACAATAGTAGCTTCGGATTTTTCCCTGGCAAGCTGCAACCAACTCTGTGCGGCAAAATTCGGGTTGGTGTCCAATTGCTCCTTCACTTTCTTGCGGCTCTTTTCGGAGCCTTTGACTGTTATCTTCTCACCGATTCTTGTTGTGTAATCGCTTGTATTGACTTTGTGCCCGTTCACGTAAATATGGCCGTGAGCAATTAATTGCCTGGCGGCCTTGCGCGAAGGAGCAAAATTCAGCTTATATACGACGTTGTCCAAACGTCTTTCCAGCAACTGCAACAACGTCTCCCCGGTATTGCCTTTTATCCGCTCGGCTTCGTGGAAACACCTCATAAATTGCCGCTCCAGAAGTCCGTAGTATCTTTTAACTTTTTGTTTCTCGCGCAATCGAACGCCATACTCACTTATTCTGCCCCTTCGCCACCCGTGCATACCGGGAGCCAGATTGCGCTGTTTTTTCTCAACCGGACACTTGGCCGTCTCACACCTGATGCCCTTGAGCATCAATTTCACTCCTTCACGACGGCAGTGCTTACAAGATGAACCCAAATAACGTCCCATCTTTCTTATTCATCTCCAAAAAAGCTTTCTTTGGTATTGGTAGTCTTACACTCTTCTTCGCTTCGGCGGTCTGCAGCCGTTGTGCGGCAGCGGGGTAACGTCTTCTATCGACGAGATACGCAATCCCGCCTGCTGCAGAGCTGAGATAGCTGATTCACGGCCCGAGCCGGGCCCTTTGACTCTGATTTCAACCTCACGCACACCGTTACGCATAGCCGCACTCGCACAGCGCTGTGCAGCTCTTTGGGCCGCAAAAGGCGTACTCTTGCGAGAGCCTTTGAAGCCCACACAGCCGGCCGAGCCTGCGCAAACCGTGTTGCCGTCCAAATCAGTGATTGTAATCAACGTGTTGTTGAATGTCGCTTTGATGTGCACAATTGCCCGAACGACGTTTTTTCTGACTTTTCGCTTTGTTCTTTTTGCCATTACTTTTCTCTTATTATGTGCCTATCCCAAATAGCAGCGATTTTAGCGTTTTTCTTTTACGCCCTTCTTGCCTGCGACCGTTTTTCTCGGGCCTTTGCGAGTGCGTGCATTACTCTGAGTGCACTGCCCCCGAACCGGCAGACCTCTTCTGTGGCGAATGCCCCTGTAACAACTGATATCACGCAGGCGAGCTATGTTCTGAGCAACCTGCCTGCGAAGCTGGCCTTCAACGATACAATTGCGGTCGATAATCTGCGTTATGTGGCTAAGCTCATCTTCGCTGAGCTTACCGGCTTTCGTACTTTCATCGATCCCGGCCTCTTTGAGTATTTGTTCCGAGGTGCGCTTGCCTATACCGACAATATAGGTCAGTGCAATCCGGATGGACTTATCATTGGGAATATCAACACCGACTATACGCGGCATATCAGCTCCTTTTCATATATCGTATCTTGCTTCACGCCTGGTCTTTACCGCAAAACTATCCCTGGCGCTGTTTGTGTCGCGGGTTTGTACAAATCACCCGCACAACACCTTTGCGACGAACAATCTTGCAGTTCTCACATATACGTTTTACAGAACTTCTGACTTTCATTTATTATACCTGCTCTTGCGATTACAGTTCACGGCTGATACGACCGCGGATCGCACTGAAGAAGCCGCGGCTAATGACGCAGCACTATCCGGCCTCGATTGAGGTCATACGGCGACATTTCAACTATGACCGTATCTCCGGGTAAAATCCGAATAAAGTGCATTCGCATTTTACCGGAAACATGCGCCAAGACCTTGTGGCCGTTCTCCAGTTCCACCCTAAACATTGCATTCGGCAAAGCGTCGGTCACCTTGGCTTGCAATCTTATTGTGTCCTTCTTTGCCATATCTTTTTGTTTTGCAACTGACGATCTGAAATTCGTTCGAGCCGCTTCTTACCGCCCTTTATCAGTTAATACTTTACAACCATTCTCCACTATCACAATTGTGTGCTCAAAATGAGCCGAGCATTTACCGTCTCTTGTCACAACCGTCCATCCATTCTTCAGAGTTCGCACGGCACATGAGCCTGCATTAATCATTGGCTCAACAGCCAACACCATTCCTTCGGCCAAAACTACATCATTAACCCTTAGCTCATCGCTGACAAAGTTGGGCACTCTCGGCTCCTCGTGCATTTCCCTGCCGATCCCGTGTCCAACAAAGTCTCTGACGACCGAAAAACCGGCTGACTCAGCGCACCGCTGCATTTCGCCGGCTACCTGACTCCACCTGACGGCAGGCGCAGATTTCTCTATCGCCGTATCGAGAACACGCCCTGTTACATCCATCAGCCTGCGCCGATCCTCGGAAATCTCACCAATGGCAATCGTTACCGCCGCATCCCCACAATAACCGTTTAGCCTGACGCCAAAGTCAATGCTCAGGATATCACCGTCCTTTAGCCTTGCGTCTTCTGAAGGAATCCCGTGAACAACCTGCTCATTTATCGATGCACAAATTGCACCCGGAAACGGGATTTTAGAAAACGGGGCCTGGACACCCTTGAACAATGCCTCGGCTCCGACATCTGCAGTCATCTGCGAAGCTACGCTGTCAAGGTACGCGGTCGTCACTCCCGGCTCTGCGAGCTCTTTTAATTTTGAAAGAACGTCTGCTACAACAGCACCCGCCTTAGACATCAACTCAATTTCTCTTTGGCTGCGAAGCGTTATAGCCATTTACTCATCGCGTCTCAGGTCCACGCCTCTCAGTTCGATACAGCGTCGGCACTGAACGCTTTGTCGAGAGCATCCAGCTCCTCGAAAATCGAAGCCTTCACCTCGTCGACATCCTTGCCGGCATCAAAGTCATAAACCGTGCCGTTGTTCTTATAGTAATCCACCAGCGGCTCTGTCTGCCGGTGGTAGGTTTCGAGACGATTTGCCACCACTTCCGGATTGTCATCAGCACGCTGAACGAGTTCAGTGCCGTCATTGTCACACACACCCTCGGTTTTCGGCTTGAGGTTATCGACGTGGTAAATCGCTCCACACTGAGGACAACTCCTTCTGCCGGTCATTCGTGCCGCCACCAACCGGTCATCTATCTCCAGGTTCAGGACTGCATTTATTTTCAACTTGGCCAGCGCCCTGTCAAGCTCGACTGCCTGGTTGAGTGTTCTGGGAAAGCCATCCAGTACGAAACCAGACGCGGGCGCCTGTTCTATCGCTTTGGCCATCATCTCAATTATAATTTCATCCGGCACAAGTGCACCTGAATCCATATAACTCTGGGCTTTTTTCCCCAATTCGGCGCCGGCGGCTCTTTCCTGTCGTAAGATGTCCCCGCTGGACAAATGAAGCAGGCCGTATCGGGTAACAATGTTCTTGCATTGCGTTCCCTTACCTGCACCGGGGGCGCCCAATAAAACTATTCTCATCCCTGTGCTCCTTTGATTCTGCCTGCGGAACTGAAGCCTTCGTAGCTGCGCATGAGAAGGTTTGCCTCTATTTTCTGAACCAGATCGAGTGAAACGCTAACCACTATCAACAGGCCCGTTCCTCCGACAAAATTTGCCACGCTGGGATTGATCCCGAGCAGCACTATAATCAGCGACGGAACAACGGCTATTATCGCCAGGAATGAGGCCCCGAAATACGTGATCCGAGTCATTACCGTTTCCAGATAGTCGGCAGTTCTGCGCCCCGGTCGAAGTCCCGGGATAAAACTGCCGGAATCTCGCAGATTCTTGGCCATTTCCTTGGGCTGAAATTGTACCGTTACCCAAAAATATGCGAACAGGAATATCAACAACATATACAAGACATTATAAGTGAAAGCACGGAAGTTCAAAGCATCGTAGATGGTCTGAACAATTGTCGAATCAGCTAAGCTCTCGATATTCATTAGCTGACCCATTATGATCGGCGGGAACATCATGAAACTCGATGCGAAGATTATCGGCATTACTCCCCCGTGATTGACACGGAGCGGCAAATAATGCCTCTGGCCACCATACATCCGACGGCCCCGCATCTGTTTCGCCTGCTGAATCGGTATTCGGCGCTGGCCTTGAGTTATCAATATGGCGCCGGCAACGACAAAAACGAACGCTGCCACCAGAAGCAGTATTTTTGCCGGTCCTATGCTGCCGATCGGCGCACCTACTGTCAAATCGACATTCTGCCAGAGCATCCGGATCGCCCACGGCATTCGCGACACAATGCCGGCCATGATTATCAGGCTGATGCCGTTGCCAATACCATATTCATCTATCTGTTCGCCGAGCCACATCAAGAAGAGGGTCCCAGCCGTCATGCCGACAACGCCCATTACCATGGCGCGACCGTACATCCCCGCATAAGTCAAGCCCGAGCCGCCCATGAACTTCATAAACATTATCGACTGAACAAAGCATATTAACACGGTCAAATACCGTGTGTACTCTTGTATCTTCTTGTGGCCTGTTTGGCCCTCCTGGCGCAACTTCTTGAGAGCGGGAATTACCTCCCCTAACAGCATCAGGATAATCGACGAGGTAATATAAGGCATGATTCCGAGTCCGAACAAGCTGCTTTTGCTCAAGGTTCCACCTGTGAACATTTGCATCATGTCGGCAGCTCTTCCCAGCGGACTCTCGTGGTCCCTCGAGCCCATCATCGCCTCAATCGCGTCCGGGTCAAAACCGGGAACGCGAATGTGGAAACCCACGCGGTATATTATCAGCAGCGCCACAGTGAAAATAATCTTGTTGCGCAGGTCCTGAACTCTAAATATATTGGCGACTGTTCCAAGCATTACTTGATATCTCGTATTTTGTCTCTTGCGTTCCTTCTCGTATAATGCGTCACACCAACGACAGTCAGATTACTTTTGCCGTGCCGCCGGAAGCGGTTATTTTCTCTTCAGCGGACTTGCTGAATTTGTGGGCCGTTACTTCCAGTTTCCTTGTCAAGTCTCCCTTGCCGAGAATCTTAACTTTGCTCTTGCTGCTATCAATCAGTCCGGCATCGGACAGTTGCTCAACGCTGACCGACGAACCATCTTCAAATCTCTCCAATTGACAGATGTTGACGATTTCACATCGTGTTGCGAACTTGACGTTGCTAAAGCCGCGTTTGGGCAGTCGCCGAAACAAAGGCATCTGTCCGCCCTCATAGAGCGAGACCGAGACCGAGCCGGCTCTGCTGCCGGCGCCTTTGTGGCCTCGACCACAGGTCTTGCCATGGCCGCTGCCAGTGCCCCTGCCTACGCGGCGGCGACGCTTGTGTTTACCTACTTTGGAAGTTATTTCATGATTCAGCATTCAAATCACCCAATTATCAAACGTTAATCGGCACACCGCGCAGAGATTCAACCATTTCTTTGTCCCGCAATGCCAGCAGTCCCTGTAACGTCGCTTTGACGACATTCTTGGCAGAGGTGCTTCCGTAAACCTTTGTCAGAACATCCTGAACGCCGGCGTATTCCAGCACCGCTCGGGCGCTGGAACTGGCGATAACTCCGGTACCCGGGCTGGCCGGAACCAGGGCTATTTTCGTCGCTCTGTACTTGCCGTTAATCGCGTGCGGAATCGTCCGGCCGGTCAGGGCTATCGTGTGCAGCGACTTCTTGGCGTCCTTGACACCTTTCTCAACCGCCCGGGGGACCTCATTAGCCTTGCCGTAGCCGACACCAACCGTGCCCGCGCGATCACCAATGACAACTAACGCCGCAAAGCTGAATCGGCGACCACCCTTGACCACTTTGGAGCAGCGATATATTTTCACGACCGTATCTTCCAACGGCCTTTCTTCCTGGTTCGAAAGTTTGGCCCCATCTGAGGGTCGCCCCAAAGGCCGAGCGTTTTCTCCCGGAGCCTCGCTTTCGACAGGTTTAACTGGTTTAGCGGGTTCTACTGCCAATTTATTCTCCAAGCTTTATCGTTTTTCTTTTCAAAAGGCCAGTCCGGCTTTTCTCGCCGCTTCGGCAAGAGCCCTGACTCTACCGTGAAATTTATATCGATTTCTGTCAAATCGAACGCACTTGATCCCGACGCCGAGAGCCTGCTTTGCGACAATCTCGCCCACGACTTCGGCCGCCTTTCTGCCGCCGCCGTTCGGCGCCTGCTCTTGCAGCCCTTTTACCCTCGTGCTTGCCGAAGCAAGCGTGGCCCCGGCGGTATCGTCTATGATCTGCGCGTAAATATGTCTATTCGAGCGGAACACAGAAAGCCTCGGCCTGTCAGGAGTTCCGAATACCTTCTTGCGAACGTGATACTTGCGTCTAAGTACCGCTTTTTTTGCCTTGTTAACTCTCAATTATCGATTCCCAATTCTAAATTCTTATGCCGTTCCCGAAGCGAATGCTTTGCCGACCTTGCGCCTCACGTGCTCATCGACATAACGGATGCCCTTTCCCTTATACGGCTCGGGGGGCCTGATTTTTCGTATGTCCGCAGCGAATTGTCCCAGCAGCCTCTTGTCTATCCCGGAAAGTGTAAATCTTGCCGGAACGTCGTTGCCCCTCGTTGCAGCAGTCTCAATGTTTATCTTCAAGCCTTTAGGTACCACCAGCTCCACCGGATGGCAGAAGCCAACCTGGAAAACCAGCTTGCCGCCCTGCTCCTTGACACTGTAGCCGGTGCCAAATATCTCCATTTTCCTCTCAAAGCCTTTACTGACACCGGTAACCATGTTGGCAATCAAGGCGCGCATCGTGCCGTGAAGCTGCTTGTTCTGCCGGTCCTCAGGGCGTTCGTTTTCTACAAGAATGTTTTTCCCGGGATCGTCAATTCTTACGTTTATCCGGGGGTGACAGTCCATCTGGAGCTGGCCAAGCGGACCTGAGACCTTGACAGACAGGTCTTTGAGCTCGAGCTTGACGCCTCCAGGGATGACAATTGGTTTTTTTCCTATGCGACTCATTAGCTAACCGTACAAAGTATCTCGCCGCCGACGTTGGCTTCTCGGCAGCTTTTATCACTCATTACGCCTTTACTTGTCGAAACGATAGCGATCCCCATTCCTGCCAGGACACGCGGCAGCTTGTCAACGGATGAATAGATCCTGCACCCGGGTTTGCTTGTTCTTGTTATCGTGTCAATAATAGACCGGCCGTTCTGGTCATACTTAAGCGTAACCCTCAATACGCCCTGCCTGCCGTCATCAATTCGGTCAAAATCCTCGATATAGCCTTCCTTCTTCAAGACAGCCGCGACGCCTTCACAGATATTCGACGCCTTAATGTTGACCTGGCCTTTGTTAATTCGCACAGCGTTGCGAATTCTTGTCAGCATATCAGCTATGGTATCACTTAAACTCATAATCTACCTCGTATTGCGTATATCGTGTTGCGTATCGCGTAACGCAATACGCATAACGCACGACGAATTTACCAACTGGCTTTCCTTACTCCGGGTATCTTACCTTCGTTAGCCAAAGTTCTAAAACAAATCCGGCATATCTTAAACTTGCGATAGACTGCTCTCGATCTACCACAAAGCTGACAGCGTGTATACTGCCTGACACGAAATTTCTGTTTCTTCTCTGCCTTGTTTTCCAGTGCTTTTGTCGACATTCACACGCTCCAGTTTCTTGCCTCGGCCGGCGCCCTAAGATTCACGCTTCCTAAACGGCATCCCGAAAAGTTCAAGCAGTTTCCTTGCTTCGTCATCGGTCCTTGCAGTCGTCACAAAGGTTATGTTCATGCCCTGCTGGAACTCGATCTTTGCCGTGTTGATTTCCGGAAAAACGCTCTGCTCAGTCAGGCCCATCGAATAATTGCCCCTGCCGTCAAAACTCTTGTCGTTGAGGCCTCGGAAGTCTCTGACGCGCGGGATCGCAAGATTGATGAGCCTGTCCATGAATTCGTACATTCTGACACCGCGAACAGTGACTTTCAGGCCGGTTTCCTGGCCTTCCCTGACTTTGAAATTCGAGACACTCTTCCTGGCTTTACAGGCCGCGGGCAATTGCCCGGCGATCATCGTCAAATCCTTCCTGGCCGATTCCAGAAATTTCTTGTCTTGAGCTGCCCTGCCTATGCCCATCGAGATGACAATTTTCTCCATTCGCGGCACGGCCATCGGATTCTTGTAATCGAACTCCTCGGTCAAGCCTGGAACCACCTTGGATTTATATAAGTCTCTTAAACGTACCATTTTATATCTTCCGACCGGCCAAATGGCCGCCAATCTTCAGCCTACTTTGCCTTTCTAACAACGCCGATTTCAGTGCCGTCGGCAGCGAGACGTTTCTTGCTGCCGTCCTCGTTCACCTTATAATGGACTTTGCTGCCGCCCGAACTCTTCGGATTCACAGGCAGAACGTTGCTTATGTGGATCGGCCGTTCAACATTGATCCGCCCCCCCTGCGGATTCTTGCGCGAAGGCCGAACGTGCTTCTTCGCTATGTTGTGGCCCTGAACCACCACGCAGTTCTTGCCGGGAACCACACGCAACACCCTGCCGGTAGCACCTTTGTGGTCGCCGGTTACAATCTCTACTATGTCACCTTTTTTTACGTGCAAAGCCATAAGATCACATCTCTTGTCTTATCTATCCTCAGACAACCTCGCTCGCCAGCGAGATGATTTTCATATAGTTCTTCTCACGAAGCTCGCGAGCCACCGCACCAAAAATTCTCGTTCCTATCGGATTGCCGTCGGCGTCAATCATCACCGCTGCATTGCTGTCGAACCTCACATAACTGCCGTCGGAGCGCTTCAGGGGGCTCTTGGTGCGAATAATAACACATTTGTGCACTTTCTTGTCATCCAACTGGCAGTTCGGCAGAGATTTCTTGATCGCAACGCAAACAATATCTCCGACGCCGGCAACCGGCCGGGTCTTCTTACCTCTGGCCCCGCCCCTTCCAAGAACCTTAATACATAATGCCGACTTGACGCCAGAGTTGTCGGCTATGTCCAACATTGTTTCCTGCTGAATCATTATCTATTATCTCAATTCACACCTGTTCTACTTTTTCCAAAATCTTCAGAAGTCGCCAACTCTTGGTCTTGCTGCGAGGTCTGCATTGAGCAATTTCAATGACGTCGCCAATACCGCTCTGATTGTGCTCGTCGTGGACGGCCAGTTTTGTCCTGCGCTTCATGTACTTGCCGTACTTTGGGTGCTTGACCTTGTAATCAATGGCCACCCTGACGCTCTTGTCGCCGCTGCTGCTTATCACCACGCCGGTTAAAGTCTTTAATTTTCGATCCTGCATCTTCGGTTTTCCGTCTCAACAATTACCTTCAAACAGGCCATCACTTGTTTTGACGCATTACTGTCTTGATCCTGGCAATATCACGTCTGACGTTAACAACAGCCTTGGAATTCTCCAGTTTCTCCGTCACCGCCTGCGAGCGCAAATCGAACATGTGCCTTTCAAGCTCGTCCAGTTTGCCCTCAAGCTCATCCGGGCTCATTTCTCGGTAATGCTGCGCCTTCATCTAAAGGTTTCCTCTTACAATGAATGCCTTCGCTTAACAAACCTGCATCGGATCGGCATTTTATGGGCCACCCTGATCAGCGCCTGCTTTGCCACATCCTCGGCAACTCCACCGATTTCAAAGCAGACCTGCCCGGGCCTTACTCTTGCTACCCAAAACTCAGGCTCACCCTTGCCTTTGCCCATTCGCGTTTCCAACGGCTTGGAACTCACCGGCTTGTGCGGAAACAGCCTGATATAAACTTTACCTTCACGATGCAAAAAATGAGTCGCTGCAACTCGGCCTGCTTCAATGTGCCGTGCGGTTATCCAGCTACCCTGCAAGGCTTGCAGGCCGTATTCGCCGAACGCCACGAAGTTGCATCTCGAAGCATTGCCCTTCATCTTGCCGCGCTGGCTCTTACGGTGCTTAACTCTTTTCGGCATCATCGCCATTTTTCATACACCTTTGCTTAAACTATACTTAACGAGCACTTTCTTTGACGAAAACGCTCGTTTTTAACTTGCCTCAGTGCCGGTGGATCCACCTTTTTTCGGCTCCGGTGACGACGCAGCCGACCCACCTTCGGATGGACTTGTGCTCTGCTGCGCCGCTGCGTTTCTGGAACCGCCTCGGCCTCTCATCGCCGGGCTAACACGCCCTGGCGGACGACGCCGACGACGGTGCTGGTTGGGCGTAATTTCTTCGCCAAACTTGCCCTTATAAATCCAGGTTTTGACGCCAATAGCTCCATAGGTCGTTCTTGCCGTCGCTATAGCGTAATCGACATTCGCATCAAGCGTGTGCAGTGGGATGCTGCCGAGCTTCTGCGTTTCCTTCCTGGACATTTCCGACCCGGCCAGCCGACCCGAGCAGATAATCTTCACCCCTTTAGCACCGGCGTTCATCGCCGCCTCGCAAAACTGCTTCATCGTGCGCCTGAACGAGGCCCGCTTGCCCAATTGCTCGGCGATCGCTTCGGCCACCAGGGTGGCATTGAGGTCAGGCTCTTTTATCTCGATAACATTGACATTTATCTTTCGACCCGTAAAATCTTCGAGTTCTTCCCGCAACTTATCGACTTCACCACCCCTTGGACCAATGACAACGCCGGGCCGGGCGCTGTGGAGCGTAACTTTCACTTCGTTCCGCGTACGGATTATTTCGGTCTTTGCCACCGCACCTTTGGGCATGCGACGGTTAAACCTGTTGTCAACGTACCGACGAATCTTCTGGTCCTCAACAAGAAAATCGCCATAATCATCCTTGGTAGCAAACCAGGTGCTTTGCCACCCGAGCGTTATTCCTGTCCTAAAACCTACTGGCGATACTTTCTGGCCCATAATCTCGTGTCTCGTATTGCGTTTCTACTTTCTGTCTGTTTTCCTATGCCTGCGATACGGTTATGTGTATATGGCAGGCTTTCTTGCTAATGGGATGCGCTCTGCCTCTGTCTTTTTCGATGAACCTTTTTGTGCCGATACGAACTCCAGCATCGTCAACACGGGCGCAGCTCACATAAAGATTGTCGGCATCAGCCTGCTGCTCGTCGGCATTGGCAACGGCGCTCTTGAGCACCTTGTCGATCATCGTTGCGGCACGTTTTCTCGTGAACTTCAGGATGTCCATCGCATCCTGGACGCTTCGGCCGGCTATCAATTGAGTGACCAATCGCGCCTTTCGCGCTGACATCGGGGCATAGCGATAAGAGGATCGCCAGTCAACCAAATCATTTGGCTCGACGGACAAGCCGGTCGCCAGCCTGCGGATATCATCTGCGCCCGGTTCGGGCTTGAAAAGGCCCTTTTGCCAGTTCTTGATAGCTACCGCCGCCTTTTGCGCGTCGAATCCCCCGCGGGCGAGATGGCCGGCCAACTGCTCCACACTCATCTGCCGTTCCTTGCAAAGCTCTTTTAATTTGTCAGCACTTAACATATTGCTTATCACATTCCCAAGTCAGTTTGAGTCCAGCGACGAAAAAGCTCGCTTCCACATCACTCACAGTGGCTAAACCGCCTGCTTACCTATTTTATCTTCTTACTTGAATGACCTTTGAACATCCTGGTGATCGAAAACTCACCCAATTTGTGTCCGACCATATCTTCGGTGACAAAAACCTTGTTAAATATTTTGCCGTTGTGGACCATAAATGTGAAGCCAACGAACTCAGGGACTATCGTACACCTTCGAGCCCACGTTTTGATCGGCTCGCGAGAGCCGGACGCAGTTTGTTTGTTGACTTTGATAAATAACTTCTCGTCAACATACGGTCCTTTTTTTAGAGATCTTCCCATTTCTCGTATCTCGTGTATCTTTCGCAGAATACATCACTCGGATGCACGGCGAAATTACAGGGCTAATTGTTTTTGTCTCTTACTCTTTCGCCTTCGAATAATTCTGTTATTGCTCGTGCTTCGCGGGTTTCTTGTTTTGCCGCCCTTTGCCAACACACCGGTCGGAGAGCATGGATGACGTCCGCCGTTCGATCTGCCTTCTCCGCCACCCATCGGATGGGAGACGGGATTCATGGCTTTGCCTCTGACGTGGGGTCTGCGGCCCATGTGGCGCTTCCGCCCGGCTTTGCCGATCCGCACGTTTTGGTGGTCGGGGTTGCTCAGCCGGCCAATGGTCGCCCGGCATTCCTTGCGAACCGTCCGCATTTCGCCGCTCGGCAAAACTATGGTGACCCAGTTGCCTTCTTTGGCCATGATTCTTGCAGCGTTGCCGGCGCCTCTGACCAGTTTTCCGCCCTGGCCGGCCCTCATTTCGATATTGTGAATTTCCATGCCGGCAGGAATCGCCGACAGCGGCATCGTGTTGCCGATCTTAGGCTCACAAGAGGCGCCGCTTTCGACGCGGTCACCGGCCTTGATGCCCAGCGGGGCCAGTATATACCTCTTTTCGCCGTCGGCGTAGTGCAGAAGGGATATAAAGCAGTTTCTGTTGGGGTCGTACTCGATCGTTGCCACTTTCGCGGGGACACCGTCTTTTTTGCGTTTGAAATCAATGATACGGTAAATCCTCCTCGCGCCGCCGCCCCTGAACCGGGTAGTGGTAACTCCATGATGGTTTCGCCCGCCGTTCTTTTTTATCCTCTTACAGAGCGACTTCTCGGGCCGGGCCGCCGTCAACTCGGCGTAATCGTTGACCGAACTGTTTCTTCGTCCGGCACTTGTTGGCTTATAAACTCGAATACCCATAATAGCAACTCTTAGTTAATGACCTGCAATCCAGTGTTCTGCGGGTCCGGTTAGATAAAACCTTATCAGAACAAATCTATGTGGAACTCGGGATCCAGAAAAACGATGGCTTTTTTCCAACTCGGCGTCATGCCGTAATGTCTGCCCTTGCGGCGGTACTTGCCTCTACGGTTGGCTGTTCTCACTTTCTGAACCTTAACGTTGTATATTCTTTGCACAGCGTTTTTTATCTGCGTCTTATTGGCCCTCTTGTTTACCTCGAAGCAGTACGCACTCTTGACGTTTGCAAAGTGCATGCCCTGCTCTGTAATCAATGGCCGAATTACGATATTATAGTCATCCACGTCAATACCCGTCAAATTTCAGTCGCCTGGTCTGTTTCCAACATAGACAAGAGGGCCTCTTTAGTAATCAGCATTTTGCGGTGGCTGCATATATCGCCGGCATTCAATTGATTGACAGGCACAACCGCTACCTTTGGAACATTGTTAGCCGACTTGCAGAGATTGTCATCCGCCGAACTGGTCGTAACGAGACAACTGCGCTGAATCTTCAAATTATTCAGAATGCCCATGAAATCCCTGGTTTTAGGCTTCTCGAAATTCAGCCCGTCAACCACCACAACATTGCTGCCCAGGAGCTTGGCTAATATTGCAGAGTCTCTGGCCAACCTTCTTTGTTTCCTGGGCATACGTTTGCCAAAATCCCTGACCTGCTTGGCAAAGGTAACGCCGCCGCCGGTACGTTTGCCCGTCCTGATATTCCCTACGCGTGCATTTCCCGTACCCTTTTGCCTGAATAGCTTCTTGCCCGAGCCGGCCACCATGCTTCTGCCCTTTGTTGCCGCTGTTCCCACGCGCTTATTAGCGTGATACATAACAACGGCCTGCTTGAGCAGCGGGTACCTGACCGATCCGCCGAAAGCCGCTTCATCAACCCTCAAGCTGTCAATCTCTTGCCCTTCTGTATTATAAACAGCCAAATCAATCATTTTCGCGGTTTCCGTTCTCCTGCTGATTATGCCTTTTTGGCACTTCGGACAATACAATAACCACCGGCCGGACCTGGCACAGAACCTTTGACGATTAACAGGTTCTTCTCCTCGTCCACGTCCACCAACTCGTGATTCTTTACCGTTACCCGCTGATTGCCCATATGACCTGCCATTTTCTTGCCCCTCTTCGGACCCGGGCCGTGGCCGGCATCACTGGCAAAACTCGCTATTGAGCCAGGGGCCCTATGCTTTCGTTCCGTACCATGAGAGGCCGGGAAACCACCAAAGCCATGCCGTTTCATCACACCTGCGAAGCCCTTGCCCTTGCTCGTGCCGACGACATCCACGAATTTGTCTTCCGAAAAGACGGCAACTGTGACAGAATCCCCGGCTTCGTATTGCTGTTCGGCATTGTCCTGCAGGCGCATCTCCCTGACGAATCTCTTCGGCGTGGTCCTGGCCTTCTCGGCATGTTTTATTTGAGGCTTCTTCCTGCGAATCGGCTTGACTTCATCGAAACCGAGTTGAATGGCGTTGTAACCGTCGGTCTCAACCGTCTTGGCCTGCGTAACAACACAGGGACCGGCCTGTATGACTGTAACGGGCACCAATTTGCCCAAATTGTCATAGACCTGAGTCATTCCAACTTTTTTTCCCAGTAGCATCGCCATAATTTCGTAGCTCTTACCTCTTGATTCGATCCACACTTGTCGGTGTTTCACAAATCAGGCCTTGATTCTTACAAATACTCCGGCCGGCACCACCAAACGATTGAGCACCTCAACCGTCCGGGCGTTGGCCTCGTGAATGTCTATTAGACGTTTATGAGTCCGCAACTCGAACTGCTCGCGCGACTTCTTGTCGATATGAGGACTTCTCAAAACAGTGTATCTTTCAATTCGCGTAGGCAATGGCACCGGACCACTAACGCGGGCATTCGTCTTTCGAGCGTGCTCGACTATCTCCTTGGCAGACGCATCCAAGGCCCTGTGGTCGTAAGATTCCATCTTAATTCTGATTCTTTCGGTCTCAGCCGCCATAATCTTCCTCTACGCTGTCCTGCTGTTTGTCAGTCTATAGTTTTCCTGCTATTTTCCAAACCTGTGTTACTTGCTTCTGGCAGGAGAGGCCTTATGTTGAGCATTGCTTACTGATTAGCGATTATCACTTTTCCTTTTTGGTTTTTCGCCTATCAGTTCCAAACTATCAGCAATCAATCCTCAAATTCGCCTTCCTTAAAAACTTGGATTCAGATCAGTTGGCGGCTCATCCAAAACCATCCACGGGTTTTCAATACACCCATAACAAACTAAAAACCGTCCCTGACCACAAAATCACAGACATGCCACAGCCCAACTAAGTGTACGCAAAGTCGTCCTTGACGATGCTCGCCACGGCTGGAAACCCGGTACGCTATCACATAAATCCGGCACTGTCAACAAAATGTGCCAAAATTTTTGCTAAAATAAAGAAAATATCAACATTTTTCTAAAAAATTATTTGCCTGGCGATCTGCTCCGGAACTTTCTCGTAGTTCAGCGGCTCCATAGTAAACGTTCCCCTGCCGGCCGTCACACTTCTAATCTCGCTCGAATAGCCAAAAGTTTCCACAAGCGGCGCCTTGGCGTCAATGACCTGCATGTTCCCATGCACGCGACAATTGGTAATCAGGCCCCTCTTCGCGAGCAAGTTGCCCTGGACGGCCCCGAAATTAGCCAGAGGCACAACTACCTGGAGCCGCATCATGGGTTCGAGCAGGACCGGTTCTGCCGCTTCGATTGCTTTTTCCAGGGCTTTCGCAGCAGCCTGCTCAAAGGCTAAACCCGATGAATCGACAGAATGAAACGAACCGTCAAGCAACGTAACCTTAATTCCAACAACGGGATAACCCGCCAATGCGCCGCTGCCTAATGCATCTCTGCTGCCTCTTTCCACATTAGGGACGTATTCTCTCGGCACTGCATCGCCGGGAGCTGTGCTATCAAATGCCACATCGCTGCTCCAGTGGCCATCCTCGGTCAGCAGCGGCTCGACCTGCAAAACGACGTGCCCGTACTGACCGTGTCCGCCTGTTTGCCGGACGAATTTGCCCTCGGCTTGTGCGGTCTTTGTGATAGCCTCCCTGTAGGCGACCCTTGGCTTGCCCACCCTGACGTCCACTCCTTTGTCCCGCACCAGCTTGTGCTGTAGTACCTCCAAGTGTAATTCGCCCATTCCGCTGATTATGGTCTGGCCCGTTTCGGTGTCCGTTTTGCACTCAAAAGTCGGATCCTCACGTCTCAAGCCGGCCAGTGCATCCGCCAATTTAACCTTCTCGGCAGCGGTCTTTGGCTCTATCGACATATTCATTACCGTTTGAGGAAACGTGATACTCGGCAGGCAAACCGGTTTCTTGGGGTCACAAATTGTATCGCCTGTCAGCGTTTGTTTAAGCCCCACCACCGCGACGATGTCGCCGGCGCCGGCCGAATCCAGAGATTTTCGCTCCTTGGCGTGCATCTCAAATATTCTGGTAATATTCTCCCGCCGGTTGCGGTTGGCATTCAACACTCTACTGCTTGTCTTCAGTCTGCCTTGATAGATTCTCAGGAAGCTCAGATCGCCGTGTACATCGCTGGTGATCTTAAATGCGAGCGCCACCAGGCTGCCACTCTGATCGCACTTGATTGATATTTTCTTTTTCTTATCGTTCGGTTTGTGGCCGGTCAGCACACTCTTGTCGAGTGGAGACGGCAAATAAGCCACGACGCCGTCGAGCAGTCTTTGCACTCCAATATATTTCAAAGCGGATCCGACGAACACCGGATGAAGCTTGTTACTCAAAGTCCCTTTTCTAATTGCTCTGTCGATCATCTCGGCATCGATCGGTTTATCGTGGACATAGTTGTCCATTAGCTCGGCATCATACTCGGCAGCAAGCTCAATCATCTGGTTTCTGTGCTGCCGGGCATTTTGCTGTAGTTCGGCGGGGATTTCAGTTTCTTCAAACGTAGCCCCCATTTGTTCGGTTTGATAAAAAACCGCCTGCATCTTTATTAGATCGATGACCCCGGCGAAAGAGTCCTCGGCGCCGATGGGAAGCTGCACTAAAATAGGATTTGCAAGGAGCTTGTCACAAATGCTCTCAATGGTCATCTCGAAATCGGCGCCCACCTTGTCCATCTTATTCACGAAGCAGAGACAAGGCAGGTCGTACTTCTGTCCCTGCCTCCAGACAGTTTCACTCTGTGCTTGTACGCCCTCGCTTCCATCAAATACCGCTACGGCCCCGTCGAGAACACACAACGACCTTTCGACCTCAGCGGTAAAGTCAATGTGCCCCGGCGTATCGATCAGGTTGATCCCAAAGTCCTTCCACGGGCATTTTGTCGCCGCCGAAGTGATGGTAATGCCTCTTTTTTGCTCCTCCTCCATGAAGTCCATAACCGCCGTGCCGTTGTGCACCTCTCCCATCTTATAGGTCTTGCCCGCATAGTAAAGAACGCGCTCCGTGACCGTCGTCTTGCCCGCATCAATGTGAGCCATGATTCCTATATTGCGTAGTTTTTCCAGAGCGTTCGACATCTTTCGTTTCTCACGCAGAGACAACCCTATATGGTTGCCCCGGGCAGGCATAAAGGCCTGCCCCTACACGGCAATTTGCACCCGGCAACACCGTATAAAAAAACTGCCACGGTCATTCTCGATAATGCACCGTGGCAGTGACAAGTACAAACTTTTACCAGGCGAAGTGAGCAAACGCCTTATTCGCATCGGCCATTCTATGGATATTTTCCCGCGTGGTCATTGCGCCGCCTCGCTCGTTATAGGCGTCCATCAACTCCGAAGCCAAACGCTCGCACATGGGCCTGCCTTTCTTGGATCTGGCTGCCGCCAATATCCACCTGAAGGCAAGAGATTGCTGGCGCTTGGCGCTTACCTGCATCGGGACCTGATAACTGGCCCCTCCAACACGCTTGCTGCGGACCTCGATTAGCGGTCTTGCGTTGTTAATCGCCTTCTCGAACACTTCAAGTGCTCCGGCGTCCGGGACCTTCTCCTCCATGATAGCCATAGCATCGTTGAAGACCCGCTGGGCAGTGCTTTTCTTGCCGTCCCACATCAAACAGTTGATGAATTTTGCTACCAACCTGCTGTTATACCTTGGATCCGGCTTTAATTGTTGACTTGAAGCGGTAAACTTTTTAGCCATAATTTCCTCGTATATCGTATTGCGTATATCGTATATCGTATTGGGTTCCGTGTTGATTTCTTACGCAATACGCATCACGCACGGCGCAATACGAAGTCCTATTTCGTTTTTTTCGCACCATATTTGCTTCTGCCCTGCTGTCGATTAGCCACGCCGGCACAGTCGAGAACACCGCGGACAATATGATACCGTACTCCCGGCAGGTCTCTGACCCGGCCTCCGCGAATGATAACCGTGCTGTGCTCCTGGAGGTTATGGTCAATCCCGGGTATGTAAGCTGTAACTTCTTTGCCGTTGGTCAACCTGACACGGGCGATCTTACGCAGGGCTGAATTCGGCTTCTTAGGTGTCTGCGTCCTGACAATAAGACACACACCTCGCTTTTGCGGCGAACCGCTGATGTCGGATACGCGCTTGTGACCCTTCGATTTCGCCCGCGGGCGCCTGACTAACTGGTTTATTGTGGGCATAATACTCGTAATCCCTGGTTCTAATCATTGACGTATTCTGTTCGACAATCGACAGGATAACCCATTATTGTAATATTAATTGCGCAAATTCCAAGAGATTTTAGGCCCCTATTGCAAAATTTTTCGTAAAAACCCAAAAAAAACAATCCCTGCCGACTTCAAAGCGAAGGTATGCTCAAATCCAGCAGGCTTTTCCTTACAGGCAGTCAGGACATCCGGTTTTGAATCAATTTATCGCGTCGGCCAGATGGCGCTGCCAGGATGAACCGTCGCGGACAGTGCCTACGATGCGTTTTTTCTTTGACTTATGTTGAGCAAAGTGCTATAATATAGGCCATAGAATTAGGAGGATTGGTGAGAAGGCTTCTTTTTGGTTCATGTCGAGCTTTCCACCGGGGAATAGTTTCTCCTAAAGTCCCAGGTTCGGAGGTAAGAACAGATGACTCTGGACAGCTTTGTGCGCAGACTGTTGCGGTGGCTATATTATGAGCACCAATGGGAGGAATGGGAGGTGCTGATGATAGCCATACCGGCCCTGGTTCTGCTGTTGCTGATTATGAGGCGACAGCGGAAAGCAGCGGCGGTAATAACGCACGCAGATCATATCCTGGAGCGTTCACCCATCATCGGCGTCAAATTGAAGCGTCGCGGCGAGGAAATCTACGATTTGAAAGAAGGGCGTTCAGCCCGCGCCAAAACAAGACGAGAAAAGAAAGAGAAGCTGAAGCAGGCAACCGAGTGGCTTGAAAGGCTAAATGAGCGAATCGGACAACTCCAAACAGAAATCATCAAACGCAGCCAGATCGAGGAAAGCCTAAACCAGAACGTTGCCGAGTTAACGGCGGCAAACGAACAACTTCGGCACAAAATCGCCGAAGGCAAACAAGCTGAGGGAAGCCTGGAACAGAAGGCCCTCGAGCCAGCCGCAATCTGCGAGCGACTCAAACGCAAAATTGCGGAACATACGCAGGCCAACGGAGAACCCGAACTGCAAGAGGCCGATTTGATTGCGGCAAACGGACAACACGAACACACAGTCGGAGACCACAATCAAACTGTAGAGCGCGTTGAGCAAAAAACTTCCAAACCACTCTTCACCAGCGAGCAGCCGCAGCAGAGGCTCGGCGAATACAGGCAAACCGATGGGACGCCCGGAGATGGCGCACAGCAGGCAAAAAAAACAAGGCGTCAGAGTGAACCTTTGGATGTTGAGAAACTTCAAGCCATAGCGGCGCTGGCAAAACAAATTCAGAGACGCCCTCACCGAGCGTGAGGCAGCCCCCCGGATCCGAATAGCTACGATCTCTCAATAGCTTCTGCAGAAATAAGAACCATCCACTATTTCCGCAAGCACGAACCTGCAATTCGAGTCTGAATCAATTGATTCCCAAAGCTTCCCTGACAGCGGCGTCCGCCTTTGCCTCAGCCTCTTTGGCTTCTTTGATTTCCTCGACTTCTTCGAATTCCTTCGGCAGCGGAGCTTCGACCAGGTGTTTGACCTTTATGTCCAAATGCGGTTTGAAAGCCGTTCCCGCCGGTATCAGATGACCGAGAATTACGTTTTCCTTCAAACCGTACAGTTGGTCCGATTTGCCGGCCAAAGACGCCTCGGTCAGGACTTTTGTTGTTTCCTGGAAGCTGGCTGCGGCGATAAAACTCTCCGACCATAGCGAAGCTTTCGTGATCCCCAGGAGCAGAGTCATCGCGGTCGCCGGTCTTGGTTTCTTGCCAGTGGCTCCACGGCCGCCAATGCTTTCGATCTTTTCGTTGATAGTAGCCAGCTCTTTCTTGCTGACAATTTGCTCGGCCTCCAAATCAGTCGCATCTCCAACGTCGGCAACTTTGAGGCTATTTGTCAGCTTTTCATTCTCTCTTTTGAATACGAATTTATCGACGACCTCACCCGGCAAAAATGCGCTGTCGCCTACGGATTCGATCTCGACTTTACGCATCATTTGAGCACAGATTATCTCAATATGCTTATCGTTTATGTTTACATTCTGCGAACGGTACACATTTTGAATTTCCGTTGTCAAGTATCTTTGCAGGGCTTCTTCGCCCTTGATTCGCAAGATGTCATGCGGCACCAAGGGACCGTCCGTAAGGGCGTCGCCGGCCTCGGCAAGGTCGCCGGTATGAACGTTCAGATGTCTGTCACGCGGGACGTGATGCTCCTTTTCCATGCCGGATTCACTTCTGATCGTAATGGTCATCTTGCCCTTGCGTTTGTCGCTTCTCAACTCGACCCGTCCACTGATCTCTGCCATTGCGGCAGGGTCTTTGGGCTTGCGTGCTTCAAACACTTCGGTCACCCTGGGCAGACCTCCGGTTATGTCCTGCGTACCCCCGCTGGCCCTGGGCTGATGCGCAAGCAATTGACCGGCCTGAACGTCCTGGCCCTCAATAACCTCAATTCTGGCTCCCGCCGGCAAATAGTGAACATCGAGTATCTTGCCGTCGGGATCTTCTATGATAATCTGCGGATGCTTGTCACCCTTGTGCTCGATTACGATCGGCTTACCGGCCTGACCCTTCCGCTCTTCTTCAATCCCAATGGTCTCGCCTTCGATGACATCAACGAATCGTATGAGGCCGGCCACTTCCGCCAAAATCGGCGTACGGTGCGGGTCCCATCTGAACAAAAGGGCCCCGACCTTGGCTTTCCGGCCGTCCCTGGCCAAAACAATGGCGCCGTAGGGCACTTTGAACCTGTCGAGCTCTCTGTCCTTCGCATCAAGGATGGCTATTTCGCCGTTGCGCTTAAGCGCAACCGTCACTGTCTTGCCGTCGTCCTGGTTGAACTCAACAGCGTTAATGTCACGATACTGAATCTTTCCTGCATGTGTGGCCTTTTGTTCTCTTTCAAGAATAGCTCTTTCGGCAACTCCTCCCGTATGGAACGTCCGCAATGTCAATTGTGTTCCCGGTTCGCCAATCGACTGTGCGGCAACGATGCCGACAGACGAGCCATCTTCGATTAGCTTCCCGGTGCTCATATCCCAGCCGTAACACTTGGCACAGACGCCGAACGGACTGTCGCAGGTTAGTGCGCTTCTGACTCGGATGGCGTCAAGACCCAAAGCTTCGATCTTTGCCGCCGCCTCGTTAGTTATGACTTCATTCTCATGCACGATCATTTCATTGGTGATTGGATTGCGAATGTTGTCCCTGGCCGTTCTGCCGATAATAAGTTGCGAAAGGGAAATATCAACCTGTTCACCTCTGCTGACCGCGCCTTTGGTTATCCCCTGCAAAGTCTGGCAGTCATGCTCAATAACGATCACATTTTGCGCCACGTCAATGAGCTTGCGGGTAAGATAGCCGGAATTAGCCGTCTTCAGTGCAGTATCCGCCAGACCCTTGCGTGCTCCATGCGTCGAACTGAAGTACTCAAGAACGGTCAAACCCTCGCGGAAGTTCGATTTAATAGGTGTTTCGATAATCTCGCCGCTGGGCTTGGCCATTAACGCTCTCATGCCTGCAAGCTGCTGAATCTGGTCGACGCTTCCTCTGGCCCCGGAATCGCTCATAAGGAAGATCGGGTTCAGGTATGGCGATCCATCCTCCCTGGTATCTTGTCTGAGGCCTCGCATCATCTCGGTGGTTACTTCCACTCGGGCATTTGTCCAGGCATCAATAACTTGATTGTACCTTTCGCCCTCGGTCAGGACGCCATCGTTGTAGTTCTTGCGAATTTTGCCGACCTTTTTCTCAGTCTCTTCAATGATCTCGGCTTTTCGTGCGGGAATCTTCAGATCCGTTACCCCAAAACTCAAACCTGCCAGCGTGGCGTGCTTGAAGCCCAAATCCTTTATTCTATCAAGCAAGTCCACTGTCTCGGACGAGCCCGTGAACTTGAAACAATCGCTAATTACCCGGCTGAGTCTTCTTTGAGACATTGTCACATTGTAAAACGGCATTCCCGCCGGGAGCATATCATTGAATATGCACCGGCCAACTGTCGTTTCAACGATGGTCGGATTGTGAATCTCTTCCGAATCAGTAACAACTCTGTCATTGTCGAGTCGGACCTTAATCTTTTTGTGCAAACCGACTTTGCCTGTTTCAAGAGCCATTATTGCTTCAAAAGTATCCCGGAACATCCTCACTTCTTTAGTCTCAGGCGTTTCGTGAGTGTCCATATTGGTCAGATAGTAATTGCCCATGACCATATCCTGGGAGGGCCCAACCATAGGCGAGCCGTCGGCCGGCGAAAATATATTGGAAGTGGTCATCATCAAGATATGAGTTTCCGCCTGCGCTTCGACACTTAACGGCAAATGCACCGCCATTTGGTCGCCATCAAAGTCAGCATTGAAGCCCCTGCAAGCCAACGGGTGGAGCATAATAGCGTTGCCCTCAACGAGCACAGGCTCAAAGGCCTGAACGCCCATCCGATGGAGGGTGGGAGCACGATTGAGCAGGACAGGGTGCTGATGGATGACCTCTTCCAGGATGTCCCAGACCTGTTCGTCGCGGCGTTCAATCATCCTTTTGGCGCTTTTGATCGTATCGGCCAATCCGTGTTGCTTGAGTTTGCGAATGATGAACGGCTGGTACAGCTCCAGGGCTATTTTCTTCGGCAAACCACATTGATAAAGCTTCAGATCGGGGCCAACCACAATTACCGACCGAGCTGAGTAATCTACACGCTTGCCAAGCAGGTTCTCTCTAAATCGCCCTTGCTTGCCTTTGATCATATCCGTCAACGACTTCAAGGGCCGGTTGTTACTGCCCAAGACAGAGCGGCGACACCTGCCGTTGTCCATTAGTGAATCCACTGCCTGCTGAAGCATCCGTTTCTCATTGCGAATAATCACTTCGGGGGCATTAAGATCCATGAGCTTCTTCAGGCGGTTATTTCGATTGATAATCCTCCGGTAGAGGTCATTGAGGTCGCTGGTTGCAAAATTGTCCCTTTCGAGCAGCACCAGCGGTCTCAAATCCGGCGGGATCACAGGTACGACCTCCATGACCGTCCATTGCGGCTTATTGTCGCTGTTCTTGACCTGGTTAATAATCTTGAGCCGTTTTGTCAGGTCTTTAATCTTCTGCTTGCTGTTGGTCTTCGTAATAGCCTCTCTGAGCTGGACACCGACTTCATCCAGATCAAGATTCTCCAACAGAATCCTGACGGCTTCGGCGCCCATTGCAGCCTTGAACGCCTTTCCGTATTTGTTCACGGCATCCCTGTGTTCCTCTTCCGTAAATAGTTGCCCTGCTTTAAGGGGCGTCTCCCCAGGATCGACCACGACATATTCCTGGAAATATATGATCTTCTCGAGGTCGGCGCTCTTCATAGCCAAGAGGTTGCCGAGCCGATTGGGTATGGCCTTGAAGAACCATATATGCACAATCGGCGCCGCGAGATTGATGTGTCCCATTCGCTTTCTTCGCACTCGACTATGCGTAACTTTCACGCCGCATCTGTCGCAAATGATTCCCTTGAACTTCGTTCCTTTGTACTTTCCGCAGGCACACTCCCAGTCTCGTTCCGGCCCGAAGATTCGCTCGCAGAACAAGCCGTCTTTCTCCGGCCGATAAGTGCGATAATTGATAGTCTCAGGCTTTCGGACTTCACCGAAAGACCAACTGCGAATATCGCTAGGACTGGCTAACGAAATCTTGACGGAACCGTAATCATTAATGCGATCGTAAATACTTCCTAACATTTAAGGCCCCTTACAATCGGTATATGACAATTCGAAAATCAACAATCATACTTACAGAGCGGTGCTTCCAAGCCGTTTCTTTTCAAGCTGGATATTCAATCCCAATCCTCTTATCTCATTGCACAGCACGTCGAACGACAGGGGCGTACCTGCTTCAAGAGTGTTCTGTCCTTTGACCATTGATTCATAGATTTTCGTTCGTCCTTCAACGTCATCGCTTTTCACGGTGAGCATTTCCTGGAGTGTAAAAGCGGCGCCGTACCCCTCCAACGCCCAGACTTCCATTTCCCCGAACCTTTGCCCGCCGGTTCTGGCCTTGCCGCCCAACGGCTGCTGTGTAATCAGGCTATACGGCCCGGTCGCCCTTGCATGAATCTTGTCGTCGACAAGGTGATGCAGCTTCATCATATATATATATCCGATGGTTGCGCGTTGGTCAAACGGCTCGCCCGTTCTGCCGTCATACAACTGAGTCTTCAGAGTTTTCGGGACATTTATAAAGAACTCATCGGACGACGGCGCCTTTTTTTCCTTTTCCAGCCCGGCTCTTCGACTGTTCATCAACTCGTCCGCTTCGGCAGTCAATACCTGGATATCATCCTCGGTAGCACCGTCAAAGACCGGCGTAATAGCATTGAAGCCGAGCACTTTTGCCACCCAGCCGAGATGCGTTTCGAGAATCTGGCCTACGTTCATTCGACTCGGTACGCCGAGGGGATTAAGCAGTATGTCAAGAGGCGTGCCGTCTTCGAGGAACGGCATATCCTCCTCCGGCATAATCTTGGCGATAACGCCCTTGTTGCCGTGGCGCCCGGCCATTTTGTCGCCAATTGACAATGCCCTCTTGATCGCTACATAGATCTTTACCATCTGCAGCACGCCGCTGGGCAACTCGTCGCCGTGTTTCAAACTTTCAATTTTGCGGCTTCTTTCCTCCTGGACTTCAATGATCTTGACCCAGAATTTGTCCACGATTTTCTGCACGTCATCCCGGAGCGAAGCGGGTTTGACCCACTTGATACCGAAGTTCTCTATCTGTTCGTAAATAACCTCGTCATCAGCGCTGGCCCCTACTTTCTGGCGCGTTGACGGATCGACTATATTAACGTCAAATGCCTCGTGGATAGCCTCGATCATCTGCCTGAATGTCGCACACTCCCTGGCCTTCGTTTGTGCTTCACATTCTTTTATTTCGGTCGTAACTGCTTTCTTCTGCTCGTCCGTGCCGGCGCCGCGTCTCGTGAACCGCTCCGTCTTGATTACCACTCCTTCATATCCACTGGGCAGTTCGAGAGAGTCGTTCTTGACATCCTCGCCGGCTCTGCCGAATATGGCGTGCAGCAATTTCTCCTCCGGCGTCAGTTCCGTCTTGCTCTTGGGCACTACCTTGCCCACCAGAATATCGCTAGGACAGACTCTTGTTCCCTCGTGGACTACTCCATGTTCATCAAGATTCCGCAGTGCCCTTTCGCTGACATTGGGTATATCGCAGGTGAACTCCTCCTTGCCGAGGCGAGTCTCTCGCACTTCGGCAGTAAATTCGTCGATATGGATGCTCGTAAAGCTGTCATTCTTGCAAAGTCTTTCGCTGACAATGATCGCATCCTCGAAGTTGAAGCCGTCAAAAGATACAAACCCTACAAGGATATTCTTACCGAGCGCCAGTACGCCATCGGAGGTGCCGCCGCCGTCTGCAATAACCTGGCCGGCCTTGACCTTCTGGCCAAGCTGTGCTGTTGGCTCTTGGTTAAGGCAGGTTCTTTCATTCAAGCCGACGAACTTGGCGAGACGGTATTCATCGGTGTGGTTAAGGACTACCCTGGTAGCGTCAACCGCGGTGACTACCCCGCTGTTCCGGGCACGGACGACCATGCTTGAGTTCTTGCCGACCACTTTCTCCATGCCGGTGCCAACCAAAGGCGGTTCCGTTTTCAGCAGCGGAACAGCCTGCCGCTGCATGTTTGATCCCATCAGGGCACGGTTTGCGTCGTCGTGCTCGAGAAACGGGATGAGCGAAGCTGAAACTCCAACAATTTGCTTGGGTGAAATATCGACGTAGTCAACTTCGTTGCTCTGGACTTCCGCAAGTTCGCCACTTTTTCTTGCAAGAACGAAGCCCTTATCGATTTTGCCGGTTTTCGCATCGACCGCGCTCGGCGGAGCGAATATAGCTTTCATCTCCTCGTCGGCCCGCAAGTAATCCACCTGCTTTGTTACTTTGCCATTCTTGACTCTGCTATATGGCGTAAGCAGGAATCCATACTCGTCAACCCCGGCGAAAATGGCCAGTGAAGCAATCAATCCAATGTTCGTCCCTTCAGGGGTCTCAATGGGGCAGATTCTGCCGTAATGGCTGATATGAACATCACGCACCTCAAAGCCCGCCCGCCTTCTGTTAAGCCCGCCCGGCCCAAGAGCTGACAGACGCCTCTCGTGAGTCAATTGGCTCAACGCATTGGTCTGGTCAACCACCTGACTCAACTCGCCGCGGCCAAAGAAATAATTGATACTGCTCGAGACGCTCTTGGAATTAACCAGGTCCGCGATGCGCACGGTATGTTCGGCGTCTCTCTTCATGCTCATTCGTTCCTGGACTGTTCTGCGCAGCTTCAGCAGCCCCTTTCTGATCTCATCGGCGGCCAGCTCCTCTATCGTACGCAACCTCCGGTTGCCCAGATGGTCAATATCGTCAACCCGGCCCTCATTGTTGCGCAAAGCCATTATGTACTTCATCGTTTTGAGAAAGTCTTCGGGCCGAAGTGTCATCTCACTCTCGTCAACCGTCTGGTCGAAGGTCCGATTTATCCTGAATCTGCCGACCTTGCCGAGGCGATAGCGGTTCGAATCAAAGAACTTCTCTGTAAAAAAGGTCTTTGCCTTGTCTTTGTTGGGTGGATTGCCCGGCCTCAATCTCATGTAGAATTTCAGCAGGGCCTGCTCATGGCTCTCGCAATCATCCTCGGCAAGAGTGTTCAGAATAAGGACGTCACGGACATTGTCGATGACTTCTATCGAGACCGATGCCTTCGACTTCTTGGTCTTCTTGGTCTTCTTTTGCTTTTTGCCGCTCTTCGCCGCCGGTTTTACGTACGCAGCTTGCACCAGGGAGACTTTGTCGCTGATTTGTGAGCCGGCATCGACTATTATTTCGCCTGAATCTTCGTCCACGATCGGGGTGACGGCCCACATTGTCGGCGTCAGTTTATTTACGGGCACGGTTTTTGTCGGATAGAATAAGCGCAGGATCTGTTCTGTAGAGCTGTAGTCGGGGGACATCGCCCGCAGAAACACAGTGGCCGGGATCTTGCTGGACTGATCAATCCTGACAACCAGGGTGTCCTTGTTTGTGACCCCTATCTCTATCCAACTGCCTCTTTCCGGTATAACTCTGCCGCCGTGCAGCACCCGGTCGCCTTCTTTGCTCTCGATAAGAAAATCAACACCGGGGCTTCGATGCAGTTGGCTCACTATGACTCGCACCGCTCCGTTGACGATAAACTCTCCGCCCCCGATCATAACAGGCATCTCACCAAGGTACATCGCCTGCTCGGACAGGTCTTCGCCTTCTTTGGACCGCAGTCTGCACCAGATTTTCAGCGGGTAGCCGTACGTCAGCCGCAACTGTCGGCACTGAACCGGCGTATAATGCGGCTTTTCCAGCTCGTAGTAGAGATACTCCAGGAGCATTTTCTTGTCATAGCTTTCGACGGGAAACGTTTCCTGAAAAAGGGCTTCGAGGCCGGTGCACTTTCTTTTTGTCGGCGCCACCTTTCTCTGCAAAAAATGCTCGTACCCTTTTCTCTGTACCGCCACCAGATCCGGAGTCTTAACGGCATCGTGTACTCTGCCAAAGTTACGAATGTTTCGGCCTGCACTGTTCTCACGCATTACAACTCTCCAGCATTAAATGCCCCAATTGCCGCGAGGGGGCCACCCCACTCGGTTGCCCCGGCTCCGACATCCCAAAAGGACAGGCACACGGGCCGCCCCTGCTTATGCTATCTCCACTACCGCACCCACAGCTTCGAGCTGCTGGCGGGCGGCGTCAGCATCGTCTTTACTAAGCCCCTCTTTGACCGGCCTGGGAGCGTTATCGACCAGGTTCTTGGCTTCTTTCAGCCCCAATCCGGTCAATGCTCTGACCTCTTTGATGACCTGAATCTTTTTGTCGCCGAACTCCTTGAGGATCACGTCAAAACTGGTTTTCTCCTCTTCTTCCTCGGCCTGGCCTGCTGCAGCAGGACCCGCCATCATAACGGCGCCGGCGGCGGCCGGCTCGATGCCATGCTCTTCCTTGAGATAGTCGCCCAACTCTTTGGCTTGCATCAGCGTCAGGCCGACTATTTCATCACCGAGCTTCTTGATGTCGCTGCTCCACTCCCTTGCCTCTTTCGCTTCCTCAGTTGCTTTTGTCTCTTCTGCTTCTTTCTTTTGCTCTTCTGCCATTTCAATAAACTCCTATCGTATAGCGCCTCGTGGTAGCCGAAACTCCACCGTTTCGTTTAACCCCGTTAAAATGGGCAGGGACAGCCACGCAGGCAATTTAGTATTTCGTTTTACGCCGCCTGTTTCTCTTGCCCTTCTGCGATCGTATCTATACAACCTGCGATAATTCCCGCAGGGGCACCGATGGCGGCGGCCAATTTCCGCGCAGGCGACTGCGCCAACATAACAACTGCACCTAACAGCTCCACTCGCGTCGGCATCTCCGCAAGTTTCTGTGCGGCTGAGGCGTCCAGGGCTTCGCCGTCGAGGAAGGCGCCCCTAAACTCTATGACCGGAACCTTCGTGGTCCACTCGAGAAGCTCTTTGGCAACGTCAACGATGCTGTCGCCGCCGTAAGCAATGGCACAGGGGCCGCTAAACAGCGCCGCTGCCGGCTCCATCTCCCGGCCGCGCAGAGCCTTCTTGAACAGCGAGTTCTTTACCACCGTCAATCCGATGCCTTTTTGCTTCAACTCGCCGCGCATAAGATTATTGTTAACTCCGTCGATGCCCTTGGTGCTGACAACCAGGAAATCCCTGATGTTCTCGTCGGCGATTCTCTTTTCTAATTCAGCTTGCAGCAACTCTTTTACGTACTTGCTCATTTTCCCTATCCTGCTTTGTGTGGTATCTCGTCAATGATTCAATAATCAACCGTTATGCCGTGGCTCATCGTTGCGGATATACATATTCTCTTGAGATATGTGCCTTTTGCCGCGGCCGGTTTGATCTTCTTAATATGGGAAATAAATGCCTCGATATTCTCCACCAGCTTTGCCGTCTCGAAGCTCTGCTTGCCCACTACTACGTGCACATTGCCGCCGGCATCGTTTCTGAACTCCACTTTGCCCGCCGCAAACTCTGCCACAGCAGCTGCGACGTCGGCGGTTACCGTACCGTTTTTCGGCGAGGGCATCTTTCCCTGCGGTCCGAGCACACGACCGAGCTTGCCGACTTTGCCCATTACTTTTGGCGAGGCTATTGCCACATCGAAATCCGCCCAACCATCCGATATCTTCTTGACCAACTCATCGCAGCCGGCCTCAATGGCGCCGGCCTTCTGGGCCGCCTCGATATCGGAGTCTTCGCAGAAAGCGATGACTTTCTTTTGCTTGCCTATACCGTTGGGCAGAGATATCGAGCCTCGAATCAACTGGTCGGCCTGTTTCGGGTCGATCCCCAATTGCATCACACACTCCATGCTCTGGTCAAACTTTACCGACTTGAACGACTTGATCTTTTCGACCGCATCGGTCAGGCTGACAGCCTCTGCACCCGACTGCTCCGATTCTTTCTTGTATCTCTTGCTTCTGACTCGCATATATCCTATCTCACGTAGTGTACAAGTTATTCATTAATCACTTACTTCCACGCCCATGCTCCGGGCCGTTCCTCTGATAATTTTTTCGGCCTGGTCCAAATCGTACGCATTCAGATCGTCGAATTTGGTCTGAGCGATTTTGCGCACTTGTTCGGCAGTTACTTCGCCGACCTTTTCTTTGTTCGGTGTGCCGCTGCCCTTGGCAATTTCAGCCGCCTGTTTCAGCAGAACCGCCGCCGGAGGGCTTTTCACCTCGAAGGTGAAACTCTTGTCCGCAAAAACGCTTATCACCACCGGAACGGTTGTTCCGTTGAGGTCTCGTGTTCGCTCGTTGAACTGCGAGACGAATTGACCTATGTTGACGCCGTGCTGACCCAAAGCAGGTCCTATCGGCGGGGCAGGCGTGGCCTGGCCGCCAGACGCCTGCAATTTAATCTTTAATGCTATTTCTTTGGCCATTCTTCACCCTTTGATTTTTGACTCGTGGTCTGTCAGTTCAGAATTCCCGGGTATCAACCCAATTACAATTTCTCGATCTGCCAATACTCTATGTCCAGCGGCGTGCTTCGACCGAATATGCTCACGATCACCTTCACAATCCCCCGCTCGCCATCAATCGAATCGACTACGCCCTCGAAGTTCTCAAAGGCGCCTTCTCGAATCTTAATCATGTCGCCCTTGTTGAACTCGACTTTGATGCTTGGCGCCTCCTCGGGCTTTTCGGCCTCCAGAAGCATCTTTGCCACATCAGTATCACGCATTGGGGTCGGCATTCCTTCGGTTCCGATAAAATCTCCAACTCCCGCGGTTCCTTTGATCATAAACCAGGCCTTTTCCGGGACCCGGCCGTCCTCGGTCGAGTCCATCTCCATGAAAACATAGCCCGGATACAGTTTTCGTTTATGGACCGTTTGTTTGCTGCCGCGGATGCGCTTGATCCGTTCAATGGGGACCTCGATTCTGCCAATAATGTCGCTCAACTCCTCCCTGTCCACCTTCTGAACAAGAGCGTCTCTGACCTGCATCTCTTTATTCGCCGCGACTCGTAGAACGTACCATTGCATATTTGCGCTCGCAATCCCTATATTCCGGCCATCTGCCGGCAACTATACCCACTTTTCCACCTAAATAAGCCAATCAAAAAACAGGCTGAATCCGAAATCCGTAGTTCCAAGAAGTGTTGCCATGACAACTACAACTACAATAACGATAAGCGTCGAGGCGGTTATTTCCTCCCTGCTTGACCAGCTAACCTTTTTCATCTCACCTTCGGCGGCGATCATAAAGTCCGCTATCGAGGATTTGTTCACCAGCCAGAAGATCAAAAGGGCCAGGATCACAAACAAGCCGGCAGGAACCATAGTCGCAATCCACATCGTCGTTCTATTGTCCAGGCTCCACGATGCGGCCTCCAATTTCCGGAAAAGCCGCAAACAGCCCAATCCGGCTATTGTTGCCGCGGCAAAAGCGCTGCAAAGCCTTGTGTATTTGCCCTGACCGCGTTTATAAATATCAAAAATCATACTGACCTCGCATTCATCGAACAGAAGCGAATTCACCAGTTCAGCATCCGGCTTCACCTTTCATAACAGGCCAGGAGGGAATCGAACCCCCAACCTTCGGTTTTGGAGACCGACGCTCTGCCAAATTGAGCTACTGGCCTACTAAATCGATTGTTGCTCAAGACTTTTCACCTTATGTTCGAGACGCCAAAAAACCGCACTCTTTCATAATCAATTATCTGCGATCGATTACTTGCGTCGTATTTTGTGAGCAGTATGCTTGCGTTCGTTTCTGCAAAACTTTTTTAGCTCCAGCTTCGGCGTTCCCTCGGCCACGCTGATTTCCGTACGATAGTTCCTGCTGCTGCACTCGCGACACTCAAGCCAGACATACTCCCTTTTACTTTTCTTTTTAGCCATAAGATTCGTCCCAACCAGACACGGCTGTTCACTCAAAGAAAATCCGATTGTCGTGCAGGTGCCTGCCGAACACACAATTGGTCGGCGCAAGCACTCTTGTTTTACACGCTCGCAGAATCCTGATAGTTGTTAAGAGATATTTCAGGCAATGATCTTGGTTACCACACCGGCGCCGACTGTCCGTCCGCCCTCACGGATGGCAAAGCGAAGGCCTTCCTCCATAGCAATTGGGGCAATAATCTCCACTTCCATCGCGATGTTATCGCCGGGCATACACATCTCCGCGCTCTTGCCCTCCCTGCTCATCAGGGCAAGAACGGCGCCGGTGACATCGGTTGTTCTGAAATAAAACTGTGGTCTGTAATTCGCGAAGAACGGCGTGTGGCGACCGCCCTCCTCTTTCGTTAGAACGTAAACCTCGGAGTGAAACTTCGTGTGTGGCGTAATACTGCCGACCGCCGCGACAACCTGCCCACGTTCCAAATCTTTCTTTTCCACGCCTCGCAGAAGCAAACCGACATTATCGCCGGCCTGACCTTCGTCGAGCGTCTTGTTAAACATCTCAACCCCGGTAACAACCGTCTTGCGTGTTTCTTTTGCGAGGCCGACGATTTCGATCTCGTTGCCGGTGTGAATTATACCGCGATCGACCCGGCCCGTACCGACCGTGCCGCGGCCCTTGATGCTGAAGACATCTTCGACCGGCATTAGAAACGGCTTGTCAACATCACGCTCAGGAAGCGGGAAATATTCGTCGACCGCCGCCATCAGCTCATCGATGCACGAGCACGCGTCATCATCTTTACCTTCGTTTTCCATCGCCGCCAAAGCCGATCCCCTGATAATAGGAATATCGTCGCCGGGGAACTCGTATTTGTTCAAGAGGTCTCTGGTTTCGAGCTCGACCAAATCGATCAGTTCCGGATCGTCCACCTGGTCAACCTTGTTGAGAAACACCACGATCTTGGGCACGTTCACCTGGCGCGCGAGCAGGATATGCTCGCGAGTCTGTGGCATGGGGCCGTCACCGGCCGCCACCACCAAAATTGCGCCGTCCATCTGGGCCGCTCCGGTAATCATATTCTTGATATAGTCGGCGTGTCCCGGGCAGTCAACATGGGCGTAATGGCGGCCTTCGGTCTCATACTCCACGTGCGCAGTGTTTATAGTAACGCCGCGCTCTCTTTCTTCCGGGGCATTGTCAATGTCTTCGAATCTCTTGACATTCCCGCTGCCGGCCTTCTGGGCCAGTCGCATGGTGATTGCAGCCGTCAACGTTGTCTTGCCGTGATCGATATGGCCGATGGTTCCAATATTTATATGTGGTTTTGTCCGCTCAAATACCGCCTTAGCCATCTTAGTATGAACCTCCAATGTGCTGGGTTAGCATTTTTTTGTTCCCTGTCTTCATTTCTGAAAAACTTCTTTTCAACCTCTATAATCAACTCACAGCCGAGATTACCGACACGTTACACGCCGCAGAAACTAACAATCGACGCCGTTTCGTTGCCGGAGAAGCTAACCTCTGCTTGACCTGCTTGCATTTAGCTGCTGATGGGGCTTGAACCCATGACCTCGTCCTTACCAAGGACGCGCTCTACCACTGAGCTACAGCAGCAATACCCCAACCACCGACCGGCGTTGCCTCGGTGAATCGGGCCAGGAACCATGTCTGTATCCGGCAAAACCGGAAAATACAAACAGCATCCCTTTCTTTCCACGCTATCAGCCTGTAAACAGAGCGCAGAAACCTATTGTTTTACAACAGCTTCTTAATATAAACCCAGTAATCTACCTATGTGGACGCCAAAGTGCAAACATAAAAAATGAAAAAAATGAAAAAAAACGAAATTTTTCAGATTATTTTGCATTTCTGCAAAGAATTGCGTCGAGCCGCTCAGTTGCGTCCGGAAACAGGTCTTTAGTTTTTGCCGGAGCTTTGCGAGGCGAAATGCCTATCGGCAAAATCCATGAAGTTCCGCCAGTCATATTCCGTCAGGGCATGTCCGCCGGAACGGACGTGGTAGCCAATCGTGCCTTTTTTAACGGGTCGATCGAGGCCGGGCATCCGCACAGCCCCCAATCCGTCAACGCCAAGCAGACGATAGACGCCGCCGGCATGTTTGCAGGCAAGGAACTCGCCTCGCGGATCGGCCCACAGGTCCTCGTCGGCACTGGTCACGTATGCCGGTCGCGGCGCAATCAGCGCTATCAGCATGTGTTGATCCACGGGCAAATCGTCTTCTTTGCCGTTGTATCCCTTGAAATTCTCGCAGAACCAATGTGGGAAACTCTTATTGATGCGCCCCACGGTTTCCCCAAACCGCCTCCGGCTCAGGGCCGCCCCGCCGCAGCCCGAGTTGTTCGATATCACCATTGCGAACCGCTGATCCTGAGCACCGGCCCAGAGGGCGGTCTTGCCCAAGCGCGAGTGTCCGAGCACGGCAATATGCTTGTGGTCGATGTCGGCATCGGTCTCGAAGTAATCCATAGCCCGGCTCAAACCCCATGCCCAGGCGCCTATTGCCCCCCAGGCATCGGAAGCACGCTTGCCGTCGATAAGTCTGTCGAAAACCGTGTGTACGCCGTTCTTGAAATCATCGTGGAAGTCCGGATCGATATCGCCATAGTAGATCGTTGCCAGACCATAACCCCGCTTGAGAATCGTCTCGACCGGGTAGCTCGAAGCGCTCGTGCCCCTGGACTGCTTTGTAGCGCGGTTGTTGACCGCCCCGCCGCGTCCCGGGCGCATCCAGCTCTGAGAGAGTTTAATTGCAGGATCGGGGCCGATTGTATGATTGCCGCCGAAATTCAAAAGAACAAAGGTCGGAACGGGCGTCTTGACGGCGTTGGGCAGGTAAATAAGAACGTCCATCCTCGGCCCGTCCTTCTTGTTCGTGAAGTTCACAGTCACTTGTTTGCGAGTGGCTGAGCCGGCAAGCGCCTTTCGTTCGAGATCGAACACATCGAAGATCATATCCTTCGGCTGGCTGATGGGTGCGCGACCATAAACATGCGTTCTAAACAGTTCGAGCACTTCCGGCCGACGCCTTCTTTGCCAGGCTGAAGCATCGGCGACCTTCGTTCCATCCGATGCCACTAATGGATCAGGCAAGGTGTATTTGGGGACTTTATGCTCGTAATAGTTGGTTTCGGAACGTCGTTTCGAGAGCGATTCGGCTAATTCAGCAGATGCTTTCCAACCGCCGCCGTTTGCCCCACCGACGCGCGAGCCCTCGGATTGACTTACAACAGCAGGCGGGCGTTTTACGCCGGAAGTACCGCGGAAAAGAACCGCACAGATCAAGATGATACCGACAACAGCTACTAACGCACCGGGGCTGTGGACCTTTCGTCGCGAGCTGTCCTGCTTATGAAGCTGCTCGAGACGTTTATCAACCGATTCCCTGTCTAACTCTGACCCGCAAAAAAAGCACCTGGTAGCGTCAGCATCAATCTCCTGCCCGCAGAATGGACATTTCTCTGTTCCCATCTCATTTCTCTCAAAGAACGTCGCCATTGTCCGCGTTGGCAATATACATTGTACAACTCATTGCCAATATCAGTCAAGAGTTTTTACCTACAAATACGGCTTTTCTTCGGGGATTGTCAAGACGGCACATAGTCTTGCTGCAAAGCTTGTGATTGCTTAAAAACACGAGTCTGCGCTTGCAGTCTAATTGCTCTGTTGCTCCGGATCACCCTCCGGTTTCTTGGCTTTGCTCAATTTGATCCGCAAATCCTTGAGCCACTGGCCCCATTTCGGCCTCTTTGAAGGGGTCTTTATCGCCGACAATTGCCCAAGAACTGCGTCAGGATCAACTCCAGGGGCCGGCTTGCCCAAATGATTATCAATGGTTCGCAACAGAGGGCTGTTGGCATCTAAGTCTTCTTTTTCCAGGGCCTTAGCTACCAACGCGGCCGCAAGGTCCGGTTTGGGCCACGACAGATATACGCCCAGCAGCCTGGTCAACGCCGCCATCTTCTGCTCCGGCGTTTTTGCAGCATCAAGCGACTCTTTCAAGCTTTCCGCGGCCTTATCAAACTGACCTGTCTCCTGGTAAAGGTCAGGCAGCTTCAGCCGGATGTTTTTACGCATTTCAGGCTTGTTTTCGCTGATGGCTTTTGCTTCAGCTATCTTAAGAAAAGTGATTTGTTGCACGGCAGAAGCCTTGATCTTGCTGTTTTGTGCGGTGAGCTTCTCCATCCATTCGCTCAGAACACCGGCGTCGGAATCGTTAAATGTCTTTACCATTGCCTGCCAGGCCGGCTCGCTTTCGGAATTTACCCCAAGTTTCTCAGACAGCCAGTCCAGATCCTCCTCAAGACGCACAGCGTCGGCCATAGCAATAAGCTTCCTTCTAATAATGGGGCTGCGATCATTGACAAAACGGCCCCGCAGTATTTCCAGAGCTTTCGCTTTATCAATATTGGTAAGTCCATCTACCGCTGTTTCTCTGATGAAATCCGTTTTATCCGACAGAGCTTCCTCGAACAGCGGCCTGTAAAGCGCGGTCGCCTCGGTCCTGCACGTGCTGGTCTGTGCGCACAACCCAACCATTGCGCTTAGCAATTCTCCTTTCAGAGTCCCGCCGGGTTTGTCCTTTTCCTGGTTATACCTTGCCGGAAGCAACCGAAGATACTCCTTAACCTTTTTCGGCTTTAATCCATCGCGGCTGAGCAGCTTTTTGATGACCTCGGCACCGCTTCGTGCTTTTTCCACATTTTGCTTTTCAGAGAGAAATTCCTTCGCCAATTTCAGCGTCTGCTCTCGTATCTCTTTTAGTTCCGGAGAAATGTTGGCTGCCGAATCGGACTGAATAGCAGAGAAACAGGCCCAGCCCAGCGCTACGAACAGTTTGGTTTTGACCCGGTCGTCCTGCTCAACTTTTAGTTGATTCAGCAGCGGCTGAGCGGAATTCAACTCGTGCATCACAGCCAGCACATCAGCCGTTTTTAGCCGAACTTCTTTGTCCGAATCTGAAATCAAAGCGATCAGAATTGGCTCAAGCTGTTTCTTGGGAAAATTCCGATTGGTTCCTCTCCACCACTGGGAAACCTCTTCCAACGCCCAAAGTTTAACCGGCAATTTCGGACTGCTCAAATGTGCAGCTAAGAAACTACCTTTGCGCGCGTCATCACTAAAGCCCTTAAATGTACTGTCCAACAACTCCAAATGGACTTTCTGCCAGGAGTCCATTTCAGCAATGATAATGCGCATCAGTACTTCCTGGCGATTCAGGCGATTACTCAGGAATACCACCGGACCCTGACGAATGATGTGGTTTTTGGTCTCCCGGCGAGCGTCGGCATCTTCGCCGACGTCAATACCCAGAGAATGCAGGGCATTTGAGGCCTCACCGGCCACTCGCTCGTCGGAATTGCCGACCAGTTCGATGAGCTTGATTGCCGCCATCATGTCGAGGCGGAGCTTCAACGCATGTATGGCGTTCAGTCTCGCCTTGATCGGCTTTGAGGCGTCCGTCGCCATATTCGCCAGCGACTCTCCTATTTCTTCATACTCAAATAATAAGGTCGCCTCAGCAGCCAATCTGGCCTCGGCGGCAACCTCAGTGTCAAAGACCCCGAGCAGAGGCCCGATGAAATCCTGATCATTCTTGACAGTCTTCTTCTCCGCTCTTGCCTTAATCAATGCCTGGCAGACTACCCTGCGTGCCGGACTGTTGTCACTCTGTTTCAGGGCCTCAAGCAGGATTTCCCTTGCCTTGGGATCATCGTGGAACAACATTACGGTCGCAGCGTCAATGGAACCTTTGAGCAGTGCATCCTTATTGACCTTCAACTGGGGGTCGAGTTCCACTTTGGCAACCGCACCATTTGAGGGCAAAGTCGTCTTGTCCTGGCCAATACTGGCGTGCTGATATCCTATCGCCAACGTCAATACAACCAGATATAGCCGCTTTGTGCCCATTCGGATGACCCTAACATTACTGTCGGCTCCCCCTTGCAGGGGGCCCATACATCAACTTTGGCGTCATAATAATACTGAAATCAGTCCACGTCAACCAATTTTATAGATGCCGCTTGAAAATAGACAACTTTAGTCAGCTTATTGCCTCGGGTGGAATTTTCTATGAATTTCCCTTAGCCTTTCCTGGTCAACATGCGTATAAATCTGTGTAGTAGCTATGTCCACGTGGCCGAGCATTTCCTGGACGCTTCGCAGATCGGCTCCGCCGGTCAGCAGATGCGTGGCGAAACAATGCCTGAGTGTGTGGACGGTCAGATTTCGGGGCATACCTGCCCGGATTGCATACTTCTTGACCAGTCTCCATATTTCAATACGACTCATAGGCCGGCCGGTTCGGGAAAGCAGCAGAAAATCCTCGCTCAAGGACCCGGCAAGTCTTGGTCTGAGTTTCGTCAGGTATTCAGCCGTCGCCGCGATAGCAACTTTTCCGACCGGGATTATCCGCTCCTTCCTGCCTTTGCCGAGGCACCGCAGGTAACCGATATCAAGATTCAAGTCCGAACTCTTCAGGCCCGCCAGCTCACCGGCGCGTATTCCGGTAGCATAAAGCAGCTCAAGCATCGCCTTGTCGCGGAGATAAAACGGTTCGTCCGGGCTGGGGGCAGTCAGCAGATCGATAACTTGTTGTTTGTTGCAGATGGTTGGCAATCTCTGCCAGATTTTCGGACTCTCGAGTACTCCGACGAAGTCGTCTTCGACGAGACCGGTAAGCTTGGCGAACCGCAGGAACATCCGTATGGCGGCCAGAGAGCGCTTGACCGAACCCTCGCTCTTTTGATCCAGGGTAAGGACCCGCATGTAATCCCGGACAACCGTCGGCGTGATCTGCTGTAGATCGCTTATATTGCCGGACTTACAGTACATCAGGAAGCTTTTCAGATCGCGCCCGTAGGCCAGAACAGTGTTCTCGGACAAGCCGGCCTCGACGGTAAGATAGCCGAGAAAGCTCTTGACGTAATGCCCTAAAGGCAAAGCCATTAGTTTCTCGCCAACAGATTGTGTTTGCGTTGAGGGCATTTCTTGCTGCTCGCAACTCCGGACCCGCGGCACAGCCGACGACTCGCCGCTAACCGAACATCGTCGGGCGTAGTATCATCATCGGCATTAAGACGGGGTACTCTTTAGAAGCCAAATCGTTCGTTCCCAAGGAGCCTGAAAGCGGCCAGTCAATGCTCTTGCCCTGAGAGAACGTTGTTTTGACTGAAGAAAAGGAAAGAAGCAGAAGAAAGGCAATATCGAGTGGGAACTGAGGCTTGCAATTGTGCTCAAGCAGATTAGAATCTAAGAGGATTGATCGGCGGATGAACCATCAGAAACGGGGTGGAGCTATGAAAGCCGGAGAAGCTGTCTTTCGTCTTATCCTGATCGCGCTTGTTTGCACTGTGAGTTGCAAGGGTCACGGTCCGGACGACAATTCCGGCCAACAGATGAAAGAACCGACGCTGGCGAAACATTATGAGTCATATCAGACGGAAATCATGCCTAACGCTCCCGGTTATACGTTGCCGTCGGACATGGGCGACATCGTCAATTTCCATGAAATAGGGCGAATAATTGACGTGAACTCCGTGGTGGATTTGATCCGTGAAAACGGCTTTGCCATCCTGGAGCCAGAGCTATATTCGGAGTTATCCCGTCACGATTTTGATTCCTTTTACGCGACGCTTGAACACTTCAAATTCCCGGCATTTTTCACGGTTGACACAGGGCTCTACCTTTACCGCACTGTGCTCAGCAAAGCACTTGCGGGTCTCGATAAGGCGGTTTTGTCAGATACCGGCATCCACTTAGGTGAATCCAATACACCACCGTTCGCAGTTGGGAAGGAAGGATCCCGTTCCTACTTGCCAGCTTTACAGTCGATGTCCCTCCTCGGTTCCAGCGAGGCCGTGAAGATTCTGGCCAGCCAAGGTGGTACGGGCCACCAACAACGGGCCGAGGGATTGAAGGAGAAAGCCAATGCTGTGAACGGCGCGAACTGGCACGAAAATCTCTATTGGTCGTGGCTTTATTCGCTGCGAGCCTTAATGCAGGAGTTTCCTGATGGGTATCCGGAAGTCATGCATACACAGGCCTGGCGACGACGACGATTGTGTGCCGGCTTGACCTCATGGGTAAGGTTTTCCTGCAGCAAAGCCCGCCTGCACGATCCGACTGAGCCGACATTTCCTATGCCTATCCCCGTGAAGAACCTTATCCCTCCCCACCGTTTGTCGCTTGTTTACGTGGAACCGGTCCCAATATTCTGGGAACGGTTGTTATCACTGACGCGAATGACATCAAAGAAGTTAGACAGCCTCGGCATGCTGACGCCTGAAGGCCGTGACCAATTGAGTCTTTTGGAAGAATTCCTCCAGCGGATACTCGATATCGCCGGTAAACAGGTTGCCGGCGAGCGCCTCTTGCCAGAGGACACCGAGTTCTTCAAGAAGCTTACGTCCACGTTGCGCGAGATGCTGTCCGGTGCTGAAGAGAATGGTCTGGCTACGATCCTTGCATCCGAAGAAAAGGATGTCGAACAGGCAGTTGGAGACATTGATCTTATCATCGTGCCCTATTCAACGCATAACGGCAAGATTTGTCTGGCCGTTGGGCCGGTGCTCAGCTACTACGAGTTCAGGCATCTAAAAGATCGACGGTTGACCGATGAGACCTGGCGGCTAATGCTCGATTCCCCCGCCAGACCAAGTCGGCCCGGATGGTACGTCCCGCTGATGCGGCTGAGAAAGGATTTCTCTGGTTTGACAAGGCTGACACACAACTTGATTCCGGATGGAAGTCCCTGCTGGTCCCCCGATGGGAAAAGGATAGTGTTTTCCGGCCCAGTAGAGGAATGGACTTCGGACATCTATGTTATAAATCCAGATGGAACGGGCAAGAAAAATCTAACTAACCGTCCTGACCTTTATGACAGCCCTTGCTGGTCGGCAGATGGAAAGAAGATAGCTTTTGTGCTTTATGACGTGCGTAGCAGGGGTGAGATTTATGTGATGGACGCGGATGGCACACACCGGAAGCGACTTA
>NJBM01000001.1 GCA_005223045.1 Planctomycetes bacterium B3_Pla | reverse complement strand
GGAAGGACAAAAGCGTGCCTGCAAGTGTCATCCGGCCCTGAAGCCGCCGGATAGACAGTCACTTTCGGCTAATCGGCAGGTCTAAATAGGCCGTCCTGGGGACTCCTTACGGAGGACGGCAACAAAAAAGTCGTCCGGGGCGCCGGCTCTGTAGCCGGATGAAGTGGAGAAATCGATTCTAAATAGATCTCTCCATTCCGCCTTCGGCTCCAGTCGAGATGACGATTAGGTGTCCGCCTTCGGTTCCAGTCGAGATGACGATTGGGTGGCAGCCTCATCCTGATTGTCGTTTATCGGGATGGGGATGGCTGACTCCGGCTAAACACGTACTAAGCTGCGCCCTTCGACTCCGCTCAGGACAGGCTTGAGGCTGCCGCACGGCGGGGCTAATCGTTGATTATTCTGTAATCCACCACGCCGAAGCGCACAGGATCAGTGCGGTAATAACCATGAAAATAACAATAGAACCGAACAGGACCGCCGTTTCTTTCAGGAAGCTGACGGCTGTGATCTTCGGTACTTTTGTAGCCTTATAGACAACAACTATCGATGCGACCAACGGCAGCAGCCAGAGCATGGACAGTGGAGTCACCCCGATCTTTTCCGGTGTGGTAAAGGTCGCCAGTACGAAAGCCGTTATTGTCGCCATATCAGTCTCCGACGGATTCGATTCTGCGCAGATGAGCCAGGTAAACGGCGTTGACGATACACAAAAGATTGAGCAGGCCTGCGATGCTCGTGTATATCTGTCCGATCTCACTCGGTCTGCCATGAACGGGATACTCCCCGCTTCTGGTAATCTGCCCCAGCGCCGCCACCGCCGGTGTATTCATCACTTGCGCAACGTACCAGGGCTTTGCCCCCACGGGATTGACTACGCCTACCGAGCCGATATACAATCCTGTGCAAAGAGTCAGCACGACGGTGACGAATATGACCGCCGCGTGTCTTTTCTTGCCGAGCACGAGATGTCCGGCTCCCGGCACGAGCCACGCGAGCAATCCCACAATCATCAGGAACAGGAAGTGTGCTTCTTTCGAGCGCTGCGCCATTACGATGCTGCCTCCGATTCTGCCGGCGTGTTGGAATCTGCGGGCTGTTCGTCTTGCTCTGCTGTTTTTGGCCACCTGAGATTTACGCGTTTCAGCACGTTTGCGGGATTAAAATGAACCGCGGCCAGACTCTGGGAGCGAATATGATCTTCTCTGTACAATCGCATCACCTTGATTTTCTCGTATCCTTCTTTCCAAAGTCGATTGACGGAAATATTCTTTATGACGTAATAACTCATGTTCGGCTTGACTTCCATAACGAAAGGCAGGGTCTCGGCGGTGCTTTTGTCAGGCGGCACAAGCGAATAGAGCTGATTTGCCAGTTGCCTATTGATTTGCCTGTCATTCAGAAAGAGCGCTGCGGCCGGATTGCCCTGGTAGTGGGACGCCAATGTCTCCAGGGCCGCCCTCGGAGTTCTTCGCAGATCTGTGAGATTTTGCAGTCTGAACGGATCGGGATCGTTCGCATCCTGCGGTTTGTGAAGCTCGTTGAACTTGTCGAGCGTATTTTTCCAGTCGCCCTTTTTAGCCAGGTCGATGAACTCATGGGCTTTGGCTTTTGCCGTATCCATCGCAGCGAGTTTCTTTACATCTTCGGCAACTTTTTCTCTGACCGAATAGAGATCGTCGCCTGCATCTTCCTGATTTGGATCGAACCTGAATGAACTTGTGCTGAATGTTTGATCTATGCTTTCCGGTGCAGACGCCTTCTCGGTCTCGACCACGCGCAAAACCGCCGTTATCGTACCGGAAATATCTCCCATCTCGCCGAGCATATCTCTGACCGGTCCAATATTCTCATATACCCTCGGTTTTGGCATGTCGAAGCGCCCGAGCTCGCTGGCGCCCAGCTCATCGACGGCAAATACAATCTGGCTGAGTCTTACCGGATTGCTCGCGTAACCTCGTACAAACAGGGTCGCAAGCTGCTCACCGGACTGCATTACGAGCGGATCCAGCGACCCTGTCCGGCTTGTATGCACCTTGAGATTGTATTTCTCGCTCAGTTGCCGGGCGGCGCCTCCATAATCGCCGGCAAGCTCTTTGAACTGCTCGCCGCTAAGCTTTGCAAGCTCGGTATCGTTCATGTCTCGAAGACCGGCCTCGGTAAGCGTCTTTGCATCCTGGAGGATGGTATCGACCTTCAGGGTTATTTTTTTCTTCCAAAGCTGCTCTGAAATCGTATCTGCAACCTCGGCATAACTCTTGACTTTGTCCGTCAGCTCCGAGTTCGGATCGTTCGGATCGGATGGCGCCTGCTCGGTAAACGACTGCTCTTTATTTCTGTTGTAATAGTTTTCCACCTCATCCTGGGTAGGCTCGGCGACAATGGTCCGAACATCATCGAGCTTGACGGCTATATACTCAAGCCGGACTCTGTCGGGCAGTCTATAGCCGAAGCCGTACGGATTCTCATCGCTCACCTCGCCGGCGAAAAACTCTTTGTACTTCTCGAAATGCTCGACCAATCTCTTCTCGTCGGGCTGATCCTGCGTTTCGGCAAACACGGCAGAGTCGAATCTTACATACTCAACGTTAGTTCCTTCTTCCTCGATGTTGGCCGCGTGCATTATCTGCCGGGTTGTGACATCTTCGTTTGAGCAGATCATGTGGGCGTACTGCAATACCGCCAGCAGTTTGCCTAATGTTGCGAGTATCTCTTCCTCCGGAATTCGCTGCCGGCTCATTATCGCACCGATTACCTGTGAATAAGTCGCTCCCTGGAACAACTTCGGCACTACTTTTCCGAGCAGTTCGGCGGCTTCGGCGTTTGTTACGGCAATCCCGGCCGACTGCGCCTCGCGCCGCAGGCAATACCAGTATATATCGGGCGACGCCTGGCGCTCGTATATATCGTTGATCTGCTTATCGCTGATTTCGTACTGGTTTTGTCGAATTGTCTGTTTCAGACGATTGATCAATGCCGCAGAAGTCCCCCGATCGGAGAAAATCAGCTCGCCCAACAGCAGCCCCTGCAGATCCTGGGATTTCATCAGCACATCGGCCTGCAGCATCCTCAAAATGTCCAGTTCCCGGCGCGCCGAATATAGATCGTCCCTCTTCAGCCGGGTGTTGTCTCCGAGATAGGCTATGACCTCATTCCGACCCCTGTTGCCCTGCAATAGAGATGTCAGGGCCGAACCGCCCACGAAGCCGATCATTATAACGATGACTACAACGGCCATCACTTTCTTGTTGTTTCTTCTAAACCACTTGACCAAATTCATATATATTCTCCGGTTTCGGCCGGCCCGATTGAGCCAAACCAAGTTTTTAAACTTTATGAGTATAGGTATATGCGCCAAGTTTGCAAGAAAAATAGCCCGCCCCGGCGAATTGATCGTTCTCCTTCTGCTGCCGAACGCTCGCCTTGAAATAATCGAATTTTTGGATTGTGGGATAAATTTCTTGCATTAACGGCAGGGTCAAACAATAATAATCGCTGAAAAATTATTATTAAGGAGATATAGACATGGTCGAAAATCACGCTGGTCCGGACGATTTGCTGGACACCACTGATTGTCTCGAAGCCGTTGGAGTCTTCAAGGGATGGAAGAACTTCTTCTTCGTTGTTGCAGTCTTGTGCCTGTTGCTGCTGCAGATATGCTTCTTTCTTGTGGACAGGGGCGCCATCGAAATCGGTGAGCGGGTTTACGGCGACGAGCCTGCCGCTGTGGAGCCTGCCGCTGTGGAGCATCCTGCTGTGGAGCATCCCGGTGAGCCGCCACAGGAGCCTTTGGAGCCCGCCGGTCAGGAAGATATGCCCGTTGTTGCTTTGCCCGATGAGAACGAAGCAGTAGAGCAGGAACCTCCGGAAGAAGTAATCGTCGAGCCGAACGAGCCTGTTGAGCTGTACAAGCCTGTTGAGCCGGACGAATCTGCTGAGCCGGACGAATCTGCTGAGCCGGACGAACCTGCTGAGCCGGACGAGCCTGCTGAGCCGGACGAGCCTGCTGAGCCTGAGCCCAACGAACCTATAACCAAAGCACAAGCACCGAAACTGCAGCTTGCCGCTGGATGGGTACCTATCGGCTTCTTGTCCAAAATAACGTTCGAACAACTGATCTGGATGATTCGTCTGCTCAACGCTGTGCTCGTACTGACAGCCACGCTCTACTGCCTGACGTTGCTCTTTGGCCTGAAGGTCTCGATGCACGGCAGGCTCGGAGGTATAAACCAAATCAGCAGGGCATTTTTCCTCTCGCTGATCATGCTCGTTTTGTTGTTGCCCTGGCAGAGAATCTTCGGCGGTGTAGTCACCGGGGCGATATATACTCCCGACGAGCTGGTCGAATGCTATTCCGGCAAGACCAACGATATATTGGATATTATCCTCTACTATTTGCGCTTCAGCGGCTATAGCGTGCTGATATTGTTGCTGCTGGTCCTCTCGCAGTTGCGCAGCTTACGCTGGGCCAAAGCCATCCTTCGCCGACTCGAGATAATCTAAAGCGGACGGCAATGAAGAGGGACCGGAAGTACAGAAACGATGGGGCGATTAGCTCAGTTGGCTAGAGCGCACGGATCACACCCGTGAGGTCACAGGTTCGAGTCCTGTATCGCCCAATTCTGAGGACCGCTGCAGGCATGGCATTTAATCGTTGACTATCAAAAAAGTCGCGCCGTTAGAGACGCGACTTTTGATTTATATCGTGCCGGGCGAGAACACCGCCCAGGACAACTTTGCCGGTACTATTTCAACTCGACTATTTCTGAAAATCGCACCAGGGCTTTCTTTGTCGGCAGGTGCGGCTCGATCAATCCCACTATGCCGACCTTTTTGCCGATGAGGTTGCTCAAATCCGTCGTTGCGACCTCGCTCGGCAAAGCGTAACAAATCATCTTGCCGGATTCGTCAACTATTCGATAGTTGCCGGTGCCGTAAAGCGCGAAAGTCTGGAACTGTCCGATTGCTGCAAATCTGCCCAAATCTTCAACTTTCGCCAGTTTCGTAGCGCGGGTTTTGTCTATCCCCGCCGTAACTTTGTTCAATTGTTCGCTCTGGAGCTGAACTTGTTTGTCTACGACCAGGGCCAGCTCAATGCCCTCGATCTGACGGAGGACGAACTTCGCATACTTTGCAACATTGCCGGCCTCTTTGTCGTTGGCAATCTCGAGAAGCGCCTTCTTGAGGCTCGTGTAATCCTGCTGCTCCACCGGCTTTTCGCGCTCGGCCTTTACCTTCTTTTGCAGATCGCGGTATTGTTCGAGCTTTGACTTGGGTGGGGCCTCCACGGTAACGGCGTTAGGCTCGTTAGGCTCAACTGACGTCTCGACCTTGCCGGCCGGATCGGGCTGATTGACCTCAGCGACTAACGGCGTCATAACCTCGGGCTGCCTGACTTCAACGGCCAACGGCGCCGTAACCTCGGGCGCGACCGGTTTGATAAACTGCGTGCTTACCCAGAAAAAAGCATTGGGTAAAGGTGGAACAGTTATCTTGTAATAACCGTCCATCTGTTCGCCCACCAGCTTGACTCTATCGTCCTTATCGAGCTTTCCCTGCAGGTATGTGCAATGCATCGCTTTCCAGGTTTCGGAGCCGGTGTAAACTCGAACGCGGTCGCCGGTGACTTTCCCAAAACCAGGATTGTCTTTATCAATTTCCACAAATTGCATTGAGATCCACGAAAAGCTGTTGGCCAGCGGGGCGAGGCGAGACCAGCTAAACTGTTTGCCGACCACTTTAACTTTGTTGCCTTTGTTGAGCTTAGTGCACACGTAATAGTTCGTGCCCGGGCCGGAGCGAATATAGACGTCGTCACCGGTTATCTCGGCGTCATAAGGAAAGGATGGGGTATCTGCCTTGTCTGCGGACGGCACTGTCACAGACTCCTCGCTTCTACCGGTTCCCTGGGCAAAGCCAACAGACACTAAAGCGGTTAAGACAACAAAGATGAGTAAGTTGGTGTGAGGTCGCATTTTCCTATCTCCCTAAAAAAACTCCATGTCCTAATATCCCAAAACAACTGGACCGCCTAACTATCCGGTCACCCGTTCAAATTAGCACCAGTCCGGCTCGTTGTCAACTTTTTTTTTGCCGGCTTTATATAGTTTCTCCTGAGGCCCTTTTCCAGCAATATCTCGCGATTTTTTTACACCTGCGGCCGGTTTCATGCCAAAAACAGATATTTTTTCGGACTAAACTTGCAGAATTGCTCTTATTCTTGTAAACGGGCAAGCTCATCCCGGCACATCCTCAGTTGGCCCGGGTCGGCGAGCTTATTGGCGGCGGATTGCAGATACTTCGCGGCAGACTCCTTCTGATTGAGATAGCGTGAATACAAGATGCCCAACATCAGCTCGACCTGTTCGGCGTGTTCGTGGTTGCCGTAGTGGGCCAGGAACTGCTCGTAGGCCCGTGCCGACTCGACGTGTTTGCTCTCGCCGGCAAGCTGATTGGCAATGTCCAGCAGTTGTTGCCGGGGCAGAATCTGCTCGGCGTCCAGATCCAGAAGATCGAGATAAACTTCCGCGGCGGCCGGCAAATTGCGCTGCGCCAGCCGTTCGCTTATCTCGCTGCGAAGCTGTCCTGCCTGCTCGTCTTTTTGTTTTTCAGCGGCGCTTTTGATGACCTCTTTGACCCTGATTTGCTTGGTCTTCGTCCGGCCGGTAAATGGATCGTAGCCGTTCGATACGACGTCGCGGTAACGGCGCCGCCTGTCCCAGCGTTTTATCATCGCCCACAAATCAAAATTGCTGGTGCTAATCAATCCGGTCGCGAGCATGGCCACCATTGCTGTAATTCCAACGGCGTAGCCCGCCAGATGCGCTTCGTAGGCGACAAAAGGCGTGCGCCGAGCGATTATGTTGTCGAACAGAATCATTTTGAGCAAAATAAGATATAATGCCGGCAGCTCCCATACACCGATGAAGAAGAACCAGTATATGCAGGTTATCAGGGTCTGCGGGAACAGCACGAGATACGCGCCTGTCACGGCGGCGACCGCTCCGCTGGCTCCGATGACACTGCCTCCGCCGACCAGTATGTGACCGACTCCACTAAACACCGCGCCGGACAAATAAAAACACAGATACCCGATGTGGCCCAGTTTGTCGTTGACGTTGTTGCCGAACAGATACAGAAAGAACATGTTGCCCAGAATATGCCACATATCGCCGTGTAGAAAAGCATAGCTCACAAATTGCCAGAGATCCGGGCGCTGACCCTGTAGCATAAACGCGCCTACCCACGGTCGGAACTCCAGGCCGCCGTCGCCGGCATTTATCCGCCATTGCAGGAAGTACACGACCATATTGACGGCTATCATGGCGTAGTTCGCATAAGGTGTTTGTCTCGGGGAGATGCTTGTTTTAATGGGCAATAGCATAATACGAAATCCCGGCGAGCCGGGAGGACTTTTTCAATCTTGCTCTTCGGTTTTTGAATTTACCAGGCTTTGGCCTGACACTAAATTAAGATTCTTGTAGAAGTTAAGAGCCAGTACAGAATGGTCAAAATCTAAAGAACTGTGTATTATAGCGGCAAAAAACGGCTGCGACAAGACATAAAAAAAGGACGGCAGACAGCCGTCCCGAACGGGGAAAGTGGGCCTTGCCCGCGGGTTCCTCTCCCTCGCGGAAAACATCAAAGCCCGTCAAAATTATTTTCACCGGCCGGCTCCTCCCCCGGCCGGGTCATTATCTTATAAAAGTATAAGAACAACGCAGCCCAACACCAAACGAATCGGCAGAAAAGACTTTATTTCTGCCTGGGTTGCTGTAAATATGACGGTTCGGCGCTTGGTGTATGCAGTTAATTTGGAGAATGGCCCGAATGAACAGACAGATAATAGCAAATCGCATCAGGGCGATTCGTCGCCGGTTGAATAAGAAGAGAATAAGGTGCCTGATACTGACGAAACCGGCCAACGTAACCTACGCAACCGGTTTCCTCGGAGACGATAGCTGGGCGGCAATTACCGGCAGTCAGGTCTATCTCCTGACCGACAGCAGGTACACCGAGCAGGCACAAAAAGAATGTCCGAGCTGCAAAATAATTGACCGTGTCGGCCCGATGGCCGACGCCGTAGCCAAGCTGGCAAAGAAGCTAAAATCCGTGTCAACGGTAACCGTCGAGAAGTCAATCTCGGTAAGCGAATTCGAGCAGTTGAACAAAGCTGTCAAGGCCCGGCTAAGAACGGCGGCGGACGTGATCGAGGCTGTGCGAAGCGTAAAGGACCAAAGCGAGATTGCCGCGATCAGGGTCGCCGCTTCAATATCATCAAAAGCTCTCGAACAAACGCTGCCGTACATCAAGCCGGGCGTAACCGAGAGCGAATTGGCCGGTATGCTCGACTTTCAGATTCGCAAACTCGGCGCGCGCAACAGCTTCGAGACAATCGTTGCCTTCGGCCCCAACGCCTCACGTCCGCATCATCAGCCGGGCGCAAAAAAGCTCAGAAAAAAGGACACCGGCCTGATCGACTTCGGCGCCAGATACAAAGGCTATTGCAGTGACATTACCAGATGCTTTGTTTGTGGCGAGGGCATCTTGCCCTTGTTCCCTGCCGCTGGCAAGATGCCAGCGGGACGCAAGGAGTGGCGAGGCCATCCTGGCTGTAGCGAGGCCGTCCCGGCCTTGTTCTATACGAGGGCGGGACGCCCTCGCCACGCGGGACGCCCTCGCCACACGGCCTCGCCACGAATGACTTCTTTCTATAAGAAGGTCTATGACGTGGTCGAGCAGGCCCAGGCCGCGGCGATAAAGACGATAAAGGCCGGCGTGAAAATGAGCCGAGTTGACGCCGCCGCCCGCCAGATAATTGCCAAGGCCGAATTACCTGTTTATAGCCACGGCACGGGCCACGGCCTCGGCCTGGAAATCCACGAGTCGCCTTTTTTGAAAGCCGATGGCAAGGGCAGACTCGAAGCCGGCCAGGTCATCACAATCGAACCCGGTATATACATCCCCGGCAAGCTCGGCGTGCGCATAGAAGACGACATCCTCGTCACCGAAACCGGCCACAAAATCCTGACCCGTAATTGTCCGCATTCACCCTTATTGCCCATCCCTATGCGAGATAAGAAAGGACCTCAATGAAAGGGGGAAATAAGCAAGGTGCCCCCGGATTTTGAACCGTATAGGCAGGAGACCCAGCCCTTACTACGGAGCCAAGTCCTGTACCGGGATAGAACTCGTTTCTTGACGCAATAGAGGACATTGGATAGTGTAGATGACGACACTCGAGGTTGTGAAGCCCAAGGCAATTGTAAGAACGAAAGGCGATACGCATGCTTAAGGTACTCAGAAAGGTCGTAATATGGTGTGAGATAGACCAGACTGCGGCAGGGAATAAACAGGAGTACAGGTCACTTGGCGAACTGGTGACGATATTGTTTGCGGTGATTTTGGGCATGGGGCTATCAGAACTCGGAGAAGTGAAAAGCGGCTATGATTTGGCGGTGCTCTTCTTGGGATACTTAACCGTGATCCTGAGTTGGTGGGGGTACAACTGGGGTATCATAAGGCATCCCGAGACGAATAAGTTGAACTACTTCGTCGATGTGTTTCTGATGGCTGTCTACTGGTGGTTGATATACCAGCGCGATCCGTTGTGGATGGTCCTGTCAGGTTATATCACCATGTTTGGGCTTTACTGGATATGGGAAGCTGTCAGGTTGTGTAACGAAGAAGGGCTTGGAGCTAGCAAGAGAAAGATTCTGCAGAATGCAAGCAGACTGAACAGACGGTTTTTTCTGCTATCCGGAATTCTGCTTGTGCTCAATTTGGATTTGCTGGGCGTGACTCTTGGTGGAGGACTCTCTGTACTCGCGTTATTCTTAATAGTCGTGGGCTACAGGTGGTTGATACACCGTATCTACCACCCAAAAGGGAACTTGGAGGTTCAGACAAAGCCTGTGAATGATCTGGAGCAGACTCTGGCTAATCAGGCACGTGATGCAGCACGCAATGCTAGAGTACACCTTTCACACTTTAGGGTGGGAGCGGCAATCGCTGCTGAAAGTGGAAACATCTATACTGGGTGTAATATTGAGTTTGACAATTACTCCAATACAATACACGCTGAGGAGTCGGCTATTAGTGCGTTTGTCACCGCTGGGGAGAAGAGAGCCATTGCGATTGCCGTGTACACGTTTGTGGATGATATAGCATTCCCTTGTGGCATGTGTCGCCAATCACTATTCGAGTTGGGCGGCAAAGACATGAAGGTGCTGGCGTGTAATCCGCATAGCTCTGAGACGCGAACAATGGATGAATTGCTACCGGCAGGATTTAAGCTTTGATATCGAGAAACGCCAATGAATGCATCCGAACATGTCATTGCTTTGGATGTTGATGGTGTTGCTTGTGAACATGCCAAGGCGATATGCGAGTGGGTAGCTCAAGGAAGAAATGATTGCGATGTCACTATGTCAAAGTACAGCCGAGCGAAATGTTCTTTTTAGTGAATAGATCAGCGTGTGCAACAAGTTGCACACCCTACCAGGCTGGCGTTAGGTTCGTCATCTGCCACGGTCGGAGTCAACGAGGTTGAGTCATGGGTATGCAGAAGTTCCTGGAAGGACGCATAAACTTTGTCAAAGACCTGCTTAGAAGCGATATGTACGTCAGCTATGGAGACATAGTGCTGATCACATGTGCAGTTCTATCAGCATGTGCAGCATATCGCTGGCCGAAGCAAGGCAAGAGCTCCGATCAGAAGAGATTCACAAGCCTGATCATAGAACACTCGCCGCCAGAGTTCCGAACGTCATGGATTAGCATTCCTGCCCTTCTCAATGATGGTCTAATCAGCGAACACGAGACGCTTTGGGGGACACCAGGAAATGAGTGCCGCATTCTCTGTGGTGACGAAATCGACCTCAGCATGGAAGAGGCAATTCTGAAATTCCCCCAAATTTCGCGAGAGAAAGTTCAACAGTATTCCTATGCTTCCTTGATCTACAAATGGCTCAGATGCGCTTATTCTCATGAGTATTGTCCACATGTCAATATAACCGAGGTGCAAGCAAGTAGGAAGGCGGCACGCGTCAGCTATATCGGCAGACTATCAGACGGCAGGATAAAGAGAATGGTTGCCTTTCATCTCGATTACCTAATCGAGCTGGCGGAATACCATGTTTCTGTTCTGCCAGCAGATGTCCCTTAGATAGGATCAAGCTGGGACGACAGGAGATAAAGCAATGGAGTTGTGAGATGTGCATTACAGCTATCGGACGACTTGGATCAGTCATTGAGGCGCCAACAGAGTCACTATATCTCCACGTTTTTCTGGATGCTGGGGGTAGGGCATCTAAGAGGAGAGTCTGGGGCGGTCTGGCATGTGTTGGTGATCGAGAACTTTCGTGGCTTGCGCGAAAGCTGGACGATCTCAAGGTTGACCTCCGCGAATGTGTTGAGGGATCCGGAGAACTCAAAGGAAAGCATGTGCCAACATCAATTGCGAAAGAGCTTGGTCGGCACCTACGTGAGGATGATCGTCGGATTGTGTTTTGGGCGACTTGGTGCTCTGAAATGGATGATCCAGTTCTCGCCAGCCTACGCACTTTGTTTTCCGAATTTCTGTCCAGTCAGAAGGCAGATTCATATCGACTTGACCGTGGACAAATCGATGACTGGTTCCGTAGAATTGAGTCATACTTCGCACGCCTCAAAGACGTGAATCGGCATAAGCTGATCTCCCTCCTTCAACACTTGAAATGGTTGGGGGACGAAGTCAGACGCACTAGACTTGGCGGTCAGCTTCGCTCCGTTCGAGTCATTGTCGATCATGAGAACTTTCCCGACACCGAGACATGCGCTGTCTTGATGAAGGAGGCCGTTGCTGCGACTTTCCAAGCAGCGGGTATGTCGTACAGGTTGACGGGCAGCGCGTTCAGGCAAAAGGCAATTGAGGGAACCATATCAGTTGATTTGGCTGGTAATTCGTGCAAATGCAAGGGTTTGCAGTACGTTGATATCCTGTTGCAGGTCGTCCAACGACAATTGCCTGGTTTTGCAGCTAATGGAGTGAATCATTGAGATATTTGTTTGCCTGGCGGGAGTTGGACGCTATAATAGCGCCCGTTCGCAACCCGATTTTGAAACTCTGCAAGATGGAGGTCGTTATGAATGCAAGATGGGTATCGTCATTGGTTATCTTAGTGCTCTTCGGCAGCATCCCGGCGGCGGCCGGGCCGGTGCGTTTTGAGAAAGTTGTCGTGGACAAGACCTTCCGTGCCGAGGGCGTCGCGGTCGGGGATGTCAACCACGACGGCAAGCTGGATATCCTCTCCGGCGACGTATGGTACGCAGCGCCAAGATGGGAGATGCACGAAGTCCGCAAAGTCGGCACATACGACGGCACAAAAGGCTACAGCAATTGCTTTGCCAACTTTGCCCAGGATGTCAACGGCGACGGTTGGGTCGATTCGATTGTCATCGGTATGCCGGACGGGCCGTGCCTGTGGTACGAGAACCCGAAGAACAAGACCGGCCACTGGAAGGAGCGGACGGTCGTCGGCAGCGCCTGCAACGAGACGCCGATCTTCTTCGATCTTTTGGGCAACGGCAAGCCGGTTTTGATCTTTGCAGTCCGGCCCAAAGGGCAGATGGCCTGGTTCGGCATTCCCGGGGACCTCGAAGGCCTTTGGGATATGAACATCATTGCTGTCGGCCCGGATGCGCCCGGCACGAAAAAGTACAGCCACGGGCTCGGCGCCGGGGACGTCAACGGCGACGGTCGCAACGACGTTCTCGTTAAAGAAGGTTGGTGGCGGGCCCCCGGGAAGCGCACTCGCAGTAACTGGAAGTTTCACCCGGCAAACCTCGGCGAGGACTGCGCCAACGTTCTCGTCTATGATGTCGATGATGACGGCGACAGCGATGTGATTACCAACTCGGCCCACAAGTACGGCATTTGGTGGTTCGAGCAGCTCGATAACGCAGAATTCAAGCAGCATGTCATTTCAGAAAAGTACTCCCAGCCGCACGCGATAATCCTTGCCGACGTCAACCGCGACGGCGTCAAAGACCTGGTGACAGGCAAACGTCATTTCGCACATCAGGGCAAAGACCCCGGAGGCCACGATCCCGCGATGCTCTATTGGTTCGAGCTGCGCCGCCCCAAGAGCGGCGCGCCCGAGTTCATCCTGCACGAGATCGACGACGACTCCGGCGTCGGAACCCAGTTCGAGGTCGTCGATATGAACGCCGACGGCAAGCTCGACATCGTGACATCGAACAAAAAGGGCGTGTACGTTTTTCTGCAGAAGTCGTAGCAAGTATTGCTCAGAAGCTGTGAATGAACATGCTGCGCTCGGGGTGACGGTTGCTTTTCTCTGACGCTCAGTCCGAAATGATGTGGTGAGGGAGTGTTGAATGACTTACAGTCTCTCTATCCACTCGGGCCATTGAGGCTCGGTCGGCGTGAATAAGCGGTGCCACTTCAGTTGCCAGAGTTCTTTCAGACGTGTTTTGCGCGTGGACCAGTCCATGAACAGGACGTTGACTTCGCCGGTGTGGCGGTTCGTGCAGACGCGTCTCATGCCGCCGCCGAATGCCCAGAGGAATTCCCCGTCCTGTGCCGGCGCCGGGTCCGACGGCTCGGGCCGGGCCAGCATGAACCCGCAGTCCATCAATACGGGGATCATGCCGGGATTCTTCTGGCCGGTGCGTCGCCATTTGTTTTTGGTGTCGTGGTTGCCGTTGACCAGGTCGCTGTCGTTGACCCACCAATTGATGCCGTAGCTGCCGATCTTGTAGGTAGGCTCAATGAGTAGCGAAAAAGAGGTGGGATTGGTCTTGCTGACGTCCCAGGCGGTGTAGGGCAGGGCGCCGCCTTCTTCGACGGTGCGTTTGGCCTTGGGGCAGAGGCGGATGCTGGTATCTTTGTAGTATGGAATCAGGGTATATATCCATGAATACTGGCCCGTTGACCAGTCTTCGTCGATGCCCGGCATGAACTTGCCGTCGTGCTCGCCCGTGTACATCTCCATGCAGATGGCCCACTGCTGCAAGTGGCTCTTGCAAACCACCTCCTTAGCCAGCTCCTTTGCCCGGCGAAGGCCCGGCATCAGAATGGCCAGCAATAGCGCGATGATGGCGATTACTACCAGCAGTTCTATCAGTGTGAACGCTTTTTGTTTGTTCATGACAGCAACGCCGCTTCTTTACGAACAATGTTCCGGAACATGATCCTGCCTTCTCTATTGTAACCGGCGGGGCGGGATATGCAAAATGAGTTTCACAGCGTCCGTACAGATTTGTTTGACTCTGGCGGGCAATAGCTTATAATAAGAGCGTTCGCTAGGGGTGGCCCGTGAGAAAAGTGCCTGAGAGACGACCCTTTGAACCTGATCAGGACAATCGCCGGATGGGCGCCGATGCCTGCGTAGGAAAGTGATTGGTTAATGTCAACGACTTGAAACGAATCGCTTCCTCCGGGAGCGATTTTTGTTTTTATATCAACCGCGGTGAACGCTGAGAACGCCGAGATGAAAGAAAAAGAAAAGTTGGACAGTTTAACAGGGACCATTATCAATTGCGCGATTGAAGTACACAGCGCTCTTGGGCCGGGCCTGCTGGAGGCTGCATATGAGGCTTGCCTTGCTTTTGAGCTTGCTGAGCAAGGACTAAAGATAGAACGTCAAAAACGGTTGCCGGTAGTATATCGAGATGTGAAACTGGATTGCGGCTATCGTTTAGATATCCTTGTTGAAGAATCAGTCATTGTCGAGATCAAGGCTGTCGACTACCTTGCACCAATTCATAAGGCACAGTTGCTTTCCTACTTGAGACTTTCAGAATGTAAGGTGGGGCTATTGGTCAATTTCAATGTCAAAGTTCTCAAGAGCGGTATCATAAGAATGGTAAACAATTACCCTGGTTCTCCGCGGTAAAACATAAAACGAGGAAAACGAATACAATGGCTACACAATTACAGATTGCACGAGGCGGGGCGATCAGCGATGAAGTGAGGTTTGTTGCCCGGGCGGAGAATGTCGATGCGGAGCTTATTCGCGATGAACTTGCCGCCGGTCGCCTGGCGATACCGGCCAATAAGCTGCATCTGAAAACGAATCTTGTTCCCACCGGGATAGGCCGGGTGCTCAGTACGAAAGTAAATGCAAATATCGGCACGAGCAATGTTCGCAGCTCGGTCGAGGGCGAGATTGAGAAAATGCAGGCTGCCCTTGCCGCCGGCGCCGATGCGATTATGGACTTGAGCACCGGGGGAAATCTGGATGAGATACGAGAGACATTGCTGGCGCAGTGCCCGGCGCCTTTCGGGACAGTGCCGATCTATCAGGTCATAGAGGACCGAAGCGTCGAGGACATAGATGTTAGTACAATCCTGAAAATCATCGAAAAGCAAGCCCGGCAGGGCGTGGATTTCTTCACAATTCACGCGGGCGTCCTGAAGGAACATCTGCCGCTGCTTGAAAATCGGGTGGCGGGCATTGTCAGCCGTGGCGGAGCGCTGCTGGCCAAGTGGATGCTGCATCACAACAGGCAGAATCCCTTATATGAAATGTTCGACGATTTGTGCGGCATCCTGGCCGAATATGATGTTTGCTTCTCGCTTGGCGACGGTTTTCGGCCCGGTGCAATCGCCGACGCGACCGATGAGGCGCAAATCGCAGAGCTAAGAACGCTTGGCGAGCTAACGGCCAGGGCGCAGGAAAAGGGTTGCCAGGTCATGGTCGAGGGCCCGGGGCATGTGCCTTTCGACCAGATACAATACAACATGGAGATACAGCAGGAGATTTGCCACGGCGCCCCGTTTTACGTTCTCGGCCCGCTGGTGACCGACATCGCGCCGGGGTACGACCACATCACGTCGGCGATTGGCGGGACCGCCGCGGCCTTTTACGGCGCATCGTTCTTGTGCTATGTCACGCCGAGAGAGCATCTGGGTCTGCCCAATGCCGCCGACGTCAGGGCCGGCGTGGTCGCGGCGAAGATCGCAGCGCACGCCGGCGATGTTGCCCGTGGCCGGCAAGGCGCTGCCGAGCGGGACAAAAGACTGAGCATCGCCCGGACGGACCTGGACTGGAAGGCGCATCTCGCCGAGTCGCTCGATCCCCAAACAGCCGAGAGAATGCACGACGAGGTCTGCAGGGAGATTGTCACGGATGAATCGTCTGCCGCCGATTACTGTTCGATGTGCGGCAAGGCCTGGTGCAGCGTCAGAATAAATAAGGAAATCCGTGAAACGTTGAAGCCACAGGGAACGGCACGGACGTAAGTTGCGTCAGAACCGGAATGGGCAAAGCGAAGATCCTGATAATCGAAGATGATCGAGCTATCGTTGAAATGCTCGGGTACAATTTGGGGGAGGCCGGATACGAGACCGTCTCGGCGTTGAACGGCTAACGAAGGTGTACTTGCTCCGGAAACGCGGCAGGCGTACACGTGCTCTTGGTGATTTAAGAGGAAAGGAAGAAAGGAATGCTGGAAAGGATCCCGGCTGTCACGTTTATATTATTGGTCTTTGCTCAGGTGTCTGCTGCAAGAGCAGACGAGATAGGGGAGTTCAGAGAGCTGATTCAAAAACAGGCCGGGCAGCTTCAGAAATTACAGCAAAGGCTCGATGAACTTGAGGCAAAACAGAAGCAGCAAGACCGGCAAATGGAAGAGAAGGTAGCCGACGCAGTGGAAGATAAACAGCTCGCTGCTCTGCCGGACAGCCTCAAGTGGATCGAGAAGGTCAGGATATCGGGTGACCTGAGGTATCGCCAGGACCATAAGGACCAAGAGGACGCCGGCAGGCCCGGCAGATGGGAAAACGGAGTATATCGTCACCGGCCGCGTGCGCGACTGATGTTCGAGGCAATTGTCAACGACCAATGGGACGTCGGCTTTAGAATCGCCAGCGGCAGTGACAGAAGTCCGATCTCAACGAATCAGTCCCTTGATGAAGCTTTCTCCAAGAAGGAACTCTGGCTCGATCTCGCATTCTTCGACTGGCATCCGGCAAGTGTGAAAAACCTGAATATTGTCGGCGGAAAAATCAAGAATCCGTTCTACAAAGCCGGCAAGAATCAGCTCATCTGGGATGGCGACCTCAATCCCGAAGGCATCGCGGCCCAGTACAATACGCCGTTGAATGACACAGACCGGCTCTTCCTCAACGGCGGCGGTCTATGGGTCGATGAAAGCAGCACTGCCGCCGATATATCGCTCTGGGTTGCTCAGACTTATCTCAAGCGCACGCTCGGCAATTCCGACAACGTGCTTGCCGGCGCGACCTACTACGACTACGGCAACATCGAGAGCAGGGCCGATCTCAGAAGCACCTGGGGAGGCTCGAATTTCTTCGGCAATACGACCACGGCAGGCGTGTACAGAGACGATTTCAATATCGTCGAACTCTTTGGCGAATATGGATTCAAATGCGGCGCAATGCCGACCACTCTTTTTGCCAGCCGGGTCCAAAACGTTGCCGCGACCACCAGCGAGGATACAGGCTGGCTTCTCGGAACCAAATTCAACAAAGCCAAAGACGACGATCCAGGCTCGTGGGAAGCAGGCTATGACTACAGGGAGACGGACGCTGACGCCGTTGTCGGTGGTTTCAACGAATCCGATTTCCTCGGCGCCCAAACGAACTCGCGAGGCCACAGGTTTCTCTTCAAGTATCAGTTGGCGAAGAATCTGTATTTGCTGATGACCTATTTTCATCTTGAAGATACGAGGACCACCAGTGACCTGGACTTCCGAAGGCTGCTCGCCGACCTGGTTTTCAAGTTCTGAGATTGTCACGGGCTTGCCGGTACTACGCGAATGTCCTTGCACGATTCGGTTGAACTGGCCGAACAGATCTGATAGGATACGAGGCATGAAACGACGAACTTTCATCAAAACAACCGGCGTGCTCGGTTTGAACGCGGCCCTGCCCTGGGCCGATCTCTACGCACGGGCGCGGAAATCCACCGAATTCTTAAAAGAAAAATCCTCCTATAACATGCTTTTCCCTCGCCCCGGCGACGGCGCGGAACTGGCGATATCCCCGGTCGGCCTGGCATGGCTGCCATGCCCGGCGGCGGCGGACTATCGTGTCGATATCTTCGCCGGCAACGGAGATCGTGTTTACAGCCGCAATGTCGGCAAAGATCCCGTTCACCTGCCGGATCGAGTCTTCCCGTCGGGCGATTATACCTGGGATGTTATCGCATTCGACGAGCAAGGCACGGACATCGCGCGACGGGGCAAACAGTCCTTCAGCATCCTGCCCGGTGCGGCGAAGCTCCCATGGGTCGCCCCGAAGGAGCTGCTCCGGCGCGTGCCCGCTGAGCATTCGCGCATCCTCTATCCCAAAGCCGATCTGGATCGCATCCGCGCAACGCTGTCATCTACTCGCACCAAGTCGTGGAGAGCCTGCAAATCCGCAGCCGACAGGGCCCTCTCGAAAGGCGTTCCCGATTTTCCGAAGTATCACCTTATCGAAGACGCCGGCACGAGACGCCTGGAGTATGGGCGGTATTTTTCGTACTTCCGCGGCTACGTGGACGGCGCCTTGATGGATCTTTCGCTGGCGTTTCTCATGAGCGAGGAAGACAAATACGCACGAGCCGCCAAGAGAATTCTTCTGGAGATTGCATCCTGGCCCACCGCAGATGATGACGTCACCTCAGTTAGCGCCAAGTGGGGAGATGAAGCTGGATTGTCCTTTTCCAAGTGCGCACATATTGCTTATGACTGGTTGTACCCGGCGCTGAACGATAAGGAGAAGAAACAGGTCTTCGATATGTGTCGCGAGCGCGCCTGGCAAACTTACCGCCGGCTCGAGCGAAGGAACTATCTGACATTCCCCGGAGAGAGCCATAACGGGCGATTAATCGCCTATCTTACTGACATGTCACTGGCGATGGCGGGCGAGACCTCCGATGCAGAAACCTGGTTGACCTATTCACTCAAAGCGCTGCTGACGTTTTATCCCCATTGGGCCGGGATCGACGGCGGCTGGGCCGAAGGAATCGGTTACGGTCTCTGGTACAACACTTTTTACATTCCAGCCTTCGAAGGATTGCGCCGTCTCGCGGATTATGACCTTTGGCAGCGTCCTTTCTTTAACAACGTTCGATACTTCTTCTTTTACTGCACGGCCAATCACGGCGAAATCCGCCCCTTTGGCGACGCCGCCGAGAGCGGCGGGCCGGGCGTTCGCGGGGGAAGCGGGTACGCCGATCTGATGTCCTTCCATGCTCATCGCTATGACGATCCGTACGTTGGCTGGTGGGTCAAACAAGTCCCGGGCTACCGGGGTCAAAAGGACGGTTTCGGCGCCCTCCTGCACGAGGACGAGCTGCCTGCAAAGGCGCCGGCCGAAGTGCCTGATTCCAGGGTCTTTAGAGGCGTCGGCTGGGCGGGCTTGCACAGTGATCTTACTCACCCGGAAAGCGACACCTGTCTGATTTTCAAGAGCAGTCCTTACGGCAGCGTCTCGCACAGCCACGCCGACCAAAACGCCTTTGCGATTATGAAAGGCGGCACAGCGCTGGCGATTCCATCGGGCTATTACGGTCCCTCCTACGGCAAGCCCCACCACGCCCAGTGGACGCGGTCCACCAAAGCCAACAACTGTGTACTCGTCGATGGTCAGGGGCAGAAGATTCGCGTGGCCGGCGGTGGAGCAATCGTCGATTTCAAGGACACCGACGGTTATTCTTATGTTGAAGGTGACGCGACCCCGGCGTATGCGGGGAAACTGAACAAATGGATTCGCCGGGTCTTATTCCTCCGTCCCGGACTGTTTCTGCTCCTGGATGAGATCGAAGCGCCGACGCAGAGCCGGTACCAGTGGATGCTGCACGCGTTTGAGAAGATGGATGTCAAAGACACCAAAGTCACTTTGCGCCGAAAGGGAGCAGTATTGGATGTCACTTTGGCCTGTTCCCAGGGCTTGAGCCTCACGCAGACGGACCGGTTCGACACCCCGTACAATTACGGCATCCCGAAAGCCTATCACCGGGAGAAAGCAAACCACTGGCACGTTACAGCGGAGACCGAAAAATCAGCAAGAAAGACGCGCATCGCTGCCGTGATGTCTGTTTACCAGACCGACGAGCGATTTGACGTGCGATTGCATCGCATAAACGGCTGGCTGGGAGCGACCGCGGCCGGCGATTTCGGGAAGGTCGAAGGTTGGATTCGTACAGATCAAAGTGAAGTCTTGCCGGAAAGCCTCGCCGATCAGGACCTCGACCGACAAGTCAATCTGTGGGGTCGAAGTCGCGACGGTGAAGTCTATTCTGCATAAGCTCGAATGAAGCATCCTTCCGACCGAAGCCGGACGCCAAGTGGTAGGACACGAACATCCTGTGGCTTCAGTTGAGAATCTTCTTCTGATTGAAATTCTGCAAAATTGAGATTACGTTTTCATCGAATCCAGCTCGATGAAGGCTATCGGCATGAAGATAAAGACCGGAAGCCAGGCCCACAACGCCGGCACGACTTTGTCGAATACAACTTCGGTGGCGAATATCCTGCAAACGAAGGTCGTAATGAAACATGCCCCGGTGATGGCAAAGCTGATCATCACAGCCGACTTCATCGACTTTGGGTCCCGGCAAACCAGTATCGGCAGGCTCACCATCAGCATTGCCAGGTTTATGATCGGATCGGTAATGCGAAAGTGCTTCTGGCTGGAAAGCTGCGCCATACCTCTAATTTGCGTTTTTTGCGCCGCCAGAGCCGACAGTTCCCGCATGGATAGCAGAGCTTTGTGCTCGGATTTGCGCCTGACGGGGATGTCTCTCGCCGTCAGGTCGCTGCGATAGGAAGCTATCGCCTCCTCCTTCATGGTGCTTCTTTCATAATGTATGCCGTTAGGGAGCCGCTCGCCGCTGTTGGGATCTCGGCTATACAAGTCCCACCGGCCTGTTTCCTTATTATAGACTGCCTCGTCGGCAGTTAAACGACCGCTTACTTCCCAGGTCCTCGGTCTGGAAGCTATCTCCTTGCGCAGCAGGATCATCGGTTTGACCAGCGTTCGTGTTTCCACGTCGAACCTTTGGGCACAGATTAGCGAGCCGTTGCCGTCGCCAATGAACCTGACATCGTACGATTCCTGCCCCGGCAGATCGTCGTGGCTGCGCACGAGCTTGTCGGCGAGCTTCGGTATTATCAGTTCCTGGTCGATCACCAGCAGGCCGGTCAGCAACAGAGCGAGAAAAACTATCGGGGCGATCACCCTCTTGAGACTTATGCCCGAAGCCATCACGGCCACCAGCTCATTCGAGCGGACCATCTTGCCGAACGAAAATGCCGCCGCGACTGCCGTTATCATCCCGGCAAAGTCTCGAAAATATAACGTGCAGTTGTAGCAATAGAACAACAATACGTTCTTGAGAACGGCCTTGGTCTCAAGGCCGGCATGCTCTGTGAATTCGTCGAGGTTCACAAACAAGTCGGTAATGATCCGCAATCCTATCAAAACGCAGAAGGCGATCACGTAGCCGATCAGGAAATTCTTCACAACATATCTGTCCAGTATTCTCATATTTCGTATCGTGCGTTTTAACGCCGGCGGCAAATGCCGGGCAAAGCTCTTAATTTCTCAGCAACCAGCCGTATATAACTACAGTCACCAGCGACAGGAATCCCAGGCCCGTCCACATCATTGCCACTCCGGAGAACGTATCTGCGGTCAGGTTCTCGGTAATTTGTTTGCCGCTCATTATGCACACGATCAGCACTGCGGCCGGTACACAGCTTGCGCCGAATGCGCTGAGCAGATGTCCGCCTCTTTTTATTATTCCCAGGCCGATGCCGATCAATATCATCGGTACGCAGCCGGTTCCGAACACCAGCCTGGAGTGTATTTCGGCTTTTATTTCCACAGATGTTTTCCGCATCTGTCTCCGGAGCCGGTTTTGCAGGCCTTGCAGCTTCGGGCTCGGCTCCAATCCCGATAGCTCCTGCAATTGCCAGGCCAGTTCATCGACTCTCGGGGAACCGTGTTCGGTTCTGAATTTGTTTGCCTTTACTTCCACGACTTGCGGCATCGTCAAGCCGCTAATAACATACCGCATATTTAATTCCGCCGATCCTTGCTCCTGCAGGCTGCGCAGGTCCATCGTCAGTGTTGGCGCCAATGGGTCGCCTTCTATATGCAGCGAAGCGCCCGCGCACGTAAAATTGCGCGAAGGTAGCTTGCCTTCCGTATGGTACTCTACGACCTCAATTTCGCCGGACAAATCGACTCGATCGCCTTGCAGGTTATACTGGCCGGCGGCAAATCTTACGGAGTTCGGCTCGCCGATCAATTCATAGAAACTGGCCACGTCGCCGCCTGCAGATGAAGGCATTTCACTGCGTTTGGCGGTGCCGCCTGTTCTGTTCCTGATATGCTGGGCCAGCAACTCTATGGTCAGTTGCGCATAACTGTCGCGGGCGAGTTTTTCAATTGGATAGAAGCGTATAGGGTCGGCCTTGATTCTTTTCATTTCGTCTATCTTCTTGAATTTTATATCATCACCCAGGAGCGAACCGAATTCCTTCGAGACGGACAGCGAGCCTGCCCCGCCCTGGCCCTCCGCGCCCATCTGCCCCGTGTTATATGCCGTGATATGCACCTCGTTGAAGCTGTCCTGCGGATTAAAACTTATCTTAGCGGCCTCGGCAGTGGTGATGTCCGTTATTTCATTGTTCTCCATCGCCATCAGGATGACGCCTGAGAGCATGTCGTTTTGCAGGTTGGCCTGGTCGGCATAAATCACGTAGCGCCTGTCCGGCGGCAGCTCATAATATCTTCTTCGCTGAATATTGCGGAAAAGTATCTGTTTGGCGTCGGCCTTGAGGGATTCTTCGGCGCGGTGTACGAACACGGGCATCACGTAGAAGCTAAGAAAAAGGTTCGCGGTCGCCACGATTATCGCCAGGGCAAGGCCGGGATAAACCAGCGTCCAAACGCTTATTCCGGTCGCCCTGCAGGCGTCGAACTCGTTGTCGCCTGCAAATCGCCCATAGACCAGAGAACCGGCGAACAGGGCCGCCATCGGCAGCACGAACGTCAGCGTTATCGGCAGGAAATAGCCCATCATGTGGAGCACCTGCCGAGGTCCTATGCCGTATTCCTGAATCGGCTGGAGGATGCTGCCGAGACTCAGGATCAGCGCCAGCGCCACCGCAGCCAACAGGAAGACTCTTAGAAGCTCCCGAAATATGTATCTGTGCAGTGTAAAGAGCATTCTTAATACTCAGTCGATGATATCAAGACGGTAGTTACCATCCGTTAAATACTATTGACTAAGCAGTGCTTTGCAACAAAATTCCTCTCGATTCGGGTGCGGAAGTTGCGCCTTCAAACTTGTTTGGAGGTATATTCGGCGCCGGAGCTGCTCTACACGTTCTCGTTCTTAGGGTATGTTCAACGGATCGATGTCTTTGATTTTGTCGGCATATATCTGGTATGGATATTTTCTCAGCAGCTCCTCGCTGTATTTGGCCAGCAGGGCGTCCTTTTGCCCGGTCATTATCCTGTCTTTGATCTGCGGTTGCATGTTGGCTGTGTATTCTTTTATGCTGCCGTCCTTCTTTTCCAGAATTTTGACGATGCGCCACTTAATACCCTGGCGGTGAAAGCCTTTCAGAGGTCCTACTATCTGATTCGGGTCGCCCGCCCACAGGTCCTTCCAGAACAATCCCTGGCTGTTCGGTTGTGTATTGAACGGCTTGACCTTTTTCTCAAGGGAGTATTTCTGTTTGACCGCCTCGAAATCGCCGCCGCCGTCCAGTTCGGCCTTTGCCTTGACCGCTGCCGGACGGTCCTCACACCAGATCAGATCGATCTTAAGGCTTTTGCTTACCCCGAACGTCTCTTTGTTCTCGTTGAAATAGGCCATAATCTGCTCGGTTGTCGGTTCGGCTGTCTCCTTTTGCTTTGCGCTCCTGGCCTTATTGAGCAGCCTCCCGTCTTCGTATTCTCTTACCTGGTCTAAGAACCCTTTATCCTTGTCGAGTCCGAGTGACGTGGCCTCAGTGACTAAGAGAGGTGTCTGTAAGGCAGCCTCCAACAACTGATCTACGACCTTATGATCATCCATATTCCTCGGGCGGCGCGGCGGGACAATATTGCACAACATTGTAAACCAGTCTTTGAGCGTGATCTTGCCGCCGTCATATTCCGCTAACACGATGTTCTTCTCTTCCGGCGTCAGTTCTTCTTTAACCTGAGCATTGCGAATAAACCCCACCTTGCGCGGCTGTTTCGGGTGATACAACAGCCTCTTGTGCGCTTCAGTCGCTTTAGGGAAATTCTCGCTCAGCTTCCGGACGTTCAGCTTCTTGTATATCTGCGCGAAGTACTGAGACAACAGGCGGCTTTGCTTCGCACCCGTGATCCCAGCCTTTGCCCGCTCCTTGTCCATCTTGGGATCGGTTTGCATCTTCTGTTTTATTTCGGCTTCCGTTACGGTGACTTTGCCCTCCACGTGAGTGACTGCCAACAGGCTCTTGAGCCTTCTTTCCCTGAATCGTTTGATCGTTGCCTGGATCTGTTCATCCTGGAGATAGTCTTTTGTGCGGGCCTCGAACACCATGGCTTTCTCCGCCACCATTTTCATCAGCACCGTTTTGGCATCGGCAGGCGGAGTATCCTCGTCGTAGTAATCGTAATCGGAAGGGCGAAGCTCCATCAGCAGTCTTTTCTCAAGCTCTTCTCTGGTGATATTGTAATAGCCTATCCTCGCAACGACGGTCGAAGGATCGGCAGCCGGCGGTTCGTTTGGCTCCTGTGCCTCAGCCGGCGGTTCATTCGGTTCTTCAGCCTCAGTCGGCGGTTCGTTTGGCTCTTCAGCAGCGGCCGGTGGTTCGTTTGGCTCCTGGGCCACAGCCGGTGGTTCATTCGGCTCCTGTGCCTCAGCCGGCGGTTCATTCGGTTCCTCAACCTCAGTCGGCGGTTCGTTTGGCTCCTCAGCAGCGGCTGGTGGTTCATTTGGCTCCTCAGCCGCGGCCGGTGGTTCCTCGGCAACTTGCGCAGCCTCTTCGGCTGACGCCCCTAAGCCCGAAGTCGTGTAAAAGCAGCAGACCGCCAACAACAGTGACAGAAAAGACAACGTCGGTTTATTTGAGAACAGCTTCACCATCCTAATTTCCTCATCTTAGACATAGACAATTTCCACTTAATTCCGATTCATATTCTTCGGCAACTTTTGGCCCCAAAATAACACTATTTTCAGGCCCCATTATAACTTTTTCGCCCGGATTTGAGAAGCAAAATTGCCGGGGCCGGGCGTTCCATGTCGGCGGCGTGACCGGCCCGGTTTTTGTGTTTGCCTCAGGGGTTGACAACCTTTATAATGATTCCGGTCTCTGGGAATGGAACCTGATTTGGGAGCAACACATGCTCGACAACGTAGAAAGAAAGTGCATAAGTCATAAATGTTTTTGGGCCCTTGTGCTCTTGTGCTCTAATGCGCTGTGTCTTGCCGACAGGATCGTCCTCAAGGAAGGTCAGGTCATCACAGGCGATATCCTGGTGGAAAAGCAGACGCAGTTGTACGTCGATATCGGCATAACGGTCCTGACTATTCCGAAGGACAAGATACTCCGATACGAATATGCCGAAGCTGAGGATGTCGATCACGGCGACGCAAATGATTTGGAGGCCGGTCCCGGCAAAGCGCCGTCGGCCACGAGCGGACCTGATCGGTTGTACAAAACCGCTGATCTCAAGAAGACCACTATCGAAAAAGGCGTGGCCGTGGTTTCCGAGGCCGTGGTGAAAATATCGAGCCCGGGAGGTATGGGATCGGGGTTTTTCATAAATGAAGATGGGTACCTGATAACAAATTATCACGTGATAGAAAAAGAAACGAAGATCGAGGTAACCGTCTTCCAGAAAGCGAAGAACGGCTTCGAGAAAAAGAAATTCAAAAAGGTCAAAATCGAAGCTATGAATCCTTTTGTCGATCTGGCGCTGCTGAAGATCGAAAACCTTGCCGATACTAAGACCGGATTCGTTTACCTCGGAGACGTCGGCCGCATCAAGGCAGGCGAGGAAGTTTTCGCCATCGGCAATCCGCTCGGCCTGGAAAGAACTATCACCAACGGCGTCATCAGCACCAAGAACAGGGCCTTCCAGGGGCTCATTTATATCCAGACCAACGCCGACATCAATCCGGGCAATTCCGGCGGGCCGCTCTTCAATCTGGCCGGCGAGGTCATCGGCGTTACGAACATGGGATACATATTCTTAGGTGGGCTCGGCTTTGCCATACCGGTCAATTACGTAAAGGATTTCATCGAGAACCGCGAAGCCTTCGCCTATGACAGGGACAATCCCAACACCGGCTACAAATACCTCCAGCCCGACAGAAGAAGAAACAAAGCAAAGCCGAAGTTCCCAAAAAAGCCCGGTTGAGCCGCACACTCTGGGCGACCACAAGTACGTGTTTAGCCAGAGTCAGCCATCCCCATCCCGATAAACGACAATCAGGATGAGGCTGCCACCAAATCGTCATCTCGACTGTAGCCACGCAAACGTCATTTCAACTGGAGCCAAAGGCGGATACCCAATCGTCATCTCGACTGGAGCCGAAGGCGGAATGGAGAGATCCATTTAGAATCGATTTCTCCGCGTAGCCTGCCCCGTTCGGCAAGCTCAGGGCAGGCTCTGAGCGCAGTCGAATGGACCAGAAAGCGTGTAGGGTGCGATATTTCGCACCATTTGCTGGCATCAGACCTTCAATTCTGATATTATATAAATCAGCGAGCCGAAATTGAAAGGACAAGAAATGAATAGATATACGTTATTTCTTAAGGTGTTGTTTATCTTTGTTCTGGCCGCAATGCGGACACAGGGGCAAACTGACGCTGATTCAAGCACAAATAAGAGCACGGGTGCATTGATGATTTCTGTGACCTCACTGGACATAAACGACGAGGCTCTAAATCTGGTTTATGAGATAAGAAATGATTCTGAAGATCACGCATGGATTCTTGTTGGATGGTACCAATTATCTGACAGCACATTTGGTATGGCCGCCGGTTTGCAAATGGCCGAAGACGGGCATACTCTCACGATAAGTGCGCGCTTCAATAGACCATCTTCAGGAGGGGGCGCCGCGCCTCTCTTTGGTAGATTCGTCCGTTTACGCCCCGGAGATAGGCAGACTGAATCGATTTTCATTAGACTGCCGGCTTGTCCTGCATCTCAATCCGGACATGTTGGACAACAGGAACAGGGTATTAAACATGCTACGCGTTTAGCTATCGAGTTAGGTTATTATCAAGACAACCTTTCTGAGAAGATTCTCAAAACGCCTATACCACATGAAAATGTTCTCCCGAAAGAACCGAATGATACCCTTGTGTCTCGGAGTTTTTCTCACCCGCGGAATGAACGCCTAAACTCAAGAGACGATGAATTATTGATCGGGGATGACCGTCTAGAAGTCAAAAGAGAAGAAGAACAGGTCATAGGGACTGTCATCGAAAACCTGAATATTCCATACGAACAGAAGCGAAACTATACAAGGAAGATTAAATCCCCGGGTTTGCATTCTTATGAAAAAATTGAGATTCAGTATAAACCTTCGATACTCGAATTCTTCTTTCCATATAAGAGCCAGCAAAGCTTATTGAGTCCTGATGAAATGGAATATTTGCAGTCTGACAAAACCATTGTTTTGAACAATAAACAGGATATTTACACCGTTGCCCATTTCATCCCCCATACAAGAGCCGATACTACCGTTTTTGTTGGACTTCCGACTCGCTATAGAAGTCATGCTGAAGTGGTCTGCTATAGTGAAGGTAATCCTTTCTTATCTTTTTTCATATACAATGACAATGCAATCGTAATTGATGGTGGATATAAGTTGCTCATCTTCGAAGGCTTCCCAAGCTTAAAGGAACTGACAGCACAGATACAGGCAATTGATTTGCGGACACGCTGTGCAGCCAATCTCAAGAATCAATGGTACCGGTTCCGGTATAATATGCGCAAAGCAATGCGCCAGAATGATCCGTCCATTAGAGATCAGGCACTGTATCCGATGCCGTTTGAGTGGTGCGATGATATTTTACGTTCCATTTATGGTTCGGTATTCATTAGAATCGGCAGGGTGAATCCAAAACCACAGGTGAATCCAAAAGCACATAAACCACATATTTGTCCCAGTGCGGGTGAAGGTAGGAACCACTATGCAATGAATCCGAATTGCAAGCCGGATTCGCCAGCGGACATCGTACTCCTATTTGAGACCAAAGCCGGTTGGAATCAGCACGGCGGGGCGGAATTGTTTACATTCGACAACCACGATCCGAAGGGCGGCTGTGTTCTTTTGAATGACGGTACCGTGAAGTTCATCCGCACGGCCGAGGAACTGCGGCAGCTTCGATGGGAGTAGTTTCATTCTCTTGTGCTGCGTACACTCGCATCTGCGGCCGGATTTGCAGAATCTGTTGGCGTCGGCGGAATGGCTGGGGTATCATACACATCCGTATTTCATTAGGAGAAAAGTTGCAGATGGCGAAGTTACAGATTGTAGGGTGGGCTTTAGCCCACCGATCCGGATTGGCGGGGCAAGCCCCACCCTACTTGCTTGCATTGCTCTTGATTCTTCTCAGCTCGCTCTGTCAGGGCAAGGTGCTTCCGTACCGCTGGGTTTATGTCTCAAGGTCGCTCCGGAGAGACAGCGACGTTGTTGATATTAAGAGGATTGTCGAGACGGCCGCCGAGTCGGGCCTGAACGGGATGGTTCTTGCCGCGGGGCTTGACAGGCTTGACCGCCGGAGCGCCGATTACTTTGCAAGGCTAAAGCAAGTAACGCGAATCTGCAGGCAGCACAACATCGAGATCATCCCGATCATTTTCTCAGTCGGATACGGCGGTTCCATCCTCGCTCATGACAAGAACCTCGCGGCGGCAATGTTCGTGGAAGATGCGCTGTTTGTTGTGGACAACGGCAAGGCCCGCTTCGTCGGTGATTCGGCGGTGTCCATCGCAAACTCCGGATTCGAGAGATACGAGGGCAACCGCCTGATGGACTACAGGTTCCACGACAGGCCCGGCGAGGTCTCGTTCGTGGACAAAAAGGTTTACGGAGGCGGCAAGGCGTCGCTGCGGTTCGAGAACTTCGGCAGATACGAGCACGGCCACGCAAGAGTAATGCAGGAGGTCGAAGTTCAGCCGCACAGGTGCTATCGACTGACCTGCCTGGTCAGGACGGAGTCACTCGAACCGGAAGGTTGCTTCCGCACAACGGTACTGGCCGCCGACGGGCGGAGTCTTGCCCCGTGGAACCCAAAAGTGCCCTCGACCACTGACTGGCGCAAGGTCGTTCTTGGTTTTAACAGCCTCGACTACGACAAGGTCAGGATATACCTCGGCGCGTGGGGCGGAAGCTCAGGCCGGTTCTGGGTCGATGACCTTGAGATCCAAGAGGTGGGCCTGCTTAACGTTCTGCGGCGGCCGGGCACGCCCATCAGAGTGCGAGACGAAGAAACGGGCGTGCTGTACACGGAGGGCAAGGATTTCACCCGGATAGAGGACCCAAAGCTGAATTTTCGATTCGGCCACAATCCGCCTGCGATAGGGATAAGGCCCGCAAGCAGGATCAAGAACGGGCAGCGCCTGAGAGTTAGCTACTACCACGGGATGGCGATAAACAGAGGCCAGGTCAGCGTCTGCATGTCCGAGCCGAAAGTTTACGAAATCTGGAAAAGGCAAATCAAGATGCTTCACGAGCGGCTCGCACCGGACAAGTATCTGCTGAGCATGGACGAAATCCGTGCCGGAGGTGCCTGCCGGGCGTGCAAGAAACGCGGACTTTCGATGGCGCAGATATTGGGCGATTGCGTAGCGCAGCAGGTAGGCATGATCCGCGATGTAAACCCCGGTGCGGAGGTCCTGGTATGGTCCGACATGTTCGACCCGAATCATAACGCCCGCGCCGACTACTATCTGGTTGACGGCGACTTCACCGAGTCGTGGAACTACATACCGAAAGACCTCGTCATTGTCTGCTGGTACTACAACAAGCGCAGCGAGAGCCTCGGCTTCTTCTCATCGCTTGGTTTCAGGACTCTGGCGGGAGCATATTATGACGGCGATACCCTTGACAATCCACAGGGATGGCTGGACGTGCTGGAACACACAACCGGGGCCGGCGGCATTATGTACACGACGTGGCAGAACAAGTACGAGCTTCTGGCGCCATTCGGCAATCTCGTGAGCGGCTGGTAAGCATGGAAATAAAAATGTAGGGTGGGGCTTGCCCCACCAGACGGGATTTTGAAGCGTTACGGTGGGGCAAGCCCCACCCTACGGCGTCAGTGGCAATTTATTTAGGAGCCTGTACAATGAAACGAGTTGCATTTATTTTCCTAATTTACGTAGTGGGCTGTACTACCGCCTTGCGGGCGGCTGAAGATGGGTTTGTGTCCCTGTTCGGCCCGGACGGTCTGGAAGGCTGGAAGGTCAGTGATTGGTCCGACCTGCGCACGCCGCAAAAGGTCAAGGGCACGCCGTGGAAACTCGAGGACGGCGTCCTGTACGGCCTGAACAAGAGGACATGGATTATCTCGCCGAAGCAGTACGGCGACTTCGTGCTGAAGCTCGAGACCAAAATCACGCGGGGCAGCAACGGCGGCATAGGACTGCGGTTCCCTCCTCATGGCGACCCGGCCTACACGGCGATGGAGATTCAGGTTGTCGATCAAGAGGTTTACTACCGCGGGCGTTCCCAGCCCCAGCAGCGGACAGGCTCGATTTACGACGAGATTGCTCCGAGCAAAGATGTAGTCAAGCCGGTCGGGCAATGGAACTCATGGGAGATTACTGCGCGCGGCAGCCGGGTATCAATCGTGCTCAACGGCCAGAAGATAATCGACGCCGATCTGTCCCGCGAGACAAAGGCCCGGCAGCAAAAAGGCCCCGCTCTGGCCGAGCGCCCGCTCAAGGGGCATATCGGATTTCAAAACCTCAACGGATCAATCACGCTGCGAAATATCCGGATCAAGACGCTCAATGGAGACGATGAGAGCTTTGTGCCGCTGTTCAACGGCAGGAACCTTAACGGCTGGGCGAACGTCAATTGCGCGCCGGAGACCTGGACAGTACGGGACGAAATGATTGTCTGCACGGGAATTCCCACCGGTGTGCTGAGAACGAAAAAGCAGTACGAGAACTATGTATTGGAATTAGAATGGCGCCATCTGAAAAAGGGCGGCAACGCCGGTCTGTTCATTCACTCCGACCCTGTGACCGCTGTGGGGCAGCCGTTCACACGCTCGATTGAAATACAGATAATGGACGGCAACGCGGGCGATATGTTTTCCATTCACGGCGCAACGATGACGCCGGACAAGCCTCATCCGAGAGGCTGGGTGCGTTCATTCCCCGCCGAGGACCGGATGAATCCGACGGGTCAGTGGAATCATTATCGAGTCGAGAGCCGGGATGGAACGGCAACGCTGGCAGTGAACGGAAAGATTGTCACTCGCGGCTACCACTTCAATCCGCGAAAAGGCTATATCTGCCTCGAATCCGAGGGCAGCGAGATACATTTCCGCAACATTCGCATTCGCGAGCTGCCCGGCTCCAATCCTCCCGCCGATGTAGTTGCGAAAACGGCACAGGGTTTCCGCTGTCTTTACAGCGGGCTGGACCTTCGCGGCTTCAAACAAGATCCGGGCCACGAAGACCACTGGCGCGCGAGAAACTGGATTCTCGACTACGACGGAAAGAGCCAGGCGAAGGACAAGAACCTGTGGACGGAGCAGGAGTTCGGTGATTTCATCCTTATTGTCGATTGGCGTCTGCCGGACAAGCCTAAGATCGACAACGTCCCCGTGGTCCTGCCTGACGGCTCGGAGGCTACCGATGCGGAGGGAAAACCGTTGACTGTCGCCGTAATGGACGCCGGCGACAGCGGCATTTACCTGCGCGGCACATCGAAGAGTCAGATCAATATCTGGAACTGGCCCGTCGGATCGGGCGAAATCTGGGGCTACCGCAAGGACCAAAATATGCCTCCCGAAGTGCGAAGAGGTGCAACGCCCATCCTGAATGCTGACAACCCGGTGGGCCGATGGAACCGCTTCGAGATTACCGCTATCGGCGACAAAGTCACTATCGAGCTAAATGGTAAAATCGTGATCCGCGAGGCCCGGCTGCCCGGACTGCCTGAACGCGGTCCCATCGCCCTGCAACATCACGGCGACCACGTTCAGTTTGCCAACATCTACATAAAAGAACTTGACTGACCTCTTTATGCCGTACATTGCGTGGCAGGAAGGAGTGTGCGTATATGGCAGACAATAAGGTGCGTTCCCGGCGTGATTTCCTAAGGCAGACCGGCTGCGCTGTGGCCGGAGCAGTGGCGCTTCCACAGGGTGCGATAGCGGTTAACGCCGCGTCGAAGAAAGTCCGCATCGGTGTTGTCGGGGGAGGTTTCGGAACTTCTTTTCAGTGGCATGAGCATCCGGATTGTGTGGTTCAGGCGGTCAGCGACCTGCGCGAGGACCGGCGCAAGCGGCTGATGAAAGTGTACAATTGCTCGAAGGCCTACAACTCGCTCGAAGAGCTGGTGCTCGACAGAGACATCGACGCTGTCGCTGTATTTACCGACGGCCCGCTTCACGTGCAGCATACAATCGAGGCAATGAAGAACGGCAAGCACGTCATCTCGGCAGTTCCTGCCGCGTGGGCTACGATAGAGCAGGCGGAGTTGCTGCTGGAGACAGTCAGGAAGTACGGCATGACTTATATGATGGCCGAGACCGGCTATTACCAGCAATCCACCATTTCGGCCCGCAGGTTCCACGAGCAGGGCAAGTTCGGCTCACTCTACTATAGCGAGGCCGAATATCAGCACCCGGGCCTGGAGGTGCTTTACTTTCGCAACGGCAAACGTACCTGGCGGCACGGCTTAGCGCCGATGCACTACCCGACGCACAGTTCGAGCCAGTTGATCGGTGTCACCGGCGAGCGACTGACCGAGGTGGTCTGTCACGGCTGGGGCGACGACGACCCTATCTGCAAGGACAACGTCTGGAACAATCCCTTCTGGAACGAATCGGCGATGTTCAGGACCAATCGCGGCAACGCCTTCCGCATGAATGTCTGGTGGAAAGGCGCCCATCGCGGCTGCGAGCGGGCGCAGTGGATAGGCGATAAAATGAGTTTCTATACGCACCATCCCAATGGGCTCGGTCCCGTGATTATCCGCTCGGCGGAACGAACGGAAAAAGACGACGCCGGTTTTGTCCGTAAGGCTCCGAAGTTCGAGCGGTACGAGCAGGCTCAGTGGTGGAAGACGGACATGCTGCCCGAGCCGCTGCGGCATAACAGCGGGCATGAAGGCTCGCATACGTTCCTGACGCACGAATTCATCGACGCCCTGGTTCACGACCGCCGACCTTCGATAGATATTTATGAATCGCTCGCGTACACGGCGCCGGGTATCGTCGCACATAATTCCGCTCTGAAAAGTGGTGAACTGATGAAGATTCCCCAGTATAATCGGCCCCGGCAAGTTGCAGGTTAAACCTAACATTATTCAGTATGGAGGTCTCACTATGAATCGGAACATTTTGTTAACAGCACTATTGGCTGTAGTCGCAATGCTGCCCTTCGAGGTCCAGGCCCGGCAGAAAGTCTTTCGTCTCGGCATGATCGGCCTGGACACATCGCATGTCATCGCCTTCACCAAGCTCATCAACAACTCGGCAAAAAAGTATGGCTGCAAGGTTGTCGCCGGATATCCCGGCGGCTCGCCTGATATACCTTCCTCGGCCAATCGCGTTGACAAATACACCGAGCAGCTCCGCGATCAGTACGGCGTGGAAATTGTCGATTCAATCGAGGAACTCTGCCGGAAGGTCGATGGCGTCCTGCTGGAGAGCGTTGACGGCAGGCCCCACCTCAAGCAGGCAAGGCCTGTGATCAAAGCCGGCAAGCCCCTGTTTATCGACAAACCAATGGCCGGTAATCTGGCGGACGTGATCGAAATATTCCGCCTCGCCAAAGAGAACAATGTGCCGTGCTGGTCAAGCTCGTCGCTGCGCTATTCTCCCGGCATTGTCGAATTGAAGAAAAAGAACACGGCAGGCCGAGTTCTCGGTTGCGACGTCTATAGTCCGTGCAGTCTCGAAGAGCATCATCCCGATCTGTATTGGTACGGCGTTCACGGTGTCGAGATGCTATTTGCCGTTATGGGGCCCGGCTGCAAGAGCGTGCGGCGCGTGCAGACCGACAACTACGAGCACGTCGTGGGTCTCTGGAAAGATGGACGCGTTGGCACATTCCGAGGCTTGAAGGAGGGCAAGAAAAGCTACGGCTTTACCGTCTATGGAAGCAAGGGCGTAATTCAGGGCGGCAAGTTCGGCGGCTACGATCCATTGGTCGCGGACGTCATCAAATTCTTCAAGACGGGCAAAGTCCCCGTCCCGCCCGAAGAGACGATTGAGATTTTTGCCTTCATGTCGGCGGCCGATGTGTCAAAGGCAAGAGGCGGCGCAGAAGTTTCGGTGCCGGAGCTGATCGCAAAAGCAAAACAGGGTAAAAAGCCTCAACGCTAACGCCAGGCCGGGAATATCCGGCCCAATTGATAGAAGAGGGATTAGCCCAATGAACCGGATTTGTCGGGATAAGGGCGACCATATATGGTCGCCCCTACGAAAGATGGCCGCCATTCTGCTGGTCGGATTGCTTGTGTGCGTGTGTCAGGCGGCAGAGCAGAAGCTCACGATTGCCAACTCGAAGATTTCAGTCACGCTTAACAGCGCCGATGCTACGTTTTCAGTTACGGACAAGCGCACCGGGCAAACATGGCGGCAGAAGCCTTCCGACAAGTTCAAAGTCATCGACTGCAAGAGCGTCGAAGGGGGATTGGAGATGACATGCCGTCACCAGTGGTACGGGCTGGACAGTAAGACAACGCTTCGATTAGACGGCGACGAGCCCGAATTGACCTTGGAATTGTCCGCCGAGGGCAAGCTCAAAGGCTCGCTGGGCTTTCCCTATCCTTTTGTCTCCGAGAGCGGCGATTACCTTGTCATTCCAATGAACGAGGGGATATCATATCCGGTCGATGACGAGACCATCAAATCCAGGTGGCTAATCGCCTACGGCGGTCACGGAATATGTATGGCCTTTTGGGGCGTGACGAACGGCGATTCCGGGCACATGGCTATCATCGAAACGCCCGACGATGCGGTGATTCATATCAATCGAATTGACGGCAAGCTCTGCGTCGCCCCGAAGTGGGAACGGCAGAAAGGAGAGTTCGGCTACACCAGGAAGCTGCGATACGTCTTCTTCGACAAAGGCGGGCACGTTGCGATGTGCAAGCGATACCGCCAATATGCAAAGCAGGTCGGTAAGCTCAAGACGCTGGAACAGAAACGGCGGGAGAACCCGAACGTGGATTTGCTGATCGGCGCGGTGAATATCTGGTGCTGGGACAGAGATGCGCTGCCGCTGGTGCGGGAGGCCAAATCCCTCGGTATCGAGCGTATCCTCTGGAGCCGCCGCCAATCCCCCGGCGTCGTCGAAGCGATGAACAAAATGGGCGGCGTCCTGACGAGTCGTTACGAGATTTACCAGGACCTGATGGATCCGCAGATCGTCAGGGACAAACTTCGCAGCTTGCATCCGGACTGGACGCAGGCGGCGTGGCCGGCCGATATTATGCTCGACGAAAAGGGCGAGCCGCGCCGGGGCTGGCGCGTCAAAGGCAAGGACGGGCAGATGTATCCATGTGCCGTCTTGTGCGACAAGCAGGCGCCCAAGTACGCGGCGGAACGTGTGCCCGCCGAATTGAAGACACATGCTTATCGTAGTCGCTTCATTGACACCACGACAGCCTCGCCCTGGCGCGAATGCTATCATCCGGACCATCCGATGACTCGCAGCGAGAGTCGGCACTGGAAGATGGAGCTTCTGCGTTTTGTCTCGGAGAAGGCGAATCTGGTAACCGGCTGCGAGACCGGACACGATGCGGCTGTTCCCTACGTTCATTATTTCGAGGGCATGTTAAGTCTCGGGCCATATCGCATTCCCGATGCCGGCCGGGATATGGGCAGGATTTGGGACGAAGTGCCTGAGCGAGTGGCAAGGTTCCAGGTGGGGCATAAATACCGGCTGCCCCTCTGGGAACTGGTTTACCACGACTGCGTTGTGGCGCAATGGTATTGGGGCGACTACAACAATAAACTGCCCGCGATATGGAAAAAGCGCGATCTTTTCAACATCCTGTACGGCACGCCGCCGATGTTCATGTTCAACCGCCGGGTATGGAAGCAAAACAAAGACCGCTTTGCTCGGAGCTATAAGGATGTATGCCCCGTCGCCCGCGCGGTCGGTTACGCTGAAATGACCGGTCACCGTTTCCTTACGCCGGACAGGGACGTCCAGCAAACGACGTTCGCCAATGGCGTCACCATCACGGTCAACTTCGGCGACAGACCTTTCCCCATGCCGGACGGCAAAGAAGTCGAAGCTATGGGCTACACCGTTTCGCCGAATGTGAGAGGACTACTGATCTACGAACCTCTTTAGTATCGCAGCGGAGTGCATTGCGATGAGCATCAGGTAGTCCAGATCGCTGAGACTGTAGTGCTCGTGAATCATGGCGTTGTCAACGTACATCACGCCGAAGCAACCGGTCGGACGCATAACAGATGCTATCATTGCCGAACGGATTCTTTCCTTTGCTTCCATTTGTGCCGAAACGCGCGGCAGGACAACGAACTGTCCCTTTTCAACCGCTTGAGTGATCTTATCGCTTAGCAGCAGCTCGTTGAGCTGGACCGGTGAGCCGTCTCGTCTCTTTCCCGCGTGACAGGTCATTGGTCCGCCGGCCTGCGTTCGCAAAGCACACCAGACATGGTATGCGTTGAACTGCTCCATACTAATATCAATCAGGGTGAGCAACAGCTTATCGAGACTGTCCGCTTCGAATATTATCTCGGTTGCCTTTGAAAAATCAGTCAGTCTGCCGGCTGCCAGTCTCATGGCCGGCGCGTGCTGAGCATCGGGCCTTCTCACTACGGTTTCGTGCTTGGGTGTCGTTAGCGCCGCCTCCAGACGAAGCGTATCTTCCGGATGAGACGGCATCTCCTCGGTGGCTGTCTTTTCGCAAATTATGTCGATAACAAAATCGGTTATGCGAAGACAATCGCCGTGCTTGATCTCGGCCTTGGTAACGGCTCTGTCGTTCAGGTACGTTTTGTTCGACGAGCCTAGGTCCTCGAGCGTCCATTTTCCGTCGTCTGTTGCATGGATTACCGCATGCCGTCTCGACACCGCTTTGTCGGGCAGAAAAACCTGGCTGTCAGCCCCTCTGCCTATCGAAACCGGGCCCCCGGTAAAACTGAATTCCTTGGTATTGCCGTCTTTCTGTTTCACAACTATGCGCATCGTCGTTCTCCTGACATAGAGTTTCTGACCGCTATATTATACAGCTTTTCACGGACGCTGTCAAATTTATTATTATCGGACGCTTGTTGGGCGGCGCCAAACATCAAGAATCGAGTGCTAAACCGCGATAAAATCCGGATATGGCGGCTTCAACCACGAAAAAAAATTGCCTGCTGCAAGGGTCCAGCCTTGCCGAGAGTCCTACACTTGCCTGCTCGGTTTTCGGATTCGGTGACGATACTGATCCAGGATAACCGCGGCAATAATCACGCAGCCCGTGATTACGCGCTTTGTCGGGTCCCCGACTCCCATCTGGCTCAGGCCGGCTTCGAGGACCGCTATAATCAGCACGCCGAAGAAAGAGCTGACCACCGACCCGCGGCCGCCCATGAGACTTGTGCCGCCGATGACTACTGCCGCGATGGCTCTAAGCTCCAGACCGGCGCCGGCGTTCGGGTCGGCAGCCTCCATCCTTGCGGTGCTTATCACCGCCGCTATCGATGTCAGGAAACCGCAGAGGACAAACACGCCGAGCTTGATCGGCCGAGGGTCGATTCCGGAAAGCCGGACGGCTTCCTCGTTTGTTCCGACTGCGACTATGTACCGCCCAAATACGGTTCGCGAAAGCACCAACTGGCCGAGAATGACGATCACCACCGCGGCAATAAACGGTACCAGCAATCCTCTGCCGGCGATTACTCCTACCGAACTGCCGATGTACACTGTCTCGGAGCTTGTCACGAGATGGGCGGCGCCTCGTGCGACCTCCAGCATCCCTAAGGTAACGATGAAGGGGGGAAGGCGCCAGCTTATAACTACAAGACCGTTGGCCAGGCCGCAGACGATGCCCGCTGCCAGACAGGCGGCGATAGCAACCGGCAGCGGAAGACCGAACTTGACCATGAATGTGCCGAGCACGGCGCCCGCCAGCGCCATGACCGATCCGACAGACAAATCTATCCCGGCGATTATCAGCACGAACGTCATCCCAACGGCCACGATGGTCGTGTCCGAGACCTGGTTGGCAATCGTCCTGAAGTTCGTGAGCGTAAAGAAATTGCCGGCGGAAAAACCAAATATGACCAACAAAACTGCCAGCGCCAGCGCCATGCCCAGGTAGTCTGTCACGAACGTCGGCAGACCGGAAACTTTGTTCTTTGTCGCTCTTGCCATAAGATTCCTGCCCAAATACTTTGTCAACTTTGATTTGATAGTTTCAGAAGGGTGGCAGCCTCAAGCGTAGCTTGGGGATGGCTCGTCCTGCAGTGACCATCCCCAAAGCCTTCGGCTTTGAGGCTGCCACCCAATCGTTGAAAAACAGCTTATACGTTCATAATTAACGGGCTACTAGCGGCTCAGGCGGTTGCGTATTCACTTAGCGCCGCGGCCATAATCTTCTCCCGGCTCCATTCGTCCCGGCCGAAGGTCGCCGCAACCAGACCCGCCGACATTACCATTATGCGGTCGCACACCGCCATCAGCTCTTTGAGATCCGACGAGACAAAAATGACTGCCTTGCCCTTGTCCGCCAGATCTCCAAGCATATTGTATATCTCAAACTTGGCCCCGACGTCGATGCCCTTGGTCGGCTCGTCGAAGATAAGAACGTCGCAATCCTTGTATATCCATTTTGCGATCACTACCTTCTGTTGGTTGCCCCCGCTTAACTCCGCGACAGTCTGCTCGATCGACGAACAGCGAATGGAAATAGCGTCAACATATCTGTCGGCAACGGAGCGTTCACAGGATACATCCATCCATCCGAACCTGCTGGTGTCGCGCAATCGCATCAACGAAATATTTGCGCGGACAGGAAGGCTCAGCAGCAATCCCTGCTCCTTTCGATCCTCCGTGAGAAAAGCAATGCCGTTGCGCACAGCGTCTTGGGGCGAGCCGATCCTCGCCGGTTCGCTCTGTCCGTACAGATATATTTCGCCTGCATCGGCCCTGTCTGCGCCGAACACCGCCCGCATCGTCTCGGTGCGACCGGAACCCATCAGCCCGGCGACGCCGAGAATCTCACCCCGGCAGACTTCAAAGCTCACGTTCTTTACTTTGTCACCCTGGGTCAGCTCTTCGACACGAAGTGCCGCGCCGCCTACCTCGCCTGCATGACGCAATTGCTCGTGTTCCAGGTCGCGCCCCACCATCATTCTGACAATAGCACTGCTGCTCAATTCGCTCGTTGGTTTGGTTGATATGACCTTTCCATCCCGGAGCACTGTCACACGGTCGGCAATTCTGATGACCTCTTCGATGCGATGCGAGATGTAGATGATGCCTACACCATTGGCCTTGAGTTTCTCTATTTGGGCAAAAAGAAGCTCCGTCTCTGTCTCGGTCAGCGACGCCGTTGGCTCATCAAGCGCCAGTATCCGGCACCGCCTTGACAGCCCCGCGGCTATCTCGACCATCTGCTGTTGCCCGATGCCCAGCAGTCTCACCGGCGTGCCCGGATCCACGTTCCCGAGTCCAACCTGTTCCATGATTTTCGTCGCCGCCCGGTTGAGTTCGTGGTAGTCAACGAATCCGAGCTTATGAGGCAATTTCTCGATGAAGATGTTCTCGGCAACCGTAAGATTAGCAACCAGATGCAATTCCTGCATCACCATCCGCACGCCCTGTTTCTCGGCGTAAGCCCTGTTCGCAGCGATGTAGGGCCGGCCGTAAAGCTCCATTCGACCCGCTTCGGGCCTGTCCACGCCGGCTATGATGCGAGCCAGAGTGCTTTTGCCCGCGCCGTTCTCGCCCACCAGCGCATGGACTTCGCCTTCTCGCAGGTCGAAGTCAACGCCGGCAAGCGCCTGAACGCCGGGGAATGATTTGCCGATTCCGCAGGCTCTTAGTATCGTCGTGGTCGAGTCGGCTTTCATTTGAGAGTTTCCGCCGTGATAAGATCGACCGGAGTCTCTTTGTCTGCCGGCACGCCCTTTTCCGCGAGCATCTCGAGCGCATACTCGATGCCGTAGATGGCTAACTTGTCGGCGTGCTGATCGATTGTGCACACAATGCTTCCTTCCTTGAGCAGTTGTTGCACCGCCGAGATGTTGTCAAAGCCTGCGATCAGGATATCGTCTGACTTTCCTGCCGCTTTCGTCGCTGCGATGGCGCCGAGAGCCATGCTGTCGTTGGCGCAAAGAAGGGCTTTGAGGTCCAGATGCTCGGTGAGGATCGCAGAGACAACCTGGTTCGCCTTTGCCATCTCCCAGTAGCCCGACTGAGAGCTGACGACGTCCATGCCCGCCGCCTTCATCGCGTCCTCGAAGCCGAGCTTGCGCTGGATTCCATTGAACGTGTTGGGCGCTCCCTCGATGATGGCTACTTTGTCCCCGGCTTTGAGTTTCTTAGCCAGATGTTCGCCGGCAAGCCTTGCCCCTTTGCGATTGTCAGGCCCTACAAAGGGGATACTAACGCCCTTGTCCGCGAGAACGGCTACGTCGAACTTGTTATCGATATTGACCACGACAACCCCGGCATCCATCGCCCGCTTGCAAACAGGCACCAAAGCCTTTGAATCGGCCGGCGCAATTACAATCGCATCCACACCTTGAGCGACCGTCAACTCCACGATTCTGACCTGCTGGGCCACGTCCAGCTCGTTCTTTATGCCGTCGGCCTTGAGATCGTACTTACCGGCGTGTTCTGCGTGGTGCGCCCGGGCGCCGTCCTCCATCGTTTTGAAAAACTCGTTAGCTAAAGACTTCATCACCAGAGCAATCCTGGGCTTGTCCGACTTGCGTTGTTTGCAGCCGGCCGGCAGGACAAGTAAAACTGCGGCACACAAGACAAGAACAATCGCGACAAATCTGTTATGTCTGCTCATCGTTGACTCCTTGAGTAAACCTTTCAATTACAAAACTCTCTACTTCCTCGGCCGTAGGCATAGAAGACTGTGCTCCCATCTTAGTCACAGACAGGGCGGCTACATGATTGGCGAAGAAGGCCGCGTCAGTCAATGTCTTTCCGCGAGCCAGCCCGACTGCCAGAGATCCGGTGAACGCATCTCCCGCCGCCGTGGCATCGACGGCAGCTACCCTAATCGCAGGGACAAATTCGCTTCCGTCACTGCTCGCTAACAGAAAACCTGCTGAGCCCATCGTTAGAATAACCGCTTTGACGCCGCGTTCCAACAGGTTCCCCGCTGCCTTGCGGGCTGAATCTTCGTCCGTGACCTCTATGCCGGTTAGAATCTGAGCCTCTGTTTCGTTTGGTGTCAGGATATCCACCATTTCAAGCAGTTCCGGGCCAAGCTGCTGCGCCGGCGCGGGATCCAAAATAAAAGGCACGCCGGCGTCATTCGCCGACCGGGCGGCGTATTCAACCGTCTCCAGAGGCACCTCAAGCTGCGCCACCACGGTGCCTGACGAGGCAATAACCGATTGAGCTTTCTCGACGTCGGCCGGGGATAATTTCCGGTTTGCGCCCGGAGCTACGACAATCACATTGTCACCGGCTTGATCAACAGTGATCAGAGCTACGCCGGAGGGAGCTTCTTTGGTCCGGGTGACATATTCCACGTTGACCGCCTCTTTCGTGAAGTTGGCAAGAGATTGTTCTGAAAAGATGTCGTCGCCCAATTTGGCTACGAAGTACACCTCAGCGCCCAGTTTTGCCGCAGCCACCGCCTGGTTTGCGCCTTTGCCGCCGGGCGTCATTATAAAATCTTCGCCCAGAATCGTCTCACCCACGGCCGGTATCCTCGGTGACTTCACCACCAGGTCCATGTTGGAACTGCCGACCACTACAATTTTTGGCCTATCCTGTTTGATCTCCATTGAGCAAGAATCATCTATTTCGTTAATCTGTCAACCAGGTAATCCTCGAATGCGCCCAAATCTTTCCAGGCGGTGGCGCATTTAATCACCTTGGCCCTTTCGTCGATTCTTGTATAGCCGTCGTCGGTGACCTTAATTCCCAGCTTTTCCATTTTGACCAGCTCACTCGACATGGCTAAGTAAATGGCCACCGTGTCGAAAAGTGTCGAGCTGCTCGAATTGAGCTTTTGATCGACTTTTTTGCTTAGCTCCGCCTCGCTCAAGTCCTTGTTGCTGTTGCGCAATCCCTGTTTGTGCCATGCGCGATAGTTTTCCATCAGTGCTCGCGTCAGAGGGCTGTTTCTCTTCAACACCTTCTGGTACTTGTTACCCTTGAGCTGAACCAGGCCGCACGTGTCCAAGGGGGTAATTGTCATTTTCCACGGCGCGGTGAAAACCTTCTGTGCCCCTTTCGCAAAAGCTTTGACGTTGTATTCGGCGCTGATTTTCTTGCTGCCACCATAACCTAACCGAACGCTGCCGTGCATTCCGACAAATTCTGCTTTCTCGGCTATTCGAGGCTCGCGCTCGAGCGCGGCGGCAATATTCGGCAGAGGCCCTACGGCAACCACTTTTATCCGCCTGCGAGAATTCATCACGGTATCGATCAAGGCCTTGACGCCGTCTTCGTAAACGGTGCCGGGATATGATGAGAGCTTGTAGTCCTTCGCCCACGCATCCTGCCGGTGGCTGCCGTCGCGCTGCTTTACTCCGATGCCGATCGGTATGTCCGTTCTGCCGGCGATTTCCAGGAACTTGGCCACCGTTTTTGCCTTCGAGGCGGTGTTGCCTACCGCCGTCGTAACCAATTTGACGTCGAACTCCGGGGATTGCAGCAGCAAGGCTAGCGCCCACGTATCGTCGATATCGTCACAGATGTCCGTGTCGAAAATAACCTGAATTTTCCTACTCGGCCGCGATGCCGAATCGTTGCCTGATGTGCCGACTGTAAACGCCAACAGGAAAATCGTCGCAAAAGCAATCCACGCTGTTGCCGTTCTTAACGGCACGTTCGCTGACTTTTTCATCCCGCTCATAGTCTGGCTCCTGAATTTGAAGGTTCTTGCCGTAAGCTTATATGCAAATATAATGTAACGCCGCATTTTGTCAAATGATTTGCCTTTGGCGGCGATTGCATGTATATCATTGAAAAAACTCCGAGGATTCACAGATGTACATAATACCGGCAATTGACCTGCGGGACGGCAAGTGCGTCAGACTCATCCAGGGCCAGTACGACCGCCAGATAAATTATCGGGACGATCCCGTCGAGCAGGCCCGGGAGTTCAGCGCCGACGGTGCGCAGTGGCTGCACATCGTTGACCTGGACGGCGCGAAGCTCGGCAGGCCGGTCAATACCGAGACAATATCCGCGATAGCTGCTCTTGGACAACTCAAGATCGAAGTAGGCGGCGGCCTGCGCGACGAAGCCTCGATAAAGCAGTTGCTCGATTTAGGCGTCGAACGAGTAATCATCGGCACAAAAGCCGTCAGTGATTTCCAGTGGTTCAGCGAGATGGCGCAAAAGTTCACCGGCAAGGTTGTCCTGGGTCTCGACGCCAAAGGCTCGAAAGTCGCCACGCACGGCTGGACACAGGACAGCTCCCAGACCATACTGGAGTTCGCCGCCGAAGCGGCGAAACTACCCTTGGCGGCAATAATCTACACCGACATAGCTAAAGACGGCATGATGTCGGGTCCGAACTTCGAGAGAACACGCGCACTCGTCGAGGCGGTCGATGTCCCCATAGTCGCCTCCGGCGGCGTAAACACCGTAGAAGACATCAAGAAACTGGCCGAATTCAATCCCGCAGCAGCAATAATCGGCCGAAGCCTCTACGAAGGCACCCTAAAACTCACCGATGCAATTAAAGCAGTGGAAACATAGAAAAACTCTTAGTGTGTATTCCCTATCTTTCCGAGTGAAGCGTAACGCAGTTGAGGAATCCATTTGAACTAATCATTCCACAATTCAGATTAGATACGACATACCATACTCGAGATACGAACATAATTTTTCTTGTAATTCCCCACTCCATAAAGTATAATCCATCAACGGTGCGAGCGTTCTTTGATGGAATCACTAAAGGCTTTTTGGTGGTGGGCCAAAGCTCATTCTATAAGACTGGTTACTCTGACAGCAGCTAAGGAGAAAATATGAAACTAATCTTAGGTCTCTTGGCTTTTATCTGCTTTTCCACAATCACCATTTACCTTTCTGTGGAGAAAAGGATGGATCATAAATTGACTGTTATTCTATTGGCATTTTCCATCCTATCAGGCATTGCTATAGCCAACTACGATGTCATAAGAAAATTTAAATTCGGGGGGCTCGAGGTTGAAACCGCCAAAAAGGAAATTTCTGACGCTAAAGATGATGCGATATCTGCAATAAAGCAAGAAATAGAAAAGCAAAAAGAATCCGTTGCTATATTGACAAGAGATGCTAATGTTACATCAGATAAAATCGAAAAGCAAAAATCAGAAATTAATACTTTGGTAAAAACGGCTCAAGAGTTAGAGAAAGAAATTGTCAAGCGTAAGGAAGAAACTCTTTTACTATCCAGAGACACACAAGAATCTAGAAAAGAAATTGAGACCCTTAATATCGCTGCTCAACAAATTGCTCTGACTTTAGTGAAAGCAACCTATTTAACACTTTCAACAAAGAGTGAATTTGGCACATCTTCAAGATTAACAAAAGCAACAAAAGAGATTGAAAACGATATAAATAGGATATTACCTATCGTAATGCCGGATAGTGAAGAGCGTTCTCAATGGATCAATGATCTGAAAGATATTCTTCCTCCTAGGAATTAGATTGGCACCAACATATTCTGGCTGACGAAAAAATGTGGTGTGCCCTAGATCACAGCGGCCCAGATGAAGCCTGTTGTGGGCATTAGGATAAACAGTGGCTTGTTTATATCCCTTCTGGTGGTTCGAACTTGTAGCCTATTTCTCTGATGGTGTGGATGAATGTTGGGTTGTGGGGGTCGGGTTCGATTTTGTTTCTTAAGGTGGTGACGAAGCGGTCGATGCTGCGGGGGCCTACGTAGCAATCGTAGCTCCAGATGGCATTAAGTATCTCATCGCGGGTGAGCGCCCGCTCAGGCTTCAGTAGGAACAACTCGAGCAGTTTGAACGTTACCGTTTTGTTACGGTTTTGTCCTTTTTTGAATATTTTTGTGACATGCTGCGACAATGACCGTCAGGCCCCCTTAAGCAGGAGCTTTTTCTGACAGAGCCGGGATTTTGGCTTGATTTTTCCAACAGCCGCCCGTAGAATGTGCCGCCAAAGGCAATGGTCTCTGACTATGGTATAGCATGATCTTGATAAGGTACGAAATGACTGTGAACTTTGACACACGCAGCGTCGAATCAGATTCAGCCACAGAATACTATATTTCAGCCACACCCGGACAAAAAGCGCCGCTGCAGGACCAGGCTAAGCAGATCTTTTCCGGCATCCATGACATACTCCGTTCAAAAGAAGCGCATATCCTCCAGGAACGGGTCTTTTCCACTCAGTCGGCGGTAGAGACCCTCTGCCGGGCGCGTTCCGGGGCCTACGGCGACCTGGACGACGGAGTCGCCCCGGCGTTTTTGGTGGCCGATGAAGGACTGTCGGGTCCGATTGCCGGCGTGCAGGTCCACGCAGTCAACTGCGCCGGCAAGCCCGAGGCGATCAGTCTGGACGGAAATCTTTGCGGACGAATTCTTCGCGTGCCCGGCCGCGCATATCTCGTACTTTCCGGCATATCCGATCAGCAGGGCAGACAGGCGACCGAGCAAGCTGAAGCCATGATGGAGAAAGTAGGAGCGGCGCTCAGGCAGTACGGCGCCGATTTCCTTTCGGTGCCGCGCACGTGGATGTGGCTAAAGGACATTCTCTCCTGGTACGACGATTTTAATCGCGTCAGGACCGGCTTCTTCAAAGAGTGGGGCCTGATCGGGGCCGGAACGCGCCAATCTATGCCGGCCAGCACGGGTATCGGGCTCGGACCCGCCGACGGCGGCCACTGCGCGATGGACCTTATGGCCGTCCTCGAACCGACACACTGCACGCAGTACCTTCAGGTAACGGGAAAACAGCACTGCGCCTTCGAGTACGGCTCGGCATTCTCGCGGGCCGCCCGCAGCGTCATGCCGGCCGGGGATGCAGTATTCGTTTCCGGAACAGCCTCAATCGACGCCGATGGAACCACCACCCACGTCGGCGATGCGGCGGGCCAGATAGATGCTACGATAGAGGCCGTTCGGGCCGTCCTGAGCGAAATGCAGGCCGATGAGAAAGATTTAGTGCACGTCATAGCCTACTGCAAAACAACCGAGGTCGAGAAGGTATTCGAGGCTTCAAGAAAAGCCCTCTCATGGCCCTGGATAACGGTCATCTGCGACATCTGCCGCCCCGAGCTGCTATTCGAGATCGAAGCCACCGCAATGCCAAGGTAGGGGTCCCGGCGCGCCGGGATGGTCGCCCGACAATCGAGAATTCACTTCTCAGCGACTGCTTTCATCTTCTCGTCAAGTTCGCCTAATTCGAAACCTTCAGCAGAGACAATGTGATTGCGGTCGGCAAGGATCAGCCAGGGAAGAGCCTGCACGCCCCAGGCGGACTTGGTTTTTTCAACGTCGCCCCTAACGATTCCAATGGGGAAGGGCACCGCATTTTTCCTAACCCACTCGTTCAATACTTTCTCGTCAACCTTCGAGGTCTGTACAACGACAACGGTCACACCTTTTTCCCTGAACTGCTCCATTTGTTCGGCAAGCCGCCCAACACAGTGTCGTGACGGCCGCTGGTCAACGTCCCAGAAGCAGAGTAAAATCGGTCCTCCTTCAAAACGCTCGATATCAAATTCTGTCTTAATATTATCGAGCTTCGGCAGCTTTTTTCCGCGCAACGATTCAGGCTGCGACCACCAACTCGCCGTCATGACCACATATAACGTTGATTTGTTGCGCCTCAGCCAGCCAACGACAACCGGCTCGTTCTTCCCGGCTATAACATCGGTGCTAAAGTACGCACTCGGCGAAGGTACCTGATAATCGTGGCCTTTGCGGTATTGACGCGTCTCAAAGATGGGGTCTTGTTGCTTCACAGCAAGGCTTACATGGATCCTATTGCCGCTCTTGAGAATCCCTCTAACCTTATATTTACTTCCGGCAACCAAATATTTGATCTGCGGTGTCAGCTTGCCCGACCCGTCTTTTGCCAATTCGTAGCCGGCAATGTATGGGTGCTCGGTCGCCGCAACTACGGCCCCCTCCTGACGATCACGGATTGTCAGTCGCGGACTTGCTATTAGCTTGGCACGTGCGTTGTCTTGACTCAATTCTAACAACCTATTGGCGTACTCTTGATCTTTATGAATAGACATTCCATTTGAAGGACTTTCTTTCTGCTCGAGCAGGCCCGTCTCCACACCCACAGGGACTTCAAAGATCTTCAAATAGAAGTCTATCGGGACGCCGGGAGCCGACGTGCCGGGTGTTTCCTTTCTCGGCATCGCGACCCTTTTAGGATTGACTGCTATGAGTACATCAGCGCTACTGCCCGATTCAACTTCGACATCAAGTGACGGAAAATCGCCTCGTATCAGATATTTGCCGCTGCGGAGGCCCCTGGCACTGAAAGTCCCATCTTCTTGGGAAACACAATGTAACGTATCGGAGAAAGTCGGTGAAAAATGCGGCACAATAGCCAGTGTCGCTCCAGGTATTCCCTTGCTCGTACTCCAGTCGACGATTCTGCCTTCGATCCTTGCTTCGGCGGACAGGACCATCCCAGAGTCTTTCATTTCAGACAATGACTTGGCTGCTAGCGAGTCTAACTCACCTTTGGGCCTTGCTTTCTTTGCCGTCATTCTGTTAGGCCAGACTTTCGTGAGATCGTCATACGAGAATACCTCTTCCCGTCTGAAGGATCTTCCCCCGGCATACGGAATTGATGCTACTAACCTGGCCCTACGTAATTGCCATTCTCTGTACCCTTTCGGAGATAAACTGACTTTGAGGTAGCCATCGACGTCAATGTGGCCGGCATCTCGCACGTCTCCGTTGTTGTGTTCGAAGCGTACAAGTATCTTGCGCTGCGGCTTGAGAACCTCCGGACTGCCACGGTCCAAAAGGACATGGAAGTAATGCTTCCGGTGTCTGCTTCTTCGTTGTAATGAGAGTTTCGTCGTCTTGCCCGACTTGACGTCCACATCTGTATCCGGAAAACCGCCGTCTCTGATATGGTAGCGACCGGTTTGCAGCCCCCCTATGCTGAATGCTCCATTGTCATCTGTGGTGTGGATAAAGCGATAGTAGAACAGACCGCTGGAACTCGGCACGACCGCAAATTTGGTGCGTGCAAGGGGCTCACCCGTATCAGGATCGACTATCCGGCCTTCGATGCGCGCCTCGGCGGGCAGAACCATCCTTATGTCGGTTTGTCCGGCCTTGAAAGTCGCTTCCTTGGACTGCCGCTTATAAGTATAAGTCGTGGCCTTTCCCTCCGCCGTAACGAGCAGATCCACGCCTACGTCCGCGGGCATATTGCCAAAGACAAATCTGCCTTGAGCGTCGGCTTTCGCAGCCAGATCCTGAAGAGCGGGGATGCCTGGCAGCCATTTCCACTTTTGTCGCTCGTCTGGGGCTACTGCCGGCCGATATAGATTTGCGCGGACTTCCGCACCGGCAACAGGTTTGCCCGCCTCGTCAACAACAACACCCTCAAGTTCTTCAGGCTCGCCAAGTTCAATGTTCGATTCCAAATTTTCGCGCATGCCCCATTTAACCCATCCCAAAGCCAAATCTTGTTTTATGGCAACGATGTAACAATCATCAAAACCGCCTCTTTCGGGCTTTGCTGCAGCAGCGAAAGAAAATGCCCCATCCTCTGTTGTCGTCACTTCACCGACCTGATGCAGAAATATATTTCCAGCCATGTCAAAATTGCGTTCATACGCAGTGACTTTCGCCCCGACGATTGGCCGGCTCTGAGTATCAAGCACCTTGCCGGAACAGGTTACTTTATTGTTGGATTCAGATGATTCCGGCGTATCTGCATCTCTCTCAAGCGACCCTCCAGCAACACGACTGGATTCTCGCGTTTTTGTTCCCGCACGGGCGGTCAGCACGAGCACGGTCGGGACGGTCAACAAGGCTAATAGCAACACGACCGTCGCAGTGATCAAACTTGGGCGTTTGAAGAATCTCTTTCCCGGCTTCATGATCGTTTTTATCCTCTCCTCGATATTCTTTACCGGACCGGCTATTGCCAGCGACGGAATCGGCCGGGTCGATTCGTATTCGTTTATTAGTGTGTTGACGATGGCGCTGCTGTAGTCTTTGGCTTTGGCGCCGAGTTGGGCGATTGCCGTTTCGTCACAGCATTTCTCGCGCTCGGCGCGGATTCTCTTGTTCGCCCACCACACAAAAGGATGGAACCAGAACACGCTCTGGGCCATGATCTGCAGGAGGTTGACCGCCGCATCGAAACGCAGGACGTGGCTTAGCTCGTGGCCTAAGACCTCCCTGCGATGTTCTGCGCTATTTACCTTGACGAAATCCGCCGGCAGATAAATGCTTCCACGCTGAAGGCCCCACACAAACGGCTGTCCTATACCTTCAACCAGCCAGACCTTTGGGAATTTCCTGACGCCAACGTCGGAGAATAGGTCCTCAATCTCGCATTTCAGTTCGGCTGGAAGCAGTTTTCGCTGCCGCTTCAGCCAGCTATTAGTCCGCAATGCCTTTGTTGCCGCAATAAGCAGAAATGCAGCCGCTCCCACAAGCCAGCCAAGGCCAAGCCATTGGCGGAGAGTAAACCTTGCCGGTCTTTTCGCGGCGGTTGGCACAGGTCCCGCCGCTGCCGATGACGCCGACGACACAGGAGCGTCGGCTTCGGGCGCATCGGCAACCTCCAGGGCCATCGACGGAATTTGAGCCGGTGAGACTGAAACCGGTTCGGTCGCCTCTTCCTGCGGCAGAACCGCCAAGGATACCGTAAACAAGGGCGGCGCCAAACACTTGGCTAAGACAATCAACCAGAGCAAATAGCGAACGTGTGCGCTTCTATTCTTCAGCGCCATAGTCACCGCAGCTATTACCACCACCAATACGGCTATCTGCCAGCTTTGCGTCAGCAGATAGTCTGTGATTCGGGCTAAGTAATTTTCCATTTTCGTCGCTCCGCAGAAAATCTATAAGCTATTTTTTGTCTGCTAACTGCTTCAGTTTTTCGATATCGTCGGCACTGATCTTGCCGTGCTCGGCTAAGTACTGCACCAGCGGAACAGGATCGCCGCCGAAGAGCCGGTCCAGGAAATCGCCGACCGACCTTTTTACAACGTGTTCCCTCTTGACCGCGGCGGAAAAAACGTGGGCCTTGCCGCTGACGGCGTGTTTCAGGTAGCCTTTCTTTTCAAGCCGGCGCAGCAGAGTCTGAACCGTTGCATAAGCTATTTTCCTTGTGGCGGGCAGCTTGTCGCAGACCTCCTGCACGGTCGCTTTGTCGAGCTGCCAGACTAATCTCAGTATCTCGGTTTCAGAAGGACTCAGGGCCGGCAGGTTTTTGCGTGTCATATCAATCTCCTTTTACAACTGTATTGTACATTTGTAAAACTATAATATCGTACACTTGTACAAGATGCCAACATAAAAATAAAAAAAATTATTTTTTCGGCCTGCGGCACGGCATTCTTAACCTGCCGGAATATTGTTGAAATTGAGATGATAGACAGTATTATGAGATTTGAAACTTGTAGGAGTGGTTCATAAAGATGTATATTGGAAATTCCAGTTCAAGGTTGTTTTGTGCCTGCGTTCCGCACATTGATCTAATCGTTAAGTTGTTAACTCAAAAGGAGTTCCTGAAATGTTAAAAACTACCAGACGCAAATTTCTAAAAAACTCGTTAGTCGCCGGAACTGCATTCGCCGTATGCGGCGCCAAATCCTATGCCCGTGTTTCAGGCGCCAATAACTGTCTGCGCATCGCTGTAGCAGGCGTAAACGGTCGAGGCGGCAGTCACATCAGTGGCTGGCTGGATCAGGACAATGTGGAAGTCGCCTACCTTATCGATCCCGATAAGAACGTACTGGCAAAGAAGCTTAAGTATATGGAAGGAAAGGTCGGGGACAAGTATGACTGTCGGGGTGTAACGGATGTTCGGGAAGCGCTCGACGATAAGAATCTGGATGCAATTTCCATTGCCACGCCGAATCACTGGCATTCGCTCATGACCATCTGGGCGGCCCAGGCCGGCAAACATGTTTACGTGGAAAAACCCATGAGCCATGATATCGGAGAAGGACGTGTCTGCGTGGAGGCTCAAAAGAAATACGGAGTGGTTATTCAACACGGCACGCAAAGACGCAGCGATGCCGGTCACGCCGGCCTGCACGACCTCATACGGTCCGGCAAGTTCGGCAAGATGAAGATCTCGTACGGATACTGCTGCAAACCGCGGAGCGGCATCGGCTTCGAGACGCCTTCCGCTCCCCCGTCCAATCTGGATTGGAATCTTTGGCGCGGCCCCGCGATCATCGATCAATTCCACGCCAACTATGTCCATTACGACTGGCACTGGTTCTGGGAAACCGGCAACGGCGACATGAACAATCAAGGCACCCACCAGCTTGATATGGCCTACTGGGCATTGGACAAGGAGTTGACGCATCCGGTCCGCGCCATGGCGATCGGTGGACGCTTCCTCTGGAAAGATCAGGGCGAGACGCCGAACACCATGTTCGGTATTGCGGAATACCCCAACGGACAACAAGTGTTTTTCAATGTTCGCAACGTCAACTACGAGGGCTATCAGCGCCAGGTCGAAAACGAGTATTACTTCGAGGATGGCGGCAAAATCATCAGGGGACTATACTACCCCAAGGGCAGTGACAAGGGAGAAAAGTTCGACATTCCACGCGGCCACGTCACCCCCGGAGGGAACTGGGGCAGCTTCATCGCCGCCAGTCGGGCCGACGATCCGAAAATGGCCAATGGCAATGTCTTGGACGCACACCGTGGATGCGTTCTGGGCCACCTCATGAACAACTCGTATCGCTTGGGCAAGAGCGTGCCTTTCAACGCCAAGGCGGGTCGTTTCGGTGACAACCGGGATGCTTTCGAGCATTTCATGAAGCTCCACGACGTCATGAGCGATGGGGTCGGCCTTCCGGAAGACGGAACCAATTACATCGTCGGACCATGGCTGACCTTCGATCCTAAAACCGAACGACACACTGGTGATTTCGCCACTGAGGCCAACGAGCTGTTAAAGGATGCCAATCGCCCCGGATTCCAGGTGCCTGATGCCGGAAAGGTGTAGGTTCATTCGACGTATTGCTTGCTGATCCTCGATCAGCCTTGAGGAAAAGAGAGCCGCCGTAAAAGTTGCGGCTCTCTTTTCAATTGGTCTGCGGCACACTTGTTAAGCGAAAATCAGATTGCTGCAGGCCGATAGGCAGAAACGGGCTAATCGGTGTAACACTCGGCGGGGCCTATTATCGATCCGCTGGGGCCGTTATCGAAAAGGAACTGACGGATGCCTGTGCAAAGATGGCATTTGCCGGCGTAGATCCCCTGTCGTTCATAGCCCTGTCTCGCGGCTTCATCGAGCAGGCCCGATGGCCCCGAATTGAACAACGTGTTGATAAAGTCTTCATGCGCGGGGTCGAACTGTTTCCATATATCCTCAAGCGGCGTCTCGCTTACGTTGCCGAGAATGATCCCGCTGCACGTGCCGTTAAAGACGTTGCCGAACGGATCGATGTGAACACCCTTGGCGCCGAGAAAATCCGATTTGCAACTCGTCCCGGCTATGCTTCCTTTAGACTGTGCCGCGACCAGATCAGCTAATTTTCCTGCTGCTCGACCGGTGAAGCGACAGGGATAGTCGCTAACAGCACTGATATACCGCTCTTTACGCTCGGCGGACGAGAGATTCTTCATATCGGTGGGATTGTCGAGGTACTTCTGCCAGCGGACCAGCACGCGGTCGGATCCAAGAACCTCACGTGCTATGCCGGCCAGGCGGCGCACTAATTCGGCTTCAACGTATTCCTGATGAAACGGATCGGTGCTGACTTTGAAGCGGTGCATCCCGAGTGCATCGAGTTTTTTCAATCGCTGCCTGATGGTTTTCTCATTTGTCGCCCAGAAGCCGTTTGTCTCTATCAAGTCAACTTTGCCGAGCTTTTCATCTTTGGCTGCCTGGAGTACCTTCAGCAGATGTTCCCAATAGAGGAAGGCTTCGCCGCCGGTTATGTGTATCTTGGCGCTGTCGCCTGCGAGGATTCTCAGTGACTGCCACGCATTCAAAGCTGTCTCTACCGGCATCAACCCGCCTTTGTCGAGGCCGCAGTTGTAATAACAGAACTCGCAGGCACAGTTACATTTGTATGTCAGCAACAATCCCGCCGAGCGCCACAGCTTGAACTTAGGCTCGCTCCGTTTGGCCCGACTATTATAAACGTTCTCTGACAATTCGATCATGGCGAAGAAAATCAAGAATCAAAATGCAAAAAGCAAAATGAAAGAAGTCATCCCGGCTTGCCGGGATTCCGCAATTTTTATTTTTGATGTTTGATATTTGATATTTCCTTTTTCAGATGGATTTGAATCACAGTTATGTCGGCCGGTGTAATGCCGCTTATTCGAGAGGCCTGGGCGAGCGTGCCCGGTTGAAAGGCCGAGAGCTTTTCTTTTGCCTCGCTCCGCAGGTGCAGGATATTGCCGTAATCCAGATCCGCCGGAATCTTCCTGCTCTCCAGCGTTCGCAGGTTGGCGACGAGCCTTTCCTGTTTGGTTAAATACCCCTGGTACTTTGCATCGATGATCACCGCCTGCAACACATCCTCGGCGGGACTCATAGCCTTTACGTCGGGATTATCACCCAGCGTTTTGGCAAGCGGATTATCCGGCCGGCGAAGCTGGTCCCACAGACTGACGCGGCCCGGGCCCGGTGTCACCGTGTCTTTCAAATAAGTCTCGAGCCGGTCGATCTGGTTGATCTTGTTTTGAAACTTAGCCCAGCGTTTTTCGCCGACAAGTCCGACCGATCTGCCGACCTGCGTCAATCGTCGATCCGCGTTGTCGGCTCTTAGTGACAGACGATATTCCGCCCTGGACGTGAACATTCGATAAGGCTCATCAATGCCTCTTGTCAGCAAGTCATCTATCATTACTCCGATGTACGCCTGGTCTCTGCCGAGAATGACCGGCTCTTTGCCTTGCAGTTTTCTGGTCGCGTTTATGCCGGCGACAATACCCTGTCCCGCCGCCTCTTCATATCCGCTGGTGCCGTTTATCTGCCCGGCCAGAAACAGCCCTGATATTTTCTTTGTCTCTAAGTTCTGCCTCAATTGAATCGGCGGACAATAATCATATTCGATCGCGTAGCCGTAATGAACGATCCGGGCGTTCTCGGTGCCGGGCAGGAGCTTGAAGATTTGATCCTGGACGTCCTTCGGCACGGAAGTGCTTATGCCGTTGCAGTAAATCGTGGATTTTTCTTCGTCTTCAGGTTCCAGAAAGACCTGGTGGCGGTCTTTGTCTGCGAAGCGCACGATTTTTGTCTCGATGCTCGGGCAATATCGGGGGCCTGTGGAGGCAATTTGCCCCGAATACAGCGGGGCACGGTGCAGGTTATCTTTGATCAGCTTGTGTATTTCTCGATTCGTATAGGTTATCCAGCAGGGGATCTGCGGCCGGTCTATTCTTTCGGTCAGGAACGAAAAGGGCACCGGTTTTTCATCGCCATGCTGAATTTCGAGCTTGTCCAGGGCCACCGTCGCCGCATCCAGTCTCGCCGGCGTGCCTGTCTTGAGTCTTTGCAGTTCCAATCCAATCTGTCGAAGGCTGTCCGAAAGTTCGTTCGCAGCCGGTTCGCCAAGTCTTCCGCCGGCGAACTGCTCGGCCCCAATGTGCATCAAGCCGCCAAGAAATGTCCCCGCGGTCAGGATTACCGCCGCAGCTCTAAATATCCTGCCGTCGCTGCACTTGACTGCCCGGACACTGCCGTTCTCGGTTACGATTTGCGATGCCATTGCTTCGATGATAGTCAGATTCGGCGTTTGTTCGAGCAGCGTCCGAATATGATTCTTGTACTTGTATTTGTCGGCCTGGGCCCGTGGAGCCTGGACGGCGGGGCCTTTCGAGCGATTAAGCAGGCGAAACTGGATCCCCGTTGCGTCTGTCGCCAGACCCATCAGCCCGCCGAGCGCATCAACCTCGCGCGCAATCTGTCCTTTAGCAAGTCCGCCGATAGCCGGGTTGCAGCTCATCTTGGCTATCGTGTCCTTGCTGATAGTCAGAAGGCAGGTTCTGGCGCCGATTCTCCCGGCAGCATGGGCAGCCTCGATCCCGGCGTGACCCCCGCCTATAACAACGCAATCAAAGTCATTCATTTTCGATCTGTTAGACATCTTCATTCAGTATAGCCTCTTGAACTCTCTAATCAAGTCTTGACAACGGATGTCATTTTTATAATAATAGTATAAGAATGTGCGGTGGATGCTGTTATGGCTTCTTATGCGGAGGCCACATAATCAATAATTATGTAGAAAAAAATACGGAGCAATCATGACGGCAGATACAAGACAAATATTAAAAAGGGCCCTGTCGCTTTCCCCCATTGAGCGCGCAGAGCTTATCGAAAAGCTTTTCCACAGCTTTGAATTTTCCGACAGAGAAAGCATAGATTCTTTATGGGCTGATGAGGCTGAAAAAAGAATCGATGCTTTTGAAAAAGGCTCTCTCCCAGCAATATCTGCAAAAAAAGTCTTCAAAAAAATAGAAAAAGAATAGCATGGATGCAAAATTTCTTTTATCCGCAGAAAAAGAGTTTGAAGAGACAGTTATTTACTACAACTCTCAAAGTGAAGGTTTAGGTTTTGAATTTGCTGTTGAGATAAAACACACAATACAAAGAATTATAGATTATCCGAAAGCTTGGACAAGAATCTCAAAACGCACCAGACGTTGTAGAACTAACAGATTTCCATACGGTATAATATATCAAATAAGAAGAGACTGTATTCTTATTATTGCAGTTATGCATATGCATAGAAAACCAGAAACTTGGCAATCACGGATCAAGAATAAAGAGTAATGGTCTTACAACTCAATCCGCCGGACGGTCCTTGAGCACCGGACGAGAAGGGCAGGGCAAGAACAGAAAAGAGAAAAGGTAGATTACCCTTTTTCGTCGGAAGATTCAATCAGTATAGTTTTTTACACCTTTTAATCAAGTCTTGACCAGTGATGTCATTTCTCTAACACTATGAAGAGATTGCTTGATTTCTGAAACGTTATATGGTATTCTCATGGTTGAGGTGATCGGAAAATGAAAAAAAACCATCAGTTGCCTATATTAATAGAAAAAGACGAAGATGGGTTCTATGTAGTTGAATGCCCTGTGTTCTCGGGATGCTACAGCCAGGGAAAGACCATAGATGAAGCCCTGAAGAACATTCGAGAGGTAATTGACTTATGTCTCGAAGAAAAAGAGAACAAGGAAGCCCTCGAAAATTTCCATCCCCAGGAATTAAGTTTCTACACACTATCTTATGCCTAAATTACCTGTCATTTCCGGCAGTCGAGCCATAAAATGCTTTGAAAAGATAGGGTATCAGGTCATTCGTCAACGGGGTAGCCACGTACGAATGCGCCACAAGACTGATAGTGCAAAAAAGCCCTTAACCATACCTCGTCACAAGACGTTGGGCAAAGGTCTTGTACGGAAATTACTGCGTGATGCTGAACTGTCCATTGGAGAGTTTCTAAAGCTACTCTAATGCTGTGGATTATTTTGTCAGCGCGACTGCGGATGCGATGGCGAAATTTGCCGTATGGGTAATGCTGACGCTTATATGGTCGATCCCAAGCTCGTCGGAAATTCTCTTGACCTCCCCGTCGAGAGTGACCTGTGGCTGACCTGCGGCATTGTTTATTATCTCTATGTCCGTCCATGCGATTTTGCCGCGCCAGCCTGTCCCCATCAATTTAAGAACAGCTTCTTTCGCGGCGAAACGACCGGCTAATTTCTCTATTTCATTCTTATTCTTCGCGGCATAGGCCTGCTCGGCGGCGGTAAATACCCTTGTGACAAAACGCTCGCCGTGCCGCTGTACCATCTGCTCTATTCGCGGACAATCCACAAGGTCTATGCCGTGTGCAACGATTCCCATCTGGCGGTCCCTATCGATACCTGGTTATTACTGTTCGGCACGGTTTTGCCCTACCTTCGGCACATTATTGCTGCCGGCGGCTCATTCGATAGATTTTTTCAAGGCAAAAATCCACGAACTCGTCCGCTCTGCCAAGTTTCGTCTCTTCCATGAGCCTTTCATTGAGCTTCTTGAAGACCTCATCGCGACGTTTGGACATAATTTCTTCTTTCACATCCTCCTGCACCTGATCAAACGGCTGATAACCGACGGTTTGTTTTTCCTCCAGCTTCATTATGAAAACATGCTCTTTGCTTGTAATCGGCTCGGCTACCTGTCCGGGCTCTGTCCTCAACGCCTGGCCCGCGATCATATCATAAGGCGCAGCCAAAGACTGTGGCTGCACCGACGGCCACAGTCCGCCTTTATCTTTGAAGGGCCCGTGCGAATATTGCTTAGCCAATTCTCCGAAATCGTCGCCCGATTTCAGTCGCGCAAGCAGATCATCAGCCAGACCTTTGGCGAGCTGCCGGCGGTCCTGGTTCGGGTCCGCTACTTGCAGTCTGGCGGGCTGAATGTCAATAAGCCGAAACGTTATCTTCGCAGACCTGGCGAATTTCTCGTCCTTGATTTCATTGTAACAATCTATAAGCTCACGGTAGGTGATCGGCCTGTCATAGGACATCTTCGATGAAATATACAACTGTATGAGCATCGATCTTTTCTGCTTTTCCTTGAAGCTCTCGCGATCCATCCCCCCCTTCTTGAGTTCTTCATCAGCCTTAGCCTGGTTGCCTCCGAAGCTGAGGACAAATTTCCTTAACTCATTTTCTGCGGCTCTGTCGAGGGCTTCGTCAATATTCTTTCCGGCGTGATTCCTGGCGTGCTGGTGAAGGAGAATCCCAGAGATCCTGTCGGCAACAATCTTTTCGACATGTCTTCTGGCCCGCGTCTTGAACTGCTCGAGATCGCTCATGCGGGCAAGCGGCTTGAAAAGTTCTACGGGTGTGATAAGCTTGCCGTTCAGCTCGGTCGGCGATTCGATTATCTGATCGCTGGTTATAGTCTCGCCGCCGACAACAAGCACGAGCCCGCCTCCGGCCTCCACCAATTCTACCTTCTGAGTCAAAGCGATACGCTCTAATTCGGCGTCGGTCATAGCCGGCTTGCCGTCGCCCTGGCAGCCGGCTATCAACAAAGCTATCAACACCGATGAGAAAACACACCTGTTCATATCCCAATCTCGAACTCGCCGCTCAAAACCAAAAGACCTATCCTTGCGCATCAGAATCGCCTTTTAATCCGATTTGGTCGGCTACATCACGCATCCCCATGATCACATCGCTAATAAGCTCGCCTAATTCCATGCCAAGCATCTCGGCGCCTTTTGCGATGACGTCTCTGTTGACACCGGCCGCAAAGCATTTGTCTTTCCATTTCTTCCTGACCGATTTTGCTTTCATATCCATCACGCTCTTGCTCGGCCGCACCAGTGCCGTGGCGGCTACAAGCCCGGTCAGTTCGTCAATGGCGTAGAGGACCTTTTCCAATTCACTTTCAGGCTCGACATCAGTGCAGATGCCCCAGCCGTGCGAGATCGCAGCCCGGACGTACTCAGCCGGCCAGTTCTCAGAGGTCAAAATCTCCTCTGTCTTTCGGCAGTGTCGCTCGGGGAACTGCTCATAATCCAGATCGTGTATTAGCCCGATAATGCCCTATTCTTCCTCATTCATACCGCGTTTGCGGGCGCAATACCGCATCACCGCTTCAACCGCCAGCGCGTGCTTTATCAATCCTTCATTCTTATTGTATTTCTTCAGCAGCAAGAGAGCCTCTTCGCGGCTCGGCTGGGCCTCTGCCATAACCTGTTCCTCAGATACCACTGATATCGCCAATTTTATCGCTCCGTAGGAGCAAAGGCCAACTTACGCGGCTAATCTAAGAGCAAGCGGGCAAAATTGCAATTCCTATTTTCCGGCTTCTGCGGACATGTCGCTGCTATTGTGCTAATGAAATCAGACCATCGAGGCATCGGCGGCCAAAGATGTGGACGGGGAGGTCTCGTTATCGCCTCTGTACGATAACGTGAAATGAAACAGGGCTTAGCCGAGAGGTTTGGCCAAGCCCTGATCCGTGAGTTCAGGCAAACTGCCCGAGCCGAGCAGCGCCTGATCGCTGTTTATAATTCCTGCCGCCTGTGTTATTGGAATTTCCAGATTGCACCGAGGCCAATGGCCCATGCATCGGCGGTAAACTGAATCTCCACGTTGGCGGTTGTATTCTCGGCTACGAGCCACTGTGCGCCCGCATAGGCGCCAAATCGCGATGCCTCTCTGATTTCTCCCGAGGATTCTACCTGCCAGGGTATACCGAATGAATCTTCACCGGCGGTGTCAAGATCGATGTCCCCTTCCACGATGTGCAGGAATGGGCCGCCATAGACACGGAAGTTGTCTCCTTCCCAGGTCGGGCCGACAGCGATCTGGAGTTCCCAGAAATCCAGCTCGGCGTCGCCGGCAAGAACGGCCGGTGGGTTTCCAGGGTCGTCTGCCGTCATGTCAATGCTGCCGTCAGGATTTTGCCAGATAATCTGAAACAGTCCGCCCCAGGTGATATCAGCGTCCTCCCAGAAGGACACCCTCGATCCGATACCGTAGCAGATGTCAAAGCTGCTGTCAAATCCGGTGTACCGATTAGGGACGATACTCGCCCGTGCAGGATCCTCGGTTATGTCGTCCTTTCCATCAGCCGCACCTACTGCCACAAAAACATCCCAACTATTTGAGACGCCGAAGCCAAGGCTGCCCAGAACCATGTTCGTTGTCAGGTTCTCGACATCGTGCCTGTCGAGAGAGGCAGGGCTAAAGCCCAGACCTATATCCTCTCGGCCTATACCGTGAGCTTCAAGGTCCATTTCACTGTGAGAAATGCCAAGTCCGACGGTCCACTGGTCCTGTCCCACCATGGCCTTTGGCGGACCCATTGGGGGCAAAGCGAGCACGACGGAGCTACAGGCGCCAACCACCACAAGGGCAACAGCTAACGTTGCGATTCTTTTTTTCATAAGTCACACTCCTTTCAATTCAATATAAATCCTACTGTGACATCTTCCGGCTTCTTGGTCTTATTCTATCACATATCGACCCGCATTAACTAAAAGTTTTCTCTTTTTTTGAGATTCGCAGTTTAAAAAGACCCGGCAGTGCTGCTAATACTCACAATCCCAAACAATACTGCAAAATGTGCTTGACACGTGACCTCCTAACGGGATATTTCAAGCATGTTTCCCTGCTGACAGCAGCCGGAAAACCCCATTCTTGCCGTATTTTGGGCGTTCTTGCGGCAAAATACTGGATTTTCGGCCTGTTTATCGGGCAGGTGAAGACCGAGAACCAAAAAGTGCCGCCGCCGGCAGGCCGCAGAATTGCGACACATATCCCTAAATAACACCATATCGGCCCCGACCGTTTGCAGTCAGAACATTGACGACTACTGAGCTGTGCCGGGATAGGCCCGATAATTCCACCCCGAAGCGCAGCAGCAGGAACGTCCGCGGCATTTATTCTTGACAAATGTGTGTGAATAATGTATACTTAAGTTCGTAGCATCTGGAGGTGTGGTGAAAACGAGCCTTGTTTCTTCTCTCGCAAGTTTTCCACCACTAAGAATTTGAGCGTCCCGTATCCGTGACATGGTAGGGACACGGGGCGAAGAATCACAATGTGCCGTTAAGAGAGAATGAAAGCACGACATGAACAGTTTTTGCGAGAATTCGATCATGAAAGACAAGAATAGAAAGAATGCTTTAGGAGCTGATATTCCTCTGATGCTCCTGGCGGCAGCGATGTTAATGACGGCTGTCACTAAGACCGCAACGGCAAAATCGCTGTACGTAATTGCCGATATCAAAGGCAGCAGTACCGATTCGACACAACCGGTGCATGCTTACGACGTTGGCATCGACGGTACGCTGGTATTTCAGGCTCAGCATGATATACCCCATCGCGCGCTTGGAGCCGTGGGCATGGCAATCGACTCGGATTCCGGATACCTGTTCATTACCTATGAGGCTTCGGGTAACATTCAACTGGTGGATGGAACAACAATGACCGATGCAGGCAGGGTAAGGGCCCCGGATGCCCAGGACTTAGCCGGCGTCGTCTTCGACCACCGCAAGGGATTGCTGTACTGTGTTGACCGCGGCACCGACAGGTTATATGCATATAACTGGGAGCCAAAGGCAACTGCGCTAACTCACGTGGAGGGTTCGCCGTTCACTCTGAGAGGAGCCAGGGCATTTGGGATTGCGCTGAACGAAATCGACGGCTTCCTCTACGTGGCTAACGCCAGCAACACTGTTAATGTCTATGACACGTCGAATTGGGAGTTGATCGATACCGTCGAACTTAGCCGCCTTGCAATCAGTGTTGCCGTGGATGTTATGAACGGCTTTATGTACACCGGCGGAGGATATGGAGGGAACAACTACCTTACCCAGTATCACCTGGCCACCGACACCGAGGTGGAAGTCCAGGTGGAGCAGGACGGCGGCGTGATGGGTCTTGGCGTCGATCCGGACACGGGCCTGATATATATGTGTACCGGCAAAAACAACGAGCCTGGCGGCGACGACCTTGTGGTTTACGACACGGAATTGAACGAAATCAGCAGAATCCATATCGGCGGAAATCCCGCAGGACTGGCCATTCCAGGCAAAGATATCGGCTTCAATCCCCTTAATCTCAACAAAACCCTTCGTAGAGGCGCCATGGATGATGCCGGTCCCGGCGAAATGCCATCCGTGGGTGCAGGCCGCGAGATTACCTACGGTATCAGCTTCGAGAACAAGAACAACGACTTCACCGTAACGGACGTGACTATCGTTGATGTGCTTCCGAGCGAGGTGATCTTCGTAACGGCGGATGATGATGGGGTAGGCGGTGAGTACGATGATAAGACGCACACTTACACATGGTCATATGCCGATCTGCCGCCGGGATCTTCTACGCTCCTGGAGTTAACGGTACGGGTAAAAAGGAGCACGGATACCGATACGATCGTCAGTAATTCGGTGACTATTAACAGCAATGAAACAGCGCCGACAACAACGAGACTTGATGTACTGGCGATGAGCAATACCCTTAACCTGACCAAGAGTATTGTTGGCGCCACCGACGGCGAGACCGCGAAGGTGGATCCAAACGAGATTGTCACCTATAACATTTGCTTCGATAATCTTGATAATGATTTCACCGTAACGGATATATTCCTTGTCGATACGCTCCCGCCCGAAGTGAGCTTCATATCGGCCGATGACGGGAACGGCTCCGGCGACTATGATGTCAAGACACATACTTATAGCTGGCGGCATCCAAGCATGAAGCCGGGATCGTCTGCTTGCATAGGGTTGGTGGTCCACGTGGATCCGAATTTGTTGCCGGGCACGGTCATTACCAACTCGGTGATTATCGACAGTAATGAAGCACCGCCTTCAACGGCAAGCGTTGATGCTGTGACAGCTTTCAATCCTCTCAATATCAGCAAGAGTATTGTTGGCGCGGCCGACGGCAAGCTCAAGTTGGTGGACGCGACCGATACTATCGAATATGTTATTTGCTTCGATAATAATAGCAACGATCTTACCATAACCAATGTGTCCGTTGTTGACACCCTTCCGGAGCAGGTGAGCTTAGTAAAAGCCGACGGCGGGCAATATGACTCCAAGACACACACTGTCACGTGGTCGTTTGAATCCCTTGAGCCGGACTCGAAGGCAAATTCACCGATGTGTGTTGATTTAGTTGTTGAGGTGGACAAAGATGTGCCGCCGGCGACACTTATTTCCAACTCGGTTACGATTACCAGCAATGAAACGGAGCCGGCAACTGCAACCGCCGACGCTTCCACGTTCTTTAACCCTCTCAATCTGAACAAGATCATAATAGGCGGATTCGGCGATGAGGTTGAATGGGTAGATATAAATGACAGTTTCCTCTACGGCATCTGCTTCGAGAACAACAATGATTTTCCCGTCACCAACGTGTCCATTATTGATAAGCTCCCGAAGGAGGTTAGCTTCGTGAGCGCCCGGGATGAGGGAGTATTCGGGCAGTATGATCCTAATACGCACACTTTTGAATGGTTGTATCCGTCCATAGAGGCAGGATCGTCTGTTTGCCTGGGGTTGGAGGTCCATGTGAATCCGGATATAGTCCCGTTCACGACTATCACTAATTTCGTCACGATCGACAGCAACGAAACGGTGCCGACACCGACGGGAGCGACCGTTGACGTCATCACAGCCGAGAGCCCGATCCAGGTCGAGACTTTGACCATAATCCCCGACATAATCAGAAGCTCCGGCGCCATGGATGAAATACAGGCCGTCATTGTACTGCCGGAAGGGATCGGAAAAGATGACATAAGAGACGTATCGCCCACACTCAAACCAGGCTATGTCAAAGCAAAACGTCACGCCATTTTCGGGACAGACACCAGAGTAAAGGTTATTGCCGTATTCGACAGGGCTGAAATGGTCGATGGAGTGGGCCAGTACGGAGAAGTCACATTGAAAGTTGTCGGAAAATTCAAAACAGGCCGATCTTTCTTTGGTGAAGCGATTGTTTACATGACCAGATTCACGGGCAACTGATTGATCGCAGGTCACGGGAACGTGGCCCGGTTGTGCCGCAGGCAAAATATCGACTCGTCAGTCGCCCGAATAAGAGGCGGTTTCGATGACTTATGGGCTGTTTGGCCGGACAAGAGCGTCACGTGCTGTTTCACGATTGTCTATTTGTAATAGCGTCCCAAATATCCGACAATGGCTTGCTTGAGCTCAAGCGGATCGACCGTCCCTACGCGGCGGTAAATAACTTCTCCGCCCGGTCGAACTAAAATAGTGTACGGTACACCGCCAAGCAATTTATTATCCACCGCCGTCATAGCCTGGTACACGTCCTGCGAATCAAACAGATAATTCGCGCACGATGCCTGCTGCTTCTTCAGTATTGACAGGACATCGCCCCTTCGGCCCGGCGAATCGACGCTTATGGTAATCAGCTCGAATTCCCGGCGGCGGTACATCCTGTCGGCGGCGACAAATTCCGCCAACTGCTCCACGCTCGGACCGCTCCAGCTCGCCCAGACATTGATCATGCGCAGTTTTGGCGAATCGTTCCTGACAAGCTCTTTTATGCTCTCGGCATCTATCGTTGCCACATCGACCTCTTCCCGGGCCCAGTTTTCAAAGGCTTGTTTCGCGGATTCACGTTTGCTCGACCACTTGATCGAACAGCCGATGGTCCTTGTCTTTTCCGCAGGGACTTTTTCTCCTTTGAGCAATGCCTCAATCGCGTTGCGCGCATCGCGGGACTTGACCAGCCCGGGCTTCTCCGCATCGTCGATCCGGCCTTCGTACCGCAGTCTCCGCCGCTTGTCGAAGACAAATATGTGCGGGGTTCGTGCCGGACCGTAGGAACGGGAGACCTTCTGTTCATCCCCGTCGTAGAGGTACGGGAAATTGTAGCTCATGTCCTTTGCACGGATTTTCATGTCCTCGAACGAATCTCCCATGTCGGAATAACCCAATTCGTCCAGACGCACCGCCTTGGGGTCGTTGGGCGAAATCGCTATCAGCATAAGTCCTTTGTTTCGATAATCGGCCGCCAGCTTCTTGATCCGCTCCTCGTAAGCCTGGGCCGTCGGGCAGTGGTTGCAAGTAAAAACAATCACAAGAATCTCCGCCCTGTCGAAATCGGCGAGCTTGTACCGCCGCCCGCTCACAGCAGCCAAATCAAAATCGGGCGCTTTGTCGCCAATTCCAAGCGTCCTAATCTCCTCCGGCGCCGCTAAGCCCAAACCGGTCATCAGTAATATAGCCGCCGCTGTTCCCAAAATCTGTCTTCTGTACGTGCTCATATCAACTCTCCTTTTTACTTAGTGCTGTTAGTTTCGTGCTCTGTAGACGTACTATTGTCTGCCCCAGCGCTCCACTTCAACTTCCTGAACTGTCTTCTGTGCACACATTCTACGCGCCCGTCGTTGAATAGAACACTGCCGTACCCTCTATGGTTCTCAGCCGTCATAAGCTTCAATCCGCCCGATTTGTTCCAACCTCCGTCAATCTCGAACAAGAGCACCGTATCCTTTGGTGAGTTCGGCTCGCAATCGGGATTCATTGCATAATAGCATTTTTCATTTTTCGGAATAGGAAAAGGAAGCACCTGCCGGCGCCATTCCCACTTGACCTGCGGACAGAGGAATAGATCGGCGTCTATATGTGTGTGCTGCAAGAGCAAATCGCACCATTGATTTGGGTCCGTGTAATTACCGGGCTTATCATTTGCGTAGGTCTCCATCGCATCTCCGAGCCGTTTCAAATTGATCGCACACGCCATGCGCATCGCAGTCGATACAGGCCCGCAGGTTTCCATCCACCATGAGCCTGCCAGCAATGTCCCCATGACTATGCCCAGAGTCGCAAGCGTACCCGATCTGGACTTGCACCCTAATCTTGATCTCCATTCACGTGTTGCCAGCACCGGGAACATAAGTACGAGTAACGCTATAGCCAGATAGAAACCGCATCGCTGTAGGAAATGATAGCCTGCGCTGTTCCTGACGAGAAGAAGCAGCAGAAAAGAACACAAAAAGAGCACAGGAGGGCTCAAGACGACGAGCAACGTGATAGTGGCTATTCGTCTGGAGATTCTTGCGAGCGCAACATGCCCCAGAACCAATCCGACGATTCCAAGCAGACCTACGATGTTCCGAGCCAGGTATTCGCTCCACCAGGGACGATAAGCAAGCAGCCTCCACGCAAATACGGCTAAACCCAGAGCACCGAGTACTATCGAAGCCATTGCCAGCCTGGAAATGTCTCGTCTTGGGTTCTCTATATCATTCCGTGTTCTGCTCATCATTTTCGTCTGCAAGAATCTTGCGCAAGAGACTCATCAATGTTTGCGGCTCGAAGTAATTCTCGGCCAGGCGTAAATGTAGGGTGGGCTTTAGCCCACCGCTGAACCTTGGTGGGGCAAGCCCCACCCTACATTCTGAAACCGTTGAGAAAAGGGATTCGGCCTCTTTGCCACGATCTTCTGCAAATGAGAATATCAAATCCAGGTCTGATGCTACAATGCTTTTTATGCCCAACCTGCTTGCCTTTATTCGCAGCTCGGCCAGTTCCAGCAGCAGTCCGACCTCATCCGGCGCCGGGCCGTACACATCCGCCAATTCACCCTTTATTTGTTCGAGGTCTTCATCGCCTTTCGCAACCGCGATTTTGCGATAGACATCCATCCTGTGTCTGTCAATCGGCACGTAATTCTTCGGTATGTACGTGGCAAATCCCAAATCGACGACCGCAGTCGGTATCGACTCGACCGGCTCATCCCTCAGTTTTCTAACGGCGTCCGCTAACAGCTCGCAATACAATTGATAGCCCACGGTCTGGATATGACCGGACTGTTCGGAGCCTAAAATGTTGCCCGCCCCGCGAATTTCCAAATCCCTAAGAGCGATTCTAAAACCCGCCCCCAAGTGCGAGTACTCTTCAATGGCCTTCAACCGCTTTGCCGCCAACGGCGTAATCGGACGCGACATCGGCAGCAGCATATAAGCATACGCACGATGCTTGTACCTGCCCACTCTGCCGCGAAGCTGATGCAGCTCGGCCAGGCCGAACCGGTCCGCATCGTTTATGAAAATCGTGTTCGCGTTCGGAATATCCAGCCCGGATTCGATAATCGTCGTGCATACGAGCACGTCGGTCCGGCCGGTAACAAACTCTATCATCGCCGTCTCAAGTTCGTGCCGGGCCATTTGCCCGTGCGCGATGCTGATCTTCGCATCGCCGACGAGTTTGCGAATTTCCCACGCCTTTTTATCAATCGACTTGACACGGTTGTGCAGGAAGAATACCTGTCCCTGGCGATTCAATTCCCGGTAGATTGCCTTCTTGATAAGCTGCTCGTTGTAGGCCGTCACGGATGTCACTACACTTCGCCGGTCCAGAGGCGGCGTCCCTAACGAGCTTATATCGCGCAGTCCCAGCAGCGACATGTGCAGCGTCCGCGGAATCGGCGTTGCCGTCATCGTAAGAATATCAACGTTGACCCGTAACCTCTTGAGCCTTTCTTTGTGCTCGACCCCGAATCGCTGCTCCTCGTCGATTATCAAAAGCCCTAAGTTCTTGAAGCCCACGTCGCCGCTCAAAAGCCGGTGTGTCCCTATCAATACGTCAACTCTACCCGACTTTGTCCGCGCGATAATGTCCCTCGCTTGTTTGCCCGTCTTGAAGCGATTCAAGACTTCGATGCAGATCGGAAAATCCGCGAACCGCTCGGTGAAAGTCCTGCCGTGTTGCACGCACAACACCGTCGTAGGCGTCAGGATGGCAACCTGCTTTCCGTTCTCGACTACCTTGAACGCCGCCCGCATAGCTAATTCTGTCTTGCCGTAGCCTACGTCGCCGCACAGCAGCCTGTCCATCACTATCGCCTGCTGCATGTCCGCTTTGATCTGTCCGGCCGCGGTGGTCTGGTCCGGCGTTTCCTGATAGGGGAAAGATTCCTCAAATTCCACCTGCCAGCTCGAATCTTCCCCGAACGCAATTCCGCCCGCTCCCTGACGGCTGGCCTGGACCTCGAGCAGCTCGGCGGCAAGGTCTCGAACTGAGCGCTCGACTTTCTCTTTTTGCTTGAGCCATCTCTTCGAGCCGACCTTGCTTAGCTTCGGTCGTTTCGGACTGGTCCCGATGTACTTTTGCACCAATGCGATGTTGCGCACCGAGACCTGGATTTTCGCTTTGTCGGCATATTCGATAGTGAGATACTCATTCACGCCGCCCTTTTCCCGAATAGTCTCTACGCCTGAGAATTTGCCGATACCGTAGGAAGCGTGAACAACGTAGTCGCCCTCCTGCAAATCGCTGAGCGTATCGACCGGTGAGGTCGCCCGCGCAGGCCTGCGCCTTCGCCTGAGCGCGTATTGCCCAAACAGTTCGTGATGGCTTATTATGACGGTGTTCAGAGAACTTATGACGAAGCCCTGGTGGATGAATCCCAACAGCAGCTTGAGCCTGGCCGGGACTTTCTCGGTGATGTCCCGGACAATCTCTCCCACGCGCTTGATTTCGGCCGGACTCTCGCAGTAAAGCTGCACTTCTTTGCCCCGTTTGGCTTCTGTTACCAGCTCATCGAGCGCCGCTTTGTGTCCCGCCCAAACCGAGGTCGCCTTGTGCTGAAACTGCTGCACACTCTTGATATCCACCTTCAGAAAACCGTCGTCCTGCGCTGTCGCGAATCTGCAAATATGAAGTTGCGTAAAATTGCCCGCCGCCTTGTAGATATCATCCCAGGCATAAAGCCGGCTCGCATCTTCGGCCCTGTCCAGAAAGACCTTCGCGACCTCCTCGATCTCGCCCGGCTCTTCGAAGATGATGATTGTGTCTTTCGGCAGGATATTTACAAGAAGCTCCCTTTGCTCGACCGCACTTCCGCACACCGCCGAGACAATTTTGATACTTTGCATCTGCCGGCTCGAACGCTGTGTATCCAGATTGATCTGGCGGATGCTCTCGACGGTATCGCCGAAGAATTCAATACGAAGCGCCTCGGCACTCTCTGAATGTGTGGCAGCCTCAAGCGAAGCTTGGGGATGGCCATCCCCATCCCGATAGACGGCATCTGGATGAGGCTGCCACACTATTTCATTTACAAGCGGAGCATAAATATCGACAATCCCCCCTCGACGCGCGAACTGGCCCGGCAGATCGACCCTCTCGGTGCGCTCGAATCCGTTATCAACCAGCCACTCGACAACCACTTCGGGCGAGACTTCCCTCTCGACTTCCAGCCCAAGACTGCCGGCCTCTATCGCTTCGGGTTTAGGTACCGGCTGACAAAGCGATTGTATCGACGCCGGGACAATAAAACCGTCCCCGCTTAAGCGGGACACCAGCATCAGCCTCTGAGCGCGAATCTCATCTGTGGCGTCCGCCAGGTCCTCCTCGCCTTCCCAGGCGCCGAAGGCCTCGATCCTTTTGCCGCCGAACGTTTGCAGATCGTCGGCGGCCTTGTCGGCGTCGTCGATGTGGGGTCGCACATACAGAATCGGCCTGCCTATTTTTTCCGATACGCAGGCCACCAGCATCGGCGCGAACGATCCCCACGTCCCTTCGACTTTTACCGCCCCTGCGGGGCCGGTTTTCTCAAGTCGAGAGATTATCTCTTGAACGGTCCTGTCGCGCCCAAGCTCCATAAAGCCATTGTACGCCAGAGCAAACGAAGAAACAATCCCGCGTTCCCTCGAATGGGATAACGGTTTTTTTTCGTTAGACTCCTTTGAGGTAGCTTTTTCTTTGAAGTCCGGCAATTCGTTCCTTTACGGGCCCATTGCTATCGAGTATTATTGACCATACGCAGGGACAAGCAACGCCAGAATTAAGATAATATCCGCAATAAAACGAAAACGTGAGATTAACAGGTTTTGTCGTAAATACGCTAATTTGGGTTTTGTCGAGATAGCCGGAAATATGTTTGCTGAGATTTTTGTAGTCAACAGGAAGAATTTTAATGGCATGTCTGATGTTATTGAGAAAACCATATAAGATTATGTTATCACCATGAAAAAGTACAATCCTAAAATAAACATTGCTATACTGCTGACTCTAACCTTGTTCATCCTGCTACACAAAGCTGGAATCGAGTCAATACAAGGTGGGTATCCAAGAATAGGTCAATGCCTCATTTGGAGTTCACACATTCTGAAGTTCGCCTTTGTCATCTTACTGATTAAACTACTATGCCGGTGGGTTATCACTACAAAGCCTTTCCTCAGGATTCTATTAGCAATTGTGCTGCTCCCATTTATCATGGCCTCCTGTGCGATGACAATTATGTCTGGGCGGATTATTCTAAACGCATCTCGTCCCATCAATCCCAACAAGTTCATTACGAACGTTTCAATGGTTGATGAACTCAGCGAGCTAGCTGATGAGATGATTACACAACCAAGAGTATTCTGGGTCGGTAACAATGTTGACTATTTTATATTTCGTCTAAAATACGATGATGGCAATTACAGTTTCAACTCCAAGAGTATCTCATCTGGCCATGATTTCACCCAACCAGTATGGGCAGAAGACATGTCTAAAGCCGCACATTTTGACTCTCCCTTTATCGACAATTCTTTAGAACCGACTAACCAAAAGCTTGTGGATCATAATGAATACACCTTCTGTAAACGAGCTAGCAGTGTGATAAGAAAGAATGGTTTCGATAATATAAAGCTCTATCCTGAAAGCAACGTAGTTCAATATCAGATCTATGATTTTATTGGATGGGATAATGGCAGCTATTACGTCTACTACTATTGCCCTGACACTCACCTTCCTAGTGATTTCAAGTACAAAAAGAAGCTAAACTCAAATTGGTATTTCATTAGAGAGCCACGTTTTCAGAAATAGCATATTTCAATAACATGCAACCCGAGCTTGCCAGCTAAATCGGTCCGCTCAGCTAACGCGTTAGCAAATCATTTGTGAACTCGGGACAACGCGGCTGTTCAAAAAGCGGTAGAATTAGTGCGGCAGTGAAAATTGCAGTTCAGGGCCGGTTTTTGCGGTCACTTATCGCCTTTAGAACCTTCTTCCTGCTGCTCTCGAATGCCAGCTTATCCAAACTCTCCAGAATCGCCTGCTCTGCGGCGCCGCAAAAACTCGGATTCGCTATGAGGGCAAGGAGCACCTTTTCCTTTGCATTATCGAACGTCAGCCTATCGAGCGCCGCTTCGACCAGATGAACCTGCGATTCGTCACTTAGCCCCTCGCGCGCTGCGATCCTTTCATACGCCTGCTTTCTGTCCGATTCGAAGGACAGCTCCTCCACGGCGTCTATCTCCGCGACAGCATCATCCGTCGGCAAGCCCACCGGCTTCCACGTCTCCTCTTTGACAACCACAACACAGCCCGCCAGACACATCACCGAAGCAAACAACCAGGCAACCAATAAGCTCTTTTTCACCATTTCGTTTTCTCAGCCTAAACCTGAATTCTGCTCACTACTTCGAACACAATATCAGAGGCGACAGGCCGCGTCAAACGCTATTATGTCCCTTGTCCTGGCGGATTTCCTGTGGTCAGTCAGGCTACTGTGAACCGGAGTTTGATTTGCTTGCCTGGGTGGTGCCGCCGTAGGCGCCCATGTTTATTACGCCGCCGTTGGGGGCCGGTTCGAGGGCGACCGGGGTTGTCAGGTCGCCGGCATCGATGCAGGGGCTTGTTGTTGCGTCCTGAATCCAGCTTTGGCCGGCCGGGTCCCACCGGCCTGTTTGGGATTGTAGGTGGTAATCGCCGCTGTCGGGGTCGGCGAAATAAGGGGCGGCATCAATGTTGCCTTCGCCCGGGAATGGGAATCTGCCCCCGCCTTCCTGGACGTTGCTGTAGGTGACATCGTTCACTGAATCATCGCCGTTATGTATTTCGTCGCCGCCGTCCCGGAAGATACAGTTGACAACCAGCAGAACGCACGGCGCCTGCGATTCGGCATCGTCCGGCGTGGATGCGAAAGCGGCTCCGTTCGGGGCGAAGTTTGCAGCGAATGTGCAATTGGTCAGCCTTGTGCTGCCGCCGTTGGAGTTGCGAATCGCGCCGCCGAACGTTGCCGCCGAGTTGCCGGCAAACAGGCAGTTGGTCAGGGCCGGACTGCCGCCAAGATTGCTGCGTATCGCGCCTCCTCCGCCTTCGGAGACGGAGTTGTCGATAAATTCGCAGTTAGTCAACGCCGGCTTGGCGCGCCGCCCCAGATTGTACATTGCACCGCCGTTTACGGCCGCGGCATTGCCGTAGAAAGTGCAATCGGTCAGAACCGGGCTGCACTCGGACGCTTCCCCGTTATTGTACAGCCCGGCGCCGGCTTCGGCCGAGTTGTCGTCGAACGTGCAATTGCTCAGCGTCGGGCCGCTTTCAGCATACATACCGCCGCCAAGGAAGGCGCTGTTGCGGCGAAACGCGCAGTTGGTGATTGTCGGGCGTGCGCAGTCGGACAAATATATTCCGCCGCCCTGCTCTCGGTATCCGCCGGTAATGGTCAGGCCGGCCAGTATCGCCCGGGGGGTCTCGTAGCTGTGGAACTCGAATCCCCGGTGCGGCTCGTCGGCGGTTCCTTTGCAGTCTATAATAACAAGATCCGGATCGTTCGGGTCTTCGCTGCGAACAGTTATGGCTTTGCCTTTGAAGTCCATATCACGGTTGCCGTCGCCCGAGTAGGTCCCGCTCAATATGATTACCACATCACCGTAAACAGCCGCATCGATAGCTTCCTGTATAGCATCAAACGGATGCTCGGCCGAGCCGTCCTCGGCATGGTCGGATACTACCGGGTCATCCGGGCCGGGATCGCCCGGAGCATCGGCATCGACATAAATGAGCCGCGGCTGTGGCGGCTCCAGCACCTGCTCGGCATAAAAGTCAACGCCCCAGCGGTTTCCCGATGAGGCGTCGTCGTCGCCCGAGTGCAGCGTCTCTACCGACCGGCTGGAAAAAACGTACCCGTCCGCCACAGGGTGCAGCGTGTAATCAACATTCGACTCCAGGTTCGCCAGTGCATATATCCCCCTGTCATTGGTCAGGGCCATCGGCGGCTTGCGACCGCCCGGCTCGGCGAAAACCTGAGCGTTGGCTATAGGGTCGCCGTCAGCGTCCAAAACGCGCCCGCTGATAATCTCGCCCTCGCCTGATATGAAAATATTATACACGCAACCGAAGACCGACGTAAATTTGTCACGTGAGGCGTCGATGTCCGGCAGGTTGTACCAGATATCGTCGAGGCCTTCCCAGCCCATGTTCAGATGGTGGTACAATGCCGAAGAATCGTACCCGTAGCCGTCGCAAACAACGGCGTGCCCGCTATTCGGATCGCATGGGTCCATAATTGCAAGAATCACGGGGGCCTCGGCGTCGAGGTTGGGATTGATCATATCGTTAAGACCCGTGCGGATGCTTCGACCCGAATCGTAGCCTAAGACTGCGTTATTGAACTGGAACGTGGTGACCAGCGCGTCCCTCGCGTCACGAATAAAAGCGCCCGAGCCGCCGGCCTTATAACTCATCTCGACAGCTATAGCGGCATCGTAGCAAAGCCCGCCGATGGCCTGACGACCGGCTTCGGTGAGGCTGCCGCAGTTGGACTCGGGCCTTAGCGGCATCTGGCCCCAGTTGTACGGCCCGCCGAGCCCGTCGCCGCCACGCGTGTAGGCCTTTTGCTCCCCTGTGTCGGCGACCTTGATCGCAAACTCGTTGACGCCTATCTGGGCCGCAGGATACTCGTAGTAGCGCATCACCTGGGCCAGGGCCGTCGCCAGGCAGCCGCACGGATAGTGCTCGGGACTATAGTAGTTGTACGTATATTCCCCGCACGCGGTCATCTGGCCCCATTTGCTCTGCACTAACGGCAGCACGCGAATATCACTGACGCACACCAGGCTCATCAAGCCATACGTGCCCTCGGAGTCATTCGCAAGGTCGATGAAGTGTCGCCACTTGCTGCGAGGGCTCTCGGGCGCTTCGGCTCCAGCGGCCATCAGCAGACTAAACGTGTTGCGAACCGCCGCGACTCGCGTGTGAAGGTCGCTAATCACCAATGCCCCCAACGGATTGTCAAAGGAGGGATCGTAAGCACCATTGCCGGCAAAGCCTATGATCGGTTCAACCAGATCGTCCGCCGAGACAATCACAAACCCGGATGGCTGTAAATAGACAATGTAATAAGCCTGCCGTCCCGTCTCGTCGGCGTATGTCTCGACCTCCATCACCCGCCGTCCGAGGTTCATGCCGAACGGCTGGCCGGCGGCTTTAAGCCAGCCCGCCGCGACCATCCGGGCCTCATCAGCCGTCGTAGGCCGGGCCCACGAAGCGCCGCACAACAGAAGCACAGCTAAAACAGCGGCAAGAATAGTATTGTTACGTCTCATCTAATCTTCTTCACAGGAAATCGTCGAAATCGGCTGCGGTAGTCATGCGACAGGGAATTGCCGCCGCAGCAAATGCGTAAGCTCAAGCATTATGAATTGCACACCCTTTCACTTTGTAGCTCCAAACGCGGAACGTCAAAACCCAATACAATTATACTACCACAAGCCCCTTAGTCAAGAAAATAGCCCTGCAAGGCGGGCCTCCTTCGACGTGCTCGGGGCAGGCTCTGTGCGGAGTCGAAGGATTGACGCATCTGTTTGGAGATCCCTTCGCGAGATACGAAACTCGGCAATCTAAAATTGTAAATCCACACGCTATGCATAGTACAGTACCTCTGGTACGCTATTTCCACGTTGACATTTCATCGCCGATAGACTAAGTTGTTGACAAGAAGTGTCATATATCATTATGTTATATCGCAATGGTGAGACAATGGAGACCCGAAAGGCACGGAATGCAAAAACAGCTCGCATTTGGATTCGCTGAAAAACCACCTGAAGTTTCTGCCAAGAAAGCAAGTAATCCAAAGGGCTACACCGGTCTGTACGGCTTTCACAAGTACTGGGGTAAGAAACCCCACGAGCCACTGGCGTTCATCATAGAACAACTCACGAGTGATGCTGATACTGTTCTCGATCCATTTGTCGGATCAGGTATAACCGCACGGGAATCTCTGTTGCGAAACCGTCGGTTCATTGGCTTTGACATAAATCCTATTGCCGTCGAGATTACACGACTCTTGGTTTCACCACCGGACTATGAATCGGTCTATGATACCTTCAAGTATTTGGAGAAGAGCGTCAAAGAAAAAATCGGTCAAACCTATCTTATGAGCGATGGCTGCATTGCCTCTCATTATCTCTGGGAAAACGACCTACTTCAACAGGTGTGGTTACGCCGTGGGCTAGGAAATGCTCGCGAAGAACGATCTCCTTCCGCACACGATCTGGAACTCATTGACAGCCTTGCCGGTTATCGAAGTAAATTTCTCCGCCGCCCAAATTTCTTTTCAAACGGGCGTATTAACGCACACAAAGATTTGGCTATCTCTGACATTCTCACCGGTCGAGCGCAGCACAATTTGGATCTGCTTTTACACGGAATCGCCGAACTTCCTGACGATCTTGCGAAGCCACTTCGCTTGTGCCTCACGGCTGCGTCCGGACAAATGACCAAAATGGTTTTTGCCGTAACGGGCAGAGGGAAGACAGGTGGAAAGGCTTCGAGCAAAGTCGAAGTTGGGAGTTGGGTCATTGGGTACTGGCGTCCAAAATTGCACTTCGAGGTAAATGTCTGGAATTGTTTTGAACGGCGCGTCTCAAAACTCCTTAAGGCGATAAGAACCTATGACCCATTAACTAGTTTACACATCTCTCCTTCGCTTGCCGAGTTTTACCGATGTGACTCGAAATGTTGCATTGAATGTACTCCGTGCCAGGATTCGATTGCAGAGGTTGCGAACCAATCTGTGAAACTCATCTTGACAGACCCTCCACATAGCGATCGGGTGCCATACCTTGAGTTGAGCGAATTGTGGAACGCCATCTTAGGTTTGGAACCGAACTTTGACGACGAAATCGTGATATCCAACGCCAAGGAACGGGAGAAATCACCGGAGACTTATGGTGACGCCATGAATGCTTTTTTCGCACAATGTAGAGAAACGATGCGAGACGACGGTTTTCTTGTTCTTCTCTACAATGCTCGACAGGAGGATAGATGGACATTCGTCAACAAACTGATCGACGATTCTGCTAGTACTGGACTTGAGTACATTGGTCAGTTCCCCTGCAATTATTCAGCTGGATCCGTCGTCCAAGACAACAGAAAGGGCGGATTGAAAAACGACGTCGCACTCGTCTTTGGTAATCCAGATGCCGATTTGGGAGAAATTGGACAACTATGTGATATCCCGAATTGGACGACCCAAATACCGTTTCATTGAAGAAAATCGGATGGATTTTAGTACTGCACAGAATTGGTTTCGGCAAGATCGTATTCGCGAGCTTGCTGAGTCTCCCGACGGACTCCGATTTCTAAAGTTGAGGTCACTTTCGCGTCGTGCGCATTTGGAGCAGCTTTTCTCCGCTGCTTCCGTCGATCCTACCTCATCGTCAGCTCGTGACCTTTTCAAAGAAGCATTTGAGACTGTTGCTCTGGATGCAGCGATCATCGACAGCACAATCAGGGCAATCTACGCGACAGAACGTGAACATCGTCAGAAAAATGAAGCCGAATTGGTCAATCAGTTATACCGGTTGGAGGTATTTGATTGGGGCGGGCTTCATCAAAACAGCCTCGAAAAAACAATAGTCAACAACTACGTCAAAAGAATTCGGGACTACGACCAACTTTCAAATAGTATAGAAAACGAGTTGCATAACAGTATGCGCGGCTATGTGCTTTGTTCCTGGTATAATCACTGGACATCAATAATCATCGAGGACATTTTCCGTGATCATCCCGCTATGTTGCCAGCCGTCGGTTTAATCAAAAAAATTGACTTCTTCTTTAAGGGGGTCCCTTTTGACCTAAAGGTCACTTACTTCCCAGAAGGCTACATAAAAGAGCTCCGGCGCGCGAATGGCGAACGACCAGAACTTACTCTTCTAAGACAATGGGCACGTCGTCACAACGTTACGTTCAGTGGCGGTCTCTCTGATAGCATGCTGCTCTCTGACTTGTGGAATAAGGCCAGTGATCATCCTTCGGAAGATTCACAAGAACTCTTATCTGAGTTGATCAGTTTTCGGCAGAAACTAATCGCGGATGCAAAGTCTGATCCCGACGAGTTGATCCGATGGCTCTACGAAAACCAGGGTGTACGTAGGTTCGATGCTTCCAACCGCCTTTTCCTGATTCTCATTGATCCCTTGGACTTCTTTGAATCGTGGAAGCTAAAGCGCGCAAAACCGCTGCTGTGCTCAGAAATTACCCACTACTTAGACAATGCATCGTCGTCACCCGGTCGAACCTTAGATTTTACATGGGAAGAAACGAATTATACAGTGGTGTCGGACGTTGTGATTATCACTAAACCCCAAGGGCCTGTAGCATAATGCCCCTTCCGGTTGATGTAAAGTAAATGTCACGTGGCAGCCACTGAGTGGACATCGCGAGCGAAGCGGATGGTTTTCAATCTTCTCAGAAACAATGCCGGGGTTTCCTTGTCAATTCTGACGGCTTAATCAAGACGATTCATCCGGCAAAGTCGATTCTTCCCATCCACTTCATTCGCTTCGCTCATTCAGTGGCTCCTCGAATTGATTATTAATTATTCCTCTGCCTTCTCATAGCTCTCTGTGGCTCAAGAAGCCGTGAAATCCGCGTAATCCGTGGCTAAATTTGCCCTTTCTTGAGATTTCGCTTGACTTCCAATTGCTTAGGTGTATGATAGACATAGAACGAATATTGAATTTAGAGTTTAGAATTGAGAATTGAAAAAAGGCAGAAGACAGGAGAAACAAGGGAAAAGTAAAAAGTAAAAAGGTAAAAGTAAAAAGGCGTTGGAATATCGAACAAGGAACGTCCAATGTCGAAGTTCAAGTTCGTGCCTTAGTGGCTTCATGGCCGGGAATGAAACACTCTGAGTCCTCTGTGGTCTCTGTGGCCAACAGAAGTTGAAAAAACAAAGCCAATTATCTCGTATTGCGTGCTGCGTGCTGCGTTCTGCGAAAAGGAGTTTGAAAAAACAAAGCCAATCTCGCTTCTCGTATATCGTATATGGTATGTCGTATGGCGTATGGGGAGTAGTCAATAGTAAATCGTAAATAGTCAATCAGTCATGCGATTTTGCGAAACAAAGCCAATTTGCTGAGAGCCTAAATAGGCGTAACTGCCTGTGAATACAGGGCTTGTAAGAATTTAGCCCTCCGGTGGCTGCTAAAAAACAAAGCCAATTTATCTCGTATTGAGTATTGCGTGCTGCGTACTGCGAAAAAGGGTTTGGAAAAACAAAGCCAATTTCGAGCTCCCACAGTGGAGGAAGCCGGGCCGGGATGCTTCTTAGATCGCCCGGTTTCTGGTGAACATGCTGCCCGGCAGTTGCTTTATCAGGCCTTTTAGACGCAGCGATATGAGTGTTGCGTTTACCACGCCCGCGGCCAGGTTCGTCTCGGCGATTATCTGGTCAATGTGCATTGGCTCTTTGTTCAGGTAGTCATGGATCTTCCTCTCGGCGTCACTCAACTTCAACTGGCTCACGTCGAACAAGGGCTGTTCTGCACGCTGCGAAGCATTGGCCGCGGCGGTATTTACGTGGTCTTGCAGTTGCTCGCCGATGTGCCCGAGGGCGTCCATCACGTCCTCTACCGACTCGATCAGCCTGGCGCCTTCCTTTATCAACTGATGCGCCCCCTTGCTCAGCGGTGAATCGACCTTGCCCGGTACGGCCATCACCTCGCGGTTGTAATCCAAAGCAGCTTTGGCGGTAATCAGCGCCCCCGAACGCAGGGCGGCCTCAATGACAATCGTCCCGAGCGAGAGGCCCGCGATTATCCTGTTCCTCGGCGGGAAATTCACCCGCAAAGGTTCGTACTGCAACGGCAGCTCGCTGATGCACGCGCCGGACTCGGCTATCAGGGCGAAGAGCTTTTTGTTCTCCGGCGGGAAGATGTTCGCCAGCCCGCAGCCCTGCACGGCAATCGTCCGCCCGCCGGCCGACAACGCGCCCTGGTGGGCGGAGGTATCAATCCCGCGGGCCATGCCGGAGCAGATGGTAAAGCCCGCCGAGCCAAGGAAGTGAGCGAGCCGGGAAGATTGCTCCTGGCCGTACAGGCTGCATCGCCGGGAGCCGACTATCGACAGCGCCAAATTGTCCTGGCGAGTCAGGTCGCCCTTTATGTAAAGAACCGGCGGCGGGTCGTAAATCCTTTTGAGCACAGGCGGATACCGCTGATCCTCAAGATTGATTATCCAGACGCCGAGCTTGTGAGCCAAATCCAGCTCTTCTGCCGGGTCGAATTTGTCGCGAGTAGATGCAATTCGCTCGGCGGTCTTGAAGCCCAAACCGTCGATTTTGGCCAGCTCGGCCACCGAAGCACCCAGGACCCGGTCGGCCGAGCCAAAGCGTTTTATGAGCCTTGCAAAGATAGCCGGGCCGACACCATCGGCTCGTATCAATTTGAGCCAGTTGTCAATTCCGGCCGAATTAGGTTGCAGTTTTACCATTGTACACTTTCGGCAAAACAGAGGTCACGAAGCCGCAGTCACCCGCCCGATTCGACCTCGTTAAGAGCAGGTTCCGCACATGTCCACGCTTTACAGATTGACATTTGACTACAAGAACCGAAAGGACGCAAAGAAAATCCACCGGGAAGGGCATTGAGAATGGTCCCTACGTTTGACCGGAAACAAAGATTCGCAGGCCATAATCCGCGGTATTTGCGAGGGAGTCTATTTCTTGTAAGACTTTTCTATTGGCTGGTTTACGGTGAATCAGAGGAAAATGCTTGTATGTCCGGGGCGGAGTTTATATTCTACCGGCGATACGAAATACGGACAACCAGGAAACATCAGTTCAAGGAGAGCAAGAGAATGAAGAGCAAATTTCTGATCGCATGTCTGGCCGTTTCGATTTTGTCGAGCCAGGTTCTGATTGCCGAAGAAAAGCAGCACTCAGCCGTTTCACCCGCCCATCGGCATAGCTGGTGGACGCTGCGCAATGACGCCGTCAACGAACGAGTCAAGCAGGGCAACGTGGATTTGCTCATGATTGGCGATTCGATTACGCACGGCTGGGAAGGCGGCGGCAAGAAGTACTGGGACAAGCACTATGCCCCGCGTAACGCGGTCAATATGGGCTTTAGCGGAGATCGGACGCAGCACGTGTTATGGCGCCTTGAGCATGGTCATCTGGAGGGTATATCGCCGAAATTGGCGGTCCTGATGATCGGAACGAACAACTCCAACGGCACAGATAACACCGCCGAAGAAATCGCCGGCGGCATTGTTGCTATCTGCAAGAAACTCCGCGCTGAGTGCCCCAACATGAAAATACTAATCCTTGCTATCTTCCCGCGCGGACCCGAACCGTCGGATCAGCGTCAAAAAAACTCCGAGGCGTCATCGCAGGCGTCGAAAATCGCCGACGGCAGGATGATTCACTACCTGGACATCAACGACAAATTCCTGACCAAAGATGGTTTCCTCTCCAAAAAAGTAATGCCCGATTACTTGCATCCCAATGAAGCGGGCTATAAAATATGGGCCGAAGCCATCGAACCGAAGGTGGCCGAACTGATGGGCGAGAAGCACGGGAAATAACAAGGGTTTGCTATCCGATGCTGTTTGTAGCAATGTAGCTGAAGCCGCATAGCTGAGCGAGGATAAACGGAGAATCCTTGTAGGAGGCAATGGAGATGGACGGCATGTTCTTTCATGTTGAGCAGCGCACGGCATGGATCAGGACGCAAACGCACACGGTAGTCTATGATCGCGACCCGGACTATGCCCGCTTTGCGAAGGACCCCTCGGGCACCGTCAAACGTATGGTTCGCATCTGGTTAGCGGAATCCGGAGCCGGCCAACCAAATCTACGTGCCTACCTTGGGACCGTTACCTTTTGCTTCGTCGGTCCGTCTTTCCGGGATTTGTGCCGGCTGTTCCACCTGACATCCAGAGCGGCAAAGGCCGCCGGCCAATCCGCCAGGGCACTGCGAGGCGACCTGGCCGATCTGCTCCGCGGATACATTCGCGAAGAATACGGATCGTAGAATCACACCGCCTGAGACCGAGCCTTTAAGGCGATGCCTTGTCGGCCGAATTCTTTTGTTTGTTACTCGCTTTTGGTCATGCCCTGTATCGGCTTCAGCAGCAACTTTCTCTGTTTTGAGAATATAAATTTTTTAAGAATTTTCAAAACTGGGAGAAATTTCTTGACGATGATTGGATAGTAAGTTATATTTGCTTTTTCGTGTGTAACTGACTTCCTGGGGTTGTTTAATTATCCTATCGGGGAATTCGCCAGATGATTCACAAAGTGATTACGAAGAAGGAATTTAAGAAATTTGTCAACAGCCTGATTGACGGGAACCAAACGTTCGGTCCAAAACAGGTAGATAAGCGCACCGACGGTTCGGGCGTTTACCAGTTCAAAGAGGTCAATTCTTTCGACGAGATGGACCTCGATTACACCGTTACATATTCGTCGGTGAAGAATTTCTTCCTGCCTTTTCGGGAAGAGCTTTCTCGCTTCGATTTCTCCGACAAAGGCTGGAAACAATCCGTCGAGTACAGGGTCAATCCCCGTGTGATCATCGGCGTGCGGCCATGCGATATTAACGCTCTGAGCATACTGGACAAAATTCTCATAGGGGGGGCATATCCTTCTCCGTATTATATGGCCAGAAGGACAAACACCTTCCTTGTGGGCATGGACCACGAGCCGTTGGACGACTGCTTCTGTGAATCTCTCGGCCATGATACGGTGCACCGCGGATTCAATCTGTTCTGCACGGACATTGGCGATCGATACTATCTGACCATAAGCTCCTCCAAGGCGTTCGGATTTCTCAAGAACTTCAAAGTCACCGACCCGGCCAACGGCGACAGTGCAAAGTTCCATGCAAGAAGAAAGCACCTCAGAGAGAGTTTCAAGGCCAAAGTTGAAGTTACAGGTTTGCCGAGCGTTCTGGATATAGAATTCAAGTCCCCCGTTTGGAAGAAGTGGGGCGACAAGTGCCTCAATTGCGGCAGTTGTGCGATGGTGTGCCCGACGTGCTACTGCTACGGCATCGAGGAGACCGTTGACGTAAGTCTCAAAAGCTCCCGCAAGGAGCGTGTCGAGTATTCCTGCAATCTTGTTGACTTTGCCGAAGTGGCGGGGGGGCACAATTTCAGGCCGCTAAAGGAAGACAGGCTAAAATACAGGTTCTATCATCACTATCGAGGATTTGCCCAGAACGCTGATGACCCGATATGTGTAGGCTGCAACCGGTGCGGCAGGGCCTGTCTGGCGGGAATTAATCCCAAAGATGTCATTAGCGATTTGCAGATGGAAGACTAAGATGGATTACACACTGCCCAAGCAGGACATAAACAAAGAGCCGTTCATGAGACATCCGCCGCGGTATAACCGCAAGGGCATTCTTATGAGAACGGACAAAGTTTACAAATGCGAAATCACCAATATCGTCGAGCTGACCCCAACAGAGAAGCTCTTTCATCTGAAAATTCTCAATGACAAGGAACGGCGAATCTTTGAGTTTCGGCCGGGCCAGTTCGTAATGCTGGAAGTGCCCGGCTTCGGGGAAGTTCCCATTTCGATATCCAGTTCCAGCAACAACAGGGAATACATAGAGCTGTGCGTCAGAAAAAGCGGGCGCACTACCAACGTGCTGCATAAGGCGCAAAAAGGCGCCAAGCTCGGCATACGCGGACCGTTCGGCACATCTTTTCCGATGGAAAAGATGGCGGGTAGCAACATTCTGTTGGTTGCCGGCGGCCTGGGGCTGGCTCCGCTTCGCGCCCCGATCTACTGGGCCAGTGAGCACAGAGACGAGTTCGAGGACGTGCATATCCTCTACGGCACAAAAGATCCCGGCCAGATGCTCTTTACCTACCAGTACGAAGAGTGGGAAAAGGTAGATCACATAAAGCTGCTCACTATTGTCGAAGAGGCGAGCAAGGGCTGGCGAGGCAGAACAGGCTTGATTACCGATCTGTTCAAGGAAATAGACATTGCACCGGACAATACTTACGCTATCGTGTGCGGCCCGCCGGTCATGTTCAAATTTGTCTGCGATCACTTAGACGGCCTGGGGATCCCCATGAACCGCATGTTCGTCTCTCTCGAGAGAAGAATGCACTGCGGCATGGGCAAGTGCTGCCGGTGCATGGTGGGCTCGACGTTCACGTGCGTTGACGGCCCGGTGTTTGATTACTGGTCTGTTTTAAATCTGAAGGAAGCAATATAGTGAAGTATCTTGGGATTGAACCACAAAAAGTCAGGGTAGGCGTGTTCGATTTCACCGGTTGCGAGGGCTGCGAGCTCCAACTGGCGAACAAGGAAAACTCCCTGCTCGATTTTCTATCGCTGCTGGAAGTGGTGAACTTCAGAGAAGTCTCGTCCGACCGGGGCCAGGACTACGATGTTGCGCTGGTCGATGGGAACATCTCCAGGGCCGACGAAGTCGAGAGAATCAAGGACATCAGGGCCAAAGCGAAAGTTCTCGTCGCGATGGGGTCCTGCGCGTGTTTCGGCGGCGTGAACCAACAGAAGAATCGATTCGAGCTAAAGGACGTGATCGAAGAGGTCTATGGTGAACACCCCGTGGAGACCGACAGGGTTAAAAGGATCGCCGACGTCGTCAAAGTCGATCTGGAAATCCCGGGCTGTCCGGTATCCAAGGAAGAAGTCGAGCGGATCATTGTGAACGTTGTCACGGGTGCGGACATTAAGATTCCCAAGTATCCCGTGTGCGTGGAATGTAAACAAAAAATCAACACATGCGTGGTCGATCTGGGCCAGATATGTTTGGGTTCGGTCACTCGCGCCGGGTGCGACGCGGTCTGTCCCACCGGCAAAGTGGGCTGCCTCGGTTGCAGAGGGCCGGCTGAAGACGCCAACTACGACGCGCTAAAGGAAATATTGTTGGAAAAGGGTCATCCCGAGTCCGCGATTGTGGAAAGACTGCGCTTCTACGGCGGATTCAATGGAACGGTATGCTAATGATACAGAAAACCGACATGAAAATAAACGTGCATCACCTGACACGCGTCGAGGGCCACGGCAACATCAACGTAACGGTCAGCGACGGTAAGCTAATTGAAGCTCAATGGGAGGTGGTGGAGACTCCGCGATTTTTCGAAGCCATGCTGCGCGGAAAGTCACACGACTTGGCGCCCACCCTGACCTCCAGAATCTGCGGAATATGCTCAATAGGCCACAGTCTCGCGAGCTTAAGAGCCGTCGAAAGAGCTATGGATGTGAAAGTGCCGAAGAACGCCCGGTTGCTGCGCCTATTGGCCAAGCACGGAGAGACCCTGCAGAGTCACGTCCTGCATATTTTCTTTTTGGCAGCGCCCGACCTGCTGGATGTTGACAGCGTCATTCCGCTGACCCAGACTCATCCCGAGGTAGTGGGTGCCGCCGTCCGGCTCAAGGGCCTCGGCAACGATCTTTGCGACCTGGTCGCCGGGCGCACGACACATCCGGTGAGTCTTGTGACAGGCGGCCTGAGCAAAGCGCCCGAGAAGAAGCAGCTCGAAGAAATGAGACAAAAGCTCCAGGACCGGCTGGCCGACGTCGAAGCCGCAGTGGACGTGTTCAAGGGACTCGCCTTGCCCGACTTTGTGCGAGAAACGGAGTTTGTTGCGCTCAAAGGCGAGGACAGCTACCCCTGGATAGGCGGCGATTTGGTCTCGACCGACGGCGTAGTAAAACCCGAAGACGATTACCTTGCCATGACCAATGAATACAAGGTGGATTTCTCCACATCGAAATTCGCAAAGCTCAGCAGGGAGTCTTTTGCCGCAGGCGCACTTGCTCGATTCAACAACAACTACGACTTCCTCTGCAAAGAGGCCAAAGAGACGGCCGAGACGCTCGGTTTGGCGCCGGTCAATCACAATCCCTACATGAACAACGTGGCCCAGCTTATCGAGACCCATCACGTGATGGTCGAGTCAATTGAAATCATTGACCAGCTTTTGGACGGCGATCTCGAAAACGTCCGCGCCGAGTACGAAATCAAGGCCGGCGAGGGCGTCGGTGCCGTCGAGGTGCCCCGCGGCATACTTTATCACGACTATAAGATTGACAAGAAAGGCTCTATCACCAAGGCCAATTGCATCATCCCCACCACGCAGAATAACGCCAACATCCATCATGACCTGCCGGAGCTTGTGATCCGGCAGATAGAGCTTGGCAAGAGCGACGAGGAAGTCACCAAGCTGTGTGAAATGCTCGTCAGGGCATACGACCCCTGTATATCCTGCTCGGTCCACTAAGCTGTTGCTGGTCCCCACAGGTCTTGCGATGATACCAATTGTTTGACCCTGTGTTTGCCCAAATAAAAGTGTATCATCCCGACTTCAAGCCGAAGGCGCAACGCTACGTCATCTCGACTGGAGCCGAAGGCGGAATGGAGAGATCTGTTCAAAATAGATTCCTCCACTTCATCCCAACTTGCGTTGGGACTCCGGTCGGAATGACAACGGGTGGGGGGGCTCATACGGAATTTGACCATCCTTACCGATCCGGTTAGAATTGTCGCTGATGAAATCCTCGGTATGCCCGGTCTGCCGCGGCAGCCGTTTGCGTAAGGAGAATGGTATGCATAAACTCACTCAGACAAGACGCGACTTTCTAAAGACCATCGGGCTGGGAGTTGCCACGCTGGCTTTGCCCGGACATTTGAAGGCTGCCGGGCCGAAAGGCTCTCGGCCGAATATTATTCTCATCATGGCCGACGACCTGGGCTACTCAGATATCGGCTGTTACGGCGGAGAAATCAAAACGCCCAACCTCGATGCGCTGGCGGCCGGCGGCACGCGGTTCACGCAGTTCTACAACTGCGCGAAATGCAGCCCCACGCGGGCAACCCTTCTTACCGGTCAGTACGACCAGGCCGTGGGAGTCCGGAATATGGAGCACGGCGCCACTTTCGCGGAGGTCTTGCGATCTGCCGGCTACCGAACGATTATCTCCGGAAAATGGCATCAAAAGCCGTTGCCGACAACCCGCGGGTTCGATCGCTACTACGGCCTGGCGGACGGATGCTGCAATTACTGGAATCCCGGAATCGAAGCCAGACCGGGCGAGGGCAAGCCCGGCAGAAAACGGCAGTCACCGCGTCGGTGGGCCATCGAAGGCGAAGCGATCATGGGCTACACTCCCGAAGAAAAGGACTTCTATACGACCGATGCCTTTGCCGACTATGCTATTGCTCGGCTCGAAGAGTACAAGAACGAGAGCAAACCATTTCTGTTGTATCTGCCGCAGACGGCGCCGCATTACCCGCTGCACGCCTGGCCAGAGGATATCGCTAAGTATCGAGGCAAATACAAGATCGGCTGGGACAAGCTTCGCCGCCGGCGCTACGAGCGGCAGATAGAGATAGGCATGTTCGATCCGAAATACGCGATGTCTCCTCGGGATGAGGGCGTGCCGAACTGGGAGTCGCTCAGCGAGGTGCAGAAGGATAAGGCCGACTTGAAAATGGCGGTATATGCCGCGATGGTGGACCGCATGGACCAGGCGATAGGCAGGGTGTTTAAGAAGGTAAAGCAAATCGGCAGGTGGGATAATACGCTCGTGCTGTTTCTTGCCGACAACGGCGGCTGCCCCGAAACGCCCGATACAACGCCCGACATCCCGCCCGGACCTGTCGAGGGTTATCGCTGCCTCGGCCCGCCCTGGGCCAACGCCAGTAACTCGCCCTACAGGAAATTCAAGTCCACCGATTACGAAGGAGGCAACTGCACTCCCTTCATAGCTTATTGGCCCGGTGTGATCAAACCGGGCGGCAAGACCGGCCAGGTGGGCCACATAATTGACATCATGCCGACATTCATGGAGATGGCCGGCGCGGCCTATCCTGAAACAATCAACGGCAGAAAAATCAAACCTTTCGCGGGCAAATCACTGCTCCCAATCTTCAAAGGAAAGCAGAGACGGGGCCACGACGTTCTGTACTGGCAGTTCGGCAAGGCAAAAGCCGTTCGCGCCGGCAAATGGAAACTCGTCAGCCTGGGCAACTCCGGCTGGGAACTCTACGACCTCGAAAAGGACCGAACCGAGTTGCATAACCTCGCCTCGCAGCATCCGGAAAAGGTCGACCAGATGGCCGCCCTCTGGGAAGCCTGGTGGAAGAACTACCGCGAGTAAAGGGACGACCTTACGATAACTGAAAGAAGCATGTTATTGATTCGTGGAGCTTGAGATTGCTTCGCTGCGCTCGCAATGACATAGCGCGGGTCGTTGGGCACGCTACTCACTCTTTCTCCGCCAGAGGCATCGCGACGAGACGATCTCTCAATATCGTAACGTGTGTCATTGCGAAGGAGCGCGGCGACTGCGGCAATCTCGACTCTTCGACAATCGAAATCGTTCGTTTTCTTGGGAGCAGCGCAGAGACGCAGCAATCTCACAACAATCCTGTTGTTCGAGAATGCTATTGAAAGAGCCTCCGAAGAGATGCCTTTTCAGTAGGAAGCATGAAGAATACGGCCAACCACCTAATTGATTGTGTGCCAGGTCTCGTCTTGTCGGACTTCAAAAGGCCCGAGATGTGTCTGGACTTCCATTCTGTACTTGCCCCCGTAACCGTCGGGTACTCGCCACGAGTACCGGCAGACACCGCTTCAGCCATACTTGAAACGGCCGGAGCCAACGGTCCGCCCGGAGCCGTCTATGATCTTGAACTCCGGTTCACGCACTGTCTTTCCATTTACTTTCGCACCGGGAGCGTACAATTCCCCCGCCTGGCCTTCGAGGTCGAATCCTATCAGGACATTTGGGCCGCTTCTGTCCATAGATGTCTTGACCCTAAATGGCGGGCCGATTCGCAAAGAGGTCGCCTCGTCGGGCCGGACCTCGAAATCGCCAAGCTCGCCTTGTCCGGCCTTGTCGATTTTGAAGGCCCATAGATTTCCCGCGGAATCTTTCTCGGTCAGTTCCAATGACACAACCCCATATTTGCCTGCGGGCACGCGCCACTTTGACCCCGAGCCGCGCAACCGTTGATGAGCGGCGTCCGACCAGAGCCTCAGGTCAACTTCCCTGCCGCCGACGTCAAGCTCCCCAAACGACGGCTTGGCCTGCCTGAACTCGATTATGCCGCCATCGTCGGTAACGTGGATGCTATAGTAGTCCTCGTTCACTTTGACCATCCTACTAAACGGCATAATCTCCGAACCACCCGGGTGACCGGCGTGGAATTTCGAATCGCCGTCGAGGTCTATTGCGAACGCATCGCATCCGGGTTCACGGACTCCCTTGGCCGGCGGCACAAACACCTGGTTGTATTTTCCATCGAGATCACCATCGACGACAGCGATCCTATGAGGCCGGCCGTTTAGAACCACGCGCCCCTCGCGGTAGAAGGCAGGATGGAACATGAGCCATTGGCCGTTGGTGCACTGTGCGCGGATTGCTCCTTCTCTGGGTGCGCTCTCTCCGTGCCGTGTCAACACAGGGCCGAACTCGTACGTCATTGTAGTCTGTAATTGACTTAACCTTGTGCCTACATATTCTCTTTCGTCGGAGAACAGGCCATCGCCGTTGGTGTCCAAATAGAGCTTCACCTTTTTGGTACGATCCGTAGAGCGATAGGTTATCCCGTGAACGTCTCTGTCCCCAGCCTCAAGCACGAAGTACACGGGTTCCGCCGGGGCGTCCGCCGGGGCCTCCCGCAACTCCGGCGGCCTTACCACCGTGGTCTTTTGCTGCTGCATAGCCAGATGTGTTATCAGGGAGCTTTCCGCGCTGCGTACGTATTTCAATCTGGCTCTGGCCGCGACCGGCCCCGCTTCAGCAGCGTCCTGAATCGCCCCTGTTCGCGGCCGGCGCCTGGTCTTCCGCAGGATATCGTACGGCGTTTGCCTTTTGTGAGCAGACGAGTAGAGCTTGCGGCCATCCCCATCGGCGACATTTCCCGCTTTGGCAACAGCTTGAACGGCGAACACTACTATCACGCCAACTGCGCAAAAACATCTGATATGCCAGTGTTTACCCACCATGTCTCAACCTTCCGGATTTACACTATATTACCAGATGCATCGCGAAGTGTCTACAACCTACTTGCCCGTCAGGCACAATATTTTGCCGTTCTTCATGGCGAGGTAGAGCCGGCCGTAAGCTGCGGCCATGCCGTCGAAGACCGGCTCGGCTTTGAGCGGGTACTCCCTGAGCATTTCGCCGTCATTGGCGGAGATGACCCTCAAGACGGAATCGTTCGATCTGTCAGGGTTCTCTTGGAATATCTTCTCAGAGTCCTTCCACCCTGCGCCGAAGAGAACACTGCCGGCCAGCACCATCGCGCGAAACTGCAGCGATGTTTTTCTATTCCATTTGTGGCTGTTGGCCTTCAGGGTTCGTTTTTGCTTTCTTTGCGGCGCACTGTCCCTCCTGCTGTTGTTCGGGCGCGCGAACAGCCTGGTCCCTGCGGGGAACTGCCCCGGCACGTACCTGCTGTATTTTTGGTGCAGGTGTCCGGAGTGTGTGCCGGGTTGCATTGACTTGTCGTACTTGAGGAACGTGTAGTATGTCTGCACGCCGTAGGCGACTCTTGCGTCGAACGCCAGCAGCTTGCCGAATGTATCGCCGCCGCCGAGTTCCCAGTTCCACCTGTGTCCCCAGCAGTCCTCCAACAGGCCGGTGTTGGCTAATATCATAGCCGGCTTCGGTCGTTTTGTTTCTTTGAGCGACAGATCATAGCTTCGGAAGCGCATCACGATGCTTTGTCCATCCGAGATGAGCACGTCAGGCATCGCCCCTTCCCTGCTCGCTCCGTCCGAGCTGATAGTCGTGCTGTATTTAACATCTCCCGTCCCGGCGTCGAGACCGTAAAGCCGGATTCCGCCATCGAGATATGAAGTGTGCCCGGCGGCGAAATAGACTGTACCGTTGACAACCAGGACGCTGCCGTGTACGGGCCAGACCGATTCGAGTCTCTCCCGGACCACGGTGCGCCTGTCAACCGGCGCAGCGCGGAAGCGCCAGACCAATTCGCCATCGGATACGCGCAGAGCGTAAACGTGACCATTGCGGCATCCGAAAATCGCCATCGCGCCGTCAACGGTTGGGGGCGAGTCAACAGGCCCGGCTGCTATGAACTTCCACAGCCGCTTGCCTGTTGCCGCGTCAAGGCAGTAAACGGTCTGCTTATCGACTGCACTGACGAACAATTTGTTCTGCGCCACAACTACGCTGCTTAGCTTGTCGCCAACGTTGGCTTCCCACTTCTTCTCAAGATCAGCCGGGACGTCTGTGCTCGCGCAGCCGCTGCGCGTAATATCATGACGATATGTTGGCCAGTCATCCGAATCGGGATTCCGCACAGGCGGCGCCCAGATCAGATCTTGTCGGGACGTACTCGGCGTTCGATTGTCGGCAGCGAACATCACTTTCCCGTATGCCGGGCCCTTCATCAATCTGGCGTTTATTTCACGTTCACGTGTTGCTCTTGCCGCGCCAAGCGCGTGAAATCCGTCAAACTTGATCTCGCCGAAACACTGGCAGGGATGCGGCGGCACATACATAAGTCCGTTACACGGCATGACCCCGTACTGGCATACGCCGCGCACCCACCAGTTGTTGATGTGATTGTCGCCGTCCAGGTCGATGTATTCCAGGCCGCGTCTGCTGCAGATAAGATAACGTTCGGTCGCCTTGTTGCGATAACAGCGGTGGTGATGGCCTCCGGGAAGCAGTTCCATTCTGGGAAAGGACCTCTCCACCCGGCCAGTATGAATATCGATACCCCAGATTTCCTCGCCGCCGTTGCCGATGAAGTTCTCTTTGGGTATGGGAATGCCGGTTGTTGGCTTCCCGTCTTTGTCCAGCCTGTTGCCGCTCCATATCGACGAGGTCATCGGTATCGTCCAGGCCAGCCCGTCGATCACAAACAAATCTCCCGGCGCAGCGAATCCGATGGCGCCCTTGTGCTCCCACAGCGTATCTCCATCGGCAATCGAAAACGAACGAAGCTTGTTCCAGGTCAGACACAGCACCACGTCGTCATGTGCGACCACCGTTGGTGCGTAGTTTCTGAGAAACAATCCTTTCGTCGGCATCGGCGCGTCCCACAGGTGGTCGCCGGTCTTTGAGTTGACGCAGTGAAGATTCTCATTATCCAGAAAGAACACGCGATCGTTGTGAGCGGTCAGAGAGAGCGGGGTAAGATATGCGAGATTCTCTTCTGTTTTCTTCCAGAGAATGTCCCCGGTGCTTACCTGATAGGCAACTATGTATTTCTCGATGTCAGGCTTTCTATCGACGCTGAGTTGCCAGTAGCCGTAGATTTTAGGAGCTTCTTTGTTCATGATGTCGGGGTCGCCGATGACGGCCAGGAGAATATTCTTGTAGAAGATGAGTTCTTCGGTGTTCTCCGATCCTTTGTAGGTCCGAACGGTCCTGCCCGTTGCTGCATCGAGCATTGATATCGGCTCGCCGAATCCGAGAGTGACATAGACGTAGTCGCCTACCGAAACCAACAGTCGCGGCAGATTGGCCGGGCCGGAGCGGAAGAGGTTCAAATGTGTCATCCACGAACCGATGCCGCGCTTCCACAACAGCTTGCCGTTAAATGCATCGCGGGCAATCAGCTTCCACTTCGCGGGATGATGAACAAGCGAGGTCGGTCCTTCGTCGAGTATATAGAATATTCGCCCGTTGCTTGAGGTCATGGCGCTTATGCTGGCCTGCGCATCGTGATCTCTCGTGCGTTTTGGTTCTGCCTCCCATTGCAGGTGCTTCGGCGTCGCTACCTTCTTGTCTTTGGCCACCGCGTTGCCGTCGGCGTCATGGAGAAAATGCGTCCATTCGTCGATATCGGAGGGCCTTGGCTTTACAGTCTTCTTGCCCTTGATATAAGCAACTCCGTTCGGACACAAAACGCGCATGACCTCATCCATCGAAACGTCGCCGAGATCCTCGGCAACCAGCAAGTTAACCACGTTGTCATTGTAGGGCAAGACCTTCTGCGACCACTGCTCAACGGAAACTTCCCCGTAGAGACCTTTGCTGCTTATGTGGTCGCGCGCCTTCTCGATACTCTTTGCGTCTTCGTCCAATCCGTGGACCAGGTAGCTGCTGTTTGCCCGCAGCGCGGCGGTCAGTTTTCCGTCCCCACAGCCGAGATGAACCACAAGCCCGCCTTTAACGCCCGTTTCCTTCAATATCTGCCCGGCGTTCGGCTGCTGTGCGGCGGACGCAGATACAATTGCCGACAGACATATACAGGTCGTTAAAACTCGGTTATTGTTCATCTTTACAACCTCCCTTCATACTCGAAAATATGACAAAGGTTTCTCTTTACCCCGACACTACATGTCGCGTTTGACATGGGTTAGCTGCCACTCGTAGATTGACGGCACTTTTGGCGTCGGCCTTCCAGCCGGTCCGGATGGGAGAGTTTCGTTGTCCCCGGCCAGTACCGGCTCGGCTTTGCCAGAGACCAGCTTGCCGCTGCCGCCGTAAAGTTTGTTGCCGACGACTTCGGTGCCGATACAGTCGGCGGTAGTCAGCGAGATCATGGGCGACTTGCCGTCTTTGAGAACGAACACATTGTTCTTTATGATATGGTCGAAGCTCGATGTCTTCGCGAACACGCCGGGTCCGCTATCGACTACAAAACGGTTATGGAGTATCAGCCAGTTCTCATTCATGCCGCCCATCCAGAGACCTGCTCTGGGTGAGCTGACGTCGCAGTTATATACGACGTTGCGAGGTCCGTTCGGGCCGTGTGCGGTGTCTTCCGGAGGCGAGGCCCACATCCCGTAGCCGTAACCGCCGTGTCCCCGCACGGATTCGATCACGCATTGCTCGATGAGGTTCTCATTCGTCCAGCCGGCGTGCCATTGCCCGTCGCTCTCGTGGAATACGCTCTTGCGGATCACACAGCCGCTGGCGGCCCACTGGAAAAGCGGGGCGTGCCGCATCTTGAAGGTCTCGACGTTTTCGATAAGGCAGTCCCAGCATCGATCCCAGCCGGTGTAGGCCGTACCGCCTCCCCCTTTGAACCACGCATCGTCGAATACGCAGTCGCGTATTTCGCACCACTTGGCCGAAGAACCATATACGGGGAATCGCCCGCACTTCTTGACGGTGACGTCTTTGGCCCAGCAGTTCCAGCCGTTGTAGAAGATCACGCCGCTTATCCAGAGATTCTCGGTCTGTTCGAGGTACAGCCCTTCGATGCCGCAACGCCGGATCGGCACAAGTTTCTGTATGTATGCGCCGTCGATTACGGGAAATTCGATCCGCAAAGGCTGGTTGACGATAATGCTTTTGCCCTCGATTCCGGTGACGATCAGCTCGTACATACGATACAGACCCCACTTGCAGGCGTTCCTGGTCAGCTTCTTCCAGCGGTCGGTCGCGGGTGCTTCGATCCTAATGCAGTCGCCGACGCCAAGCCCCTCGGTGCTTCGCAGCTTGAGCTTCATGTCCCCGCGTTTTCCATCGTCGGCGAGTCTGAGTTTCCCGCCGACCGTGCCTTTGCCTGCGAATGTAATGGCGGCCCGTGGGTCTGCGACCGGCCTGTTGTCTCGAAAGGCCGAGTCGAGAACAATTGGGATTTGCCCGGTGAGTTTTGTCCCGTCCTTATATTCTGCAATGCCTTTTAGTTTGTGCGGGCCATCTGCGAGCTTGCCGACGGCGTCACGCCCGTAAACGGAGAAGTTGAAAGTGTTGCCCGAGTGTTTGCTCCTGCTCCATGTGCCGACGACCTTATCATCGATCATGATTGTCATCTTCGCAAGATTAGCGGGCTTGCAGTGCATTTCAAGGCGAGTGTTGGGGCCTACCCTGCTGCCGGCCGAGGGGCTGTAAAACGCTATACTGTCATCAGGAACCGAGTACCGGAAGATCAGGCGAGTCTTGCCGGCGCCCTTACCCCGGATGACCACCTTGTCGTGGCGCACAGTCACGGGACGATCAAGATAATAAGTGCCCTGGCCGAGCAGGACGGCGCCGCCGCCCATTTTCCCGGCGGCTTCACATGCCCTGGCCAGCGCCGCCGAATCGTCGATGTTATCATCAGGCTCGCCGCCGAACTCTCCAACGGATGTTGCCGCTTTGATCTTCGGGATCCCGCCCTGTACGCCGCATTTGGTCCAGTTGGGATAGACTATCCCGTCCGGGCCGGGAACGTCGGCCGGCGTCATTCGGTCCGTCTCACTGGGCTTGATCTTATACTGTCCCTCCCAGGGCGGTGTATTTGCCGGGCCGGCGCCGGAAGTGTTTAGTATGCCGAACAGTATCAGACAGCCCGCAACGAGTGTGTGTGGTCGCATCGTACCGTACTCCAGGAAATGAATCTTGGGATATCATTAAACTGTAATGGTAGTAGCAAAGCCGGGATGTAAAGTCAAGCTCAAAAGAACGTCCCGCCGGCCTGAATAGCCCTTGACAAGAGTCCGCAGGACAGGTTATATGGCCAGAGTGAGGACGCTTCTTGCGTACTGGAGGTAACAGGCTTATGGAACGAACAAAACTCTCAATAAGAGTCATACTGGTGACTTGTGGTCTGGACCAGCGGGATTTTCCGATTACCGACACCATATACAGCGCCTTCCTGAGAAAAGTCGGTGAGGCGATAGAACAATAATGTAGGGGCGGCCCTATGTGGTCGCCCTGTCTTGCGATTGGATTAGACAACAGAGGGCGGCCACATAGGGCCGCCCCTACAAGGTGGAACGATGAGAATGACAAAGATAATCTTATTGGTAACGGCCGTCAGTGTCCTTGCATGTCTCCCGCCGGTTTCTATGGCTAAGCAAAGCGGTTCGGTTCTTGAGGACATCGGGATAACGCGCGGAATATGCGTCGTGCTCGGCGACGCTAAAGGCGAGCTTGCCGTCGAGCTGGCGCGCAAGAGCGAAATGATGATATACGTCCAGTCGCCGCGGGCCGGGGATGTGCAGGCGGTCCGCGAAGCAGCCGACGCCGAGGCTCTTTACGGCACACGTATCTTCGTGGACAAAGGTCCGTTCAAGAAGCTGAATCTGGCCGACAACATTGCCGACGCTGTGGTCGCCGTAGGCAGGACACAACGTTTCTCCAGGGCTGAGATTCTGCGAGTGCTCAGGCCCGAAGGAAAAGCGTTGTTGGGGCGAAAAGTCCTGGTCAAGTCGGTTCCCTCGGGAGTGGACGACTGGAGCCATCCGTATCACGGCCCGGACAATAACGCACAGTCAAACGACACCGTCATACGAGCGCCCTATCTGACCCAGTTTCTTGCCGAGCCCCGCTATGCGCCGGTTCCACAGGTTGCGGTTGCTTCCGGAGGACGGATGTTCAAAGCGTTCGGGCATGTCGCCTTCAAGAGAAGAGAAGAGCCTTTCCTCAACAAACTTGTCGCTTTCAACGGATACAACGGCACGTTACTCTGGCAGCGCGATTTGACCGAGGGCGTGATGATCCATCGCAACACGATGATCGCAACGCCGACCATACTCTACGTTGGGGATGACAAGTCATGCAAAGTCATCGACGCGGCAACCGGTGAACTCCTGGACAGGATAACTCCGCCAACGGATGTTGCCGGCGGAAATTTCTGGAAGTGGATGGGCATGGAGGACGGAATCCTCTACGCGCTTATCGGTCGGCAGGAGCAAAAAGACCCTACCATGCGATGGCAGCGTGAAAGGCACGGCTGGCCCTGGAATCCCATATCGCGAGGTTTCAATCAGCCGGACAAGATCAAGGACGCCGACAAGGCATACACAACCCATCCATGGGGATTCGGCCGTAACGTGCTGGCCATCGACCCAAAAACGAAGAAGGTCCTGTGGAGTCATCGCGAGGCCGAGCCGATTGACGGCCGGGCGATTTGCATGAAGAACGGGCGAATATACATCTTTCGCTTCGGCGCATACCTGGTCTGTCTGGATGCCAAAACAGGCGACGTGATCTGGCGCATGACGGCGGAAAATGCCCCCGATCTGTTCGAGGCTTTCGGTCCGTACTCGAACCGGCAGGGTGCATCGTGGAATTGGCGGACAACGTGCTATATGAAATGCAGTGACGATGCGTTATACTTTGCCGGCCCGCAGGTTGATAAACTTATCGCTGTCTCGGCAAAGGACGGCAAACTCTTGTGGTGCGATCCCTACAACAACTTCCAGTTGATCTTAAGAGACGACGAACTCTACGCAATCAGCGGCCAGAATGATCAGGGCAGTCCGAGCAAGAAGTTTGACCCGCTCACGGGTGAGGTGTTGGCGCTGTTGGATACGGGTCGGCGCGCCTGCACTCGCCCAACCGGCACCGTCGATTCGATCTTCTATCGGGCCAGGGGCGGTTCGACTCGCTTCGACTTAGGCAGCAGCAGTCCGCAGTTGGTCTCGCCCATGCGTCCGCCGTGCCAGGACGGAGTGACTATCGCCAACGGTCTGTTGTACTGGTGGCCTTACGTCTGTGACTGCCAGCTTACTCTTTACGGTGTTACCTGTTTGGGACCGGCGGGCGACTTCGATTTCCAGCCGCAGGCCGCTAAAGCAAAGCGTCTGGAAAAGAGCAAGGACGATGTCACAGACGTGGCGGTGCTGACGGAATCTCCGGCTGACTGGCCGACCTTCCGTGCGGACAATACATGCAGCGCTGTGACAAAGGCCGTCATCCCGCAAAATACCGAGCTTCTGTGGCAATTCGATCCGAAGATGAGAGTTCCTTACCCGGCTCCCTCTCCGACGGCCCCGGTTGCTGCCGGCGGGTTGATATTCACCGGCGGCCCGGATGGAATTGTCCGGGCGCTGGATGCCGGCGGCGGAAAACTCAAATGGAAGGCTTATACGGGCGGCGCGGTCCGAATCCCGCCGGCGATCTGGAATGGGCGCGCTTTCGTGGGTTCCGGCGACGGCTGGGTCTATGCGTTTGAAGCGCAGACGGGCAAGCTCCTTTGGCGTTTTCGCGCAGCGCCTGCCGAGCGAAAGATCCCCGTTTATAATGCGCTATCTTCGACCTGGCCTGTAGCTGGCGGAGTGCTTGTCGAAGACGGCATCGCCTACGTGGCGGCAGGCATCGTCAACTACGACGGAACTTACGTCTATGCCCTCGATGCCGTGACCGGCCGGGTGAAGTGGCATAACGACACGTCCGGGCATCTGAATACCGATGCCCGATCCGGCGTGAGTGTCCAGGGGCACATGCTGCTCAACGACGGCAAACTCTATCTGGCGGGCGGCAACGCCGTCTCGCCTGCAATCTACGATACGAAAGACGGTAAATGCCTCAATGATCCCAGTCAAGTTCAAACGCTAACACAAAACAACGTTCTTTTGACGCAAAGTCCCCGCGGCTGGGAGCTTTCGTTGCTGGCCGACCGCGTAGTAGCCTGCGGCAGACCGTTCTACGCTCACCCTGACTACGATGTTTATGATCCTACCGTGTTCGGCAGGGTCTTTTTGACGTCAGGTTCCGGCCGGGACATCGCATGGGTGAGCAGTCAGAACAACAAGCGGGTCCTCTGCTTCGATAAGATTGACAAAAGCGCATTAAGCAGAAGGATGGAAAATCCTCGAAACCGGTTTCTCTTGGATTGGACGAAACTGGGTGTCAGGGACAAGACGCTCTGGAGCTATGACTGCAAAGCGAGCGTAGCGGTCGCGGTGTGCGACAACGCGGTGGTTATTGCCGAAGAATCGAAGATAGTCGCGGTGAATATTGACGACGGCAACGTGCTGTGGTCTCAGTCGCTTCCCGCCGCTCCGGTCGAATGGGGCCTGGCTATCGACAAAGAAGGCCGTGCCGTGGTAACACTCACCGATGGACGGATCTTATGCTTCGGTGCGGGCGGACAAATCTAGAAAAAATTGCGGAAAGGATGACTCATGAAAAAAGGAACGCGTCGGATTTCATTATCACTCCTCCATATATGGATTTTTCTGAACCTGGTTCTCATCTCGACCGCCGCTGGCGGCGGAGGGGAAATCCTCTTCGATTTTGAACCTCCCTTCGATGTCAAAACCGCCATAACCCAGGACGCGAAGGCCGAACTCGTCGAGCGGGAAGGAAACACCCTTCTTCGGATCAACATGGCTCATATCGAGGGAAGGGCGGGCGTCGCCCTGAAGGCGCCGAAGGGAAAGTGGGACCTCACGAACTACCGCGCCGTTGCGCTCGACGTGAAAAACATCGGGAACAAGGCCGTCACCGTCGCCTGCCGCCTCGACAACCCCGGAGAGAAAGACGTCAAGAATTACATGAGCGGAGACGTCGAGAATTGCATCACCGGATATGTCCGTCTCAAGCCTGAAGAATCCAAAACCCTGAAGGTCTTCCTTTACGTTACTCCCTGGCGGTTCGCCGAACCCGTGAAACTCGTCGGGATGTGGGGAAAACCCGGCGTCTCGGACAAGATCGATCCCGCCGGCGTCACCCAGCTTCTTCTGTTACCCTTTGAAAACTATGATTACCTTCCCAAGCCCGACATCGCCATCGAGGTTGACAACATCCGCGCCGAAGGCGAGCTGAAGACCAGGGACACCGAGACATTCTTTCCCTTCATCGACAAGTTCGGCCAGTTCATCCACGCGGACTGGCCGGGGAAAACCCGAGACGAAAAAGACCTGAAAGAACGCGCGAGGACCGAGAAAAAGGACCTCGAAAACCACTCTGGCCCCAGGGGATGGAACCGCTACGGCGGGTGGAAGAACGGCCCGCGGCTCGAGGCGACCGGATTCTTCCGCGCCGAGAAACACAAGGGCAAATGGTGGCTGGTTGACCCCGAGGGGCGGCTCTTCTGGTCCCTGGGAATCGACTGCGTCCCCTTCGATGCGGATTTCATCATGACCCCCCTGACCGACCGCGAGCATTATTTCAAGGATCTCCCCGAGCGAGATTCTCCCTTTGGACGTTTTTACGGGAAGAATTCCTCGGCGGATCTCGGTGGTTATTACAAGGGCAAGGGAACGTATAAAACCTTCGCTTTCAGCGAGTCCAATCTCCTGCGCAAATACGGTAAGGACTACAAGGCCCTTTGCATGGAACTGACCCATCGCCGCCTTCGCAGCTGGGGCCAGAACACCATCGGCGGCTGGAGCGACGGACGCACCAAAGCGCTTCGCAAAACTCCCTATGTCACCACCATCGACTATTATAGCAGCCGTAAAATCGAGGGCAGCAAGAAGTCTTTAGGGGTTAAGTTCCCCGATCCTTTCTCGCCCGATTTTCGAACGGACTTGCGAGAGCGGCTCGAGCGGGAGCGCGCCGGATTTGGGAGATGGTCCTTCCGTCTTGGGAAGCACGTCCACAACGAAGAACTCGGCGGATTCGCGAGCGACCCCTGGTGTCTCGGGATCTTCGTCGACAACGAACTGCCGTGGGCGTGGGGCGAAGAGATCTCGCTGGCCCTCGCCTCCCTCGCATCGCCGCCCGACCAACCGGCTAAAATCGCTTTCCTCGAAGACTTGAAAAACAAGTACAAGGAAATACAAGACCTGAACGACGCCTGGGGGACGGACCACGCCTCCTGGAAGGATTTGCTCCGGACCACCGAAACGCCCGACGAGAAAAAGGCGGGCCCCGACCTTCGGGATTTTTACACCCGCATCGCCGAAGAGTACTTCCGCGTCTGCCGCGGCGAGGTCAAACGCGCCTCGCCGAACCACCTTTACCTCGGCTGTCGTTTCCAACAGTGCAACGACCGCGCAGTGCGGGCCGCGGCAAAGTACTGCGATCTCCTCAGTTACAATCCTTACTGTTACGACGTTTCGGAGTACCGCCCCCCTTCGGGAATCGACATGCCCGCCATCATCGGCGAGTTCCAGTTCGGCGCCATCGACCGCGGCATGTTCGGCTCCGCCCTCGTGGCAGCGGAAAACCAACAAGACCGCGCGGCGAAATACAAAAGCTACGTCCAGGGCGCCCTGCGCAATCCCTTCTACGTCGGAGCCCACTGGTTCATGTACCTGTCCTTTAACACCACCGGCGAACCGTGGGGCGCGAACTTCCAGACCGGATTCGTCGACGTCTGCGATACCCCTTACGACGAAATCGTCCAGGCCGCCCGCGAAATGGGAAACATCCTTTACGAGTATAGATTGAAAAACTGAGAAAAATAGGTTAAGGTCAGGTAAAATCCACTGGGAGAAACTTTGTCTGAAAAAAAGCTGCGTGACTAATAAGCGGAGCAGCGGAAAGGATGACTCATGAAAAAAGGAACGCGTCGGATTTCATTGACACTTTTCCATATATGGATTTTTCTGAACATGGTTCTCATCTCGAGCGCCGCTCCCGCCGGAGGTGAAACCCTCTTCGATTTTGAACCTCCCTTCGACGTCAATACCGCCATAACCCAAGACGCGAAGGCCGAACTCGTCGAGCGGGAGGGAAACACCCTTCTTCGAATCAACATGGGCCATGCCGAGCGATGGCCGGGCGTCACCCTTAAGGCGCCGAAGGGAAAATGGGACCTCACGAACCACCGCGCCGTCGCGCTCGACGTGAAAAACATCGGAAACAAGGCCGTCACCGTCTCCTGCCGCGTCGATAATCCCGGAGCGAACGGCTATTCCGAGAATTGCATCATGGATTGGGTCTATCTCAAGCCTGAAGAATCCAAAACCCTGAAGGTATTCCTTTGCGTTACTCCCTGGCGGTTCACCAAACCCCTGAAGCTCATCGGGATGCGCGAATCGCCCGACATCTCGGACAAGATCGATCCATCGGGCGTCACCCAGCTTATTCTGTCTGTCCCGGAAAACTATGATTACCTTCCCAAGACCGACCACGCCATCGAGGTCGACAACATCCGCGCCGAAGGGGAGCTGAAGACCATGGACGCCGAGGCCTTCTTTCCCTTCATCGACAAGTTCGGCCAGTTCATCCACGCGGACTGGCCGGGGAAAACCCGAGACGAAAAAGACCTGAAAGAACGCGCGAAGACCGAGAAAAAGGACCTCGAAAACCACCCCGGTCCCAGGGGATGGAACCGCTACGGCGGGTGGAAGAACGGCCCGCGGTTCAAGGCGACCGGCTTCTTCCGCGCCGAGAAACACAAGGGTAAATGGTGGCTGATTGACCCCGAGGGGCGGCTCTTCTGGTCCCTGGGAATCGACTGCGTCCGCTTCGATGCCTTCGATGCGGATACCCGTTGGAGCAACGGGACAGCCCTGACCGACCGCGAGCATTATTTCAAGGATCTCCCCAAGCGCGATTCTCCCCTTGGACGTTTTTACGTGAAGAGTTCCCAGGTGCCCTCCGGTTATTACAAGGGCAAAGGAACGTTTGAAACCTTCACTTTCAGCGAGTCCAATCTCCTGCGCAAATACGGCAAGGACTACGAGGCCTCTTACATGGAACTGGTCCATCGCCGCCTTCGCAGTTGGGGCCAGAACACCATCGGCAACTGGAGCGACGGACGCACCAAAGCGCTTCGCAAAACTCCCTATGTCGCCACCTTCGACCTTATTAGCAGCCGTAAGATCGAGGGCAGCGGCAGCAAGCATTTATGGAAGTTCCCCGATCCTTTCTCGCCTGATTTTCGAACGGACTTGCGAGAGCGGCTCGAGCGGGAGCGTGCCGGATTAAGTAGCTGGTCCTTCCGTCTTGGGAAGCACGTCCACAACGAAGAACTCGGCGGGATCGCGAGCGACCCCTGGTGTCTCGGGATCTTCGTCGACAACGAAATGGGGTGGGGCGACGATATCTCGCTGGCCCTCGCCTCCCTTGCATCGCCTCCCGACCAACCGGCTAAAATCGCTTTCCTCGAAGACTTGAAAACCAGGTACAAGGAAATACGAAACCTGAACGATGCCTGGGGGACGGACCACGCCTCCTGGAACGATTTGCTCCGGGCCACCGAAACGCCCGACGAGAAAAAGGCGGGTCCCGACCTTCGGGATTTTTACACCCGCATCGCCGAAGAGTACTTCCGCGTCTGCCGCGGCGAGGTCAGACGCGCCTCGCCGAACCACCTTTACCTCGGCTGCCGTTTCCAAGGGTCGAACGACCGCGCGGTGCGCGCCGCGGCGAAGTACTGCGATGTCCTCAGTTACAATCCTTACTGTTACGACGTTTCGGAGTACCGTCCCCCTTCGGGAGTCGATATGCCCGTTATCATCGGCGAGTTCCAGTTCGGCGCCATCGACCGCGGCATGTTCAGCTCCGACCTCGTGGAAACGGAAAACCAGGAAGACCGCGCGGAGAAATACAAAAGCTACGTCCAGGGCGCCCTGCGCAATCCCTTCTACGTCGGGGCCCACTGGTTCCAGTACTATGACGAGGCCGCCACCGGCCGGCCGGACGGCGAGAACAACCAGACCGGATTCGTCGACGTCTGCGACACCCCTTACGACGAAACCGTCCAGGCCGCCCGCGAAGTAGGAGACATTCTTTACGAGTATCGGTTGAAAAACTAAGAAAAATATCGCCGACCCGACGTTTCCTTAAACCGCTAATGAACGCGGCAAAATAATATAATAGATATCTGGTGGATTCTCGCTGAAGAAATCTGTTGACGGAGGGTGGGCTTGAAGCCCACCGATCAACAATGGTGGGGCAGGTCCCACCCTACTCTGCTATCTTCTTGAGCAGCCAGGCCATGTTCCGGCCCAATATTTCCATTGTTTCCAGTCCTTCGCTGTCCTGCTCGACCTCGCCCGGTTTCCTTCCTATTCCCAGGTTCCAGTAGAAAGACCCCGGTACGATCATCTGACTGATTAGGAAGAAATGATTGATGGTATCGAAGACATGAATGGATCCGGCTCTGCGCACGGCGACAACCGCCGCTCCTGGTTTTCGCCGGAGCATGTCCGAATTAGCCCGTGCCACGAAGCCCGAACGATCGATCAATGCTTTCATTTCAGTCGTGACGTCTGCAAAATAGGTCGGAGAGCCTAAGATTATGCCGTCGGCCTCCACCATCTTTTCGATGCATTCGTTTGCAACGTCGTTGTCAACTGAACATCTTTTGTCTTTATTCTTGTAACATTTGCCGCACGCGACACATCCCCTGATGGTCTTGCCGGCCAATTGAACCAGCTCTGTTTCGATGCCTTCGGCTTCGAGTTCGACGAAGACCCTCCTAATCAATATGGCGGTATTGCCGTCCTTTCGAGCACTTCCGTTAAAAGCTACTACCTTCATTTTACTCTCCTGAAATTACTTTCCGATTGATTGCAGCACCGGCGCTAAAGCTCCAACGCGTACCGAGCCGCAGATTTTGCATGAATGGCCGTCGTGTCGAACACCGGAACCTGGACGTCTTGCTGGTCAACCAACAGGCCAATTTCCGTACAGCCTAAAATTATTCCTTCGGAACCGCTTGCGACGAGATTCTGCATGATTTTGCCGTACTTGTCTCTTGAAGACTGCGTAACTTCGCCGCGGCAAAGCTCACTGTAAATGACATCGTTGACAATCTGCCGCTCATGTTCATCGGGTATCATCACCTCAAGGCCGTGCCTGCCGATTAGCCTTTCTTTGTAGAAGTCCTCCTCCATGGTGAGCCGGGTTCCCATCAGACCCACCTTCTCAAGACCTCTTGACTTAATCTCTTCGGCGGTTGCGTCGGCAATATGTAGCAAAGGGACGCGAATGTCTTTTTGGACTACGTCCGCGACTTTGTGCATTGTGTTGGTGCAAATCACCAAAAAGTCCGCCCCGGCTCTCTCCAGTCTCTGGGCCGCCCCAATCATCAATTTTATTATTTCGTCCCAGTCTCCCTCATTCTGCAACGTGGCAACCTCTGCAAAATCAAAGGAGTGCATGACGATTCGCGCTGAATGAAGTCCTCCGTGCCTTTCTCTTACGAGCTGGTTTATGATGCGGTAATACTCAAGGGATGACTCCCAGCTCATACCGCCGATTAGTCCTGTCGTTTTCATAAATCTTTGCCGAACCGCACACTCCGAATATCCTCTTCCAGCCCGGTGGGGACAGTTAGCTGCCCATACAATTCGGGCCGGCGTGTCTTGATCCACCTTACGCCCGTGCAATTGTCTCTCAATGCCGCGTCAAGATCGGCAACAACCATATCATCGCCGGCCTTCCACGTCTCGGCGAGGATTCGCCCGTACGGATCTAAGATCATTGCATTTCCCGTTCGGATCTCGTCACCGTCAACTCCGACCCCATTGCTGAAAATCAAAAACAAGCCGTTATCATGCGCACGGGCCCGAAGCCATGTCATGAGCCATTCCCGGCCCTTCGGTCCTTTGAACTCGGCCTCAATTGCTGCCGGGTTGCTCTTTCGATTCTCCCACAGCGACCTTTCGATCACACCCATACAATGGGGGCTTGGCGTCTTGCATCCGCCGGTCTGGTGCGGCGCCAGCAGAATCTCGGCCCCGTTCAATGCCGCAAGTCGGACATTCTCGCCGATATTATTGTCATAGCAGGTCAGCACCGCGGCGCGACAGCCGTGCGGGGTGTCGAACACCGTAAACTCCGAGCCGCAGGCCAGGTGCTCGCTGATAAAGCAGTGAATCTTTCGGTGCCGTTGAAACTGGCCGTCGGGCATTGCAACCACGTAAGTATTGTACATCTTCCCGTCGTCGGCCGCTTCCACAAGCCCTGCTCCGATGGTCATATTATGCTGTCTTGCCAAAGCCATCAGGGCCTGCGATGAGGGGCCGTCGAAAACCGGCTCGGCCAGAGCCTGCAACTGTTCTGACGTGAGCTTTCGCAGAAATAAATAGCCCGTAATGCAGCACTCCGGGAACGTAATTAGCTCAACACCTTGCTCGGCGGCTTTCTTGACAAAATTCTCTATCTTAGTGAGGTTTGCCTGCTTGTCGCCGGCGACATGCTCGAACTGGACTGAAGCAACACGAATATTTCTCATAATCTTGAACCGGATTTCATCTTTCATGCGTCAGGAAGTACTAAAAGGCCATTCTAACTGTAGATGTCCGGTCCGTGAAGCCAAAAAATCCGAGCCGTATTCATCCGAACAGCTTTGAGTTTTGCCGCTGGGACATCCAAACAGTACAATACACTTCAAGGACAGAGGCTGAGTTTGGCCTCTGCCATTCGGCATCTAACCAGCGAAAGTGAGTCACATGGCAAGAGGAAGCAACGAACTAACGAAACTGTTGCAGCGCACCTCCGCAATGCTGTTGGTGCTAACTGCTGTTTGCGGGCAAGTCCGCTCGGCATCAAACCGCGGCGGAAAATTCCTTGTCGGAGGCGACATATCCGCTCTGACCAAAATCGAGCAGGCTGGAGGCGTGTTTCGGAACGAGGGCAGACCGGGCGACGCCATCGAAATTATGAGCAAGTATGGGTGCAACTGTTTCCGTCTGCGATTGTTTGTGAATCCAACGTACAAGAACGTCGTAGTGAACGATCTTTCTTATACCATCGCCTTAGCCAAGCGCATCAAGGCGGCAGGCGCCAAACTGCTGCTGAATTTCCATTATTCGGACACCTGGGCCGATCCGGGTCACCAGTCAAAACCGAAGGCGTGGGAGGACCTGGATTTCAAATCGCTCGAAAAAAAGGTACACGAATATACTCGTGACTGCATTTTGGAGTTTAAGAAGGCCGGGGCGCTGCCCGATATGGTCCAGCCGGGCAACGAGATTGCACCGGGAATGCTCTGGCCCGACGGAAAACTATATGGCCTCGGCGATCCTGAGAAACAATGGGACAAATTTGCACGCCTGCTCAAGTCCGCTGTTCAGGGTGTAAGGGATGCATCCGGCAGTGAAAACATTCGAATCGTTCTACATATTCATTCCGGCGGGGATTGGTCCAAAACAAAATGGTTTTTCGAGCATATCGAAAAGCGGGACGTGCCTTATGACATCATAGGCCTGAGTTACTATCCCTGGTGGCACGGCTCGATGGAAGACCTTCGAGAGAACCTTCGTAACGTCACGGCAACGTTTGACAAGGATGCCTTTGTTGTCGAGACCGCATACCCTCACAGACCTGTCCGTCTCTCAAAAGGCGAAAAAGACAGGAATATGAGCTGGCCCATGACGCCGATGGGACAAAAAGCTTTCCTTGGGGAACTCGTCCACACTGTGCTCGAAACTACCAATGACAGGGGACTTGGAGTTCTGTGGTGGTACCCGGAGTCAATACCGGTCAAGGGCTTGAGAATCTGGTACGGTGGAGCCAATGCGATGTTCGACAGTGATGGGAATGTTCTGCCGGCCCTGAGCGCCTTTCGAGAAACTGTTCAAAGAACGAAAGTGGATTTTTCCCGACTGGCATCTCCGATCATTTTCCAGGGCGATCATAAATACGGATTCCGCGACCCGGCGGTGGTCTATCACGAGGACAACTTCTATCTCTACTTTACACTCTCCGAGACGGCTGCCGATGGCGGCTACTACAACATGACCGCCTACAGCGTCAGTTCCGATCTGGTGCATTGGACGTATCCCGAGATTATCACTCCGAGAGACCGCAATTTAAACTACAGCAGTCCCGGCAATATAATCCGCCACGGCGATAAATGGATAATCTGCCTGCAAACCTATCCTACTCCGAACATCGAGACGTTCGGCACGAAGGACAGCCGGATCTGGATCATGCGAAGCGATGATTTGAAGAACTGGTCCGAGCCGGAACTGCTGCGAGTCAAGGGCAACGATGTGCCGCGAGAAGAAATGGGACGCATGATTGATCCTTACCTTCTTAAGGATGCGCAGGAGCCGGGCAAGTGGTGGTGCTTCTACAAGCAAAATGGCGTCAGCATGTCGTACTCCCACGATTTGAAGAACTGGACATACGTCGGTCGCGCCAGCGCCGGCGAAAACGTAACGGTCATTCGCCAGGGCGACGAGTACGTGATGTTCCATTCCCCGTCAAACGGCATCGGCGTAAAGCGCTCGAAAGATCCTAAATTGTGGGGGCAGGACACGCAGTTGTTGACGCTCGCACAGAAACAATGGTCCTGGGCGCAAGGCCGGTTGACGGCTGCAACCGTAATTGATCTGACCCGGGAGCCATCCGTTGGCAAGTACATAATGTTCTTTCACGGCTCTTCAAAGCAGGGCTTGAAGTCTCAACGAGCCCACGGGGCGGCCAGCCTTGCAATCGCCTGGAGCGACGATCTGGTGAACTGGACCTGGCCCGGCAATAGATGATATCCTGTTATGTTAAAAGCACTTAGCAAGGCCGCCGTAGCGATCAAGCCCGGCAGGCCGCTCCGAATCAGCGAGATGTTTCCACTTCTGTATCGTGTTAGCCCAAAGATGTGCCGATGCACGATTCCAGGATTTTACTTGACTGCAAGATGGCCAATTTGGTACAAATAAATGTGGTGAAGTTTATGGTTGCTCGAAAACTGCTCGAGGTGAATTCGGGTGAAGGCGAAATTATTATCGGTCTTTTCAAAACAGCTAAATTTTCTTTTTGAGAAGGAGGACTGTCATGTGTAAGAGCTTGATCTATTTGGTTTCTTTTATCTTCGTGCTGGGTCTGGTCAGCAGCGCTTCGGCCGAGCTGGTAGCGCACTGGAAGTTTGATGAGGGTAGTGGTGATACTGCCTTTGATTCTTCCGGCAATGACTATCATGCCACCCTCGTTAGCAACCCAGTGTGGGTGCAAGGAAGGTTAGGCGGCGCGATCAACCTTGAGGGCGGCGGCTACGGGGGGATTCTGGGACTGTTCTATGAAGGCTCCGGCATTCCGGAAGTGAGCGTCTGTGCCTGGATTCGCACCAGCAGTGCCGGCTCGCAGTTTGTTGCCTCGTTTGACCGCAACGAGTACTGGCGTCTGGCGGTAGGCAGCACCAACTCCAACGTCAGTGCAGGCCAGGTCGGATGGCACGTGATGACCGATGCCGGACAAATTGACCACGGCAGCGACAGGCTCGTGGACGACGGAGAGTGGCACCACATCTGCGGCGTCTATGACAATGGAACCGCGACGATCTACATCGACGGTGAACCAGAACCTTCGGTAACGCAAGGCAATACATGGGGCAGTGGTAATCTCCGTTATGGCTATATCGGCAAGAACTCCGAGGCAACCGCTGAGAACCAGGCCGGTCCCGGCGGGACCCCACTCAGCGGCGACCTCGATGACCTGCGCATTTACGACAATGCTTTGCCGGAGGCCGAGATTCTGGCTGTGATGAAAGGCGGCTCTGGAGGATATCCCCATGCTTTGGCCCCCGAGCCGGCCGATGGTTCCTTCTTTGAGAACACGTGGGGAAGCCTTACCTGGCGCGCGGGAGATTCTGCGGTCTCGCACGATGTGTATTTTAGCGACAACTTCGACGATGCGAATGCCGGTGCCGAAGGTACGTTCCTGGGTAATCAGTTAACAACCGATTTTATTGTCGGCTTCCCCGGATTTCCTTTCCCGGATGGGCTTGTCCCCGGTACGGCCTATTACTGGCGGATAGATGAAGTCAATGAAGCAGAACCCAATAGCCCGTGGAAAGGCGACGTCTGGAGTTTCTCGATTCCTCCTAAGACAGCTTATACCCCTGTCCCGTCCGACGGCGCCGAGTCTGTGGCTCTGGACGCGGAGCTTAGCTGGGCGGCGGGCTTCGCTGCGAAACTGCACACCGTCTATTTCGGCGACAACTTCGACGATGTGAACAACGCTGCCGGTGGTCTTCTTCTGGGAGATGCCGTTTTCACTCCCCCCGGGCCGCTCGAACTGGCAAAGACCTACTACTGGCGCGTTGATGAGTTCGATCCGCCGACCACGTACAAAGGCGCCGTCTGGAGCTTCACCACAGAGGGCACCGCGGCTGACCCGTACCCGGCTAAGGGCGCTGTCGATGTATCGCCGACGCCTATTCTGAAATGGAGCCCGGCAAATCTTGCCGCCTCGCATGAGGTGTATTTCGGAGCGGATGCAGATGCCGTGAAGAATGCCGGCAAGACTTCGCCCGAGCACAAGGAAACCAAGGCGCTTGGCGCCGAGAGTTATGACGCCGGCAGACTTGAGCTGGAGACGACTTACTACTGGCGGATTGACGAAGTCAACAGCACCAATCCCGGCAGTCCGTGGATTGGCAATGTCTGGAGTTTTACGACGGGTGATTTCCTTGTCGTCGATGATTTCGAGGCCTACAACGATATTGACCCGCCTGACGAGGCGAGCAACAGGATATTCGACAAGTGGATAGATGGTTTCGGAACCACAGACAACGGAGCACTGATCGGCAACGACCTGCCGCCTTATGCCGAGCAGACTATCGTTCACGGCGGCGCCCAGTCGATGATATATCGCTACGACAACGCCAACAAGACTTCAGAGGCGACTATGACCTTGGTTTATCCGCGTGACTGGACCGAAGAGGGCGTTACGAAACTGTCATTGTGGTTCCGCGGCGCTTCGGCTAATGCGGCCGACCGGATGTTTGTCGCTCTAAACGGCACAGCAGTGGTCTATCACGACGACGCGAGCGCAACGCAGCTAACCGGATGGAACGAGTGGGTCATCGACCTGGCGACTTTTGGCGTGGACCTCACGAACGTCAATTCGATTACCATTGGCATCGGCACAAAAGGCAGCCCGGCCGCCGATGGCGGCACAGGGACAATGTACTTCGACGACATTCGGCTAATTCGTTAAGCTATCCAGGGGCTGATTGAAGTTGCAGATATTCGTGTGGCTGATAAGGTGGATTTAGGCCAATTCGGGGTCTATGCTGATTCACTCGGCATAGGCCATCGTGGTTACTTTATGTTAACCCTTTTTGAAGGAGGCCCATTATGCGTAGAACTACGATTTGTCCGATTCCTATTGCTCTTGTGCTGGGAGTACTTTTGGTAAGCGCGGCTCAAGGCGCTGATCCCACATGGGAATATATCTACGAGGCAGATATACTGCCTGATGATACCTCACTGGGAGATAACGCGTGGCAGCTTGTGGGGGACAGCAAATTCGCCGAAATCACTGATCAGGGCGAACTTCATATTGATGATGTCGGGGAAAATCACTGCTTTTTCCTGTATAACGTAGCGGATGCTGCCCTGATGCAACAGGCAACAATCGAGGCACGCGTCAAAGTGCTTTCCCAGTCCGGGTCGGCGGATTTTGAGGTGCTGGTTGGGATACAGGATGGGAGCAATTCCAAATGGCTGGATCTTTTCCCTGACCATATTCTGCTGAATAACACCAGCAGCACGTATGATATCGATATGACAGAGTATCATATTCTAAGAATGGTAAGAGATACAGACGATATCCGTATCTATGTGGATGATGAGGAGGTGATAAGCGAACCGCACGTGGGGGCAGGCGAAAGCTGGATTGGTTTTATTTTCGGCGCCGGCTGCACCGCATGTACAAGCGAACAATACTGGGATTATTTGGTATTTACGACGGAAGGCGGTTTCTCACCGGAAGAGCTTCCCAGTTATGCATCTATGCTGGGTGAACCGGGTCCAGCCTACGGACCCAAGCCGGCAGACGGGAGCCTGCATCCCAACACGTGGGCCAGCCTCACCTGGAGGGCCGGCCCATTCGCGGTCTCACATGATGTGTATGTGGGCGAGAATTTCGACGACGTCAATGACGGCACGGGTGAGGCGTTCATCGGCAATCAAGCCAACACATCCCTTGTTATCGGCTTTCCTGGCTTTCCGGTGCCGGACGGTCTGGTGCCGGGCACAACTTACTACTGGCGCGTTGACGAGGTCAATGATGCCGATCCGAACAGTCCATGGAAAGGGAACGTCTGGAGTTTCTCTATTCCTCCCAAGACGGCCTACAATCCCAATCCGGCCGACGGCGCCGAGTTTGTGGATCCGAACGCCACCTTCTCCTGGACGGGAGGATACGGCGCCAAATTACACACAGTCTATATAGGCGCCGGTTTCGACGAGGTAAATGATGCCGTCGGAGGAGCGCCGCAGGGAATTACCACCTACAGCCCCGGCCCGCTCGAATTGGAGAAGGTCTATTACTGGCGGATCGATGAGTCTGACGGCCTTGAAACACACAAAGGTGATATCTGGAGCTTTACTACTCCGGGCGCCGTGGGCAATCCGCAACCGGCGAACGGCGCTGTGGATGTGCAGATAATCGCAAAGCTTAGCTGGACGCCCGCGGACAACGCCGCTTCGCACGAGTTGTACTTCGGTACCGATAGGGATGCTGTGAATAGCGCCACCACGGCTTCACCTGAATATATAGGCCCGAGGGCATTGGGTTCTGAGAGCTATGATCCCGGCAAACTCGCATGGAACTCCGCCTACTACTGGCGAGTGGATGAAGTCTATGCGACCGAGACTATCAAGGGACTTGTCTGGAGCTTTGAGACAGCCGATTTCATTCTTGTGGACGACTTCGAGTCTTACAATGACATTGACCCGCCTGATGAAGGGAGCAACAGGATATTCGACGTCTGGATTGATGGCTTTGGGACCACGACAAACGGAGCGATTGTAGGCAACGACCTTCCTCCGTATGCCGAGACCCGGCGCGCCGGGATTCACGGCGGCGCCCAGTCGATGCCTTACTTCTACGACAACAACAACAAGACTTCCGAAGCGACCCTGACGTTAGTCTATCCGCGTGATTGGACCGAGGAGGGCGTTACAAAGCTATCGCTGTGGTTCCGCGGCGCTTCGGCTAATGCGGCCGACCGGATGTTTGTCGCTCTAAACGGCAACACGGTGGTCTATCATGACGACGCGAGCGCGACGCAGAAAACCGGATGGAACGAGTGGGTCATCGACCTGGCGGCATTTGCGGGCGTGGACCTCACGAACGTCAATTCGATTACCATTGGCATCGGCACAAAGGGCAGCCCGGCCGCCACCGGCGGCACAGGGACGATGTACTTCGACGACATCAGGCTGATTCGGTAATGAAGGAAAAATCAAATATCAAAGATCAAATATCAAAATTGTGGAATCATCGCTTTGCGATGATGACTTCCATAGTTTTACATTTTGCCTTTTGATTTTTGCATTTCTTGGGGTCTGTGTTGATAGATTCTCACACAGGCCCCGTTTATTTTGGTGCACATTAAGTTTGACCATTCGTGCTGCCGTTTGGTATTCTGTTGGACGGCCGATTGAACTCAAAATTCATGGAGGTTATATCAATGTCTCAAGATAGAAATATTACCCGACGAGGCTTGCTCAAACGAGCGGCAGGAATCACCACAGGCGCAATAGCATTTCCATATATTGTTCCCTCAACGTCTTTAGGAAGAGCCGAAAGTGTTGCCCCGAGCGACCGTATCGCGATAGGCTGTATCGGCGCCGGCGGTCAGGGCACGGGCAACACGAAAGCGTTCCTGAACAATCCCGCCGCCCGGATGGTTGCCGTCTGCGATGTTGCCGAGGCCCGCCGGCAGATAGTCAAGGATCTCATCGACAAGCACTACGGCGACAAAGGGTGTGCCGCTTACGGCGATTTTCGAGACCTTCTTGCTCGCCAGGATATCGATGCGGTGGTTATTGCCACGCAAGACCATTGGCATGCGTTGATTGCCGTTGCCGCGGCTCGGGCCGGCAAAGATATGTATTGTGAGAAGCCTCTGGGAGTGGCGGTGGCTGAAGGCCAGGCGATCCGCGACGCGGTCGGAAGGTACGGACGGGTGTTCCAGACCGGCACTCAGCAGCGGTCGGACCGCAAGTTTCGCTTCGCATGTGAGCTGGCAAGAAACGGCTACGTAGGCAAAATCCAGACCGTCAAGGTCGCCGCCCCCGGGCCCCGCTACAAGCGAAAGTATCCTAAACCTCCGGGCGCCGAACCGGTCCCGGCAGGATTCGACTACGAGATGTATGTCGGCCCGGCGCCGATGAAACCTTACAACGGCGGCAGATGGGCCTGGCCCGACTGGTACCTGATCTGGGATTACTGTGCCGGCTTCATAGTCAACTGGGGCGTTCACCACCTGGACATCGCCAACTGGGGCTGTCCAGCCGTCGGTAATGAACCATCTGAGATCGAGTGCAAGGGCAGCTATCGCAATGACGGGCTCACCGACAACATTAACGATTGGCAGGCTGAGTTCACATACGCAAGCGGTCTGCGTATGACGCATACGAACACGGACAATCCCAACAAGCAGGGCTGCCGATTCGAGGGCGACAAGGGCTGGATCCATGTCAACCGCCAGGGCATCTGGACCGAGCCGGCTTCCTTGTTGAAGGTCAAAATAAAGCCCAATGAAACAAGCCTGGGCGATTCAACCAGTCACCACGCCAACTTCCTCGACTGCATTCGATCCAGGCGCGATCCTATCGCCCCGGTCGAGGCAGGCCACAAGGCTTCTTATCTCGGCCTGGTCCCGGAGATTGCGTGCCGATTGCAACGAAAGCTCAAATGGAATCCGGCAAAGGAACAATTCGCCGACGACCGCGAAGCCAACCAGATGCTGACGCGCCCGATGAGAAGCCCCTGGCATTTGTGAGAACCCCGGTCCTCTAAGGATTTGCCGGGGGCAATTCGACGAGCCAGATGTTGCGGAACCGAACCGGGTTTCCGTGATCCTGCAGGTATATTCCTCCCTGGCCCTTTTCGGTCCGGTCCGGAGCCGCCGTCGTCGGTCCCTTTGGCTTCACGTTGTCCTGGATCGTTACTCCATTGTGTTCAACCGTCAGAGTGGCAAGTTTTGTTTTCTCGCCGTTCGCATCGAAACGAGGCGCACGGAACGTGATGTCATAAGTCTGCCACTGTGTCGGGGGCGCGCACATATTTACTACGGGTTTGCCCACCTTATAGATGCCGCCGCACTCGTTGTCCTTGCCTTCGAGGCCGAAGCTGTCGAGTATCTGCACTTCGTAGCGTCCCTGCAAATAAACGCCGCTGTTGCCGCGTCCCTGCCCGCGTGCTTCCGGCATAAACGGAGTGCGAAACTCTAAGTGCAGCTTGACGTCGCCGAACTTCTTCTTCGTTATGATTGAGCTGGTTCGCGGCTTGACCTCCATCACACCGTCTTTTAGAAGCCATTGTATTTTATCTACGCCCCGTTTTGTTTTGATGGGGTCCCATTGATCAAGGCTTTTGCCGTCGAAAAGTACAACCGCACCGGCCGGCGGCTTGGCGCCCAACGTAGGAGAAAGCCGGATGGTCTTTTCCATTGCAAAGCTGCCCGACAGGGCCTGCCCATCGGCGGCGCTGCCTTTGAATTTGCCGGTGAATTTGCCTTCTTTAATGCCGGACTGGATGTCGAGAACGTTACCATCAAATTCCGCTCGGCCGTCGAATTGTGCCGCCGCGTCTTCAAGCCCGCCTTCGAGCACAAAAAGCGGCGGCCAGCCGTACTCGAAATCGGCGTTGAAATTGGCCCGATACTTGCCCTTGCCAAGAGCTATCACCTGGGCTATCAGCGGCCCTGAATCATATCCGTCATCCAGTGTCCAGTTTCCCTGCCAATCTCCCATGAAAGCATCGGCACTCTCCATCGCCTTTTTTGCCTCCCGGAGAAGCTTGTCCTGCTGTGCCCACGCATCGGACGACAGCCCGAACAACAACACTGACCCCAACATCAAGATGATGACTTTGCTGCACCCAAGCATAGACCAACGCCTCATCTCTTTCGTTGCTAATCTGATAGCCATAACTTTTTCTCCTACATAGCCCCCATGTTCTTTGGCCCTATAAGATACCAGCCCTGTCTTGCTGATGCAACTGTTGACAATGTCTTTGCGGTATTCTTTTCCAAACGCACATCCTTCCTGCTTGAAATCAGGGCAAACCTGTCTATAATTGCTTGGGATTTCCGTTATGCTCCGAATACACTGCAACGTTTTGTAAAAGGATCTGTATCGCAGGGGCGACCCTGCAGTAAGAGACACAAAAATGCACCACATCCCCCTGACGAGGATCCAAAAGCTCATTTGCAAAAGGATGCTGGAATCCAAGCGAACCAAGCCCTGCTTTTACCTCGAATCGCGGGCGGACGTGACTGAACTAATGGCAATGCGGCCCAAACTCAGGAAAGCATCCGGTGTGAGAATCACAACTAACGCGTTCTACATCCACGCGCTGGCGCTGGCGGCCCGGGAATATCCTCTCACGCTCGGCCGGTTTGAAGGCAACAGCATAACGATTTCAGAGCGAATCAATGTCGGTTTTGCAGTAAATGCGCCGCAGGGCCTCATCGTGCCGGTGGTCAAGGACGCCGGCGAGAAAGCACTACCCGAGATTGCCCGCGAGGAGAAGCTGTTGACCGACAGGGCGCGTGACAATCAACTTACACTCGAAGAGATAGAGGGCGAGACCATAGCACTGAGCAATCTCGGCGCGTACGGCACAGATTCGTTCATAGGAATCGTCCCGCCGCCGACTAGCACAATCATAGCTGTCGGTAATGTTATCCACACGGTGGTTCCCTGGGACGGTGAAATGACCGAACGAAAGATAGTCAGCCTGTCTCTGGCAGCCGACCGCAGAGTAGTAAACGAAATCTACGCAGCCCAATTCCTGCGTTTCATCAAAGAGAAGTTGCAGAATCCGCAACAATTGACTTAGGTTTGAGTTGTGAGTTGTTAGTTCGTAGATGCGTAGGGTGCGATGAATCGCACCATTGACATGTATCCACATTATCGGTGCGATTCATCGCACCCTACATACTAAAAACTCGCCCTTGGATCTGTAAAGCGCAGGGCCTCGCCATCGTGATAGGAGGCGTACTCGGTGACTATCGCTCCCTCGGGGCCGGCTATCATGTAATGCTTTGCGTTGAGTCTGTTCAAGGGGCGAACCTGTCCCAATTCCAGAGGCTCGCAGTGGTGGACCGTGACATAGTCCTTCTGGCTGGCTGGCACTTCGACCGGAGACGGCTCGGTGTCCTCACCCTCGCCGAAAGTGTAGATCATGCCATAGCGCGTATGCCAGGTTTCCATTTTAGCCGGACCGCCTTCGCTTTCGACGTGCCAGTGCTCGGGGATCATTTGCCCGGGCAGCAGCATGATCTCGAAGGAAAAATACCCGTGCTCCTGGGAGTTGCACCACATGACGCCGCCCACGCCCACGTTCCAGAAGTCACCCACGCCGAGATCGGTGACAAACAGCTCCTCTCGGAAGTGTGCCGGTATGGGATAATTGAATCGTTCGAGCATATCAAGGTATGCTTTTCTGGCCTTGTCCTCACAAAGCTTGCCCTGCGCGTCATAAATATCTCGTCTCTCGTCTTTCATTTTTCGTCTCTCGTTTCTCGTCTCTCGTGTCTCTACCGATGCCAGTTAGGGGCATTCATGCTTATTGCTTCCTCGAACAATGGTTTGCGCCGGAAATCCGCCGGCTTATAAGAAGAATTTTGCGGATCTGCGTTGGCCCAGGCCGAATGGTGCCGGCCATAGTAGCCGCCGTAAAACTGATAGTTGGAATCCACCCAACGGCTTAGAATCATCAGCTCGGTCATGGTCAGCATTTTAGTATGGTCGGCCTCGTCGTTTTTCGTGTGGGCCGAATCGGTCAGCATCTCGATCATCACGCTTTTATGTGAACCGAGGCTCTTAGGGACGAGAGTAGCGCCATTATAGTTACCCTGGTCACCCCGTCGAAATGTCGTAAATTCCGAGACAATGGGGCCTGCTAATTGCTTTTGCGCAAGTTCCTCGTATGAGGTATTGTAATAGACGGTGAGGTCTCCGGTCAGTTTCAAATCTCCGGCCGGATCGGCATTGCCGTGACATGAAACACACCTGGCATCAAAGATAGGCTGGATGTCCGTGGAGTAATGAATTACCTGTTGAGCACGGCCGCTTCCGCCGTTCTCAACAAGATCGCACGGTTGCGGCTGCGGTGTGCTGGCGGGGCGGCTCATCGCGATGGTGCTCTGGGCGCTTCTGACATGCGCGGTGCGGTTTGTACGCCCGTGACAGCCTACGCATGAGCGAACCTCACCCGGCTTGTAATTCACGTACGTCCTCTCGCGCTGGACTTCCATGAAGTTCTCGTCCAGAGCCTGGAAGAAGATATTACGGTTCGCAGGAACCGTGAAGTAGGCCGAGCCGTCTTTTTCTACTGGCACAACTCCCCATTGCACTCGCGGCCACAGGGCGGCTTTCCAGGCCGAACTGCTCGTAGCCGAACGCCACCGTCTGCCCGTGTCCCAGTAACGCGGTATCGCTTCGTTGATCCGCAGCCATTTGACCTGTCCCCGCTCGACACCGTCCATGCCCTGATAGACATCTGTCACGATGCACAACGCTTCATTGTTTGCCGCATATTCCGGATGCCGGGCGGAGTAAATTTCCGGCGGAGTCTTGCGGGCCACAAGAGGCGTCGGATGCCACAGCGAAAGCTTCCGGTCCTTATGAATAAGGCGATGGCTGCCCTCGGTGTCGATAAGGTACAACGAATAAGCGTCGGCAACGTCTTTGTAATGATCTGCCGGGTCTTCCTTATATGAAACCAGGAACCTGTTCTCATCGACCGGATACGGGTGGGTATAGAGATGACCGCTCCGGCCCTCCCGGTCGTGTACATACTTGCCGTCCTTGCCTAAGAAAAACCAACCTGGTTCGGTCCGGCGCTCGATAAACACCTCCGGCGTAATGTTCGTGACGGCATACCCGTGGTCCCACTGGACATAATCAGCCTCGTCCGGGTCCGGGCCGCGCTTGAGGGCGCCGCTCTGCAAATCGATCAGCATGATCGCTCCCAGGCATCCGCCCTGGGGAAAGTGGCACGTACCCACGCAGACCAGGCGGTGACTGTTGCCGGGGATTGCCTGAGGATACATATACACCGTAGTAGTATCGTCGGAGACGCCGTAGAGTTCCTGCGGCATCGTCCCGTCCGGATTCATCGACCAGATGGTCTTGCACACACGCGCACCCTTATCGACATACTCCCACCGGTGATACATCACGCGCCCGTCATCCAGAACCACCGGGCAGAATTCGCTGACCGGACTCTTGGTCAACTGCTCGACATTGCTCCCGTCGGCATCCATACGATGCAGAGTAGGAGCCACCAGGGCGGCCGAGCCGCCGCAGAGAACGGTATGCTCGCTGCGGGTGGAGGAAAACATGATCTTGCCGTCCGGCAGATAACAGGGATGGATATCGTCGGTGTGCCACTTCTTGCCCCAGCGTGTTACTTTCGCCGCCTCGTCTTTCGGCGGCAGCAATACCTGGCGCAGACTCGTGCCGTCAACGTTGACTTGCCAGATGCGAAAACCGGAGCCGGGATCCCGCCGAAAATCGAAGATGACTTTCCGGGCGTCAAAGGACAAGCTGATCTTGCCGATAAAACCTTTTCCGTCGGGCAGACCCGCCGCCGTTACGACCGCTCGTTCCCGTTGCGTACGAAGGTTGTAAATATAAATGCCGTTATCAGGGCCGAACCGGTCGGGCGCAGTGCCGTTGTTTATATCGGTGTAATAGTGGTCGGAGGAATACGGCTTGCGCTTTACAAAAACAATCTCATCGAATCCAAGCCCGCCCGTCACCGAGTTGTCGGCAATTGCCGTGGTAGCCGTACAGAACAAAACCGCAATTAGAATTGTCACAGAATATCGCATCACAAAACATACCCTCGATAAATGTTATCATATCACAACAAATTATTGGTTCATTATACCCGATCTCCGGGAAAAATACATAAATTTTTACCGGGACAACTGCGAACTGGCGATGGTTAACAGATTTTTCGATACTGAATTCTATGAATACAGGTTACACTAAGACCAAGGCGAAAAAATGCAAGTTTTTTTTTAGGAGCGAAAGAAATGAACCTGTACTTTAGAGTAACTTCTGTTTGTGTTATTACATCGATGATGGTGGCGTCAACAGCCCTGGCGGCAGATTCGCACAAAGTCGAGCTGCTCTGGCCCGACGGTGCACCGGGCGCAAAAGGCGACGATGACGGCGACAAGCCGACGCTGACCATCTATCTGCCGGAAGAGGACAAGGCCGCCGGCGCTGCGGTGGTAATCTGCCCCGGCGGCGGCTACGGCCACCTGGCCATGGACCACGAGGGGCATCAAATCGCCCGGTGGCTCAACTCGTTCGGCGTTGCCGGCTTTATTCTCAAGTATCGCCACAGCAGGAGTGGTGCAGGTTATCGTCATCCAGCCCCGCTGCAGGACGCCCAGCGAGCCGTCAGGATGGTTCGCAGCGGCGCAAAGCGGTGGAACATCGATCCCGGCCGTATCGGGATTATGGGCTTCTCGGCAGGCGGGCATCTGGCGTCGAGCGCAGGCACACACTTTCAGAATCGCTACAGTGATGCAAGAGATACGATAGACCGCAGCAGTTGTCGGCCTGACTTTATGATCCTTATGTATCCGGTAGTTTCATTTACCGAATCGTTCACGCACAAGGGTTCGCGAAGAAATCTGTTGGGTGAAAATCCGGACTCAGAGCTTGTTGAGAATCTGTCCAACGAAAAACAGGTGACGTCCGAAACGCCGCCGACGTTTTTGGTCCACGCCAATGACGATAAACCTGTGCCGCCCGAGAACAGCATCTATTTCTACCTTGCGCTGCGAAAGGCCAACGTGCCGGCAGAGATGCACATCTACGAAAAGGGCGGTCATGGATTCGGGCCAGGCGCCGAAAAAGGGGCCGTTGCAAGCTGGATGACTCGTTGCTCCGACTGGATGCAGTCCCGATAAGAGACAATCGTGATTAGGCGTCCCATAGGGAGGACGCATCACGAATCATGCTGCGGCGTCGGTTTGGTCAATGGTTCGACATGCTCACCATCCTGAGCAGAGTCGAAGGATTGCGAATTACGACTTTCGATTTTCGATTTCAATTCGGCAATCCTCAATCGCAAATCGTCAATCGGCGTCGGTTCGGCCAATTGCGAATTACGACTTTCGATTTTCGATTTCAATTCGGCAATCCTCAATCGCAAATCGTCAATCGGCATCAGTTTTCGTTTCTCCGCCGTAAGGTGTCCCTTTCGGGAGTCTTTCGTCTCTCGATTCTCGCGAGCATCGAGTCCCGGCGCGCCGGGAGTATCCCGATCGACGTTCATCGGGATCGAGTATTGAGAATGTACGAATTCGGCTACTTTCTTGTAATCCTCGGCGCCGTTGCAATTCTGCTCGTATTCGAAAATTGTTTGGCCGTAGCTGGGCGCCTCGGCGAGTTTGATGTTTCTTCGGATAAGAGTCGGCACGATCCGGGCCTGCGCCCAAGCGCTGTCGGTGCCGCGCGCGTTGTTGAGGAATTGCTTGATATCGGCCCTTACTTCGTTGGGAAGCGATGCCCGGCTGTCGTACATGCAAAGCAGGATACCCTTGACCTTGAGATTCGGGTTGATTCTTTTGTTGACAAGCTCGATGGTCTGAAGCAGTTTTCCTAATCCCTGCAGGGCCAGGAAATGAGGTTGCAGAGGAATCAAAACCTCCTCGGCGGCGGCAAGGGCGTTGAGTGTCAGCAGACCCAGGGAAGGGGCACAGTCGATGAGACAGTAATCGAACTTGTCCCGGCTTGATTCGAGGGCCTCTCGCAGGATGGTTTCCCTTCCGACGACACTGACCAGCTCGCTTTCGGCGCCGACCAGGTTGATGTTTGCCGGCAGCAGCCAGAGATTGGGGCGCACGCGCAAGATTTGCTCTTCGAACGTGGCCGACTGAGTCATGACCTTGTAGGAGCTTGCCTCGATGGTTTGCGGTTCGAGGCCGAGGTGTATAGTCAGATGTGCCTGAGGGTCAAGATCAATGACGACCACCTTCGAGCCGGCCACAGCAAGGGCGGCAGCGGTATTGGCCGCCGTCGTCGTCTTGCCCACTCCCCCTTTTTGGTTTAGTATCGCAATCGTCCTCATAGTCGGTAGGGTGGGGTTTGCCCCACCTTCGCACTCTTGTCTAAATTTCTAATTTTTTCAAAATGGCGTCGAGCACACCATTAACAAATCCCGGTGCCTTGTCGCTGCTGAACTTTTTTGCCAGCTCGATGGCCTCATTTATCACGACCTTGGGCGGTATGTCATCGCAGAATTTCAACTGATAGACCGCCAGTCTCAGAATGTTCCTGTCCACAGGCGAGAGCCTCGTGAATTGCCATTTGATTGTCGAGGCGGTTATCAACTCGTCACACTGCTTCAAATTTTCCCACGTCCCTTTTGTCCAGTCCGAGGCGAGTTTGCATGTAAAATCGTCCGCGTCTGCTTCGGCAAAGAATGAGCCTAAAGACTCAAGCACATCCGGCCCCTGCACATCGAGTTGGTATAATGCCTGCATCGTCAGTTCCCTGGCCCGTGTTCTTCTGTCCATGTTCATGGTAGGGCCTATTGTCAATTGCCGATTTGTTGCGTGTCAATCGAAAATCGGAAATTCCAAATCTATTGCCCGTCCCTACGGCTCAACCTATCTGTTCCATCACGTTGGCCATTTCCATTGCTGTCAATGCCGCGTCGGCGCCGGCGTTGCCCCTTTTTGTCCCGGCCCTTTCCACTGCCTGCTCGAGCGTCTCACAGGTCAGAACGCCAAATGCCGCCGGCGTGGCCGAATCGTAATTGATTTGCCCTATACCCCGGACAACCTGCTGGCAGACATAATCGTAATGGGCTGTCTGTCCTCGGATGACCGCGCCGAGACAGATGATCGCAACGTACTTGCCACTGTCGGCGAGCTTCTTGCAGGCCTGCGTAATCTCACAGGCGCCAGGCACCCAGATTACGGATACCTGCTCGTCGGCAGCGCCGTGACGCACAAGACAGTCTATCGCACCGGCAAGCAGCTTTGAGGTTATGAATTCGTTGAACCTGCTGACTACAATAGCGTAACTGCCTTTGCCGGCCGTCAACTGGCCTTTTATCTCTTTAATCATGGCTTTGCTTCTCCAAATAATTGTCGCGCACGGCGTCAGATTCCTGCTCACCGTGTGCTGCTTTTTGGACCACGTATTATAAGACTATAAGCGACGGCTTTCCAGAAAAACAGGCCGGCGCCAAAAGAACTCCGGCCCGCGCCGCTTTGGTGCTGAAAGCTAACTTTCTCAATTATAAGGGCTTATAGATGAGATTTCCAGCAAAATTTTGCCGCGGACAAAAAGCCCGCGAAGCGCCCGGAAACTGCTAAGGCGACGGTATTTTGTGGGCGATAAATGCGTTGTTGGTTCTTCGCTTGCCTGACAACAGAGTTAAGGTGTGTTTATGATTTTCGATGATATGGAATTCGGTTCCTACGACAAAGCCGAGAACAAGGCTCGCAAGGCTTTTGAGCTTTACGAAGACGGCAAGATGTCGCAGGCCCTTGACGAGCTGGAGACGGCCCTCGAGATAAATCCCGCCAACGGTTCGTGGCATTTCGATAAGGCGCTCACTCTGGACGCCATTAGCCGGTTTGACGACGCTATAAGCGAATACGAAACCGCTTTACAGCTTAGTCCCGACGATCTGGAGATATTGAACTCCCTGGCGATCGATTACACCCGTACAGCCCGATACGACCTGGCTATCGACACTTTCGAGCATATCCAGGAATTGGATTCCGGATTCGAGCAGTCCTACTGCAATCGCATAATTGTCTATGCAGAGATGGGTCTGCACGACCTGGCCGAGCAGATGTTCTATCTTGCTCAGCAGATAAAGCCGGATTGTTCATTGTGCTATTACAATATCGGCAACAGTCTGTTTGCCCGCGGCGAGTACAAAAGGGCTATTCGCTGCTGGCTGCGAACGGCTGAGCTTGATCCGACCCACCCGCAGATTAACTACCGAATTGCGCAGGCTTACTGGTCGGACGGCAAGATCAAAGAGAGCCGGGAGCATTTTCTGGCCGAACTTCGCATCAGCCCGGGCGATATCGATGTCATTTTCGATTTTGGCCTGTCCCTGCTCGAAACAGGTGATATCGAATCGGCAAAGGAGAAGTTCAACAGAATTCTCGAGCTGGACCCGGTCTTCGCGCCGGCTTTGTTCTATCTTGGGGAAATCGCCTTCAACGCCGGCGACTGCGAGCGGGCGGCCGAGCTGTACAACAAGGCCCTTGAGAAAGATAATACGCTCCGGGGCCCGTGCTACAGGCTGGCTCAAATCGCATTGGCGAAAGACGAAAAAACGGAGGCCAGAACTCACCTGCTCTCCGAGATGAAACTGGCTTCGGAGGATGGGCACACATTGGTTTCTATGGGGTCGATGTTCCTGACGCTCGGCGATCTCGGCTGCGCGACGCACTGCATGTTGCGAGCAATCGACACGGACAACGCAGACGCGGACGCCTATTACTACCTTGGAGTCATCAGCGTCCTGAAGGAAGAGCTTGACGATGCCGCCGAGCTTTTCGCCCACGCACTCGATATCAGGGACGATCATGTCCCCACGTTAAGAGACTCGGCCTTCGTCTGCCTCGATATGGGCAGATTAACCGAGGCCGCAGAGAGAATAAAGAAGGCACGGGACCTGGACGCCGACGATCCGCAGCTAAAGGAGCTCGGCCGCAAAGTCAGCATGGCCCGCATAAAGCAGCGGACAATGGATCTTCTCCGTCGCACCCGGCTTCAATCCACTCTCAAGAACTTCACTCGCTAATCTTCCCTCACACTCGTCTGCGTCCTGTTTGACGCAGCGATGGACTGTGTCATTGCATCGGGAATGTCATGTTATCGAGTCAGAATGCCGCTTCAATTGGTGGAAAATCCCTTGTCAGATCTATGTGCACCTGCGCATTATCCGGAAGAACCTCTTTTTCCTTTGATAAACACAGGCTTCTCGCATATACTCGTCGTGCGTCGTGCGTGTTACGCAATACGAGAGACGAGACATCCATCGTCAATCGTTTCGTTACGCAATACGCACGACGCAATACGCCATACGGGGTATCTGGCCGAGTGGCGGAATGGCAGACGCTGGGGACTTAAAATCCCCTGCCCGTTAGGGCGTGTGGGTTCGACTCCCACCTCGGCTATTGCTCGTATATCGAGTACGAAACAGAACTGACAACAATTAGGATGTTTTGCCGTGTGGCTACCAGCCGGCGATGTTTTGGAGATAAATGATGGTGAATAAAAATGCTAAGCTGTTGGATGTTGGGAAACCGAACCTGCATCGCCAGATGTTTCCTTATACTGAATTTCCGGGCGTAGTATTCGACGACGAAAAAGTCGAGTACGATATTCCGGAGAAAATTTGGATAACGGATACGACTTTTCGCGACGGTCAGCAGGCCAGGCCGCCCTATAAGCCCGAGCAAATCCTCAGAATTTTCGACTTATTGCACGAAATAGACGGCGGGACCGGCCTGATCCGCCAGTGCGAGTTCTTCTTGTATTCGCAGCGCGACAGAGAAGCCGTAGAGCTTTGCCAGGAGCGAGGTTACAAATTTCCCGAGATAACAGGCTGGATAAGAGCCGTTTCGGCCGATTTTAAGCTCGTCTCGCAAATGGGACTTGGCGAAACCGGCATTCTGACCTCGGCGAGCGACTACCACATATTCCTCAAGCTGCGAAAGGCCCGGGCCCAGGCGATGAGTTCGTATCTGGATATTGCCAGAGCCGCTCTGGATAGCGGCGTCATTCCGCGATGCCACTTCGAGGACATAACGCGAGCCGACTACGAAGGCTTCGTGCTGCCCTTTGCCGCCGAGTTGATGAAGCTTGCCGGGGAATATGACAAGCCGGTCAAGATTCGCCTTTGTGATACTCTCGGTTTCGGCCTGCCGTGGGCGGGGGTAGCCCTGCCTCGGAGCATCCCGAAACTCATCCACGGACTTCGAGAAATCGGGGTCCCGTCCGAATGGCTCGAATGGCACGGTCATAACGATTTTCATAAGGTCCAGGTGAATGCCGCGACGGCATGGCTTTATGGCTGCTGCGCCGCCAATGCCGCGATATTCGGCAACGGCGAGCGAACGGGCAATCCTCCTCTGGAAGCGCTGGTCGTCGAGCACGCCCAGCTCAAAGGAATGACCGAGGGCGTCAACTATGCGGCCATCACCGAACTGGCCGAGTACGCCGAAAAGGAGCTTGACCTTGAAATTCCACGCAACTATCCGCTGGTCGGAAGAGATTTTAATGTCACGCGGGCCGGCATTCACGCAGACGGCTTGTTGAAAAACGAAGAAATATACAATTGTTTCGATACGAAGAAGCTGCTCAACCGCCCGATCGGCGTGGCGATCACCGATAAGACCGGAGCGGCGGGCATCAAGCACTGGATCGAGGCCAGGTACGAGACTGAAATCCCCAAGCACGACCCGCGCATCACAAGGGTCAAGGACAGAATCGACGCCGAATATGCGGCCGACAGGGTGTCGATGATTTCGGACGACGAAATGTTCCAGTGGATACAGGAGGCTTTCGGCAATGATTTGCCGCCGTTAAGAACGTGAAGCGCATCTCGTTGAGCGTGAAGCGACCCCTGAAATACGAGATACGAGATGCGAGATACGAAACACGAGATTAAGGCAGTACTGTTCGACCTGGGCGAGACTTTGCTGAACTTCGGTAGATTCAGCCCCACGCGGATATTTCGACAAGGTGCGAGATTGTCATACGATTATCTTAAGAATTGCGGCCAGCCGGTGGGCAACTTCGAGTATTACTGCTGGCGAAATCTTATAGCCCTGCGCGTCCGGCATACAATTTCCAACATAAGAAGGAATGACTTCAACTCCACCGCACTTCTGAGGTGGATGGGCAAAAGAAAAGGTATCAAACTCGACGGACAGCAGTGGCGGCATTTTGCATGGCTCTGGTACGAACCGCTGCGCGATATCTGTACGACCGAGCCGACAATCAAGGAGACGTTCAGTGCACTCAAGAAACTCGGCCTCAAGCTCGGCATCGTCTCCAATACCTTTGTGAATAGCCATTCGCTTGAGAAGCATCTCAAACAAATCGGCATACTGGATTTCTTCACGGTCAGGTTGTATTCATACGAGTTCGATTTCCGCAAGCCCGACACGAGAATCTTCAAAATCGCCGCCGAGAAAATCGGCGAGAAGCTGGAGAGCATACTGTACGTAGGTGACCGCATAGACAAAGATATCAAACCCACCCTGAGAATCGGTATGCAGGCTGCCCTGAAAACCGCCTACACCAACGCCGGCAGAGGCTTGCCGGACGGCGCCTGGAAATTAAATCAGATTACCGAACTACCAAGCCTGATAGAAAGAATCAATGCAGCGGCAGTCGCGACCTGATCTGTTATTCTGCTTCGTCCGTTCTCATTGTTGTTTGCGAACGACATGAACGGTCGTCGAGCGCGTTTGTTCGGTGAATGTAATCCCGAACTGCTCCTTGAACCACTTTCTGGTGATTGCGACAATGTCACTGAGCACCAATAATATAGTCTTTCTTAAATATCGCTTCACTCGATTTCCGATCAGTGTCAATCTGGATAACTATATCATTTATTTCATCATTAGCATTCAGGTCATCTGAATAGTGCATCTTACTTTCAACATGTGCAGGATACCACTGTCCATCTGATGTTTGCGATGTTTCAAGGATATGCGCCTCAGACACAAAGGTTTGCACAATTCTACTACCAAGATATTGATGCTGCCACTTGGTGCGATGAATAACCATATGATCTTTTTGCGGATCAATCCAAAGCTCATAAATCATCTGAAACATATTCTCCTGTTGACGCACTTTTTGATGAAGCTCATGTGACACGTTCAATCCTATCAATCCTTGGTACTGAGGATTCTCAGGTAACCGCGTAATAGTCTCTGCGATACGTGAATTATTGACGCCAAGATCATATGGATTTACCCACGCCTGACTATTAAGGTCCTGCTGCAAAGCCAACGTCGGTCCATTGGCCGGGTAATGGAGGCCCGTTTTCAACGACTTTGCAGGGGGGCCACCTTGAAGCAGGAGTGCATATTTGCCATCGTATAAATCTTGCGAGCGAACACAATGACTGTTTTCTAAACGAAACGCTTCTTCAATACTTATATAAGGCCACACATCTTTAATCTGTTCATAAATCGTCAGTGTTGGTTGATTCACTGCAATAAACCCTATGTTCTCTGCATTATAATTGTCTGCTCGATACAGGTTTTGTTGCTTCCTTGACACAACCATCCAACGGGGTCCCATTTCACTACCAGCCAACTTTCTTGAATACAACAACACGCAAACACGATTCCCATAATTGTGATCATAATGCTGCTGTATTGTCTGCATTATCTCATTGGCATCGCCTTCTGGACGTCTGTCTACCACTTGCGCACTGGTAGGTGCCCCAGCAGCAAAGATATCGGCAGGACCTTTATCTGGATAACTTAAGCTAACTTCTGTTTTAACGGCAAATTCACTCACTGGCGGCATGTTCGTTTCTATGGAGACTTTTACCAGAAGATTCCGATCAACATCACGAACACCTGTCACATTAATTTCATTATGGCTCAAATGAATTATCTCCACTTCTCTGCCATCTTGAACACGAAACTCTGATTGAATCGAAAGACTGCTCTCTTGAAACATTTCAGTATAATATTCGATAATCTCGAAAGGCGATTGCGGATTCGAAGGATTATATTTGCTTGCATGAGAATCAATCGTAACCGTATTTGAATCAGGTGAATAGTGATACCGAATTCCCTGATCACAATCAGTATATATAATTTCCCCATTTGTTTTTTTTGTAATTTGAACATCAGGATTAAAACTGATCCACAATGGCAAACCCTCCTCAAACGACTGGATCATTTCCTCTGTCACTTCCGGTGGCGTATTGAATACAATGTCAAAATGAATCCAATTCATCTCCTTCATGGTTTCCAACATCTTGGCCCATGCCTGATTACTGCTTGTCAGTGGCGAAAACAAAAAGGTCCACCCAACAAGTATCGCGATCATTGCCGCTGCGGCTATTTTTGTAATTGGATTTTTCATAATTATTCTCCATACGTCAAATATCCGAACAGTGCGTGAAGTTGCTTGCTCGGCTGTTTGTGATTTGAAAATTTCTGTTTCCGTCCGGTGATTGTCTTTCCATTTGCCAAAATCGAACGCAGGTACTTCCCGGCCGATGGCCTGGGAAATCAGTTCATCGAGTTTTTTATTGTCTTTATCAGCCTTCATAATTTGCTCTCCGGAAAGCCGTTTTGCTTCAGGTACTTTGCCATTTTTCGTTTTGCCCTTGTGAGTCTGCCATTGATCGCAGCCGGGGAGATTCCCAAGATCGAGGTGATCTGTTCGTAGGACAGGTTGCTGTAATACCGTAACACGATCAACTCCTTTGCGGCATCAGGCAGTTGCTCAATGGCCCGGCGAATCGCGTCGTTGTTTTCGCCGTCGTTGTTATCCCGTGCTGCTTGTGAAAGATCTGCGGCGTTGATCCACCTGGCTTTGACCGCGACCATATCCTTGGCAGCGTTCCTGCAAATAGCGGCCAGCCACGGGGCGAATCTTGCGGCGTTCTTGAGCTTTCTCAGATTGACGAGCGCCCGGGCGAAGCTCTCCTGGGCGGCGTCCTCAGCGAGTTGGTGATCGCTCACGACCGAATATGCGATTGCCACCATAAGGCTGTAATACCGCTGGCAGAGTTCGCCGAAACTCTCAAGGTCGCCGTCGATGGCCGCATCGACTAATTGTCTTTCCGGATCGTCCTGCACGTGCTAAAGGTCAACCTCCAATCTTGCCGATCAGCATTCGTTATATTGTCTGATTTCAGGCCAAAAATAAGCGCAGAAAATACACGCTGTGCTCAGTTTATTTTAGGGCCGTAGCGGCAGAATCGCCACAGAAACCCAATTTCTGTATCTATCGCTCTGTTCATCGTTTATAATTGCAGCGGTGTGCAAAAAAGGCCGATACATAAATTCGTCGCCCGAGAGTCGTGAATCGAACGACGAGATACGATACACGAGAAACGAAACTATGGCTGATGCAGCTTATCAAAAATGTATAAATCCGGCTTGCGGGTCAGAGTTCGACTGCGGGCAGGCGATGTTTAAGTGTCCTGCGTGCGGTGAGCTGCTGGATGTTTGCTACAACTGGGATTCCATGAATGTTCCCGGCAAATTGAGCGAATTCGCCAAACGATGGGGCACAAGGGACAACAAGCTGGATTTCTCCGGTGTCTGGCGATTCCGCGAGCTGCTGAGCTTCTGCAAAGACCGGCACAAAGTGTCAATCGGCGAAGGCCAGACGATCTTACAGCAGAATGACGCCGTGGCTGAATATGTCGATATGGGATCCGGGCGTTTGTATCTACAATACGAAGGGCTGAATCCTTCCGGCTCTTTCAAAGACAACGGGATGACGGCGGCGTTCAGTCATGCAAGAATGGTCGGCGCAACTTCCAGCGCGTGCGCATCGACGGGCAACACTTCCGCATCAGTGGCCTTGTACGCACATAGCTGCGGCGTAAAATGCACGGTATTCATCGGCTCCGGGCGAATCGCCTTCGGCAAGCTCAGCCAGGCGATGGATTACGGCGCTCAAACGATTCAAATACTCGGCGACTTCGACGACTGCATGAGACAGGTTCAGGATGTCTGCACAAAGCTGGGATTGTATCTGCTCAATTCGCTCAACCCATTCCGGCTCGAAGGGCAAAAGACCATCATGTATCGAATTATCGAGGGCTTGGGCTGGGAGGTGCCGGACTGGATTGTAGTGCCCGGTGGAAATCTGGGCAACTCCAGCGCCTTCGGCAAAGCCTTTGGCGAGCTAAAGCAGTTAGGCTTAATTGATCGGATCCCGCGGATGGCGATCATCAACGCGACCGGCGCCGAGACCTTGACCGACCTGGTCAATAACAAGAAACTCTGCTGGAATGACGGCAAAGTTGACCAGTCGATAATCGACGATTATTACGCCGATCTGACCGCTCGCAATTTTTCGCCGCACACCTGTGCCTCGGCGATAGAAATATCCCGGCCGGTCAATCTGAAAAAATGTCTGCGGGCTATTGATATATGCGACGGTGTCGTTCGTGCGGTGCCGGACGAAGAGATTGTCGATGCCAAGGCCATCATCGGCAAATATGGTTTAGGTTGTGAGCCGGCCTCGGCGGCGACAATAGCCGGTCTGAAACGCCTCAGGGCCGAAGGCCTTATCGCCAGCGACGAACGTGTCGCCTGCGTGCTGACTGGTCATCTGCTAAAGGATCCCGACGTCACGGTCAACTATCACAAGGACAAACAGGGCCGGTTCAGCAATCCCCCCATAGAGGCGCCGAATAACCTCGATGAGATTCTGAAACTAATAGAATAGGCGAATGAGTGAATGGGTAAATGTGTTTATGAGACGCCTCACTCATCCACTTATTGGCGGATGAACGCATCCACTTCTAATACTGTTTTTGCCTGTGCTTAGCGGAGACCGCATCCGAGTATTTCGTGACCTGGGCTGCCAAGGCGGTGATGTCGCTGTCCGGATCGTTGGCCGCATAGGATTCGATGAATAGTCGCTTTAGCTCTTCGTCGAAGTAGCTGTCGAGCATGCTGTGGTGCAGTCTGCCGAGATTCTTTATCTTATGATTCTTACTCGCAACATTGCGCGACATCCGGTGCAAATCTATGACTGTAAAGTCATATTCGCCGCCGCCGTTTTCGGTGAGGAATATATGATAGACATACAGGTCCGGTAGGCTGATATTCAGAGCATGTATCCTGCGAACGAATGCCGCAAGCCCGGTCATGATTTTTTCTTTCTGCTGCCGTTGGAGACCGTGCCATTCTTGCCGGACAAAATCGGTCAGGCACCGGGCCTGTAGTTCTTCGGTTACGACAAAGGATTTGGTTTCAAGACCCCACATCATCTTTTCCCCGTAGCAGACTGGTCTGTACGTATCGATGCCGCCGTCGAGAAGGAGCCTGGCGTTTTTCCATTCGTAGCGCCCCTGTGAGCACGATTCGCCGAGGTTGCGCCGCGTGAAGAACATATCTTTGAAGTGCGGGCGGAAAAAACGCTTCATAAAGAACGTCTTTTTCTGCGAATCCGCGCCAAGGCTGAACGTAATGACACTGCGCTTGGTATTTGTGCCTATCGTCTCAGCCGTCAAATGCTCGAAGAAATCGTCGAACGACGCAAGGCCGAATTCGGCGAAGAACGCCGACCATGAATCTGCAAAAACCACTTTTTGCACTGTTGCAATCCTCCCTGTAATTGCCGGTATGGAGTTATTCTCCTTCGTAGCCGGTTTGGGCGTGGAGCATTTCTATGAAGGCCAGCATGTTCTCCAGCGGAACATCTCCCTCGACAGAGTGTGCCGGGGCGAAAATATAGCCGGTATCGCCGCCGGCTTCCAACAGCCTTCTCGTATCATTTTTCACGTCCTCAATCGAGCCATACGGCAGCGTCCGCTGTGTGGACAGTCCGCCGTGAAAAGCGAGCCGGCCTTTATACCTTTTCATAAGGTCGAAGACATCCATGACCTCGGGTTGAAAAGGGTTGAAGCAGTTAAGCCCGATTCCAATCAAATCGTCAAAAAGCTCATCCACCTTGCCGCACGAATGGATGCAGACAAACTTGCCGGCGTTACGAGCCACCGAGTACATCCGTTTCAATTCCGGCAGAATGAACTCTCGCCAGATATCGGGTCCCATCTGCAAACCGGTCTGCTGGCCCCAGTCGTCGCCGAAATAAACCGCATCTATATCGTATTTCAGAGCTTCGGTAATCTGGGCGATGTTGTAATCGGCTATCGAACCCAGAAGCCGGCGCACGAAATCCGGCTGGTCGAGAAAATCCATCATCAGGTTTTCCATCCCTCGCAGCGTCCAGGCCCGCTCGTAAAGTGAGAATCCAATCTTGAAAACCCGGAAACAATCCGCATATCCGGATATTTTCTCGGGGATGTTCTCGAAGAAGCGTCTATCGAGGGGATCGGGAAAATCGTATCCGTCGAGGGCCGGTTCGGGCAGAAGACATCCTTCGACGATGCCTATGTCCTTGTCGATGCTGCGATCCCACACTACGCCAAAGACATCGCGGAAGCGGTCGTTTCCGAGGTCAGTGAAGAAGCCGATATCGCTGCCGAGCTTAACGAAGTGGTTATCCAGAACTCGCTCTAAATCGTCCCGGCCGAAATGCCTTCGCAATTTGTCGCCGGCCTCAAGGGTGAATCCACAATGCCACGGAACATACGGGACCTTGTTTCCCTCAATCGCCAGCCTGACTGCTTGCCTCTTATTCATTGACCGGTTCCGAGATGGTGTAAACCTCGAAGCTGTCCTCCGGAGAGGTTGATATCTCGTCAATCGCTTTTTGCGTCAGGCCGCTAAGACAAACATCATCGCCGAGACGTTTGATATCAACGCTATTGAGACCTACAGATTCCCACAGTCCGGCCATCGGCCTGGTTATCTCGACATTGCCCTGCATCCCGAATATTTTCGGCGCGATGTAAACAATAATTTCGTCGGCGAGATTTTCCTTCAGGAACGAGCTTAGAACGGTGGGGCCGCCTTCGACGAGTAATTGAGTTATGCCCCGACTGCTTAGTTCGTCGAGCAGGCAGTGCAGATTGGAGCGGCCGCGCGTATCAGGGTAGGCAAAGACTTCGGCGCCTCTGGCGCCCAGCTCCTCGACCACATGAGGATTTGCCTGTGCGGCGTTTTGGCTTGTGAAGATCATCACGGTGCTCTGGTCAACCGTCGCCAGCAGTTGACAATCCAATGGGATCCTGAGAAAGCTATCCAGCACGATCCTGGTCGCTTTCTTGCCTCTGCTCGGACGGGCCGTCAACAGCGGGTCGTCGGCGATTACCGTGTTGATACCGACCAATATTGCCTGGGCGCGCCGGCGCAATTTGTGCACATCCCTCCTGCTCATTTCATTGGAAATCCACCTTCGCTCGCCGTCCGTGTCGGCCCAGGCAACCTTCCCGTCGATGGTTTGCGCCCACTTCAGCGTTACCCAGCACTTGCCAGTGAAGACAAATTTAAAAAAGGGAGCATTGAGCAATTTCGCCTGAGGTTCGCAAATACCGATCTGTACTTCGATGCCGGCCTGGCGCAACTGTTCGATACCTTTGCCGGTGGCGTGCTCCGACGGATCAGTCGTCGCGACAAAAACTTTTGCCAGCCCGGCGGATATTATTGCTTCTGTGCACGGGCCGGTTTTGCCGTGATGAGAGCATGGCTCGAGCGTAACATACATCGTAGCGCCGCCGGGTTTGACGCCCAAAGTCTGGCAGTTTTCCAGGGCGTTTATTTCCGCATGGGGGCCGCCGAACTTCCTGTGCCAGCCTTTGCCGATGATCTGGTTGGCCTTTATGATGATGGCCCCGACCGCGGGATTCGGCTCCACCGAGCCGATACCTCGCCGGGCCAGCCTCAGCGCCATCTGCATGTATTTCTCATCCTGGACACTCACCACGTTGCATCCTTCCGAGCGTGAGTAATCTACCTTCTGCCAAGTCAATTTCCCCTGATTCAAGCAGAAATTGTAGCGATTGTCAACAAAGTAAATCTCCTTAGTCGTCCCCGGAGCTAATCTTCGATCATCTTCACGAACTGCTCTTCGTTTATAACCTCGACGCCGAGTTTCCTCGCCTTGTCCAGCTTGCTGCCCGGATTCTTGCCGGCTAATACAAAATCGGTTTTTTTGCTGACGCTGCCGGATGACTTTGCCCCCGCCCGTCTGATTGCCTGTTGAGCCTGTTGCCGGCTAAAGTTCTCCAGAGTACCCGTAACAACGAATGTCTTTCCCGCCAGTTTACCAAGGCGCTGCGCCTGAGGCTGCTGGGGGCTTACTCCGGCAGTCAGCATCTGCGTGATAACTTCAAGATTCTTTTCGTCCTTGAAGTATTCATGAATGCTTTTTGCCATAATCGGTCCGATCTGGTCGATGGCTGCAAGCTCCTCCTGCTCGGCCGACATGAGGGCTTCGAGGGAGCCGAAGTGCTCGGCCAGTATTTGCGCCGACTGGCCCCCAATATGGCGGATGCCCAATGCGGCGATGAAACGCCACAATGGCTGGGTCTTGCTCTTTTCTATTGCTTCTATAACGTTGTCGGCACTCTTTTCCGCCATTCTCTCCAGGCCGATCAGCTCCGATTTCTGCAATTTATAAAGGTCTGCGAAATTCTCTACCAGACCGACTTCAACTAATTGCTCTATCAGGGCGGTCCCGAGATTCTCAATGTCCATCTGCCCTCGTCCGGCGAAGTATTTCAAGCGTTCTTTCAATTGCCCCGAACAGTTCGGATTGAGGCATCGGATATAGACGCCGTCTTCGTCTTTAGCGGCTGCCGAACTGCAGACCGGGCATATCTTGGGCACTTGAAATTCAGGGACGCTTATGGCGGCTTTGGCCTTTACTTCGACCACTTGTGGTATTATCTCGCCGGCCTTTTCGATCACTACCGTATCGCCGACACCAACTCCCAGCCGCTTCAATTCGTCGAAGTTATGCAGGCTCGCCCGCTTAACAGTCGTCCCGGCCAACGGCACCGGGGTCAGATTTGCCACCGGGGTGAGAATACCGCTCTTGCCGACCTGAACATCGATTGATTCGACTGTAGTTTCGGCCTGCTCGGCGGCGAATTTGTAGGAAATGCACCATCGAGGCGCCCTGCCTGTGGCGCCGAGCATATCGCGCTGGTTGAAACGGTTGACCTTTATCACCATTCCGTCGATCTGGTAATCCAGTGATGTCCGCTTCTCGTTCCAGCTATCACAAATATCGACGGCTTTGTCTATATTCCTGGCTTGTACGATGTAGGGATTTACGGGGAGGGAGAATTCTTTGAACCTCTGCAGGCTCCGGTAGTGGTCTAGAGCGAGAGGTTCGGAAAATTTGCCTGTGGCGTAGGCAAAAAAGGACAGGTTCCTCGCGGCGGTGACTCTTGCATCCAGCAGTTTAAGGGATCCGGCTGCGGCGTTTCGCGGGTTAGCAAAGGCTGGCTCGCCGGCCTCGGCGCGAAGCCTGTTCAACTCGACGAAAGAGCTTGTCGGCATGTAAACCTCACCACGAACTTCAAGTACGGCAGGAATCTTGCTGCCGCCTAATAATGCAAGCGGAACAGCTTTGATTGTGCGTACGTTTGAGGTAACGTCGTCGCCAACTTCGCCGTTGCCGCGGGTGGCTGCGGTTACCAGAATGCCTTCTTCGTAGCGGAGACTTATCGCGAGCCCGTCGATTTTAAGTTCGACGACATAATCGTAATTCCTGGTGTCAAGCTGTTTTGCCACTCTCTCGTCAAAAGCCCTTAGCTCATCGGCATTGTAAGTGTTATCCATGCTCAGCATGGGTACGGTGTGTCTGACGTTGTCGAAGCCCTCAAGGGGCTGGTCGGAAACTCGCTGAGTGGGCGAATCGAGTGTGACCAGTTGTGGATTTGCCTCTTCCAACTCCTTAAGCTCGGCAAAGAGCTTATCGTATTGCCGGTCGTTGATTTCCGATTGATTGAGCACATAGTACAGATAATCGTGCTGCCGAATCTCGTCCCGCAGCCGGTCTATTTGTTTTTCGATGTCTTTTTTTTTCGCCATGACAGGCTAATTTATACGCCGTGGCGCTGTATTTTGCAAGAATCTGGTTTTCGCCCCGGCGGCACGAATTTATGGAAAATCGCGTTTGACAAAGCTGTTCAATTCCAGTATCGTACCGTCTTTTACATGAGAATCAGATCTTTGAGTTGACTAATTGACTTGTTAGTTTGCTATTCCCCGATAGCTCAATTGGTAGAGCGAGCGGCTGTTAACCGCTAGGTTGTAGGTTCGAGTCCTACTCGGGGAGCTGTGAACCACGTAGGGTTCGCAGCCATAAACCCAACGTGGTTTATGGTGGATTTCACAAAGCTATTATAGTCTTTGCAAATTTTCATTAAACTAATGTTCTATGTCTACATCTTGATAAGCCTGAAAGACAGGAAATTTTACATTGGTTTTACAAATGACTTGAAAAGAAGGCTTAAAGAGCACAATTCTGGAAAGAATATCAGCACGAAATCAAGGCTGCCGTTAAAGCTGATTTACTACGAATCTCACTTATCTAAAGCCGATGCGGACAGAAGGGAGAAATATTTCAAAACAACAAAAGGAAAGGCCACGCTGAAACAGATGCTCAGATGCTCACTGGAAAAGCATTGGAACAATAGTCCGGCTCGGTAATTTTTCAGTCATTTCATTAAAATGACTTATGTATTACGATATAATCACTCCAAATATCTTCCTACCGTTTTATACCGTTTTTCTGTGGAAATACCGCGATAGAATGCGAAGAAACGCGAAAGAATGAGAACTCTTGCGAAAATCCAAAAACTTGCTAAGATACTGAAAACAAAAGACTTTTGGGCTTTTCGACAGTCCCCCAAAGGCTTTCTGTTAACCGCTAGGTTGTAGGTTCTCTCGGCGTACGTCGGGATACTCGGGGAGTTTGTTGTAAGTGATGCTGAATGTGTTAGTTGCACATACCTACTCGACGATGGGACGTTTAGGATTTCTTGACTATGTGATCATTGCCGCCTACATGCTTTTTGCAGTTGGCACGGGGATTTTCTTTTCCAAAAGGGCCTCGCAAAGTTCTGAGAATTATTTCCTCGGCGGCAGGTCTTTTCCGTGGTGGATGATTGCCGTCTCAATGGTCGCTACAAGTTTCGCATCGGATACACCGCTCGTAGTGACAGAGATAACACGCACGGACGGACTTCAACGAATCTGGTGGGTGTTTGTTGCCGTGCTGGCGCTTATTGTAGGGATATTCCTTTTTTCACGGCTCTGGCGGCGTGCGGCTATTATCACTGACGCCCAATTCTACGAGTTACGCTATGAGGGCAAGTCTGCCGCATTTCTGCGCGGATTCAGAGCGTTTTTCGCCGGCATCATACAGAACCTGCTCGTTATCAGTGGAGTCATATTCGCCATGAGCAGCATTATTACGACCGTGACGGATATTCCCAAGTGGTGGGCTATCGGGATCTGCTCGCTTGTAGCGCTGGTCTATGCGACATTCTCTGGTTTCTATGGAGTCGTTGTAACCGACTTTGTTCAGTTCTTTATCGCAACTTTCAGCATGATAGCTCTTGCTGTGATCGCAGTGGTGAAGGTCGGAGGACTTGGCCATGTATTAGATACGATCGCCGCCACCGAAGGTTATGGTCCGAGAACGCTTTCCATTTTTCCCGATTTCAAAAGCTTCGATCTCGACCTGGTTAAATTGCTGATATACTTCTTCATACTTTGGTGGATCGATGCCAGCGGCTATAATATGCAGCGTATGAGTGCCTGCAAGGATGAACGTGATGCGGTTCGGGCAACGATATTCTACGCGATCTTTCAATGCTGCCGACCATGGATATGGGTACTTGTAGCACTTGTATCTATCGTGCTTTTCCCGATACTGACTGAACCTTATAATGACACACACGCATACCCTCTGGTAATGAATGAATACCTGGGATATGGCCTTAAAGGCCTGCTGATTACAGCCTTTCTCGCTGCCTTCATGTCGACGATCGATACGCATCTTAACTGGGGAGCATCTTATATGATTACGGATGTGTACCAGCGGTTTATAAAGAAAGATGCGACGCAGCGACATTATATGATTGTGACCAAAATCGTCGTTGTCCTTATGATGGCCGCAGGATTTGGTCTTGCTTTGTATATTGCCTGGCGAAAGCTTACGATTTCAGCTGTGTGGGAATTTTTTGCTTTCATTATGGTTGGCGGCGGCATGATCAGTGTTGCCCGTTGGTTCTGGTGGCGGATAAACGCTTATACGGAGATCACAGCACTTTCTCTCGGCTTGGTGCTTGGGCTCACGAACCCGTTCATTCCCGAAAGCGTTGTAGTATTTGGATACCCCTGGCCTGAGATGCCCTTTGAAATCAAGATAGCCTTCTTGACAGGTATCGTTGTGCCTATCAGCATAATCGTAACGTTCCTCACGCCTGCCGTGTCAAAAGAAAAACTCGAAGAGTTCTATCGCAAGGTCCGGCCGGGCGGCTTCTGGGGCGTTCTTAGTAGCGACATCCGAGAACTGCCCGGCAAGGCATTGTCTCTATCTACAATAATCGATGTCATCGGCGGAATCATGCTCTGCTACGGTATCTCCCTCGCTATCGGCTATTCAATACTGTTGAGATTTGACAAGGCGGGAATCTGTTGTCTGTCGGCTGTTATAGGGGGGTTCATTGTTGTCAGGTGGTACAAGAAAGAGGTTAAAGTGCTTGAACACAGTGGCGGTTTTAGTAATGACTCGGAAATATCAGCGATGTAGAAAACAGATAATAAGTTCGAAGAGAAGCTTCTATAGTAATATCGATGCAGTACTACTGAAATTGTTCGCCGCGCCTGAAAGTGATTTTGTCAGCTTAGATATTCCTGCGCAGAAAGCGGGGACCATACCGTGCCAACCGATATAGGCCCCGAAGCGATACAATTTTGTTATTTAGTTGTTGAGCACGGGTGCTACTGCCCAACAAAACCAGTGACCTCCACGTTGTCAATCGCCCACCACCAGTCGTTGCCGGCATCAATCATGCCGAAGGTAATGACCATTTCTGCGGCCCCGGCGGGATTGTTCAGATCCACGGTTACCGCCTCGTTGGTGGCGTCATCTTTGAGGAATGCCGGATCGCCGCCCTCAGATTCCCAGCGCAGGACCTCAAAAGCAGCCCCGCCGTCAAAACTGACGGTGATATTGGCCGTCTGCGTGTCCTCGCGGCGCCAGCTCGAATCGAAACTGAGCCGAAGCGTGCCAGCCATCATGCCGGAAACGTCGATCACGGGTGTGCCGAGAAAGGCGTTGAGCAAACCTTCTGCATGAGGCAGGTCATCCCACTCATCCGGATCGATTACGGCAACTACGGCGCTGCCTGCCTCAAATTGCGAACGCTCCTGATCGCCGGCGACCTGCGCCCACCAGCTCTTGCTGGCGAAACTCCATCCGGCCCACTCGGTCACGCCGTCATTAGCCGGATCACCGGCGCCGGGGACACCGCTGTCGTCAACGATCCACCCTTCGGGCGGCACGTCGGTCCAGAAGCTGCCGGGAGGCGCTTCTTCGGGACTCGGACCCAGCGGCAACGATTCGAAGTCTTCAACTAACAAAGCTACGGCGCTGCCTCCGGAGAAACCGGTGACTTCCAGATTGTCGATCGCCCACCACCAGTCGTTTCCGGCGTCGAACAATCCGAAACTGACCTTCATGCTGCCGGCTCCGGCAGGATTGTCGATGTTGAGGGTCACTGTCTCACTGGTGGCGTCCGCCTTGAAGTTAGGACTGCCTGAATCCGACTCCCACAGCATCGCATCGACCCAGTCGCCTCCATCGAAGGAGACACTCACACTGGCGGTCTGGTGGTAATAGTCATCAAACTCCGGGCGCCAGCTTGAATCGAACTGAACCTGGATCGTCCCTGCTTCCACACCCGATATGTCGATCGATGGCGTGTCGAGGAAGCTGTTGAACGTGCCGTCGGCATGGGACGCGTCGTCCCACTCATCCGGGTCGGCAATGGCCACGGTTCCGGTTCCCAGATCGAACGTGGAACGCTGCTGGTCACCGGCCACCTGAACCCACCAGTCTTTGTCGGCAAAACTCCAGCCGGCCCAATCGGTGACGCCGTCACTGGACGGGTCTCCGACCCCGGGCATACGACTGTCGTCGATACTCCAGCCGGCCGGAGGTGTCTTGGTCCAGAAGCTGCCCGGAGGCGCTTCGTCCACGCTCGGGATCAAAGTCACTCCATCGAACTTCTCCGAGAATATCCGGACCGGAGCGGCTTCGACTTTCGGATAACCGCTGGCGACCACATTGTCAATGGCCCACCACCAGTCATTGCCGGCATCAAGCATACCGAACGTAACAACTGCCGTCGAAGCCCCTTCGGGATTGTCGAGCGGCAAAGTCACCGTCTCACTGGTTGCATCAGGCTTAAAGAACACTCCAGCTTGAGACTGCCACAGCATGATTTGGGTAGGCTCTCCACCGTCAAACCGGACTGTGATATTGGCCGTTTGTGAATCTTCCGGACGCCAGCTCGAATCGAACGTCAATTCAAGCGACCCGGCTTCAATTCCTGAGATATCGAGCACCGGCGTGCTGAGGAAACTGTTGAGCAGACCGGGCGCGCGGTTCTGATCGTCCCATTCGTCCGGGTCGATCACAGCCACTGTGCCGACTCCCAGGTCAAACTGGGAACGCTGCTGATCGCCGGCGGTTTCCACCCACCATGCCTTGTCGGCGAAACTCCAGCCGGCCCATTCGGTCACACCGTCGTTGGCCGGATCGCCCGCCCCGGGAACACCCGTATCGTCAATGATCCAGTTGGCCGGAGCCAACTTTGTCCATACTTCGTTGCCGGGGACTTCTTCATCTACATTCGGACCCAGCTCCAGGCCTTCGAAGTCCTCGGAAAGTACGATGGCTCTTTCTCTGGGAAGGCCGGTGACTTCCAAGTTGTCAATCGCCCACCACCAGTCATTGCCGGCTTCGAACAAACCGAACGTCAAGGCCATACTGCCGGCCCCCGACGTGTCCAGGTCGATGACGATTGTCTCGTTGGTGGATGTATCGGGCTTGAAGTTCGGACTTGCTGGATCGGATTCCCAGAGCATGATCTCAACAGGCTCACCACCGTCGAGGGCGACGGTTATGTTCGCCATTTGGTGATAGTTGCCGTCGAACTCCGGGCGCCAGCTCGAATCGAACTTGAGCCGCACCGTACCCGCCTCAAAACCGGAGACGTCGATCTCAGGTGTAGTGAGCCAGGTGTCATAGGGATTGTCTGCAATTGGACCTGGGTGTTCGGAGTCGTCCCACTCGTCCGGATCGGCCACTGCAACGGTGCCCTGTCCTAACTCGAATTCCACGCGTCGTTGGTTGCCGGCCACGGTGATCCACCATTCCTTGTTAGTGAAGGCCCAGCCGGCCCACTCGGTCATGCCGTCGGTCGCCAGATTGCCGATGCCGGGAACACCGCTCTCGTCAACAGTCCAGCCGGCCGGCGGCGTATCGGTCCAGACTTCTTCGGTGCCGGCGTCTTCCTCCAGGCTTGTGCCCAGCTCCAGTCCCTCAAAATCCTCGTAAAGTGCAATGACTCTCTCTCTCGGAATGCCGCTGATCTGCACGTTGTCAATCGCCCACCACCAGTCGTTGCCGGCGTCGGTCATGCCGAACGTGACGATCATCTTCTTAGCCGCTGCCGGTCTGTTGATGTCAACGGTCACGATCTCGCTGACTGCATCGTCTTTGGCAAAGCTTGGGTCTCCACCCTCGGATTCCCAGCGCAGGACCTCTATAGGATCGTCGGCGTCGAACTGCACGGTGATATTGGCAGTCTGGGTGTCTTCGCGGCGCCAGCTCGAATCGAACTTAAGCTGTAACGTGCTGATCCCGGCCTCCGTGGACGAGACGTCGATCTCAGGCGTGCTGAGGAAACTGTTAAGCAGGCCCGGTGCACGGTTCTGGTCGTCCCACTCGTCCGGGTCGATTATCGCAACGGTGCCATTCGCCAGGACGAACTGGGAACGCTCCTGGTCCTCGGCGGTTTCCACCCACCATGCCTTGTTCGCAAAGCTCCATCCGGCCCACTCGGTAACGCCGTCGTTGGCCGGATCGCCGACCCCGGGAACGCCGCTGTCATCTATTGTCCAGCCCGCCGGAGGCGTCTTCGTCCAGACTTCGTCACCGGCAACTCCCTCGTCCACGTTCGGACCCAGAACCAGACTCTCGAAGTTCTCTTCGAACAACAGGGCTTTCCCCGTGGCCGGCAGGCGGCGAACCAGTTGAATATCGTCAACGAACAGTCTGCCGGGACCTCCGGGTTGTGGATTGTCCTTGTCGCCGACGCCGATGGCAATCTTCTTGACCGCTGTGATGTCCACGCCCTGAGACTGGAAATCTTCCAGCGGGATCGCCCACAAATCCCAGTCATCGGCGAGGACCGCGTCCGGCCCGTCCTGGTGTTGCACTATCCCGGGATTGCCGGCGTCATCTTCAAGCCTTAAATATAGCGGCTCGCGGGAATTGCTGCCAATTCCGACGTCGCGCGACTCGGTAAATGCCCCGGCCGAGGTATTGGCGAGGACCGCAACATTAGAGAACGTAGCCTCGGCTGTGGCGCTTGCGTTGTGAGAACTGACAACGAGTCCGACATAAGCGCTCTGCGGCATTATGACGGTCCAGCCTGACGGATCCGCCGGATCGGCGCCTTGAACAGGCGTCCAGTTGACACCGTCGAACGAGTGCTCGCCGGTAAAGACGTTGTTGTCCGAGCGGTTCAGCCTGATCCAGTGCGGACCTGTTATTGTGCCGGTGGCGGTGTGTGTACTGTGGCTGTCCTGTTGGGCCGTGGCTCTGAATCCGAAAGCTACTCTGCCGGCCGGTGTTACCACTACCATCGCGTTGGGCGAGCCCGGATCCAGAGTTTCGCGAATCATTACACCTGCCCTGGTCCAAGAGTGAGTATCGGTCAGGCTCTCGACCTTGACTGTAATCGATCCGCCGCCGGTAAGCTGCTTAAACGCATAATGGAATTCATCAGAAACACCGCCGATGTCCGACCCTGAACCTGTCAGAGTATAAGTCTGGCTTGCCTCGTCAAAGCTGACGCTGCCGACTGCTGCGGGCTGACCCTGGAGCCAAAGCGTTAGTCCCGTCAGTCCGTTGAGGACGAAGTCCCTCGGATCGGCAAACGTGAGCACCACTTCGGAATAGGATGTCGTGGTATTATCGTAGAAGAACGGCATCGCCTGGGTGCCTTCGTAAACGATCGTAGTCTCAACGTAATGCTCTCCGGCGGCAAAATCCGGATTCGGATAACCTGCCGTCGAGCCGTTCTCATCAACCCCGAATCCGTCTATCCACGTGTTCCATATCTCGTCGGGCGTAAAATCGTTGTAGTCCTCGAAATTATCGACCACGGCAAACTCTGCCGTTGTGAAGCTCCAGACCTCGCCGGGCGTGATTGTCCCGTCGGCTGCTTTCTCGTCAATGCGCCAGTGATAAGTCATCGCGGGCAAAAGCGGACCCGGGTCGAAACTGAGTTCCACCTGGTTTCCTTGTGAAGTGCCTCCGGCGCCGGCTGTCACATCTGCCTTGTTGGCGCCAAGGTAAACATCGTGAGAGACTGCATCGAGACCGGGGGCCCAGCCCAACTGCTCGTCTGTCATGACGTCCGTCTGACCGTTGACAGGTTGCGGTCTCCATGCCGCCGCCGAGGAGGTCGATGCGTTGAACAGTTGCGCCACCTCCCCATCAGTCAGACCGCCGTTATAAACGCGTGCTTCGTCAACAGCACCTACCAGAAAGTCGCTCGGGTTCTCACCGTCCCATTCCTGCCCCAACGACCAGCGGTTGTCGGGACTGAGGCTGAAACCTGGAGCGTGACTGTTTTCCAACACACCGTCAACGTAGATGTAACCGGTGTTGCCCCGGCGGACGTACGTGAGCATGTGCCACTGCCCGTCGGTGACAATCGTGGTCGAGTGGCCTTCGTAGCCGCCGTCATACATTGCCGATCTCTGGTTGTCCGTGGCAAAGAGAGCAACGTTGCCTCCGCCGGCATCGTTGATCGAAAACCAGTCGCCGTGGTCTGTTGTCTTGACCCACGCGCTCATGGTAACGTCGTTGCTGGTAACATCGTCCGCAACGCCGTCCATCCTTACGAAGTCGTCGCCGTCAAGAAACACGCCCTGGCCGATCCACCCGTCAACGAATCCCGGATCGCCGGCCAGAGTTCCGTCGTTGCCGAGCCCCGACGAGTCAAGAGCGTCGCCGTCAAACTTCCACCAGCCCACAAGATCGGCGGCATTCGCCGCGCTTGTCAGAGCCAGACCCAGCACCACAACAAAAGAAGCCACAAACCACGTTGGGTTTATGGCTGTGAACCCTACGTGGTTCATTGCTAAAAAAGACAATTTTCTAGACATGATAGTCCTCCTTCCAAAAATGAAAAGCCACAACTCCTCAAATACTGCCAATATGAGCAGAGTCTTCACTAACATTATATATATCAAACCATCGCCTTACGGTCAAGGAAAATCCCGCAACTGCACATGCTTATGTGAGGGATTCTACCTTTCACTCGCCCGTGTACCATCTCGTGGGGACGTCTTCGCCGGTGGTCTCCTCTATCTCCGTCACGTGGCCGTCAAGCCAGACGGTAATAGATGCGCCGCGGTGGCGAAAACACTCCTGCACCGCCTCCGGAAAGTCACCTAATGTTCCGCCGTTGCGCCACTGTGTCAGATTGATGTTGACACTCGGACCGATGCAGAACATGTCAGAATTAATGCTGTCCAGCCTCTGCTCGATGTGGTCCTGAAAAGCAATTACCTCGCTATGACGCTTGAATTCAAGATCAATCTTCTTGTTCGTGATATAGTTGTTGAGGCCGTAAGAGCAATGTTTGAAGTATTGTTGCGACGGCCGTCCCCAGGGCGATCCCCATTCCGGCCAATCATCCACACGCTTCATGCCGGGGCAGTGAAATATCTTCTTGTTCTTGGCGTAAGGAAAGTATGCGATCCCCCAGTAGGCCATAGAGTCGTTTGGACCGTAGTCCTTGGGCACCAGCGGATTTTCGTGCGCATTATCCCAAAGACCGTTGTTAGGCGAGTCGTGTGTCTTGCCGTCATAGTCATCTACGTACATTCTCACGGCAAGTACGAGTCCCTGGACGTGTCCGGTGCAAACAGTTTTCTTTGCCTGATCCTTTGCAGCCCTTAGAGCAGGCATCAGAATCGCCAGCAGCAGGGCTATCATCGCAATCACTACCAGCAATTCGATTAGGGTGAAGGCTTTCCCCTTTTTCATTCTGCCGCCTCCCGAAAGAAAATATGCTGCGTCTCCACGGTGCATTTGCTCAACTGCCCGGCTGAGCTTATCTGTACAGGCGAATATCGTCGAAGTACATCGTCCCTGTGCCACCATCGGCGGCCGGGCTGTCCTTCGTGCCGAAACCAATCGTAATCGAATTGACGTTGGTAAGGTCCACGCCTGCGAACGCTGCCAGGTCGATCACCCACTCGGTCCAGCCGGATGTCTGCGTTACGGTGGCATCATCATGATAGACTACCGCATTGCCAAGGATGACAAACATCTGATCTACTGAGTTGCCCGATGCGCCGCGGAACCACAACGACAGCTTCGTAACGCCTTTCTCTGTCCAATCACGCGGATATACCAGCGTCAAAGTCGCCTCGGAAGTCTTGTTGGCGTTGTCGTAGCGATATATCATCGCCTGAGAGCCGCCGTGAACGATAGTCTGCTCGGCATAAGGCGGCAGATCATTGCCGATCAGTGCTCCGTTGTCAGTGGTTCCGAAACCGTCAATCCACTTGTCGAATATTCTATTGCTATTGGGATCAGGGGGGTCGATGTCATTGTAGGACTCGAAATCATCCACGAGAATAAAGTCGGCCGTCGAAAAGCTCCAGACGAGACCCTTGACCGTTTCAGTCGGATAGACTTCATCCACGCGCCAGGCATAACTGCTGTCCCAGGCAAGTCCGCCGGGATCGTAGCTCTCGGCGTCAAGCGCCTTGGGGCCTATGTACTCGGGCGAAGCTGTGGTGGCGTTCTTAACGGCATCCGCATCGGTGCCGAAGTACAGTTCATGCGAGGCGGCGTTGTCCGCCGGTGTCCAGCTCAGCGTTGCGATCATCTGCACATCCGTAGCGCCATTAGCTGGCTGTGGATTGCCCACGGCGCCGGGAGTCGTAAAGCTCCAAACATCGCCTTTGTGCGTCTCGAAGGCATCGAACTCATCGACACGCCAGTAATAGACCTTCTCTCGTTCCAGCGCAGCCGGAATGTAGCTGGCGCTTCCCAAAGGCATGCCGCTTTCGGCATTGTTTACATCGTCGAAATTAGTGCCCATATAAACGGTGTGTAATTTAGCGCCGAACCCTCCCGTCCAGGTAAAGACCGCGTTCGGATCTACAAACTCAGCGCCGTCAGCCGGATCGGGATTGTAAGCCGTTTTGGGCGGAATCGAGAAGCTCCAGACATCGCCTCTCCACGGACTGTTCGGCTCGGTGTTGTTGACCTCGTCGATTCGCCAATAGTAGGTCGTGCCCGGGACAAGGCCGTCCGGATAGGCGAACCCGGGGAAGCCGCAAATAAACATTGTGGAGTCTTGGTTGCCCCGGAAAGTATCGCCAGTGCCGTTACTCACGTCGTCCAAATTATCGCTTAGATACACATCGTGCGAGACGGCATAATCTCCGGGCCGCCAGCTAAGAGTTACCCATGTATCCATAATGACCGATCCGTCAGCCGGGCTCGGGCCAAGTGCATGAGGGAGTCCTTCCCCTTTCACGACAGCCATAATCTCGTCCTCGGTCAATGCGTGGTCATAGACTGCCGCTTCGTCAATAATCCCGCGGATGTACCTGGGATCGTAAGAATAGCCAATCTGCAGGGCGCCGACAGTCTCTTCGATGTGGGCAATCGCATTGGTGGTCTGAGTAAGCCCTCCGGCATCTGTGTACACATACGCAACGGCACGATCAGGATCAATTGTCACCGCCAGCATGGTCCACGTGTCCTCGGGAATGACAGGACCGCCCGTCCAGCCCCACGTATCGGATGAATCGTTGTTCCAGACGTAGCGTAAGGTATCATCGTCACCAAAGATCATTTCACACTGACCCACAACACGGGAAGATATGAGCGGCGCCCAGTCTCCTCCTTTCCAACCGTTGAGCCATATAGCAAAAGTGATGGAACCGGTCGTTAGCTCAAAATCGGGAACTGAGATATAGCCACTGGTCCCGTCGAGTTCAATACCGCCGCCGAAACGACCGGTTGCCCACGTAGCGCCTCCAACCAGAGTACCGTCGTTGCCGTTACCACTCGAATCGTAGGCGATAGTGCCGGATCCCTCATCAAACCTCCACCGACCGACAAGGTCTGCATCAGTTGTGTTCGTTAGAGCCAGACTAAGTGCAAAAACAAAAGGCGCCAAAAACATCAATTTTCTACACATAATAGTCCTCCTTAGAATTCCGAAAGAACAACAGAAGTCTCTCCTCTTGGAAAGCCGGGAATCAATCGACATTCCAACTTCTTATATACCAAACCAGCCACCCTCCCGTCAAGGGAAATCTCCGGATTATGGATTGGCAGAATGCTTCTTGTACGGCAGTTACGGGTTGGACTTGTGGCTGCCGCCCGGCGGTTGAATGTAGCTGTAATGACGTCCCATCCAGTAGGGCAGCAACCACCACACCCCGTCGCTTTCAGTACGTCCGCCGTCACCCTGAACGGCTTTCCACGGATTCTCGTCCCACCGGATGACCCCGCGTTCGCTTGGCGGCAATAAACGATTCGTCTGAAGGTGCTCCCGTTCGGGTATTCGCACGAGGCTGATGTCCTCGCGGCGAGAGTTGTCGACTGTCCAGCGTACAAGATCGAGGGACGCATCACGTAAAGATGCGGCGGACATTTCAAGTTGTGGGGCCTTGTCAGCGCAAGCGCCATAGATGAAATCAAAAAAGGGGCTGCAATCGGCTTTCACGGCAGCGTACCAATGGTCGATGCTTTCACGGTACAGGCGGCGCAGCTTGGGATCCTTTTCGTGCAACAGAAGACTTGGGTAAGCAAGGGCGAGTAGCTCATCGTCGATGTGAGTACGCCACGTGGGATTGTATGTCTTCGCACGCCTGACGTTGGCGGCATAATCATGCTTGTATAGCAAGTTCGAATACTCATTCTGATAACGCAGGTCGCCGGAAACATGATAGGCAAGCTTCAGGAACGAGAGAATCTCCACGGAGTTTACGCCGCGTTCCGGAGTCCAGTCGGGGTCGTCATTGAGCCTTTCCGGGGCCCAAACGCCCCATTTCGTGTGAGTCCCATCGAGGTCCTTGAGTACGTAGCCGTTCTCGATAATATAGTCAATTATCTTGAGTACATGTTTGCCCGCGTGCTGTCGTTCCGTGTCGTCCGCGACCAGATCGTAGTAGAATAAGTAGCCGAACATGTGCCCGGTAATCTCATCGCTGCTCGTATCGCCTTTCCACAGCCATTTGCCGTCAGCGGAAGGATGCCAGCGTGTTTCAACTCTTTTTTCGCGTGGATTCTGAACGTACATTTCCGCCCACTGCCGGTCGGATATTTTTCGGTTTGGATCGGCCATTCTCGTCCAGTTGCTCGGAACAACAGTACGCGCCACAAAACCGGGTGTTCCTGTGACCGTCTGTAGAAATCGCAGGGCTTCAAATGCCTTCTTTGCGTTCGCCTTTGCCTGGGGATCTTTTGTTGCGGCGTAACGGAAGGACTCCATCGCAAGATACATGGCCGTGTATTGTCCGTCATTGTCGTCGTCTCGCGGTTTCCAGGTGCTCGTATCGCCGGGTGCGCCGAGCAAACATTTTTCCACGAGCCCTGGCTCGCGCACATGCCGGGCCAGGCACACATCGAGAAAGTAATCACCCTTTTCGGCAAGGGTCATCGATCTACGCTTAATTGCACTTACGCCATTGCCGGTCGCAATCCAGGCATTCCCCTCCGGGTCAAACGCAATATCACGTACGTCGTCACTTAACAGCCAGCGTTTGCTGTGACGAAGCGACCAGTTCCGCCCATCGTACCTTGCCACTCCACGATCCGTTCCAACCCACATAAGACCATCAGAACCCTGTCCTACGCATCGTATGGACACGCTCGGCAGTCCTTCGTTGGGGGTGAAGTTGTGAACCCGATTCGCACCCTTGTAAACGGTGATTCCGCCGAGTCCGCCGATCCAGAGGCTGCCGTCCGGCGCGTATGCGATGTCTTGGACGTCCGGGCCGAGCAGTTCCGATTCCGCCTGGTAAAATTTATGACCGGCGTCTGTGTGGTGGTACAAACCCAATCCCGTCGCAATCCAAAAGCCGCTATGTCCGTCCGGCAGCACAGCGCGGAAGTGTTTTGAGTAGGGAATCTCTTCATAAGTGCAGGCGTCATCCGCAATACGCCAGATGCCGCCGGCGCCCAACCCAATAACCTGATCTTCAATGGCACATAACGCCGTAATCGGATGGTCGATCTGTTCAAGTTTTTTCAATCCGTCCGGAGCTGAGCGGTACATTCCATTCCATGCGCCTACCCAAACTGTCCCGGCATGATCGACGACAATATCGTACACCGGGCCGGCATGGGCCTTTCCCATAAGTTCCACCCACTGTTTCTTGCCTGTGTCCAACCGATACACACCGGTCTTGGTGCCAACCCACACTTCCCCGGCGCCATCCACCGCAATCGCACGCACATCATTGCTTGCACTCTCCTGGCCAATTGTATAAGCCTCGTGGTATTCCTGGACAAACGGCGTGTCGGCTACCCCACCTCCAAGGCATGTCGGAACAGACAAACTCAAGGCCAATGACAGTGACAAGATCAGCGTTTCCAAGGCACATCCCGATAGACGTGCATCGGGATTGACAACTTCAACTTCGCTTCCAAAGATCATTGCATTCCTTCGACTGGGCTCAGGATGGTGAGCTTGTCGAACCATAACCAGTAAATTTCAAAACCGTCAGAGACTATCTCGTATTGCATATATTATATAGCGTATAGTGTATAGCGTATAGGCCCTTATCCGCTATCCGCTCTTCTTACTTGCAATGGCGGAAATTGCTATTATATTGATGTACATCGGCGGCCAATCTCCGCCAGATACGTGATTTCTGTTCGAGCAGGAGGCAAAGCACTATGAGAATCAAATTCGTATTGTTGGCGGTCTTCCTTTTGGCAGCGACCGGCCGGACACAGGTCAACAAGGCCCTTTCACCGGGAAAAAGCAAAGAATCCTGGCGCGGCGTTCACATCGGAATCGGCAATCAGAAAGCAGTCGAGCAGTTGACCGGCATCGTCGGTGAGCTGGCCGGGCTCGGTGTAAATGTAATAGTAGGCGAGATCAACTACGGATATCGATACGAGTCGCACCCGGAGCTTAGAAGAGACAATGCCAGCAATTCGGCGCAGATAAAGAAATTACTCGGCGAGTGCCGCAAGCACAAAGTCCGGCTAATCCCACAATTTCAATGCCTGGGGCATCAATCGTGGAAAACAAAAACGGCTCCGCTGCTGACAAAGTATCCTCAATTCGATGAAACGCCGGGCAAGTATCCAAACAATGAGGGCATCTACTGTCGTAGCTGGTGCCCGCGGCATCCTAAAGTCAACGAGGTCATATTTGCACTTATGGACGAGTTGATAGAGGTGTTCGAGGCGGACGCTTTGCACGTGGGTCTGGATGAGGTATTTATCATCGGCGACGAGGATTGTCTGCGATGCAAGGGCCGGGGCAAGGCTGAGCTTTTTGCCGGAGCCGTCAATGACTACCACAAACACCTGGTCGGCAAACACAAAATTGAAATGCTGATGTGGGGCGACCGGCTGATCGATGCTTCGAAATTCAGCTTCGGCAAATGGGAAGCCAGCGCCAACGACACGGCTAAAGCAGTCGATATGATCGGCAAGGACATCGTTATCTGCGACTGGCATTACGAGCTGAGGGATGCGTATGAATCCGTGCCGATGTTCCTTGAGAAAGGCTTTCGTGTCTGGCCCGCCAGTTGGAAAAAACCTGACGCCGCAAGGGCGTTTGTGGACTATTCCAAACGGTATGACAACGCCCGAATGTTGGGGCATCTAAATACCACCTGGGGAGCGGTTGCCATAAAAGAACTGCCGTCGTTCGAGCCGCTGAAATACGCCACGAGAAGCTTCAGCAAGCCGTGACAAACTTGCCGCCCATCATCCAGGCGGATAGAAGGGCATCAAATATGAAACGAAGAAATTTTCTAAAAGGTACGTTGGCCGGTTCAGCCGGTGTCGTGATCGCGCAATTTGCGCAGCCGGAGCCGGCCAAAGCCAGGCAGGCAAAGATGCCCAACATTCTGTGGATTTGCACCGATCAACAGCGATACGACACCATAAGCGCCTTGGGTAATCCTTACATACGCACGCCGAATATGGACAAACTCATTGAGACAGGGACGGCTTTCACGCACGCTCATTGCCAGAGCACAATCTGCACACCAAGCCGGGGCAGCTTTCTGACAGGCCGTTATCCCCGCCCGATCCGGAGCTGCCGCAACGGCAACGACAGTTGGGACAATGCAGCACCGCTGATTACAAAGACACTTGCAGACGCTGGATATGATTGCGGACTGGCCGGCAAGCTGCATCTGTCGGCCGCGTATGGTCGGATTGAAAAACGCCCCGACGATGGATATCGTGTTTTCCACTGGTCGCACCATCCATCCGATAGCTGGCCCAGGGGACACGCCTATGAAGACTGGCTCAACTCCAGGGGCACGGGCCACACTGAGCTTAAAAAGAAGTATGGATACGTCCCGGCCAAATACCATCAGACCACCTGGTGCACGGATCGTGCTATAGATTTTATCAGGGAGCAGCGCAGCGGGCCGTGGCTTTTCAGCCTGAACTGTTTTGATCCCCATCCGCCGCTCGTTCCGCCCAGGAAATACCTGGACCGCTTTGACATTGACTCACTGCCTGAGCCACCATGCGCACCGTCAGATCGCCAGCAGCAGAAGCGCCTAAAGGATGTTTTTTTCCAATCGAGTTTCAAACACTACAAGGGCCGGGAAGGCAAAGTGCTGCTCGCCAAGTACTGGGCAATGATAGAGCTGATCGACGATAACATCGGCCGGCTGATTGAGACCCTTGAGCAGACAGGCCAGCGGGAGAACACATTGATTATTCTCACCAGCGATCACGGCAACATGGTAGGTCATCACGGTTTGTTAGCCAAAGGCTGCCGGTTTTACGAGGGCCTGGTGCGAGTGCCGCTGATTTTTTCCATGCCGGGCCTGGTGAAGCAGAATATCCGCAACGATGCTTTGGTGGGACTTGTAGATATAGCGCCGACCCTGCTCGAACTGGCCGGTTTGCCTGCCGACAAAGGAATGCACGGCAAATCCCTCGTCGGGCAGTTGACACAGACTGAGGATGCGCGGCAATTCCGAGACTACGTTTACTCGACCTATACCAACGCCCTTGCTCATGCCGAAAAGGACGCCAAGACTTACGGCACAATGATCCGTACCAGGCGTTACAAGCTCGTGAACTACCACGGCCACGGCACAGGAGAGCTGTTCGACATGGAAAAAGATCCGGGCGAGTTCGACAATCTGTGGGACGATCCCGACCACCGGAAGATCAAGATGGATTTGATGGTCAAGAGCTATGATATGACGGTCAGGACCACCAATCCCGGCACAATAATTGTCGGCCGATACTGACTTCGTGATACGGCCGCCAACGGATATCCCTGTATCACGCTCTCCAGGGGCGTTGCCTGTCGGTCGTTGCCGACAGTATGTCTTTGGCGATAAGCACGTTCTCGGTGATCTGGAAATCGAACATTCCCGCACATACGAAATCCGCCCCGTTCTCAAAGGCGTACTTGAAACCTTCTCGCGGATGAATGGCGCCGGCCGCCAGGACTTTGAAGGCGATCCAGGGTTTGTTCACCTTCTTCATGAACTCGATTGTTTTTTCAGGTGTGATGGACCAGATATTGTCGTGGTCAAGGAGGCTGCCGCTATCGACATTGAAGTCCACCCGGTCCTCTTTCGGGGTGGCGGACCAGTAATTGCCGTGATGGAGAGTCTTCATGTAGAAGTCGGCATTTATTCCGGCTTTTTCGGCCGCGATAGGCACCTCAATCGAATGGGCACCGACCCCGGCGATCAGTCCGTTTTGCCTGATGAAATCGACAGCCTTGCCGAGCAGATCAACTCGGCCGCCCTTGACGAAGCTGTCTCCAACGCCGCCCTGGACGTAGGCTGCTGCTGCTCCGTTGTCGATTGCCTGCTTTATATTGGTTGTCACGTCGGTCGTTTTCGGGTGGACTTGTGCGATCCACTGGATGCGCCCGCCCCTTTCTTTCCAGAACTTGTTGAGGTGCCGCGACCCTCCGGATAACATCGTGTTGATCCCCATTTCCTCGCAAAGCTCGAGTGTGTCCATGATCTTCTCATCCGAGGAGTAGGCCGTGAACAATCCTCGCAGATAAGGCAAATCTCTGCCGTGCGCCCATCCGCTGAATTGGTTTCCGCCGATGATCAATCTGCTGATCTTAACATTGCCGATTTTGCCCGTCGGAAAATCGACAGCGGCGCCGGCCGAGACCTTCGCCGAGGCTAGCGCACCGGCCACTGAGCTAACAAGAGATTTCTCAAAGAACTGGCGGCGGTTTAGACCTTTTGGCATCTTTCTGATCCTTTAATGTAGTGGCAAACATGAATGTCTGGCCTTTCAGGCGATTAGGGCAACAACACCGGCTTGCCCTCGAACCTTTACCAGAATATCAAATCTGCTCGGAGAATACAAGCACCAGCCTGGTCGCACAGGATCTTCAGATAATAGAAAAAGCAGGATTACACGCATAAAACGAACCTTTGTGGGTGCGAAACGTAATAAGCGCGAGTAAACGTGTATTTTTTCGTGCAAATACGGCACAAGACTTGCATTTTGCGTCCGGAAATGGTATAATAGAACGATGATCATGGATTTAGCCAGGAAAGATATATGTAGAAAATATATTGCCGGGCTTGTCTGTCTTTTTCTTCTCGGTAATTCGGTGCACGGGACCGTGCTGTGTTTCGGTGCGGACGGCCACATAGAATTCGAGTCCGCCTTTCACAAGCAGTGTAGTAGCTGCGCTGGTTCCGAGTCTTCGGAACAAAGCCGCCTTTCGTGCGAAGTCGAGCGTGAAGAAGGTAAGCATTGCGGGCCTTGTGTCGATGTCCCGATTTCCATCGGCCTGGCGAAGATTTCACAAGCAACCGAACAGTTGAACCCAATGTTCGCGATCTCAGTTACAGATGTGGTTGTAGCTGCCGGTGAGTTCGACTTTTTTGCGCATAATTTGTTCTCGAATACATTTGACGACACTTCTTATTTTACCCCTCTACGCACAATTATCCTATTGGCGTGATTCAATCCGACTGATTCAGAATTTAGAATGTAGAATATAGAGTTCTATTTTTCTTCATTCTCAATTCCTGATTCCCGCAAAATCCGGCTCGTTCGGAAGAAACCCGAATTCAGGAGGTATTTCAGGATTGTCGATATGCGCTTGAGATTGTTGCCGCAGGTGGTGCTATTCGCTTTAGTCTTATCAGGCTGTGTAGAGCAGAGCAATGAAGTTGCGCCCGTCCTGTCTGGACGAGAATACGGTGTTGCTCGGCCGACACAGAGATCGGATGTTTCCAAAATAGCCGATCCGACTGGTGTTGTAACTTTGTCCCAGGCACTGGCTCTGGCATTGGAGCACAATCCCGAACTGAAGGCTTCATCGTGGGATGTTCTGGCCGCCGAAGCAGGCCGGTTGCAGGCAAGCCTCAGGCCAAATCCAAAGCTTGGCGTCCAGATCGAGGAGGTTGGTCGAACAAGCGAGCGCAGCGGCTTCGATGGCGCTGAAGCCACGATTAAGCTTTCCCAGCCAATCGAATTGGGACAAAAGCGCGCCAGGCGAACGACATTGGCCTCTCTCGAAAGAGAGCTGGCCGAATGGGACTTCAAAACAAAACGACTCGACGTCACCAAAGAGGTAACCGAGGCCTTCGTGACTGTGCTGGCCTCGCAGGAGCGTCTTGCTCTGACCGAAGAGCTTGTCGGCGTCGCCGAGCAGGCCCACAACGCTGTTACGCAGCGGGTTGAGGCGGGTAGAGATTCGCCGATCGAGCAAACCAAATCCGCTGTTGCTTTGTCAACCATACGAATAGAACAGCAGAAAGCAGAACGAGTCCTGGAATCGGCGAGAAAAGGACTGGCTGCCGCATGGGGCGGCAGGACAGCCGGCTTCGATACCGTTGCAGGGCGGTTTGATAAGATTGTGCCGGTTCCGTCGAGTGCCGCACTGGGCCGCCTTGTTTCGCAAAACCCTGACATAGCTCGCTGGACCGTGGAGAAAAAGGCTCGCCGTGCCGCGTTGGAGTTGGAGAAGGCCAGAGCTGTTTCGGATGTCACGATAAGCGGCGGCTGGCAGCGATTCAACGAGACGGACGAGTCAGCGGCAGTCCTCGGCCTGTCGATCCCGCTGCCGATCTCGAACCGGAATCAGGGCGGCATTCGCAGGGCGACGTACATGCTTGCAAAGGCCGAAGAAAGTCACGAGTCAGCCGAGATAAAGATTCTTGCGGCGCTGGAAGAGGCGGCGCAGAGACTCGCCGGCGCGTATGCTGAAGCAACCGCGTTAAAGGGCGATGTGTTGCCCGGAGCGCAAAGCAGTTTTGACGCCGTCAGCGAGGGGTATCGCGAAGGCAAGTTCGACTACCTGCAGGTACTCGACGCACAACGGACGCTGTTCGAGACGAAAGGCAGATACATCGAGTCGTTGACCGCCTACCACAAAGCTAAAGCCGATGCCGAACGTCTGATCGGACAGAGCATCGAATCAATAAAGGACATTCACGAAGATAATCATAAGGAGTCCAGGTAATGAAACTTAAAACACTTCTGATATTACTCTGCGTTCTCGGAGTCGGAATCGTAATCGGGTTGGCGGGTCAGCATTATTACATTTCGCTGCCTCCGGCCGCGATTGCTCCTTCGAGTCATGACCATCCGCACGACGGCGGAGGCTCATCCCAGGTTACCGTCTGGAGCGAGCGGTTTGAAATCTTTTTAGAGCATCCTCTTGTCGCCGTCAATACGCCGACGGAGTTCGTCACCCATGTCTCGGACCTGGTGACGCTCGAACCGCGCAGGCAGGGCCCAGTGACATTTATGCTGCGTTACGGTTCGCAGGCGCCCATAAAGCACGTCGCCCCGAAGCCGGCCAGAGACGGTATTTACATCCCCGAGCTGGCTTTTTCGAAGCCCGGTGATTGGGATGTCTCGCTTTCGATTCCACTTGCGGGTCAGGACTACGTCGTTGCTCTGCCGCCTGTCAAAGTGTATGCCTCACAGGCGGAAATAGATCATGCGCCCGCAGCCGAGGAGATCGAGGGGATAAGCTTTCTCAAGGAGCAGCAGTGGAAGATACCGAGCAGGACGGAGCCGGTTCGAGTGCGGCAAACCGCGGACGGCTCGAGTTTAGTTGTGCCGGAATCGGCCATCGTAGAAGAGGGCGAGAATCATGTGGTCTTCGTTCAGTTGGCCGGCGAGACATTTCAGGAACGGCGCGTCGCGCTGGGGAACCGAGCCGATGGCTTTGTCCAGGTCCTCCTGGGTCTGGCCGAAGGCGACCGCGTCGTAACAAAGGGCGCCGCCGCTATCGACGAATCGCTGCACGAAGCCGGCGCCCACCAACACGAGGCCGACGTCCATCAACATGACGGCGAACAGGTCGTTCATTTGACACAAGACGATGTCGAAAGGTATGAAATAGAGGTCGGAGTCGCCGGCCCGGGCGAAGTTGACGTCCATGTGAGCCTGCCCGGCCAGATTGCAGTCAACACCGACCGCCTGGCGCATATAATGCCCAATGCGGTCGGCGTGGTCCGCCAGGTGCTCAAGAACGTCGGCGACACGGTCAGGGCCGGAGAAGTCATTGCCTGGCTCGAGAGTTCCGAGCTTGGCAAGGCGAAAGTGGACTACCTCGCCAAATGGGCCGAGTTAGGCTGCTGCTCGATGGACCTCACTCGGGCCCAACAGATATCCGACGGCACGACCGGACTGCTGGAGACCCTGAAATCCTCGCCTTCGCTGGAAGCCATTCGCGAGGCGGGCGGCGAAGCTCTGGACGCCAACCACACAATGCTCGTCTCGGCGTATGCCGAGCTTGTTCTGGCCAGGTCCGCTCACGACCGCGAAAAGTCGCTGTTCGAGAAGAAAATCTCCAGCGAGAAAGACTATCTTGCCGCCGAGAACGCATTGAAAAAGGCCGACGCTAAGTATGATGCGACCCGCGACAGCATTGCATTTGAGGTCAAGAGAAGTCTGCTGGAAGCCCAACGCGCGCTACAGGTCCGCCAGATCGAGTTAAAGGGCGCCGAGCGCAATCTCCACGTGCTGGGCCTGAGCACAGAGGACATAAACGATATCGAGCTCTACGCCCAGGATCAGAAGCCCGGCGGCGGCGAAGTGGAAGCCTGTGATGATCCGAACTGCCCCGAATGCGTCGCCAAGCGCGCCGCGCAGGGGGAACAGCCGGTATTGGCAAAAGCGGTCACCGTCAACATTAACAGTGTGCAACTCGTTGCTGAAGAGCACGAGCACGGCGATGGCAAAGAGGAAGCTTGCGATGATCCGAACTGCACCGAGTGCGCTGCCGAGCATACCGAAAGGGGCGGACAACCGGTCGTGGTGAGAGCAATCACCGGCAACATTAACAGTGTGCAGCTCGTTGCCGAAGAACACGAGCACTGCGATGGCGAAGAGGAAAAGTCTGATAGTGTTCCGAGCTGTAACTGCCCTGAATGCGCTGCCAAGCACGCCGCACAAGGGGAACAATCAGTCGTGATAAAAGTGGTCACAGACAATATCGTCGGCGTACGGCCCGCCGTCGAAGGACACAGCCACGGCGGCGAAGAGGAGACGTGTGATGATGGTCCGAACTGTAACTGCGCCGAATGCGTTGCCGAGCGTGCTGCGCAAGTTGTGAGCAAGCCGCTTGTGGAGGAGGCGACCAGCAAGGACGAGAGGCTTGCCTGGTACCCCTTGCGTGCTCCGTTTGGCGCAACTGTCATAGAAAAACACATCACCCTCGGCGAGAAGCTCGGCGACGAATCATGCGCCTTTATCGTTGCGGACCTCAGCACCGTCTGGGTGGATCTGAATGTTTATCAGAAGGACCTGCCTTTTGTCAAACCAGGTCAGCGAGTCTCGGTCGCCGCAGGCCCGGCTGCCGGCAAAATCGAAGGCAGAATAAGCTATGTCGGACCGATTGTGGGAGAAAAGACACGGACAGCTCTGGCGCGAGTCGTGTTGGATAATGCCTCGGGCGCGCTGCGGCCCGGAACATTCGTGACCGCGGACGTGCTGGTTGACAAGGCCAGGGCAAAAGTCGCCGTTCCAAAGGCCATTATTCAGGACATGGATGACCAGCCGACCGTTTTCGTACGCACGGATCAGGGTTTTGAGCCGAGGACGGTGAGCTTTGGCCGCGTCAATGACACGCTCGTAGAGATTACCTCGGGGCTGGAACCCGGCGAGAAAATAGTCACCAGAAACAGTTTCCGGCTCAAAGCCGAGCTGGAAAAGGTTGCCGGTGGCGCGCACGCCGGTCACGGCCACGTTCATTAAGATTCCTGGAGTTATGTCAGTATGGTTGCAGGACTGATACAGTTTTCGCTCAAACATAAGCTATTGATAGTTTTGGGCTTTGTCGGAGTTAGCATAGCGGGAGCGTTCTCCCTTTCAAAGCTGCCTATCGACGCCTTTCCCGACATAAGCCCCAACCTGGTGCAGGTTTTTGCCGAACTCGAAGGAATGGCTGCCGAGGAGGTCGAGCAGTTCGTCAGCCGCCCGGTTGAAGTGGCGATGAGGGGCATTCCGGGCGTCAAAAAAATTCGCTCGATATCATCGCTCGGGCTTTCCACTGTCAACATCTATTTCGACGATGACATGGACATCTACCTGCCGCGCCAGCTTGTTTTAGAGAGGCTCAAAGAAGCCGAGGAAGGCATACCTGAAACCATGAATATGCCCCATGGCCTGGAGATGGGCGCCATCGCAAGCGGGATGGGCAAGATTCTCGCCTACTACGTTAAGGGCGACGGCTACAGCACAACCGAGTTGCGCACGATCCAGGATTGGGTCGTCAAACGCGACATTCAGACGGTCTCCGGTGTTGCCAAGGTCATCAGCCAGGGGGGGCACGTGAGGCAGTACCAGATAAAGGTGCATCCGGACCGGCTCCTCGAATACGATTTGACGCTGGACGACGTTATCGAGGCGGTCCGGAAAAACAACCTGAATCTGGGGGCCGGGATCATCGAGAGAGGCGCCGAAGAGCTGATTGTTCGCAGCCTGGGATTAGTAGGCGCAATTGATGATATTGAGAACATCGTAATACGCGCCCACGAAAGCAGCCCGGTCTTCATCAGAGATATCGGTTCGGTGGAATTCGGCAACGCATTCAGGCGTGGAGTGGCCTGCCTGGACGGAGAAAAAGAGATCGTCGTCGGCGGTATCTATAAACTTCACGGGGCCAACTCATTCGAGGTGATCGGCCGTCTGAAAGAGCGAATCGCCGAAATCAACAAGACCCTGCCCGAGGGCGTGAAAGTCATCCCTTTCTACGATCAATCGCATCTCGTCAGGAACAGCATAAACACCGTAAGGGGCGCGCTTTCCCTCGGCCTGGTCCTGGTGTGCCTTGTCTCATTTGTCTTCTTAGGAAACCTGCGCAACGCCCTGATCGTGGTATTTTCACTGCCGTTTTCCACACTGTTTGCGTTTATTTTGATGTACCGCAACGGTATGCCCGGCGATTTGATATCCTTCGGCGGCATAGCTATCGCATTGGGGATGATAGTTGACGCCACGATCATAATGGTCGAGAGGATTCAGTCCACCTTCTACAGCAAGGGGGACCGGGGCACTCCGACAGAGATGGTATTGGCCGCCGCCAGGGAGGTCGGCCAGCCGATATTTTTCGCTGTTTCCATCATTATTATCGTGTTTATCCCCATCTTCACTCTCGGCGAGGTCGAGGGCAAGATGTTCAGACCGCTGGCGTTTGCAGTCTCGACCACCATGGTCGGCTCGCTGATTTACGCACTGATTATAGCCCCGGTGTTTTATCGTCTGCTGCACAAGGAAAGAGGTCGTGACAACGTCGCCCGGGGCGTTCATCCGGCGATTCTCAATGGCTACAGGTCGATACTGACGTTTTGTCTCGGTTGCCGGGCAGGTGTTACTTTGGTTATGATACTTCTGCTGGCGCTTGGGGCCGCGGTCTTCACCAGGCTGGGCAGGGAATTCGTCCCAACTCTCCAAGAGGGAACTGTTCAGGTCCTGGCGTACATGAATCCGAACATATCTCTCAAAGAGATCAGCGCCACCTCAGAAGAGATAGCAAAGGACGTCCTGGGATTTCCTGAGGTAGATCAGGTCATCGCCGATATCGGTTACGGCGAAGTCGGCCCGCACATTCATCACACGAATTACGCCTGCATGACCGTCAACCTCAAACCGAAAAAGCAGTGGAAAAATGCAAAGACGCAGGAAGAGCTTGTCGCTCAAATTGACAGCCGCATTTGCAATTACCCCGGTGTGGCGGTCAGCTTCTCTCAACCGATCAAGCATGAAGTTGACGGACTGGTGGCCGGCGCCGGCACTGCGGTCGTAGCGAAACTTTTCGGCCACGACATGGCCACGCTCGTAGCCAAAGCCGCGGAGATCCATGACGTTCTTTCGCAGATACCGGGAGTGGCCGATCTGCGAACCGAACAGGTGGCCGGTCAAACACAGCTTCAGATCAAAATGAACAGAAGCCGGATAGCCCGCCACGGCCTGAGCAACTACCAGATACAGCATACGATCCACAGTGCCATATCGGGCGAGGAAGTCGGCAATGTTTTCGAGGATGAAAAGATCTTCGGGATTACCGCCAGATTTGCCGAGGCCTATCGCAAAGACATAGAGTCGATAGAGAACCTGCTGATTCGCGCACCGGCCGGCTACAATCTCCAGCTCGATGAAGTTGCAGATGTCAACACCGTCACGGGCCTGCGGCAGATCAGCCGGGAAGACACGCGCCGGTTCATCTCCATACAATGCAACGTTCGGGGCAGAGATGCCGGCGGCTTTGTCGAAGAAGCCCGGGAGAAGGTGGGCGAAGCGGTTGCCCTTCCAGCCGGTTACAGACTTGCATGGGGCGGACAGTTCGAATTGCTTCAAGCGGCGAACAAAAGACTCTCATTAGTCGTTCCAATCACCTTGTTCCTGGTGCTTGTGATGCTCTACAGCCTGTTCAATTCGTTCAAGAACGTCCTTCTGATAATGCTCAACATACCTTTGTCATTGGTCGGCGGCGTTTTTGCACTGGCCTTTTTCAAAGAGAACGTCAGCATTCCGTCGTCTATCGGCTTTATCGCCCTGTTCGGGATAGCTCTGACCGACGGTCTGGTCCTGATATCTCGATTCGAACATCTCAGGGCACAAGGTCTGGCGCTGCGGGAATCCGTGATTGCGGGTTGCTCGTCAAAGTTAAGACCCGTCCTGATGACCACAATAACAACTGCTTTGGGATTGCTGCCGCTGGTCATAACAACCGGGACCGGCTCGGAAGTGCAAAGACCGCTGGCTATAGTCGTAATAGGCGGACTCGTATCGTCAACGTTATTGACTTTGATCGTGATACCTACACTCTACGAATGGGCTACCGTAAAGACCGAAGCGAGTTAATCCAAAAACTTAGAATTGAAGTTCAGGAGGTTTTGCGATGAGTAAAAGACTTTCGATCAGCGTGATTGCACTGGGATTCGGCATGCTTGCTGCCGTTATGTCCGGCTGTGCTGCGAATCGCGTTGATCTTGTCGAAACCGGCGTGCTGGCTTTGGAAAAACAGGCTGCAGGGAAGGTCTATATCTCCTGGAGCAGCGTTTTCGAGCAGGAGGATGGCCTGGTGATAACCGGGTTCTTGAGGCGGCGTGACCGCGTTGGCTCGCCCATTAAGACACACGTGGATGTGACGGTATTATCTCCCAACGGACAGGTTGTCGATACCGCGCGTTCAAATGACGTCTATGTCCCCAGACGCATCACGGGCAGAGGTCAAAGCCTGAGGCGCTTCCGCATATATCTGCGCAACGTTCCGGGCAGGGGATCGTTGGTCAAGATGGTCAGCCACAGCGGCCCACATGATGACGCAATGTCAACTTCATAAAAGAAAAGAACAAAGTTGAAATCAACACTCCCGGTATAACGGCTGCTCGCAACGGACGAGGTGGGGGAAGACTAAAAACCAAGCTTCCTTAGCCCCAGCCGGACCTCGGGGCAAGACATAAACAAGTCCCAGATCAGCGCAGAGCGATGATTTTCAATCATGATGATGATAGGCCCCTGGTCGATTGCCAGGTATCTTTGAGGGTACCAATTCTCCTGCTCACTGAAGGCGTCATAAAAACCGAACGGGCCCCAGATCTTCTTGCCGAGGTCGTAATAGAAATGCTTCAGTGCCTGCATGGAATATTCCGGGGTATATGGGAAGGACGATAAAGCGGCGGTAGGTGAAATAACGCCAATATCTCTTGCCGGGCTGTGTGCGGCGTAACCCTTCACCGAATAACTGGCGGTCAGGCCCCAGCAGTCTTTGCCGTACCCCTTGTAATTCAAGGGGTTTTCGACGCAATACTTTCTGTTGAGCAAAGTGTGGTTTTTATTGTGCCGCCAATAATCCGCGTATTTATCTTTCAAACCGCGAGGATCCAAACCCAAATACGAGTAATGGGCCCAAAACAGCGGCCCGCCATATTCGGCAGAGTTGTTGTGTTTCAAGGATAAGGAAAGGCCGCCGGGCTCGGTTTCCCTCACGATTTTTCCGCTTCTTGCCCAGCCTTCGTGATAAACTTCGGCCGGGATTGTGTGCGTGGGTGAGGCCGCCGCCAGCACATAAGTAATCAGGCACTCGTTATAACCTCTCACACGGTGATTCTTCTCCCAGCCGAAGTTAGGAGACCAGTGCCAATAGAGAACGTTTTGATTGTCTCTTGTGAACCAGTCCCACTCTACTTCTCTCCATAGTGCGTCTATCCGACCCGCCAGGTTTTTCTCTGCTTCGTTGCCGTTAGCGAAGTACTGTCTGACTGCGAGCAGTCCCTGTATCAGATAGGTCGTTTCAACCAGATCGGCGCCGTCGTCTTTGGAACTAAATGGAACCGTCCTGCCGGTATTGCCGTTGAGCCAATGAGGCCACGCGCCGTGAAACCTGTCTGCTTTTTCCAAAAAACCTACGATCCTCTCGAAGCGCTCAACCGCTGCCTGTCGGCTCACAAAGTTTCTTTCTATCCCAACCAGTATTGCCATCAATCCAAAACCGGAGCCCCCGGTGGCCACCATATTTTTATCATTCCTTGGATACATGCCATTGACATGATATCTCTCCTGAGCCATGCCTGAACGTGGTTCCGCCCCATCCCAGAAGAACTTGAAAGTCTGCTTCTGCACAAGGGTCAATAAGGACTCGTCCGACAGCTTGTTACTATTGTTGCTTACAGGGTGCCCATAGCCCGGCGAACCGAACATTAGGCCAATAACGCTTATGACAAGAACCAGTGTTTTCATGTACCGAATCCCCTTAAACCAGCGGGTAGGGTGCGATGAATCGCACCGATAATGTGGGAACATGTCAATGGTGCGATTCATCGCACCCTACATGGCTATCATAGCTGGCATTATGAATGAGTCAAGGGTTGTAAGAATGCCCGCGGAGCGGTACAATACGGCAAAACGGAAAGATTAAATATCAAAATTGGTGAGCCGCTTCGCGTCTCGGGAAATCTCAGCCTGCTTGGAAGGAGAAATACATGAGCGTTTACACATTGTATCGTCCAATTCACCTTTTTGTTATTGTTCTGCTTTCTTTGCCCGTCTATTCAACTGAGTTGTCGGCGCCAGTTGATTGTGCTGCTGGAATCCAGGAGGTGTATCGGATCGATCGGCTTGCGGCATTAAAGGAGTCAATCAAGGTTGCGTCAGTCTCCAGCTATGATCGGACAGGCGGAAATAACGATGGCTTCGGCGGGCAATATTCCTTCGTGCGCAAGGAAGAGGACGGTCTGGTTCTGGCCGACCTGCAGGGCCCGGGCGTAATCTACAGAATCTGGACTCCCACGCCAACGGACGACATGCTCGAGTTCTACTTTGACGGCGAGAGCGAGCCGAGCATAAGGGTCAAGTTTCGTGAACTCTTCTTAGGCACGCATCCGACCTTTGTTCGGCCGTTAGTCGGATACGGGGCCGGGGGATTCTACAGTTATGTGCCGCTCACGTATCAGAAGTCATGCAAGGTTTTCATCAGGGCCGAGCGTATGCGGTTCTACCAGATCAACTATGCGACATATTCTGAGGGGACCGCAATAGTGAGCTTTCCAAAACAACCCGCAGATGAATATGAGCGCCATCTTGAGAAAGCCGTGAGACTATTCGAGTCGTACGGGACGGACATCAGTTCGTATGCCGTCCCGGCCGGCGGGTCGGTTGAGAAATTCGCCACGAAAGTCCGGTTGCAGCCCGAACAGACTGCGAGCATCTTCGAGATCGACCGTCCGGGAAGAATAGTGGGAATTCGCATTTCACCTCCGGAGGCTCTGGCTGATAAGGATCGGGCAGTTGTGCTTCGGGCATACTGGGACGGCGACGCCGAACCTGCAATTCTAAGTCCCGCCGGGGATTTCTTCGGCTACGCCTGGGGCGAGCCGGCAACCAGGTCTCTACTGGTGGGCACAGCAAATGGCGTGGACTATTGTTACTTTCCGATGCCGTTCGATAAGTCCGCAAGAATCGAACTGCTCTCTGACCGCCGTTCGGGCGAAGAGACAGAGATCGAAGCGGAGGTGCTGTTCGTGCCGGTGGCTCGGCGGGAGAACGAGGGGAGGTTTTACGCTTTATGGCGACGAGAGAATCCCACAACCAAGGGCAAACCTTTCACATTTGTCCAGACCAAAGGGCAAGGGCACCTCGTCGGATTGATCCAGCAATCACAGGGATTCGAGTCGGGCAATACGTATTTCTTCGAGGGTGACGATCAAACAACCATCGACGGCGAACTTGTCATCCATGGTACAGGCTCGGAGGACTTGTACAACGGCGGGTGGTACGATGTCACGGGTCGATGGGACTACAGGAGGTCATTTCCCCTGAGCGGCTGCCTCGGATATCAAAAGCACCTGGGCCGGACCGGCGGATACCGGCTGTTCCTGGGCGATGCTTATGCGTATCGCACAAGCGTGCTACAGACAATTGAACATGCCCCCACGGGAAACGACCTTCTGAATGACTACTGTGCCGTGACGTTTATGTACTCGCTGGACAGGCCCACCTGTGATTTTGCCCTGCCGCAGGCCGCGCAAAGGAGAGTGATCGATCTCAGGCGGATCGTCTTCGCAACGTGGTGGAACGTCCCGATCAGCGCATTTTCGTACAGGAACGCAACACTTACAAAGAATGTTGAGAAACTTGACGGCAAGGACATTCGTTTTCTTTCGCTGCGGGCCGAAGACAACGACTCGTTCGGACATCATTTCATCTGCTTTGTTTGTGAACTGCCGGCGGCAGGCAAATACAAAGTAAGCCTTGACGCAGTCAAGGGACCGTCGCAGGCCAAGGTGCAGATGTTTCTGGATGAAGCGCCGGTGGGACCGGAAGTGGATTTGTATGCCGCCGAAAGACAACCAGCACTGGGCGAAAATGTTGGAACGCTCGATCTGGCTGAAGGACGCAATTTCCTGCTGTTCAAACTCGTAGGCAAGCACGCAGACTCTACGGGGCTGGCTTTGGACCTGACAAACATCATTTGCGAGCGGGCGGATTGAGCTTTGGCAACACTCTCCGGAAGGAGTCCCCAGGACTGACCAACATATTTATCATTGAGACCACGTAGGGTGCGATGAATCGCACCATTTACATATTCCCACATTATCGGTGCGATTCATCGCACCCTACCTGCTTGGAGGACACCTTACGGTGCTGGCGGCACACCTGTAATAATGTGCGCCGTGTAGTAACGTCGGGATAAGTCCTGGCGATATCACCGAGCCGGTCTGCGGATACGTGTTCGCCCAGACGCAACAGTGCGTTCGCGGCGGCGTTTCGGACCGAGACGGAATTGTCATAATCGGTTAACGTCTCGATTAGTACGCCGACGGCGCGGGGGCTATTGATGCGGCCGAGGGCGTCGGCCGCAGCGGCACGGTAGAAGGGAGTCATGGCTTTGTACACGAAAACGTTGGGCGGGTCTTCATAGCCGAACGACGCTTCTTTGGCGTCATCTTCGAGGGCCGCGATAAGCGTATCGATGCTTTCGTGACGCCCGAGCCTGCCGAGGAGTCTCGCTATGTAGAAGCAGACCCAGGATCGGGGGCGCGAAGGCGGCATTGCGCGGTAACGATTGAAAACCTCTCGGAGGCGCTGCGCGTATTTTGTATCGAGGCAGACAATCGAGAGAATCTGCGCTGCACGGGACTCGGGATCGTGCGGCAGAACGGAGATGGCCGGCGGAGAGGCGCCGGCAGCCTCTTTGAGATTATCGGCTTCTCTCGCATCCGGGTCGCCTAACACGGCCAGGCAGGTTTCGAGGACCTGTTGATCGAGGTTGCTTCCGGCGATGACGCGGGCGACGAGGTTTTCGTAGCTGTCGGTTTCGTAGAGCAGTGCCCGGTCGGTATCGATGGGGATGGACCTGAGTATGGCCGGGACGATATGATCGACCGTCGCATTTTTCGATTTGCGATTTTCGATTTTCGATTGTTGCAAATCGTCAATGGGCAATCGAAAATCGACAATAACTTCTGCCTGTGTCCGGTCGATGGCTTCCAGGATGCGATAGTGAATCGGCGAAGACTGACAGCCCATGAGCCAGGAATGGTCGCCGCACCAGAAGGTGTACTTCCAGAAGTCGAGAAGATCGGGCATGGATCGAACCAGAGGCTCCACCGCTTCACGGGAGCCGATTCTGCCGAGGGCTTCGGCGGCGGTAGCCGTCAGATAGACGGGCTTTTGAAGCCAGCCTAATTCATGCAGATCGGGGGCCTTGCCGGGGTCTTTTGTCATGTTGCTGCGAAAAATCTTTATCAATAGCGGTATGGCCTGGGTGTCGCGTAGATAACCGAGAGAACGAATGGCGGCAATGATTACACGCAGTGAGGCATTGGGATTCTGCGCGATAAAATCTCTCAGGGCGGCTTTGCCGTCTTCTGAACCTACATGTCCAATAGCCCTGACAGCGCTTAATTGCGAAACTGCATCACCCGACGAAAGCATTCCGATCAGATGCGCTTCAATTGCCGAGAAGTTGTTTCGGGCAAAATACTGGTTCCACTTGTTGGCTTTTGACTGGCCGAAAAATGGATTAAAGCCCACAGAGTGAGCGGTCAGATTCTCCAGAGCGATATTGGCGGCCTGAGCGGCAAAGGCATCTCGATCATCAAGAGTCTCAAGCAGCGGTTTGACAGCAGAACGGTCTCCACAGGCAGCCAGAGCTAAGGCGGCACTTCTGCGGACCTGCGGCGATGAGTCCCTGAGGGCTTTGACGAGTGCAGGAACACTGGATCGATCCCGGAGCAAGGCGAGATTCCGTGCGGCGGAAATTCGTTCGAGGATGTCCTCAGATTGCAACCGCTTACTCAGTTGCACAATGTCGGCAGCGCGATTCAGAGAGCCGTCCGGATCTGGAGTGACGGGGAAAAGTGTTATGGCGGCGGCCTCGCGGAATCGGTCGAATTGAAGGTTAAGGGCGCCGCCGTTAGCGGCGTTGTTGGCTCGGAAGCGGTGCGGCGCCGCCCGACCGAGGAGCTTGACTGGTCCGAAGCGCGCAGCCATTGGCATTGTCGTGGATCTGGGGGCGGTTGCGCGACGGTTGTGGCAACCGGTACAGGAAAGGCGTTCGCCCGGGCGGACATAAATCCACGTGGTCTCGTTGATAATGGATCGACCTTCGGCGTCGATGGCCTGGATCGACAAGGCAACGTCGGCGGGCACTTCGACATAGAACGAACCGTCCGGCGCCAGCGGCACGGTTCCCAGCTCAACTCCCTCGACTCCGATGTGATCGAAGCGGTGCATAGCGGAGCGCAATGTGAATGGCTTGCCCTGGACAATACGGACGGCCTTTATGCGGGATATGTCCGCGTTGGTCTGCTTGGTGTCGAAAACGCTCTGGCACAGCAGCAAGCCGGTCTTGGGCTGGTCGTTTTTTGTGCCGGCGGGCAGTTGGCTTGCGAGAATCGGCGGTCTGGATTGCGGGCCGAGGTAAACAGGCGAGTGGATTTTGTCGAGCGAGAGAATCTTGGCGGTTTTTCCGGTTTTCCAGTCGATCAGCCCAATCCAGCTTCGGCCCGGCCCCGTGCACAAGAGCCGGCCGTCGGGCAGGCCTGAAACGTCGAAGGGGACAAAACCAATCGGCGCTTTTTCAAATTGGGACGTGCCCGAGTCGAACAGACCAGAGGCAACCAGGCCGTTTTGACAGATCGCGGCGACGCGCCCGTCGGCAAGCGGGGCGACTGATCCGAAGCCGTTTTGCCTGAGCCATGCGGAGTTACGCTCGGCGGCATAGATCCGGTCAAATCCGATGGCAGACCTGTCGGGTCCGAGGACAGCCATCCCGCCGGCGCCGTCGGGGCGAATGTGATGTATCCGCGTTTCCACCTTGGCGCGCTCGAAGAAGTTGTCGCATCGCACAAAGGCGATGCTGCCGTGCGCGGTGACTTTGGGTTCGTGGTCGGCAACGATGTGGTAAGTGATGGGAGTGATATTTGAGCCGTCATCGTTCATGCCGAAAATGGCCGAGGCAAAGTTGCCGTGATATTCGTCCCTGCTGCCGAGTCTTGTGGAGCAAAACATGATCCGGCCGTCCGGAAGCTGGGCCGGTTCGTAATCGTGATAGGGACCATCGGTGAGCTGGACCAGATCGGAGCCGTCGGCGTTGATGGAGTAAACGTGGAAGAACTTGTCGCCCGCTTTGACCATGGAAAAGTAGATGGTCCTGCCGTCCCAGGAGACGCAGGGGGCTGCGATAAGACCTGTGCCCGCATCGTGCAGCAATGTGAGTTCTCCGTCGGGGCTTGCCGGGACAAGCTTGCAGAGCTTTCGGCCGAGCGCCGGAGGACAGGCGGCGTCGTGCTCGAAATAAGCCCGAGAGCCGAGGACCGAAACAGTGAAGTTGGCCGGTTCGACCAGGGGGACATAATCGCGAACGAAAACGACACCGCCAGGCCATTTGAAGTCGGGGCCGATTTCCATCCAGGACAGCATGGAAATGCTCATGGGGCTGACCGGATCGGGATAGGTTATGTTGCCCCAGGTACCTTTGCCGACGGGGTGCAGAGCCAGGACCCGGGGCCATCGGCTGCTGTCGTAGTCTATCTGGTTCCAGTTGTCGTCGAAAGTTTTCTGCCCGGGCCAGGTATTGTCAGTATAGAACTCGACAGGTTGCCCGTCTTCGATCTCGATACGGACGGCAATCACCAGACCTGCGAAGCCGCCGAGCGATTTAGCGCGTGCGGCAATGACATTTTTGCCCGGTCTTAGAAGCTTGCCGATATCATAGCGTTCGACGGATCGCCAGTAGATAGCGTCGGATCCGCCGTCTTCGCCGATATGCATGCCGTTGACGTACAACTCATAGACGTTGTCGGCAGTGATAAGAACGACAGCGGATGTGGCTTTGCCGGACAGCTCGAAAGTCTTTCGGGTATAGCATTCCCATTCGCCGATGGCGGTGGGGGAAGGGGACGTCCAGATCCAGCGGGCCCCGGCCAGGTCGGGATTATGCTGCTGGCCGAAGGAACTGGCCGTCACGCATACGTGAATGATTATCAAAAGTGCAGGTAGCAGGTTGCTCGTTTTTCTTGCCATGATTCTCCTCGGCGCATCAACATATTCTTGCCTAACGACTTGATCGTCGTGCCGCCATTGTATCAGGAGCTGCAAACAAAGACAAGCACTTCACGGCCTTTGTCTCGACAATCGTTTTCTTGCTATCCACACCGGATCAAATATACTTGTCCTCAAGAGCTTTCTGCGGCAAGAAAGGACCTGGGATGAAGAAGATATGTATGATCGGAGCATTTGACACCAAAGGCCCGGAGTATGCGTTCCTGCGCGAATGCATACTTGCCGGAGGCCACGAGGTGCTCGCGGTAAACACGGCGGTACTGGGATCGACCGACCTTTTCCCGGTGGACGTAGAGGCGGATAAGGTTGCCGAGGCCGGCGGCACAAATCTTGAGCGACTTCGAGAGAAAAAAGACCGCGGCCGGGCAATGAAGGTCATGTGTGCCGGAGCGCCGGCAATCGTCAAGTCGCTCCACGATCAGGGAAAAATCGACGGCATCATCGGCATGGGCGGCACAGGAGGAACCACGGTTGTCACCGCCGCAATGCGGGCACTGCCGATTGGCATACCCAAGGTTTGCGTATCGACTGCCGCATCGGGCGATGTCGCGGCCTACGTTGGGACAAAAGATATCACGATGATTCCCTCCATTGTTGACGTAGCGGGCATCAACCGCGTATCGAGAATCATCTTTTCTCGCGCAGCCGGCGCTATCTGTGGAATGGTGGAGGCTGACATTTCCGAGAGCAAGGAGGACAGGCCGGTCATTGCAGCGTCGATGTTCGGCAACACTACCGAATGCGTCAACGACTGCGCTAAAAGGCTTTCCGCAAAGGGCTACGAGGTTCTGATCTTTCACGCCACCGGCACCGGCGGCAAGACAATGGAAGGTCTGGTACACGAAGGGCTGGTGGACGCGGTTCTCGACATCACAACAACCGAGTGGGCCGACACTGTATGTGGAGGGATGTTCGACGCCGGAACGGAACGGCTTGACGCGCCCGGGCAAAGGGGGATACCACATCTTATCGTACCGGGCTGTGTTGACATGGCTAACTTCGGCGGACTCGATACTGTCCCGGAAAAGTACAAAAAGGCGAAACGCACGTTCTACGAGTGGAATCCGTCTGTGACATTGATGCGCACAAACAAAGAAGAGAATAAGAGGATGGGAAAAGTGTTCGCAGAAAAAGCGAATGCGGCCAAAGGCCCGGTTGCCTTTCTCATTCCTCTCAAAGGCGTGTCCATTCTCGACGGGGATGGTCAACCGTTCTGTGACCGCCTGGCCGACGAAGCGATGTTCGGCGCCATCAAGTCCGACTTGAAGGAAGGTGTTGCCGTAGTGGAGATGGACAACAATATCAACGACCCGGAGTTCTCGGCCAAAGCCGTCGAGATGATGCTCGACCTGATCGAACAGGCCAAACAGCAAGTAAGGAGATAGTCATGTCATTCACCAGACAGCAGGTTCTGGAGCGTCTGCGTAAACGTATCGCAGATGGCGTTCCGATCATCGGGGGAGGTGCGGGTAATGGAATCAGTGCGAAGTGCCAGGAAGCGGGAGGCGTTGATCTGTTGATTATATACAACTCGGGCCGCTTCCGAATGAACGGCAGGGGTTCGTTGGCCGGTTGTATGCCATACGGGGATGCCAATGGAATTGTGATGGAAATGGCAGGCGAGGTGCTCACGATCGTCGAAGATACGCCTGTTCTTGCCGGTGTGTGCGGCACCGATCCCACCCGCCTGATGGATGTGTTCCTTAAACAGGTGCGCGACGCGGGATTCTCCGGCGTACAGAACTTCCCCACCGTTGGTCTCTGCGACGGCCGGTTCCGCGCCAACCTGGAGGAAACCGGCATGGGGTACGGCCTGGAGGTCGACATGATTCACAAAGCGCACGGGCTTGATCTATTTACCTCGCCATACGCATTCAATGTCAACGAAGCACAGGCCATGGCCGAGGCCGGCGCGGACGTGGTTGTTGCTCACATGGGACTGACCACCAAGGGTGCTATAGGCGCCTCTACCGCCCTGACGCTCGAGCAATCGCCGGACAAAGTCCAGGAAATATGCGACGCGGCCAAGTCGGTCAACCCTGACGCCATCGTGCTCTGTCACGGCGGTCCGATTTCCATGCCTGACGACGCCGAGTATGTCCTGCGGAACACGAAAGGCGTAAACGGCTTCTATGGAGCGTCGAGCGTGGAGAGACTGCCGTCCGAGGTCGCTATCACCGAGCAGATGAAGAGGTTCAAATCAATTCGATTCAAATGAACCTGGGCAGGGCTTCCGGCAAGCCCAGACTCTGTCCGTGGTCAACAGGCACTCTGAAGACCGTTTTCGACAACTGCTGTGGGATGGCTGCGGTCAAAGCCGGGGTGGATGGATTGTAACGATTCTGTAAAAAGGACTTGCTTTTTTTGACATGTATTTTACTTTTCTGTCAACCGGTATTCCCTAATAATAGTCTGTAAGCATATAGAGGTGCAGTGTGGTCGGGAAATAAGGAGAACGTGTCATGAATTATCGACGTCTCATCATCACCGTTTTGTGCTGTGTTTGTTTTGCACTCGTATCTGCAGGCAAGGCCGTTGAGGAAGAAGCCAAACCACCGGCCAAAGTCTATGTCCCCTACAAAGACCTTACGGGGGTTTTTGAACAGGAAGACCAGGGGGTGTTTCTGCCGTATAAGGAGTTCCAGAGACTCTGGCGGTCCGCACAGGACAAACCGGCGGCAGTATCGGAAGCGCCGTTCGAATATCTGATAAGCACGGCGAGGTTTCACGGTGACGTGAAGGCCGAAATCGCGGTTCTGCGTCTCGATCTGACTATCGACATCCTGCGTGACGGATGGATTCAAGTCCCCCTCGGTCTGGGCGAGGTGGCAGTCTCGGATGTGAAACTGACCGATACGGGCGGCGCGAAAGTCGTGCCTCTCCTGCGGGTTGTCAACGGCCGGTATATGCTCGTAACCAGAGGTAAGGGCCGCTATGTGCTGGCTTTGGATTTTGCCCGCCAGCTCGAAACTCAGCCGGGTTTGGCTGTTTTGAAGTACCGTATCCCCTCGGCGGCCATAACCACGCTGGAGCTGCTGATCCCGGAAGAGAACCTCAAGGTTGATGTTCAGCCGATGTTAGCCGCCACAACATCCCAGGTGGAAGCCGGCGGCGCCAAAGTCACGCGCTTGCAGGCGTTTCTCGGTTCGTCGAGCGATATCAGCTTGAGCTGGAAACCCACGACTGAGGCGGCAGCCGAGCTTGAGCCTGTCATTATCTGCGAGCAGTTCCAGCACATCGACGTCGCCGAGGCCCTGATCAGTCATCAAGTTGCGTTCGACTACAATATCCATCGTGGCGGGGTCGATTCATTCACTATCCGACTGCCGGGCGAATTTCGGATCACCGACGTCAGCGGGGCCAACATCGCCAAGTGGGACATAGAGGCGCCGGAAGAGACGGACGGCAGCCAAAAGCTCGAAGTAAAACTCTTTTCGGCTGCACAAGACAAATATCAGCTCGCGGTCAAAATGGAGCGTTTCGTTCAGGAAGCCCAGGCCGAAGTCCGGCTGGCGCCGATTGCAACCGAGCAGGTTTTGAGACGAAGCGGCCTGATTGGAATCACGACTTCGCCGCGTCGTTCGGTTCGGCTTGACGATGCGGCGGACCTCGCCCGAGTAGATACGGGACAGCTCCCGCAGCATCTGCAAAACCGGCCGCGTGTTACGGCTTACCGGTTTATCACATCCGACTACGCCGGCACAATCGTGATTGGGACGACCTCGCCGCGAATAACGGTCGATCAGCGCTGGATGTTGGGAGTTGACAGTGACCGGCTCGAGCTGCACGGCAGACTTCGCTATAAGGTCGAACGAACAGGTGTTTTCGAGCTGAATATGAACCTGCCGGAACCGTGGGAGATTGAAACCGTCGGGCCGGAGGAACTCGTTGACGATTATCAGTTGAAAGGCGAAGGGCAGACCCGAACACTTCACATATTGCTCAGAAGAGAGAAGATCGGGGTGTTTGAATTGAGACTGACTGCTCGCGCGGAGCGGACGGAACCACAAGGATTGGTGGATTTTGCCCTGCCCCTGGCCGATGCTAACGATTTGCAGTCATATCAGGGCCAGCTAATGTTGCTGCTGGCCGATCATCTCCGGGCGGAAGTACAGGACCTGCGACAGTTGCAGGCCATGCCGCTGAGGCAGGCGGAAAGATGGACGAACGTGCCCGGATTGTCGCCGGTGATGGCGTTTGAGTTTCGCGCTATTGACCGCCGGCAAAGCGGAGGAGCTGCATTCAAGGTCGATGTCAAGCCGGTGCAGGTATCGGCTACGGTTCATCGGCTCGTAAATATTCAACCCGGTTCGATTGAGCAGGAAGCTGTTGTACAGTACAGGATTAGGTATGCCCCGCTCGACACTTTCTATTTGAAGATGCCGGTCGAGCTGGCCGATTCCGAGGTGCAGATAACCGGGTCAAACATAAAGGAGAAGCCCCGTATAGACGAGCTTCCAATCGACCAGCGTGTCGATGTTAACGACCCCAACACCGAGGATGTGAACTGGGCATATTTCAAGATAGTGCTGCAATCGAATGTGACCGGCAATTACCAGCTCAAGGTACATTCGCGCCGGTCTTTCGGCGCCGGACGGACCGGACAAGTAGTCACGGTCGAGGCCGAGCCAATTTTAGCTGCGGGCAGGCTATCGGATCAAAACGGTCACATCGCCGTAGCCAAGGCGGATACGTTCGCCATCGGCGAGCCGGTAATAGAAAACCTCATACCGGCTGACGCCGGCAGTTCCGCTGATCTGCCATACGCGGCCCATCGAAGAATTGCCACGCTTGCGTTTAAGTATAATGCCCCGCCGTTTGAACTGTCATTGCCTGTGGCTTTGCAAAAAGAGGCAACCGTATTCACTACCATAGTTAGCGGGGCGATCATAGAGCAGGTGTTCGCACGCGACGGCGTGCTCAACACACATGCGATCTACCTGCTGGTGACCAGCCAGGGAGACAGGCTGCCAATCACGCTGCCTTCGGAGGCGCAACTTAGTGCCGTACTTTTGAACGGCAACGAGGCGCCGGTGGAAAAAGGGGTCTCGTCCGATGAGCTTATCGTGCGTCTGCCGCCGTCGGCGGGACAGGTATCGAGATTCGTTCTCGAGATTTCGTACGGCTTGAAGAACGTATCGGCGTCGAATCTGGCAGCGCCGGCGCTGCCGGAGGAAATTCCCATTCAGCAAACGTTATGGCGTTTGTGGATACCCAAGGATTACTATCTTCTGTGGCATGAAAGAGTGTTTTCAGCGATTTCGCCCGGTTGGTGTCATAATATCCTGCAGAGACTGAGCAAAGATCAACCCATCCAGGCCGAATTCAAGCTGCCCGGCCAGGGAAAGAATTTCAACTTCATCCGTCAGGGAGCACCGGGCAGGCTGTCAATTGTCGCGGCTCGTAAAGAAATTGTTGCCGTCGTTGTCTGGATATTGATTGTCGCCGCCGGTGCGCTTATGCTCAGGCTCCGGGGATTCCACAGAGTTCTGATTGTCCTGGCGGCGGCGTTTGTCGTGGCCATTGTTCATTTGTTCACGCCGTTGCTTGTGGATCGGATTGTTAGTGTTGGCTGGTTTGCCGCGTTTCTGGTGCTGCTTCTTTGGATTGCACATTGGGGATTTATAAAACTCCCTAAATTACGCCAAATCCGGGCCGGCGCACGGCAAAAGGTCCTGAAGCAAGCTCCCGACAAACGAAACACGAGAGACGAGAGACGAGAGACGAAGGAGTAATGTCATGAGAGACCATGAACCACGTTGGATTCATGGCTGTGAACTGGCAAACGACGTGGCGTATGCCACTGTCGCCTACGTGGTTCACTGCCATACACGAGAGACGAGTCATCCGTCGTCCATCGTCCGTCGTCCATCAGCACTCCGTAAGGAGTCCCCAGGACAGCTTTGTCTGACGGCCCGATACCGTATTGCTCTAATTTGCTGTGTGGCGGTTACGATGCTTATCTGCCGCAATTCGTCGCTCGTCGCTCGTCGTTCGTCGCTCGACGAGACACGAGAGACGAGACACGAGAGACGAAACACGAGAGCCGCGAGCATCGGGCCTGACATCTACGTCCCTTACGAGGACCTGGCCCACCTGATTGAGCCGGCAGACAAAGCTGTGCTGATGGACCGCGGTGAATTTGAACAATTGCTTGCCGAAGCTAAGTCCAACACGCATGGCGCAGAGACCATAGAATTGGGTCAGGTGGAACGGGCCGAATATTCCGCAGAGATTGCAGGCGAAACACTAACCTTGACCGGCAAATTGCAGGTGGTATCTCTGGGTAAAGGTCCGGTGGCGGTGCCGCTTGGTTTTGCTCAAATCGGGCTGACGCGCGTGCTGCTCTCCGGAAGGAGTCCCCAGGACGACGGTAATCCCGCGCCGTTGGGATATGACGAACAAGGCAAGCTGACGCTGATAGTCACTGCCAAAGGAAAGCATCAGCTCGAGATCACAGGCACTACAAAGCTCAAGGAGCTTTCCGGCGGCGGAATGCAATTCAGCGTATCGCTGCCCGCCGCCGTAGCTGCAAGTTGTAAGCTAAGCGCGCCGGGGAATCTCGAAATACATGCGACCGTGCCCGCATCAAAGCCGACATACAACAGGAAAACAGACCGCACAAACATTCAGTTGACTCTTGGGGGACAGGATATCTTAACGGTAGTCCTGCTCGGAAACGGCCGAAAGAAAGAAGATCGCGCGATTCTATTAGGTGAATCGGCCACAGCGGTCCGTCTGACCCAATCTCACCAGACATTAGATTGTCTTTACACTTTGCAGGTACTGCGGCGGGGCGTCAGAGAGCTGCAGTTCAGGCTGCCATCGGAGTGGACCATAACTAAAGTCACATGCCCCGGTCTTGTCCGCTGGTCCGTAGACACGAGCGAGGGGCCGCAAGGGCCAAAAACACTTGGCGTGCGCCTGCGCTCGGACAAAATCGGAACGACAGTGCTTCATATCGAGGCCTCGGCGGTTCGTGAAAGCCGGAGATGGTACGGACCTCACCTGAGTCTCGTGGGCGCTGCTTACCAACGAGGGTACCTGACGGTAAGCACCGGCGAAGGACTCAGCGTACAAGGCCAGGAACTGACCGACGCTCGCCGGGAGGATGTTTCAGCGGTAGCTTCGATGTCGGGGATGGTTGGCGGTCCGGCCGGGCATTTGTTCTTTCACTGGGGTGACAACTGGTCGGTGGGCCTGGAGCTGGCGGCCGTGGAGCTTCGCCGCAGCATTAAAGAACGGCAAAGCGTGCTCGTTTCACCGGACAAGATGACTCTCAGGGGAGATTTCGAGGTAACGGCAATCGACCGGGAGCTTTTCGATATGACATTCGTGCTCGGCGGCCTGTCACAACAGTGGCAGATTACGTCGGTGCGGGTCGATAAGCAGGAATCGGGCTTCGAGTATCGTGTTGAAAGGAATGCCGGCAAGCCCTTGCTGAGAATCGAGCTGCCGAGACCCATTCGACCTGAACGAGTGGCAAATGTAACGGTGGAATTGCAGCATGTTCCGTCAAACTGGCAGTGGGCGAGCGATGCGGCTGAGCGGGACATTTCAGTGCCGCTGATCGAATCTCAAGCCGAGATTGTTTCCGGACATGTTCTGATATCGGCACTTAACGATCTGGACGTCTCGCCCGGGGATGTGCCGGAATGGCTCCAAGCAGTGCCTGTCGGGCGAATGGCGTCGTTAGGTATCCGGAGTTCTGTTCAACACGCATACAGCTATAACAACTCGACGAAGGACGGGATTGAGCTGAAGGTTTCTCGGCGCCGGCCTCGGACATCGGGTGATGCCGTAGGTCTTGTTACCGTGGACCCCCGGCAGACTGCGGGCGATTGGCGAATCACCTACACGATATCAAGGGCCTCAGGCAAAAGATTGTATCTGCTTGTCGATAAGTCGCTCGGCCGGGAAATCAAAATAGCATCGGCAACGGTCCCCATCAGCTCAAAGAGTATTGTGAGCCCGGAAGAAACGGACCTGTCGCTGTCTGATGACTTGGCGCAGCGTTACGATCTGTGGTTGCTGAACCTCGATCACGAGAGCGTAGGTGAGGTGGTTATCGATGTTCACTACGAGCGTCCGCGAACTTCGGAGACCTTCAATATACCGCTCGTGCGGCCGATATGCCGGGGGCAGATAAGCGAACAATTAGCGATCCAGGCCAGCGAGGAACTGGCTCTTACGATAGATGTAAACGAGGCCGGTGAGATTGATGCCGTGGACCTGCCGGCGCTTCCTGTCGAAGCCGGCCGTGTGTTGGCTGCGTTTCGGCTGGATGCGGCAAATCCCGGCGCTGCCATTACGCTCAAGACATCTGTACATCAGAACTACGAGATTCCTTCGGCGCTGGCGACCTCGGCGCAGTTGACGACGTATCTTGACCCCGAGGGCGGCCAGCGGACCGAAGCGACGTTCAATATTGCCAACGCCGGCGAACAGTTTCTGACGATTCGCCTGCCCGAAGGCGCAGAGCTTTGGTCTTTGCGCGTCGGCGGCAAGCAGGCCAAACCGCAGCAGAGCGCCCGGGGCGACTATCAGGTGGCCCTTGCACAATCGGCAAAGCCTATCCCGGTCAAAATAGTCTATGAATGTCAACCAAAAGAGCCCGGTCTCGAACGGCTAAGACTGGGTGGCGTTGAGCTGCCCGGAGTGAAGATGAACGAGATGAGCTGGATCGTTGTTCCACCTCCGGACCACTTGGTAACAGCGCAAGAAACCACTATGCAAACATCCGATCTGATCGTGCCGGCGCCGGTCTATGTGCGGCTTTGCAACCATCTGGTTAAGAATCTGTTCACCGGCCCGGTGCTGATGAAATCTACGCGCTTTAGCAGTGTTGATGAGCAGGCGGCGGTAACCTCTTCGATATCGCAAAGAGGAGCAGGATACGAGGGCAAGGAACGCTTCGGCGGAGTACGCTTGGCGCCCTCGCCCCCACCGATGGATAGAGCGATCGCGCCGGCCAAGTCCAGGGAAAGTGAGCCTGTTGCACAGAAGGCCCCCGGCGTCAGATTGGTCCGGGAGGGACGTTTTACATTACCCGTAGAGTTGGTTCCAACACCCGGCGCCGGACCGCAGGCTAAGTTCGCCGGACTTGGGACGGCCGAACTAATCATCAGCCTGACAAGTCGTACCAAGCAGACGGGCTGGTGGATCCTGGGCTTTGTGTTGATAGCAGTCGCCGGTGTGTATCTGGCGAAGCAACCGGTGAAAGTCAAAATGACTCTGGTTGTTGCTGTTTTGGCAACCGCTTCACTGCTGGCCCTCTGGCTGCCGGCAACGGCGAATTTCAGCAATGGCGCCTTCATCGCGGCGGTGTTTCTGGTGCCGCTTTATGTGCTGATCTGGTTCGCCCGGCTACTGGTGGGCATACTCTTGAGGCCCGGAACCGTGAGTCCCGCCTCTGCGAGCATTGTAATGTCGGTGGCGCTGATTTTCTGCCTTGGCCGGACGGCAAGAGCAACTGAGGTAATAAGGGAAGATTCTGCGACCTCTCTGCCGCCAACAATCATTCCCTACGAAGGCCACCCCGGGATGGCGGAAGAGTCGGACAAGATCCTCATTCCCTATGCGAAATTCGTCGAGTTGTGGAACCAGGCACATCCGGAAGACATGATCGAAAAGCCTCGGCCGGACACCCGGATATCACTGTCGGATGTTCAGTATAAGATAACAGTTAAACAAGAGCAGCTAAATATGCTTCTGACTGCCGAGGTCAGGACATACGGCAAAGGTTGGGTTGTTCTTGGCTTACCAATCTCCGGTCTGGCGGTGACACGGGCGACAATAGGCGGGGAAATGGCGCAACTGCAGGCGGGGCCGAAAGGTACGGTGCTGATGGTGCCCGGCGGAAAGTCCGGTCGATTAGAGCTTCAGGCGGTGGTAAAACCCACCTATCTGGGCCGAAGAGGCAGCGCGAGTTTTTCTCTGCCGCCGCTGCCCGGGGCGGTAATGACGGTTGTTTTGCCCGAGCAGGACCTGGAGCTTGAAGTTGACCGGATAGAGGCCGCACCGGTCAGGCGCATTGTAAACGGATCGGTAGAGTACACGTTCGGGCTGGGGATGACACGAAAACTGTCACTTCAGTGGCTGCCGAAAATAGGCAGCCGAGCGGTGGACCGCACGTTGTCGGCAAACTCGGACCACGATGTTTACGCATTTCACTGGGCAATCGTAGGAGTGAGCAGGATTACTTACAGTTTCTCCAGCGGTGAGCATGATCGGTTTGCCCTGATGGTGCCAAAGGACGCAATGTTGACCGAATTGAAAGGGACGAATGTTCGGGATTTTCGCCAGGTCGGTGAAAAGACCGTCGATGACAAAACATTTAAATTGATCGAGGTGCAATTGCATCGACCTGCACAGAAGCAGTACGAACTGACGGTTAGGTGGCTGGGTGAGCTGTCGGCGCTCGATGCGCCAACGGAATTGTCGCTCGTCAGAGCAGGAGACGTGGGTCGCGAAAGCGGAACCGTGACGCTGCATTCGGCCGGGGGCATGGGTGTAAAGGTGGCCCGCGTGAGCGGGGGACGCAGAGCAGATATGGCGGTGGACAAAGAACCACGGGCCGCCGGACTCACATCCGACAGGGCAAGAGCCGTGGCTAAGTATTACTGGCCCTACAGACCGTTCGCGATATTCGTTCAACTTTCCCGATTGGCGGTCAGTCCCGAAGTTCGCCTCGATCAGCTTGTGAGAGTCAACACCGACCGTGCCGAACTGCTCGTTCAGGCAAATCTCAAAACCGAACAGGGCAAGCTGTTCGGAGCGAGCTTTGCCCTGCCCGATGGCTATGAGCTGCTAAGCGCCGTTGGGCCCGCAGTTGAGAGTTTCTATGAGCGTTCGGGCGAAGAAGGCAAGTTCCTTCACATAAAATTCAATCACGGCCAGAGCCAGACCCGGTTGGCTCTGGCGCTGCTGCGCCGGGACATTCAGCTCGAATCCTTCGAGACGCCCACGGTCATATACCTGGACCGCAAAGACAGTCCGCTCGCCGGGCAGAAAGGCCGGCTTGCCGTACAGGTGGCGGCGTCGCTTGAAGCACGGACCGCTTCTGTGAAAGACCTGAGATCCATTTCGCCTCAAACTCTGAGAGACTGGCTCGACGCCGGGCAGATCAATTCGGTGCAATTTGCCTACCGATACCAGGCGGCCGACCCGGCCCTGCAACTGGCAATCCGGCGCTTGCCTTCGGCGATAAGGATGGAGACTTTTGCCGGTCTGGTAGTCAGAGCGACTGCTGCGGTTTATACATACCGGCTGCGGTACAACATTTCCGGCTCGCCGGTGGACAATCTCAGTTTCCGGCTGCCGAGTGAATATGCTCCATTGGTGGCGGCCGAATCGCAAGTCATGCGCAGCGTAACACAAACCGACGCCGGCAACGACCGGACACAATGGACTGTCGCGCTCGTTAACGAGGTCACCGGTATTGTGGATGTTGTGGTCAACTTCGCCCTGCCGATCGATGCATCGACCAAAATACTGAAAATGCCGGCCGTTCAAACCGACGCTCCCGCGGGCTATCGCGCAACAGTTGCCGTGCAGAACATGTCACGGCACGAAATAAATGTCGAAACCAACGTAAATCTGTCCGAGCTTGCGGTAAGCGAGCAGCAAAAAATAATGCCCCGCGAGATGAGAGAGTCACTTCAGTACGTCTTTGAGTCTTTTGAAGACGATTGGTCGCTGAGCCTGGGATTCAAGCCCGCCAAAACGGCTGTCAGGATTCAGGCGGTGGTCGATCTACTGGAGCTGACTACCGTTATCGACCGCAGCGGGCGATGCCGTTATGAGGCAAAAGTCGCCCTGCAGAATCGCAGTGAGCAGTTCCTGCGGATCGAAGTACCCTATGGTCTGCGCCTGTGGAGCGCCAGTGTGGCCGGCCAGCCGGTCAAGCCTGCCATGCCGGGCAATCCATCTGATGCAGAGGTGTTGATACCGCTGGTCAAGACTTCCCCGGGCGGTCTTCCGTACGACATTTCTCTCTATTTTGCAGACGATGGGGCCGAACCACTGGTTCCGGCCATGAAGGGGATAACCAGGCTCAAGCCGCCCAACATTTCGATTGTTGGAACCTTGCCTGCCGGCAGGCAGGTTCCGGTCATGCAGACAACGTGGTCCCTGCGGCTGCCGGGCGGATATCGCTATATAAGGCCCGGGGGCAACATGTCGCCGGTTGTCGGCACGGTCGAGATGCTGAGTTTCGGCATTGAGGCCAGGCTCGAACAGTTGAGAAGACTCGAAAGAACATACCGCGACGTCGCCGACCTGTCGGTTCGCAAACAACAAGTTGCCAAAAGAAACTGGGACGTGTTTAACCAGAAGCTCGGCGCCGAGATTCAGCAGGTTCAGTCATATCTTAACAATTCCCGGTCCCGAGTCGGGCAAGACGACTACGAGCGTTTGCAAACAAAACTCTCAGGACAAAGGCGGCAACAAGATGCACTCCTGGGCAGCAACACCGCTTTTATCGCCAAACAGAATGAACAGGCCCGCAACGATCTGAACGTTTTCCTCAACGCCGATGCGTCAAATCCGGGCGTCTCCGAGATTGTCCGGAATCAGGCCCTGCTGGAGAAGCCGGATTTCCTGAGCAAGAGCGAAGAGCAACAGATCACCCGTCTGAGGCAGGAGCTTGAAGTGTCGGAGCAGCAGGCGAAGTTGCTTGAACAGAAGGCAGATCGACAAGTCGCACTGGATCAAGCACCGAAGGACGAGCCGGTAGTAGTCGGCGGCACAATGGCCGGAGAACTAATCGCCGGGCTGAAAGACAAAGGTGAGGAAATGGACGAGGAGCTGGGGCGGCTTAGTGGCCGGGCCAAAGCGCAGATCGACCAAAAGCAGGCCCAGCTTAGAGGGCAGCTCGAAGAACTTACGGACAACCGGCTGCGGAGACATTTCCAGGCTCAGCAGCAACAGTCCTTGGGACTCCTTCCGGAGGCTCAACCACAAAGACAAGGGATAAAAGAGGCGGATCGATACGGCTCCAGGTTTGGACGCCCTCTGTCCGGTCGCCAACAAAGGTCGCCGGCACAGCCGCCCGCCGGGCAAGCGAGAGTCGCAGTTCCGGGACTGGCAACCGAGACAGCAAAAACGGATGGACTTGATTTGGCCGACACGATTCAGCCTGACCGGCCCGGTTCAGCCTTTGGAGATTTGCAGCCTTATACAGCCCGGAGCGTCTATTCACTGCCGGTAACTCTGCCGCAGGGCGCGGTTCGGCTCGATTTCGCCCGCCCGGCGGGTGAGGCGAACCTGAGTCTCTGGGCCGTGCCGTTGAGCACATTTCGAAATCTTTACAGGACTTCGGCCGTCATCGCAGGTTTGTTTGTATTAGCGGTATTTGTGAAGATATGGCCCCGGCCGGACAGGAAACAGCCGATTTCAGTAAAACGCATTCTTGCATACACCCTGCTGTTTGTGGCTTTGACTCTGGTGCTCTGGATGCTGGGATTACTTGCAAGCATTTTCATTATTCTGCTAAGCGAGGCCAGGCGGGGTGTGTTCGTCAGCTCGCCGATGGTTCGACAGGCTCACCATCCTGAGCATAGTTGAAGGATTGCCGAAGCTGAGGATTGAGCAGCCTACTCATTTTTGGCTGAAATGTAACAGTGAAATGATTGAAGATTTGCGATTTGCGATTGCCGATTGTACATAATTGTACGCGTTAACCATTTGATAGTCAACTGGGACCCGGTCAGGGAAGAGTTCGTCGGCGACGCTGAAGCGAACAAGCACATTACCCGCCGGTTGCGCAAACCTTACGATTACGGCATGATTTGAACGCGTCCGGTTCATGCGCGCCGGGGACAACGCGCCAATGTCCGCGCCTTATCTCAACTCCAGGGAGCGGAACCTCAAGCCTTATAGCGTACTCCGTAAGGAGTCCCTAGGACAGCGTTTAGCGGATAAGAGCCTATGTGCTCTACGCTATCCGCTCATATTGTCGCAGGCGCGATAAGCGTCTATTACCGCCTTCTCACCTTCTTTGCCGCGTTTACTCTTGCCGTGCTCCATGCACAACACACCGTCGTAACCTTTGCCGTGTATGTGCTTGAAGATGTTCTTGTAATTGATCTCTCCGGAGGTCGGTTCCTTCCGGCCCGGGTTGTCTCCCAAGTGGAAACTGGCGATTTCGCTCCACGCCATGTCGATGTTGGGAATCAGGTTGCCTTCGGTAATCTGCTGGTGGTAAATATCATTGACGATTTTGATCGAAGGACTGTTCACGGCCCTGCAGATCATATAGGCCTGCGGAATCTTGGTCAGGAACAGGCCCGGATGATTGGTCCAGGCGTTCAGCGGTTCAAGAACGAGTACAAGCCCCGATTGCTCGCATATCTCTGCGCAATACCTGAGGTTGTCAATCACGTTGGCCGTTTGGTAGTCCCATTCCAGGCCGTTGTCGTAGGCCCCCGGGACCACCAGCGCCCATTTGGCATTGGCTCTCTTGGCGAACTCGACGCCCTCCTTGACATTCTTTATGATCTGTGCGCGTATTTCCTTGTCGTTTGTGACATACGACTTGCCGCCGATACCTCGCAGAACGAACGGCCCCAAATCCATGTTCTGCCGGTCCAGCTCCCTGACAATCTTATCGACGAGGTCCGGGGGCTTTTTCATCAGGCCGTTGTCGAAGATCGCCCTAAAGCCCTGGTCCGACATGAACTTGATATTGTCGATAGGATCCTTGCCGGCGTGCTCTCTGAACATTCCGAAGTTGGGTGCATATTTGAGCTTGAACTTCCCGGCCGGGGCTGCGGCTTTGGCCTTGCCGGGCACCGACGAAATCGCCACCGCGACGGCCGCAGACGCCATCAAGCCTCGCCGAGTGATCTTGTTCTCTTGGCTATTTTGCATTCTGGGTACTCCTAATCTCACGTTCTCCTCGCTACTTCTTGAACGGGATCCACTTTTTCTTGCTCTTGGCGCTGGCCAGAACGGTCTCGATAAAGAGCATGCCGCGAAGGCCGTCCTTGACGTCGGGGAAGTCCAGTGCAAGAGGATCCGGTCTGGTTCTGGTCAGCTTCGCCCGGATGGTGTCGGCAAAGTTCAGGTAATTGTTGGCGAAGGCTTCGAAGAAGGCCTCGGGATGCCCGGACGGCAAACGTGTTGCGCGGCCTGCCGCGGGGCTTTTGGCTCCCACGTAGCAGTTGCCGCGGCACCATTTCTGAACCGGCCCGTCCGGTTCTTTCACGTACAGATAGTTCGGATGTTCCTGATGCCATTCAAGGCCCTTGTTCTCGCCGTAAATCCAGATGGCCAGGTTGTTTTCTTCGCCGATGGAAACCTGGCTGGCGTGCAGAACGCCTCGGGCGCCATTGTTGAAACGCAGCAGGACGTTGCCGTCGTCGTCGAGCTTTCTGCCTTTGACAAAAATTGTCAGGTCGGCACAGACCTCCTTGATCTTCAATCCCGTGATATACTCGGAAAGGTTCTCGGCGTGCGTGCCGATGTCACCCATGGATCCGGCGCCGCCGCTCTGCTTGGGGTCGGTACGCCAGGCGGCCTGCATTTGGCCCGTATTCTCGATCGCGGTTGCCAGCCATCCCTGCGGATACTGTACGACGATCTTGCGAATCTTGCCTAAGTCGCCTGCTCGCACCATGTCCCGAGCCAGCTTGACCATCGGGTAGCCCGTATAGTTGTGCATCAATCCGAACACCTTGCGGGACTCCTTGACGATTTTTACCAGATCCCTGGCCTCTTTGACGTTGAACGTCATCGGCTTTTCGCACATTACATGGAAGCCGGCGTTGAGGAAATCTCTGGCGATGGGAAAATGCCAGTTGTTGGGAGTGGTGATCGCAACAAAATCGACTCTCTCACCGTCCGGCAGCTTAAGCTCCCTCTCGATCATTTGCTCGTAGGTGCCGTACACTCGCTTGGGATCGAGCAGCAACTCTCGTCCCTGCTGCTTGGATTTGCGCGGGTTGATATCGAACGCCCCGGCTACGAGATCTATGCCGCCGTCCAGGCGGGACGCCTTGCGGTGCACGTCGCCTATGAATGCTCCAATTCCACCGCCGATCATCCCCATTTTGAGTTTTCTATCGAGTGCCATGCCTGCTCCTTTCAGAAAAAAAATCCATTTCCTTGCATATCGTTGTCTCGAACAGTCCACAAATATAGCCCAAGCCAACCGATTTCGCAACCCCTTGTTGAAAAAGAAATAGTTGACCTACGACGGCTCCTGCGGGCAGAGCCCATTTGACCTGAGAATCCGACAAAGTTAGAGTTGACAATTGGAGAGGGTAGTTTATAAATCAATAACCGCCGTCTATCAAACGGAAGGCAAATATTACAACGGAGAGAAGAATGAAAACTGATATTAGTCCCGTGTCTGTTGGCTTGTATTTCATTCCGGTGGAGACGAGGATTCCGCTGAAATTCGGGCTTGAAATAACAACCGCAGTTACCTGTGCGCGGGTCCGCATGATAGTGGCGGACGGACAGGGACAAAAGGCAAAGGGGTGGGGCGAGACGCCGCTTAGCGTCCAGTGGGCCTGGCCCGGCGGCCTGGGCTATCAGGAGCGATGCGATACGATGCAGCATTTCTGTCGTATGCTTGCCGAGGAATGGGCCTTGATCCACCGGCACGGGCACCCAATCGAATTAGGAAGCGATTTTATCGAGTCAACATTGCCCGGCTTGCTGGAGCAACTCAACCGAGAGCGTGGCGAGCAGGCCGAGCCGATGCCGCACTTAGCGGCGCTGGTTTGCTGCTCGGCGTTTGATCTGGCCCTGCACGATGCGTACGGCAAGCTCTTAGGGCGGGACGTTTACTCGACCTACAACGCCGAATTCATGAACAGGGATTTGTCTGCCTTTATCGAGCCTGCCGAGGGGAGCAACATTTCATTCGAGGGCAAATACCCCGAGGATTTCTTCATTTCTCCGCCGCCCCGGAGTTTGCCCGCCTGGCATCTCGTGGGCGGCAAGGATTTGCTCGATGCGTCCGAGCTGACCGGGGAGGAACCGGACGACGGCTATCCGGTATTGCTGCCGGACTGGATCAAGCGCGACGGCCTGACGTGTTTGAAAGTCAAGCTGCGCGGCAACGATTCCGAATGGGATTACGAACGCCTGATCAGGGTCGGCGAAATTGCCATAGACAAAGATGTTCTGTGGCTGACCAGTGACTTCAATTGCACTGTCACCGACCCTGCATACGTGAATGAGATTCTGGACAGGCTGATGATAGACTATCCCGGCATCTACCAGATGATTCTCTACGTCGAGCAGCCGTTCCCATACGAGCTGGAACAGAACCAGATCGACGTTCACAGCGTCTCGGCAAGAAAGCCACTGTTTATGGACGAAAGCGCCCACGATTGGAAACTGATTAGGCTCGGCCGCAGCTTAGGCTGGACCGGTGTTGCGCTGAAAACGTGCAAGACGCAAACCGGCGCGCTGCTGAGCCTGTGCTGGGCCAAAGCGCACGGCATGACTTTGATGGTCCAGGACTTGACAAACCCGATGCTGGCGCAGATTCCGCACGTTCGCCTGGCGGCGCACGCAGGCACGATTATGGGAGTCGAGACCAATTCGATGCAGTTCTACCCTGCCGCCTCGGCAGCGGAAGAAGTCGTGCACCCCGGGTTGTATCGACGGCGTGACGGACAGGTCGATCTGTCAACTCTAAGCGGCTCCGGCTTCGGCTACAAACTGAACGAAATTGACAGACATTTGCCGGAGTTAGCGGCACATTTTGAAAAGTAATTACATGGAGACAAAAAAAGAATGGCGAAATTAAGTGCATTTGCGGATGAAGTAACCGAGGACTTTCTGGAGCAGGTCAAGTACCTTGCCGCCGAGCAGGTCGGTTATATTGAACCGCGCTTTATTAACAAGAAGAACATAATGGACCTGACCAAAGCCGAGCTGGATGAAGCCAGGACGATGATACGGGACCACGGGCTGAAGGTAAGCGCGATTGGTTCGCCCATCGGTAAGGTCAAGCTCGATGAGCCTTTCGAGCCGCATCTGGATAAGTTCAAGCACGCGGTCGATCTTGCCCTGTTCTTTGAGACGCCTTACATACGAATGTTCAGCTACTACGCACCCGAGGGCAAGAATATCAATGACTATCGCGAACAGGTTATGGAACGAATGGCGGCGAAGGTTGAGGTATTGGCCGACGCCGAGGTTACGATGGTCCATGAGAACGAAGCCCATATCTACGGGCATACCGCCGAGAACTGTGTTGACCTGTGCGAGACGATCAATTCGCCCAAGCTGCGGCTGGCGTACGACCCGGCCAACTTCGTCTGGGGCGAGAAGATGACTAACAACGTCGAGGTCTGCTGGCCCGTGATGAAACCCTACGTCGTCCACATTCATATCAAAGACTGGAAGCTCGGCGCCGCAGACGTCGGCAGCATCCCGGGCGAAGGCGACGGCCAGATAAAGGAGCTTCTCGCCGAGCTTGCGGCGATGAATTACGAGGGCTGCATGACAATGGAACCTCACTTGCAGCTCGGCGGTCAGTTCGGCGGCTCGACCGGCCCGGAACTGTTCTCAAAGGCAATTGCCGCCGTAAGAGAGATTGCCACCGAAGTAGGATTGGACTGTGATTGACGTTTGAACAGAAAGCGTAGGGTGGGGCTCCCTTGGGGATGCCTTACGGTATTGCCCCACCATGATTGAATCGGTGGGCTAAAGCCCACCCTACGAGCCTCATTTTAGACGGAAAGGATAACTTAGATGAAGACCTGGAATTTTGGAATAGTTGGTGCCGGATTGATTGCTGATTTTCACGCGAGATCGCTGGGTGACATGCCCAACGCAAAGCTGATCGGCTGTTGTGATAAGATACCGGAAAGGGCCAAAGATCTTGCCGATAAACACGGCGTCCGCGCCTTTGACGATTACGAGCAGATGCTCAAGAGCGACGAGATAGAAGTTATCACCATCGCTACGCCGAGCGGGTTCCATGCCGAGCCGACGATCGCCGCCGCCGAGGCTGGCAAACATGTGATATGTGAAAAACCTCTGGAGATTACTTTGGAGCGAATCGACGCTATGGTCGAGGCGCACGAGAAGGCCGGCACGCGCTTAGGCGGCATATTCCCCTATCGATTTAACGACATGATGGAGCTTCTGCGAGAGACAATAAATTCAGGGCGATTAGGCGTAATTACATACGCCGCGATCCACGTTCCCTGGTGGCGCACGGATGAATATTATAAGGACTCATGGCACGGCACATGGAAACTCGACGGCGGCGGCGCGCTGATGAACCAGTCCATTCACATGGTGGATATGCTGTGCGACGTGATGCCGCCCATCGAGTCATTGCAGGCATTCACGGCCAAGCTCGGCCATCCACAGATTGAGACAGAGGACACCGCAACCGCGGTGCTGCGCTACACCAGCGGCGCGTTGGGAATGATCTACGGCACGACGGCATCGTATCCGGGACAGTTCAGGCGATTTGAGATTACCGGCACAAAAGGCACCGTCGTAAACGTGGAAAACAGTATCACGGTCTGGCAGTTCGCCGACGAAAAACCGGAAGATGCCGAAGTTCTGAAGAAATTCGGCGAAATCGAAGGTGGCGGGGGCGTCGCCGACCCGGCGGCCATCACGCACGAAAATCACACGCGCAATTTCAAGGCCTTTCTCGACGCCCTCGATTCCGGCGAAGATTTCTGGATCGACGGCCGCGAAGCCCGCAAAGCCGTGGAGGTAATATTGGCAGTATACAAGTCCGCCAAAGACCAAAAGCCTGTCAATCTGGCTTGATAGTAATCTTGCAGGGCGCCGGCCTGCTTGTCAGGCTCGGCGTTTCTTTATTTCGAGGAGCGAAGGCTTCTGCCGGGTGAACTTTATGCCTCTGCCGGTGACTATCTCTTTTTGCTCTCTGGCAAAATCAATGTACTGCAGCAAGGCCCAGGCGCTGTTGTTCCACCTCATCTGGTAGCCTCGCTGGTGGGCCTGCTTTTCCATCAGCAGACGTTTGTCCTCGTTGAAAACCAAATGGTCAAGGCCTTTGGCTATCTGCTCGATCGAAGGCTCGCCCGGATCGACCAGAATACTCCGGGCATACCTGCCGATAAGGGCGCCCTTTGGGCACGCTTTGTTGGAATGAACAAGCTCGACGGCATAGCGGAACTTCGTCGTTATGGCGGCCCTGCCTGAGCCGAGAGTGTCGGCCAATATGCCGCTCGATATTTGCTGCATGTTGAGATAGGGCAGCACCATTACATTCGTCGCGCAGTAAAGTTCCACAAAGGTCGTTTCATCCAGGAAGACATCAAGGAAGACGACATCGTAGTCGCCGAAGTCCTGCCCTTGCAGCTCTTTGACTTTGCACCACTTTAATTTCGAGGCTTCCATCGCCTCATTCAGCATGGCCTCGTACTGCCGGTACGGCTCACCGCCTTCGTCTTGTATAAATTCCGGGTGGCAACGGCCCGCGATCAGATAAACGATGCGGCTTCTCTGGGCTTTCGTGCAGGACTCGTGCAGGAACCTGCCGTAAGCCCTCAGGCTGTATTGAATTCCTTTTCCCGGCGACAGCAGGCCGAGCGTAGTAATTAGAAAACGGTCATCCAATCCGTACCTGCGTTTTATTTCGAGCCGGTCGTACTGGGTTCGATGCTGCATTCTGATCCCGTGGTCGATATGCTTTAGCTTGGCGTGGGGGATCTCGTAGGTGGGCGATTCGAGTATGTTAATGGCATTTTCAGTTGTCACAATGAGGCCGTCGGTGAACTTAGCCAGCTCCTGCAGGACTTTCTTCTGGTGCTCGTCCGGCTCCTCGAGGACCGTATGCAGGTACACGAGAGTAATCAGGTTGTTTTCCGTGAAGGCCTTTGCCATTTTGACGTAGTTGGTTCCCCGCCCGTCCCGCCCGTTGTCGTCCGGGTCCAGCCCGTACTCATGCTGTAGAAGGACGACCGTGGGATAGTTGGTTTCCTTTGAGCGGGTCAGAATGTGCGTAATCGTATCCTGCCAGGACGCCGGATTGTACTGGTCAATCGTTAGCTCGACCGGAATACGATACGGGCCTTTGCCGTTGTCGATTGCCGCGATTCTTATATTGCCCACTTCGGCAGTGAAGTGCTCCAGTGCGGTCGCAAGATCGCGCGAAAATGTGCCTATCCCGCACCTGCGAGGGGGATACGTGCTTACTATACGAATGTTGTACGGCATAACAAATCCACCAATTTAGAATGTAGAATTAAGAATGAAGAATTCAGAACGTGCAACTTTGCAATTCTGAATTCTTCATTCTCAATTCTAACTTCATACGGCCGCCATTACGCCCCTGATGTAGCCTACCGACTCGGCCAGACCCGCCATTGGGTCGTCGGCGTCTTTTTCGTATTCGAACGAAACGATACCGTCGTACTTGATTTTCACGAGTATCCTGATGAACTTCGGGATGTCGATCACGCCTCGGCCGATTTCAACTCCCTTTCCATTCTCGTTCGCCGCCGAGACGTCCTTTATGTGCATATCGTGGAGTCGGTCGGCATATTTCTCTGTCTCAGCCAACGGATCGGCGCCGAAACGCTTGGTATGCCCGATGTCGTGACAAATGCCGATTCGTTTGTCCAGGTCTTTCACCTGCTTGTAGATGGCCGAAGGGGTTGGAAAGTGCTTGTCCCCGGGGCCGTGGTTGTGGATTGCCACTTTGATATCGTACTGCCGGACCTTTTCGTCGATCATCGGCAGCATCTGCGGTGCGGGCGATGCGACAATGACCTTCATCCCCGCGGCTTTGGCGTAATCGAAGGCCTGATGTACCTGATCTTCGTTCTTCATGCCGATTACCCCGCCCCCGTAGAGCGTCAGGCCTGCCTCTTTGACTTTCGCCACGACAGCCTCGATCTGTGCCGGCGTGCTGTCGAGCGCCAGGTGGAAGTCCTTGAAGCAAATATATTTCAAATCGAGCCGTCTGGTCATCGCCAGCGTTTGGTCCAGATCGAACTTTCTCAAGGTGTACGAAGCCAGGCCCAACTGGAATTGTGGCTTGCGCGGCCGTCGCCCGGACGAACGGCGGTTTTGGCCCAGACTGCTGCGGGCGCCGGTAAGTGAAACGACGGCTCCTGCGCCTGCTAATTGCAGAAACTGCCTTCTGTCCTGTGATTTCTTTGTCATCTGTGTATTCTCCTTACCTGTGTTGTGATTCTACTTTCTGCCTTCAGGCAAAAATAAGGCAAATGTATCCCGGACGCAAGGAAATTCGCATTGCCAACCGCGAATGCTCCTGGTATGATTGAACCTCACGAATGAGATACAAAAGTTGTGGTTTTGCATCGAGAAAGGAAGGCAGGAGCTTGGAGAAAGTCCAAAGAATCAAAAAGGCAAACGTGCTGACTCGACGGGGCTTCCTGAAAAGCGCTACGGCGGCAACAGGTGCAGTGTTGGCCCTACCGACTATCATTCCGGCGAGAGTACTGGGCGCCGAAGCCCCCGGCAATCGCGTTACCATTGGAATGATCGGAATGGGTCGTCAGGCTTATCACTCCAACTTAAAATTCTTTCTGAATGCCGCCGACGTTCAGGTGACGGCGGTTTGTGACGTTGATACGTGGAGGCTTGACAACGCCCGCAAAGCCGTGGAGAAACATTACGCCAAAGAGCGGGCTTCCGGCACGTTCAAGGACTGCTCGACCTATCGCGATTTTCGCGAGCTTCTGGATCGGGCGGACATCGACGCTGTGATGATTTCCACGCCTGACCATTGGCACGTGCCGATGGCTTCCGCTGCCGCCCGAGCGGGCAAGGATATCTGCTGCGAAAAGCCGCTGACGCTGAGTATTGCCGGTGGCCGTGCTCTTAGCGATACCGTCCGGCGATATAACCGAGTCTTCCGCACCGACAGCGAGTTCCGCTCGCACGCCTGCTTTCAAAAGGCGTGCGAGCTTGTGCTCAACGGGCGGATAGGCAAAGTGCATACCATTCGCACTGGAGTCCCAGCGGGCGATGTGGGCGGACCGCCGGAGCCGGAGATGCCCGTCCCGGAAGAGTTGGATTACGATATGTGGGTGGGACCGGCCCCCTATACACCCTACACACTCAAAGGTGTCCATCCGCGGCAAAGCTACAGCCGGCCCGGCTGGATGCGCGTGCCCGAATACTGCGAGGGAATGGTCACCAATTGGGGCGCTCACCTCAACGACATCGCACAGTGGGGCAACGGCACGGACCGCACGGGGCCGGTGGAGGTCGAGGGCACTGGAAAATACCCTCGCGACGGTCTCTGGAACGTGCTGCTGAGCTTTGATATTAAGTACAAATATGCCAACGGCGTCCGGCTCTTCTACAACATAAGCCAGCCGCACGTCCGGTTCGAAGGGACCGAAGGCTGGATCCAGGCCAATTACAACGACCGCAGCATAAAAGCCGAACCGACATCGATTCTAAAATCGCCGATTGGCCCCGATGAAATTCACCTGCCCCTCAAACATGAAAAGCGGGACTTCATCGACGCCATCAAGACGCGCGGTCAAACGCTGGCGGATGCCGAGGTAGGCCACCGGACCAACTCGCTGTGCCAGTTGGGGCACATTGCCATCCAGGTCGGGCGAAAGCTGGAGTGGGACCCCGATGCCGAGAGATTTACCAATGACGAAATCGCCAATCGCCTGCTGAGCCGCCCGCTGCGAAGTCCGTGGAGACTTTGAAATGATTATTGATGATTGATTACTGATTTGTGAAGGGCTTGTTACGGGATTGAGATATGAACGATGGAAGAACGAGCAGTACGAATGTTGTTAGTCGCCGGCAGTTTCTTAAAAGTTCGGCTGCGGTGGCGACTGCGGCTTTGTTGGGACCGGCAATTGTGCCGGCATCGGTTTTTGGGGCCGATGCACCGAGTAACCGCATCACGTTCGGCTTCATCGGCGTCGGGCGCATGGGGATGGGCGATATGCGAGAGATCCTGGGATTCAAGCAGGCCCAGGTTGTCGCAGTGTGCGATGTCGATTCCAACCGGGTCAAAAACGCTAAGAAAACTGTCGAGACACATTACGGCAGGCAAAGCGCAGGCGGAGCGTACAAGGGGTGCAGAACCTACGGCGACTACAGGGACCTGGTCGCACAGGCCGACATCGACGCGGTCTGTATCGCCACGCCGGACCACTGGCACGTGCTGCCGGCGATTGCCGCGGCTAAAGCGGGCAAGGATATTTTCCTGCAGAAACCTCTGAGCCTGACCATCGAGGAAGGGCGCGTGTTGAGCGATACCGTTGCCCGTTACGGCAGGGTCTTTCAGGTCGGGAGCCAGCAGCGTTCCGATGCGCGTTGGCGCCACGCCTGCGAGCTGGTCCGCAACGGCCGCATAGGCAAACTGCACACCGTCAAGGTCGGCTTCGGCACAGACCCGGGCACCGGCCCGGAGCCGACGATGCCGGTCCCCGGCGTGCTCGATTACGATTTCTGGCTTGGCCCTACACCTCCGGCCGCCTATACCGAAAAACGAGTCCATCCAAAAGAAGGTTACGGCCGGCCGGGATGGCTCCGTATCGCCGCGTACGGCGCCGGGATGATTACCGGCTGGGGCGCCCACCACAACGACATTGCCCAGTGGGGCATGGGCACCGAACATACAGGCCCGGTGGAGATCGAGGGGCAGGCCGAATATCCGAGAGACGGACTCTGGGACGTGCACGGCAATTTCAGCATCGAGTACACTTACGCAAACGGCGTCAAAGTAATCTGTGCCGATAGCAAAAAGAACAAGCAGGGCGTGCTCTTCGAGGGCACCGAAGGTTGGGTCTATGTCAAACGCGGACAAGTCGATACGCAGCCAAAGTCGCTGATGACTTCGACTATAGGTCCGGATGAAACCCAGCTCTACAGAAGCAACAGCCACAAGGGCAATCTCCTTGAGTGTATCAAGTCGCGGGCCGAGACCGTAGCCCCCGTCGAGATTGGGCACCGCTCGTGCACCGTCTGCCTGCTGGGTGACATCGCAATGAAGCTTGGCCAAAAGCTAAAATGGGACCCCGAAAAGGAACGATTCACCAACAATGACCGGGCGAATCGAATGCTGTGGCGACCAATGCGCAGCCCGTGGCGACTCTGAGATTTACTATTTATTATTGACTATTGACTATTGGAAAAGGGAAGCGTGCTATGAATAGCTGGATTAAAATCGTTGCAGTTTTGCTGATAGCCGCGTGTGGTTGTTCTCTCGTGTCGGCGGCGCAACAAGAAGTGGCGGCCAGGCTCGATAAGGATAAAGTTGTCGTTGACGTAGGCGGCAAGCTGTTCACGTGTTACAAGTTCGCCGACTCGCAGAAGTATCCGTATTTCTGGCCCGTCAATGGACCGGCTTCGGGCAAATCCATCACGACCGAGACGTCGCTGCCGTACCCGCATCATCATTCGCTGTTCTTCGGCTGTGACCGTGTCAACGGCGGTAACTACTGGCAGGAAGGTAACGGACGCGGCCAGATCGTCTCGCAGGGGCCGAAGATCATCGAGGCTTCGGGCGAGCGTGCCGTCTTTACCGACGAATGCCTTTGGGGACGCGACGAACCGATTATCCGCGACCTGCGGCGTATCGTCGTAACTGCACCCGACGAGAACATCCGGCTCATCGACTTCGAGATAAGCCTGGAACCGCTGGTCGATATCCAAATTCTCAAGACCAACCACGCGCTGTTCTCGGCCCGCGTAGTACCAGAGTTGAGCGTCAAGTCAGGCGGCACGCTCGTCAACGCCGAGGGCAAGTCCGCCGAGAAGGGCACATTCGGCGCCGCCTCGCCCTGGTGCGACTACTCCGGTACGCGCGACGGCATCACTGAGGGAATCGCCATTCTGCAGAATCCACAAAACCGCTGGTTCCCCTGCAAATGGTTCACCCGCGATTACGGATTCTTCTCACCGACGCCGATGTACTGGCTCGAAGACGGCCGGCTGAAATTGCCCAAAGGCCAGACCCTAACTCTGCGCTATCGAGTTGTAGTTCACTCGGGAGATGCGAATACAGCAGGCATAGCGGCGAAATTCAAGCAGTACAAACAATCTGAGAAGCGCGCCCGGCAATAAAGCGGTTCTCTTCGTCTGCGTCCAATGCAACGGAGAGGGGGGGATTCGAACCCCCGGTACCCGAAAAGGGCACACCGGTTTTCGAAACCGGCTCGATAAGCCACTCCGACACCTCTCCAAATCTTTATGTTACAAAGTCTTAGCTAACCCAACAAGATGAACATTTTTTATTACTGCAACCTCGACTACGCCCGATTTGTAATATACACTGCAATTACCTGAAACGTTTCTGTCATTGTAATAGAAGATTCCGGTAATGGCAAATGGTAAGTTGCATCCGTTGGGTTTCCAATTCAACTGCCGCTCCGGCGGCATCTCACTGAAATTTGATAGAAGACTTTGGAGTGACGACAATGATAGACTCACAGCTTGCTGACAACAAAACAGGCAAATATGCCCGCCATGTAGCGATTGTGATAGGTTTGTCGTTTGCAGTCTCGGCGTTCGCGGCGGGGCGTCTTGTGAGTGAGTATGACGTTGTCTGGGAGACGCCGAGTGACGGATCTTCGGGGTCAATGCCGATAGGCAACGGCGATATCGGGCTGAATGTGTGGATCAATCCCGCCGGTGAGCTTGTGTTCTATATAAGCAAGACCGATTCATGGAGTGAGAATGCCCGGCTGCTCAAATTAGGATTGGTGCGTGTGAAACTATCACCCGCCCTGTGGGAGCAAGGGACGCAGTTTCGGCAGAGACTTAACCTCGACGCAGGGCAGATCGAAGTGGTGGCCGGGCAAGGGCGGCAGCAGAAGCGTCTGCGTGTGTGGGTCGATGCGAATCGGCCCGTCATCTTAATCGAAGCTCAGGCCGAGCGGGTGTTTGACTTGGAGGCAAAGCTGGAAGTTTGGCGCACGCATCAGCGGCAACTCAAGGGAGCCGAGGCGGTCAGCGCGCGGGGGCTTACGAGAGACGATGAGAATGATTATCCGATAATTGTCTATCCGGATACGGTCGTGGCAAACAAAGACGAGCAGGTTGTATGGTATCACCGCAATGCCGGGTCGTGCTATCCGGTGACGCTGAAGAATCAGCACTTGGGCCAACTGCTGGACAAGCATCCGGACCCGCTGATTGATCGGACATTCGGTGCGTGCATGAAGGGCGAAGGCCTGAAAGCCATAGACGGCACGATCTTGAAGTCGGAAAAGCCCGGCAAGCGTTTCGTGGTTGCGATATATCCCCTGACGGCTCAAACGAAGACCGGCAATGCCTGGCTGGAGCTTTTGGACAAGCAGGTAAGGCAAGTTGATTCTCAGGACTTCGATGCCGCGAAGGCTCAGCACGGGAGATGGTGGAGGAGATTTTGGGATCGGAGCTGGATTCGTATTTCGGGCGATGCTCCCGCCGTGTCGAGGGGCTATGCGCTGCAAAGGTGGATCAATGCGTGCGGCGGGCGAGGGAAGTATCCCATCAAATTCAACGGCTCGATATTCACAGTGGACGCCGAGGTCGGGGACGAGCATTTTGATGGCGACTATCGGCGGTGGGGGGCGATGTACTGGTGGCAGAACACCAGGCTGCCTTACTGGTCGATGCTGCAGGCGGGGGATTTTGATTTGATGGGGCCTGTGTTTGCCATGTACGGCAACGCCCTGGGGCTGTGCAAGGACAAGACGATGGCTTACTACAAACACGGGGGCGCCTTTTTCCCTGAGACGATGTACTTCTGGGGCACCAACGGCAATTGCGATTACGGATGGGGACACCCCGGCCCCGAGACGATCAACCAATACATCCGGCGGGAATGGCAGGGGGGAATCGAGATTACAGCGATGATGCTGGATTACTATGCGATGACGCAGGATGAGCAATTCCTCAGTGATACGGTGCTGCCGATAGCTGAGGCGGTTCTGACTTTTTACGATGAGCACTGGCAGCGGGATGCGAACGGCAAGATTCGGTTCGAGCCGGCACAAGCTTTGGAGACGTGGTGGGAGTGCGTTAATCCGACGCCTGAAGTTGCGGGGCTGCGGCACGTAATAGGGCGATTACTCGATCTTGAAAAAGGTGTAACAGGCTCACAGAAAGCAGCATGGCGAAAATTGCTCGCAGACCTTCCGCTCGTGCCGGTGGCCGAGCAGGACGGCAAGAAGTTCGTATTGCCCGCCGAGAAGTTTGACGTTTTGAGGAATTCGGAGAATCCGGAGCTTTATGCGGTGTTCCCCTATCGGTTGTACGGACTGGCGTGCGGGGACTTGGAAATCGGATTGGAGACGTGGCGTCGCAGGCGGGTCAAGGAGTCCGTCGGGTGGAGGCAGGATTCGATCCAGGCGGCATACTTGGGACTTGCCGATGAAGCGGCGAAATATGTTAGCGGGAATTTTTCGACGTGGCATAAAGGCAGTCGCTTTCCGGCGTTTTGGGGCCCTAACTTTGACTGGGTGCCGGACCAGGACCACGGCAGCGTCGCGATGACGGCGCTCCAACGGATGCTTCTGCAGTGCGAAGGCAGGGAGATTCTGCTGCTGCCGGCCTGGCCAAAGGAGTGGGACGTCGATTTCAAGCTGCACGCGGGTATGAATACGACAATCGAGTGTGTAGTACGCGGGGGCAGCGTTCAAAGGCTGCAAGTCAGACCGGCTTCGCGTCGGCGGGACGTGAAACTTGCGCCGGGATGGCAATAACAGGATTCGTTGTGGAAGGCTGATAGCCGGGCCAGGTCAATCCTTGATGAACGTCCGCCAGTCCGTCCATATATGTCCGCCGTCGTAGCTCCGGGCGCTGAGCCTGCGGTTGTCTAACCGCCCATAATTCAGGGAATCTTCTTGTATAAGGCGTCTGCAATGTATAGAATGGGGCTGTTGTGCCGTGATAGACGTTTTTAAGACGCTGGAGGACAGAGTCATGCGGAAGTCCGGGGGATTTACCTTAATCGAATTGCTCGTAGTTATCGCTGTCATTGCCCTGCTGCTGTCCATCCTCATGCCTGCTCTTAGCAAAGCTAAAGACCTGGCTATGGGAGCGGCGTGTAAAGGCAACCTCAAGAACTACACTTTTGCGATGGCTATGTATCTCGACGACAACGAGGGCAACTTCTGCGATGCACACAAGTGCTACTTCTCCTCAGCAGACCGCATGCCCGTCGAATCGGGCGTTGGCGGCAACCACCTGCACCTTCGCTGGTGCAACGGGGACATCGATCTAAAGAGCAATCCTCAGTACGGCGGCGCGCTTTTCTCGTATCTTTCCGACGCAAGGTCGTTCATCTGCCCGGCGTTCAAGCGTCTGGCCGTCCAGAATTCCCAGGACCAGTTCTATATGGCGCAGGGATCGACTATTCGAAATTACGAACCGTGGTACAACTACACGATGAACGCCTACGTCGGCAGCACGAATTCGAGCGTCAGGGAATCGCGGGTCCAAAACATCTCCGAGGTCAGGAGCCCCGCGACAACCTTCTCGTTTACGGAAGAGAGTTGTTTTGTCGATACGGCCTACAACGCCTCCGGGCTAAACGACACCTTCATGGTCTGCGGCAACGATTCGATGGTCCAGAGCTGGCTCAGCCAGGTCGGCGGCAGCCCCCGCCTGGTCGAACCGGGCCCCGATGGCGTAGGGCAGTTCTGGGACGTCATCGCCGGCTTCCACCACGCCCCGACGGGTAACAAACTCGGCGGCAGAGGAAACTGCGCCTTCCTCGACGGGCACGTCGAGGCCCACTACCGCAGAGAGACCTTCTATCTCTCCTGGCCCAAATAGATCAACCGTTTGCGACAAGTGTGTCGTAATACAATAAGCTAAGGCCGGATAGCGGGGCTGAACGACCTCTATGAGAGGCAGGCTGTTAGGAGACAGAACAATGTCGAAGCGTTGGCTGATTCACCGGGTGTTGCTTTTTGGTGTTGTCCTATCTAATGTCGTTGCTCTTGCAGCCGACCAGGCGAAAATCCAGCCGACCCTTCACATGGTCCCGATGCGCGACGGCACAAAGCTGGCCACCGACGTATATCTGCCCCCGGACGGACAGCCGCCCTACCCCGTGATACTGATGCGCACCCCGTACGGCCGAGGCGGCGCTGCGGGCGAAGCGCAGAAGTATTGCCGGCGAGGCTACGCCATAGTCTCCCAGGACATACGCGGCCGCGGCAAATCCGAAGGGCACCATGCCATTATCTTTCACAACGGCGGGTGGGGCAAACGCCGGGACGGGCACGATACGCTCCTGTGGATCGCCTCTCAGCCGTGGTGCAACGGGAAGGTCGCTACGTTTGGCGGCTCGGCTGTGGGTGTCACCCAGAACATGCTCGCTCCCGGTGCGCCGGACGTGCTGAAAGGACAGGCCGTCGTGGTGGCTTTTTCCGATATGTATAGCCAGGCCGCCTACCAGGGCGGCGTCTGGCGCAAGTCGCTGCTGGAAGGTTGGCTCACGCTGACAGGTATGGCCGACGTCAATCTGAAAACCTTCCGCGACCACCCCAACTACGACGAATTCTGGGCCGGGTTGAACCCCGAGGACCAGGCCCATCGCGTGAATGCGCCGGGCGTTTTCATCGGCGGCTGGTACGACATTTTCCTGCAAGGGACGATCAACTCGTTCGTCGCCATCCACAACCACGGCGGCCCGGACGCCCGCGGACGCTGCCGGCTGGTCATAGGCCCCATCGCGCACGGAGTTTTCGACGAGTTGAAGTACCCGCCGAACTCTAAGATGCCCCCGGCCGCCGAGGCTTCGCGACTGTTTGATTCCTGGCTGAAAGGCAAAGACAACGGTGCTCAGAAAGACAAGGCCGTGCACTACTATGTCATGGGTGATCCGACCGACGGGAACGCCGGCGGCAACTTCTGGCGCCAGGCCGACAACTGGCCCCCGCCCGCCGAGGTCACAGCGTTTTACTTCCATCCCGACAGACGGCTTGTCCGCGAAACGCCGCCCGATGGGACTAAGACTCTATCGTACCGTTACGATCCAAACGATCCTGTTCCCACTGTCGGCGGGCAGAACCTTCTCTTGCCCAAAGGGCCGATGGATCAGCGGAAGATCGAGTCGCGCCCGGACGTCTTGCTGTTCACGTCCGACGTGCTCGCCGAGCCGGTTGAAGTGACGGGGCGCATTTCTGCAAAGCTTTACGTTTCGTCCGACCGCCCCGATACGGACTTTACAGTGAAGCTAACCGACGTGTATCCCGATGGAAGATCGATGCTGATCACCGACGGCATTCTCCGCGCAAGCTTGCGCAATTCCTTCGCGCGGCCCGAACTTCTCAAGCCTGATCAGACCTACGAGTTGACTGTTGACTTGTGGAGCACCTCGCTCGTGTTCAACAAGGGTCACCGCATCCGTGTGGCGGTCTCATCGTCAAACTCACCGCGGTTCGAGCCTAACCCAAACACGGGCGCAACTGGTGTACCCCGCGTCGCCACAAACACACTTAGCCTGTCCAGCGAACGACCCTCACACATTCTGCTGCCGATCTATCGGAGCGAGCCTGCAGCGCAAAACTAAGAGCCTACCCGAAGTGTAATTCTATAATGTCTTTATCGTTCAGGACGTGATTTCTCTGTGTGTTCTGCCCGTCATAGACGCCGGTGCCCCAGATTTTTGCGAATTTCAGCTTCTCGGCCAACTGGCGGTGAATAGCATGAGCCAGGTCCATGACGGTCGAGCCGGCCGGCAGTGTGAACGGGTCGGTCATATCGGCAGGCTTTCCCGGCGGCTTGGCGTAAATGCGGATTATTCCCAACAACCCGAAGAATTTCGCCGAGAGTTCTTCAAGTCCCGCCCCGGTCTCAGCGGAAATTTCGACAAATTCAAACGGATGGTCACACAATTCTTTGAGACTCTCAAGAGCACCCGCTTCGGCAACGTCTGATTTGGTGCAGATGCAGAATGCCTTCTTACCGAGTGCGTTGCCGTGGCTGTCATGGGCCGGTGTTTCGCTGTCGATAAGCAGACTGCGCGCTTCGAGAAATTCCAGGCATACACCGAGCTGCTCGCAAACGTCGCCGGAAAGGTCGATGACAATCGCTATCGAATCGCAGTTACGGTACGTCCCGACCTGGCCCGGGGCGCTGTAGTCGGCCGTGATCGGCGGCATGTCAACCAACTGAATCGGCACGTCCTCGAACGTCGCCATCCCCGGCGCCGGCGCGCCCGTTGCAAACGGAAAATCCGCCACGTTGACCTTCGCATTAGTCAGCGCTGCGACGATGGAACTCTTGCCGCAGTTGGGTGTGCCGATCAGAACGATCTGGCCCGCCCCGCTGCGAGGCACGTGGAATATGTCCACGTGCGTGCCGCCGCCTTTTTTCTGCGTGCCGGCGTCCTTTAGCTTGCTCAGCTTCTTGCGCAGGTCCGCCTTGAGGTGGTCGGTCCCCTTGTGCTTGGGGATAACAGCTAACATGCGCTCGAGCGCAAGGATCTTCTCGTCACTCGAAGTGGCGCTCTTGTACCACTTCTCAGCCTTCAGATATTCCGGTGTCAAATTCGCAGGCATAACTGTTCAGAAGTAACCACGGATTACGCGGATTTCACGGACTGGAGTTTATTAGTCTCTTGATTTCCAAAGATGTGCACCCAAAGTTGAGCAACAATTCCAAATTTAGCCTGTTTCAATTGCCAGTGCCTCTTCATAAACGCTTTCAAGAAACCCTGCGCCAAGAATCTTGTGGACTTCCATTGCGGCACCGATGATGTCTCTCGTCAGTAGACAAGATTCATTCCTTACCTAATTCCGTGTAATCCGTGAAATCCGCGGTTTCTACTCAGCGACTTTTTCTGCAACAAGGTCGCCGACTTCGCTCGTCGAGTATCCCATTCGCCCGGCCTGGAGCGATTTTAGTTTGTTGCCGGTTACGAACTTGACCGCATCTTCAATCTTCTCGCCGGCTTCTTCCTCGCCCAATGTATCGAGCATCATCTGTGCGGCACAGATAGCAGCCAGGGGGTTTATAACATTCTTGCCGGTATATTTCGGTGCGCTTCCGCCGATAGGCTCGAACATGCTGACGCCTTCGGGATTGATGTTTCCGCCGGCGGCGATGCCCATGCCGCCCTGGATCATTGCGCCGAGGTCGGTGATGATATCGCCGAACATGTTGCCGGTGACAATAACGTCGAACCATTCGGGATTCTTGACCATCCACATGCACGTGGCGTCAACATGGTAGTAATCCCTTCGTATGTTGGGATACTTCGCCTGGCCCATCTCGTGGAAGGCGCGTTCCCACAGATCGTAGATGTAGGTAAGCACGTTGGTCTTGCCGCACAGAGCCAGAGTGTTCTCGTCGCCTTTGCCGCGAGCCTTCTTGCCGTGCTTGTCTGCGTACTCGAACGCGTACTTCAGGCAGCGGTCAACCTGGAAGCGATTATAAACAGCCGACTGAACGGCTATCTCGTGCGGCGTTCCTTTCATTGAGAATCCGCCCGTGCCCGTGTAGAGGTCGCCGGTGTTCTCTCGCACTACCACGAAATCTATATCGTCAGGCCCTTTGTCTTTTATAGGCGTCTCAACACCAGGATAGAGCTTTACAGGTCTCAGGTTGATGTATTGGTCCAGCTCAAAGCGGGCCTTGAGCAGGATGCCCTTTTCGAGGATTCCCGGCGCCACGTCGGGATGCCCGATCGCGCCGAGCAGAATCGCATCGAATTTGCGAAGCTCTTCGACGCCGCTATCGGGCAGAGTCTCGCCCGTCTTTTTGTATCTCTCACCGCCGAAATCGAACTCGGTCAGCTCCACCTTGAAATCGAATTTATCCGCGGCAGCTTTCAACACCTTCACTGCTTCGACCGTAACTTCCGGTCCGGTTCCGTCGCCGGGCATCACTGCAATCTTGTACACTCTCAGTCTCCTTGTCACAATAATTAAGGTTTATTCGTTTACTTTATTGCCCTTGAATCCTTCCATACCTTGAAATCGTCGCGCAGAGTTGGTGCGGGCATCTTTGCCTTCACACTCTTTTGCCACTTGCCCAGCATCCTGCGAAGCTCCACCGCCTTTTCCGGCATCCGGCTCGCCAGGTCGTGCTTCTCGCTTAGATCGTCCTTCAGATTATACAACTCAACGCTGTTATCTTCATACCATTCAATCAGCTTGTAATCCCCGGCGCGAATTGCCCCGCTGGGCCTGTTGCCGCTGCCGTGATAGTGGGGGTAATGCCAATAGATCGCCTTGCGCTCAAGCCTGCCTTTGTTCTTCAACAACGGCATCAAACTCACGCCGTCAACGTGCTGCTCGGGCTTTAGCGGCAGACCGGCCATCTCCAGCATTGTCGGGTAGAAATCCGTGCTCGTCACAGGCTCGCTGCACAAGCTGCCCGCCTTGACCACGCCGGGCCATTTGATAATCATAGGCTCGCGAATCCCGCCTTCGTAGAGCCAGCCCTTACCCGCACGCAGCGGCAGATTGCAGGTCGGCCCTTCCCGCGGCACGGTCGAGAGCCCGCCGTTGTCGGACATGAAGATGACCGCCGTATTGTCGGCCGCGCCCAACTCTTCCAGCTTCTTCATCACCCGCCCGACGCTCTCATCCACGCTCTGAACCATGCCCGCAAAAGCCGGATTGTCCTGAACCATCCGCGTCCTGTAACGACCATACACGGGAGCAAACTTCGGCCCCTCAGGTTCGGGCAACTTCTCGGCCTTGGCCTTGTATTTGTCCGTAATTTCCTGCTTCGACTCTATCGGCGTATGAACGGCATAATGTGAAAGGTACAGCAGAAACGGCTTGTCTTTGTTAGCCTCCAGGAATTTGAGCGACTCATCCGTCAGCCGGTCCGTCAGATATTCGCCCTTTTCACCGCCGGCCGGCAGCTCATCCAGAGCCCGATTTCTCCTCTTGTAGGGCCAGAAGTACGTCGGTGGAGCGCCCGAGGAATCGCCTCCGATATTGACATCAAAACCCTGATGCTGCGGATAATAATCCTTGCTGCCCAGATGCCACTTGCCCACAAAGGCGGTCGCGTAGCCGGCTTCCTTCAGCGCCTCGGCAATCGTCACATCTTCCAGCGGCAGATAATGCCGATAAGGCGTCGGCTCGTTCGCCCCGCCTATCCACTGCGTTATCCCTAATCTGGCTGGATACTTGCCCGCCACAATACTGGCCCTCGTAGGCGAGCAAACCGGACAGGCCGCGTAAGCATCCGTAAAGCGCATCCCTCCACTCGCCAGCCTGTTGATGTTTGGCGTCTCATAGAAACTGCTGCCATAGCACCCCACATCCGTCCAGCCCAGGTCATCGATAAGAAGGAATACAAAGTTCAATTTCCTGTTCCGCCCGCGTGCGGCTGCCGTTCGTTGGCCAAGGCACCGACCAACCGGAACAGCCACCGCTGCCGCACCCAAGCCGATAATCTTCAAAAAACCACGTCTGTTCATAATGTCATTCTTTAAGCCACAGATTTCACGGATAAACATTCACTTCATTTGCGAGCCGCCGATACTATACCTCCGCAGAGCTTCATATTCAAGAGAATCTATGTGTGGCAGCCACTGAATGAGCAAAGCGAATGAAGACGTAGGGTGCGATATTTCGCACCATTTGCCTGATTCATTATGATCGTCTCATATACAGGATAATAATTCCTGTGGGTATCGCTTTACAATGCTTTCAAGAATGGTGCGATTCATCGCACCCTACTTTTGACTTTTCGTAATGTGATTCAGCAGTCCGCCATTGTTGATTATTTCGAGGGCGAAGTCGGGAAGCGGCTGAAAAGCAATATCAACACCTGCTGTCTTGTTCTTGATTGAGCCGTTCTTGTAATCTATTTCAAGCTCGTCGCCGTCGTTGATCTTCTCTGGAGCGTCGGGCGATTCGATCAGGTAGAAGCCGTTATTGATGGCGTTGCGATAGAAGATTCGCGCGAATGTCTTGGCGATCACCGTCTGAACACCTACTCCGCGAATAGCCCAGACGGCGTGCTCTCGGGATGAGCCGCAGCCAAAATCCTCGCCGGCAACGATCACATCGCCTTTTTCGACCTTGCCGACGAAGTCCCCGTCCAAATCCTCGAAACAATGACTCGCCAATTCCATCTCATCGTCGGTATTCAAATACCGAGCGGGGATTATTTCATCTGTATTGATGTGGTCTCGTTCGTATACGTGTGCTTTTGACATAGTTCCTCGTTTCTCTCTGAACCGCGGATTGCGCTGATTACACGGATTCAGAGTATAAGAATTCCATTGCCATATTCAAACTGCGTAATCCGCGAAATCCGCGGTTACATACATTCTCTAGGATCAGTCAGTTTCCCGGTAATCGCGCTTGCCGCCGCCGTAGCCGGGCTGGCTAAATAGACTTCACTCTTTGGGTCTCCCATACGCCCGACGAAGTTCCGGTTGGTTGTGCTGATGCACTTTTCGCCTGCGGCGAGAATGCCCATAAATCCGCCTAAGCATGCGCCGCACGTAGGGGCGCTAATCACGCACCCGGCGTCATAAAATATATCGAACAGGCCTTCATCTTTGGCCTGCTTCCAGATTACCGGCGTCGCCGGCACGATTATTGTGCGAATGGCAACTTCTTTGCCCTTAAGAATATCCGCGGCGATTCGCAAATCCTCGATCCGGCCGTTCGTGCAGCTTCCGATATACGCCTGGTCCATTTCCTTGCCGGCACATTCGCCCACGGGCACGCCGCCGCTCGGCAGGTGCGGCAAAGCGACCATCGGCTCTATTGCGGAGCAGTCAAACTCTTCGACAGCGAGGTATTCGGCGTCACTGTCGGACTCGTAAACGGTGTAATCCTTGCCGTCCTTGAGATGCTCGTCGAGGTATTGTTTTGTTACATCGTCGAAACCGATTACACCGTTCTTAGCGCCCGCTTCGATAGCCATATTCGTTATGGTCATTCGCGCTTCCATCGACATCTCGGCAAGGGCCGGTCCGGCAAATTCCATCGCTCGATATAGTGCGCCGTCCGTGCCGATCCGCGCAATGACGGCAAGAATCACATCCTTGCTATAAACGCCCGGCCCGAGTGAGCCGTTAAGGATAAACTTCATCGAAGCAGGGACCTTGAACCACAACTGTCCCGTCGCAATTGCCGCCGCGGTGTCTGTGGAGCCGATCCCCGTGCTAAACGCCCCAAAGGCGCCGTACGTGCAGGTATGAGAATCGCCGCCAACGATGACCTCACCCGGCCGAATATGCCCCTGCTCGGGCAGCAGCGCATGACAGACGCCGGCTCTGCCGAGTTTGTAATAGTGCTTTATCTTGTGCCGTCTCGCCCAGCCGTCGAGCCGTTTGTGAAGCTCGGCGCTCTTGATGTCCTTGGCCGGCTGAAAATGGTCGGGTGTCACGACAATCTTCTCCCGGTCGAACACTTTGTCGATGCCTTTTTCTTCGAGCATCGAAATCGCCGGCGGAGCAGTAACGTCATGGCACATCAAAACATCTATCCGCGCATCCACTAACTGCCCCGGCACAACGTTTTCGGCGCCGGCCGCCTTCGCCAAAATCTTTTCGGTTATCGTCATACCCATTTTCTTCTTTTTCTCCGTCAACAATAGTTCTGCTTCTACGTCAAGCTGCTAATCTTTACTTTGTGCTGAGACCATTCTGTTGATAGCATCCACATAGGCCTTCGCAGAGGCTTCGATTATGTCAGTCGAGATGCCTCGGCCTATAAAGGTTCTGCCGTCCTCGGTGATTCTGACGGTAGCTTCGCCGAGCGCTTCCTTGCCGCTGGTGACGGCCCTGATCGAGTAGTTCTCCAGCTTGGGCGAGAGGCCCGTCGCGTCCCTGATCGCCTCGTACGCTGCATCCACCGGCCCGTCCCCGCAAGCCGCAGCTTGTTTGGTCTGATCTTTGGTCTTCATCTTGACGCTCGCGGTCGGCAGCGTACCGGTCCCGCAGGCAACGTGCAGGTACTCCAGCTCATACACCTGCTCTATGGCATGAATCTCGTCGCTGATTATCGCCGCAAGGTCCTCGTCAAAGACCTCGTTCTTCTTATCCGCGACGGCAAGAAACCGCTCGTATGTCTTCTCCAGCTCTTCTTCGGACAAAGTGTATCCCATCTCTTCGAGGCGATGTCGCAGCCCATGCCGCCCGGTGCGTGCCGTCAGCACAACGCGACTTTCATCAAGCCCGATATCCTCCGGCCGCATAATCTCATAAGTCTCGCGCTTCTTGAGGAATCCGTCCACGTGAATCCCGGAACTGTGCGCGAAGGCATTACGCCCCACAACCGCCTTGTTGGCGGGAACCGGCATTCCCAGCATGTCGGATACCATGTGACTTGACCGGTAGAACTCGCGGGTGTTGATGTTCGTCTCCACGTCCTCGAAGAAGTCACGCCTCGTATGGATCGCCATGACAACCTCTTCGATAGCCGCGTTGCCGGCCCGTTCGCCGACGCCGTTTATAGTCCCTTCCACCTGCCGGGCGCCGTTTTTTACGCCGGCCAACGAATTCGCCACCGCCATCCCCAAATCGTTGTGGCAATGCACGCTGATTACCGCTTTGGCAACGTTCGGCACGTTGGCTCGAATGTCACGGATAAGAGCGCCATACTGGTCTGGTATGGAATAGCCCGTCGTGTCGGGGATGTTCAGAACGGTAGCGCCTGCTTCGATGACGGCTTCGAGAATCTCGTAGAGAAACGCCCGGTCGGCGCGTCCGGAATCCTCGGCGTAAAACTCGATATCCTGGATATATTGAGCCGTGTGTTTGACCGCCTCGACGGCCATCTTCAGGATCGTCGCCTGTTTTTCGCCCATTGTCTTGCCGTACTTGTCATCCGCGAATTTCCCCGCGATGTGGATCTCCGAGACCCCGATCCCCGTATGGATCCTCGCCCGTTTGGCGTTGGCCAGCGCCTTCCTGCAGGCCTCGATATCCTCTATCCTGGCTCGCGTCAATCCGCAAATGACGGGGCCTTCGATCTGTTCGCATATCAGCCGGACCGCCTCGAAATCTTCCGGAGACGAGGCTGGGAATCCTGCCTCGATGATATCGACGTTGAGCCGGACCAACTGCCGGGCGATTTCGAGCTTTTCTCGCGCGCCCAATCTCGTCCCGGCCGCCTGCTCGCCGTCACGTAACGTTGTATCGAAAATCTGAACTTTTTCTTTGGACATCGTATTTCTCTCCAATTCTGGACAGGACAAACAAGATGGCCCTGTAAACTTAGTCAAAATCCTTTATTTGGACAGGATAAACAAGATAAACCGGATAATCATGTAAATCTTGTCAAAAAACTTAGAAACGAGGATACAATAGATTTTTGTAGAGGTATAGTTATCGCGCCAGACGGCGCAATAGCAGGCTATTAAGGCCGGCACCAGCCTTGAGGACAGAACAAATTATGCAATTCTTGCTCATGACACCAATTATATCGGCTAAAACCACGCCCGCAAACATTTTATTGAAAAAAAATCACAGACGGTCAGCGGGAGTTTATCTTCCACGGAGTGGCGTCGCCGAATTGGGCCGACGAGGCTTGTCTTTGGGCTTTGGTGGGAAGTGGCTTTGCGGGGACGGTCAGCGACATTTTGGATTCGCCGGGCCTGGTCCAGTTGGCGACGACTTCGGATTGATTATTGATTAATGATAATTGATTATTTGCGGGTGGGGCCTGGTCCGGGGAGATTGAGAGGGTGAAGATGATTGCGGCTTCGTTTATTTGGGCGAAGTTGATTTCTTTCTCCGGGCCCTGGTACAAGACCACGTCGATTCCTGTTGGGCTCGTTTTGACTGAAATGGGATACTCGCCGAAGACGGCGTGGGGGAATTGGAGATTGACAGTTACGGGGCCGGAGGAGAGTTTTATTGGCTCGTTGAGCTGTGCTCGCTCCGGAAGTTTCAAGTTGTTGACGGCACCCTCGAATGCGAGGCGCAGGCGCAGGTCTTTGGCTTTTATGGTGGCGTTCTTGATGCGGTCGAGCGAGATGTGAGTGTCACCCCGGTCGGTGGCGAAAACTACGGCTCCAAGAATGTCGCCTTTGTCCTGGACGGTGAAGATGCTTGCGGAGGAATAGTCGTAATCGTCGTGCAGGCAGCGCAGGCGCATCGCGACCACGCCGGCATCGGTTTTCCAGTAGGCCAAAAGCGGGCGTCGCTGGTTCCAGAGGTCGCCGATATTGACCGAGCCGAGCGTGAAATCGGGATGAAGGTACGTTGTGCCGATGATGTCGTGCCTGTCAGGCGGATTTTTGGCGAAGGTCTCGATCTCGAGGCGAGGTTCGGGCAGTTCGGTGAAGTATGGCAACAAATCTTCGGGACATTCCGAACCGAGGCGATGAGCGTCGAGGCTTTCAAGGGCTTCGCTTTCCGGCAGGAATCTCAGCTTGCCGTCCGTGGCGCGCTGGATGAAAGCGCGGGTGCTATTGCGAAGCAGCGTTGCGTAGCATCGGCTGTGCGGGCCCGCCCACTGGCGGGTCGGGGCGTGGAAGTGGCGGGCGACGTGGTCCCATGCGAAGCGATTGAGCCGCCGCAGGAGTTTGCGCGATTCGGCGTCTTTTACGTGCCGAAGCATTCGGGAAAGCTCCTTGATGGCGACGATGCTGTAGGTCGGGCTGTTGTACTCGCTGAACGAGCCTTGCGAGAAAGTGTGGTCGTAGAATCTCTTGAGGCGGGCCTTGCCGTAGCCGGCAAGCTCTTCGTTGCCGAAGTGCTCTCCGGCTACGAGCGTCACGTAAGCGCCCATCACGGCAATGTTCGTGTAGCCGGGGCCGACGTTTCGCCGTTTGATGGCGCGGCCGGCGTGAATGATCGATTCTCCGAGCCGCCGCTGCAGGTCGGCGTCCAGGCGGTCGGCGTGGTCGATGGCGACCTGGAGCAGTTGAGTCCCGCAGAAATCCGCCCAGTTCCAGTCGGGCGGCGACATTTTATCGAGCGGCTCTTCGGCGAACCACGACCATATACCGTATGTTCGGCTGTCGGGATTCTGGTCTTGTAGGGAGATGACTCGGCGAAGGATTTGCTCAGCGCGTTTTAGCCGGTCGGGCTGTCCGCTGTCGAGCAGAGCGACGGCGTAGCTGAGCGAATCGCGCGTGGGGTGGACGTGGCCGCCCTTTAGCGTGGTGTGATAACCCGGCGACGAAAAAGGACGGCGGATCATTTTCTCGGCGGGGTCGTAACGCTCATCCTGCTTGCTCAGCGCTTTGAGGAAAGCGTCTTTCTGCTGTTGCGACGAGAACAACTCCGCGGCGGAACACAAGACCGGCATACACAAGCTCAGCAGCAATACCGGTATTGATTGTCTGCGAAGATTGCTCATCGGCCACGCTCCTGGTCCGGGCTACTCACTCGTATCGGGATTCAGGTGCTTGAATTCGAAGAAGAAGCCGTCCTGCCTGCTGATGCCGTAAGATGCGGCCAAGCCAAAATACTTGCGCACGATATCGAACTCAGGCAACAAACTGAAGTCGGGCATATCTGCGTCTGCCTGCGAGAGTATCATTTGCGGAAGGCCCGAACCGAGGCCTGTTCCGACATTGATTTGGGCGTTCGGGTCCTTGTTCTTTTCTGCCTTCTTCAATTCACGCAGAACCGACCAGAGTTGCTCGATTGAGGCCGCCATGTCCTTCAGTCCGGCCAATCCCACTACTGAAGGAATGTTCGATTTGGCCCGGGCGAACCACTTTACCGAATCGAGCGATTCGGACCCGGTGCTGCTCAGCGTGCGAATGGCCTGCTCGACGGCGGCTTCCGTCGCGAAAATCAAATGAGTGTCGGTAACGGTGAATGCCGTCTTCGAGATTCCCGGCGCCCCGCCTGGCATGGGCGCCTGCATAGGTCTTCCGGCTCCGGCGCCACCGAGCATCGGCATAATACCCGAGAGGTCGAGCGAATATATGGTGTGGCCCAGAAGCTCCCGCCTGGCGTCAGGATTGTTCGGTGCAATCATGCCGCTGTGAATAAGCAGCAGCGATTTTTCGAGGGCGCTGCGATTTTCTATCGCCAGTGCGAAAAGTGGTTGGGGTTGCGCAAAGTTTTGGCTCTCCGCGCCGCCGGGGGCTTTGTTTATGCTCTGAGCGAAAACGATTTGCGAGCCGAGATGGTCGATAATGCCGGACTTGAGCTGCAGCGGAGGCTCGCCCTGCGGACCGGGCGGAGAGAGCGGCATATATAGCATCGCAGGAAACTGCGGTGAAAAACTGGTCAGAATGTTGCTAAGCTCAGTAAATGCCTTTTTGACGTTCAGGTTCGTAAATGACACTACATATGCTGAGGCGGATATGAACTGCGGCATCCTGAGCGGGGCGGTCTCGACTTCGAGCATTTTGGGAATACCCTTTTTAGCGCCATCGATTTTGAGCAATGCCTTTCCGGAGGAAGTGCCGCCCTGGCCCCCGGCTACGTTGATCGAGCAGCCAAGAGAGATGACATTATCAAACCCCAGGTTGGTCATGATTGTTTTTGCGTTGCCGGTGGTGTCCTTGGCAACTGCCATTTTGGCGAGTTGCTTTATATTGACATAGATATCAATCTGCCCCTCGGCTGACGGGCCAACGGCTCTTAAAGTCGCGGCATAATCATCGTCATCGGCGAGCGTCGGGCTGTCGGCGCCCTTGATCTGGGCGATGACGAATTTTAGAGTGTCGGTGTTGCCGGAGAGTATCAGGCAATCATCGATGAAACAGTAGCTCAAAGCGTCGGAGGGCTTTGCGGTTACGATTGTAATGCCGACGCCGCGGTAATCTTCGGTCTGCCGCCGGGCATCTTTTTCATCGACGGCCTTGCTGACAATCTTGGCCACGGTTTCTCTTACTTTACCGGCGTTTTCTCCCCACTGGGTGATAAACACAACCGGCGGCTCATTAGTATCTTCTATCCGCTCATCGAGAACCAGAGCGACAGCCGCTCTGCCCTGGGGCAGCATCGTCACCGCATCGGCTATTATCTTGCCGAATCCATCGTCGCCTGCTTCTTCAGTCAACGTTTTCTGCCATTTGGCTTTGATGTCATCGACAAAAGCCTTCATTGCCGGGTCTTTGTATAGCCTGTAAATGCTGGTTTTCTCGAACTGCGCCTTGAGTTGGCTGAAATTGCCGATATCGACCAGCATAACCGTCTCAGGCGGGACAAGCTTGGCGGTCTCAGGCAGCTCGACCGCATGAACAGCGACCGGCGTGCATAAGAGCATAAGAGCACAAGAGCACAAGAGCATAAGAGCATAGGGCGATTTGTGACTTTTTCGGGCAGCGTTTTTCATTTTTCTTACCTTTCTCGACAAAAGTACAAATATGGACATCCAATTCACATTCATCCCGGCCCCTCGAAACTCAACATCTGAGGCTGATACTACCAGAGAGCCGCGGGTTGTGCAATCGTTGTTGGGATTTCGACTCTCCAGGTTATTGGAACCAAATCCTATATTACTGAGCCTTCCGAACTGGAAGCTACACAAAGTCTTAACGAAAATTGTCTTTTTCTTTTCTTTCGACCACCATCGGGACAGGCTTCATAGTTCTTTGTGATACAATCCATCAAAACATTGTTTTTTTGGTCGATATCTGTTTTGACCGATCGTAACCTTTTTATGTGTAGGACCTTACGAAACTTTTATGTCAGACGAATTTTTTGGAACTCATCTGGTTAATGCGTAGGTGGTTCGATGACACCGGGGCCTTGGGGTTGATTCGAGAGAAAAATCGTTTGGGCATAGGCTCCAATTTGGGCAGCCTGGGGGGAAATTCGAGCCTCAGGGCCTGCCCTGAGCTTGTCGAATGGGGCGCCCGAACGATTTTTACGGTCGTTTGGATCGTCATGCGCACCTGTGCATTATTGCGAAGAACCATTTTCTACAGCTAAAACTCTATCCTTATTTGGTTGCGGCTGATCGAAGCGAAGCAGCGCCAAGTCCTTTGTGGTTAATTCAGAAACGCGTTTATCGGTGTCCAATAAAAATCCCACATTGTGAGATTTCACTTGACGGATAACGGTTGATGATATATAATACATATACAACATACTATGAATTGATAATTACTAATTGAAAAGGGAGAAGATAGTAAACCAGGAAAACAGGATATCAGGGAGTGAGGATCAGGATAGCTGGAAATCAGAGAGCTTGTAGGATTTGAATATCCAATACGGAGCAAGGAATATCGAATGTAGTAAGGGTAACTTTGTGCCTCTGTGCCTTCGGGCGCAATTTTGAAAAAACAAAGCCAATCTCGTATATCGTATTGCGTATGTCGTATGTCGAATTTGGGATTCTGCCTTGTGGGCCTTTGTGGCTATGAGTCAATTTGAAAAAACAAAGCCAATTTGGTTCGTTCTTCTATTTCCGCCGTAAGGCGTCCCTTTCGGGAGTGCCTATTAGTGTTCATTCGTGGTTAATTTGAAAAACAAAGCCAATCGCCAGGCTTTTCCCGGAAGCTCAAAGCACTAAGCTCTAAATCCTAAACAAAACCACTCTTCTCTGTGTTCTCTGTGGCTAATCTGAAAAAACAAAGCCAATCGCCGGCAGGCTGAATTAACATAAGTCATTTATTATAATGAGTTTATATAATTTTTATGGCTTTCGGTGCACGGAAAAACAAAGCCAATTCAAAGCTTGTCCTGAGCGCAGTCGAATGGGCCAATTTCAACACTACCAGCCATCACAGAAGCGCAAGGAAAAGAGTATGCCCGGACGTTGTTCGCTTATCGGACGTGGCCGGATATGTCGGCAAAAGATTATGCTTCCCTTTGCTGTGAGAAAATGCTATAATATAGGCAATACCTGTTTCGCTTTTATTGTTAACTTAGCTAAAAGATGTACCGATATAACGGCTGAAATGCACGAAAACTGTGCCTGGTTGGATGGAGCAGCTCGGGAGAGGATTGGGATTCCATTGAACAATCTGCTTCTGCTGTTCTTGCCCGAAGGCGCTACAAGGAGATGAATGATGAGAAAGTTTCTGAATGTCTCGCTCCTCTTACTGGTATTCGGATTGTCCGGTACTCTTGGTTGCAGCGGTCCCAAGAAGTCGGTGAAGGCAGAACCAGGCCTCACTGCCGGCGAATATTTAGGGCAAAGAGCCTCCGACAGTTCGGCCACGGCCAGAATCGCGGCTGCCGTCGGGCAAAGGACGCCTGCTGCCACACGGAGTACGTCTGCTTCCACACGGAGGGTGCCTGCTCCCGCACGGAGGGTGTCTGCTCCCACACAAGGCATGCCTCCAATTATCAAGACGGATATGATAGCCGTCAGTGAATCCGGGTCGTCCTTAGTCTCCAGGGCTTATCCCTGGGCGGAATGCGGAGTCGTGCAGTTGGACAAAACGATGCCAAAGGAAGTCGGGCTAAACAAGCCGTTCAGCTATTCCATCAAAGTCACAAATCTTACGAACACGACGTTGACCGATATCATAATAACCGAAGACCTGCCGGACAATTTCAAGTTTCTAAGCGCCAATCCGGCGGCAAAAGAGGATGAGAACAAGCTTCTCTTCTGGGAAATACCGACGCTCGGGCCGAAAGGGATCAAACAAATCACGGTCTCCGGCCAGGCTACCTACGTCGATTCTCTCAAATACTGCACGACCGTTATTACGCCTGTGATTCCGGCCTGCGCCAGCGTACAAGTTATCCAGCCGGAGCTGAAGCTGACAAAAACGGCGCCGGCGGAGGTCCTGCTATGCGACCCGATTCAAGTCAGATACATAGTGACCAACTCGGGAACGGGATACGTACAAAACGTCAAGATCATCGAGAACCTTCCCGCTGGGTTGAAGACCACCGGCGGCAGAAGCGAAGTTGTGTTTGACGCCGGCACCCTGATGTCCGGACAATCGCAGCAATTCTCAGTCGAACTGCGGGCCACCCAGACTGGAGAATATATCAGCAGCGCAGTGGCTACTTCGACTACCGGTCTGAGGACCGAATCGCCTGTAACCAAGACCGCAGTAGGCCTGCCGATATTGGCCATTGAGAAGACCGGCCCGGAGCGTCAGTACATTGGCCGTCCGATCACCTACGAGATAACTGTCACGAACAAGTCCGACGTCTCGGCAAGAAATACTGTCATAGAAGACATAATCCCCGAAGGAGTAGTCTCGGTGAAGGGAACGGCCGGCGCGAAGCTCATGGGGCCCAAACTGGTATGGGAACTCGGCACTCTCGAACCTGACGCTTCCAAAACGGTGCGCCTGTCTCTGACACCTACTGCAGCAGGTACAGTGATCAATAGCGCATCTGCAAGCGCCTACTGTGCAGAGGCTGTGACTTCTACCGTCAGGACCGCGGTGACCGGAATTTCTGCGGTGCTGATGGAAGTGGTCGACGTGGAAGATCCGGTCAGAATAGGCAACCGCGCAACGTACGTGATCAGGGTGAAGAATCAAGGCTCGGCCCCCGCCACGAACGTTCGTATTACCTGCATTCTGGAAGACAACTATCGATACATTTCTTCGGCCGGTGCGACCGCCAGCTCGTTGGAGGGTTCGACTGTAAGATTCTTCCCGTTAGGCACTCTCGCGCCGCAAGCCGAGGTGGCCTGGCGTGTGATTGTCGAAGCTGTAAGGCCGGGAGACGTGCGCTTCAAGGCCATCATGAATGTCGACCAGTTAACGCGACCGGTCGAGGAGACGGAGTCCACGCACCTGTACGAGTAGCAAGCAGCTCACAGACAGAATACGGCATCACGGCGCCGTTCGCGTCGTGGTGCCTTCTTGAACTGTTACACCACAGCTTGTCAAATTGAAGGCGTGCCTGTAGTTGGCCGTCTTTGAAATCCTCCTCCCCAAAAAGAAATATGATTGAGACTGTTTTACTCAAACTGACCGTTCTTGCACAGGATACTACGATAAGTCACCGTTTGAGAATAACATAGCATAATTTGTCATTCCCGCGAAAGCGGGAATCCAGCTTACCGCCGCGTTCCTGGATCCCTGCTTTCGCAGGGATGACAGCACGATTTGGCCAGTTTGATTATTTTGCTTGACAGATCTGATGAATTCCTTCTATAATAGAGATGTTGTGAGTGCAGATCGGCGGTTTCGCCAAAGCGCAATCCGCGGTAGTGCGCAGGAAGGCACATTGCAACAGGGAGGCAGGCCCAAAACCGGTTTTGAGTAATCGCCTGTGCCTCCCTTTTTTTGTGCGACTTTTACTCACACTTTTTAGGGAGGCATGATATGCGAGTGATCGAATTCCTGGACAAATCAACGGTTCGCTACGAGGTCAGCGAGCACGCGCCGGCCTTTACGGCACAACAGATGGCCGCCGCCGAGCACGAACGGGGCCGGTACGTGGCCAAGCCGGTGATCATCAAAGCCGACGACAAGCGCATAATGTGTGTGCTTTCGGCCTGTTGCAAGATTGACTTCGGCCGGCTTAAAAGTCAACTTGGCGCCGGTTCAGTCGAATTAGCGGACGAAACGGAAATCGGCAAGATATTCGACGATTGCGAACTCGGAGCCGAGCCGCCTTTCGGCAACTTGTATGATCTACCGACCGTCATGGACAAGGCACTGGAGAAGGACGACCACCTCACATTCCAGGCCGGCACACATGAGAAAGCTATTCGGATGAGCATGGAAGACTACCGAAAGCTGGTCGAGCCTAAAGTGCTGGAATTCAGCTATCACATGACTTCGTGACGGCGCTCAAACAAGCCGGATACCCATTAGCCGATTTCGTCGTCGATCCAGGCAAGCAGCTCTTTGAGGTCGTCGAGATTGATGTCACCCATGTGGGCTATGCGGAAAGTCTGCTCTTTGAGCTTGCCGTAGCCGTTGCCGAAAACAGTATTGTGCCTGGCCTGCACCGCACTGATGGTCTCGGCAACATTGATGCCACGGGTATTATTGACCGTCGTTAATGTATTCGAAGCATATTGTTCTTCACAGAAGAGACCGAATTTTTCCTTTGCCCAGGCCCTTACGAAATCGCCCATTTCCTTATGACGTTTCCATACGTTCTCCATGCCTTCTGCTGCCAGCTTATTGCATTGATAGTTCAGGGCCATAATATGAGGAATACTCGGTGTTGTTGGTGTCTGGTTCTTTTCAGCCTGTTTTGCGAATTGCTGGAAGTCGAAGTAATAACCCCTGTCGGGGATATTCTTGCTCTTTTCCAGTGCCCTGTTGCTTACAGCGGCTACAGCCAATCCCGGCGGAATTGCAAAGGCCTTCTGAACCGAGGCAAATGCCACATCCCAGCCAAGATCATCGAAGTGCAGCGGAAGGCCGACCATTGCACTGACCCCATCGACAAAGACAAGCACATCGGGATATTTCTCTTTCATCATCTCGCTGATCCGGTCAACCGGATTCGTCAGACCCGTGCTCGTCTCATTGTACGCGATCGTAATAGCGGCGTATTTGCCGCCGGCGAGCTTCTCGTCGATCATTTCAGCGGTAATCGGCTTGCCCCAGTCAACTTTCAACTCTTCGACGTTTCTGCCGCAAGATTTGGCAACATCTGCCCATTTGTCGCTGAAAGCGCCGCAACAAGTGGACAGCACTGTCTCATCAAAGTCAACGCAGTTGCGGATTGACGCTTCCCATATCCCCGAAGCTGAGGACGTGGAGAGAAATATGTTCTGGTCCGTGAAAAGGATTTTCTTTAGCATATCAACCGTATCGCCGTGGAGTTGAGTGTACTCTTTCCCACGATGTCCCAACGTTGGGCGTGCAAGCTGCTTCAAGACTTCTTCATTGACTTTTACCGGACCGGGAATAAACAATCGCGGCGGGTTCTTCCAATCTACCATATCATCTCCAATTTTCCTGTCACTATCGCACCTGCTTTCGCAGGGACAACGCCTGAGCAGGCATCATAACTTGTGAATGGTCAAGCCTGTATAGACCTTTGGATAAAAGTAAGTTGACTTCTGCGGCATTCTTTCGCCGGCATCGGTCACCATTATTAGCTGCTGCATCTTCACAGGATTCATAAAAAAAGCAGCCTGTTTGTGCCCGGCGTCAACTTGAGCGATCGAGTCGTCTATCGCACCGGGAGTATCCTTGACATACTGTACATGCTCGTTCTGAGCCAACTTCTCTTCGTCGATACCCAACAGCCCTTCCAGAATAAGCTTGTGCAGAACAGAAACGTCAAGCGCCCTCCAGGCCGAGCTCATATCGGGCGCAACTGAATCCATCTCACGCTCATCTTTCAGTACAGCAACGTAGAAGGCGTTGTTTGAGCCGTAGATTCCAAACGCGTTTTTGCCGTCAGTGTATCGGGCCTTCATTTGTGCCAGCATTCCCTGCCTTGAATCCGTCTTGGCCTCTGCCGAGGCAAATTTCAACTCGGCAAGCTCGAAATTCACCTTGAGATCCCCAATCAACTTTTCAAAGCAGAACTCTTCGAGATTTCCGACGAGCCGGTGAGTGGGCAAGACTATCAGGCCCTTCTGACAGACATTGGCGAAGGCAAGCATTTGATACCTTGCCGCCGGGTTGCTGCTTTCCCTGGAGTAACTCAGACCGGTGGTGTAACGGTGATGCCCGTCAGCTATAACACAGCTCTTGTCACTCATCATTTTCACGATCTGCCCCGTGTCCTGCCCGGCAGTAATTGCGAACAGTCGATGCCGCACGTTCTGTTCATCTGTTAAATCGATGAGCGGTTCGGCAGTCGTAGCCTGCTTTATGATTTCATCCGCAACTTTTTGCTCGTCCTCGTAGAGCATAAAGACCAAACCGAATCCGGCTGCTGTTGCCCTCTTGAGGTTAAGCCTGTCAACCATTGGCTTGTTGAGAATCTGTTCGTGAGGCTTGACTACTTTGCCGAATTCTTCAAGTTCGGCCAGCGCGATGAAAGCCAAACGCTGGAATGTGGCGCCGGCCCACTCAAAGTCCTGAACATAGGCATAGATCGCTTCAGCTAAATCCTGTTTCAACGCGCCTCGCTCGATCCAGTCGCTTAAGTATCCGGCGGCCCTGGTGTACTGATTGTTGTCGCCGTTATCCGAAGCAGTTGTTTTGCCTTTGATTATGCGTACGATATTATGCTTGCTCTTTTCATAGAGCTGCTGCTGTTGCGCAGGGCTGATCACGTCATAAGGAGGTGCGATACAACTGCCCACGTCGCCCACTACGCCACTATCAAATCTGAAAGCCTTGAAAGGCTTAACTCGCATGTTCACATCCCATATTCAACTTCGGCTTCTATTTACACGTTCAAAATCGCCAAATTCTGAAGGCTACTAAAGAAAGGGGGAATTGTCAAATACGAACAGGACATTTTTGACGATGAACCCGAGCGGCGATGCAGTAACTTGTACAGAAACGCGCGAATAATCCATGACATCCATTCAGAATCGAAAGGACAACTCTACGCCGGCGCCCCCTTTGACCGGAAAAGCGGCAAAGGCGACAGCGCCGTCTTCGGGGAGATTCAGTAAGGCATCATGGATAAAGGCAGTGAGAAAGTGCCCCAGGGCGGCCCCTGCCAGCACATCGGAAGGATAATGTCGTTGCCCCTCGACCCGCGCCCATGCGACGCCTGAGGCAAGAAAGGTGTTTCCCACTTTCAGTACCGGTTTCAGCCTCGGAGGCATGTTGATCGAGTCGATATTGCGATTGGCAAGCGTAGCAAAGGAAAAGGAGGTTGAGGTGTGGCCCGAAGGAAAGCTCCTGTCACTGCTCTTGTCGGGCCGGGTGCGATCAGTAGCGCTCTTGAGCCAGATCGTCACGCCACCTGTAACGCCGACGGCAACCAGTTCGACTCCGGCGCCCTTGAGCTTCGAGACAATCCATTGCTCAGGAACGTCACCGCTCGGAGTAGCCAAGGCGGTGATTACAGCCTCCACTTCGAGCGCGGTCTTAAGGTCATCGCTGGCTTCTCTGGCGTCCCTGCCGGACCCGAAAACAGTGGTGTGTTTAACAGCCCAGTCGGAAGCTCGCTCGTCAAAGTCATCCACGGCAAAGACCAATGCACCGGCTAAAGGAACCAGAGTCTCCAAATCGAAGAAGGCGTCATGTGCGGCACGGGAAACTCTCTGAAGGTCGATGGGCGAGAAGGCGTCCTGACCCCAACCACGACCATTGGGCAGAGTGCCGCAGCCGCCGGCAAACGGTAGGACCAAAATCAGCAGAGAAAAGGATGCCGGTAAAGAACGTACCAAACTGCAAGGAGCCTGACAATTAGTGCTGGGCAGTATTGCGATCATCCACTGCTACAGTCTCGAAAACCGATTATTTTTCGCTATTTGCCAAATATTGGTTCATGCCTGCCGCGGCGATTCGACCCTGGCCCATCGCAAGGATTACCGTTGCCGCACCGGAGACAATGTCCCCGCCCGCGTAAACGCCCTTGATCGATGTCGCCATCGTTTCCTCATCAACTACTATGGTTCCCCACTTGCTTATCTCAAGCTCCGGCATAGTCTGCGAGATCAGGGGGTTGGGCTTGTTGCCGATAGCCATGATGACGGTGTCGAGTTCTATCGTGAACTCGGAACCTTCGATGGGAACGGGACGCCGGCGGCCCGAATCGTCCGGCTCGCCGAGTTCATACTTGAGACATTCGATGGCGGTAACCTGACTGTTCTCGTCGCCGATTATTCGTTTCGGGCTTTGCAATATGTGAAACTCGATCCCCTCTTCTTTGGCATGATGGACTTCTTCGATCCGGGCGGGCATTTCCTTCTCGGTTCTTCGATAGACCAGATAGACTTTTTCGGCGCCGAGCCGCAGGGCCGTCCTCGCCGCATCCATAGCGACATTTCCGCCGCCAATAACTGCGATCCTTCTCGAGACGGCAATAGGAGTATCGGCGCCGGAGCCGTAATCATAAGCCTTCATAAGATTTGCCCGGGTGAGATATTCGTTGGCGCTATATACGCCGACGAGCGATTCGCCTTCGATGCCCATGAAATTCGGAAGACCCGCGCCGACACCGATATAGACGGCATCGAAGCCGTCCTCTGCAAGCAATTGCTGAACAGTCCTTGTCTTGCCGACAATGAAGTTATACACCATCTTGACACCCATTTTGGTGAGGGTGTCGATTTCGTTTTGCACGATGGCTTTAGGGAGTCTGAATTCCGGGATTCCATAAATCATCACACCGCCGGGCTTATGAAAGGCCTCAAAAAGCGTAACATCGTGGCCCGCCCTTCGGGTGTCAGCGGCGGCAACAATGCCTCCCGGCCCCGAGCCGACAATGGCGACTTTCTTTCCCGTCTCGGCAGCGACGGCCGGGATCGATTCTGTGTCCTGTCCGAGATCGGCGACGAATCTTTCAAGTCGGCCTATCGAGACACCCTTCGTGGGATCTTTGAATTTTCTGCCGACCGTACAGGTCAACTGGCACTGGTTCTCCTGCGGACACACTCGGCCGCAAACGGCAGGCAACAGCGAATTCTCCTTGATGATGGACAAGGCTTGCTCGTACTGACCTTCGGCAATCGCAACGATGAAATCCCGTATCCTGATTCGGACCGGACAGCCGTTAATGCAGGGGGCGTTCTTGCAGCGAAGACATCGCAACGCTTCGATTCTTGCGTGCTTTTCCGTGTAGCCGGTCGCAACTTCGTTTACATTACCCGCCCGGACAACGGGGTCTTGTTCCGGCATGTCCTGCGACGGTATCTCATACCTGTCCCTGGGTTTGAGTTCTTCGTTCCCTTGTTTTCCCAAAAGCTCCTGAAGGAGTTCTTGTCTTTCACTGTCTGTCACTGTAGGAAATCTCGAAAAAGTGCTATCGATTGTAGGGTGGGCCTTGGCCCACCGATCAACTGGTGGGGCAAGCCCCACCCTACCTATTTATTGCATGCCCGTTTTGCATCGGTGCTTCTTGTACCGTTCGTGCTCTTTATGCTCAAGTTTTTTGTAAGCATTCAATCTTTTCATCATCAAATCGAAGTTGACTTTGTGCCCGTCAAATTCCGGCCCGTCAACGCAAACGAACTTTGGCCGGCCATCGAATTCGATCCGGCAGCCTCCGCACATTCCCGTGCCGTCGATCATAATCGTGTTGAGCGATACCTCCGTCGGCACCTCGAACTGTTTTGTCACGTCGCAGCAGAACTTCATCATTATAGCCGGGCCGATCGCAAAGGCCTGGTTGGGCTTCGGATCGCGCCGGCAGACCTCTTTCAACGGCTCGGTCACCAATGCTTTTCGGCCGTATGAGCCGTCATCCGTGGTAACGATCAATTCATCGCTTATGCCGGCAAACTTCTCTTCGAGGATGAGCAGCTCTTTGTTTCTTGCCCCGACGATGCTGATGACTTTGTTGCCTTCGGCCTTCAGAGCCTCTGCAATAGGCAGCAAGGGAGCAAGGCCGATACCCCCGCCAACGCAGACAACAGTGCCGAACTTCTTGATATCGGTTGGATTTCCCAACGGCCCGGCAACATTCGTGATTTCGTCGCCCGGCTGCAATTCCGACAGCTCGGCAGTGGTCTTTCCAACTCGCTGCCATACCAGGCTGATGGTACCTTTCTCAGGATCGGCCCCGGCAATAGTCAGTGGAATCCTCTCTGCGTAGTCATTGTTGAGGCTGATAATCACGAACTGCCCCGGCTTTCTTGCCTGCGCAACGAGCGGAGCCTCAATTTCAGCAGTGAAAACGTCTTCCGAAAGCTGTTTCCTGGATATAATTCTGTGCATCACTTGCGTTTCTCTCAGGTTGAGTTTCTCTAAGAACCAATGATTGTAGCGCAGAGCGGTCTGGACGTCAAGAACTATTGTACGCTCAAATGTTTCTTGCTCAAGAGAATCTCTATTGGCTGTGTGTGACCGCAGAGGTCACTAAAGTGTTGGTTTGCGATCCATCATCCAATGTAAGTGTCATTTGGATTGACGTGCCGGCCTGCTGGAAAGTGCAGATAGATACATTCTTGCAGACGGTCTCGACGCTCAGCGTTATCCTTGGATTCAGTTGCCCATACTCCAGATTCAGGGTGCCGTCAGCCACGTAGAAACGTGAATAGCGATCGACCTCAGTTGAAACAGCGCTCGCATAGGAACAAACCTCGACCCAACTGCCGTCACCAGCCATTAAGAACTGTCCCCTGCTTGCGCTGCGCATTACAACGTCAAACTTTCTTCTTGCCACGTAGCCGTCGGTAACAACGTCGGAGTTTATCCGGCCGTACATGGTGTTCCAACTGTTTTGGCCGTCAACTATGACTACACCGATTGCGAGTCCGACGATAACCATGATTGTCGCGGTTATCATCAGCTCCACAAGTGTAAAGCCTCGCGGGGCTCTTGGTTTCTTTTTGAATATCATTGTCCCCTGGTCCTCTAATAAGTTTGTGTATAGACCGTCAGGCGAAATGCTTTGTCCACGTTCTCCGTGCCGTTTCCTTCCGAGCCGCGCTGGGCCCAGGATACATTAACATTCAAGGCCCTCAAGCCGGGTTGCACGTCATTCCAGGACATGGTCGCGTAGTAGTTGGGACTATCCGGATCATCGGCATCCAATACAACTGCGTAGTTTCCAAGGAGCGTAAAACCGCCGGGCGTTTGGTGACCGCTCCAACTGCTGGCCGAAACTGTCATGTCCGGACTGCCAAGTTCTATCGGATCAAGGTCCGCATCGCCCTTGAGGCCCCGCCAACTCTCGCAAAGCGACAGTGCGACCCTGGCGGCGCCCATGTGGGCATTGGCCCTTCGCCCATTAAAAGCGGCGGCATATCTAAAGGTGGAAGTTCCGATAAGCGCTATTAGCAGGATCGTAACCGCAATCAGAGTTTCCACCAACGTCACGCCCCGGCGACACCTGATTTTTCTTGCTTTTGGAACCATTTCTTGTCCTCCCTGCTGTAGAAAACAGCCCGCATATTTCAACTATTATCAGACTCGGCTGGCTTTGATTGGGCCTCCGCGGAAGTCTTGTCGAAAGTTGAGCGCGGTTGTGCCAACACCCGAATTTAATCGACACAAATCACCGCGGAGTTTATGCGAAAACCGCCCCATCTGCCCCCTTCAATGGCAATTAGACATGCAAGCGAGTCATCTACCAAATGTGTATGTTCACCATCATTTAAAGTATAATGAAGGAAATAGCAAAAGGCAAACGCCGTGAACTCACCCGGAACACCGCCGTTAGCTTGCGGTCAGGCGCCTATGGCCTTCGGAGGCTTCTATTTCTTGTTCTTCCTGCTCGTCAGGTGAAATCGCAGATTTGTCCTCCGGCGGCAGCTCGGTGACCGGTATAGCCTGTTGCGGCTGCCGTTGCGCTTCAGATGGAACCGAAACCCGGTTTTCCGGAGGCAGCTCAGAAATGGGAACACGCGGTTTTTCTTGCCGAGCCGCCGGAGCAGATTCGTCGCTGCCGGCCTCGGTGGCAACGATAGCGTTTTGCACAGCCTGCTCGGCAGGTTTATCCGTCAGGGGCCGGACATATATGGCCGAACCGGCCGACTGCTCGACCCAAATCAGTCTCTCACGAATCAACTCCAGCAGCGCCAGAAACAGCCCAATCATCACAGCGCGATTGCCTTTGGCCTCGAATATACGCTCGAAAGTCAGCGGTCCTTCAGTCTGCAAACGATGCAAGATCTCTATCTGGTACAGATCGATCGGCGTGTCGTCCTTGATATGGCTAATATCACCGATGGTGCCGGTAGCTTTACATACCAAGTCAAAAGCTTCGAGCAAGTCCCAGATGCTCACCTGTTCGATGTCAAACTCGGGTTCGGCGTCGGGCCTTAGATGCTCGACAATAGTGCCCGGCCGCGGAAAACGCTCTTTCTGCTCGTCGGCTGCGGCGTTTAGCAGATTGGCGGCATCTTTGAACTTCTTGTATTCGAGAAGCTGCCGGATAAGCTCCGTGCGGGGGTCGGAAAAATCATCGTCCTGAAGCTGATCAGGCTCGGCTTTCGGCAGGAGCATTGCCGATTTTATCTGCATCAACGTCGCAGCCATCACCAGGAAGTCACCCGCCAGATCGATGTCGAGACTCTTGAGCATCTCGATGTATCGAATGTACTGGTTGGTTATCTTGGCGATGTGAATATCGTAGATATCCACCTCTTCCTTGCGAACAAGATACAGCAGCAAGTCCAGGGGGCCTGCAAAAATATCAAGATTTACACGATAGTCGGCCATAGTCACCGTCTCAATCCAACGGCCTGCCGGGCTCTTTCGAGCGTTTTTCCAGCAACGGCTCTTGCCCGCTCGGCGCCGCCGGCAAGAACCTCTCTGACGTAGTCGATATTGCCCTCAAGCTCATCCCTCTTCTGCCGATACGGTCTGAAATAATCCAACACAAGTTCAGCAAGGCGCTTCTTGGCCTGCCCATAGCCCATTCCGCCGCTGCGGTACTTACTGTCCCACTCGCCCAGCTCATCCGGTGAGGCGACTAACTTCAACAGGGCAAAAACGTTGCACTTGTCGGGATCCTTAGGCTCTTCAACCGGTACCGAATCGGTAACAATTTTCATAATCTTCTTTTTGACACTCGTCTCCGGCTCGAATATCCCAATCGTGTTTCCATAGCTCTTGCTCATTTTTCGCCCGTCAACGCCCGGGACAACAGCCACAGATTCGATGATATGGTCTTTCGGCATGGTGAAAACTTCACCGTAATTGTTATTGAACCTGGCGGCAATATCGCGTGTAACCTCGATGTGCTGTTTCTGGTCGGCGCCGACGGGGACAAGCTCACTGTCAAAGATAAGGATATCCGCCGCCTGCAAAACCGGATATGCAAACAAGCCGTGATTGGGGCTTATACCCTGGGCAACTTTGTCCTTGTAGCTCGTGCATCGCTGCAACAACCCCATCGGGGTCACGCAGGAGAGCAGCCAGGTAAGCTCCGTAACTTCAGGCACATCCGATTGGCGCCAGAAAACGGTTTTTTCGGTGTCCAGGCCCAAAGCGATATAATCCATAGCAACGCCAAGGGTGTGGCCGGCAACTTCATCGGGCGCCGGATTGCTGGTAAGAGCGTGGTAGTCGGCGATGAAAAAGAAGCAATTGTGCTCAGCCTGGAGCTGCAAATGCTGGCGCATGGCGCCGAAGTAGTTGCCTATATGAAGCTTGCCGGAAGGTTGTATACCCGAAAGTACCCTCAAGTTAACCTCCTGAGACCAAAATCTGAGAAACTTGGATTAAGAAACACGAACGACGCTGCCAAGAATAACGCTGCCGGAGGCGAATGTCAAGAATTTTGGAGTTTAGAATGTGATATGCAGGATTGAAGTTCAGCAACAAAGACCACAGGCGCACAAGGACTTCTCATAGCACATGTGTCCCTGAACACTCTGACACCGGATTCGACACGAGAATCCAGCGACACAGTCTCCGCAAAGACAAGGTGCTGCGTCACTTCCGCTTCCGCAGAACGGGCCTTGTTATCTACGCTCTGCCGAGGGACTTCATATACTTCTTCGATTTGCGAAGTCCCATTCTTGAAGCTTTCTTTTTCACCGCATCGGTCGGCCTTCCGAGCTTCGCCGCTATTTTGGCGGTGGGGTTACTCGGAAAGAGTTTTTTGAGCGTGCTTACATCGCTCTTCGACCACTCACCTTTGGTTAGTTTCTTCCTTTTTTTCGCCATTTCGTGCCTCCCTTTCACACTGACAGAAAACGGTTTGTACTACATCTTATGATATTCTAACGAGTGACGCGGCGGCAATCAAATATTTTTCATCCTCAAAACAAAAAAATAAGTTGTCCCCCAAGGACTACCGGAAGTGTCTCTTGGCAAATGCGTGACCATATCCGGATTTGAGATATTGCTCAAAGTCACCGGCTTTTTGAACGTCAGCGAATCGAATGGCGACAGTGGGGCTGTTGAAAAAGTCCCAACGTAATGCCTGAGATTGCCGCGCGATTCTGCGAATCGGCTCCTTGGGGCCTAGCTCGCAATGACATGAAAATGGACCTTTTGTCATTGCGAGCACCTGACCTGATTCTCAGGATGTATAGAGAAGAAAACAGCCCACTTCTGTCATTGCGAAGGAGCGCAGCGACTGCGGCAATCTCAATCCCCACGCCGCAAAGAGAAGTCTATTTTCTTAGGAGCACCTGAGCCGCTACGCGGCTGGTATCGGGAAAAATATTGGCGCCCAGCGCATCGTGTCCATAAGTCGTTACATCTCAATTGCTTAGGGTTATTTGTGCTGTTCCCGGTAAAGCCTATGTCATTAGGAGGAGCGCAGCGACGAAGCAATCTCATTTTTCAACAGCCCCACAGTAGCTTTCCACGACCAAGACTTCCCTGTGTGCGGCGATCTGCCCGAATTGTGCTGTTCGAGCCTCTATTACCGGCAAGGGTGGGATCCTGCTTCGTTGAGACGACGCAGAATGGAGGCGGGGGGATTCGAACCCCCGTCCCGAGATGCTTCAAGACAAGCTTCTACATGCTTAGTCGCTTGATTGTTTTTTCGCCTTACCAAGCACCAAACGACAGGCACAAGGTTCGGCTATTTCGGTGAGTTCTCACCTTGCCGGCCCGAAAAACCGGCTCGGCCAGCCTGCTGTTTGACGCCCTTACCTAACCCGCAGGCAAAGCCAGGCAGGACGGGCCGCTAATTTAAGCAGCCATTCGCAACTGAGAGTTGCCAATTAAAATTTGTCGCCGGATGATTAGCCAGGCCAACCGGCATCCTGGGCATGCAACTTATTTCTCCGACATCCGGTCGAAGCCATTCGCCCCCTTTTCACTTGTCAAATCTCCTTGTTGATGTTCAATGACGCCCCTGCGATCCAATGCCAATTGTACCACTTACTACGTCATACGACAAGAAAAGTCTGTATTTAACTGTTCCATTATTTGCAATCATCCGCAAGCTGCCAGGTTGCACAACTACGCCTTCGGATAGACCCAGGGCTTTCGATACTCGCGGCGGAGCAGCTTGTTTGCATCGGCGTCGCCTACGACCATTTCCCTCTCGGCGTCCCATTCGAGACTGCGGCCGATCTTCAGCGACAACATTCCGAGCAGGCTCATACTTGTCGAGCGGTGGATCAGCTCGATATCACAAACGGGCCGCGTGCGTGTCTTGATGGCTTTGAGCAAATCCACCCACAGTTCCAGGATGTTCTGGTCGTCCGGCTTATTTAGCTTAGGCTCTTCGTGTATGATCTTCTGGCCCCTTCCGGTCGGATAGAATTTCCAGCCGTCACGCCAGGCCATGTGAAAGGTGCCCTTGGTGCCGTAGAAGTAGCAGCCTACGTTTTCGCCCTTCTCGGCGTTGTTGGCCCCGAACTTGCGATGCTCCCAGACCGCGGTGAAATCGTCGAACTTGAAGCTGGCGACCTGGTGATCGGGAGCGTCGGTTGTCTGTCCTCTGGCGTCATTGACCGGCGCACCTGAGATAACGCGACCCCCCGTGGAAAAGACGTGTCTGGGGTATGCCTCTTCGGCCCACCAGAGGATCTGATCCATCCAGTGTATGCCCCAGTCGCCCAATGTGCCGTTGCCGTAGTCGAGGAACTGGCGGAAACCCTTGGGATGGATCTTCGTATTGAACGGACGCATCGGCCCGGGCCCGCACCACATATCCCAGTCCAGTCCCTTCGGAGGATCCTGGTTGGGCCTTGGCTCTTCCGGACCGCCTCCATAATGCACGAACGCACGGACCATGCCGATCTTGCCTGCCCCGCCCTCCCAGAGAAACTTCATGCCCGATACATTATGCGGCGAAATCCGCCGGTGCGTGCCGACCTGAACGACCCGGCCCGCGCTGCGAGCGGCGTTGACCATAGCCCGGCCCTCCTTGATCGTGTGGCTGATCGGCTTTTCCACGTAAACGTGCGCGCCTGCCTTGACGGCGGCGATTGTAATCAGCGGATGCCAGTGGTCGGGTGTGGCTACAATGGCTATATCCGGCTTCTCGGCGTCCAGAAGCTCGCGATAATCCTTGTACTTTTTGGGTTTGTCGCCGCTGAGCTTCTCGATCTCCTTAGCGGCGGGATTCAGTTGATTGGTATCGACATCGCACATAGCGACTATTTTGCACTCGCCCGATTGCAATGCCGCCCGGGCGATATTCATACCCCACCAGCCGCTGCCTATAAGAGCGGTGCGATACTTCCTGCCGCTGTTGGCCCGGATTATATTGGGGGCTGTCAGCGCCAGGCCGGACGCCATCGAGTGTTTGAGGAAGGTGCGACGATCTATTGCCATTGGTATGTCTCCTTTCTTGCACTGGAGGAATTAAAAACTCACCTCATTGCCGGTTTTCAAATCACAAATCAAAATCTACCGGCCCTTGGCGTCCAATCTAACAATCGGCCCCCACAAGTCAAACCAAAAACCAGCTCCATCAGGCCAATTCCGGGAGCGGGCCGGATCCTGAAATTGGCCCATTCGACTGCGCTCAGGACAAGCTTTGAATTGGCTTTGTTTTTCTGTGCCCGGAGGCAAGGCATGTCTTCATAAGCTCTTTAGTAATAGGACGTTATAGTCATCTTTGGTTTTCAGAAATTGGCTTTGTTTTTCACTAACCGCCGAGACCGCGAAGACCACTGAGAAAGACAAGTTTCTTTAGGATTTCGGATTTAGTCCTAAGGACTCCTTACGGAGTGCTTCGAGCTTCCGGCCAAAGGCCGGCAATTGGCTTTGTTTTTTCGAGCCCTAAATCGCATCATGGCCTCGTAAGTCTTTGCGGTGAAGGCTGTTATGCTCCATTTAACCTCTCGCAAATTGGCTTTGTTTTTTCAAATTAGCCACGAATGTACACGAATAGGCACTCCCGAAAGGGACGCCTTACGGCGGAAATAGAAGAACGAACCAAATTGGCTTTGTTTTTTCAAATTGACTCATAGCCACAAAGGCCCACAAGGCAGAATCCCAAATTCGACATACGATATACGAGATTGGCTTTGTTTTTTCAAATCATATTAACCGCAGAGAACGCGGAGACCGCCGAGAAAGACTTCAGTTCGGTTTAGGCCAGAATCCTGATTCCCTGCTATCCTGATCCCCATCACCTGATATTCTGGTTTCCTGATTGCCTGTTTTCAGCCTTTATACTTTTTCCCTTTAACTTTTACCTTTTTACTTGCTTCTCCTATACGCTACTCCTATTTAGTTAGATATATATTATATCATATACTTGATTGGATTTCAAGTGAATTCTCGTATTAGACACTGATTAACTCCGATAGACACAGATTCTTGACTGAATTAGAGATTTGCCACGTAAGGTGTGATCTTTCCCATTATTGATCTACCCGGGCGATCCGGCACCCACACGAAAAGTAAAATGTTCCCCTTTACCCACGGTCTGGCCTTCGGCAGGTAAGCAGGTGAGCAAGAACCTTGCCAAAGGCCAGTCCGCTTGACCAGTAGCTGGCCAGCCATTCCGAATTCTCTGAATTATCTTCACGGCCCTATTATAGGGACATTTCAGCCGATATTCCACATTCGAAGCCGGCAACAATTTCCCTTGATTACCTCCTATCTCTTTGACCTTCCACATAACAGGAGATATAATCACACGCACATGTTTGTGCTTCCACTTTCTGTTCGTGGATAGCCACTAGCCTGCATCGCCTGATGGGATTGGCCGCGACATGATAAAGTAACCGCCGAGGGAAGACACAAATGAAGTTCGAAGTCTATTGTGATGAAAGCTATCCAGACCTTCTGTCTTCGGGAAAACCAAAAGCCCGCTACATGCTCATCGGCAGTTTGTGGCTAAAGGCACAAAACAGGGAGGGGTTCAAGCAAGAACTCCATGCACTGCGAGACAAACACAAAATTGGTGGCGAGTTCAAATGGCAGAAAGTTTCGCCTTCTCGTGTCGAGTTCTACAAAGATTTAATGACCTGGTTTTGTAGCCAAGCTGCGAACTTGCGGTTTCGTTGTATAGCCGTTGCCCAGAGTGAGGTTAATCTTGTCCGCTACCATGACAACGACCAGGAGTTGGGATTCTACAAATTCTACTATCAATTGCAACATCACTGGATTGCTGATTTCAACGAGTACGCTATCTTCTGCGATTTCAAGACAAACCGTCATCGAGATCGCTTACACGTACTCAAACGGTGCCTGAACGCTTCGAATCTATCGGCTACCATAACCGGTGTGCAGGCAATTAGGTCGAATGAATCTGTGTTAATCCAACTCACGGACGTTTTGACTGGTGCCGCATCAGCCCGCTTGAACGCTTCACTCGAACAGGATAGTGCCAAGTCAGAGATTGTGAACTGCCTTGAGAGCACGCTCGGTAGGAAGATCGGGCACACGCTCAAGGCGGAGCAGAAATTCAACGTATTCGTCATTGACCTGCAAGGAGGATGGTGAGTTGCTATACCCTCCTTTATTACAGGGAAAATCGGCGGCAGAATACAGGTTTCACTTCGAGGCTAATTATTGCCGCGGTCCTATCGAGACTTTTGATGGCATAGAAGTACGATTTAGAAAAAGGGATTTTAACCACTGCTTCTTTGACTCAGTTGCGTCAAAGGACGATACGTTTTCTGTAAAGCGAGCAGAGAGAATGTTATGGCTCAAAGCTGTTTTGAGGGATCCTAATGCAGAATTGCGTGTAGGCTGGAATAATAAGAAAAAGAGACCTGCAGTTGACCGAAGGGTCGCAATTGTACAATACGATTACGTAGTCGTCATCGTAATGACAGGGCAGAAAAAAGCTGACTTTGTAACAGCTTTCATTGCAGATGAAGTTGCTTTGAGAAAGATAAGAACAAATCCAGAATGGACAAAAAAAAATCGCTGATTCGCCAGGCTGGCTCAGCGATAAGAAGCCTTTTTGGATTCTGCTGCCACTGGCAGAGAACACCTATAATATACGATATCATCGACCAATCTCCAATGAAATTCCACTTATATATGTATTCAATTTTCTAATAATAACTTCGTAACAAAAGGCGTTTCTTCTTTACCGCTGTTTTTTACTTGTAACACACACGCGTCGCCGTGTATGAAAGCTCATTTTCAGCCGAAAAACGACAACTGTCACAATTCTGTTCGGCATAGTGATTACGTTACTATCATTTGGAAGGCTTTGCCGCTTAGTTTAATAGATCCCTCCGCTCGGCTGTGCCTCGGTCGGGATGACCGGGCAGGGCCATGGCGATTGATTATTGATTATTGACTATTGATTATTGTCCCTGCCTCCGCAGGGATGACAATACTATTGCTCTGTGTCCTCTGTGGCTATTCTGCACTTTCGGCTTGCCTGGAATTGAAATCTGGCGGGTTGTAGCCTGTCAGGTTGGCAGAGCACAGGTGTCGAGGTTAGATTTTGGCAGATGGGGCAGATCTGCCCTTGTAGCGTAAGTCTTTTGTGGATAGATAGTTATGTAAGATGGGCTGGTGGGCGAAGTCATTGGCACAGCGTTTGCTAATATCTGAGGTTAAGGAATGTACGGATATGGTATCGAACCTTTCAAAACTTGAGGAAGTTAATGTTTTGGCCAGTGGAGCCGACTGGGCCTGGCCGGAGGCGCTTCGCCGGATTTTTCGGCCCAGAGGCGTTAATCTGCTCGTGGCCGAGAACGCGACCGAGTTCGTCCATATTATCGAGAGGAGACGCATTCATACGACAATCGTGGATATGGACTCGGAACAGTCCAACGGGCTGGCCACTATCAGGATCATCAGGATGGATTATCCTTTGCTGCCGTGCATCCTGTTGACGAGTGCTGCCGGCGAAGCTCTGCTCGGCAAGGCGCTGCGGCTTGATGTTTTCAGCGTGATCGACAAACCGGTTGACATGCTTATCCTGCTGCAACTGCTCAACAGGTTATTTCTCAAAAAGTATGACAGCAGCATATTTGAATCGGAGGTTGCGGGCCGGCATGAACAGTGAATAACATCGGACTTGGAGTGCCGAAATTGTAAATCGTAGATGCGACGTCATTTGGCGTGCGAACTAAAATCAGCAATCAGCAAGAACAAGAAATAAGTGTTTTTTGAAAGGAGTAACAGGAAAATGAAGATCAGACCATTGGCAGACAAGGTTCTCGTTAAGCGTCTCGAGGCAGAAACCACAACATCAGGCGGGATAGTCCTGCCGGATAGTGCCAAAGAAAAGCCGCAAAGGGGCAAGATTGTCAGCGTTGGCGACGGCAAGGTGCTCGACGATGGAACTGTAAGAGAATTGCAGGTAAAAAAGGGTGACATGGTGCTTTTCACAAGCTATGCCGGGACGGAAGTGAAGATAGACGGCAAAGAATATCTGATTATGAGTGAATCGGATATCATGGCAGTGATTGAAAAGAAAAAAAAGAAAAGCGAGTAGCCACAGATTAGGAGAAAGAGAAATATGGCAGCTAAAAAAATAGCCTTTGGTACTGACGCACGCGCCGCCGTTCAGAAAGGCGTGAAGAAACTTGCCAAAGCGGTAAAGATCACACTTGGGCCGTGCGGCAGAAACGTGGTTCTGGAAAAATCGTTCGGTTCGCCGGCCGTAACCAAGGACGGGGTAACGGTGGCAAAAGAGATCGAGCTTGAAGATGCCTATGAGAATATGGGCGCCCAGATGGTCAAAGAAGTTGCGTCCAAGACGTCAGACGTGGCCGGAGACGGGACGACAACGGCAACAATTCTGGCCGAGAGCATTTTTGACGAGGGCCTAAAGAATATCACCGCCGGCGCCAATCCAATGCAGGTCAAGCAGGGCATCGAGAAGGCTGTAGAGAAGATTGTGGATGGACTGCATGACATGAGCATACCTGTTGCGTCAACCAAACAGATCGAACAAGTGGCAACCTGCTCGGCGAACCAGGATGAAGAAATCGGCAAGAAGCTGGCCGAAGCCATGGAAAAGGTCGGCAAGGACGGGGTCATAACCGTCGAGGAAGGCCAGTCGCTGGAAACGGTGGTCGAATTGGTCGAGGGTATGCAGTTCGACAAGGGATACCTCAGCCCGCACTTTGTCAACAATCTGGAGAGCATGTCGGTCGTGCTGGAAAAGCCTTATATTCTGGTGCACGAGAAGAAAATAAGCTCGGTCAAATCGCTTATTCCACTGCTTGAGAAGGTCGCCAAACAGGGCAAGCCCCTGCTGGTCATCTCCGAGGACATTGAGGGCGAAGCGCTGGCGACGCTGGTCGTCAACAAACTGCGAGGCATACTGCAAGTCGCGGCTGTAAAAGCCCCCGGCTTCGGTGACAGGCGAAAAGCCCTGCTCAGCGATATCGCCACTCTTACCGGCGGCGATGCCATCTTCGAGGACCTGGGCCTGCAATTGGAGAACATTGAATTAACGCAGCTCGGCAGGGCCAAGCGCGTGACCGTTGACAAAGACACCACCACGATTGTCGAAGGCGGCGGCGGCACCGAGGCCATCACGGGCCGGATCGAGCAGATTAAGAACGAGATCGACAACTCCACCAGCGATTATGATATCGAGAAGCTGCAGGAGAGATTGGCGAAACTGGCCGGCGGCGTGGCCCTGATAAATGTCGGAGCTGCAACCGAGGCCGAGATGAAGGAAAAGAAGGCCCGCGTAGAGGATGCGCTCCATGCCTGCCGGGCGGCGGTGGAAGAAGGTATTCTACCCGGCGGCGGCGTGCCGATGCTCAGAGCTTTGTCGGGACTGGATGAAGTCAAGGCGGTCCGGGATGAAAAAATCGGCGTTGACATAGTCCGAAGAGCGCTCGTGGCGCCGATCAAGCAGATCGCTGAGAACGCCGGGCTTGACGGCTCGATTGTGGCCCAGAAGGTCATCGATAGCAAAGAAAAGAACTTCGGCTACGATGCGCTGCGCAAGCAATACGGCGATATGGTCAAGGCCGGTGTGATTGTCCCGACGAAAGTCGAAAGGGTCGCACTGCAGAACGGCGCTTCAATTGCTGCACTGTTGTTGACGACCGATGCAATCGTCAGCGAAATTCCCGAAAAGAAGGAAACGCCACCTGCGCCTCCCGGCGGCGGAATGTATTAAATGATTGAACTGAAAAGCGGGCCCCATTATCGGGACCCGTTTTTTCTTTACGAAATACGAGATACGAACGACGAGATACGAGACATGAGCTTTCGTTTTTACACGAACGCAATTTCGCAGGCGTCGAGAAACTTCGCGGCCGGACTTTTCGTCGTAGGGCTGCTGCTGATCGGATTTGGTTTTCTTGTCTATATCCTGAAAGAGTTGTTTGCAATACTCTTCGCGGCGGTGTTCTGCATCGCCGGCTTCGGCTGCGGGGTCACGGCGATAAGAATCTTTTGGATGCAGAGGAAAATAGACCGGATCAATTCCTCCGAACCCTACAGGGACAACGTCCAAATCCATATCGAGGAGCACGAGGATTTTTAAACGATATTCTTTTTGTTCGCGTGGCAGTCTGCGATATACTTGTTGACATGTACAGCTTAGCTGAGAAAGAAAAAATACTGCATACTCAGGTCAGGAATGTGCTCCTGCGGTGTCGGGATGTAGTGCATTCGGACTATCCCACCGCGGAGATCATACTCTACGGTTCACAGGCAAGAGGTCAGGCTCAGCCGGAATCGGACGTTGATTTATTAGTGCTTTTAGATGAAGAAGTGCCAGTAGAGACTAAAAGACATATTCACGATCTGCTCTATGACATAGCACTTGCGGAGGATGTCGTTATCAGTTCTATCATAAAGAGCAATCGTAAGTGGAATCTGCCTATCAGCAAAGCCACACCGCTCTATGAGATTATCCAGGAAGAAGGAATTAAGGTCACATGACAGACGGACAGGCCGAGCTTATACGTTACAGATTGAGCAGAGCTAAGGAAACATTCGAAGAAGCAAATGAATTGGTAAATAGCGGCCATCTTTATGGTGCAGCCAATCGAATTTACTATGCATGCTTTTACGCTGTGGTTGCACTTATTCTGACAAAGGACCTATCCAGCAGTAAACAAAGCGGAGTAATTGGTTTATTTAACAAGAACTTCGTAAGAACAGGCGATATACCAAAGGAAATGGGGAAATTCTACTCTTGGATGTTCGATAACCGCCTGGAAAGTGACTATGGCGAACTGATAGAAATCGACCCAGACGGGATTAAACAAGATCTTGCTGCCGCTGCTGAATTTATCGATTTAATTACTGCAATGATATCAAACAAGTAAGTAAAGAATACTTACAGAAAAAGCGTCCAAATCCACATCGAAGAACATCACGATGAATGATTGTTTCTCGATTCACAAAGCACGAGCGTTTCGCATCGAGGCTTGACTTAGCGGATTTTCAGGGTGGCCAGGGCTATGGCGGCGAAGGCGGCGGCCAGTAGCCAGAAACGTACTACCACCTGCGGCTCGCTCCAGCCAATAAGATGGAAGTGGTGATGGATAGGCGCGCATCGAAAAAGGCGTTTTCCGCCGGTGTATTTGAAATAGCCGACCTGCAGCACTACGCTTAGCAGCTCGATGACGAATACGCCGCCGATGATTAACAGTAGAATCTCGTTTCTTGTCACCAGGGCGCCGTAGCCCATTGCTACGCCTAACGGGAGCGAGCCGACGTCGCCCATGAAAGTCTGGGCCGGATGGCAGTTGTACCACAGGAAGCCCAGAACGGCCCCAAGTATCGCCCCAAAGAAGATGCCCAGCTCCCCGGCTTGCGGAATGTGGGGAAGCAGCAGGTAACTCGACCATGTCACAGGTGTGGCCCGTCCCATTGTCTCGGAGGCGACGTAGCACAGCAGGGCCAGCACGAGAGAGACGATTGCCACGCATCCGGCTGCCAGCCCGTCCATGCCGTCGGCGAGATTCACGGCGTTGCTGGTGGCCGAAAGATAAAAAATCGCTATAAGGATAAACATCCAGTTGGCCAGCCACAGGCTGTCCCCGTAGAAAGGCAGCCAGAACCTGATCCCGTCTTCCACGATAGGCTTGCCGTCCGGACCTAAGGTGGCGAAATCGAGGTACAGAAACGATGCTACCAGCGCGGCCGCGCCGAATTGGAAGACAAGTTTCTCCCATGCCTGCAATCCGTTCCTGCTGCGGGGCTTTGCCGAGGCGGTGAGCTTCAACCAGTCGTCAACACCGCCTAATCCGCCGAACCATATAACCAGAAAGATTCCCTTTTGGACGAAAGGATTCCACAAGTCGGCCCAGAGAAATGTTGCCGCCAAGGTCGCAAAGATGATTATCAGGCCGCCCATTGTGGGGGTGTTGGCCTTTTCTTTGGTCAATTCGTTGAGCGTGGCGTGGTGGAACTCCGGCCGGTCGCCTATTTTCTTGCGCATCAGCCAGCGGATAATCCTGGGGCCGATAATAAGGGCGATCAGCAGGCTGGTCAGAGTTGCGGCTACTGTACGGAACAGGACGTTTTCGTAGGCGTAGAATCCGAACAGGGGCCGGTTAGTGACCGGGTTATGCAAATGTCGCAGTAAGTGGTATATCATCCCAAGTCTCGTACGCGGCGTCTTTTTCTGCCGGACACACTTTACGAAAAAAGCTCATTCAGTTTCTCGACCGCCGTCTCCAGCCCGGCCGTGCGCGAACCTTTCACCAGTATTATATCGTAATCTTTGATGAATTCGTGCAGATTATTACAGGCTGAGAGGGTATTGTCGAAACATTTTGTCCGCAAATCGTGCTCGGCGCTCGCTGCGGCGCTGTCGGCTGTGATTTGCGACAGCTTGCCCACGGCCAGCAGTAATTCGACCCCGGTTTGTGGGACGGAGGCGCCCAGCTCTGCGTGCAGGCGCTCGGTCTGCGGTCCCAGTTCGGCCATGTCGCCGCATATAAAGACCAATCTGCGTGTTCCGGTTGGATCGAGTTTGGCCAGGATGTCCAGCGCATTTTTCATTGAAGCGGGATTGGCATTGTAACAGTCGCTCAAGACGGTCAGTGTTCCGATTTGGAGCACTTCGCTCCGCATGGAAACGGCCGGCAGAGTTTTGATAGCTTGCGCAAAATCGTCAATCGTCAGACCAAACTGGCTGCAAACAGTCCAGGCGGCGAGTGCATTTTCGACGTTGCCCGGACCGGCCAACGGCAGGCGGACCTCCGTGCCGTCGATAGTGAACCGGCTGACCGGACCGTCAAATCGAATGTTGCTCAACCTGTAGTCGGCGCCGTCTGATTTGCCGAAGGTCACAAATGCGGCGCCTCCGGCCCGGCAGGTCTCGACCAATATGTCAATGTCGGCATTGATTATCAGAACTCCCTGGGGTGGCAGCCCTTCTGAAATTGACGATTTCTCGTTAGCTATTGTCTGCAAATCGCCAAATCCTTCCAGGTGGGCGGGATGAACATTCGTCACAACTGCGATGTCAGGAATGGCGATGCCGGTCAGATAGGATATTTCGCCGGGGTGATTGCTGCCGAGTTCGGCAACGACTATCTCAGTGTCTGGCCCCGCGCCGAGCAGCGTCAGTGGCAACCCTATCTTGTTGTTAAAACTCTTCGGTGACTGATGGACGCCGAAGCGCCGGCTCAAGGCGTGATAACAAATCTGCCTTGTAGTTGTTTTTCCCGCCGAGCCTGTTATCGCAACGACTTTGAAGCCGGCTTCTCGGCGATACTCTCGGGCAAGTTCGCCGAGGGCTTTTACAGTATCCTCTACTCTGAGCAGGCACTTGTCCGCAAATTCATCGCCATCAAGCTCTTTGCCGACAACGGCGCAAGCAGCACCTTTAGCAAAAGCATCGGAGACATAATCGTGCCCGTCGAAGTTTTCGCCGGCTATGGCAAAAAAGCAGTCCCCGGCCTTGGTGGTTCGCGAGTCCGTACTAACGCCGGTAACGTCTCGTATTGCGTATTGCGTATCACGTATTGCGGTTTCAGGTGCTACTGCGCTGGATCTGACAATTCTTACCAAATCTGTTATTGAAAATCTTATCATTTCTTTGTCTTTTGACAGTTCCATTCTGCAGTTCCTGTACGGCAAGAACTTGTAGCAAAGGGAGAAATGTTAATTCACACCGATTCCGCTGCCCCCGTTGCGTCTCTCTATACATTCCTCGGCAATTTCCTTATCGCTGAAGTGGAATTTTTGGCTGCCAATAATCTGATAATCCTCGTGGCCTTTGCCTGCTATTAGCACGATGTCGTCTGTTTCGGCTGCTCCTATGGCCAGTTCGATGGCCTTCTTTCGGTCTGGCTCTACAATTATCGTCCGGGACTCGCTGCTATCGAAGCCGGCGACAACGTCGCTTATGATGTCGTCGGGATCTTCGGTTCGGGGGTTGTCGCTGGTGACGATTATGAAATCGGCCAACTGTTCGGCGACCCGGGCCATGCGGGGGCGCTTGGTTTTGTCTCTGTCGCCGCCGCAGCCGAACACTATTCGTAAATTACGCTTGCAGAGAGGCTTTAGTGTGGCCAGAACGTTCTTCAGGGCATCGTCCGTGTGGGCGTAATCGATTATTACGGAAAAGTCACCGGCATCGACTTTTTCCAGTCGGCCCGGTATCGCTTCTAAGGCTGACAAGCCTGCCGCAATCGTTTCAAGGTCGATATCGACGGCAAGGCACAAGCTGGCTGCCGCTAAGCAATTACTGACATTGTACAGACCGAGCAGTGGAGTTCTTACGGTTGACGATTGGCCGGAATGTTCGAGGGCAAAAACGGTTCCGCTTGTATCCATCGATTCGATATGCGCGGTCAGGTCGGTTTCTTCGTCAATGCCGTACCACAAGACCTTGGCGTCGGTCTTTCCGGCAATGACTTTGGCTTCCGAGGCTTGCTTGTTCAGCACAGCGGTCGCATCCGGGGCAAGAGCTGAAAAAAGTCTGGTCTTGGCGGCTAAGTAATCTTCCGTGGTCTTGTGATAGTCCAGATGATCACCTGCGAGGTTGGTAAAAGCTGCGGCTTTGAAATCAATCTGTGCCAGGCGATTCTGAGACAGGGCGTGGCTACTGGCTTCAATGACCATAAACTTTGCGCCGTTTCTGACCATCTCCTCTTGTTTGGCGGCTATGTCCAAACAGTCAGGCGTCGTCAGAGGCGCTTCGTAATTGCTGCCTGAACAGGTATCGTACATAACGGTACCTATCAGGCCGCATTTTTGCCCGGCCCGTTGGATTATCGAGCGGACGAGGAAAGCCACGGTGGTTTTTCCATTTGTCCCGGTCACGGCCAGATTTCTCAGCCTTGATGCGGGATTTCCTCTGCGTGCCTGAGCCAGCAGGGCCGCCGCCTCGGCAGAATCGTCAACAACGATTACGTCGCCGTTTTCGGCGTCGAATTGTTTCCGGGACACCACGTACTTGGCGCCGTTGGCGAGAGCCTGTCCGATGAAGTCGTGGCCGTCGTAAACCGTGCCCTTGACGGCGACAAAGATATCCCCGGGTCTGACCAGGCGGGAGTCCACGCAAATCTCAGGCCCCTCGTTCGAGCCGACCAGATTTCGCAATTCATCAATAGTCATAAGCGTTCGCACAAGAAGTTCTTCGACCATTTTAGCCGGAATGGATGATAATTCAACACCGGCCGGCTTTTTGGTGTGGTAAAAACTGGGACGAGTGTGTTGTCTGCCGATGGTTGCGGAGACAATTCGGGGCGTTTTGCAAATATCTGATGATATGCGTGCGGTTCGGGCTTATAATCGTCGGCACTGGTGGACTTCGGCATACGGCAACTTCGTGCCTGCCCGAAGGATGCCGGATCAGGATTCTTGTCCATGTTTGACGAAGGGAATTTAGTAATGAAAACTAAGTGCATTCTTGGGGTTTGTTTGTTGTTAGCGGCCGTGGCGGGCTGTCGCAAGAAATCGGAGTCGCTGCCGGAGCAGGCCGAGCCGAACGAAACCGAGTACTTTGCCGTGTTAATGGAGGGCAAGAAGGCCGGATACGCAATACATAAACGAGTGGTGAGCGAGGGCAAGGTTACTTCCTCTGAGGAGTTGAGCTTGACGATAAGCAGGGCGGGTGTTTCTCTGACCGCGACCATGACTGCCGAGATGGTCGAGACGCCCGACGGCAAGCCGCTTAGCTTTGAGCTCGTCCAGGATTTGGGCATTATGAAAACAGAGGTCTCCGGCACTGTCCAGCCGGACGGCAAGCTGGCTTTAGTCAACCGTTCGGCGGGGACCGAGCAGAAAAGTATTGTCGATTGGCCCAGCGGCGCGCTAATGGCCGAAGGAGCACGTTTGCTGCAGGAGGAGAAAGGATTGCAGGAAGGAACCGAGTATTCGTACCGTATGTTCGACCCTTCGATGGCGAATGCCCTCGACGCGAAAACCACCGTTGGGACTAAGGAGCAGGTGGATTTGTTGGGCAGGGTCGTAACGCTGACGGAGGTAACGACTATCCTGAGCATGCAGGAAATGGGTGAGATGGCCAGCAAGAGTTATTACGATGAAGATTTCAACCTGCAAAAGAGTGTCACTCCGACTATGGGGATAAATACCGAAATGGTGGCCTGTGCGAAGGAATTCGCATTAGGCAAAAATGACGTGGTGGAATTAGTGGGCAAGATGTTTATTGACAGCCCTGTGCCGCTGGACAATCTTGACTCTGCCGAGTCAGTTACGTACCACTTGGACCCCCTCCCTGATGCAAAAATGACGATACCGCCGAACGACAATCAACAGGTCAGGAAGCTCGATGACGGCAAAGTAGTCATCACAGTCAAGCCTGTTGCCGCACCTGCCGGTGTGACGTTTCCTTATGAGGGTGATGATGAAACTGCTCTGGAGGCCCTTGAGCCGACGCAGTTTGTACAAAGCGATCATGAGACGATAATCGAGCTTGCGCGTCGGGCGGTCGGCAAGACCAAAGATGCTGCCCAGGCAGTCGGCAAGATCGAGGCCTTTGTAGCCGACTATGTCGAGGACAAGAACCTTTCCGTCGGCTACGCCTCGGCAGTCGAGGTTGCCTCAAGCAAACAGGGTGATTGCACGGAGCACGCGGTGTTGGCTGCGGCATTGTGCCGGGCCGTCGGAATTCCGGCCCAGGTAGTGACGGGGCTGGGGTATGTAGGCGAGTGGCGAGGCCTGGCCAACGGATTCGGCGGTCATGCCTGGACACAGGCTTATGTCGGCGGCAAATGGATCGGACTGGATGCGGCCTTCAGGGGCGCCGGCAGGGGCGGTTACGATGCGGGCCATATCGCCCTGGCCGCCGGCAACGGCAATCCCGGCGACTTCTTCAGCCTCGTGACCACAATGGGACAATTCGAAATCGAGAAAGTGACAATCAAGAGAAAGTAACGCCCGGCCGATACGCTCAGTCGAACTGAATGTCGGTGATAGTAAATTCGACGTTGCTGTTGCCGTTGTAGGTGTTTATCTGCGGCCGATAGGCAACATTGAAAAACTCGTGCTCCAGCAGCTTTTTCTCCAATTTTCCGAACCTAAAACCAATACAGCGTACTGCTGCCGTGTTATCGGTTATTGCAAGCTGCAGGTGGTCGCGTCCTGCGCCGACTCGCCTGGGCGGCGAAGCCAGACGCACCCCTTTTGTCGCGAAGATCGGTTCCGGATTGCCCTGACCAAACGGACCGAGCAATTGCAGCTCGTTGACCGTTTCTTTTCTAAACACATCTAACTCCACCACCGCATCAATGTGGAGTTTCGCGACCGCCTCATCTTCACCCAGGTTTTCTTTGGTATATGCCTCGAACTCAGCCGCGAAGAGGTCTATCTTATCGGTTTCGATAGTTATGCCGGCAGCCATTTTGTGCCCGCCGAAGGTTATCAGGTTCTGCGAGCAGGCTTTGATTGCACTTAGCAGGCAAAAACCCGGTACCGAGCGGCCGGAACCCTGGGCAACGCCGTTCTCGGCGTCGCCGGCGTTAATCATGATCGTCGGGCGATAGAATTTGTCCACTACTCTCGATGCGACGATGCCTATTACACCGGTGTGCCAGTCTTCGCTTGCAAGGACGATGCTCTTGCAGTCCGGATGATTCAGCCCCCGCTCGACTATCATCCCACAAGCCTGCTTAAATATCTTGCGGTCGCATTGCTGGCGCTGGTTGTTTTGCTCTTTGAGGTATTCGGCTATTTGCATCGAGCGCACGTGCGAGTCTGACGTCAGCAGCTCGACGGCTAATCGTGCGTGCCCCATCCGGCCTGCGGCGTTTAGCATTGGCGCAAGCCGGAATCCGATGTGGAAACTATCGAGCTTGTGTCCTGTCAATCCGGCCGTCTCGATCAGGGCCTGTATGCCGGAGAGCTTGCTGTCCGGCAGGGCTTTGAGTCCGTAGCTTGTCAGTACCCTGTTTTCGCCTCGCAGGTCCACGATATCGGCAACGGTTCCCATCGCCGCCAGGCTCGTTGCGCTTAGCATATATTCTCGCAATCCCGGTTCGAGTTTCCGCCCCGAATTGAATTCGTTGGCAATGGCCCAGGCTAATTTGAAGGCCACCATAGCCCCTGCCGAGTCCTGGTTCGGATAGGATTCTTCCAGCGCAGGATGCACAATTGCGCAGGCTTTGGGCAGATCGCAACCGGGCTGGTGGTGGTCGGTTATTATCAGATCAAGGCCCAGTTGTCCGGCAAGTTCGGCAGTGTTGAATGCCGTGATGCCGCAATCGACGGTGACCATAAGTTTCGTGCCGGATTTCGCCAGAGTCTGAATGGCCTCGGTGTTTAAGCCGTAGCCTTCGTCGATGCGATGAGGAATGTAGTAGTCAACGTCGGCGCCAAGCAGTGTTAGAACCTGCCAGAGAATCGCGGTACCTGTGATGCCGTCCACGTCATAATCGCCGTAGATGGTGATTTTCTCCTTGTTCGTGATCGCCTGCTTCAGTCGTTGCGTCGCCGGTTCGATTCCCGGCATTTGTGCCGGATCAATCAGGTCGGTCAGTTTGGGCCTGAGGAAGCTAACACCTGTTTGTGCATCGGTTATTCCACGATTAATCAAGACCTGGGCTACAAGAGGTGAAACCTTCAGCGATCTGGCAAGCTCCGCAGAGCGATCGTCCGGGGATCGGATTGCCCATTCTTTTTGTTGCATCCGTGCCGAAAGAAGCATTTTTGGATCAGACCTCTTATTATTTTCGCCAGGTGAGTTTCTTAACGCTGCCGTCATTGTCGGTGTTGCCTGCTGAGGCGTGCAGCTTGAAATCGCCGCCCTCAGCGGTCAGGTTAGCTTCAATCCAACCGACAGGCTCAGTGTCGCTGAAATTGTATCCCACCGCCGGCAGATTTATCAGGTGGATCCCCTCAAACATGGAGAATCCGTACACGTGTGAATGGCCGTAAAGGATAGCCTTGACCTTGCGAATTGGTTTGACCAGATCAAACAGACGCGGCACATCCAGCAGGTCCCCGTCGCCGTCTCCCATGGTGTGATGGAAGCAGAGGATTGTCGGGATCTCGTCGCTTTTCTTCAAATAGCTCTCCAGCCACTGCCTTTGCACCTTCCCCAACAGGCCCGGCACTTTATTGACATAGAGAAGCGAATCCAGGATTATCACCTGAATGGGCGCTCTTTTGGCAACGACTACATGCTTACCTCGAACCAATTGCTTCTCGCCGAGAGTTTCAATAAATACTTGCATGAAGTTCTGCCGGTTGTCGTGGTTGCCAAGCGCCAAGAAAACCGGCGATTTCTCGGCAACCGGGCCCAGTAATTTCTTGAGGTTTTCGTAATCGCCCAATTCCCCCGTCAGCCGGGCTAGATCGCCGGTAATCGCCACGCCGTCAGGTGAGGCGGAGATGACGTCGGCAGCGACCTTCCGCAAGTTTCGGTAAGGATAGAATCCTCGATAATTGTTCTCGACATCCGCCGGGATGTGCGTGTCTGACAAAAAGGCCCACCGAGTTGCCTTCTTCTCGTTCTTTCCTGCGCCGAAACTGTCACCTGCGCCAATAGTAACCACGGCTCCTGCCGCGGCCAGGCCGGCCTTGATGAAGCTTCTTCTATTCATCGACTTGTGGAAAATTTCTATCATCGTGTGTTACTTTCTCCAGGCACTGAATCTGTTGCATCACCGCACAATTATATACCAGATAAGAGTCGTGGACTGCAAGGATGTTTTCAGTTGACCAGCTCGCGTTCTATATCTTCCAGCGATTTGCCCCTGGTCTCAGAAAGTTTCAAGAGGATCACAACGAATCCGACCACGCAGATGACGCCGTAGAGCCAGAAAGCCCCGTGAGCGCCGAGGCCGGCTTTCAGATAGGGAAACGTCAACGTCAGGGCCGTGCAGCCGGCCTGATGGTCTGACAGACTTTTCTGCTGCTCTTTCAGAGTAGTTCGTCGATTGCGGCGGCAAGGTCCTTCTTGCTGGTCAAACCGACCCATTTTTTCTGTACCTGGCCGTCCTTGAACAAAATGATCGTGGGTATCGCGCTTATGCCGAACTCCATAGCGCTGTCGCGGGCCTCATCGGTATCGAGCTTGCAGACTTTAGCTTTGCCCTCATATTCGCCGGCAACTTCCTCGATGATGGGAGCTATCATCTTACAGGGCCCACACCAGGGCGCCCAGAAATCAACCAGCACGGGCACATCGGAATCGTGAACGGTTTTATCGAAAGTGGCGTCGGTCAATTCAATTACACTACCAGCCATTACCTTTTCCTTTCATCCAAAATTTCGCAGCAAACGACTGCCCGGCCACCTTTCCGGGACGTCTGGGCTCATAATACCTGCATCACCCGCCCTCGTCAACGACCAAACTCGAAACCAGAAGCGAAAGTTGTCGTCAGGACTTCGAGACCTTTCTCTGTCGGTCTTACCTTCCGCCCGGCGGTAGCACGTCACTGACCGGTTCGTTCCACCAATTCGGATCTCTAAAGTATTGCTTTAGCATCATCGCGGCCACGACGCCGTCGCCCGCGGCTGTGGCTAATTGCATCGCCGCTCCGATCCTGCAATCGCCCGCCACGAAGACGCCGGGGACGCTGGTTCGCAGGTATCCGCATTCACATTTGATAAATCCGCTGTCGGTCAGTTCCACAAAACCTTTCAAGAAGCCTGTGTTCGGCACCATTCCGACGAAAATGAATACACCGTCACACGGATAATCTTCTTCCTGATCGGTCTTGACGTTTTTCAGCGTCGCCGACCGGACCTTGTTGTCGCCGTTGATGGCTGTTGCTACGGTGCTATACTTTATGGTCAAATTCGAATTTGGCTCGTTGGCTTTTTCCAGAAGCTCCTCGACCAGGATTTCGGCCGCCCTGAATTCGTCTCTGCGGTGGATCATCGTTACTTTTTCAGCGAATTTGGCTAAGTGCAGGGTCTCTTCGACCGCTGTATTGCCTCCTCCGACGGCGACAACGTGTTTTCCCCTGAAAAACGGCGCATCGCAGGTTCCGCAATAGCTGACCCCAGAGCCGCGAAACTGATCTTCGCCGGGCACGCCGAGATTGCGGTAGTCGCTGCCCGGAGCCAGGATTACAGATCTGGCGACGTATTTGTCCTCGTCGCAGCTTATGGCGATGTTGCCGTCTTGTAGCTTCTCCATGCCGGTCACTTCGGAGCCGTTTTTTATCTCGGCGCCGAAATTCTCGGCCTGCTTCTGCATTTGCGCAACCAGGCCAGGCCCGTCTATGCGTTCGATGCCGGGATAGTTCTCTATCCTGTCGGTATTGTTGATCTGTCCGCCCGGCATGAATTTCTCCAGGACCAACGTCCTGAGCCTGTCTCGGGAGGTATAAAGAGCCGCCGCCAATCCCGCCGGCCCGGCCCCAACTATAATGCAATCGTAATTATCTGACATGAATCGTATCCTTCACTAAATTGTTGAATAGAACCTGCGGTAAAACCGCAGGCTAAATATTTATTTATCGTGGTCTTGCACGTATTTTATTCTTTGCTCTAAAGTTGCCCAGTCAAAACAGAATCTTTTGTCGTAACCCCTTGTCTAAAGCTTGCCATTATGGTTTGTAGCTTTCAGCGCGAGCCGGGCAGCCTTTTTGTAATAAGCTACAATTCCGCTTATCGGTTGGCGGATGTATTCAGCGACTATGTGAACATGATTTGACTGGACAGCCAACGCATATATCCGTTGACTTTGTAACGCCGCTTCCCCAATGATGGCTTTTCGCACGAGTTGCTGTTGATTTTTTGATAGCCGGACAGCATCCTGCAATTGCGACCGTTTATTACTTTCCCTCAGGCTTTTGTTGCCGGGATGGGTTTTACCGTCTTTCACGTATCCACGTTCATCGCCCTGCAGCCAGGTGCCGTAAGTTGTCCAGGTAATCATATATCCCAGCGTCTTCGCCAAAAGCACACCTTTACTTAGCCCCCGGTTCCACCGGGGGTTTTGCTCCTATTCTTCCTTCCTTCCTATTCTTCCTGTATTTGGTCGAGCTGCATACCGAAGCGGTCGAGCTTTTTTTGGCCTTCGTCGTATTGACTGTAGGCGTTTCGCAAGTGCTTGCCGAGAATTTCCCAGGTGCCGCCGAAGTCGGCGAACGAGGCATTGAGCTTCTTGAGATTCTGCCGGATTTCGGCGGCCTGTTTCTCTATCTGCAGGCCGTGCAGGCCCATCGCCACGGTCATCAGGTAGGCGTACAAGAGATTCGGCGATACGGGGATCACCTTCTTATCATGGCAGTATTGCAGAACATCCTGTGTTTCACCTAAGTATTTGATAATCGTCTCGTAATAGACGTTCTCGGCAGGGATGTAACAGAGCGCAAAATCCAGTGTGCCCTCAGCGGGTCTGATATAGTCCGAAGCAATCTTGTCGATATGATTCATGAAATCTTTGAGAAACTGTTTGCGAAGCCTGATCTTTTCCTCGTCGGTCTCGGCCTTCGATACTTTTTCAAAGCTCGGCAGCGGGAACTTGGCATCGACCGACACCGAGAAGGCCGGCATCTGCACAAGCGCATCGACTATTTTGCCGTCCTTGAAAGTGTGCTGGAGCTTGTAGCCGTCTTTGGGCAGTATTTGGGCAAGAAGATTGTCGAGCGACCATTCGCCCATTTGGCCCCGGAGCTTTGGAGAGCTTAAAATATTCTCGAGCCGCTTGATCTCGGTCCCCATTTGCATCATTTGCTTGTTTGTGCCCTGTAGCACACCTATCTGGTTGTGCAGCTCGCCGAGCGTCTTCAGGTTCGATTGCAGGCTCTGGGTGAGCGTAGTCTGGCCGGTCTGCAAGGATTGTTGCAGATTCTCCGATGTTCTGTCCTGAGCGGTCTTTAGCGCCTCCAACTGTTGCTGCAAAAGGCCGATAGAGGCCTGCTGGCCGGCCATCTTCCCGGCGTTGGCAGAGTTCGAGATAATGAGCCAGACCAAAAGTCCCAGCGCAACCACGACTAATACACCGATTATGACAATTAAGATTAGCTCCATCTTTTTGTCCCCAAGGAATCGCTCAGATTATAGAGTGCGATTGGCTATTCGTCAAAGACCAAAGGCAACTGCTGACGAGCGCAAAAAAGTATTGATATGTTTGCCGGACCTTTGTATTGTCCTAAGGTGAAATGACAAGGAATTGGATACAATTGGGCTGTTTGCTATGGAGAGAATAGAATCTGTCATATTTGACTGGGGTGGTGTGCTCATAGATGATCCCAGGCCGGGGCTTCTGCGATACTGCGCAAATGCGTTCGGTATGTCAGAAGAACGGTACGCGCCAGTTCATGATTTGTTCCTGGATGAGTTCCACACCGGTAGGATCAGCGAAGAGACGTTCTGGCGGGAAATAGCCCGCAAGTTCGACAAGCCGGTCCCGGCAGACTCGTCGCTATGGTCCGAGGCTTTCCGCTCCGCTTATGTGCCGAGACCGGAGATTTTTTCGCTGGCTTGTTCGCTGCACGACAAAGATTACAGAACAGCGCTTCTGTCCAATACCGAGCTTCCGGCGGTAGAGTTCTTTCACGAGTTCAACTATGGCATGTTCGATGTGCTGGTTTTCTCGTGCGTAGAGGGCGTCATAAAGCCGCAGCGAAAGATATATGAGATTACGCTTGAGAGACTTGGCTCCAAGGCTCGGCAATCTGTCTTCATAGACGACAGGCAGGATTATGTGCATGGAGCGAAACAAGCCGGGCTTAATGCGATCCTCTTTAAAGGCATCGGCCAGGTTAAGAGCGAATTGACAGAACTCGGAGTGAAATAGATACCGATGGATTTATTCGCAGCCCTGAACGACACGGACGTCATTTTGCTCGATGGGGCCATCGGTACGGAATTGGACAAACGCGGTTTGATGGGCCGCGCGAACAATAATCTCGATGCTCCTGAAACTGTGCTCGAGATCCAGCGAGAGTATGCCGCCTGCGGATGTCACGCTCTGACGACAAATACCCTGACGATGAACCGTATCTACATCGAGACTCACAATGTTGGCGTCGTCGTGCGGGAGGTAAACAAAGCCGGCGCCGAACTGGCCCGGCAGGCTGCCGGCAGGGATCGATTTGTGCTCGGTAATATCAGCTCGACAGGTCAATTGCTCGAACCTTACGGCAATTACAGCGAATCGCAATTCTACGATGCGTTCAAAGAGCAGGCGGAAATACTGGCCGAGTCCGGCGTAGATGGTTTTATTGTCGAAACGGTATTTGACCTGCGAGAGGCGATGTGTGCCCTTCGTGCGTGCAAGGACGCCTGCTCACTCGCTGTCATTGTCTCGATTGCGTTTAGCACCGAGCAAAAGGGCGGCAGGACGATGATGGGTGACTCGGCGCAGCAGTGCGCCAAGAGCCTCACCGATGGCGGCGCAGACGCAATCGGCGCCAACTGCGGCGATATTGATCCGGCCCAGATGGTTGTGATAGTCTCGCAGTTCACGTCAGTAACGGCGCTGCCGCTTCTGGCGCAGCCTAATGCGGGCAAGCCCAGACTCGTGGCAGACAAAACAGTATTCGATATGGCCCCGGCGCCTTTTGCGGCGGGTATTGCCGAATGTATATGTACCGGCGCCAGGCTTGTGGGGGGTTGTTGCGGGACGAGTCCCGAGCATATTCGCGCCGTGGCCGAGATGTTGACTGAGGAATGACCTTATGGCGAACAGTCATCTTGTAATCTTGAAAGAGCCTTATTTGAGCATGATTCTGAAAGACCGAAAGCGGATCGAACTGCGCCTTCACAAAACCAGAAGGCCTGTATTCGGGTGCGTTTGGGCCGGTGACAAGCTGTTCTTGAAAGCAAGCTCGGGTCCGGTCCGTGCAACGGCGACGGCTCGGGTGGTCAAGAATTACGAAAACCTTACGCCGAAACAGATCCTTGAGATAAAACGGCTGTACAACCACGATATCGCAGGCCCCGATGAGTACTGGCGGGACAAGATGGATTGTAAATTCGGATTTCTGGTTTGGCTCAAGGATGTCAAGCCCATCAAGCCGGTGCGAATTGATATGAAGGGTCGGCGGGTGTGGGTAGTCCTGAAGAGGGGCAAGGATTTTGGCCTGCTGAAAAAGAATAGGCCGCGATAGCTGCGAAAGTGCTTTGTTCATATTTTTGTGGAAATTTCGTGCTGATCGCAATAAAGTTCTCTGTTGAAATCGTTCTAATCGGGGCTTATGTCGGAGCAGCAGGAAGGCAAGTGAAGGAGTTTTCGTAAGGGAGTGGCAGATGTCAGGCAAGACCATGTGGGCTGTTGCGGCGGTCGTGGCGCTCGCAGGAGTCGGGATTTTGGCGGCCCGCAAGATAGGCAGCGCACCTGAGCAGAGCCGGAAGCCATGGCCGGATGTGGAGGAGAAGCGAATCATGAGCGTGCTCGATCAGATGCTCTCCGGCCCCCACAGCGATATCCTCAGCGTACCGCCCGACGACGGCAAAGTGTTGAGATTGCTCGCCGAGGCAACCGGCGCCCGGAACATCGTCGAGATCGGCACGTCCAACGGTTATGCCGCCCTCTGGTTCTGCGCGGCCCTTCGCACGACCGGGGGCAAACTCACCACATTCGAGATCGATCCCGAACGGGTCTTGCTGGCGCTGGAGAACTTCGAACGAGCCGGAGTCACCAGGCTCGTCAAGGTCGTCCAGGGCGATGCTCACAAGACCGTCGCGAACCTCAAGGAGCCGATAGACATAGTCTTTCTCGACGCCGACAAGGGCGGGAACCTCGATTACCTCAATAAGCTGCTGCCGTTGGTGCGCGAGGGCGGGCTGATTCTGGCCCATGACACGACAGATTCGGCGTCCAGGATGCAGGACTACCTCAAGGCCGTCACTACCAATCCGGCCCTGGAGACAATCTTCCTGCACGAGCAGGGCCCCGGCATCGGCGTTACACTCAAGAAACATCAGATCAAGTGATTGAATAAATGTTCGGATTAAGGGAGCTAAGCAAATCATGCCTTCAGATCGAAAAGAAGTCTCACGCCGTCAGTTTCTGGCGCGTGGCCTCTGCGTCACCGCCGGTGCTGTTGCGACCACCGCTTTGACCTCATGCGACTCACTAAATACAGGCGGCGCGGCAAAAGGCGCTGCCAGAACACGTTTCGGATTCACCACCTACCAGTGGGGCAAAGATTGGGACATACCTGCTCTTATCGCGAACTGTAACAAAGCCAGGGCGTTTGGCGTCGAATTGCGAACCAGTCAATCTTATGCGCACGGCGTCGAGCTGGACCTCACTGCGCAGCAGCGCGGCGACGTTAAGAAGCGCTTCGAGGATAGTCCCATTACGCTCGTAGGCATCGCTACCAGCGAACGGTTTGACTGGCCCGATCCGGTGAAATTAGCGACTGCGATTGAGAATACCAAGGCCTTCATCAAGCTGAGCCATGACATAGGCGGCAGCGGTGTGAGAGTATTCCCGAACAGTTTTCATAAGGAGGTCCCGCGAGAGCAGACCATCGCCCAGATCGGCGGAGCCCTTAACATCGTCGGCAAGGTCGCCGCCTATTACGGCCAGCAGGTTCGCCTCGAAGCGCACGGCAACGCCGGTGCGCTGCCAACACTAAAGGCAATCATGGATCATGTTGACCAGCCGAGCGTCAGGGTGAAACTCAACAGTGACAAGAGGGACGCTCAGGGCGAAGGATTCGAGCACAATTTCAACTTAGTCAGGGATCTCCTGGGTGATACGCTTCATCTGCACAATCTCAAAGACGCCGGATTTCCCTATCAGCTCCAGATGGATATGCTGGTGAGAATGGGCTGGACCGGCTGGCAGTTATTGGAAGTAAGTGACAAGGTGCCGGACCGCGTTCAGGCGTTGATCGAGCAGCGCCGGATTTGGGATCAGTTGCTGGCCAACTCCTTAAACGCATGAACAGAATGCACTTGACAACCTTGGTGAAACGGAGGTGCCGGACTTGGAGACGCAAGCTACGGGCGCAGCGCCCAGGCATGAGCTGCAACGAGGATTTGGCCTGTCAACTGCGACATACGTGGTGATAGCCAGCATGGTGGGGACGGGGATTCTGGTCTCGCCCGGATTCATGATGGCTTCGCTCCAGAATTACCCCGTCATATTCGGGCTCTGGGCCCTCGGCGGATTGCTCGCTTTGTGCGGTGCTCTTTGCGTTGCAGAGTTGGCGGCGGCGCTGCCCCGGGCAGGCGGTGAATACGTTTACCTTCGTGAAGCATACGGCCCGATGCCCGCTTTCGTTTCCGGATGGACCTCGTTCTTTCTCGGCTTCTCCGCGCCGCTCGCTGTGGCCGGCTACGTCGCGGCTGAGTATCTGTTGACGCCGTTCGGATTGGCCGAGAAAGGATCGATATTCCCGATCAAAGCCACGGGCGCGATCATCATCGTTGCCATAACATTGCCCAATCTCGTCGGTCACCGGCAGTCCGCATGGACACAGAATCTCACCACCGCTCTGAAGTTCGGTCTATTCGCTGTTCTCGTGGTGTTGGCATTTCTGTTTGGCAGTGGGCAACTGTCGAACATCGGCCAGGGTCAGCCGATAAAAAGTGTCAAGCTCGGCGTTGCAGCCTCGCAGTTGTTCTACGTCATGTTCGCCTACAGCGGTTGGAACGCCGCCAGCTATCTGGCCGGCGAGGTCAAGAATCCAGGCAGGATTCTTCCACGATCGCTGCTACTGGGCGCCGGGCTGGTCATAGTTTTGTATCTGGCCCTCAACCTTGTTTTTGCCTACGCTGTTCCTCTGGCTGATGTAGGAGTCGACAACGCGACACAGGTTCCCACGCTCGCGGTCGAGAATCTGTTCGGGCCCAGGGCTTCGAGCATTTTCTCTGTCCTGCTCGGATTGACATTCCTGGCTACGGTTAGCGCTTTCATAATAACGGGCCCGCGTGTCTACTACGCCATGGCAAAGGACGGGCTGTTCCCCGCCGTAGCCGGGCGCGTCAGCTTGAAGGGCGGCATCCCTGTGTACGCGATGATCGCACAGAGCGTGTGTGCAATCACTATTCTTTTCGCGATGAAGAATTTCCGGGACCTGTACCAGTACGCCGCGGTGGGATTGTCGGTCTTTGCGATGCTCTTTATCGCTGCGGTGTACGTCCTTCGATGGCGCAAGCCGGAGATGGTAAGACCGTTTCGCGTGCCCGGATATCCCATCGTCCCGGCGATCTTCATCGGTGTTATTCTGTTCATGACCGTCTTTGCCTTCAAAGAGTGGCGGACACCTTCCAAATACAGCCTCGGCAGCATCCTTGTGGGGATTCCGGTTTATTACGTCTGGTCGTTGGTCCGACGCCAGGCAAACTCAAATATGTAACTTACAGCCCGAATTTCCCGAGTGGTGCGGGCTTTGCCAACCCTCACGTGTGAGGATTTTGGCCTTGACAAAATTTAATTTCTCACTTATTTATGAATGTATATATGTTCGATAGTATTAGTTTAGGGCATACGAGTATGTTTCGGGGATTTAATGTGGAGTAATAATTATGGCCAAAAAAGTCCTAAAGTTTTTCCCTGTTTTCTTAATGTTAGTCGTCATTCCTTCCTGCATAGTCCAGCCTGTTATGAATTTGTCAAATGAGCCGGTCCCGACATCGGCCGATGGTTCTACATATACGAGAAAGCAGTTGCACGAGGCTATTATCAGAGCATGCAAACTACGTGGATGGATTGCGCAACCGAAGAAAAAAGGCTTAATCGAAGCATCAATCAACGTTCGGATGCACAGAGCTAAAGTAGAAATTCACTACGATGAAACCAAAATCAGCATTCTCTACAAAGACAGCTATGACCTCGACTACGCTGATGGGTATATCCACCGTAATTACAACCGCTGGATAACATATCTATATCGTACCATCCTCAGCGAGCTGCATTCCCCCACATAATATTTACAAGATGGGTAAAAATCTTCCTGGGTGTTGACGCCGCGGTGGTGTTCGTCGGAGTCTTTTTCCGGATAGCCGGACGATGGGACTGGATCAGGCGGTTGAACTGTTGAGGCTTGTTTTATCCCCAACCGCGTGGGTAGTCGATGGATTCACGCCGGATGGAAAACTCCTCGGAAAGTCCTTCGACCAGCACTTGTATGCGTTTTATCTGACTATCGGTTGGGCGAACGGTTTTTCCGTCCGTTATTACGCAGATGCGGATAGCCCCGCTCTTGCCGTACCAGGTGCCGCCCGGGATGGCCGAGCGTTGTCTTTGCCATCTTTCTGTAGGCTGTATCTGTCCGTCGCGCCCGCCGAAGCCGTTGCATATACAGAAGTGGTAGTTGGCGTCTTTCGGACTTGCCAGACCGTTTAGTGCTGCTAACTGTTCTACGTTACCGGTCCTTGTGCCGCTGTAGTAGATTTCAATTCGGTTCCACCGGTGTTCTGATTGGGCTGCCTGCGAACTAATCGCTTTCTTGACAGGATCAAGGCGGTAATAAGTCCAGAGGGAAAAAGGACCGGCCGACGGGGGATTATGGCCCAAAGCCATCAGGACTATTGCCCCGGTCGTCATTGAGGCCAGCAGTGCCGCTAAAACCTTTGCCACTCTTGCTTGATTCGGCATAGCCCCGTCCCTGAGAGTATAAACTTCACGGTCTATTGCAAAAATCATCCATGGACCCTAAACCTCCTCAGGTGGCTAACTTCCTACCCTCAGAGTCAAAGTCCATAATATAGTAAACATCGGCACCTGCCAACGTCTTACTCCAAATTTTGCCGAAAATTCTATGTCACCCGGGACAAAATATTTCTTGAATCGAATTGCTCGACAAGTTTTATAATGTATAGCCGATAATAGAGAGTCTATACGCTAAACGCTATACGCTCGTTTTGATATTTCATCTGGTCATTGGCAGAGACGGTGTGAGTGCCGTGTGCCGACGTTGCCTTAGGCTTTGCCCGGGGATCCCTACTTAACAGGAAGCTTGTTACAAATGTGTTGATTTGTGGAATTGCGAGGTGTATTATTCGCTCCGTTGCACCTGGAGTGGAAAGTTACAGGTGCGGCGGCGGACCGAGCAACCGGATTTTGTGCCGCACTCAAAATGGGCGGCGGACTAAAGAATCGGGAAGAAAATAAAATGACTTCGGAATCTAATTCACATCAAGGGGACCATCGTCCGCTGTCTGCCGAGCAAATATCTCAGTTGACCCGGCAGGGATGCAGTTGCGATGACTGGTCGAAGATCCAGGTTGCCGGGGGCTTCAACGCCGGAAGGGTAAGGGTGACTCACTTTTCGGGGCACGTGAAGTTAGGCGTGTTTAAAAAGCATGTGTCCTTTTACGGCGGCGTTGCCAGGCCGTCTGGAATCAGCAACGCTACGATTCACAATTGTACTGTCGGCAACAACGTGTATATAAGCAACGTTAGAAACTACATCGCCAACTACGTGATCGAAGACGATGCGGTAATAGACAATGTTGATTTACTCGCGGCCGAAGGCGAAAGCAGCTTTGGCAACGGCACCGAGGTCGCCGTAGTCAACGAGTCCGGTGGTCGAGAAATACCGATTTATGACCGTCTGTCTGCCCAGACGGCTTATTTATTGGCGTTCTACCGCCATAGACCCGAGGTGATTGAGAAGCTGCGGGCAATGATTGCCGACTACACGGCTTCTGTGACCTGCTCCACAGGCCTCGTGGGCAAAGAGGCAAGACTTGTCAACTGCCGCATCATCAGGAATGTCAAAGCCGGCCCTGCGAGTGTAATCGAAGGGATCAACAAATTGGAGAACGGGTCGATCAATAGCTGTCCGGAAGACCCTGTTTATATAGGACCCGGCGTTTTTGCGGAGGATTTTATTGCGTGCAGCGGCTCGAAAATCACCGACGGGACGATAATATACAAATGCTTCGTGGGCCAGGGCACGGTGCTCTCCAGGCACTATTCGGCGGAGAATTCGGTGTTCTTCGCCAATTGCGGCGGTTTTCACGGTGAGGCGTGCGCAGTCTTCGCCGGTCCCTACACAGTTACACATCACAAGTCCACATTGTTGATTGCCGGATTGTTTTCTTTTCTGAACGCCGGCGGCGGAACCAACCAGAGCAATCACATGTATAAATTCGGGCCTGTCCACCAGGGCGTCGTCGAACGAGGCTCGAAAACGGCCAGCGATTCGTACGTACTCTGGCCCGCAAAAGTCGGGGCTTTCACCGTGGTAATGGGCCGGCATTACCGTAACTCCGACACTTCGGATTTGCCTTTCTCCTACCTTATCGAGCACGAGGACGAAAGCATTCTCGTGCCCGGCGTGAACTTACGCAGCGTCGGGACCGTGCGGGACGCTCGAAAGTGGCCGAAACGCGACAGACGAAAAGCGCCGGAAAAGCTGGACTGCATAAATTTCAAACTCTTGAGCCCGTACACCATTCAGAAGATGCTCAACGGGTGCGACCTGCTCGCAAAGCTCAAGGCAACCTCCGGCGAAACATCAGAATATTTCACATACCACAGTGTTAAAATCAGGGGCTCATCGTTGACCAAAGGCATCAAACTCTACAATCTCGGGATTGACAAATTCCTGGGTAACTGCCTGATGAAGCGATTGGAGAATAGGCAACCAGGAGACATTGATGAGCTTCGGGCGGTCCTACAGCCTGAAACTGAAGCCGGGCCGGGCAAATGGGTTGATCTGGCCGGCCTGTTTGCTCCGGAAGGTGCTGTCGAACAGATGCTCAGCGCCATCGAAAATGGCGATATTAGTACCCTGGAGCAGCTCACGGAGGCTTTTAAGTCTATGCACGCAGACTATTCCGCACATGAGTGGGCCTGGGCGGCGAACATCCTGCAACAACGATTGGGAAAAAGTCTCGATAATATGACCGCCGACGATATTATCGACTTGGCGACGAAGTGGAAGAGTGCGGTCGTAGAGCTGGACCACATGCTTTACGCCGACGCAAGGAAGGAGTTTGCCGCTACCGCCCAAATCGGATACGGGCTTGATGGCGGGCAGAAGACCAAGCAGGCCGATTTCGAGCACGTCAGGGGGACGTTCGAGCAGAACAGCTTCGTTTTGGAGATCGAGAAGCATATAGTTGACAAAACGGCGCTTGGTGACGAGCTTATCCGTCGAATGGAGCAGTTGTGCGGCGTCTGCAGTTGAACTCCGGCAGAAGCTCCGCAGAAAAAAGGTTTGCAGAATGCGAACCTCTCATGTAAGATTCACGCCCGTGCTTTTATAAGAAATGATGAATTCAGGAGAAAAGGACCAATGAGAGTAATTATTGAGCCGGATTATGATCTGGTGGCCCAGTGGTGTGCCAATTATGTGGTAAAGAGCATCAATGAGTTTGGCCCGACCAAAGAAAAACCCTTCGTATTAGGCCTTCCCACAGGCTCCTCGCCGCTCGGAGTGTACAAAGAGCTGGCGGAACTCAACAAAAAAGGAACGGTTTCGTTCGAGAATGTCGTCACGTTTAACATGGATGAATATGTGAATCTCCCTGAGGATCATCCTGAGAGCTACCATTCATTCATGTGGACCCATCTGTTCGGCCACGTGGATGTCCGGAAAGAAAACGTCAATATTCTCGACGGCAACGCGCCGGACCCTGAAGCCGAATGCGTGCGCTACGAAGAAAAGATAAAGGAGCTGGGCGGCGTGAAGCTCTTTGTCGGCGGTATTGGCCCGGACGGTCATATCGCGTTTAATGAGCCGGGTTCGTCATTGTCGTCCAGGACCCGCGTGAAAACTCTCACCTACGACACAATCGTGGCCAATTCGCGGTTCTTTGACAACGACATCAACAAGGTGCCCAAAACGGCGTTGACCGTAGGCGTCGGCACTGTTATGGATGCCGAAGAAGTGATAATTATCGTCAACGGCCACAATAAGGCTAACGCATTGCGGCACGCCGTGGAAGGCAGCATCAATCATATATGGACAATCAGCGCCCTGCAAATGCACGAAAAGGGCATTATCGTCTGCGATGAAGAGGCCACGATAGAGTTGAAGGTCGGCACGGCACAATACTTCAAGGGCATAGAAGCCGTCAACCTCGACCCGGCCACGCTTCTTAAGTAAAGGCGAGCCTGCCCCGGGGCAAACACCGGCGATTTGTGCCGGACAACGACTATTGGCCTGACGGATAGGTTATTTCAGCTTCGGCCTTGAGCGTCTTGAGGAAGTTTTCGGCGAATGCAGACTGTTTCTGTGCCGTTAGCTGTGCTATTATCCTGTCCTTAGCCCGCTCAAACGAAATGACACTTGGATCTTTGTGGCCGGTGGCTTTTATTATGTGGTACCCGAATTCGGTTTCCACCACGTCGCTCATCTGCCCGATGTCCAACTCGAAAGCTACCTTCTCAAAAGCCGGTGTTGTCTTACCTCTTGGGAAGAAGTTCAGATCGCCGCCATCCGGGGCTGACGGGCAGGAAGAATTGGTCCTGGCTAATTCGGCAAAATCTGCTCCGCCTTTGATTTGTCTGAGCAAATCTTCACTCTTTATCCTGGCCTTTGCTTGGGCCTCGTTTGGATCGGCGCCGGCTTCGGGTGTAATGAGGATATGGCTGACTCTGACTTGCTCGGGCACTCTAAAACGCTCCGGTTTCTCGTCGTAATACTGCTTCGCATCGTCTTCTGTGACGTTTATCTTGCCCGCCCATTGGATTTCCATGAACTTGTTGCGTGAAAGTCCTCTGCGAACGTCCTCTTTTATTTCCTCAGCACTGCTGCCGTACTGCTCCAATGTCTTGAAGAAATCCTCCACCGACAATTCCTGGGCCGAGGCAATCTCTCGGATCTGGCTCATTACCTCTTCGTCGGTGACTATGATGTTGGACTGCTGTATCTTTCCGTCCAGCAATTGCCTGCGGATGAGCTGTTCCAGGGTCTCCTGTCTGAACTGGGCGGCGATTTGCGCAAGCACCTGGGGCGGCTGTTGTCTGGCCTGTTCGGCCACCGCATCAAGCTGAGGCCTGATGAGCTTTTCCACCTCGCTCCGGAGGATATCGACTCCGTTGACCGTAACGGCAACATCGTCGGCGACCGATGTAGCAACGGCATTAGGTTCGGATTTATCGGCCTTGGATTCCTCAGTGCTCTTGGATCTGCAACTCAGGTTAAAGAGCACAAAGGCACAAAGGCACAAAGGCACAAAGGTTGCGGCTATGAACGGTTGCCGAATGTATTTTCGGTTTTCGATTTTCGGTTTTCGATTGTCACAAATCGGCAATGCGTTAAGTCTGTTATTTCCCATGGTTTACGTCCTTTCGCATATAAAAAACAGCGTATAGCGTATTAAGAGCCTATGCCTTATCCGCTATCCGCTCTACGCTATCCGCCATTTGTTAATTATCTCAAATTTCTTGCCGAAAAGCAAGACAAAAACAGATCAGGGACAACACTAACAAAGAAATAGGGTATAGCGTTTACCTTTGTAATGATGCTGAAAACGTGATAGAATGCCGGCAATTAACAGTTTTGAGTTAAGCAAACGTGCCAAAAACTCAAAACCGATTGTGGAGATTCGTTATGAGCGATAATTCAAATAAACAGCCGGCTATGACCTCCAGGCAGCGGGTGCTCAAGGCTCTGAGCTACCAGCCGGTGGATCGCGTGCCCGTTGATTTGGGCGGAACGCTGGGCACGGGAGCTCACGTAAGCGTGATTGCGAATCTGCGCCGGGCCCTCGGGCTGGATGAGCCGGGCGCTGCTGTAAAGGTTGTCGAACCCTATCAGATGCTCGGCGAGGTGGCGGCGGATCTGCGGGATATGTTGGGGATTGATACGGTGAATCTGCCCGGAACCAGGAATCATTTTGGTTTCGCAGATGTGGACTGGAAACCATGGAGAACTTTTGACGGCACAGATGTACTGGTCGCAGGCAAGTTCAATACCGAGCCGGAGCCGAACGGCGATGTTCTGCAGTACCCCCAGGGCGATAAGTCCGCTCCCGCTTCGGGCCGGATGCCCAAAGGCGGATTTTACTTTGACGATATTGTCCGCCAGGAGCCGATTGACGAGGCTAAGCTTGATCCTGCCGACAACCTTGAGGATTTTGCACTCGTCGGCGAAGAAGACCTCAAGCTCTATGAACAGCGCGCACGCGATCTCTATGATAATACCGACCTTGCGATAACAACCGGATTGCCCGGAACCGCTTTCGGCGATATAGCGCTTGTGCCGGCGGCATTTCTCAAACATCCAAAAGGAATTCGTGATATCGAGGAATGGTATATCAGCACGATCTCGCGAAGAGAGTACATAAAAGATGTCTTTGCCGGCCAGGCTGAGATTGCGGTAAAGAATCTCCAGCGGATTCACCAGGCCGTCGGCGACAGGGTACACGCCGTATGGCTGGACGGGACCGACCTGGCGGCACAGAACACATTGTTTTGCAGCCCGGATACGTATCGGGAACTTTATCTGCCGTACAGCAGGAAACTTAACGATTGGATTCACGCCAACACTAAGTGGAAATCCATGAAGCACTGCTGCGGCGGCTGTGAGCCGTTAATTGAGGGATTTATCGAAGCGGGCTTTGACATCCTCAATCCCGTCCAGACCTCCGCCAAGGATATGGAACCGCAGTTGCTCGTTGAAAAATATGGCGGCAGGATCATATTCTGGGGAGGCGGCGCCGATACTCAAAAGACGCTGCCTTTTGGCAAGCCCGATGAAGTCCGTCAACAGGTCGCCGAACGCGAAGAGATATTCAACGCGAAGAACGGATTCGTCTTCGCCACCGTTCATAATATCCAATGTAACACGCCCACAGAGAACGTGCTGGCGATGTTCGAAGCATTGGGACGAGTAGGGGCAACCCTATGTGGTTGCCCTGGGCAGACACGCAGGCCTGCCCCTACCGATCAGACAAGGAGAAAAGAGTAATGAGTGCTTCCTTCAATACACGCCGTGGTTTTCTAAAAGCAGCGGGACTCTCCGCCTCGGTCTTTGCCTTCTCGGGCTGCACGCGGTTGACAAGACTGTTACCAGGCGACGCTCCTGAAGACAAACCTAACATTCTCTGGATTACGTGTGAAGATATCAGTCCGTACCTGGGTTGCTACGGTGACACTCACGCGCTAACGCCGAACATTGATAAGCTGGCCGGCGAGTCGGTGCAGTATATGAAAGCTTTTGTGACTGCGCCGGTATGCGCGCCGATGCGCTCGTGCCTGGTCACGGGCGTACACGCCACTTCCCTCGGGACTCAGCACCTGCGCTCCGATGTTAAGCTGCCGGAACAAGTCAAGTGTTTCCCCCAATACCTGCGGCAGGCCGGATACTACTGCTCGAACAATTACAAAAAGGACTACAATTTCATCGACGTCGATGTCTGGGACGAATCGAGTCACGAGGCCCACTGGCGCAAGCGAGAGGGCGATCAGCCGTTCTTTAGCGTGTTTAATTTTGTCTCCACGCACCAGGGACAGATTAACGGTTCCGACGAGGAGTTTTTTGACAAGTACAGTTCGAAGCTCAAATCCGAAGAGCGCCACGATCCGGCGAAATTCACTCTTCCGCCGTACTATCCTGATACTCCGTTTGTGCGGAAAATCTGGGCACGCTACTACAACTTGATTACCTTCATGGACAAGCAGGTCGGCGATTTGCTCGCCCAGCTCGAAGCTGACGGGCTGGCTGACAACACGATAGTGTTCTTCTTCTCCGACCACGGGCTGGGCATCCCCCGCTTCAAAAGAACGCTCTACGATACGGGCCTTCATGTGCCGTTGCTTATTCATTTCCCCGGGCGTTATAGAAAGCTCTCGCCTGCCAGGACGGGCAGGAAGACCGACAGATTAGTCAGCTCCATAGATTTTGCTCCCAGCGTATTGAACCTTCTCGGGTTGCCGATCCCGGACTACATGCAGGGAACTGCATTCCTCGGCAGAAAGGCGGGGGCGCAGCGAGAGTATATCTTCGCGGCAGCCAGCCGGGTCGATGAGGCTTATGAATTCTCGCGCTGCGTGCGCGATAAGCGTTATAAGTACATCCGCAATTTTATGCCGCACTTGCCGTACATCCAGCCGAGTGAATACCCCGACAGGGCAGAGATTATGAAAGAGCTTCGGCGGGCGGTGGCGGATGAGGAACTGTCGGACATGCAGAAACTGCTCTGGGGGCCGACCAAGCCTGTCGAGGAACTTTACGACACGTCGGCCGATCCGCACGAGATTAGCAACCTGGCAAATTCCACTCAGCATCGCAAGACTCTTGGGAGACTTCGCGGTGTGCTCCGCAAATGGATGCTCGGTACGCGGGACACGGGATTACTGCCGGAGGCGGAGATGCACATTCGCTCCGAAGGGGCCACGCCCTATGAAATCGCGCGAAATGCCCGCATGTATCCCCAGCGGCGTATCCTTAGGGCGGCCGATCTGGTCGGCAAAGGACGGCATAATCTCCCGAGATTAATCAGCCTGCTGAGGGATTCGGACAGCGCGGCACGGTATTGGGCTGCGGTAGCCATTGGCGCCCTTGGTTCCGAGGGGGAAGCCGCCGCAGATGCGTTGAAGCCCCTGCTGAAAGATCCGGCTCCGAACGTTCGATTTGCCGCGGCCGGGGTGCTGTGTAATCTGGATTTGTGTGAGGATGCTCTGGGCGTGTTGGCAGAAGGCCTGCAAGAGAAACGGCAAGAGACGGTCCTGTACGCAGCTCGCGAATTGCAGAGTATCGGCGCCAGGGCATGTCCGATTGCCAGGCAGATGGAACGAGTCAGAGCAAAATATACGAAACCGGACGGGACACCCATAAATAACAATCATGCAATGTTCATTGATTGGGCGCTGAAAAACGCGTTGGAGAATTGCCAAATAAATGCAAAGATCAAAATGCAGTAGGAAAATGAAAAAATCAAAGTGCAAATATCAAAATTTCGGATTCGCCTTAGGCGAGGCTTTTAAAAACAGCCCGCGAAGCGGCTCATCAATTTTAATTTTTGATGTTTGATCTTTAATATTTGCTATGAGCAGCCGGCTTTCTACCGAAGAAAAAGGCAGTATCGTATATGTGATGATCGTGTGCCTCGTAGCCGCTTTGGGGGGGCTCTTGTTCGGCTACGACACTGGAGTAATCAACGGAGCGATAGGTCCTCTCAAGGCGCACTTCACTCTCGATGCGAGCCAGGAAGGCTGGGTGACCGGTTGTGCGCTTCTCGGATGCGCCGTCGGTGCGGCGCTTGCCGGCGTGTTCAGCGACCGATTAGGACGGAAAAAGGTGCTGATAGTCTCGGCGATTCTATTCCTTGTCTCGGCGATAGGAACGGCTTTGCCAAGAGATATTGCCACTTTTATCATTTTCCGCATAGTAGGCGGTGTCGGTGTCGGGGCGGCGTCGATGTCCTCGCCGATGTATATTGCCGAGATTAGCCCGGCGAGAATTCGAGGCCGGATGGTCTCGGTCAACCAGTTTGCGATTGTGACCGGCTTTTTGGTCGTTTATTTTGCGAACTACTTTATTGCCCTTCAAGGCGATTCGGCATGGAACCAACAACTCGGCTGGCGGTGGATGTTCGGTTCGGAGGCTCTGCCGGCTTTAATTCTGCTGGTTCTGCTCTTTTTAGTGCCTGAAAGCCCGCGCTGGCTGACCAAGCAAAACCGCGGCGACGAGGCGCTGGAGATTCTGACCCGTGTTGACGGTGCCCAATACGCCAAAACCGAGCTGTCGGAGATCGAGGACGCCCTCGCCCACGAAAGCGGATCGCTCAGGCAACTGCTTCAGCCCGGCATGAAAATCGTGCTTGTGATCGGGATTGTATTGGCTGTTCTGCAACAAGTTACCGGGATTAACGTTTTCCTCTACTTCGGCACGGAAATCTTCAAGAAGATGGGTTCCGAGACCAACGCCGCACTTCTCCAGACCGTGATCATAGGTGTGGTAAACCTGAGTTTCACTGTTATCGCCATCTGGACGGTGGATCGGCTGGGTCGAAAGCCTTTGATGATGATCGGCTCTGCCGGGATGGGGATTTCTCTGTTGGCGATGGGTTTAGCGTCCTACTGCCAGAGAACGGAATTGTGGATTCTGCTGTTTATCCTGGGCTATATCGCCTGCTTCGCCCTTTCGGTCGGGCCTGTAACCTGGGTGATTCTCTCGGAGATATTCCCCACGCGGATTCGCGGCAGGGCGATGGCTATCGCGACGGTATGTCTGTGGGTCGCGAACTACGTTATTTCGCAGACGTTTCCGATGATGAACGAGAATAAATGGCTGCTCGACAAGTTCCACCATGCCTTCCCGTTCTGGCTCTACGGCATCTTCTGCGTGGTGTTGTTGAGTTTTGTATGGCGATTTGTGCCGGAAACGAAGGGCAAAACGCTCGAAGAGATAGAGAAACACTGGCAGACCTAAGTGCAAAATGCAAAATTAAGGAAGTCGTTGCCGCCACGCGGCAACTCCGCTATTTTGACTTTTAATATTTGAATTTTGATATTTCATCTGGAGTTTGCGATGGATTTTCCGCAAAGAATGACCATTCAGAGCCACACGATTACTGTCGTGCCTCGGTATGCCGAGACCGATAAGGGCGGTGTGGTACATCACTGCGTTCATCCCGTGTGGTTTGAGATGGGTCGTACGGAACTGTTGCGGGCCAACGGCCTGGCGTACAAAGACCTTGAACAGGCGGGAGTTTTCTTTGTCGTGGCCCGGTTGAGTGTAAAATATCGCCGGCCTGTGCAATACGATGAGAAACTTCAACTTCAGACGACCTGCTCGGCGGTTACTGCCAGCAAGGTCGAGCACACGTACAAACTCTCGCGTGCCGGCGACGGCGTAGTCCTGGCCGAGGGCACTACCATATTGGCCTGCGTCAACGCCGAGGGTAAGATTCAACGAATTCCCGAATTCATGTACCCCGAGTAACAATTTCTAATTTCAAACTTCTAATTTCAAATTGATTTGATATGATTGCAAAATGTTCGTGATGCGTCGTGCGTATTGCGTATTGCGAAAAAGAGGAATGCCAATACGCATCACGCAATACGATATACGCAATGCGAATATGTTTATGGTTTCAGACAAAAAAGAAAATTGCGGTCTTTTTGGGATTTTCGGCGATCCCGATGCGGTTCAAAAGACCTATTTCGGCCTGCACAGCCTTCAGCATCGGGGGCAGGAATCGGCGGGGATCGCATCGAGCGACGGTGAATCGATCCAGTGCTATACCGGCATGGGTACGGTCAGGCGTGTTTTTCGGGCCGGAAGGAATATCTTCGACAAACTGGCCAATCCGATAGTGATCGGGCACGTGCGGTATTCGACGACGGGCGCCAGCAGGGCTGCGAACAGTCAGCCGCTGTTGGCCGAGTATTCCAGAGGGCAGGTGGCGGTGGCGCATAACGGCAACCTCATCAATGCGCCGCTGCTGCACGACGAATATGAGGCGTACGGCAGCATCTTCAAGTCCACCGGAGATACCGAAGTCATCATTCATTTGCTCGCCAAGCCGACCCATGTCAGCAGACCCGATCCACTGGCGCATGTGTTGAACCACCTGCAGGGCGCCTATAGTCTGCTCTTTTTGTTTGCCGATCGCATTGAAGCTGCCCGCGATCCCTACGGGATCAGGCCCTTGTGCATAGGCCAGACCGAAGAGGGCTGTTATGTTGTTGCCAGCGAGACGTGTGCTTTGGATGCTATCGCGGCCGAGTTCGTTCGTGAAGTTGAGCCGGGTGAAATCGTTCGGCTGGACAAAGATGGCCTGTCCAGCAGATTTTTCATCACGCCCGGCACCGTTACACCCGCCCATTGCATCTTCGAGCACGTCTATTTCGCCAAGCAAAACAGTACGTTTTTCGGCGAGAATGTCCACGAGTTCAGGAAGAAGCTTGGAAGGCAACTGGCTGTGGAACACCCTGTCGATGCCGACGTTGTGATACCCGTGCCGGACTCGGGAACGTCCGCTGGGGTGGGATACGCCGAGCAGAGCAAAATACCGTTCGACATGGGACTGGTGAGAAGCCATTATGTGGGCCGGACGTTCATAGCGCCGGACCAGAGATCGAGGGAACTGGAGGTCAGGCTCAAGCTGGCGGTGGTAAACGAGGTTGTAGCCGGCAAGCGCATAGTCGTAGTTGACGATTCCATAGTTCGCGGCACCACCACCAGGGGCAAAATCAGGGCATTGCGCAAGTCGGGGGCAAAAGAAATCCACATGCGAGTGAGTTGCCCGCCTATCAGATTCCCCTGCTTTTACGGCGTTGATTTCCCGACCAAAGAGGAGCTGCTGGCAAACAACCGCGATATCGAGCAAATAAGGGAATTTCTTGAGGTTGACAGTATAGGTTATACGTCGCTGGAAGGGCTTCTTCAGTGCGCGGCTCTGCCCGCGGACCACTACTGCACCGCTTGCTGGAGCGGCAAATACAGGATACCGATCGATGTTGCCGTCAACAAGTTCGCCATGGAACGCTACCAGATGAATATGTTTGATGAAATGGAGTAGAATCGAGTCATTGGGCATCAGGGTATCAGTTTATCAGGTAGTGGTTATCAGGTTATCAGAATATCAGGTGCATCCCCCGATGCACGTCTATCGGGGTTGCTGTATTCCCTGATTCCCTGAGACCCTGATCGCTTACATCCTGATAACCTGATAACCTGGTTCCCTTTGTTGTTTAATATATGGTTCGCGAATGAGTGAGCATATAAGTTACGAACAATCCGGAGTCAGTATTGATGCCAACGACCAGATGGTCCGGCAGATATACTCGGCTGTAGCCAGCACTTTCGGCCCGCGGGTGATCGAATCACGGGATGGCTTTGCCGGGATGTTTCGTCTGGATTACGACGAACGACTCTTCAAGAGAAACTACAAGAATCCTGTTCTTGTGGCCTGTACCGATGGCGTGGGAAGCAAGGTCCAATTGGCCGGCGAGATAAAGAAGTTCGATACCGTCGGCATCGACCTGGTGGCGATGAGCGTCAACGATATGCTCGTTCAGGGCGCTGAGCCGTTGTTTTTCTTAGACTACTTAGCCGTCCACAAGCTGGAGCCGGAATTCGTGGCCGAGCTTGTAAAAGGCGTTGCGGCCGGATGTCGCCAGGCCGACTGTGCGCTGATCGGCGGAGAAACCGCCGAAATGCCGGATACCTATTCGCCCGAAGATTTCGACATGGCCGGATTCGCAGTAGGTGTTATCGAGCGAAAGAAAATAATCACGGGCCAAATGATAGGAAAGGGCGATGTGATTCTTGGTCTTGCCTCAAACGGATTGCACAGCAACGGATTCACGCTCGTTCGCAATATCTGTTTCAAGCGAGCCAGGCTCAAGATGACCGATAGACCGGAAGGGCTCGGCGGCGCCGTGCTGGGTAATGTTCTATTGGAGCCGACACGCATATACGTTCGCCCGCTGATAAGGTTACTCTCAAAGTACAAGGTAAAACGTGTAGTCCACGGGATGGCGCACATTACCGGCGGGGGATTGGTAGGCAACATTCCACGAGTCCTGCCGAAAGACTGCAACGCAGTCATAAAAAAATCAAGCTGGTCCAGACATAATATCTTCACATTCCTGCAAAATGCAGGCCCTGTCAAAGAAGAGGAGATGTTCCGGGTCTTCAACATGGGAATAGGATTCGTGCTGATAGTGGCCGAGGATTTCGCCAATTCAATTGCCAGGAAGCTGACGAAATTCGGCGAGAAGGTTTATAGGATAGGCAGGATAACCACAGGGACCGGCAAAGTGGTCCTGAAATGAAGAAATGTAGGGGCAGGTCTGCGTGCCTGCCCAGGGCAACCACACAGGGTTGCCCCTACACCCAAAACCAAAAACTCAGACATTATGAAATATGCCAGGTTTGCCGCAGCAGCATTGATATACTGTGCCTTCGCCGTGTATTTGTATCAGCCGTATTTCAAAAACTTCGACAGATGGCAGCACCTTCTTACGTTAAACGCTTGCCTGGGTTCTCTAGGCTGCTATGTGCTTAGCAGACGCTGGGTGGCTGGATTTGCCGAGTCGTTTTTTGCAGGCGCCCTTTACGGCTTCGGGCCTTTTGCACTTGGGTTAGGCAAGTTTCACCCCACGGCAGGCTTCTTAGTGGCGGCCATACCCTGGATGTTCTGCCCGGCCGTGTTTGGCCCTGAAGGCAGGTGGCGGTGGCTCCGCGTGCCGTTGGCTGCTCTGCCTTTCCTGGCGATCCTTCTGTTTTTCCAGGTATCCGCGAGCTTCGCATTATATCCGGTCCCAATAAGACTGAAACTGCATTTCGCAGACCTGACCGGCATGTTGACCCCTCTGGCCGCAGCCAGACGGCAAAAAACCTTGATCGGGTTCTACCATGTTCCAATCGCACCGCTGATCATGGGTATCGCAATGTTTCTGGCTCCTCTCAGACTTCTGATAACCGGCGGAATCGCCCAGAGGGTACGATCCACGGCGTCCCTGGCGACTCGGCGGTTCGGTATTATCGCAATCTTTGCAGGCGCTGCGGCGCTGGCCTTTTGCGATTCGTATCTTGATATCAGCCCCATAATATTTTTCGCAATTAGCACGCTCTGCTGCTCGATACTCGTTGGCGCCGGCATGCAGGGACTGGTCTCCGCCGGTCCGGCAGACAGAAAGTGGATCCTGCTCACCGCAATAGTAATGGGAATCCTCGCCATCGTGACACTGCTTCTGGCAACAAAATATTTCCAGTCATTCATGGGGATGGGCGACGCATACGCCATGCTTTTCATCCAGACGGCAAACATGTACATACTCGGCGCTATTGCCGGGGGGATTCTTTTTTTTGTAGCGCGCGCAAAACTGCGTATAAATCCATTGCGGCTCGCGTTGCTATGTGCACCAATGGCGCTGGACATATTTCTTGGAGCAACATTTGTTGTCGATAAGAGCCTTTGAGAATTAAGAATGTAGAGTTGAGAATTTAGAATTCTACATTCCAAATTCCTAATTCTAAATTCCAAAGGTTTCCCTTTCGATCTGCCCGAGATAGAATCGGCCGTCATTGCGCATGAAACTTATGATTGCGTCAAACTGCCGGTCTATGAACTGAGCGTCGTTGCTGACGATTGCTATCCCAACAACAGCGCTTGCCTTGCTGTCCTGATGATCGACCTCCGAGATTGAGATATTGAACCGGCTCTTGAGACGCCCGATCACGCTCTTGACGATGCTCCTCTTACCCTTGAGCGAAGTTATCCCCTGCATGGACAAATTAGCTGTCATTACCCCGACAATCATTCTCGATCCTCGATACCGGATGCTCGATACTCGACACGAATCTCGCGACTCAGATCAAGCACTAAGCTTATCTTACCTTCTTCATCGCTCCTTGTACATAACCGGTGCGATTCATCGCACCCTACCGATTGTCATTTCGAGCGCAGCGAAGTCGAGAAATCTGCCCTGCGATTGTATAGTCCATCCCGCTCGAACACAGATTTCTCCACGCAACCTGCCCCGTTCGACAAGTTCAGGGCAAGCTCTGAGCGAAGCCGAAGGGTCCCGACTTCGTCGGGATTCCGGTCGAAATGACAACGTCCGTAGCGATAATCTCTGTAAATCCTGTTAATCCTGTCAAAAAAGATATTTCTTTCCCTTGCCCCTCAAATTATCCCGTCAATTTCTGCTTATTCCACACCTGTGTTCGGCCGATAAGATCAACTGGCGCAGATATTCGACACCTCTTGCTAAGCAAACCACCAAAGCCGAGAACGCGAGGAACGCAGACATAGACTGGAGTTAAGTATGGTGCCGCCAGATATCAAGACGAAGCGTATAGATAATGTAGGCAAAGTAGGACTTACAGGACTATTTGTGAGTGTCGTAACCCGAATGCAATCCTATGTTTTTATGGTAGTACAAAAGCTTAATTTAGATATGGGTGATTCTAAAAAGAATGATGAATTTAGCAAATCTAGTCGTGAACTAGTAACCATTCTCTTTGCCGTTGTCTTAGGTTTGGGTCTTGAGCAATTGAATCATATTGATCAAGCGCATTTTGTAAGTGATCTCCTTCTTTTGATAATTGGCTACATCGCAGTGGTATTAAGTTGGTGGTTCTATCATAAGGGAACTATAGCAGGTCCAAAAGAGAATAATGTTCTTTTGTATACAGTAGACTGCTTTCTAATGATCGTGTATTGGTTACTGATCAACTTAAGAGGATCCATGCAAAGATTGCTCTTTATATACGCTGCCATGTTTTTTCTATACTGGATATGGGAATTAATACGAATCTGTCAACAGCCTCCAGAGCCGAACACAAAAAAGGTGAAGAAAGCTTGTCGTGTGAATTTGAATTACTTTCTTCTCTCGCTACTAATCGCACTGTTTTTCTACGTTAGAATTTGGCCATTGGGCAGATCTATAACATTTGACAGCGCCGTCTGCCTCACTGCAATATATTGTTTAGTATTGTACTACAGAAGACCTATCAGTAAAATCTATCAAAAGGACATAAGAACTCAACCTCAATCTGTGTAGGGCACATTTACATGAAAGATACGACAAGTCTGAATGACATGGATACGAAGCTCGTTGAGATGGCCAGGTCCATTTCTCATAATGCAAGGGTACATCTTTCTGGATTCCATGTTGGCGCTGCGATTCTGTCAGAAAATGGCAATATCTACGTTGGCTGTAATGTTGAGTTTGACAATTACACAAATACAATCCATGCAGAAGAAGCAGCGATTAGCGCGATGGTCTCGGCAGGTGACTTGAAACCAATAAAAATTGCTGTTTTTACAAATGCAGATGAACCGTGTTTTCCTTGTGGCATGTGCAGGCAGTCACTTTTTGAACTTGGCCGCGAGGATCTTGAAGTTATTGCATGCAATAATAAGAATGTAAAGAAAGCTAATATGGGTGATTTGCTGCCGCATGCGTTTCATTTGTAGGGAGAGGTTACTGTGAGCAACACATATCTTGTGATTGATATTGACAATGTTATTGCGTGTACAGATGAGGTCATGCGCGACGTTATCAAGAAATATTCTGTAAATCATGTAGACTTTTGCTATGAAGATATAAAACATTTTGACTACGCAAAATGTCTAGACCGACAAGGAAAACGACTCAAAGAAGATGAATGGCATCTTATACATGATAAATTCTCAAGAGAAGAGAATATTCTTAGAATTCAACCATACTCAGACATACAAACACATCTCTCCAGTCTAAGTGATGCTGGTTATTGTATCCAGCTGGTGACATCTCGTTTGAATAGCGCAAGAGAATCTACTGTAACCTGGTTGAACAAACATGAAATACCCCATCACGGACTCCATTTTGTGAAACATCGCTGTAAACATCTAATATTTCAAAATTGTGCTGGGGTCATTGAGGATGACCTAGATCAGGCTCGTGAATTTGCAAATCTTGAGATCTCTTCATATCTTCTGGCTCATCCGTGGAATAATGTGCATAAGACCGAGTTTTTAACACGTGCTCAGAATTGGGAGGAGATCGTTGACATCTTAGTCTCAAGATGCAAGATAGATGGCGAATGCTTGAACGTGGCAGACTAATCACGCATCCCAGTTCCAGCTCTCAAGAATGAAGTACAAGTGAGTCAAATTGACCAAGGGTTAGCCAAGGGGTCAGGTCTATCTTTTTGCTGTTGACGAGAGGTTTTTTGTATTGTAGTGGATGGGTTGCAGGTATACGGTAAGTAAGCTTAGTGGCCCAGGAGAATCGGCGGCCTAAAGGACGCACCGAAGGTGTGGCGTAATCTTCCAAACGCAAAAAGATGAGCCTGCCCCCTAATGTCTACAAGTATAATGCTCGGGGACACCGAAGTGTTGGTGGAAAAATGATTATTTCTTCAAGGACAGTAGGGGCGGCCCTGTGTGGTCGCCCTTGCTCCCGTCGTTATTAGGGCGGCCACATGGGGCCGCCCCTACAATTGCCTTCCGCCGAGGCCGTGACGTAGCCTGAACGAGAACCGAGAATCCAGCATCGAGAATCGAAATTACGCAGCTCGGCGGTGTCTCAGGCGGTCGAGCGCTACGGCTACGATGATGATCGCGCCTGTTATGATTTCCTGCCAGTAGTTCGGCAGTCCCATCTGCGTGCAGCCCGATGCTATGACGGTCATAATCAGTGCCCCGACGAGCGTGCCTAAGACCGAACCTTCGCCGCCGGACAGGCTGCCGCCGCCTATTACCACTGCTGCGATTACATCAAGCTCCAGGCCGACCGCTACGGTCGGATCGCCGACCGTGAGCCTGGAAAACTGCATGAGTCCCGCTAAGCCGGCAAAGGCGCCGCACAGCATAAAGACCATTACCTTGACGCGCCACACCACTACCCCGCACAGCCGGGCCGTTTGCTCATTCGAGCCGACCGCGAAAATGTGCCGGCCCAAGCGCGTGTATCGCAGCAGAAAGGCCACCGCCAGAGCCATAACGATCAAGAGCCACACGCCTAACGGCAGCCACGGCCAGCCCTGGCCCCTTGGGACCGAGGCCATAAGCTCGTCGAGCCATCTGAGCTTCTCGGTATCGACGTCTATCTTTTGCTCCTGGCCTATCAATTTGGCGGTCCCCCGGACGATGAGCATCATGCCCAAAGTGACTATGAACGGGACCACGCGAAGCGACGTTATCAGCGTCCCGCTTAGCAGGCCAACGAGCGCCCCGGCCGCGACGCCGCCGAGCGCAGCGGCAACCGGCCCGGCGCCGTAATCCTGCAACAGCTTTGCAATCACCGCCGTGGCCATAGCGACGATCGAGCCGACGGATAAATCTATCCCGCCGGAGATGATTACTAATGTCATGCCCAGCGCCGCCATGCCGACGATGGTCGTGTGTTTCGCAATCATCTCAAGAGTTCTGGGCGTTCTGAAACTCGACGGTGCGATACACGCGAATATTCCGTAAACCACCGACAAGGCCAGCAGAGGCCCAAACGTGTTGAGCCAGCGCCGCCAGTTGCTTGTGAATGCAGAATTGAGAATTGAGAATTGAGAATTATGTGTGCCTGTTTCGATCTTCATTCTATGCGTTCCGTGCCGTCATTCTACATTTCAAATTCTAAATTCTCAATTCTTCTGTCCGGTCGCTTCGAGCATAAGTTTGTGCTCGTCTGTCTGGTCGATCCGGTGAGTCGGTCCCAATTTGCCCCGGCACATTACGGCTACCCGGTCGCAGACACCCAGCAATTCCGGCAAATAACTGCTGACCATCAATACAGCTTTTGGCTTACGTCCTTCGGCGGGCGAGCCGCTCGCCAGCTCATCGATCAACTGATAGATAAGCGCCTTGGCCGCAACGTCGATGCCCCTCGTCGGCTCATCCAGCAGCAACACATCCACATCGTGCTGGAGCAGCCTGGCCAGCGCAACCCTCTGCTGGTTACCTCCGGACAGAGACAACACCGATTGCCTCGGATCGCGGCATCGTATGCCCAGCTTCTCTATCCAGCGACCGGCGGCCCTGTCCTGTCTGCCCGGCAGGACCAGGCCCAGCGGACCAAAGCCGTTGAGTCTCGAAAGAGTAACGTTCTCTGAAATACTCAGCGCCAGAGCCAAACCCTCTTCTTTGCGATCTTCGCTCAAGAAGCCGGCTCCCTGCATCCACCGCCGGGCGGGAGATGCTTCTCCGGTATAAACGCCCAATTGGATTTGACCGGAACGCACCGGATCCAGCCCGAACAGGCTTCGCAGCAGCTCGGTGCGACCGGCTCCAATCAGCCCGGCAATACCCACGACTTCTCCCCTTCGCAGTTGCAGAGTCGCAGACTTGGGTTTATCGACGCCAGCGAGATTCTTGATGTCCAGAACAACCTCGCCGGGCTTCCTGGCCGATCTCGGATAAAGCTCCTCGACCTGCCGGCCAACCATCAGGGCGATTATCTGCTCGTTGCTTATGGCATCGACGTCGTTGCTGCCGACCACCTGGCCGTCCCGCAGGACTGTCACTCTATCTGCAACGCGCCTTACTTCTTCGATAAAATGCGAAATGTAAACGATGGCTTTGCCCTGCTGTTTCAACCGCCCTATGATCTCGAACAATCGCTCGACGTCCTGTTGGGTCAGGCTGCTGGTCGGCTCGTCGAGAACCAGCACGCGGCAACCGATAGCCAAAGCCCGTGCAATTTCCACCAACTGTTGCGAACCGACCGATAGTTTCCTGACCCGGGCGTCCGGCGTCAGTTCCGGATTGTCGAACTCTTTGATCGCTTCGATTGCCCGCCGGCGTACTTCTTTCCAGCGTACAATTCCGAGCGTTGCCGGCTCCATGCCGAGCATGATATTTTCCTGGACGCTCTGATGCGGCGTCAGGGACAGTTCCTGGTAGATCATCGCCACCCCGGCCTGCCGGGCGTCGAGCGGATTGCTCGGGCTATACGGCTCGCCGTCAAGCGACATTCGACCGGCATCGGATTTGATCGCACCAGAGAGCACCTTCATCAGCGTGCTCTTGCCGGCGCCGTTTTCGCCTACCAGTGCAAGAACCTGCCCCGCGGCTACTTCTATCCCCACATCTTGAAGGGCGACGGTGGCCCCGAAGCGTTTGCTGACCCCCTGCATACAAAGCCGGGCCGCCTTCTGCTGCGAATCTATTCGTTCAGCCATCTTTTGACATCCGGCTCCAACAGATCCTTCATCCTCGGATCGTCCATGTTCTCCAGAGTCGCCACATCCGAGCCGGTGTCGGTTAGTTTCTCCACCTTTTTGCCCTGAAGATGCGCCACAATCGTTTTGACGCCCAGGTAGCCCATATTGATTGGGTCCTGCACGACGAGTCCGTGAATCTGGCCGTCGCGCAGGCCCTGGACCAGCCGCTCGGAACTGTCGAAGCCGACAAATTTGACTTTACCGGCCAGGCGGCTTTCCTGCAACGCGCGCAGCATTGCGAAGGTCGTTGACTCATTCGGGCAGAAGATTCCGTGAACTGTCAATTCTCCGTCGGGTGTGCGAAACGGCGCCAGCACGTTCTCGCTGGCCATGTAGGCGCTTTCGGTGGTTGCCCCGCCGTACTGGTTCGAACTGACCACCTCGATTTCAGGATACTCCTCTTTGAGTACGTCCAGGAAGCCCTTTTCCCGCTTCATAGTGCTCGCCGAGCCTTCCTGGTATCGCAGCAGTATTACCTTGCCTTTGCCGCCCAGAAGCTGAGCCAGGCGCTGGCCGCCCTTTCTACCGCCTACGTAGTTGTCGGTCGCAACGAAACTGATGTAGTCTTCGCTCTTTAGCCCGCTGTCGATTATCACTACGGGGATGCCGTTGTTGACAGCGTCTTTGACCGGCATGCGCAGCGCCGCGTCGTCCAGCGGCGCCAAGACTATTCCGGTTACGCCTCGCGTTATGAAATCCTCCATCACTCTGATTTGCGATTCCCGGTCGTCTTCCTTGAGCGGCCCTTTCCACGTGATTTTGACGTCCAGACCGGACTCTTTCAATTCCCGCTCGGCCTTGACTGCACCGGCGTGAATCGACTTCCAGAAAACATGCGTGGTTCCCTTGGGAATGACGGCTATGTGATATTTCGCGGCGGTTCCTTCTTCTTGCTGGTCATTTTCCTGCTTGCAGCCGATTGAGCCGATGATAACAATCAGAACTGCAAGAACAAGTAATCCTAAAATCTTTTTCATGGTTCCGGCTCCCTGAAACTTGGTTTTGACAGTGACAATAAAGGATTTAACACATCATAGTCAACAAAGTATAACTGCTTTGCCGCCGGTTACAAGCACGCCGTTTGAAAAAGGCCTCAGGGAGCAGGCGTGGTTTTGGATCGCAGTTCTTGAATTACCTGCTCGATTTTCTTTTTCGACAGGCCTTTCTTGCGGGGCAGTTCGAGAGCAATTTGAGCTTCTTTCAGGGCCTCGTCTTTGCCTTGGGGGCGATGTTTGCCCAGGAACCGGGCGAGCCAAAGATGTACGACCGGATTATCGGGCTCGATCTTCAAAAGCTCGCGGAAATGCTCCTCGGCCTCGTCGAGTCGGCCGGCTTCTTCGAGCATGCGCGCGAGCTGGGCCCGGAAAGGGCCTCTTTCCGGCAGCAGTTCCACAGCTTTGGTACAGTTAGCAATCGCCTCGTCGATTTTGTCAGACTGGTATTGACAAGCACCCAAATTCAACCGCAGATAGGCATTTCTGGGATTGAGCTTCAGAGCCTCATTCAGCAATTCGCCGGCGCGTTGGAATTGGCCGCGTCCAGAGAGAACATTGAACATCAATAATGCAACAGCAGGTTTCAATTCGTCAACGTGCCACATTCCCTGGAGAATCTCAAGAGCCTTGTCAGGTTGCCGGCTTGTAAGGAATTGGGCGTAATAGAACCGCCATCCCATTGCATCAGGATTCAACTCAAGAGCCTTCTGGTGGTGTTGTTCGGCCAGATCAAACCTCTCCTGTTTCTCGGCGATCATCGCCGACTGAACATATCCAAAAGAAGATTCAGGTCTCATATTAATGAACTTCTCAATCCGATCGGAAGCCCGTCCGTACTGATCATTCGAAGAATGGTGATAGGCTTGAGCAAGAAGTATAAAAGCGTCCATTGCGTCTTCGCATCGAGACAAGTGCGAATCGGCAGGCATAAGGGATTGTTCGCAGCCGCTTTGCTTGAGCAGACGTCCGACCTGGGTGGCGGCGGGGCCTCTGGCGCCTATCAATTCACCACGTTTTGTGTGCAGCGATGTGAAACAACCTGCGGCGATATCCGAGTCTGGCACCAGCATCGGTGATCCGCTCCAACCATGGCCGAGTTGCCCAACCCCGGACAGAGATATGAACCGTGGGATTTTCTGGCGCATAGCGACAAAGTCAATGGTCAGATCTTCAGTCTGCCCGTCGAGACTTTCCAAAACGGGTCCATGTGCGCCGGGACCAATACTTCGAATTGTCTCTGGGATGCCCACCACGGTCAGCCGTTCGGCTGATAGAAGACTGGGTTCGTCAATCAATCTCAACGCGGGATGCCCCTTCCAGGGTATTTTAAGGACAGCAAGGTCAAGCTCTCCATCAGCGGCAACGATCATGGCTTCGGACGCATCCCCAAGGTAGGGACTGGCTACGAAAACCAGCGCCCTCATTTCGTGTTGACCTTGTTCGGATTCTTCAAAAACCAGATGATGCGCAGTTACAACCAGCGTGCCATCGCCAATCACGAAACCGTTGCCTGCAGATTTTCCCATGATGGAACGCATGTTCACCATGACTAAGGCATCCCGAGGTTCGACAGTGGTGTGTGCCTCCGCGAAAAGCACTGCTTGACAACAGACCACAAGCAATGTGGCGACAAGAACGGAACTTCTGAGTTTATTCATGGACTTGCTCCTTGATATATGGCCAACAAAGCATAATCCAATCCCGCGTTCTTGAAAAGAAACTCTTTGGCCGACAATATAATCCAAAAACACAAAATTTCCGACTCACCTGTTGACAATACTGCTCCCTCTCTTTATCATGAAAGTCCAGTTGGAATTTCGGGTTTGCACAGGCATCGCGGCTTTTGAGTTCCCTGAATATGTAAACTTACCCGGCAGAATGACTTTGCTGACGTAAAGGCTTTGAGATTGAAGGTTATAGCTGTTATACCGGCGCGTTATAGTTCGACCAGATTCGCCGGCAAAGTTCTCGCCAAAGATACGGGCAAGTTCCTAATCCAGCACACTTATGAGCAAGCGTGCTTAGCTAAGCTGCCTGAGAAGGTGATAATAGCCGCCGATGACGAAAAAGTCGTTGCCGCCGCCAAGACATTCGATGCAGAGTGCGTCCTGACTTCGCCCGACCACCAGAGCGGCACGGACCGCATCGCCGAGGCCGTTGCCGATATGGATGTCGAGATTGTCGTCAACCTCCAGGGCGATGAGCCGGAGATCGATCCCGGCAACATTGACTACCTCGCCAGGCTGCTTATGGACAACCCCGATTGCCCGATGGCCACGCTCTCAGCAGACTTCCAGACCGCCGGGCAGGTCGCCGATCCGAATATCGTCAAAGTGATAGTGGCTCGCGGTGATGCCGCTGCGAGGGACGAGGGACGAGGGACGAGGGACGAAACCGGCCGGGCGATTTATTTCTCGCGTTCACCGATTCCTTACGACCGAGAAGAAGCCGGCGTCGGAAACGTGCGGCAATACCTGCGGCACTTGGGAATATATGCTTATCGCAAGCAATTCCTGTTGGAGATAACAACTCTGCCGCAGACGCCGCTGGAAAAAATCGAAAAACTCGAGCAGCTAAGAGCAATCGAAAACGGCTACCCGATCTTAGTCGGCAAAGTCCAACACACCTGCGACGGCATAGACACCCCCGAACAATACGCCGAATTCGTTAAAAGATACAAAAAGAAATAGCCACAGAGGGCACAGAGAAAAAATTAAAATGGAAAATAACAAAATAATAGACGGCAATTGCTGGCTTGCATACTTCGATATTCTTGGTTTTAGCAATATGGTGGAAAGCTTTCCTGTTGAGTTTGTTCGAGACAAATTCAAGGAAGCCCTGAAGGAAGTTGAACAATTTAACGCGATCTGTAGATTTAAATTTTTCTCTGATAGCTTCATATTTTATACAGAAAATGTTTCTCCGTATTCTTTTCAGTGCATAAGAGGAGCCTCGGCGTTTTTTTTCAGAGCAATGTTTACCAGAAAGAAGCTTCCACACTTTCCGATGCGAGGATGTTTGAACGTAGGAAAGTTTTATGCTGATGAAGAAAATGGTATCTTTTTTGGCCGTGCACTTATAGACGCATATCATTGCGCTGAAGGTCAAAACTGGATTGGTTTTGTACTCTCTGATGAAGCCAGACGAAAATTCGAGGATTATGAATCAAAGGGATTCAAATCAAGTAAATATTCCTCGTTTCACGAATATGATGTTCCTTATAAAAAAGAAGCAAAAAGACGAAATCTACTTGCCTATAGACCTTATAGCGGTTCCCCAAATTATCCAGAACGTTGGTGGGAGGCTCTGAGTAACATGAGAAATGAGGCCTTCCTTGCTTTGCCAGACGAAAAAGAGAATGAAAATATTGATACCTGCTCAAAATGCAAAAGGATATTTACCAAATATCGTAATACAGAGAATTATCTTTTGTTTCTTTATCCTTCATTACAAAGTGAGGTCAGGATAGAGCAGGATGAACCCTGTGCTGGCTGTCGCAAAAAAAAGGGAAATTATGGGTTAGAAAAATATTAGATATTGTACGGTGGGCTATGCCCACTAACTTTTAAAAATGGTGTGCAATGCACACCCTACCTTCTCTGTGAACTCTGTGCCCTCTGTGGCTAAAAAATAAAAAAGGAAGATTATGTCGAAAGATAAGGATTTGTTAGCCTCGATTAGTGATACATCGGATGAGAGCGAGTTTTTCTCGCCTATGCCTAAGGGGTATAGGAAGGGAAAGGCCCGCTATTGCTTCGTCATGGGGACCGTGATGAGCGGCTTGGGCAAGGGGATATTCTCATCCTGTCTGGCCAAGCTGATGCAGGACAAGGGCCTCAAAGTTGCGCCAATTAAGCTCGAAGGCTATTTGAATGTGGATTCTGGCACGCTCAATCCCTTCCGGCACGGAGAGGTGTTCGTGCTCGATGACGGCATGGAATGCGACATGGACCTGGGCACTTATGAAAGAATGCTCAATCAGGATTTGAGCAAGGCAAACTTTGCCACGAGCGGGCAGATATTCAGCTCGGTCCTGTACAAGGAGCGCCACGGCGATTATCTCGGCAGAGACGTTCAGATGATCCCCCACGTTACCGGCGAGGTCACGTTGAAATTGCGCCAATTAGCAATGGAGTCCGATGCCGACATCGTTTTCGTCGAGATAGGCGGCACGGTCGGCGACCTGGAAAATGCTTACTATATCGAGGCGATGCGCGAATTAGCCTACGAGGAAGGTCCGAACAGTTGCTGCTTTGTGGCCCTGACTTACATACTCGAGCCCAAGACGCTCGGCGAGCAGAAATCAAAGGCGGCACAGTTGGGGATCAAGCAGCTTATGCAATGCGGCATTCAGCCGGACATCATTGCCTGCCGGGCGTCCAGGCCCGCTACGGAAAAGGTGCGCCAGAAAATAAGTGTTTACAGCAATGTCCCCTTTGGGAGGGTCATCAGCCTGCCGGACTCGGCGAGTATCTATATGATACCGGCGATGCTCAGGGAGGTCGGCCTGGATTTCGAGGTCGCCAGGCTGCTGAAAATAGAAGACAGAATCAAACTGCGCAAAGAACGCAAGGCCTGGGCGAAGTGGTGCGACTTCACCGACAAGATCGGCTCGGCCGACCGGCAAATAACAATCGGCATTACGGGCAAATACACGTCCGTCCGCGACAGCTACGCCTCGATAATCAACGCCCTCGAACATGCCGGGATTGCCCTTGGCTGCGATGTCAAAATCAAGTGGATCGACACTTCCAATCTCACGGACAAGAACGCAGCCGAGAGCCTCAAAGACGTTGACGGCATCATTGTCCCCGGCGGATTCGGCACGCGCGGCGCCGAGGGGAAAATTGCCTGCATTAAATACGCGCGGGAGAATAACCTGCCGTATCTGGGATTATGCCTCGGTTTTCAAATGGCTGTCATCGAATTCGCCCGCAATGTCTGCGGCATGAAGCAGGCCAACAGCACTGAGATTGAGCCCGATGGCCCCGAGCCGGTGATTGACATACTGCCGGAGCAGAAAAAGATAGAAGGTCTCGGCGGGAACATGCGCCTCGGCGGAAAGGACATAGAACTGAAAGCCGAAACGATGGCATGGAAGCTTTTCGGCAAGGCGGATTCGGTCAGGATGCGGTTCAGGCATCGTTACGAGGTTGATCCTCGCTACATCGAACGGTTGGAAGAGGCGGGTCTGGTCTTTTCCGGCAAAGCCCCCAATCAGCCGATCATGCAGATACTGGAACTGCCGTCCCATCCGTACTTCTTCGGCACACAGGCGCATCCCTGCCTGACTTCCCGCCCGCTCAAACCGCAGCCGATGTTCGTAGGACTCGTCGCAGCGGCGATGCGGTAGGAATTTAGAATTTAGAATTGAGAATTGAGAACTCACCGTAAGGCGTCCCCTATGGAGAGAATTCTAAATTCCAAATTCTCAATTCTTTATCTGCGACTTGAGTATGGCGTTTTCTTCGCGCAGCCTTGTGTTCTCCGCCATGACGGTGTCAAGGACGTCCTTTACCTGGTCTCGAACGTTCTGCTGTGACTTTGCTTTCCACTGGTCCCGTTCCTGTTTGCATTTTACGAGCAGTTTATGCTTCTTGTCGAGTTCCTTATCGTACTGCTCTTTGAGGTTCTCGATTCGTGCGTTGCTACGGTTAAGTTGTTTCTTCAGCTCAATGTTCTCGGCCGCTATTACCCTGCTCTGTTTCACGCTCGGCGGCTCTTTTTCCCCGCAGCCCGCAATCAACAGGACGCCAAGACCGATTGTTATAAACAACGCCTTCCATGCCGGTTTCTTCATTTTCCCAATCCTTTCACAGCAAAATGCAAAAATCGAAAATCAGCTTGTAGGGTGGGGCTCCTTTGGGGATGTCTTACGGTATTGCCCCACCATCGTTTATCGGTGGGCTAAAGCCCACCCTACCAGTTACTCGAAAAGCACCTTCAATTTCTCTTTGTTAGCCTTATCGATCCGGCTTTGATCCGTCCAGACGGCGAGGTCGAGACTCTTGCGACAGTGACAATTCTCGCCGACAAGCTCATGTTCGCTGCTCAGCACGGCTTTAATCAACTCCAGGCAGTTGTTCGTCGCCGCCTGCAGATTGCCTATTATCTCTTTGAGCAGCGTCTGCTTGTCTTTGCTGTCCTCGTGCGGTCTCCAGCAGTCGTAATCGCTCGCCAGCGCGACCAGTGCGTAGCAGATTTGCGCCTCTCGGGCCAATTTGGCCTCCGGCATAGCGGTCATGCCGATCAGGTCGCCGCCCCAGGCCTTGTGCATGAGCGATTCGGCCCGTGTGGAAAACTGGGGCCCTTCCATACACACGTATGTACCCTTGGGATGCGTTGTCAGATTGATGCCGTTCGCAGTATCGAGGAGCATATCTCCTACCCGCTCGCAGGTCGGCTCGGCCATCTCGCAGTGCACGGCCCCGAAACCACGAAAGAAGCTGCTCTGCCGTCTGAACGTCTTGTCGATAAACTGGTCAACGATAACCAAATCGCCCGGAACGATCCGCTCGGCAAGCGATCCTACCGCTCCGCTGCCTATGATCGTATGGACGCCGAGTTTCTTCAGAGCGAAGATGTTGGCTGCAAACGGCACCTCGCTCGGGGAGAGTTTGTGTCCGTCCCCGTGACGGCTCAAAAATGCGATTTTCTTCTTGCCGAACCTGCCGACCGTGATAGTCGTGCTCGGCTTGCCGAACGGCGTATCGACGTCGCGGCGCTCGGCGCCCGTAATATGTTCGGCCAGCGCATCACCTAAGCCTGTGCCGCCAATTATGCCAATCAATTCTTCTGCCATAGTCCATTGCCCTGTCTAACATAGTTGACCATCATGGTAAGTCCTTCGTGATGCCTTTACAATTGTTTTGCAAGCTTGTTGAACTTGAAAACTGTCGTCTTCATCGTATCCGGATTCTTGCTTTTCCCTCCAAAGCAATTACCAGGATGTTGCGTTCGCTGTAAAACTCCTTCCTGGCGGAATCTTCAGCGACTTCGCGTATGCTGACTTCGCCTGGCTCCTCTTCAATGCCGGAAATCAACACATAGTATGGCCGGTCGCCCCAGCCGTCAGCTACGAAAGTCACTGAATCTCTGCTTTCTCGGATATTGCTCAGCGCACAAGGCGCATGAATGAACCAGCCGTGATCGGGCAGTTTCTTTAAATCGTATATCGTGCCTTTTCCATAAAGCTCGGCTAAGTGGGCCTGAACCGTGCCGGGATTTATGGCCGGGCCTTCGCCAATCTGCCCCCTGAAATCAAAGAAATCAGGCAACAGTCCCTGACGTTCCTCGTCGGTTCGGCGCCACGTCATCTGCAGGCCGGTTGTTGTGATCCCCTTAGCGATCTTTTCCCAGGGATCTTTCGGATCGCACTCGCTGAGCAAGTGCAAAGCCGAGCAGTAAACAAGCCCGCACCACTGGACGGGCCGGCCCAGCCACAACGGGGCCTTCCAGTTGGTTGCGCCCAGGACTGCTATTGTTGAATATGGCCCTACTCTGCCGGCTGTCGGCGGGTAAAGATAGACAAACGGCACGCCCGTCCACGCCCAGTATCCGGCCTGCTCAAGATACTGCTTATTGCCTGAAATAATGTAGCCGAGAGCGTAAGCCCTGACCATGTGGGCCGAGGCCAATATGTCCGGCGTATGCAGGGGGACCTCCCAGGTCTGTGCGCCGCGCGGTACAGTGTCGGCATAAAGAGCAGTCTGCTTGTCGAGCAGTTTAAGCGCCTCGCCGATGAGTTCTTTATCCGCCGAGAGAGTTGCCCCTTCGAGAATCCCGACCATGTCCCGACCGGCCAGGCCGTTGGCGTGTTTAGCGAAATGTGTTTTTGCATAATCCGCCTTGCCCGGCCTGTAGAGTTTTATGCCGTCGGCGTCGAAGTTCCTGAGCAGGCGCCATGCTTCGCTCTGTCTTTGCTGGACGAATTCGAGAGTGCGCCCGAAAACAAACGGTGCTGTGGGCAGGTGTGCGTGCGAGACACTGCTTGAGAAGGGTTGTGCCGGCGGGATTTTGCCAAGCGCCTTGCTTTCGACATCGCCGAGTCTTTCACGGAGCTTGTCGTCTTTGGTATGAATGGCGAGCCAGTCGATGAACATCGCTGCATCGGCGGCCGGAGAGGCCGGGAAGTTCTTGCCCCAAACGGCGTGTCGGAAGAGTGCATTCTCGTTTATCTGCGAATCCAGCCAGCCATGGGCAAGCAGATCGACCGCGGCGTCGAAACCGCTCTCGAATTCGGGCACGGCGGGCAGCCCCTTGAGAGCTACGTAATGTTTCACTGCCGGCACGATAGTCTTTCCCTTTCCGCCTATTATCAGTACGGAATTTTTCAGGGGCTTGTTTGCCTTGAGCCTGAATGGTGAGTGGGCGGCAAAATCATTCTCGAAACGAAGCTCACCGACGCCCGGGGCCGACAGCGCCATGACGTGCGCGCCGGAATCATAAGCAGTGTCGGGCGAATCGAAAGTCGCCGCGACCGTCTCGGAAGGCTCCCAGATCACGCCGATATAATTGCCGCCGTGTGCAATCGCCATCAGGGGAAAGGTTATTTTTACCGGATCGGGGACCCGGCGGACATGGTCGGGCGTGGCTATGTCGGCTTCGCTGCTGCTGGGTTCATCGCAAAGGTATTCCAGCCCTGCGAACAGGCCCTGATATTTTCTCTCGCCGAATGTGCCGAGGCCCGGGAAGATCGTCAGCCAGGGAAAATGCAGAACGTCTCTGTCTCTGTTTACGCTCAGTTCGGTTTCGACTACGAGTGTTCCTTGTTGTTTCGCAGGTCTTACGGTTCTTCGGATTTCCCATTTTCCGCCTTTGCTGTCGTTAATGTTTGCTTTGATCTTAAATTCGCTGCGATCGAGCACGATTCTTGCATTCTTGAGGTTAAGCCATTCGGTGCGTTCATCGAACACAAGACCGATCGGCTCGCTCTGGTATCCGGCAGCCATTTCCGCGCCGTCCACTTTAAGAACGTAGTTTCCCCACTTTCCTCCATAGTGCTCAAATTCCAGGCTCCCGGATTTGACCGAAATCTTGTCGCCCCCGGACCTGTCCGGTTCCTTAGGTTTCTCCAGCGCCGACACGACTATCTCGCTGATTGCTTCGATCCCGATGAAGGCAACCGTTACGTCACCGGCTCTCATGCAGGGATCGAGGCGAAAACGCGTGCCGGGCCCCAGTTTTTCCCGGATGACGAGTGAGTAGTCGTGCCATTGCCCGTCGTTTCGGACAGTGAATCGAACGGAATGTCCCGCCCTGAATGTCTTGCCGTAGAACAGTTCCGCGGCTGTATCGGCATTCGATCTCATACGGATTTTCACTCTGGTTATTCTGCCGCTTGGCAGATCTATAGCCGGCCCTTCTATCCACGGATCTTCCCCAGTGGATTGGAAAATCAGCCCTTCCGGCGAATATGAGAGGTTCTCGACTCTGTTGTTTCCGGTCCAGCCCTGTAGTCCTTCGCTGAAGTTCCATTCGGTCACCGTTTTCCCGGGAGTTGAGGCAGGCGCCGCCAAAATCCCCATAACAACGGATAGTATGAGGGAGACTCTTAAATTTGTCCCGGGGCTTTTACCGAGCTTAGTAACAGGCATAACCAGCCTCCTTTATATTTTGCTTTAGCGCATATCTATTGAAATAGTTTCTTCTTTACGATTGGCTGGACATTCTCGACGATCCATTTCCGCATTTCCTGCCCTTGGGGACTCTGCTGCGGGTAAGAGATGAAATCAAGCGATATTCCGAGCTGCTGTTCTAAACGAAGAGCGATGATGGGCCAGGCAACACCTAAATCGGCAACGACCGGAATGCTTTTCTCCAACCGTGCAAAACCGGACATTTCCATCCGGAAAGGAATCGACATGAGTTTGGTTTTGGGTAATCCTTCATCTATCGCAGCCTGGACTTTGCTCGATTGCTTCTCGAATTCCCAGGCCTTCTTGAGGCTTGGGTCAAGGTCGATGCGTATCAGCACCTTGTCTTTCAAACTGTAGGTGTCATAACCTTCCCAACGTGACCATAGGCCGTGTCCGGTGTAGGTTTCAAACGGGCCATCGTGGATTTCCTGGGTTAAGGCAACGGCGGACTCAATAATGACATCGGCGGATTGCAGCATCTTAGCTACTTTTGTTGCTCTTTCCGTGAGGGAAATAGAATCCCCTATGGCCAGTCCCACCATTCCTCCGCCAACTAACTGTGGTATAGTCACCAGGATCGGTATGCCTTTAGCATGGGCCGCTCCGAGCATTGTAAGTCTGTCCGCGCCGGCGCCGGCAACCACTTCGAAAGGGACTCCTTTGCTTTTTGCGAAAAATAGTATCTCTTTAGCTAAATTCTCCGTGCGCAATCCCAAAGGATAAGCCATGTTGCCGGCGGCTTTAATTATGACACTTCCATCGAGCGAGAGTATTTTTTCAAGCAGTGCCGTATCGATAAGCATTTCTTTTTCGAGTTGTTTTATAAAATCGGCCGGCATCAGAGTCGCCTCGAAGATGCTGCCTTTGGGAAGCATGGCTTCCGGAAATCCCAATTTTTTGCCGTCCACCCTTTTTACCTCTTCCAGTGCCCCGGCCATTTCATGGGCAATAACCGCCGAACTGGTAGTCACGCCGTCAATTATTCCTTTGTGAATAAGCTCTGAAATTAGCGTTGTCACTCCCTCATGAATATTGGGGCCGCTTCCGGTAACGACAACGACCTTGCCGTCTTTTTTCTTTGCAGATACGATGTTTGAAATTGCACGATCAAGCATCTCTTTCGTATCGACCGGAAGGTTCCGGTAGAGAAGTTCGATTGGTTCTCTGTTAGCGACCATCGCTTATGCCTTTCATCCGGCTGAGTATTTTTTCTACCTTTTTGATATCTTCAGGTGTATCTACGCTTATTCCGGCCAATCGATCCATTTTCGTTTCGACAACCAGAATTCTATAACCTTTCTCCAAAACACGAAGCTGCTCCAACGATTCGATTTTCTCCAAGTATCCCTGCGGCATTTTGGATATTTTCAGAAGAAAATCTTTGCGATAGACATACAATCCAACATGTTCGAAGACTCGAATATTTTCATCGTAACGCGGATAGGGGATGAGCGATCTTGAAAAATAGAGCGCGAAATCCTGATCGTCAACCACGACCTTTACCACGCCGGTATCGTCGAACTCGTCTTTTTCTATTTCCCTTTTCAAAGTTGACATTTGAATCTCGGGATTATCGATCATAGGTTGAACCGCTTCATCGATCATATTGGGATCAATAAGCGGCTGATCTCCCTGGATGTTAACGACAATGTCCGCCGGCATTTTCTCAACGACTTCAGCGATCCTGTCCGTTCCCGATTTATGGTGCGCTGCCGTCAGAACGGCTTTGCCGCCGAATTGCTCTACTCGGGACTGGACGCGCGGGTCATCTACGGCTACAAAAAGTTCGTCCAGCGTCTTTGATTGATGTGCTCGTTCATACACCCATTGAATCATGGGCTTGCCGGCAATATCCGCCAGCACCTTCCCTTCGAATCTCGACGAGCCATATCGTGCAGGAATGATTCCGACAATACGACCTCTGCTTATTTCTGAATTTCCCACTATGAACAACTTTCTCAGGCTTGAATATCTCGCTTGCGGTTAAACAAACCGAAAATGCACGCGACTACCATCAGTGCCGCTGTTCCCGTTGCGCCTATGATAACCCCATCAAGGTTACACTGCGCCCACTGCCATGATTCCGGTAAATTACGCGCAAAAGTTGCCCAACTGATAACAGCAATACTCGCTCCGATAGAAACAAGGCCATGCCACAGCCGAAGGCGAACTCGCATGAACGCTAAAAGAAACAATCCCAGAATCGCCCCGCCAAAGATTCCCGATATTTGCCACCAAACGTCCAAAGCACTCTTTGCTTTAATCATCCAAAGGGCGGCGCCTGTTCCCAGCAGACCCCACACCACCGTCGATCCTCGAAGAAATATCATGCTGGCCCGCTCTGAAATGTTCGGCTTAAAATATCGCTTATAGACGTCAAGCAGCAAAACAGTCGCCGAGCAGTTCAATGCCGAATCCACAGTACTCATTGCAGCCGCTATAATAGCTGCGATAATTAGTCCTTTCAGACCCGCAGGTACTTGTGTCGCAATAAAGTAAGGGAAAACATCATCACCCTTGGTTATGCCGGCTCTCACCAATTCGTCACCTTGAGAGTAAAAGGCAAAAAGTGTTGTCCCGATATAAAGAAAAATTGCTTGAAGAGGAATATAAATCAGCATCGCAATCCAGATTGAGCGTTTTGCTTCTCGCTCCGTGGGTACAGAGCAGTACTTTTGTACATAGTTCTGGTCGGCTAACAAACTCCGAAGATTCTCCGTAATCCCATAGATAATCATTACCCATATCGTACGTGACGACAGCGACAGATCCCAACTGCCGAAGCTGAATTTATTCGCATCTATAGCAGATTGGATTAGGGGTTCGGATCCGGAGAAAACATCGCGGGACAAACTAATAGCACAAAAAATAATGCCTACTATCATTATTATCGACTGCATTACGTCCGTCCAAATCACGGCTTCCATACCGCCAAGAAGTGTATAAATTATAGTAATAAGCCCGATAGCTATAATTACAGTAATAATGTTCCAGGGAACAAATGTACTTAACAACAAGCTGCCTAAGTAAAGAATAACAGCAACGCGCCCTATCATATAAAGCACAAAGGCCAGTGCTGCATAAATGCGACCCCACGAGCCGAGTCTTTCCTCCAGAAAGCTGTAAACGCTGATTAACTGTGCTTTTCGATAATACGGCACGGCGTATTTACAGACTACCCATACCACCGGAAAGATGCAAAGCGAGAAAATCAAAGGATGCCAGTTGCTGTCGAAGGCCTTTCCCGGATGAGCAATATATGAAATGCTGCTCGTATAAGCGCTCATCACGGCAAGTCCGGCCGCCCACGCCGGAATAGAGCGGCCGGCAACCATGAACTGTTCCGAAGTCCGGCATTTGCGGGTGTAATAGACACCCATTCCGATCAGCACAGCACTATAAAGAATGAGGATGGCAACATCAATTGTATCAAGATTTCCCTGCATAATCGTTCAACCTGTCCAAATCTGTTCTTATCTTTTGAGTGCAATTCCAAGTTCTTTTACGTACCGCTGAATCTTGTCATGTTCTTCCTGGCGGAAACGATGAAACGGCTCAGCCAAGAAATCACTGCATATATTCATGCACGAAAGTGTGCATTTTAGTCCCTTGAGGTAGCTCGACTCGTAGTGCCCGACGCTATAGATAGCACTGCTGATCTGCATGACTTTTTCATGCAAAGCCTCTACCGTTGGCACATCTCGTGAGCAAGCCGCGTTGTAGAGATCGACATAGAGCTTTGGAATAAAATTCGCTCCGCCGCAGACACCGCCGTGCCCGTCCAATAGAACGGCCTCGGCCAGTAGTTCCTCCCGGCCCACGAGAAGCGCGAAGCCCGGATGATCCCTTAGTATGGACTGGAGCTGATGAAAATAGACCATGTTGCCGGAGCTGTCTTTTATGCCGGCAATGCCGCTAATCTGTGCCGCTGCTTTTACGGTCTGAGGCTCAAATACCGCTTTGGTGAGGCTTGGCATGTTGTACAGGAATAAGGGCAGCGGCAATTCCGGCGTCAAATGCTCAAGGTACTCTAACAGTTCCGCCTGGCCGGCCGGAAAGTAGTATGGCGGCGCCAGCACGACCGCCTGAGCGCCGGCGTCCCCGGCCTTGTTGGCTGTGTTTAGCGACTCGGTGAAGCATGTGTCGGTTATTCCGACCAGCACCGGCACACGCCCGGCAACTTGCCCGCAGACTCGTTCGATAAGTTCATAGCGCAGGCGATAGCTGAGACTTGGGGCCTCGCCGGTTGTCCCAAGGATGAACAGGCCGTGAACACCGCCGGCGAGAATGTGTTCGATGAGCCGCTCAAGGCCGGCCGCATCAAGGGTGTCGCGGTCCAGAAGCGGCGTGACCATAGGCGGAATGATGCCGCGTAGGGGATTGGGTAATGCATTCGAGTTTGATTCGGTATCCATTGGTTCTCCATTTTGTAACCGGCGAACTGCAAACTTAAAATTAATGGCGGTGTTTAGTATAATCGCTTCTATGAGTTTAGCTCAAGACATAAAGCACAAAACGAGCGAATTGGGTTTTGACCTTGTCGGCGTGACGGACGCAGCGCCGGTGGATGACAGGCAGGCGGAATTCTTTGCCTTCTGGTTAGAATCGGGCTTCGCAGGCCAGATGGAGTATATGCACAGGAATCTGCAGAAGCGACTTAATCCGGCCAGACTCATGAAAGGTGCACAATCAGTTATCGTCGTGGGTCTGAACTATACGCCGCCGAAGCTGCGACCGGGACATCCAGGCGCAGCAGCGCCGACGGGCATAGTGGCCAACTACGCTTTGTACGAAGATTATCATCAATTTGTCAAAGAACGGTTGCGCGAGATGATCGTTTTTGTAAGCTCGCTTGTCGATACCGAATTCAAGTTCAAGATTTGCGTTGACTCAGCGCCCTTAGCCGAACGGGCGTTAGCGGTCCGGGCGGGCCTGGGTTTCATCGGCAAGAACCACATGCTCATCAACCCCGAACTCGGCTGCCAGATATTCTTAGGCGAGGTCATAACCGACCTGAAACTGCCGCTTGATGAGCCGGTCTCAGCCGACTGCTCAGGCTGCAACAAGTGCATCGAGGCCTGCCCGACGGGTGCTCTACGCGCCGACGGGCAATTCGACGCCGGCAGGTGCATCAGCTATTTGACAATAGAACACAAAGGCCCGATCCGGCAGGAACTGGCAGGGAAAGTAGGCGACCGGCTGTTCGGCTGCGACGAGTGCGTGCTCTCCTGTCCGTATCAAAAAGACGCCCCGGCCTGTCGGGACCGGCAATTAAAATTCTATAGCGACCGGGCGGAACTCGACCTGCAGGAGGTTCTGGGTATGGACGTCGAATCGTTCGAGGCCGGATTCGCCGATTCTCCAATCAAGCGTTTGGGTCTCGAAGGCCTGAAAAGAAACGCTCGAATCTGCCTCGCCAACGCGACGTTACAGTAGGGGGCAGGCCTGCGTGCCTGCCCTATGCCTTCACGTGCTGTTTGCAGATTTTGTCCAGCAGCTTCTTTGTCGCTACGATGCCGTCGGTTTCGCTGAGCCTTTTGCCCTCGTACTCGATGCCGACGAAGCCTTTGTAGCCGGCGTTAAGGACAATCTTCATCATCCGGTAGTAGTCGATCCTGGTCTCATCGCCTTTCTCGTCGAAGTCGTAGCTCTTCGCACTGACCGCCTTGGCGTACGGCATAAGCATCTCGACCGCTTCGTAGTTATCGGTTTCGGGCGGAAAATTGCCGAAGTCGGGCAGCGTCCCGCAATTGGGCAGGTCCACCTTCTTGATAACGCTGGTCAGCCACTGCCCGTTGGACGAGAGGCCGCCGTGGTTTTCGACGATCACGTTGAGTTTAGACTCGGCGGCATACTCGCTCAGACGTGCGAGTCCGTCGGCGGCGAGCTTGATTTGTTCGTCGTACGAGCCTTTGGAGCTGGCGTTGACCCTGATCGAATGACAGCCCAAGTACTTCGCGGCGTCCACCCACTTGTGGTGATTCTCGATGGCCTGCGTCCGGCGCTTGGTGTCGGGATCGCCGAGATTGCCTTCGCCGTCGCACATAATCAGCAGGGATTTGACGCCGTTGTCTTTCTCGCGCTTCTTCATCTCCGCCAGATACTTGGAATCGTTGGCCTTGTCCTTGAAGAACACATTGACGTACTCGACGGCTTTGATGCCGAGGTTTTTGGCTTCCTTTGCGAAGTCGAGATTGTCCATTTTCGGCTCGGCCCTGCCGAAGAGCCTGTTATGCCAGGACCACTGAGCTAAAGAAATCTTAAAGGGTAACTTCTTGCCGGACTTCATCTTATCTCCCTTTTTCTCTGTCTGTTTGCCAGGCGCCGACACCGACGGCTGAATACAAAGACCGCCGATAGTGGTGGTGCCTAATGCAAGAAATGTTCTGCGTTTCATTGCAACCTTCCTTCTATTTAGTGTAGGTTTACGGTCTTCGCAGTAGGATACCAAGCCCCCATCACCGCGTCAAGAGCGGCCCAATCCGAGCCGTATGCGCAGGTATTCCAGGGCTTTTCTTCTCTCTACCCCTTTGGGGGTAGGGGCGATTCTTGAAGTAGCCATAAAATCCTTGCTTGGCTGGCAGTCTTTGGTTAATATACCGCGAAAATTGGAAATTTGGCGGTTGACGTACGATTTAGCACAAATAAGGAGAATGAAGATATGGCAGTAACAATTTATTACAAAGAAGATGCCCCGATAGATGCGCTGAAGGGCAAGAAGGTGGCGGTTATCGGCTACGGCAGCCAGGGCCACGCGCATAGCCTGAATCTGCGCGATAGCGGTATAGAGGTGGCGGTAGCCGAGCTGGAGGGGACGGACAATTATAAGCTCGCGGTCGAGCATGGGCTAAAACCGACCGACATTAAGCAGGCCTGCGAGGGCGCGACGCTAATTATCGTAACGCTCCCTGATGAGGTTCAGGCGAAAGTTTACGCCGCTCAGATTGGGCCCTGCCTCGTAGCGGGTCAGACGCTCGGCTTTTGCCACGGCTTCAATATCCACTTTAAGTACATTGAGCCGCCCAAGGACGTCAACGTTGTGATGATTGCCCCCAAGGGGCCGGGACATCTGGTTCGCAGCGAGTACGAAAAGGGCGGCGGCGTGCCGTGCCTTATCGCCGTCGAGCAGGATGCGACCGGCGACGCCAAGCAGATCGCACTTGCATGGGCCAACGGGATCGGCGGCGCCAGGGCGGGTATCATCGAAACAACGTACAAGGAAGAGACCGAGACCGACCTGTTCGGCGAGCAGTGCGTTCTTTGCGGCGGGCTTACCGCGCTGATTAAAGCCGGCTTCGAGACGTTGGTGGAAGCCGGGTACCAGCCTGAAATTGCCTACTTCGAGTGCATGCACGAGGTCAAGCTGATAGTTGACCTGATGTATCAGGGCGGGATGAACTACATGAGGTACAGCGTATCCAACACCGCTGAGTACGGCGATCTGACGCGCGGGCCGAGGATTATTCCCGAGCAGACCAAAGCCGAGATGAAGAAGATACTGGCGGAGGTCACATCAGGTGAATTCGCCAAAGAATGGGTGAATGAGTACCAATCGGGGCATAAGAACTTCGACGCACTGTACGAGAAGGACCACGACAGCCAGTTGGAAACCGTCGGCAGAAAATTGCGCAAAATGATGAAGTGGATTGATTCGAAAGAAGCTTAGGCTGTGGGCCGGATTTGAGGGGAATCTCATGCGGCGCACGAGGCCGGATCAATTTGCGCTTGCCGCTGCGCTTCGGTGTGTTTTCACTGACAATGCCGAGCAGTCAGTAATTGACAATCAATCGAAAAGAGTGGGTCTGTAAGCCGAGTCCTGTGTCCCGCCGATAACAGCGGGCGGCGATCATTTATCTTGACCGACCGTTGCCGGCCGGCTCTGCCTTTCGGCAAGCGACCTACCCGCCGGCAGAGCGGTAAACTTAACCGCTCACACCCGGGCCGAGTAACCGGCTGCTTGGTCTTGCAGGCGGTGGGGTTTGCCCTGCCGGCGTCGTCACCGACGCCGCGGTGCGCTCTTACCGCACCATTTCACCTTTGCCTGTTTCCCGACGAATCGGGGCCATCGGCTGTGTATTTTCTGCGGCACTTTCCCGCGGGTCACCCCGGGTGGCCGTTAGCCACCACCGTTGCCCTGTCCTGCTCGGACTTTCCTCCGGCACGCCAGAGGCGAACCAGCGACCGCCCGACCCACTCTTTTCAATTGATTATTTACTATTGACTATTGATTATTTTGTTACTATTGCAGGTCATTATACCATGAATCCGGTTCAGGTGGAGCTTTTGAATTTCTCCATCATTATTGTTTGCATTTTACCGGTCACTTCCGAACGGTCGTGCCCGTTGGTCAGCCGTTGAGCTAAGAGTTTGCCGGCCTGTTCGGCGTCAGCAATCACTTCCGGCTACTGAGTGACATCCGGAATCATATCGTCGGTGATTTTGACGCCCTCTCCGTGGATCATAATCGGCACGCCGACCCTGCAGGTTCCCCCGTGTCCGCATGAATAGCACGAGGCGGCGCCCTGGCCCGAGACTTTTGCAATCGTCTCTACGAAATTGTATGCCATGAATCGCTCTATGTCAGCACAACAGCACTGCCCCGAACTCGCGCCGATTCCGACCGCTACGGCGAGTTTGCCCCATAAGGTGTCTCCTTCCTGGTGCCTGAACTGGTACAGTCTTTCCAGCAGGGCGTGGGTCAGGGCGTTCAGGCCCGTATAGTAATTCGGCGCTCCGATGACATAGGCGTCGGCTCCGATTATTTTGTCCCGAAGAGCTGCCATGTCATCCTGCACCTTACACACGTTGTCTTTCACACAGCCCAGACATGCGATGCAGCCGCCTATGATCTTGCCTCTGAGCGAGACAAGCTCGTAGTCAAGTCCCGTTGCTTCGAGCAGAGTTTTTACTACTTTATTCACCCCGGAAGTCTCCGGAGCACGTGCGCTTCCTGAAATACCGAGAATCTTCATAACTTTTCCTCGTGAACATAATTCAATTGCAGCTTTCACAGATCGGGCGGACGAAAACAATACGGTCCGGGTCTCACAAAGTTCATTATCTTGTCAGTTCAATATGTTTTTTGAAGTGCTCGTTGTCGGTGTCGGGGAAATCTCTTCTGAAGTGGACGCCCCGGCTTTCCTGACGCTTCTGGGCGGATTGGGTTATAAGCAGGGAAGCGGTGAGCATGTTCTGGCATTCCCAGCCTTCGGGTGAATCGAAGACTTTGTCCATTACATACCGTTGCCAGAATCTGATGATTTCCTGGGCTTCTGAGAGCGGCTGGTCCGAGCGGGTGATGCCGACGTTTCGCCACATGAGTGCTCGAAGCGAGTTCCTGACGTCATCGGCGTCCAGGCGAGTGCGGTCCGACGGCGCTATCTGGTATTTTATCAGGGGATGCTTGAGATGAGCAGCGGTTGCTTTTGTGCTTTTGGAAACGGCCTGACCTGCTATCTTGCCGAATACCAGCCCTTCGAGCAGAGAGTTGCTGCCGAGTCGATTTGCGCCGTGCAGGCCCGTAGAAGCTATTTCGCCGCAGGCGTAGAGATTGTCGATACTTGTTCTTGCCGAGTTGTCGGTCTTCACGCCGCCGATCATATAGTGCGCGCTGGGCCTCACGGGGACAAGATCCTTGCCGATGTCTATATCGAAACTGCCGAGCAGCTCGTTGATCCAGGGGAATCTTTTTGCGAAGTATGCCTTATCGAAGTGCCTGACGTCCAGATGGACATGCGTTGACTCGCTCTTTCTCATCTGGTCCAGAATGGCCCGGCTTACGACGTCGCGAGGGGCAAGCTCGGCGGCTTCATGATAGTCCTTCATGAACTGCCGGCCCTTGTTATTCAAGAGGACCGCTCCTTCACCCCGGAGCGTCTCGGTAATCAGTGCCCGCGTGGCGCCGGCGATGTAGAGCGTGGTCGGATGGAATTGTACGAACTCCAAATCCTGCATCACAGCCCCGGCCCGGTAAGCCATTGCGATACCGTCGGCGGTTGCCCCTTCCGGGTTTGTCGTTTCACGATACAGCCGGCCGACCCCACCGGTCGCCAGGATCGTTTTTGCGGCCCAGATCACTTGCGGCCCCCTCTGGTTGTCCCACCCGATCACTCCCATGCACTTGTTCTCGTGGTTGGTGAGCAAATCGATAGAGTAGAAATCCTCCAGTATTCTTATGTTCGAGTTCTGCCTGACCTTTCTTATCAGCGCTTCGGCGATTATCCGGCCGGTTTCGTCGCCGTGAGCGTGAGCGACACGAGGATGACTGTGGCCCCCCTCAAGCGTGGTGGCTACGCGGCTGCCGGCCAGATCGAACTCAGTGTCCCACCCGAGCAGTTGCTCTATCAGCTCCGGTCCCTGGCGAACGACCAGATCGACCACGTCTTCGTCACATATCCCACAACCGGTCTTGAGAGTATCGGCGATGTGCGATTCAAACGTATCTGCTTCGTCAAGCACCGAGGCTATCCCGCCCTGGGCCTTGAAAGTGTTGCTGTCTTTGACCTTACCCTTGCAGACAATGATTACGTTGCGGTGCTCGGCTGTTTCGATGGCGGCACGAAGACCTGCGATGCCGGTCCCAATCACCAGACAGTCGGTAAAGAGCTGTTGCGCGGAGATCGAGTCAATATCCACTAAGTAACGTCTTGATGCCAATTGAGTGGTCATAAGTGCCGTGCCTTCATCTTGTCTTTCGGATTCTTGATTAGAAATCGGGTCGGCAAGCCCTTCGGCTACTCGGGCTCGACCCGCTTGAGATCGCTCGAATCGCCGAAAACTTCATCAACGTTTGCGTACTTCCTCATAAACCTTTGTAGCTCCTTCGGCGAGGCGGTCAGTATTATACGATCTTGTATCTTCTCGTGCTTCAATAGATTAGGATCATTTTCGAGCATTTTCTCTATTTGTTCAGGGTTCATCACTCGCATCTGTAATATTGGCTCGATTTGCTCGACCTTGATAAATGTATGGGCTCCCACGAGATGCATCTTATAGAAGTCATTGGATTGCTCCAATTTGGGCTCTTCCGGGAACAGGTCGAGAAACAACATATCGTCGATCTTGACTAAATGGGCAACAAATTCACCCTTTCCCTCGTCGTCAGTGACTGCAAGTTTGTAAGAATTTGGATCGGCACCCTTTTGGAATGCCCAGCGAGTGTCATCGTCCGCCCACGCACCAAGCAGGTTTTCATCGAAGACGAGGTCTTTGTCGGTGTAAAGCTGATGCAGCGAAGGCACGCAGCCACCCAGAAGGACAGCCAACGTGTAAAAGAGAAGCTTTTTGGCGTTCATTGTCCGGTCTCCTTTGAATAATGACAGTTTTGCCCCAAACCTTTATCTGCTATCGAGCATTTTCAGCCATCTGTTGCCAATTGTCAATTGCAAAGCGAACCTAAAACCGATAGATTGCGGGGATTAAGGGCTTGAACTTACGATAATAGGACTCTGGCGAAGGATTAAATACGTTGGATCTGGATATATCTGGCTGGGTTGTGGTTGGCTTATGTGCTGTGATGGTGGGAATAGCCAAGACCGGAATTCCCGGGATTGGAATCCTCGTGGTGCCTCTGATGGCGATGGTTCTGCCGGCACGAAAATCGACTGGAATACTGCTTGGCATTCTGATATTAGCGGATTTGTTTGCCATTTTCTACCACCGGCGTAACGCCAGGTGGCGCCATGTGATTCGCCTGCTCCCGGCCGCCTTCGCGGGTATTGTGGTCGGTTACCTGATGATGAGTCAGATCAGCGACCGGCAGCTCAAGCCGATTATTGGCGCAATAGTAGTCGTGATGCTGGGCATAAATTATTGGCGCACCAGAGCCAGGGGCCAGGATGCGCCGATTCCGGCACAATGGTGGTTTGCGGTCGGACTTGGGTTTATCGCCGGGGTAACGACAATGATGGCCAATGCCGCCGGGCCTGTAATGATTATTTATTTGCTGGCTATGCGACTGCCCAAGATAGAGTTTGTGGGAACCGGGGCGTGGTTCTTTTTTGTTGTCAACTGGCTCAAGGTGCCGCTAAGTGCGAATCTGGGCTTGATGACCGTCGAATCGGTCAAGCTTGATCTGATGATGCTGCCGTTCATCGCCGCCGGGGCCGCTGCGGGGATATTTTTTCTAAAGCGAATCCCACAGAAGGCGTTTTCCACTATCGTGCAGATTCTGGCAGTCGCCGCGGCCATCAAACTTCTGTTCTAATTGGAATAGACAGAGCATAATAGGTTTGTGAAATATTTGGCTGAGGAGTAACAACCGAGACCATGCCTGGACGGCAGAAAAAGGATGGATTTAGCGCTAGCCGGGAACGGATGCTCACCTGGGATCTGAAAGGGCGTGATATTACCGATCCTCGTGTGTTGGCGGTGATGGCCGAGGTTCCGAGGGATGAATTTATTCCAAGTTCGCATCAGTCGCAGGCTTATAGTGACGGCCCGCTGCCTATCGGAATGGGGCAGACCATCTCTCAGCCTTATATCGTTGCCTTGATGACTCAGGAACTGCGGATTGATCGAGGCTGCGATGTTCTGGAAATCGGCACCGGCAGCGGATACCAGACGGCGGTACTGAGCAAACTGGCAAAAAAAGTGTACACAGTAGAGAGATTCGGCGAGTTAGCCGAATCAGCTCAGGCGGTTCTGGGCAGATTGGGCGTCAGCAACATTGAGTTTCATGTCGGCGACGGCAGTTGCGGCTGGCCGGTGCCCAAACTGCCGCCGTCGGGATATTTCGACAGGATTATGATTACCGCCGCGGTGCCGCAGATACCGGCGCCTTTGGCCGGACAGCTCGTCGATGGCGGCTTTATAGTTGCCCCTGTGGGTTGCCGAGGATCGCAGACGTTGGTAAGCTGCCGGAAAAAGGAGGACAAGCTCATTGAGAGAATAGTCTGTGACGTGCGATTCGTAAGGCTGCTTGGCAAACACGGTTTCGAGCAGTAGCGTACTGTCATTCCTGCGAAAGCAGGAATCCAGAACGGTCGCTGTTAAGTGGATTCCCGCTTTCGCGGGAATGACAAAGAGAGGCGGGAATGACAAAGAGAAGCGGGAATGACATAAATAAGCGATAACGTTATAAAGAAGCAGGAATGACAGGGGTTAGTGAAAAATCACAAAGCAAGTTTGACTTGTCAACGCCGGTTCAATATATCAAGGGTGTCGGGCCGGCCAGGGCCGAGACCTTTGCGCAATTGGGAGTCGAGACGGTAGGGGATCTGCTGGAGTATTATCCGCGTGACTGGAATTTCCTGCCGGAGCCGACAAAAATATCTCAAATAGAGCCTGACAGGACAGCCACCGTTATCGGCATGATCGAATCAACGGATTATCAGGGTTATCGGCGGCAGCCGATGTTTGAAGCTCTGATAAGCGACGATACGGGAGTGTGCAGGATCCTGTGGTTTCACGGGGGATTCCTTCGCAACCAGTTGGAGCCGGGCCAAATCATAATGGTATCGGGCAAGGCAGCTCTGTACAAGCATCAGTTGCAGTTGACAAATCCCAAATTTCTCGTGCTCGATGAGAAGCAACCGCAATCGATCGAACAATTCAGCGGCGGGGTCTATCCTGCGTCCGGCAAATTGAGCAGCGCACAGATCAAGAAGATAATCAGCCGTGTACGCGACGCAGCCGATCAGCTCATACAGGAGTTCTATGACAAGCCTTTTCTCAAACAGGCAAATCTTATCGGCAGAAAAGATGCGTTTCGTTGGATACATTCGCCGCCGGACGAGAAAAAGCTGGCCCAGGCCAAGCGCAGGTTGAAATATGACGAGCTGTTCCTGATGCAGTTGGGGCTGGCGCTTCGCCGGCACAAAGTTCAGCATTTCTCTGCGGCCGGCCAGTGTGTTTGCACGGACGAAATCGACAGCAGGATCAGAAAGCGTTTTCCGTTTCTGCTCACCGAGGACCAGAACGGCTGCATAGCTGAAATTGCCGATGATATGGGCAAATCACAGCCCATGAACCGACTGCTGCAGGGTGACGTTGGTTCGGGCAAGACAGTCGTGGCGCTTTATGCCGCGTTGTTAGCTGTCGCCAACAGGATGCAAGTGGCGATTATGGCGCCTACGGAGATTCTGGCCGGCCAGCACTTTCTGAGCATCGAGCGATACCTGAGAAAAAGCAGCGTCGGGAGGATTCTGATAACGGGGGGTCTGACGGGCAAAAAGAGAAATGAGGTCCTGGACAGAATAAAGTCCGGCGAGATTGATATTGTGGTCGGGACGGTGGCCCTGTTGCAGGCTGACATTGAATTTCAGAAGTTGGGCCTGGTTGTAATTGACGAACAGCACAAATTTGGTGTTCACCAGCGCGCACAACTGCGAAAACAAACCACGCCGCATTGCCTTGTCATGACCGCGACCCCCATCCCGCGAACGCTGGCGATGACAGCGTTCGGCGATTTGGACGTGTCCGTTATCAAGCACTCGCCTCCGGGCAGAGGCGCCGTCGTCACACGCTGGGTCGATCGGCAACACCGCCGGAAGGCGCACGAGTTTATTCGCGAACGGCTCAAAGCAAAGAAACAGGCGTATTTCGTCTATCCCCGCATCACGGCGGTTGAGCAGGCCGGCGACGTCAAGGCCGCCACCGACGAGTGGAAGCATCTTTCGGCGAAGGTTTTCCCGGAATTTGCCGTTGAGCTTCTGCACGGGCAAATGCCTTCCGCGAAGAAGCAACAAATCATGTCCGAGTTCCGAAAGGGCAGGATTGATGTGCTTGTATCGACTGTTGTCGTGGAGGTCGGGGTAGATGTTCCCAACGCGACGATAATGGTAGTAGAGGGGGCGGATCAATTTGGCTTGGCGCAATTACATCAATTAAGAGGCCGTATCGGAAGGGCGGAGGCGAAATCATACTGTCTATTGTTCGCCGAGACCGAGAACGAGACAGCCGGGAGCAGACTGGAAATAATGACCAGGAGCAATGACGGTTTTGAGATAGCCGAGCATGATTTACGGCTGCGAGGGCCGGGAGAGATGTTCAGCACGCGGCAGCACGGTCTGCCCGATTTGAAAATTGCGAGCATCGTGGACGACTTTGATCTGCTGGTTATGGCCAGGAAAAATGCGTTCGAGCTGGTCTCGCAGGATCCGATGTTGACACGGGCCGAGCATAAAAACATCCGCCGGGCGCTGTTGGCTAAGTTCGGCGATGCGCTGGGCTTAGCGGACGTTGCCTGAAGAATTCTCGATTTTCGATTTACGATTTGCGATTTTGGACTTACAATCGTCAATCGAAAATTGACTTATGCAGATACAGTATAAAAACAAGCGCTTGGAGAGGGTGTTGATCGGCGTCAACGCCCTGATAGCGGCGGTGGTCGTGGCGTCCTTCGTTCTGCTGTTTGGTTTCGACGTCAATGACCCTCCGATTCCGGCCTGGATCTTGTATAGCGTTCAGGCCGTCTTACTTTGTGCCTTTGTTGCCGAGAAGATAGTCCGGCTGTTCAATTCTGTTTCAAAGGCTGAATTCTGGCGCGCAAACAGGTTTGAAATTCCGCTTTTGCTCGGGCTTGCAATTGCTGTTTTGGGAGCAGGGCGATGGTTTTCTCCGTCTGGGACAGAGGCTGCTGTAGTCAGGCATCTTGCGGTTGGCGTTTACCTCGCCGTGCAGGTAGTAGCCAAGCTTTGCAGGACCAGTGTGAATCTGGCAGCATCAGGCCAGAACACAACACGAACTTTGGTCGCGAGTTTTCTTGTCTTGATAATCTCAGGGGCGGGGCTGCTGATGCTGCCGAAGGCATCTGCCGAGAACACAGAAAGCCTGAGTCTTGTCGACGCCTTGTTCACAGCGACCAGCGCAACCTGTGTGACCGGCCTGATTGTGAAAGATACCCAGAATTTTAGTTTGATGGGGCAGGTTGTAATCCTGATGCTGATTCAGCTCGGAGGCTTGGGAATAGTGGTGTTCGGTGCGGTCTTTGCACTGCTTCTGGGTCAGGCTCTGAGCGTGCGCGAAAGGGTGGCGATGCAGGACCTTCTCAGCGCCCGAACGCTGAGCCGGATAGGCAATATGATAACCTTCATCATCATAGGTACGATACTCATCGAAGCCGTCGGTGCAATCAGCCTCTTCGGGATGTGGGACGGCGATATTAAGCGCAAGTGGTTCTACTGCGTCTTTCACTCCATCAGCGCTTTTTGCAACGCTGGTTTCAGCTTGTACAGCCGCAGTTTTGAAGATTACGACCGGAGCTGGCAGGTGTATGTAGTGATCTGTCCGCTAATAATCCTGGGCGGTCTCGGCTTTAGCGTGCTCTACGATCTGATCAACATTGCGGTGGATCGAATAAAGCGGTTCTTCAAAAAGTGGTTCAATAAGCGGTACAGGTTCTCGATGGAAGCACCGAAAAGGATGCGGCTTCAGACCAAAATCGTTCTTAGTGTAAGTGCGTCCCTCATAGTCCTTGGGATGTTGGCTATCCTCCTGTTCGAGCGCTATGCGAGTCCTGGCGATTCTGCTGCAAAAACCGATGTGCTTGGCGCCCTGTTTCAGTCGATTACAGCCAGGACGGCGGGCTTTAACACGGTCGATGTCTCGGCGATGTCGCCTTCGAGCAGGTTCGTTTTGATCTTGCTCATGTTCATCGGCGGTTCGCCAGGCTCGACCGCGGGCGGGATAAAGACGGTGACATTGGCGGTGGTGATAATGATCGCCGTCGCAGCCCTGCGAAAACGTCAGGAAGTCGAAATGTTCAAGCGCTCGGTCAGGGTAGTCGTTGTAGGCAGGGCGATCACCGTTACGTTGCTTTTCGTGGCGGTTTTGTTCTGCGCAACGTTGGCGTTGAGTATTTCCGAGAATTCAAACGGTTTTGCCATATCGGACATCGCATTCGAGGCGGCTTCCGCTCTCGGGACAGTCGGCCTGACAACCGGAGTAACGCCCTTTTTGACAACCGCCGGGAAATTGATTATCATCACAGCAATGCTTATCGGCAGGCTCGGGCCTCTGACTCTGTTGGCGGCGCTTACGTTTAACTTAAGGCCCGCCCGATACAACTACCCCGATGAGGCGATAATTGTCGGATGAGTTCGTAGTGCGTGTCGCGCAAAACCGGCAGGCAGTACGATATACGCAATACGATATACGAGGAACGAATTATGAGGCGGTTCGCGGTAATAGGATTAGGACGGTTCGGCAAGAAATTAGCTGTCGCCCTTGCGATGAGCGGGGCGGAGGTCATTGCCATTGATAAGAACCGAGAGGCGATAGAGCTTCTTACGGACCAGGTAAGTCACGCTGTAAGACTCGATAGCACCGATGAAGAGGCGCTAAAGGCCCAGGGCATCGACAAGGCTGATGTCGCTATCATCGGCATAGGACAGGGGACCGGGCGCGGCTTTGAGTCGGCGATTCTGACGGTTGTCAACCTGCGCCAAATGGGCGTCAAGCGGATATACGCAAGAGCAGAGGACTTGATCGCGGGCGAGGTCTTTTCCAAGGTCGGAGCTACCGAGGTCATCTACCCCGAAATCGAATCGGCCCAACGATGGGCCTATAAGCTCATCGCGCCCCAAATCGGGGAAAAAATAGACTTCGCCGAGGGTTACAGCCTGGCCCGGATAAAAGCGCCGGCCAGTTTCGACGGCAAGACGGTCATGGATTTGCAGCTTCGGCAGAAATACAGCGTGAATCTGGTTCTGATAAAACGAGGCGAGCACGCCAATGAAAAGAAGGCCGGCAAGGGTAAGATCATCAATGTTCCCATGCCCAGCACTGTGATTTACGAGAACGACATCCTGATGGTCGCCGGCTCCGACCACGACCTCGCAAAGCTGCCGCAGGAATAGAGAATCGAGAACGGAGATATGAGAATTCTACTTCCCGCATTCTGTGCCCTGCATTCCGCCGGATATGCTGACATCCCAGAATTTGCAGATCATTCGGAACAGCTCTCTGTCTTCGGCAATGTTATAGAAGGACATTAGAAAAGCCGCGTCTTCGTCCGGTAAGTCCTGGAAGCGAGTGTAGAACGCCGCTTCGGTTTTTTCGATGCCGTCGAACCATCGCATAGTGGTCCACATGCGGTTCTGTTGTTCGAATTTGGGATCGTTTATTTCGGCAGCGTATTGTGTTGTTTCAGATATGACTGGTTCGTGGGGCGTTTGTTCCGGTTTGCCTGTTTCCATTCTTGTACAGCCTGTCCTTTCCGTCAGAGGTTTCCTCCCGGAGCTTATCGCTCAGGGCCGCCACTTACCAATAAGCCAAAATGACCTGCGGCATAGAAAACATCGGTCGGTATCGGGCTTCACTTTAGCGTAATACCTGGGAATCTGTGCTTTTGCAGGAGCGTCTGACGACGGAACAGTGGATAGCAAAAACAAAACGCTATCTCAGTTTTTCCTGTGCTCTCTGAGAGCGTCGAGCAATCTCTGCATATCTTCACGCAGGGGCGCCTCGAATTTCACTGTTTTATCGGTTGCAGGGTGTTTGAATTCGAGGCTGAAGGCATGCAGCGCGACCCGGTTCAAAATCGGCTCCTGCACGGCCGGCTCGGCATCGGCCAACTGCCAGTGGTACACGAGTTTGCCCCCGTACATGTCGTCGGCCACGATAGGGTGCTTTATGTATGACAGGTGGACTCGAATCTGATGTGTTCGCCCGGTCCTGGGCGTCATTTTCACAAGCGAAAAACCGCGAAATGATTCGAGCACTTCGTAGAACGTGATTGCTTCTTTGCCCGTGTCCGGGCGTATTGCATATTTCTCTCTGGCTGTCGGGTGTACGCCCAGAGGCGCGTTTATGCGGTCGGCCGTCAGTTCAGGCGTGCCGTGGACTATCGCCAGATAGGTTTTATTGACCTGCCGGCGCTCGAATTGTTTGGCGATTTTCCACTGAGCGCCGTCGTTTTTTGTCACGACCATAACGCCGGTGGTGCCTTTGTCGAGTCGATGCACGATGCCGGGACGAAACTCGCCCAGTCCGCTCGACAGTTTGTCCGAATAATGCACAAGGGCGTTCACTAAAGTGCCGTGCGTGTTGCCCCGTGCCGGATGAACAATCATGCCGGGCTGCTTATTGAGGACGATCAGCTCGGCATCCTCGTAAATGATATCGAGTGGGATGTCCTCGGGCAAAATGTCTTTGCTCGGCGGTTCCGGTAGAATCAGAACAATCTCATCGCCCGGGCTGAGCTTGAGGCTTTGCTTTGCGATTTTGCCGTTAACCTTCACGCCGCCCTGCTTGATTGCATCCTGGATGAAACACCGGCTGAAGTTGCTGAAGCGCCCGTGCAGGTACTTGTCGAGCCTGCGTTCTTTGATTGAGTTTCCCACACGCAACGTCAACGGCCCCGGCTCGGTGTCCGTGTTCTTCATCGTGTCGGCTCCGATTCGGAGTTTGGAATGTAGAATGTAGAATTTAGAATTCCCAATTCTCAGTTCCCTATTCTTCACTCCCAGCGGGCTCGTTGGCCCCGGGGAACATACTGAAGTCGAGGGGCCGGTTAATGCTAAACGGCGGGATGATGTTTGCCGGCAGGCCGGGAGTCGTGGGTCTTATATCTATCTGCGGTTGCGAAGTAACGGTGGGTTTTGGGTTTGGATCGGGCTTAAAAGCGATCTGTTGCTCATGATCGGCCATTATTTTCAGGCGGCGCTGTGCCTGGCTTACTGCCACAGTGCCCTCGTAGCCTGCGCCGGCAACGATGTCGCGGTATATCTGCCGTGCCTGCTCGAAGTTGCCGAGTTCTTCTTCGCAGAGTCCCAGCCCGAATCTGGCGCCGGCGGCCAACGAAGGATTGTTCGAGCTTATCTCCATTGCCTGCGTGTAACTGGCCTTTGCCTTGCTTATCTGCTCTGTTACGTACGACTGTTCTGCAGTCCCGTAATGCAGCTCGCCGCGCAGGGCTTCGGCCTGTTTAATGAGCGCCAGGGCCGCCATTCGGTTGTTCTTCGTGGTCTGAGCGAAAGCTTCGAGACCCTTGGCGGGCTGGAGCAGCAGAAACGACAGGTCTCTTCCCTGGGCCTGCGCCTGAAGAATCTGCACCTTGCCTCCCGATAGCTGGTTGAGCAGGTACGTAAGCTCGGTCCGTTCCCGCACCTGCAGAACGTTCTTGCTATAGCCTCTCCAGAAGTACAAGCCTGCGAGCACGACAACAAAAACCGATACGCATATAATCGTAACGAGATTTTCCTTCGTCCACTGCGGCAGATTGGCCAGCCATTCGGCCAGCTCATTAGTCTTTAATTCGTGCCGATGTTCGGATTTCATTTCTTACTCCACTGTTTCGCATTGCGTATATCGTATTGCGTATTGCGTGGCGCGTAACTTTATCACGCAGTACGCATCACGCACGACGAAGTCATTTTAGCAGGATTCGTTTTGTCTTGCAATGGCCATATTTTCCGATTAGAATTTTAACCGGGCAATTAAATGAAGGGGCCTGAATGTTAAAAATATGGCAGAAATTCTTACTTCTTGGCTTCGGCATCTCTATGGCCTTGACAGGCTCGCTGTACGCGGCCGATGAGCCGGAGGGACTGGAAGGCATTTGGGATCCTGCCAGATATATCGGCCTTGATGAAATCAGGCCCGGGATGGAGGCATATTGCCTGACCGAGTATGGCGCCGCCGGCATCGAGAGATTTGGTTTGAAGGTCGTGGACGTGGTGCGCAATATGGAGCCGGGCAGAGATGCGATAATGGTTGAGGGTACGGATGAGCGTTTCGTCCACACCGGTCCTGTAGCCGGTTGCAGCGGTTCGCCGGTCTATATTGACGGGCGATTGGCCGGGGCGCTGGCTTTCACATGGCCTTATGCCGAGGATCCGCTTTACGGTGCGACGCCAATCGCCGAGATGCTCAGGGTGGGCCGGGGAGGCCGGGCAAGCGGCTCTGGGATAGATGCTGCGCAGGCGGCTTTTGCATTTGATTTTACCGGTCCGATCGACTTAGCTGAGATTGACAGGCAGCTCAGAAGCGGCGTTGTCAAAACGAGCCGCAGTTTCGGCAGCGCCAATTATCTGCCGTGCCCTATGATAACTTCCGGCCTGCCTGCCGAAGTTCGCGAGCAGTTGAGAGCGGAAGTCGAACCTTCCGGATTCATGGTTGTCGCAGGCGGTGGTGGTGGAAATGCCGAGGGCGGTCAGAAGCTGCGATTGGCGCCTGGGTCGTCTCTTGCCGTGCCGATAGTCTCGGGCGATATAATAATCGGCACCTATGGGACCGTAACGGAAGTTGTGGGCGACAAAGTTTACGGTTTCGGGCACTCGTTGCTCGGCTACGGGCAGGTAGATCTGCCGATGGCCACCGCGAAAGTGCACACCGTCGTATCAAACACGGTCAGCTCTTTTAAGTTGGCCAGCGTAGTCGAGACGATTGGCGCCCTGACATTTGATGAAGCAGCGGGGATCTACGGAACTATTGGCGCAAAAGCCAAAACGATACGACTGACGATACAGGTGGATCGGTTCAACGACACTGAAAAACGCCTGTACAACTGCCGGCTTACGCACAATCGGCTGCTGGCGCCGTCGTATCTGCGTGCGACGTTGGCCGGCGCCGCTCTCTATCTCGGCAATTTTCCGCCCGACCATACGCTCGAATACAAGGTAGCTATCGGCATAAAGGACGCCGAATCGATTACCTTTGAAAACATCTCCACCGGCTTTGGCCTGAACGAGATAATAATCGAGAGTATCAGCACTATCGCGCTTCTTATGAATAATCCATACGAGCGAGTTGACATAGAATCTATCGATTTCGACATCCGAATTATGCCGAAGAGTATCGTTTCACATATATGGTCTGCAGATTTGTCCGATTCGCAAGTCAAAGCGGGCCAGAGTGTCGAGATTGGGGTTATCATCGAATCCGTCCTGGCGGGCAGGAAGAAGTACCGGCATAAGCTGACGATACCCGAAGATCTGGTGCCCGGCAAGTATGAGCTGACTGTGTGCGGCAAGCGCGATTATGAACGGTTCCTTCTCAAAGTCGTGCCTTACAGATTCATTGCACAAAATCTGCCGCAATTGATTGATGCGCTAAACGATTCGCTGCAAATAGACAGAGACAGACTGTACTTTCTTCTGGCTTTGCCCCCGGGCGGGGTCACAGTTGAGAAGGCCGAGCTGCCCGATTTGCCGGCGACCAAGACGCTGATTCTGCGGGATACAAAGAGGACGCTTCGAATCCTGCCGCATTCACATTGGCTCGAACAAAGTCTGGAAACGGGCACGGTTGTCATCGACAAGAAAGTCTTGCACATTACCGTTGAAAAATAGAGACGTGCCAAAATGCGCCAATCCATCGACCTGGACTTGGCTGTTTTATTTGAGGAATTGGAATGAAAAACAGATTCGGCATTGATAATAGACTGACCCTCGCGTTTTTGGTTTGTCTGGCTTTGGCGTCGGCTTGTTTGGCGGTGAGCAGTAAGATTACACGTCATACCAGCAGCGCCGATTTACTCAAAGGCAAAATCGAAAAGGTCGTGATTGGTTCGCGCGGGACTATTCAGCTCGGGCGGGCGGCTGAGGCGGTGGTCAAGGACTTCGAGGGCTTTGCCGATGTTTGGTCGATAAACAGTATCGTTATCAGTGGCGGGACCATCTATTTCGGCACAAGCCCCAATGGGGGTATCTACAAGTACGGCCTCAACAAGTTGACGAAGATTTACCCCGAGGATGACGACGAGGCCCAAGAGCCAGAGCCGGAAGAATCCAAACCGGAGGAATCCAAACCGCCCGAAGGACTCGGTGAAATAGAAAGGCTCGTCAGGGAGATTGTCGAAGGCGGGGAGTATCTGACCAATGAGCATATTTTCGCAATGGCAACCGACGTTTCCGGCAGGCTTTTGGCGGGTATCAGCGGCAAAGAGTGCAAGCTGTGCCGGTTCGATGACGACAAGATGGAAGTTATTTTTGAGCCGGATGACGCCAAATACATCTTTGCCATAGTTATCGATGCCGACGGCAACATCTACCTGGGGACCGGGCCGGAAGGCAAGGTTTACAGACTCGATCCTCTCGGCGATAAGGCCCGGCTCATTTACGACAGCAAGGACAAGAACATACTTTCGCTTGCAATCGGGCAGGACGGCAGCATCTATGCGGGAAGTGACAACCGGGGATTGGTCTATAAAATCGACCCGCGCACCGAGAAGGCAACGGTTCTCTATGACAGTGACCAGCCGGAGATTACGGCACTAATAATAGCGGATAGCGGAAAACTAAACGCTAAAAACGCTATTAGTTTGTATGCTGCGGCGACCTCGGCAAAGATCGTGCAGACCCAGACGCAGTTTGCGGCGTCAGCCGTTCGAGGATCTTCGACAGGGCGGCCGGATGCCGAGCCTGACAAGGACAAGGGTCCGGACCAGAGCGGCAGCGGCCGTAAGCTGGAGATCGCAAACACCACAAAGCCGGCGGGCAGGAAGCCGCCGTCGAGTCCGCCGCCGGTAAGCAAAGGCGCTAAGCCGAGTCGGGCCAGCCACATATACAAGATAACCAAAGATGGCTTCGTTACGGACGTGTTCGGTGAGGCTGTAGTTTTCTTCTGCCTGGCCGAGCACGAAGGAAAGCTGCTTGCCGGGACCGGCAACAGCGCCAAACTCTACAGCATCGATCCGGCCCGGGAGCAACAGGCGGTTATCTATGAGGATAAGCAGTCGGCCCAGATCACGTCGATAGCCGTGGCGGGCGACGATGTGTATCTCGGAACGGCAAATCCCGCCAAGCTGATAAAGCTCGGTTCAGGCTTTGCCGCTGAGGGGACTTACACTTCCGCCCTTGTCGATGCCGGTCAGCCGGCGAATTGGGGCAAGCTGCAGCTCGAAGCGGATGTCCCGCAGGGATGCCAGGTGCGGGTGGCCTCTCGCAGCGGGAATGTAAAGGATGTGAACGATCCGACTTTTTCGCAGTGGTCCGAGCCTGTCGAAGTCACCGGGCCGGCGCAGCTTCGCTGCCCTTTAGGCAGGTTCTGTCAATACAGACTCGTGCTTCAAAGCCGGGACGGCAACAAAAGCCCGATTATCAGGGAGATTGCCGTTGCCAGCACCGTTCCGAACCTGGCGCCAAAGGTTGCGTCGGTAACAGTCGGCAGAATTGCGGCGGCCGGTAAGAAAGGATTTTTCAAGATCAGCTATGCGACCAAAGACGACAACGGCGATAAGCTGATTTACAAGATAGATTTCAGGAAACTCGGAAGGACAAGCTGGATCGAGCTAAAAGACAAGTTGACAGCCGCCAGCTTCGATTGGGACGGCAAGACCGTCGAAGACGGCCGGTACGAGGTCAGGGTGACAGCCAGCGACGAGCGAAGCAACACTGCGTCAACAAAATTGACCGGCAGCAGGGTGAGCGAGCCGGCAGTGGTTGATAACACCGGGCCTGTTGTCGAAGATATTGAGATGACTCCGGCCCGCGAGAACAATGGGCAGTACAGGGTTTTCAAGGTCGAGGTCTCCGACGAACTAAGCGCGATCGGCAAACTCGAATACACGATCGACAGCAACACCGACTGGATAAGCACCGTGCCCGACGATTTGGTCTATGATACTAAAGACGAGAAATTCACTGTCAGAGTGGACGCGGAGAAGAAATTTCCGGAAGGCGACCACGTTTTGACTATCAGAGTCAGCGACGCGGTCGGCAACACGACATATAAGACCTTTGAGGTCAATGTCGATTGATTACGATTGTAAAGGATTCTTCACTACCGGTACGGCTCTTTTTTAGGCCAACCGAATTTCTCAAAGCTACCGAACTCCTTTTCCGAGTTGTCGCTGGTAATCTTCTTCAGGGCCGAACGCACTTCTTCCACATGTGCATCTACAAACACGGCATTGACGGTGCCGCTGTTGAGGTCGCCGCTGGCAGTGCTGTGGAAAGTGCCGAACCAGTCCCGGCCGTCGGGGCACAAAGCGTTGTCGTTTAGCACCCAGTTGCAGCCCGGCCTTTGCCACATGTTCTCGGCGGAGAAGAAAAACACCTCCGCATGACTCCTTGTGACCTCGGAACGTTTCAAGACGCCGCCGCCCGAGGCTCCGCTCCTTGAGCCTAAGTAGGCGTTCATGCTGTAGCTGTAGTAGGGAACGACAGGGTTGGAAGAAACGTGGCTCGGATGCCTCGTGCCCTCGGATTTGGCGACTACGGCAAACGACGGGCACAGATGGACCTTCCCCTCTTTCAAATAGGGCCAAAATGGGCCGTCCGCCGGGTATCTCGGGTCGTGCCATCGGCAGAAACGCTCGTACCCGGCGACAGGAGACTCTGTCTTGACCAGTGATGTCCACGCGCTAGGATAGCGGTCTTCGTTGTCGTCCAGATACAGATTCTGCGACAAGCCGTATTGACGCAGGTTGGCCCGGCAGGTCATCTCCCTGGCCTGCTCTTTGACCCGCTGCAGCGCCGGCATCATTATCGCCATCAATATTGCGATGATAGCGATTACAACCAGAAGCTCTATCAGAGTAAATCCTCTTTGCGTTTTCATAATAGCACTCCAATCGCAACTGTCAGGACTCAAACGCTGCTCCGACGCCGAGAGCCATGCTCTGAGTTACTCTGGCTAATAGCCGAGTCTGCCCCACACGGATCGCTGGAAATCCTCCAGCTCCTGGATGCCTTCCGGAGTCTGAGGCATAAAGCCGCCGCCGCCATACCAATCCGCGGTTTCCCTGGCGCGTTTGATAGTTTCGGCGGCTTTCCACTTGAGATGGCTGGCATGGCCGTCGGCCCACGATACCGTCGTGCCGTCCCCGTGACGGACGGGCGGATCATCCCACCAGGGTCCTCGTTGGCTGTAGTGCACGGCGAAGCTGTCCGGGGTCATCGCCCCTTCGTCGATATAGACCATTCGTTGGGCTGGGGGCGGGCTGTTTATCTCGCTCCTTCGCTTGACCCACAACGTGGTTGAACCGATCCTCTTGCCCACGGCGGACGGGTGACTTGAATTGCTCCCCCTGCTGGCGGTGCCGTTGCGGATCAGACCGTTCATAGCATCTACGGCGGCGTAGGTGACAAACTCACCGGGCCGTCCCGTCGGACACTTGTATACGCCGTAGTTCTTGACTATCGGCCATAGAGAACCCTCGCGAATGCCTAATCTCTTTTGGTCCTCGGTCATCCCGCTATTGCGGACATTCTGATTGTTCCAATTGGCTCCCCAACCCTTGCCTACCCAGGCCCTTTCAATGATGCCTGCCGCAGCGCCGTTAGACGTTTGTCCGCCGGTTTTCAAGTAGTGGAACCCACCGGCTCCATTGGCGATCTTGTCGTCATTCTCGTCGGCGTACATAATCCAGCCCAGCGTCAGCGTCTTGAGATTACTCTCACATACGATCCGCTTGCCCTGCTCGCGGACTCTGTTCAGTGCCGGCATCAGGATCGCCATCAATATTGCTATGATGGCAATTACCACCAAAAGCTCAATCAATGTGAAACCTTCGCGCTTTCTCATAAAGAAACTCCTCAAATACCTTTCAATTTCTATGTTCTTGATAATATCATATTTTACTGAAACGGCACGCTGTGCGGCCAGCCGTGTTTTTCGAATCTGCCGAATTCCGCCTCCGTCCTGCTGCCGTCGGGGGCCAATCCGGATCGCACCTCCTCGACATGGGCATCCACAAAGACGACGTTGACTGTGCCCAAATTGAGGTCTCCGCTCGGAGCGTTGTGAAACGTGCCGAACCAGTCGCGGCCGTCGGGACACAAGGCGTTGTCATTGAGCACATTGTTATTGCCCCGCCTCTGCCACATATTCTCGGCTGCGAAGAAAAACACCTCCGCGTGGCTCCGGCTTATCTCCGAGCGTGTGTAAATGCCGCCGCGTCCGTTGGAGTCTGTCGCCGAAGAGCCGCCCGGGTCCCCTCTCTTGGCGCCCAACCATGAATTCATGCTGTAGCTGTAGTAGGGAATGACCGGATTGGAAGAAACGTGGCTGGGGTGCCGGGTGCCCTCGGACTTGGCAAGGACTTTGAAAGAAGGACACAAATGCACCTTCTCGTCTTTCAGGTATGGCCAAAACGGGCCATCCGGCGGGTATCTTGGATCGTGCCAGCGACAATACCGTTGATACCCGGCTACGGGATGCTCGTTCGCGACCAAAGATCTCCATGCAGACGGATAGCGGTCATCATGGTCGTCCAGGTATATAGTTTGTGCTATGCCGTATTGGCGCAGATTGGCCCGGCATACCATCTCTCTGGCCTGCTCTTTTACCCGCTGCAGCGCCGGCATCATTATTGCCATCAGTATTGCGATGATAGCGATTACAACCAAAAGTTCTATTAACGTAAATCCGCTTCGTCTATTCATAGCGAAACTCCTTCAGTAATTCAGAAGCACTGCGTCTCTAACAATCCGTTTCGGGTGCCGCAGCTATTCCTTATTATTTATTAGGGCCCCTTGAAAGCTGCCATCCAGGGCGCTTCTGTCTCCCAATTGGGCAGAAGGGCAGATGTACTAAAGTTCCTTCCCCATTTTAACCGCCACAGCTCCTTAAGCCAAACTTTTCTTGCCGAATAATCCAGAAATATGCCGTTTATTCCTTGTTGATGCCTGTTGATACAGAAACGATTCATCGAATTAGTGTGGCCCGTCATCCTATGGCCGTCAAACTGCGGAGGGATGTCGTCATTTTCAGGCCCGCCGCACCAGAACCAGCAGTCCAGGAACAGCGGAATCTCGTGGCTGCCCTTGACATTGACGGTTCCCCAGTAGTCTCTGGCGGCCTGCCCGTAAAGCGGGTCCTGCGCGGCTACGTAGAGCCAGTGGTTTATTCCATAGCTGCCCCAGGTGCCGGCCGGCTCGTACGTACCGTCAGGTCGCGAGCCGGTCACACCGATCTTGCCCCAGGATGTGAATGCGTCGCCGCCTACTTCAAGGGTGCCGCTGACTGAGTTGGGGTACTCCGGGACCTTGATCTTTGTCGCCATCGGGCAGATGCGCAGGTCTTCCTCGCGGTAATAGTAGTCGTAGAGCACATTTATCCAACGTCCCGAGCCGCTGGTGCGCTTTGGAAAGAAGCCGTTATTGTCGTCGGTATACAGTGCGAAGATGGAACCCCATTGCTTGAGGTTGGATTGACAGATGACGGCTTTGGCCTGTTTCTTCACTCGCTGCAACGCAGGCATCAATATCGCCATTAGCAACGCTATTATGGCAATGACTACCAAAAGCTCTATCAGCGTAAATGCACTTCGACGCTTCATCGTATCTCAATAGTCCTTAAATTTTGCCATCCAGCCGTTTCCCCAATTTGCCCAGTCTTCGGGTCGGACGCCGCCGGCCCTGGTCCACGGATTGGCGGGGTTGAAGTCGTTGCTCCACTTGAGCGTCCACAACTCTTTTAGCCCCACCGGTTGCACGTGATAGTCCATGAAAATGGCATTGACGGTTCCATTGTGGCGGTTCAGGCAGAAACGATTCATTGCATCCGCGTCGGGGCGCATTTGATGGCCGTCGTACTGGGGTGGCGTGTCGTCATCATCGGGCCACCCACACCAGAAGTAGCAATCCAGGAACATCGGTATCTTGTTGCCGCCTTTGACGTTAATGGTTCTCCAGAATCTATTAGGCGCTTTTCCATAAACCGCGTCGCCCAGCGGAATATATATATAGCCATTTACGCCGTAGCTGCCATAGTAACCTATTGTTCGCCCGCCTCCGGAGGCCGCAACAGGAATCTCTCCCCAGCCTATAAATGTGCTACCCCACAAATCGACCCCATCTATCCCGTCTGGGTTGGCGAGTTTTGAGGCTACAGGGCACAACCGTATATCTTCTGTGCTGATATAGAGATCACGCATTGAATCCATCCAGCGCCCGGAACTGTTACTACGCTCGGGGAAATTGCCGTTGTTGTCGTCCGTGTACAGCGCAAAAATCGTGCCCCATTGCTTGAGGTTCGCCTGGCAGACAACCCCTCTCGCCTGCTTCCTCACTCGCTGCAACGCCGGCATCAAAATCGCCAATAGCAACGCTATTATGGCGATAACCACCAGAAGCTCTATCAGTGTGAATGCGTTTCGGGCTTTCATGGTATATCAATAGTCCTTAAATCCCGCCATCCAGCCGTTCCCCCAGTTTGCCCAGTCTTCCGGTCTGACGCCGCCGGCTCTTGTCCAGGAATTGACCGGGTTGTACACGCGGCTCCACTTGAAGGTCCACAATTCCTTGAGACCGATCTTCCTGACGGAATAATCCAGAAAAGAGCCGTTTATGGCTGCCTCATGACGGTTGAGGCAGAAACGATTTATCGAGTTCGTGTCACCGGTTCTTGTGTGGCCGTCGAATTCCGGGGGTGTGTCCGTTTCGTCGATCCAGCCGCACCAAGCCCAGCAATCAAGGAACATAGGTATCCTGGAGGCGCCGTTGACATTGGTGGTCCTCCAGAATCTGTTTGCCGGTTTTCCGTAAACGGCGTCGCCTACAGGCACGTAGAGATAGCCGTTCATCCCGTAGCTGCCGTAATATCCCGCCGTCCGCCCGGCTACGGCAAACAGATTTCCCCAGGCGACGAAGGTCGAGCCCCAGATGCTCATGCCGGGGTCTCCGGTTGGATTCGCCAGTTTCGTAGCGACCGGGCAGGAGCGTATGTCCTCGGTTGTAATGTAGAGATCGCGCAGCGAGTCCATCCACCGCCCGTAAGCGTTGCTGCCGCTCCGGCGCTCGGGCCACTGATTATTGTTGTCCTGCGTGTACAACATGAAGATGGTGCCCCATTGCTTGATGTTCGCCTGGCAGACGACCCCCCTGGCCTGTTTCTTAACCCGTTGAAGCGCCGGCATAAGTATGGCCATCAGCAATGCGATGATTGCAATCACCACCAGAAGCTCTATTAACGTGAAGCCCCTGCGCTTGCACATAACGAATCCCTCAGTTTTTCTGCAGGAAAAGTCCTCGATGGTCAAGAATCTGCAGAAAACAGTAACGTACAGACATTCCGGCGTCTGTCACAACAGGCGCCGGCGGCACAAATCAGCGAACATCGAATAAGAATAAGATTATGACCTCGCGCATCGCGCATGGATGCTATTGATGCATCGCCTCCTTACCCCACATAGCTACGGCGGCCCAATGAAGATCCTCGTTGCCGGGCTGGTTCGGCGAGAAAGCCGTTGGAGGCACCTGCTTGCCGAATTCGATGGTGCGAGGGTCTTTCCACTTGTGGTACTCACTGTGCCCGTCGGCAAAAGAAAAGGTTGTTCCGTCACCGTGCCGCACCGGTGGCGGGTCCCACCACCTCTCCTCGGTAACATAGACCGTCCAGCCGCCAAGCGCGGAGGTTATCGTGCCGCCGTCGTCGACAAAGACCATTCTGTAGGCCGGATTGGGAATCTCCAGCCTTTTCTTAATCATCTTGGCATTCATGCTGGACCAATCCTTGCAGTTCATTGCATCGGACACGGAGTACGTTCGCATAATGTCTTCGTGCGTTCCTCCGCGAACGATCTTGGTGACGGTTGGGCATTTGTAAAGTTTCAATTCCTTGACGTATGGCCACATGGCTCCGTTCTTGATAGCGTCAATTTTCTGGCGATTGGTCATCCCGCTTCGCCAGTCGGCGAGCACCCAGGGCGTCTGGTCCGAATGGATGCCGTACTCGCCTGTATCGCCGTTGACGAGCATGTCATCGTGTTCGTCGGCGTACATAATCCACCCCAGGGTCAACTGTCTTAGGTTGCTCAGGCAGGTCGAGCGTCTGCCCTGTTCCTTGACCCGGCTCATCGCGGGCATCAGTATCGCCATCAGAATTGCAATGATAGCGATCACTACCAGAAGCTCGATTAGCGTGAACCCTTTCCTTGCGCGCATAACAACACCTTTCCTCATCAGTATCCGAAAAGTATGTTTTCCTGCAACAATTCGTTTCTTAATAATCTTTGAACCGGCTAATCCAATCCGGCCAACTACTCGTTTGGGCGCCGCCGGCCTTGGTCCAGGGGCCCGATATGTCAAATTGCCTGTGCCACTTCAGTGTCCACATCTCTTTGAGGCCGATCTTTCTTACCGAAAAATCCATAAAGGCGGCGTTGAGAAATCCCTGATGTCGGTTGATGCAGGTACGGGCCATGTTGTTGCCGGACCAGGCCGCAAATTCCTCTTGAGCAGGTGCGTGAGTCGGCAGCGGCCAGAGATCAAAACGCAGGGCCTCAGTGAACCATGGCACCTGGCTTGCGCCGCGTACACCGGCAGTCTTCCACCCGTTCGTGACGGGTACACCGCCCTCGTATGTAGTCGCCGCATTCGGGCCTGCCGGTATCAGGCAGTAGCCATTGATCCCGAAGCTGCCGGCTACGCCGTCCCTGCTCAGATCGCTGCCCGTGAATATGCCCCATGCGTTGTAGATGCTTAATGTACGAGGCGCCGTGTTGCCATACTTGTCGATAATTGGCTTAGTGCCCGAAGGGCAAAACCAAAGCTCGTTTGTCTTCCAGCTCTTGTATTCTTCCTCCAGGTATCGTACCCACCAGTAGCCGGGTGTCCCCGGCGCCGAGTCCCAAAACTTGCCGTCATTTTCCTCGGTATGCATCGCCGCAATCATATTCCACTGTTTGAGATTCCCCATGCAGCTTATCATCTTGCCCTGTTCCTTGACTCTTCGCAGCGCCGGCATCAAAATGGCCAACAGAATTGCGATAATAGCAATCACTACCAGAAGCTCGATTAAGGTGAATGCCGTTCGCTTGCTCATAACAATACTCCTCACTTTTCCACGAATGTTAAATCACTTACACTTACCAGCGTTAGGATGCGCCACTATGCCCCTATGTTCGGATAATTTGACGTTTCTTATGCTTTTCTGGCGTAATTCCACAGATTAGCACATTATACCGGACATCAGAGCGTTGTTCAACCCAAAAATCGGGAATTTGCAGCGCAATCTGCGACCGCGGCATAATCATCGGCGCTGAGTCGTTCAGGGCGTTGTGCCGGATCGATGCGGCATTGCTCGAAGATTTCGGGAACAATTGTCAATTAAAAAGGCTCCTTCCTCCAACAGCACAATAGGCAGGAAGAATCCTGTTTGCTAACGGTTCGGTGTATAACCTAATTTCCCCCACACAGCTTTCTGCACTCTATACAAATCCAGATTATCCGGCACCGAAGACTGGCCGCTTATTTCACCTCGCGCGAACTTTATGGTGCGTGGATCCTTCCACTTCCAGTATTCACTGTGCCCGTCCGCAAAAGAGAAGTTCGTTCCATCACCGTGGCGTACCGTAATCCCGTCCCACCACTGTTCCTTATCATAATTAACCGTCCAGCTCGACGGACTCAATCGGCCCTCATCGACAAAAACAGCCCTCTGGCCCGGCCTGCGAATCTGTACTCTGTTCTTAAGTATCTGTCCATCAGCGCCGGGTATCGCGTCGTGACCATTCATAGCGTCAACTATAGCATACGTCACCACCTCTCCTCGCACACCGGTCGGGCACTTGTAGAGATTTAAGTTTGGACAGTATGGAAATAACAATCCCCTCTTGATATCTTTTATTCGTTCTTCTTCTGAGGCACTCCGTCCCGGCCAATATACCCAACATGTGCCGTCTTTGTTGTGGCCGCCGAGGCTTGTGTTGCCGCTGGCCATCTTGCCGTCGTTATCATCTGCATACAGAATCCATGCCAGTGTCAACTGCTTGACGTTGCTAAGGCAAGCCGCACGTTTGCCCTGCTCTCTGGCCCGATTTAGGGTCGGCATCAAGATGGCCATCAATATCGCTATGATAGCAATCACCACTAAAAGCTCGATCAAAGTGAATGCTTTATTTCTATACATACTTATACTCTTCAAATTGCCTCAAAAACGTTTGGTTACGTTTTGGGAAGATGTGCCTCACCGTTCTTCTGTTCTTCAAACTCAACATTTTTACGTCCCAGTAATCTGGTAAAAATTATACCCTATATTTTATTTTCCTTCAAGTCTAAAACAGGCAATTTGCAGCGCAATCTGCGACCGCGACATAATCGTCGGCGCTGAGTTGTTCAGGGCGTTGTGCCGGGTCGATGCGGCATTGCTCGAAGATTTCGGGCCAATCGGCGATTCGGGCGAGTCTGCCGCGGGCCAGTTTGGTGCAAGCCAAGAGAGTCTTACGGCGATGGCTCATAAACAGATGCACCGTTTCGCTGAACAATTCCATGTTCGCAATCCGCTCGCATTTTGCCTGGTCGCGGACAAAGCCGACCATCGCCGAGTCAACCTGTGGCTGCGGCCAAAAAACGGTTGGCTTGAGAGTTCTTATCGTCTTTACATCGCCGGTTGCGGCCAGGAATATGCTCAGTATGCCGTAATCGCTGGAAGCCGGCCCGGCGGTCATCCTGTCGGCAACTTCTTTTTGAACCGTCACATACATGCAATCTGCCCTTGTCGGGCCTGTGACCAGATTCATCATCACGGGTGAGGCGACATTGTAGGGTAGATTCGCAACCAGCAGAAACCGCCCGGCGTGTTTCACGCGGGCAAGGGCCAATGCGTCTGTGACAGTCCGGCTCAACGTGTTCTTACTTTCGAGAATGTCGGCGTTGATAAGCTCAACGTTCTCGGCGCCGGCGAGTTGTTTCCTTGCAATCCCGGCGAGGCTCCGGTCAAGCTCGACAGATATTGTTCTGCCCGCTTTTTCGGTCAGGGCCTCGGTCAAAGAACCCGTGCCGCAGCCGACCTCGAGCACGACGTCGTTTTTCTGAATGTTCGCAGAATCGACCAGCAGCCGCATTAGATTCAGATCGATGAGAAAATGCTGACCAAGTCGTTTGTTCGGAGAAATGCCCGACGATGAAAGTAACTGCCGGATTTGCCGCTTCGTTTGCATAGGAACTGCGAATTTAGAATTATGAATTTAGAATGTAGAATTTATGGTCAATTGGGTTCATTCGGGAATCCGAGCATTCTTCACTATAGTTGTCAAGATTGCGACCAGTTCGTTGGATTCGTTGAGTAATCCGTTTAACTTTTCGGGCGAGACAACTTTGGTTTCTGTGAAGAGCCGAAGCCAATAGTGCGTCTCACGGGCTTCTTTGAGAGCGATGTTGCGCTTTGAGATAAAATCGGCTCTGCTTTGTCCTGCTGCTGCTTCCTCCAGATTGGCCCCGATGGATGTTCCTGACCGCAGAATCTGCCTGGCCAAAACCTCTCCGGTACCCTTCTGTTTTGCCAGGAACCGATACAGGTTAACAATTCGACACGCAAACGAAAACGCCCTTTTCTGGATATCCTTCTCCCGGCCATTCCTTTGCTGTGGCGCGTCGTCCATTCTCAATTCTAAATTCTAACTTCTAAATTCTTTTTCGTTTTGGCCATTGTTATTGCTGTAGTTATGGCGGATTTCATGCCGGCTGGATTGGCAATGTTCCGGCCTGCGATGTCGAAAGCCGTCCCGTGAGCGGGCGATGTTCTTACGATTGGTATGCCGATCGTGACGTTTACCGCCCGCTCGAAGTCCAGCAGTTTCACAGGTATCATGCCCTGGTCGTGATACATTGCGACCACACCGTCGAATTCGCCTTCGATGGCCCGCAAAAAGAGGGTGTCGGCGCTGAATGGCCCGAGACAGTTTATGCCCTGTTCCTGCGCCAATAAGAGGGCGGGCGATATTATTCGTTGCTCCTCGTCGCCGAATTGTCCGTTCTCGCCGGCATGAGGATTCAGTGCGGCAACGCCGATCCTGGGATTGTCAATGTCAAAGTATTGTTTCAGGGCGTCGTTGAGCAAATCTATCGGTTCGAAGACGCAGCCGATGGTAAACTTGTGCCTGACATCGAACAGGGCTTCATGAATTGTTGCCAGCGCCAATTTCAACGGTCCGGCGACAAACATCATTACCTTCCGCTTGGACTTGCACTGACCGGCGATCATCTCGGTGTGGCCCGGCCAGTCCGACCCGGCCAGCTTCCAGCTTCTCTTGCTGATCGGCGCCGTCACTACCGCATCGACGATGCCGCGCCGCGCCGCGTCAATGGCATCAACGCAGAACCTCATGGATGCTTCCCCGGCTGATTTGCTCGGGCCTCTGACCCAGGACGGAACGGAATACTCGTCATAATCGGCGACAACAACTTTGTACGGGTACTCGCGGTTGATCTTTTCGTGCTGATGACGGCCCCAGAAAGGTTCGATCTCGGCGGCGTCGGCGACGTAGCAAAGCTGCTCGTTCATTCCGAAAACGATGAATTTCGCCGCTTTGCGGATCTCAGGATCGGCAAGCGCTTTGACAACAATTTCCGGACCGATACCGCCGGCATCGCCCATTGTTATGCCGATGACCATCTGTTCGGCTATCGAGTTGTTATTGTTGCCATTGGTTTTCATAATAGCGCTTATCGACATTGTTTGCCTTGTGTCAGGTTTCGCACGCGGCTCAAAAGCCCAACTCTTTTAATTTTTCGGCTGTCAACGGCTCTTTCTTTGGCAAAATATTCTCAAGCTGTCTTTTTATCGTCTTTACAATTATATCAGTTTCTATGTTCACGCAATCGCCGATTCTCGCTTTGCCTAACGTTGTTCTTCTCAGTGTTTCAGGTATTATAGCAATTGTGAAGCCATTTTGGTCAATTTTTGCTATCGTCAAAGAGATTCCATCCACGGCGACCGAGCCTTTTGGCACCATTGCATCAAGCAATTCGGCCTCTGCTGCGAACCTGATATCGGCGAATTCACCGTGTTTGGTGATTGCTGCTATTGTTGCCGTGCCGTCAACGTGGCCCTGGACGAAATGCCCGCCGAACCGGTCGGCAGCCTTCAAAGCCCGCTCAATATTGACTTGCGAGCCGGATTTGAGCTTGCCCAGAGTCGATTTTGCCAGCGTCTCGGCACTGACGTCAAAGCTCACAAGGGCGCCTTCAATCCCGGCGACAGTCAGGCAGACGCCGTTTATAGAAATACTATCGCCGATCCTGCTCTCACCGGCCAGTTCGCCCATATCTATGACCAGCACCGTTGAACCGGCGCTCGGACGGATCGACTTGACTACACAAATTGTCTCTACAAGCCCAGTGAACATTTGTAATGGAATACACCGTTGCAGGTTAATTATTATTGAAAAGATCAGCTTATACGCTAAAATTGATTATAAATAGTCAATAGCCAATAATCAATAATCAATAAATCGAGGTCCGAGGGGGCTAAGGCAATAGTGAATACGTTTTGGTTGAAGATAGCGGCTCTCGCCATTGCAGTCGTCGCAGGGATCATCGTCATAGGTTCCTTTACCGGTGGCGATTCGGAGCCGAAGGAGCCGGACAAAACAATTTACGACACGTGGGAAGAGGACGACAAGAGACTGATGGCCGAACCGCAGTTCAAAGAGCCGCCGCCTGCTCCGACCGCGCCGGTGCAGCAGCCCGAACAGGCAGCACCGGCCCCGCAGACTGTGGCGACTGAGCCGTCCAGGCCGCAGTTTAAAGAACTCAGCGTGGAGGAGGACTTCGAGGCGCAAAAGCTCTGGATTTGGGTCGAGAACCAACGGAAGATGGGAAGGCTGCCGGTGATGGGTTACGGGCAGATGGTCAAGGCGTGCCGGGACATTATCCAGAGGTGGCCCGAAAGTAAATATGCTTTCTACGCCAAGAGAGCCCTGGCCGATTTGCCGGAGCGTTACCATAAAATGTACAATATCACCAAAGAAGAAATTGACCTTGGGAATTTGAAATGAGAAAAGCATTAAAACTTCTTGGAGGAATTTATAGATGAGCACTGCTGCGTCGGTTGCCAATGTACCTGCGATTTCGATAACGGCTGATTGTCTGCCCCAGGCATGGGAGAAAGCCGTCCTGGCGGTTTGGGACAACGGTCTTGACGTTAGAACCGAATACGACAAACCTGAAGATCCGCCGAGTAAAGACGCCACCGTTATGATCGCGGTTGTCGATCCATTCGCTGAGCCCCGGATTCACAAGAACTTCCCCGGCGGGCCGGAGGAGCTTGAGTCGTATCGGCAGGAAGTCGTGAACGGGATTCACGACCATTGGATCGATCCTGCCGCGGGCAAGTGGACCTATACGTATCACGAACGGCTGTTTGCATATTGTCCGGTCGAAGATATGCGCAGCGCCGATTCGCCCAGGCCTTTCGCGAGTGTCGATCAGATTCGTTATATTATCGACTGCCTCTCGCAGGCCGGGCACAGCCGAAGGGCCCAGGCGATAACCTGGATGCCGACGGCCGATCCGCCTACGGACGACCCGCCTTGCCTCCAGCGGATATGGTGCCGGCTGGTAGCCAACGAAGCAGGCGAGCTGTCGCTCAATATGAATACGCACTGGCGCAGCAGGGACCTTTACAAGGCATGGTTTATGAATGTATATGCCCTGACCGATCTTCAAAAGATCATTGCCGAGGGAATCTCCAAAAACATCGGCGAGCCGGTGCGGGTGGGAAGATACGTCGATATCAGTGATTCGCTGCATATTTACGGCAGCTATTTCGCCGAGGTCGAGCTCGAGATAGAGAAGATGCGTCGAAGTTCATTTACGGAGCGGGCATGGGAAAGTACCCACCCTGCCTTCGAGATAATGACTGCCGAGGCAAAAGAGAAGCTGGCGCAGGACCCTGACTGGTACGCGAAAGCAAAAGGATAAACATAAGACCGTTTCGCTTAATATGAAACGATAATCGAATTTTTCAGATATGAGGTGTGAAACATGGCATTTGTTGTTAATGGTGAAAAGATTGAAGATTCAGCGATACAGCAGGAGGTCGAGCGTCTGAGGCCTGATTATGAACGGGTGTTTTCCGACCAGGACCCCAGGGAGAAAGAGACACAACTGCTTGACTGGTCCAGGGAAAACGTAATTGAAAGGGTCCTGATCAATCAGGATGCGCAGAAAAACGGCGGGGCAATACCTGGTGATAAAGTCGAAGCGACATTGGCCAAACTGAAAGAACAGTACGAAGATTCTCAGCAGCTCTACAAAGATTTCGATACTGACGGCGATGACAAAATAAAAGAGGCCATCGAGGCGCAGATGAGGATCGAGCAGACGCTTAGCAATGTCTGCAAAGGCGTCTCAAAACCGTCAAAGACTGCCATCAAGGAATATTATGAGCAGAACAAAGACCAGTTCAGGACCGAAGAGCGAATCAGAGTGGCACACATCGTCAAACATGTGAACTGGCAGACCGACGAGGAAAGCGCATTTCAAGCGATAAGCCAGGCACACGAGGAATTGAAAAACGGTGCGGCTTTTGAAATGGTTGTCGATAAATATACCGACTGTGCCGACAATGGCGGCGACCTGGGCTTTATCATGAAAGGGCAGATGGTAGAGGAATTCGAGGATGTGGTCTTTAATTTAGGCATCGGTCGGATGAGTGACATTTTTCGCTCCCGCTTCGGCTTTCATATCGCCAAAGTTTATGCAAGGGAGCCTGGGGGTGTAGCCGGCCTTGAAGATGTGCAAGAGAGGATAGTCGAAGCGCTCGAAGAACAAATGCGAGGAAAAGCCATCGATAATTTCGTGGACGAGCTGAGGAGTAAAGCCAAAATCGAAGAGGTCTAAAGAAGGCGGCAAAAGGGCGAAAAACCACGCGTCTCATAACGGGGAAATCGGCTTTTATCGGGCTGCCAAAAAAGGCAAAAAAGGTGCGTGTCCGGATTTGTCTCCTTAGCATTTCTATGTTAAACTTTAAGTGGAGCAAAGAAGAAAGGGGTTGGAACAAGCGGAGTAGAAACAAAGCCTTTGCAGGAAGTAAAAGGCATTAGTACCAGACCTGAGGGGGGGTTGTATAAGTTTCTTTCCGAGTTGGCCTCTGCGTTCTCCGCGCAGAGGCCTTTTTTCATACAACGTCAGTGAAACAGGCCGATAACTCCGGACTTTTCCCGGTTGCGACATCACAATTGGCGCCAAATTGAAGTTTCCTTGCTCGCCTACGTACCGCGCTATATTCCTGCCGAGGCAACACCTGCTTCGCAGTCGCTCGGCTACCGTTTCCGGGGTGTCAAATCAGAACTCTAAAAAAAACAAGAAAAGTGCTATGAATTTCAATTGATATACTATATATTGCAGTTAGAATGAGTACAAGGTCCTATATATAGTGTTCGCTTGGCAGGCTTCGGGGAGCGGATTGCCCTTGGGCGGGAGGTCCTGTGCTGTGTGAAGGCTGCGAAGCATAAGGAAAAAAGTGTATCTCGGACACAGGATGCAAGCCGGGATGTGAGAGACGAAATGAAATGTCCCTTCTGTCAGGAAGATCGGGATAAAGTTATTGATTCGCGTTCAAGCGATGGTGGAAAGGCGATCAGACGTCGTCGGAAGTGCCTGGTTTGCAAGAGGCGCTTTACGACCTATGAGAGGATCGGCGAGAGCCTCAAGCTTTACGTCGTGAAAAAGGACAACTCGCGGGTCCCTTATGACAAGGACAAAATCATCGGTGGTTTGCAGAAGGCCTGTTACAAAAGGGCCGTCTCGACAGAGCAGATTCAACAAATAGCCGACAGGGCCGAGGAGAGCATACTTAGGAATTTTGACAAGGAGGTTTCATCGGCTTTCGTCGGCGAAAGCGTGATGAAGCAATTACGCAGGGTTGACAAGGTGGCATATATTCGCTTTGCAAGTGTGTATCGTGACTTCAGGGACGCGGGCGAATTAATCAAGGAAGTCAGCAGGGCAATTACCGAGGTTGAGCCGTCTGTCCAGCCGATGCTCTTTGAGAAGTAATGATACTCCGGCATGATACGGATTAGCCAAATTTGCAGGGAGGCAAGAAAAAGGTGGTACGGACACAACTTAAAGTGATAAAAGCCGACGGCAGTGTCGAAGAATATCTGCACACGAAGGTCATGGGGTCTATCAACAATGCTCTCGGCGAGGCCGACCAGGCAAACATAGAGATCGCCGAACAGTTTGCCGAGGTGGTGACATACTATCTCTATCACCAACAGAACCAGCGCAGCGTGACCAGTTGCGAGATCCTCTCCATTATCAAGGTGGTCCTTGCAGCGACCGGCTACGAAAAGGCCGCCGTGGCGCTGAGCGAGCGTCATTTCAAGCGCAAACTCAGGCGTTCCAGAATCGAGGTTGTTTCCGCCGACCTTCAGGAGCTGACTGATGCTGAGTTTCTTGCCGGAGAGCCGGGCAGATGCCGGTGGGACAAGTCCAGGATAGTCCGGGACCTGATAGCGACGCACAATCTCTGCCGGCAGACGGCCCGGCTGATCGCTGCGATGGTTGAGGAGAAAGTTTTCAACATGGGGCTTACCCTGATTCCATCCAGTCTGATAAAACAGCTAGTTCTCGGCGACGCCGCCACCGTCCTGCGGGCCCAGCGAGAATTGCAGACCGTCTGAGCGAAACATTGGTAATTGCGACGGTTACACCATGCTACGGGCACGCACGATGTTGCCAAACGGAAACAATTTGTGAATATTCCTGTCGGAGCCCTAAGTTTGAACAGCAATAAGCGTCTATATGATTTGGCTTTTAGTAAAAACGTAACTCTATGTATTAGCGTTGCTTACATAAAGTACATTGCTGAGTTTTTAACTAAGTTTACCTAAATCATGATAAGTTTAGTTAAACTTAGGATAAGTCCTATTGAACTGCACCTTCATTTGTTCGGCAAAGAATCCATTTGGGTTTTCGGTTTGAACCAATATTCTTTATGGTTTCGTCTCTTTTGGACATTGCATAGAGCAGGTTACTTATCTTATTCCGCTTCTGCTTTTCATTTAAGGCACCAGAAAGATATCTCATCAACAGATCATCAACGTCTTTTCTGCTGGCTGAGCCATATTTCTCGATAAAAGCTATTATCGATTCTTTGTGACGTTGGTCGTCAAATCCTCTGTATTTGATATATTTTGCTCTTTCTTCCGTTGTTGCCGCAACGTGTGAGGATACGAACAAGTTTGGATACCTGCCTTCAACAAGTCTTCCTGATTTCAAGAATCTATGCTCGTCCTTAGATAGCCTAATTTGTTTTTGCACTTTGTCCAGAAGCATCACCGTTGGCAGATCTATGTTCCTATTCTTGATGAGCATTCGCGTATAGTTCTCGTTAAGCACTTTTCCAAATAAGCTGACTTTAACTTTGCTTGGATCAGTTAAATCGTAATCAGGCAAGGGAAAGAAGCGTTCCTTTTGAATGAGAAACATCTTTCTAATGCCGCTTCCAATGATGTCGATCATACCCAGGTTGAGCATGGCGTTTGCCAAAAAGTTATTTCTGTGTTTCTGCGGGTAGTTCTGCTGAATTACTTCTTCCACACTACCGGGGATAAAATTACCGGCGTTGGCAAAAACCAACTCATCGTTTTTTTCCTCAACAATTATCCTGTCTGTTAGTTCGTAATCCTGATGGGCGATACAATTATGTAATGCTTCGCGAATGACGTAAGGTTCGTATTGGTTTATTTCTGTAGGAAACAAGGTGTCGTTGGGCAGGTAACGGTACTTTAGATTTCTTATTTTCGCAAACACGGACTCGCTGTTGAGGATAAAAGGTGGGCCAAAATGCTCATAATCCTTTGTCTGGCTTTGTTCGTCCCTGAGAATCCAAGTGATCTTAGCCGCCGATGGTGAGATAAAGTGTTCTGATTCGTCTTTTCCCAAGAGGATGATGGCTGTTCTTGTGATTCTGCCCTGTTTGATTACTTTGGCCTTATTGAGGAATGTGGAATCGTCCCATCGTCGACTTCGCAGGCCTTGGTGCGATATTTCTGTTTGTATTCTTCCCTTGCTTTTAGGATGGCTTTGGCATCGAGATCATCAATCGTGGCGTCCGGGCAAATCTGTGCCGACCAGTCCTCGGTCTTGCCCTGATGACGAATCTGTTCTATTTCCTGTAAACTCAGAGCATTTATTGATTCACCCTCTCTGCCGTAGTAATGGCCTTTCCATGCGATCGGAATACCTTGTGGCGCCGCAGGTATTTGGAACATTATGACCCGCCCTTCAGTCAGATGTAGTTCGTGTATCTCGATAAATGTAGCCCGATTGGTGGTTTCATTCGCGATCTCTGGTTTCAGCTTGTCCAAATCAGTCCCGACGGAACGATATTGAGTCCCTACGATCTTCCTGCCTCTGTCTCTTACTCCAAAGACTAACCACCCACAATCTTTACCTTTGAGGTTTGCCTCATTGGATAAAGCAGAGAAGTACTTGCCGAGCTTATCAAAGTGAAACGTTTGGCGTGCTTCTTTAAATTCCAGCCATTCGCTTTCTCTTGCTGAAGCTATTAGCTCGTCCAATATCTTCTTGAGTTTCTCTGCGTTCATTACCTATGTCCGCTGATTAGACAGTTAGTCTCTGTGTCGATTCTACCTGTTGCGGTTCCACAAATCAACGCGGCCTGGCATCTTTCAATACATCCTTTGTTCGCTCGAAGATTTTATCGTTTGGTTCGTCTGCTTCGATGTCGAGCCAATGGACGTTTGTGAACGTTTTGAACCAGGTTCGCTGGCCTTTGGCTAATCGGCGAGTGTGCACCTTTATCAATTCGGTTGCCTCTTCCAAACTCGTCTTTCCATGTAGATGGTCGATTATCTCGGCATAACCGATAGCGCATCGGGCCTGTTTGCTCAAAGGCTTCTGTTCGCCCAGAAGGGATTTGACCTCGTCTATAAGGCCGGCGGCAATCATCTTTTTGACCCTCTTGTTTATTCGGCCGCTGGCGTCGGCTTTTTCTCTTCGCAGGCCTATTATCGTCCAGTCGTGTTTCATGTGGCGTGTTTCCCATTGATTCTGGAAACTTGAGATTGGCTTGCCTGTGAGCCTGTAAACCTCCAGGGCACGTACTATGCGTCTGGCGTCGTTCGGATTGATACGGTCGGCGGCGACAGGATCGATTTTCGTTAGCTCGCGATGGAGTTCGGCCAGGCCTTGAGCTTCGGCACGAGCCCGCAGTTCGGCGCGCATCTGCTCGTCGCTTCCGGCACCATCGAATAAGCCGTAAAGCAGCGACTTAATGTACAGAGCCGTTCCGCCAACGGCGACGATCCTTCTCTGACGGGCCTTTATCTGCTCTATTGCGTCCGATGCGGCATCGAAAAAGGCCCCCACGCTGAAAGAATCGCTGGGCTCGGCCACGTCCACCAGGTGATAGTTGATGTGCTCACGGGCCTCTGCGGGCGGCTTGGCCGTTCCGATGTCCATCCGGCGATAGACCTTCATCGAGTCGATGCTGAGTATTTCAGCACCGATGCTTTGGGCCAGGTCAAAGGCCAATCGCCCTTTGCCGGATGCGGTGACGCCGAGAATAAGAATCATTTTTCGGTTTACTGGCAGCTGGTTATCGTTTACTATTCGCCAATAATCGGCAATCGACAATCGGTTGTCAATAGTGAGCAGTCAGAGTACAGGCTAATATGGCAAGTCTTAGTTCGACGATGGACTTCAACACTCAATTGCGCAGGAAGGCACAGTCGGTAAATCACGTTCTTGAGCAACTTTTGGCCGAGCAGCAGATGAACGGCGATCTGAAAGAAGCACTCAGGTACACGCTCAATGCGCCAGGTAAGCGGATACGCTCTGTGCTGGTGCTTTGGAGCTGCGAGCTTCTTAGCGGGCAGGTAAACCGCAACGCGGAGATCGCCTCTGCGGCCGTCGAAATGGTGCACACTTATTCTCTCATCCACGATGATCTGCCGGCAATGGATGATGACGATATGAGACGAGGCTTGCCGACGTGCCACAAAGCCTTCGACGAAGCAACTGCAATTCTTGCCGGCGATGCTCTTCTGACGCTGGCGTTTGAGATACTGGCAACCCGGACCGAGGAGCCGAGCGTTGCGGTAAGACTCATTGCTCTATTGGCGCGGGACGCCGGCGGTGACGGGATGATCGCAGGGCAGATGGCGGACCTGAAAGCCGAAAAGACTGCCGGCACCAAAGAAATGCTGGAGCATATTCATATCAACAAGACCGCCAAGATGTTTAGATGTGCTGCGGCGCTGGGTGCCGTCTGCGGCGGCGCCACGCAACAGCAATTGGAATGCCTGTGTGAGTATGGTTTGAACATCGGCCTGGCTTTCCAGATTACCGATGACATCCTCGATGAGACCGCCTCCAGTGAGCAGTTAGGCAAGACCGCGGGCAAGGATATTAAAGCCGCCAAGTGCACATATCCGGCCGTGGTGGGGATGGAGAAGGCCAAAGAGGTCCAGCAGAAATTGACTTCGGCGGCGGCGGCAGTGTTGAAGCCGTTCGGCCCCAGGGCCGATACTCTCCGACGGCTGGCCAACGTCCTGTTGGAAAGAACGAAGTGAATTTGAGTCCGCGTCTCCCGAACTTTCCCCGGTTAAATTCTACACTCCGTGGATCATAAATGTCTGAAGTAGACCTGACCGGCGAAGAATCTCCGGTTGCGAAGAAAAAAGTTGCGATCCTAAAGAAAATCTGACCGGATTTCATATCAGTGTGCTCTGGGTACGTCCTCAAAAAAGCTGCTCGTAGGTGTTGAAAACGCCTGGGTGCATACGCCTATGATGTGAGCCGTCGGCTGCCCGGTTTGGCATGTGTATTTTTCATGCTGGTATCGGCCTTTCCGGTCGGGGGCTATCTTTTTTCGTTTTATGACGGGCCAATTCAGAACAGCGATTTGACTAACGAAAAAATTGACATTAGGCCGATACAAGTGAGATGATTACGGGGAGTAATATATGATTATATGTAAATATGCGATCGAAGTAATGTGGCTGGTGTTTGCCGTGTTGGCTTGCTGGATCTCAGGCTACCGAGCGGGGGCCTTTACAGATCAGCCGGAAGGACAGGATGCTTTCCTGAAAAAGCCACATTCACCCGCTCTAATCCGGCCTCCGCCCGGCTTTGGCTGACGCTTTTCAAAAATTTATCACACTAAACACACAATTTTACGAAACAAAAGGCCCTAAGCGAAAACGCTTACGGCCTTTTTTTCTGCGCATGGAAAAAGCAGGCGGATTCGCGCAACAAAGCGACCTCTTCCGGGTTCTTTAGTGAGGTTTCGCGCCGCATAGTCGGCGTCGATTTGTATCAGAGTCTTCCTTGATTTTTAATTTCTTCGGCCTCCCCGATGACTTATGCCTTTGCCTGTACGACGATTTGCCGGGTTTGGGGCGATTGGTTGCCGTGGGCTTGCTTGAATGCGGCAGCGGAAGATTCGTTCTGCTTTTTGAAAAGTTCGTTGCCGGCTATAATTTCCTGCAAAGCCTGCGATTTGCCCCGGGCGTCTCTCAGGAACCGAACGGCTCTTGTGCCATATACGCCGCCGAGCAGGGCACATACGCCGATTCCCAACTCCATTGCCGAGTCAGCGACCTGCCAGGCATCCGGTCTTTCAGCGCTTGTCTGCAAAGCCGTCTCGGCAAGCTGCCAGTTCGATTCGGCAAGAATATCCTCGGCAGTCTCTGCCTGGGGAAACTCCTTCGGCATACCGTAATATGCGCTGAACGCTCGGCTTTGTACTTCGCCAAGTTTTGTCAGGGCCTGGAGTTTTCGAGAAGCATCCTCAGTTCGGGCAGTTTCGGCGGTGACAAGCGCAGTGCGATTGTGCAACCAGGCGTTCTGTTTTTGTGACTCACTTGGCGCAAACCGCAAACTCTCGCACCCGGCCAGTGAAAGGCACATCAATGCACAGGTAACAATTGCTGCTTCACACTTTTTTGTCTTTTTCATCGTTTCTCTCCTTAACTGTGGATTGACTTCATGTTTTTCTGCTATAATTCCGCTGCGCGGGTCATAAACCGACGACGGTACGAAGAGCGATCATGGACGCAGCAAAGACATTCAAACCTGGAACGATACTGTTATGGGAAAAGGTGGCAGACCATCCTGAGGCCGAGCGAATTCTGGGATTGTTTCCGTCAGCCCAGGTCCGGGTGATAGAGCGGCAGCGAATGCCTCGTTTGCCCGATGTGTCACCATCTCAAGCATTGCCGGCCGGAAAGAGGACTCTGATGATAGGCCAAACCTCCTCTTTTGTAGGATGCTTCGATGGCCGGCTTGGCTCGAATATCCGTTGCTGTGCTTACCACAAGCTGGTTCCTGTCTCGAACGGCTGTCCCTATTACTGCACATATTGCTATCTTGCATTTGTCTATCGAAAATTTGCTCCGTTCATCAAAATCAACATCAATTACGATGCGATGTTCAAGCAGATACGCAAGACACTGGCGGCAGCCGGCGGCAAGGTCAGCTTCAACATGGGTGAGATGCTTGACAGTCTCGCACTTGACCACATAACCAATTTGACGACGATGTTGATACCATTTTTCTCCGGATTCTCCCGAGGTTTTCTGATGCTGTTGACAAAGAGCAGCAATATTGACAACCTGCTTGCAGTCGAGCCTAACGGGCAAACGGTTGTTTCCTGGAGCCTGAACAGCCAACAGATGATCGAGCAATACGAATTAGGCGCCGCCGGCCTTTCCGAGCGTATCGAGGCGGCCAGGCAGTGTCAGGAGCATGGTTACAGAATCCGGATTCGCATCGACCCGGGTATTCTCTATCCGGACTGGCAAGCCGGATATGCCGATTTAATCCAGCGGGCATTATCTGTCATCAGACCTGAGAACATCACACTCGGCATGCTAAGGCTTCTGCCGGGCCATTTCCGCCTTGCCGCCGGAGCGTATGGCAATCGTGCTCGAAAGCTCTGGAATCATAACTTTGTGAAAGGAGCCTCAGACGGCAAGCTCCGCTACCCTCCAAAAGAACGTATAGATTTCTATACCTATTTGATTGATACCATTCGCAGTTTTGACAAGAAGGTTTCTATCGGTCTTTGCAGAGAAACACCTGAAGTTTGGAGCATCTTCAAAAAACATTGTGAACGCGGAAAATGCAACTGTGTGATCTGGTAACACATGAAGCTTGTTCAATGCGTCTCCGTGGCCTTGGCGGTTCGTTTCTCAATTGTCTGCAGGCGGTATTCATGTGAGATGCTCCTGGCCCAGAGCGATTCGAGTTTCTGCTGGAGGTTGATCTGAGATTGCAGCAGCATGCTCACGTCTCGCTGCAGCAAGTCAAGCTGCCTCTGCAGATTGAGCCAACTGCCTACGATCAAAGAGGCCAACAATACGAGTTGAACGATTACAGAAAGGTTGATCTGCCGATCCAACCGCCATGATTTTGAATTTATGGGCGTCATTACTTACCTGCATCCCGATAGCTTGTGCCCTGTAGAACGGATTATGGTTTGGCGTAAAAGACGTTCTTGTCGCCGACGCGAGACATGACTGCGTATGTCCCGGCAGGTAACGTTCCCTGTTGTGTGAACGATTCAGCCAGATTTACAGCCTGGACCTGCCGGCCTATTTCATCCGGCACGAGTCCGGGAGGCTTGATTATCACGGCGATGACGTTATAGACGTTGTAGGACGAATTGCTTTTGACCTTAACGGCCCATGCAGCCGTCCTGGCGCCGGGTGAGGTGACAATAGCGATTTCACCTGTTCCTTGCGAGCCTTCGCGAGACAGCCGTTCCAATACTTGCTGACCATACGCAGATTTCACAGTATCACTCATAGCCGGCATTTCCTTTGTCGAACGATTTTCAGATTCGTACACTGTTTTTGGAAATCCATCTGCACCCGCTCGATCCAGCTCCTGCTTCGATTGTCACTGCGGCAGGCCGGCAGGTCCCTGCTATCGGGGCCTGTGCTCACAATGTCACCGGTTTGATAATCGAAGGCGAGGCTCGGCGTTTGGATGTCGAAGACCTCAATGGCGTTGGATGACGTTGCCGCCGTATGACGCAAAAATCCATGCAAGGCATTGGAATCATCGACCTCGTCCGGAATCCCAAGTGTCTGGTCGGTCGATCCGGCGAAAATACTCTGGGCTGAAACTTTGCGGTACTTGAATTGCCGAGGCGCCGTGGTCAAGTGCTCAATGACTGGCGCCGTGGAATTAACCGGACCATCTGCAACCACTTCGATCAACCGCTCGTCGCTGATAACCGATGCCGTAATTCTGAATTTCAGGATACCCTGAACTGATGTGAACCATGTGTCGGTGTCGAGCTGGTCGCTGCTGAGCCAAATACCGCACTCATCGAGCAGGATGTTGAACGCATGAAGGTGCTGCCACCAGTTTTGGTCACTATCGCCGAAAGAAACCTGGAGGAAGTAGCCCAACGATCTTCCGAGCTTGTCGGTGGTCAAGGCCGGATAGAAGCGTCTGCGACGCTGGGAAAAATTGTTGTTCAGGAAGATTTTCGAGAAGTCAAACGCACCACCCTGGTTATATGGGGCGTCGCTGTATTGACCTGCTTCGTTCAGGCACCATTTGCGATAGACATCTTTGACCTGATAGAAGTCGGGATTGGTCGAGGGCGAGAATTTATCGTAGTCGTTGTCCTCAAGATTTGGATCCCAGGCTTTGAGCAGGTCAAAAGTCGCTTCATAGATTTTGAAGTCACCTTGCCCGATGTACCGATGCGTTACGAGATAGAAGTTCTTCCTGCTGTGCAGCGTTGCAATATTTGTCTTTGAGATGCTGAATTGCCGACCGGCTTGCTGACAATTAAATTCGACAGTTCTACCCGTGCCGGCTTTGTAGAAGACAATTGCCTGGTCCGGACCGGTACGTGCAAGGCGAGGCATGAGCTTGAACTTCAAGCCGATTCTGTCACAACACCGCCGCAGGGCCTCGGCGAGACTCAGTCCCGTGACATCGAGATCGCGGACTATCTGGTTTTCCGTCAACGCCTTGAGCCGGCCAAGAGTAGGCCTATGCAGTTGACCTGTGAGCACGTATTCGCAGAGCAGATAGTCAATAACTTCCGCGTAGCCCCAGAGAACGCCTTGTGAAGGCTCGGCACAAAAAGCCGTATATGTTTTGCCTGCTGTTTTTATCGGCGCCGGATCGGCATTGGCCTTGCTTTCCGGATTGAACACGGTGTCAAGGCCGGCTAGGAATACATTGGAGCCGTCTGCTTTCACGAGCCGTTGGCCGTAAACCGAGATTCGTTTCAGGTTTGCGCTAAAGTCTCTCGCGACAATTTCTATGATTTCCCCGTCGAGTGACAATTTTGTGTCGATGCTTTCGATATGGCCGTGAAAGATCGGAAAGCTAAAAGCCGCTGCATCAGGTGGAATGCCGTTGTAATACTGGCGGATGCAAACGGTCTTTCCGGCGGCATACTCATTGACAATATCTTCAGCCGCTTTCAAGAGTGTCCCGGTTTGTGCAGCGGGATTGTACGCCAGTTTGGCCCAACTGAACTCAGGCCAGCCGCTGCGGACAATCTCTATCGGCTCCAGATCCGGACACAACTTCCCATCGACCAAAATGGAGACCGATGCAGCAGCCAGCGCAAGTTGCCTCTGCTCTGATTGGAAAAAGTCTATTTTGTTGGACATAGCTCCTATCTCGTCTTAAACGGGATTCTGTGTCAGACGCACTCGGCGTTTAATATCTCGACTGGATCGATACTTTCAGCATTAAGCTGGATGCTTAGTTGTGCTAAGGTGCGGTTCTCTACGCCGTTTGCATCTTCGGTCCTTATAGCGAACAGGTACCTGCCTGCATCGAGCGTGCCACTTTGATAGCTGTGGAACTTGCGCCCCTGATAAGTAATTTCAGCGATCGGGTTTTCATAGTCGATCTGTCCGGTTCGATTGTCATGGTAGATGTTGAAACACGCTGGCGGCGACTTTTGTTCAAGCGGACAATAGAACCAGACGAGCCGTATCGTGTTGCCGTCCACTTGTTCGATTCTTGCGTTGAAAACCTTATTCGGGTGCGGCTCTTGCAGCTCACCATCCGAATCTATTGAAATCTTCACAGCGGCAGCGAGGGTGTGTTCCAGATAGCCACATTTGTTGAATCGGCGGACAACGTAAAAGTGGGTTGAGCCGGCGTCATGCGAAATGTAGCTCGGCGGTGAGATAACGGCGGCATTCGGCGCCGCCACGGTCAGCATGTCCGCAAAATCAATTTGCCCCATACCAAGTCCGCGATAGAGCACTGAGCAGCCGGCAGTACGCAGCCAGAACCAACCCAGGCTAAGGGTAGTGCCCAGCTTGAAAGCACTGGCTGTCATTCCATTAAAGAGAGCATCGTTTGGCCAACTCCTTTTCGCCCGCTGCAAACCGCTGACTGACTTCAGCAATGCCGCAGTGCCGGAGGTGCTCGTTATGGTTCCGCTTATTCCGATCAACGACTTCAACGTGGCGGATGCTGCCGACTGTGCAGTTACCGAGCCGGCCAGGGAAATTGCAGCTATGGGGGCAACCACCCGTGCGGGGCTGATTGAGCTTTCGAACATTGCGAACGGCTCTCGATAGAGCCATTTGACTTGCTCGGCACTTAAAGCGCGGTTGTAAACAAGGATGTACTCTATCCTGCCGTCCCAGCAGTTGTAGTAATTGCCTCCTTCATACGTGCCGCCAATGCCTACGAATTGAGAGTCGTTTACGAAGCTCAGGTTGCCGTTGCTGCTCGATTCCGAGTTTTCCAACTCGCCATTAATGTAGATACGGCCGTCATTCTGCCTCCAGGTTCCAACCACGTGTACCCATTCACTGCCGTCGGTTGCATGACTTGAAGTCGATACTATATGGCAATATGTGCTGTCGGTGTAAACCCGCCAGCGTACTTTGCCGCCTGCATAACCCGAAAGAAGAACGGGTCGAGCGTAAGTCGAGCGGCCGAAGATTGTATTGGTCTGGCTTACATCAGGTTTGATATACGCTACAACACTCAGCTCGTTGCTGACGTCCCATCCGAACTTTCCGCTGCCGCAATCTATACACTCGTCTGTGCCGTCAAAATCCAGGCAACATCCGTGCTCACCCGGCTTCCAGAGAGGCGGCCCGCCCTGGGAAACGCCGTGCCGGCGATATGGTCCCAGGTCGGCGGCTTTGTCGCCCGCGCCCTCAGCCAACAGCCAGCATCCGCTCAGACCTCCGGCGAGATGATGCGACCAATTGACTTGTGCTGCTCTTGGCGGTTTAAGCAGTGGCATCCAATGTCACTCCATAGAACTTGTGTTCAAAATTGTATTTGTCGTTGTAGTTCGCCTTGACGTTCTGCCAATCGGCCTTAACTGCGCCGGCAATCTCTGCTTGTGTCTGGCTGGCAAGCACCACTATGTTTCTCGACACTTCAACTAATGACCCGGCGGCTAATGCGTCGATTTCAGCCTGCTGAAGTTGTGCCGCTATGGCGCTTTCCGGCGTTGGCACGATTCCGCTGACCGGAGTATCTACCGGGATATGATAGAACAATTGGGCTTTGCCCTTGTCGGATGCGGTCTTGTTGATTTTTCCAATGTGTATGTCGGCCATGTTAGACTCCTTATGTGGACTGGTAGTTCCAGCACTGGACGTATGCCCTTACATCATGACTGTCAGTTGAACCTGTTTGCTGCACACCTATCCTGAAATGAGCCAGGTCTTTCACAACAAAGCTCAACTGTTGTGGGTCCACGCTCTTGTCTCCCTGCATCTCCCATATCGGCGTGTCGTCGTAGTTGGAGCCGTCAAGAGAGCCGTAGAGCTTGATCTTGACCTCATCTGTCGGAGAGACGTCATAGTTGATCTCGACTGTCACGTGAGCACCTTCGTAGCCGTTGGTCTCCATATCGACGTTAGAAGAATATGACTCGGTGGTTCCGGACAGTGTGACATAGCCGTCGCTCGTGCCTACTATCTGGCTTTGCGCGGCCCAATTCTTGTTAATCGTCGCCATTGTAAACTCCTGCAATTAGCATGGTTAGTCTAAGCTCACATCCAGGTCGCCCGCCTGGAATCTGGCTATGTCTGAACTTCCGATGGCGTTTGACTGACTCAACGCACCGTGAGCCAACATGTTGCCGCCGGTTGCAGCGTCAAACAAAGCGAAGTGACTTATCGTTCCCCAGTTTCCGGTCGCCTGGGCAAATGTGATGTCATTTGCATTGTCCAGGGAGCCCCCCGATGCGGCGTTCCAATCGGAAGCGGATGTTTGTGCCCTCGTGTAACCGTTGCCGTTTGGCTCAGCTAATCCTGAAGCGTCGTCCAGCGGGTCTGCGGTCGATAATCCCACGTAGATCGTGGGGGGTGAATAACTTCCCTTACCAAAAACGTGGTCCAGAATCTCGTCTTCCCAATAGTCTGCAAAACCTCCCATTTCATATCTCCTTAATTATCATCTGTCAGCTTGGCGTTCTTGTTATCGTTGCTTCTGCATCCGTCGGCGTATGTGTCAGGAGGACTGTCTGCCCATCGTCATCGTAGTACCTGATCTCTCCGGTCGATTTAGTCTGGACAGCCTTATTGGCAAGCAACTTGTCGGCGGTTACTCTGCCTGTTCCCGACCAGAATATATCATCGTCTGCAACAAGGCTGTCACCGTCCGCAGGATTTGCACCAGTCTGTAAAAATACTTGCACGGAGTAGATGCCTGTGGGGACATTGCCATCAAAGTTGCCCACGTATCTGCTGCCGCTTTTGTCTGTAAGGCCGATGTCGTAGTCATCTGCCGTGCGACCGCTTGTCCCCCAGGCTTCAAAGATCTGTCCTGAGACATACCAGACGTTGCCGGCGCTGTCACGGACAACGGCATAAAGTGTATTGCCGGACGCGTAGTTTGCGTGTATTTCGTTTGCCATTTTTAACTCCTTTGCCTGATGACGGTGCCGTAAGTGTACTTACGCTTGCTCGCTCCAGGTTCCGTTCTTGGCTACGGTGGCCCAATCGCCGTTCGCATCGGAGATAAGGCTGAGGCACGCCCCGATTGCGCTGGCCGATTTGTATTTGTCAGCCGTTTGGCCGCTGTCGTCTCGGATAGTTGCTGTGCCGGGATCGATTCGCAACTCCTGTCCGGCCTGGACCGCAAAGCTAAAAGTTGTTCCTTCCGGTGCCGAGGCAGGCAGGGTAAGTGTAACTGTCCCGACAGCGCCGAGGTTACTGTGAACGCTGCCGGATTCGGCCGATGTGAGTGTGTCGTCGCCGGTATGTGCCTCGATACTTTTCTTCAGACCTCCGGCCCCATAAGGCAGCGCGATGTTGTGCCCGGTCCGGCAATCGGTTATCGAGTCGATATCGCCGCCTGAAGTACCGACCTGTGCCAGACGGATATGAGGCGTGGTCACCATGTTTGGGAAACTGCCGTATTCATTGGTCACGAGAGTAGCCGACGAATCGAGGTAAATATAAATATCCTGTTTATCGTCCGCCAAGGTGTTGCCCGATGAGCCTGCGTAACTTATCAACTGCGTGCCAAGCCAGAACTTGCCCGGCTTTACTCCAATGTCAAGCCCGCCCTCGTCATAGACTCTCAAGTCGTTCGCCCGGCGGGCAGCTAATAAGAGTCGTTGCAGCAGTTTCCTAAAGTGCAGATAATACGGTGCCGTGCCGGTCGGTATATATTCGACACCGGTCTCGCTGTCGGATTGCATGTTGAGCAGCTCATTGTCGGATGGATACACTTCAGCCATAAGAATCTCCCTTTTAGGAATTCAGAACAAACAATTCCTAATCTTCCATTATTTCAATCAGTAATTGATTTGCCTGTTTGTCGAACGAAGAAATGTTCAGCTTGCCGGCAGGTCTTGCCGTCGGCGTCACTGTAATTGGCTCGCTCTCGCTGGCGCTGCTCTGTCTGCCCGATTCGTCGGTAATTTTGATGCCGAATCTGTAAGTACCGCTTTGCAGCGGGGGACTTGTCCACTCAATGGTGTCTGCGTCAAGGCCGAACTGACCGTGTCCGAAGCTGCCCTTTCCAAGTCCTACCGCTGCTGCCGAATCATATCCGAAATCGCCAAGGCCGAATCCGGACATTGCAAAGCCGGCTTTATCCTGCCAGGCGGGCCAGATTCTTATCGGCGAATCAGTCAGCGGATTGGCGTAGTCAATTTGGCCCGTGCCGTTGTCAAAGTAGATTTCCGCAAGTGCGCCGACCGGCCGGCTTTGGCTGCGCAACAGAATCATTCGCACACGTCCGCTGTTGACCGGTAACGGGCCAAGCTCGCTGCCCAAGTCAATGTTTGCCTGCTCAGGCTCGACTGCGAAGACCTCGATATGGACCGGCGCCTCCAAAGAAGTCGGTATCGGAACAATCATCTGTCTTTGATGATCGTCGAGAGTTGATCCTGCATATCTTCCGTTGACATAGACCTGATAGAACAGGTCCTGCAAGCCCGACCGCCACTTGACCAGGGCTGATCGCGTCGCTTCGATGTACGTGCCGTCCGTTGAGATGCCGCAGGGCAGTTCAAATGCTCTGACCGATTCAATCCCGTTACTGATAAGTGACATTACAGATCTCTTCCCTTTTCTTTACCCGCCGGTGGACATGGGGCGAAACACAGTGTTTGTTAAACTAACTGCGTGTAAACAATTTCGTAATCGACGACTATTCCAGCGCCGTCCGTCCGCTCATTACTCGTATTGAGAGAATCCATCCTGAGATTGTCGAATTTGTCGCCGCTGCCTGTCACCAACGTATGTGTACTACCATCCATGAGCGCGGATATTGCATTGATTCTTTCGTTCATTTGCGTTCGGCTCTTTGCCCTCAGCACGCCTGTTTGCTTTATCTTCCTGCTCCGTTGGCCCAGATCGATACTGAGCACGCCGTCCAGTCCAGGCACTGCTCTTTCGATTGAATCACGAGTGAAACTGCCGACTTCGATCTTCAACTGCTGCCGGTCAAATACAACTTGTCCGTCTATGCTGACACTCATCGGTCTCCCCCTGGCAGACTAATCTCGCACTAACTTTCCGGAAGCTCCGACTTTGGTGACATCCGCCAGCCCGTCGGAGCCGACGTCGATGCTGAGCCGGCATCGTCCCCTTGCTTTGGCGAAGAGCTTGTGATAGTAGAGGCTTTTCTTCCAGAAATTCTCATCTTTCGCCTTGCTTGCCAACATCGCATATACGCTTGAAATAATCGCAAAGACTGACGCCCGCCTCAACACACTCGTATCCAGAATGTCTTCAACGTCTATGTCAGAGGCGGGATTGCCCGGGCTGATGCCGAAGTACTCGGTTAATTGAAAGCCAACCTCAGCAGTCTGCGGTCCGAAAGTGCTGATGCGGTAGGATATGTCGGTTGCCGCAGGCGGTGCTACGGCAGCTTCTGTTGCGTTGGACCTGATAACGGAAATGCCAAGTTGTGTCGCCGAATCCACCGAGACTATTTCGTACGCTCCGTCCAGTGAGCCGTCCGCTGATTGCAGATACGCCACTCCGCCTGCTGAGACCTGTGCAGCTACAAAATCTGCTCCATTAGCCGTGAACGTCGTTCCGCTGAGTGTCCCTGCCGCTCCTGCCGCCAGCACCTGCCAGGGCAGATGCAATTCTGTGAACAGTATCGGCTCGTGCTTCAAAATGTCCGCGTCGTTTGAGAAACTGGCCATTTGGTTTAGCTCCCTTTCTGATAGCGTATCGGAATAGCGGATAGCGTATAGTTCTGCTTTTCTATCCGCTATCCGCTAAACGCTAAACGCTAAACTTAGCTGGTGCTGAGATCGCGAATAATGCCATGTGCCGCATCATTCTTGAGCTCCACGGTATATTCGCCGATCAACTCGCCGCACTCATAATCACCGCTGCTCGCCAGAGGCTTGAAATGGAAACTTCGCCCCGCCAACGGCAACACACCGATACGCGATGAATCAACCAGCAACGCTGCATCCTGCGGCATCCATCGCGTCGTAACAATTTTGCAGACGCCAAAATCGCTTTCGTAAACGCTGATCAGGTCGGTGAAAGTCGTGTCATTGGCTCCATAAGATCGGCTGTCCGCGGAGAAAGCGTTTATCTGTCGCTTCTGGTAACCGCCAACGACAATCAGGTCCACGTTGCCGCTGCTGTTTTCCCAAATCTGCCTGAGCACATAATTGATCTTGGCTTCGTCAAGTCCTGTGCCCGTCGGAAAACCGCTGTCGCCGGTATGGAAGACGTTCGTTGAGATGTGCTGGACGATTCCCTTCATTGAGCGTCTGACCGAGCCGCTGCCTTCGGGATTGCTTGCCGTCTGGCCGCCGTTGATGACTGTGTTCTCCAGATCGCGGACCATCTCCCGCAGGCGTTCCTGTTTTTGGTAGTCCATCTCGTCCGAGAGACCTAATTGGCTGGCAGCCATGTCTGTGCCGCTGACTTCCACCGCAGCGGTGAATATCTGTGTGTAGTTGCCGCGCCTGGTGCGATTGGTGAATCTCGCGCTGGGTTTGTCCGAGCCTTCGAGAGCGGCATTCCCGAGAATGTTGATTACCTGATTGTCGGTGAGGCTCTCTGCCGTAGTGCCTGCATAGCCGCGAACTACCGTCAGAGTGTCGGTTGCGATTGCCGTCACTAACATCAGCTCTTCGCTGCTCTCGACCTGGATCTGATCGCCCACGCGAAATCTACTGCCGTTATCGACCACAAAGTCGGTATCGGCGCTCGGGTCGGTATAGGTACTGTCGTTGATAGCGTCCTTGTTGGGCAGAAGCTCGTCTTCGAGCCACTCATGATGTGTGCTGGTTGTCTCTCGCATCGGATCGCCCAGAGCATTCAGTAAAGGCGTCTCGTAAGGCGAGATTATGCCGATCAAATCCGATACGTCCTCGGCCAACTCGGGCAAGGTTGTACCCGCTGAATAAGTTGCTTTTCCTGTAAAAGCCATTTGTTTCTCCTGTTCCAGGGCCCCAAGTCAAACCGGGGCCAGGCATTACTCTTTCTTTTTCCCTGAGACTTGTTGCTTGCTATAGGAAGTTTCTTCGCAGTCTCAGATACTCTTGTAAGTCTGTTCGATTACCTGTTGTTGCCGCCTTCTTAGCGGCATTCTCAACTATTGTCTGATTGTTTGGCAATCGCTCCCTGGCGCCTGCCGTCTTTTCCGCCTTCAGAGCTCCAGGTGTGCCACCGAACAGATATTGCTTTTCTTTCTTCAACTGATCAATCACGCCGTCCAAATCCGCTTCGTTCCGGTCTTGCATTCTGGCTTTGGCAATCAGCACGGCAGTTTCCAGATCCACGGTTCCCGCGGCAGCCAATTTACGCATCAGCTTCTGTTCTGTATCAATGTTGCTCAACTGCTCGGAAATTTGTGTTGTCTGTGCGTTTGCCTCAGCTAACTGCTCGCTCAACGCTTCGACTTTCTTCTCGGCACTCTGTGCTCTCTTTCTGTAGCGGATTGATTCAGCCACCGGAACAAGTTTGGTGTTGTCATTGTCACTCGCTCCGGCAATGTCTTCTGACAATACATCCTGCGTCTCAATCGGACTCATAAAACCTCCTTTTTGAATTTAGAATTGGGAATGCAGAATTTAGAATTCTATTTCTCTACATTCTCACTTCTCATATCCCAATTCTCTGAGCACCTGCTCACTCGGTACGCCCAGCTCTTTCTTGATCTGGGCTTCTTTCAGTTTTTCCATCACGTTTTCCGGCAACGGACTGGGGAAGATGACATCGACACCTCTGTCAGCTTCGGATGTTTTGTAGATGTTGGCCGTGTCGAGTATCTCCAGCACCATCGCGCAGATTCTTTTGAGCCCTTCGCTGTAAGTGAATCTTTTCCGATCGTTCTTAGAGAGCATTCCCATAAGCGTCAATTTGAGCGCTACTGCGCTTGTAAGGTTGCCGAGCTTGTTCTTCAGAACCCCGGCTACTATCGGTGTGACTCCACTGATTTTGTCCAGTGACTCTCTGATCTCGGCGATGTGCAAATCCTCGCTTGGTGTCCCCGCGTCCCCGCCGAACTCCTCGATGGATGCCTCCGGATTGTCTGTGTACCACATCCTGCCGGGCGAGACGGGTTTGTCCTCAAAGCCTTCGATTCCCTTGCCAAGGTACATCTTGAACGACTGAAACGTGATCCTGCTTGCCCTGTCGCTGAGCCTGGTATTAAGCTCGTCCTGCAACGGTATCAGCGGCTCGACATCGCTGAGCCCTTCGTAGTAGTAGGGCTGAGCAATGTTTTGAATATGCACTACCGGCAGAAAGCCCCAGGGCAATTCACCCTCGGCGACAAGCTGTCTGTCTTCGTATCTTTGCCAGGCATCGGCGGAGGTTATCTCCGTCACATCTACCACCTGGCGGGCAGCGCTGCTGCGTCCACCCACGGACAATAGTCTTGAAAGGAATGAGCTCTTCCTGCTCAGGGCGTTTTTCTTTTGGCCGAAGTGCTGCACATAATACTTGATTTTCTTGTAGTCGTTTTCTTCCAGAACAGGCAGTGTTCTTGGCGCCTCGATCAATTCCAGGTCGATTGTCTGTGCCAACTTCAGCACATCATCGAAGGATCCCGCTTTGTGGGAATCCGGAGGAGGGATTTGTGAGGAGGAGGAGGTGCGCTCGATAATTTCAACGCCAGGCCTGACGAAACAATCGACGAAGCCGTAAACGCTTCCGAGCACTGCCATATCCTGGAGAAATCCGATATAACCGTTGGCCGCAAACAATGCCTTTAATACCGCCTCAATTTCTGCACTTTTTTGGCCATCCGGTGATTTGGAAACAAAGCTGATGGGTTTGCCGAACAAAAAATCTACAGTTGCGTTTACGCGCCAGGCGATGTCGTTCTCGATCACAACTTCCTTGCGTTGCACCTGGTTAACAGGCCTTGCGCCGAAAACGCCCGCATTGGCCGAGCGCACAAGTCCCGTTATTCTCGCCGGCAGCCCGTACTCCTGGGCCTGCACGTAGCACCGTCCCGACTCGTTCAGCTTTCTATTGGAAGCACTGCTGCCCGTCGCTTCGATTTTCGGATTTGCATAATAAAGCCACAGCTTCTCAAAGTGCGCTTGAGCATTGACTGATTGCTCGTCAACGAGCCACTCAATGTAATCGCTCTGGAGCTGTTGGTCTTGAAAGATGTCAAGTTTAAATCCCATTTCCCGGACTCCGTTTTTCGATCAATTTACTATCCGTGGCCACCGGCTCTCTCGCCGATCACGGCCTTCTGCAATTGGAGCTACCTGCACGTTTCGCACGAAAATCTACAAAATTGTAGATAGACATTTCGGTGTAAGTGCCGTGCTTACAACTGGTAAAGATTTTTTCAGTTTTTTCTATTTTTGTTCTGGGGTACCTGCGTACATCGATTGAAAATCGGTTTGCTTCCGGCATCGTTTCAAGCCGCATGGCCGCCTCAATTCACTGGAAAAGATGAAGACCCACTCGTGTTTTACAGAGTGGAACTTCATGTTTGACAAAGGCGTACGCTTACGGTAAATTATTGGGCGTTCAGGACTCCGCTGATATCGAGAAATCTAAGCGAAAAAAGGAAAGGTAGAAGATGAATAAAATTGCCGCAACTCTTTTCGTTTTATTTGCCGTAGCGTTGCCCACCCCGGATGTCGTTTCTGCTGTCTCGATAAATTCTGAGTTGCTGCCGGGACCTGCCATACCTAACGGTTTAGGTGTTAATATCCATTTCAGGGGCCAGCCGCGCGATCTGGACATGATTGCCGACGCGGGATTCAAGTTAATCAGGATGGATCTTACGTGGGCCGTCATCGAGCAAAGCAAGGGTGTTTATGATTTCGAGAAAATCGGCTACGACAGTTTGACAAAAGGCTGCATCGAACGAGGCATACGTATCCTGTACATTCTCGACTACAGCAACAGCATTTATGAGTCCGGCAGGTCCGTTCGCACGGAGGCCGGGCGCGAGGCTTTTGCAGATTTTGCCGAAGCTGCGGCAAAGAGATACGCAGGAAAGGGAGTGCTGTGGGAAATATGGAATGAGCCGAACATTAAACATTTCTGGGATCCACAGCCCAGTGTTGCGGACTACTGCAAGCTGGTCGAAAAAGCCGTCCCGCGTATCAGAAAAGCCGATCCCAACGGCTTGGTTGTTGCCGGCGCCACGTCGCAAATACCGTTCGGATGGATCGAGGACTGCTTCAAAAAAGGGCTGCTGAAATGGATTGACGTATTGAGCGTCCATCCATACCGTTCAGAACCTCCGGAAACGGCCGTCAAAGACTACGTCTCGCTGCGCCAACTTGTTGCACGTTACGCTCCGCCGGGAAAAGAGATGCCCATAATATCCGGCGAATGGGGATATTCAAACCTCAATTGGGACAAGTCCCGTCTTTCCGAACAAGAGCAGGCTGAGTACCTTGCACGAATGTTCCTGGTTAATCTTTATCAGGGCGTCGATGTTAGTATATGGTATGACTGGAAAAACGATGGCACTGATCCTAACGAGAGAGAACATCAGTTCGGAACAGTCGGGCATGACCTGAATCCCAAAGCGGCATATCTCGCCGCCAAGGTGCTGTCTTCCACACTCGCCGGATATTCTGTCGAAGGACGACTCAATCTCGGCAATGATAATGACTTCGCCCTGAGACTGACTAAAAGCGGGAGGGAAGCGATAGCTTTCTGGACAAAGGCTGATAAGCATATTGTGACGTTGCCCGTGGAACCTACTGAAGTGACTCTCGTGGGCATATATGGCGGCAAGGTTGTCATCAACTGGAAAACCGAAAAACTGAAGCTGCGTGCATTAAAAAGCCCCCAGTATCTGCTAATAAAGCCAAAGGCTGAGAAAGGCCGATAGGACGGCTCTTACTCGACATCCGCTTTTTGCAGCAGCTCGATAATATCTGCTTTGGTAGGTAATGCTTCGAGCGAGCCGAATTTTGTACATGCCAGCGCCCCCGCTGCCGAGGCGAATTGTACCGCCCCTCTCACATCGTGTTTGACGGCGTAATAGGCCGCCAAAGCTCCTGCAAACGCATCCCCCCTGCCTGTATTGTCCACAGGTTCGATCTCGAAAGCCGGTACGTGGTCGGCGTTGTTTCTGTCAACGACCATACACCCGCGTTTGCCCATTGTGATGACTGCGTGGTTCACGCCGCGGGCCACCAGGTCAGAGCCAATCATCTTGGCGGTTCGAATATTGGCCGCTGATTGCTCGGTGATGTCGGCAGCCTCGTAAAGATTCGGTATCAGAATGTCGGCTGAAAAATACTCGATAGGCAGATCACTGGCTTTTCGGTTTCGTTGCTCCAGAGGTCTTGCGGGATTAAGAATAACCTTTATGCCATATAATTCCGCACAGCGAAGAGCGCTGACAATAGCCTGCTGCGGCAGTTGGCCGTGAATCAGACAGACGTCTGCTCTGGAGATAATTTGTTCCGTACCGTTTATATCCAAAGGCTGTAGAGCGCTGTTGGCGCCTGTAAAGTGACAACCGGCGTTTTCACCTGTGGCATTGACCAACGTCACGAGCACGCCGGTGTTCTTGGCCTTGGCAGTATAGACAAACTCAGTGTTGACATTGAACTCGGCTAGGCTGTCTCTAATCATTTGAGCAAACGGATCACCCCCGACCTTGCTGATAAGATGTACCTCACAGCCGCACAGGGCGGCCTCTACAGCCTGATTTGGTCCCGGACCGGCGGGTGTGTAAGACAGAGCAGAGCCGGTCACGTTTTGCCCCGATGAAGGGATTTGGCCACAACGCACCGCCATATCCACGTACGTGCCGCCAATGACGACTACTTTAGGATTCCTTCCCGTCTTATGTTCCGTTGACTCTGTCATTCGCAAGACTGGCTCGGGCCAAAGTTTTCAATCCGTTTCGGAATTTTAGTATAGTCGCTCTGCAACCGAATGCAAAACTTTTTTTGGATAATAGTCAGCATAGTTCTTCCCGGCGGGAAGTTGGCTCTCGAACGTCCTGTTCGGCCAGCCACCGCTTCAAAACCTTGAGGATATAGTCGATATGCTCTTCCGTGAGCGGTTTTCCCTTTGGAATGTGGTGCCATTGTTGGAGGCACTTGCGGCAACATGTGCCGGTTGCGTGCTGAGCGATAAAAACGGGATGGTTCTTCATCGGTGTTTGTCGTCCGTCATTAGCGGGATCGGCATCGGCAAGCCGTTTAGTAACAAAATCCCGAGCGTGCTGGAGGATTGTTGGCAAGCCCTTATCCCTGAGATACTGAGCTTCTTTGCCGGTAAGCCGAAACCGGCTGCGAAATTTCGACTGTCCCAAAGCAGTAAAAATCTCATCCATATCACACATCTGCCATTCCTCAACGCCGATCCCGACCCATTACAAAGCCAGCTCGGACATGGCATAATTTAATAAAAACGCACAACCAGGTCAATTTCACACCAGGAAACTAAGCATTTTCTTAAAAAGGCTACATTTCCTATATAGGAAATTTATTGAATATGAGATATTTTCTATTGCTTATTTCCTAAAAATACGATATATCCTATATAGGAAATAGGTAAATATCAGGAAAATAACAATGAGACTTACAGAAAAACAAGTCAGACAATCTCTTACAAACATGGGTGAAAGGTATGCTCCGTTGACGATATATCGCCTGACAGAGCAGACTTCTTTGCTCGATGGATGTAAAGTTGATGTGGTTATCGAGTTTTCGATCCAAAATGGCCCTTCTTTCAAGGCCGTGGTGGAGATTAAAACTGTAGCCACTCCACAGAATATTCTTATGGGGGCTCGTCAGCTTGCTGCTTACATTGCTAATGATAAGGAACCGGATAGAGTACCCTTGTTAGTAGCCCCATACATAGGCACGAAACAGGCTAAGATTCTGGAGGAAAAAGGAATCTCATGGCTTGACCTGTCGGGGAATATGTCGATCAGAGTTTCGAATCGGATCTATATCGAGCGAACCGGCAAGCCCAACCGCTTCCCTGACACCGAGCCGATAAAGAAGATATTCCAGAGGACATCATCTCTTGTCAGCAGGGCGCTGCTTTTAAAGCCGGAAGGTTTCTCTTCGTTATATGAGATGGTTGATTTCATAAACAAACGAAATGCGACGATAACATTATCGACAGTTTCAAAAGTGGTGAAAAAACTTGATGAGGAACTCTTGATAAACAGAGGTAAATCACTTATCTCTGTCGCTGATCAGGAGAAGTTATTGGAGAGGCTTGCACAAGGATATAAGAATTCGACTGAGCGAAAGAGAAGAAACACATACAGATTTGTCATTGAGAATATCCAACAACTTTCTTCTGGATTAGTCGGACAGTGTAAAGATTATTTGGTGTGTGGATTCTATGCGGCACAAATCAAAGGTATGGCTGTAACTGATCAGAAGACGATATTTGTAAAAGATATAGAACAATTCAGAAGGAAAGCTGAAAAAAAATTGGTTTCGGTTACTCCCGACACGGAATTTGGAAATGTAATTATCGCTGAGACTAATGATCCGGGTGTTTGGTTCAATCCTGATTTGCGAATAATCGATTCGGTTGTCGATGACATAGAGTTATATCTTGAAATGATGGTTGATACTCCGAGAGGACCAAAGATTGCCGAGCAGCTCAAGCGACGGATTTTACAGAAAGGCGATATTAGTGGACAAAAGGCTGATTGAGCAATTGGCGGAACTGGCGGAGTCATTCAACAGAATTGGACTCAAGCCCGTTATCTGTGGCGGCTTGGGTATCTACCTGTGCTTTCATAAAGCTCGGGGACAGGCTCGCCAAATGATTCGACCGACGACTGATATCGATTTGATGCTTACACCCGCACAGATCCTCGAACAGGCCGAAAGGCAGGCAATCGCAGAGATCATTACCGGCGAATTGAGATATATTGCTCGTGAAGGTCGTGAATATCTTCATTTTGTCAAGGATGACAACCAGCATCTTGATGTTTTGGCACCACCTGTCGAAGGATTTAAAACAGAAGACTTTAGGATTAAGATTATCAGGTCTAAACTTCACGGCCGCATTACACCCGAAGCGTGCTTTATAGAAGAAGGTTTAAAAACTATATCTTTACGAGAGTTCCTGCCGGATGATGAACGCCAGATTAATCTTGAAGTTCAGGCGCCTTCGCTGACGAACTTATTACTCCTGAAACTTTTTGCGTTTAACGACCGTGACGAGGGTCAAAGACAAGATTTGGAACGGGCTCAGGCACATGCGTGCGATGTCTATGTCACAATTATGCTGACCGATAGGGATGATTATCTTGAAGGGCAGCAATTTCTGTCATGTCACGAAGATTCGAATATAATACAAACTGCACAAACGATTGTCGCAGGCAAGTTTAATCAAGTTGAACAGGCCGGCTGGCGACGAGTTCTTGAGTCGTCTAATTTCTATCCCGGTCTCAACAGACGGGAAAAAGAAGCTAGACTGGATGAGGCCAGGCGTCGTTTGATAAGATGGTTTCATACAAAACATCGGTAGCGAGACTTAATGATAGAATCTGTTTTGCTTTTTAGGTTCATTATAGAATTAGGCGGGGATGCCGACGACGGTCATGCAGATTGTACTTTCTTCGATGCCGTCAATGCCGATGATTGCGTTTACGTGGTCGTCGTAGAGCGCGCCGATCTCGCAGCTACCCAGATTCAGACTGACAGCCGCCAGAGCAAAGTTTTCAGCGATATGGCCTGCATCGAGATAAATGTATCTGTATGCCCGCTGGCTGTACTTCCATTTGCAGCGTTCGAATATCGCCGTCCAGATGAAGACCGCCGCTGCTGTCGCACACATCCCTTGGCCCAGAGCTGCCGCGGCGATTTGTTGCCTGAAATCACCCTGCCTTAACAGTTCGAGCTGATGTGCCCGGACAGAGTAATGGTAAATGCCGGCATCCAGCCCTCTTACGTTGTTGGCGATCAGATAGGTTTCTATCGGATACAAAGCTCCGGCTGACGGGACTGTGCGAAACTCATACCCGCCTTCAATGCGCTGTATGCCGGTCGATGCCCAGAGCATGTATGCAAGTTGGCCTTTGCTGATTGGCTGGGCCTGGAAATCGCGAACGCTCTTTCTGTCCTTTAGCGCTTGGTCCAGGCTCATCTGCCGAGAGGGCTGGAACGATGGAAGCTCAATCCTCTGTGCTTCAGAATACTCCTTATACAAGTCGGGCTTGGCCTCCCATGCAAGCCTGTGGCTTGGCATTCTGTTAGGCTCATACTTTGTCTGCTGCTGAAATCTATCACCTATATCGTTCATCTTTACACCTTCGTTCCAAATATAACTCCATCGCAAAAGCTCAGAAACAGGTATCATCGCAGGAAAATCTCTCATTTCAAGCCCCAGCAAGATTTTTGGGGCACTTAAATTAGGCTGTTTCCCTGATTTGGTGCAGTTTCTTGCCCGGCAAGTCTCTGCCGCTTCGTTGCCCGTAACTTTGTTCAAGTTGATCGGGCATTTTTTTCGGCGGACATTGTGGTTCAACCACGGTTTTTGGGCCCAAAAAGACCCATTCAGTTAGTCAGATAATAAAATAGTAAAAATTTTCGTAAATATTTTTACAAAAGACTTGACATGGTTCTGCGGATCGCTAAAATTAACACAATGTTAGATAATTATACAATAAATAGCGATAAAGAGTGTGGAGTGCTCGTTGGCGTGTTTGAAGCAGTCTTTCAACGGTGCGGGCAGGATGTTCGGTGTTTAGTTGAAGATAAGGGAGAGGGATGGAAATGAGAAGAACTCATGCAAATCTTTCAGAAGAAACGTTGGGAGTCAGGGACCGGCGGCGAGACCAGGTTGATTTGCTGCGCAGGAGGCTGAACCTGCTCGATGGACGAGAGAAGGTCATGATGACTATGTATCTTGAGAACGGCATCAGCTTTCGGCAGATCGCCCGGCTTCTTGGCGTAAGTGAAACGAGTGTAGCTCGAAGAATACACCGTTTGACGAAACGATTGACGGACGGTGAGTACATCGTCTGCATGAGGAATCGTGACAAACTGACCGAACGCCAAATGCTCATCGCAAAGGACTATTTTTTGACAGGCCTTTCCATGAGCAGGATTGCGGAAGAAAGACGCTGGAGCCTCTATAAAGTCTGCCTGACAGTCAGGCAAATCCGAAGGATTATTGCCGAAGTGAAAGAGCGATCCGAGTTGTCTTGAATTCTGACATGCGACCCGGGCAACAGGAGGTAAGAACTGTGGCGACGTATGACATTTCGAGGAGTTTCAAATGGCAGGGGACAATTACCGACAAGGTTGCTTCAGTGTGCCGAATGTTCGGCCTGACAGTCGATAGACTTGCTGAAAGACGCTTCACTCACGACTGCCATTTAGAGATCAATGACGGTGATATTGTCTATTTGACCGGTCCGTCAGGGGCCGGCAAAAGTGTCCTGCTGGGTGAGTTCGAGAAGTGCATCCCAGCCTCGAACAGGGTAAATCTGGCCCAAATAGAGCTGCCGAGCGACAAGACGCTTATCGATTGCATTGACGCTGATCTTCTGACAAGCCTTCGATTGCTCAGCACTGCCGGGTTGAGCGATTGTTTCTGTATTCTCAATCAGCCGAGAAATCTCAGTGCCGGCGAGAAGTACCGATTCCGCCTGGCGATGGCCCTGGCGGCGGAGAAGCAATTTGTCTTCGGCGACGAGTTCTGCTCTGAACTGGATCGCATCACCGCCGCGGTCATTTCGCATCGTCTGCACACGTTTGCAAAACGGACCGGCACGACATTCGTCCTGGCGTCAAGCCACCAGGACATATTGCTCGATCTGGAGCCGGATGTTCTGGTCGTTAAAGAGTTGTCAGGCCCCACGCAGGTTATCTATAAACACAAAAAGAGGTAGAGATGCGAAGCTGTTCTGTCTGTGATAAATTGCAAATTGTTGCCGGCTGTCTTGATGATTACAGACAGCTTGCTCATTATCACTATTGTGACAACCGGACCGGCCCGGTCGCAGCTATTTATGCTCTAAAATCTCATCCGGGATCAGCCAGGCCCTCGGGTGCGCAGTCTGTCGGCGTCGTTGTTTATTCTATGCCGATCCCGGAAGTGGAGTTGCGAAACGTCGCTACGGACAATTTCTTCGCCGGGTTTGACAGGAGTACGAAACTAGCGCTCATCAACAAGCACATTCGCTGCATCACCAGGCTCATTATTGATCCCAGATATCGCGGTTTGGGTTTGGCGAGCCGATTGGTGCGCGAGACCATGCCCGAAATGAATGTCCCAATCATCGAAGCAATGGCGGCAATGGGGCCAATCAATCCGTTTCTTGAGCGGGCCGGGATGAGGGCCTGCCCGGCAGGAATGCCAGTTCGAAGCGTCCGGCTCATCGAAGCACTCAGCACGGCTGGAATTGAAGAAGAACAACTTGTCAATCCGCAGGAAGTACAGCGAAAACTCGATCGGCTCAACGCTTCCGAGACCGAATTCATTGAGCTTGAGATCAGGCGTTTTCTGCAAAGCTACAGCAGGTGCCGAGACATGCCGCCGGGCCTCTGTCGAACGAAGTACGTCTTGGGCAGGCTCACTACCAGGCCGGTCTATTACATCTGGTTCAATCCAAGATTCGACGTTGGGCACTCGACAATAGATACTCGTCGAGAATCCGGAAAGGAGAACAAGTAATGCCAAAATCGAGAGTAGAGAACAAAGTATCGCCGATAGCAATCGAGAAACTCGTTGCCCATCCTGATAATCCGAACCGGATGAGCAAGAGAAATTTTGCCAGGCTTGTTCGCAACATAGAGAGGACCGGTCGATATGAGCCGTTAGTTGTGCGGCCCTGCCCTCGGAAAGCCGGCTTCTTTCAGATCATCAACGGTCATCAGCGCTGCCAGGCTTTGCAGGAGCTCGGGTACAAAACAGTTGATGTGATAGTCTGGAATGTGAACGACCGGGACGCTGACATGCTGCTTGCCACTATGAACCGCCTCGGTGGCTCGGATGTGCTTGAGAAGAAACTGGCCTTGCTGAGCCGGCTTGGCAAACAAAGACAGGCCGGCGATCTGGCAAAACTTCTGCCGGCAACTCGCCGGCAGATCGAACGCCTGAGCAGATTGAAGATTTCCAATTGCCGAACGGCGATTGAGAAATGTAACTCCCAAATCCGAACTGCAAAATCGAAATTCGCAAATCCGTTGGTGTTTTTCGTGAACGATGAGCAGAAGGAAATTATCGAAAACGCCTTGGCTATTGCACGGGAGGCTCGGAGAGAAAAAACTAAGGCGGCAAGGAATGCGTCAGCACTTGCATTCATAGCTCGACACTTTAATTTGAAATCTTAAATTGTTCGGTGGAACAAAAAGTCGGCGGTCCCAGTGGGTGAGGCCGCTGTTGGCCCGGAGGAACCGGATAAACAGAAGTGACAAATTGCTTGACAAGAACGTGATAATTTGTAATACTGTATTTCTACCTGAGAAGGGGCGCATAATGACAGAAGAAAAAGGGCTTATAAAGGGTCCGTGGTCGTGGACAACGGATGACATCAAGTTACTCAAGAAGCTTTATCCGCATGGAAACATAAAGATGATAGCCGAGCGGCTTTGCCGGCCTTTGACAGCGGTCAGACAAAAAGCATACGACATGGGTATGAAAACCAACGTGTACCGCTACTGGACAGAGGAGGATCTGAAGCTGCTGGTGAGACTTTATCCGAATATGAACACTGAGCAGTTGGCCAAGCGGCTTGACCGGTCTGAAGGCTCGATAAAGACCAAAGCACTCCAATTGAGACTGAGAAAGAATCAAAGGTATCTCAAGTCTATCCAATCCCGTCCCCGAAAACGACGCAAGAAGTAAAGAGCAAGTCCGAAAAACCTGGAATCAAGATTACGGAAATGTCGTGAAGGGGCAGAGACACCACCCATTTTGCATTTTGATATTTGATTTTGGATTTCTGATATGGCCAAAGCGAAACAATTGAGCAAGAAACAGCTTGCCATCATAGCTAAGGTGGCGCCCGACCTGCCGAGCTTTTCACCAGAAACGACTGGAAGACTCTTAGCCGTCTTGGCAGAGCAGAAGGATCGCAAATAAGTTGTTTCTGAGCCGTCTCCCGGCCTTGTTATATTTTAGAGCCTTAAAGTGTAATAAGGTTTCGTAAATTAAACGATAGTATAATAAGGCGTAAGTCCTTATTAAGCAATGAAATAAAGACAGTTGTACGTTCTTATGGGCATACTTTAGTGTTGTTTTTCTTTGAATTATTGATTATTGCTGTTTCAGTAGAAGTACCACAATATACTCTAACGTCAAATAAGAGGAGATGATTATGCAAAGAAGAGATTTTATCAGTTGTGCCGCGGCAGGCTCGGTCTGCGCGATGGCCCCGGCGGCGGTTGCTCAGACGGCAACTGAGAAGAAGCGTAAGAAGAACAGTTGCAAGATCACCGTGCTCAAGAAAACGATCCACAACGATCTGTACCAGAAGTATCGGGGCAAAGAAGGGCGGCTCTGCACCCTCTTCGAAGAAGGCCAGGAGTTCGTCGTCAAGTCGCCGTACAAACCGCCGGAAGGCTTCTGTGAATGGGCCTGGGCCGATATCCGCCAATTCATACTTGGTGTGTACTTCGGAAATGAGAATACAACGGTCGCCTGCTGTACGGATGGCTATAGGCCTGTAATCTTCAAGCTCGAACGGGATGCCTGAGAGACCCGGCACGTTTTTGAGGCTGAGCAAGGAGAACAACTGTGAGTGGACTTGATGGCACGAGGCGTGATTTTCTAAAGACATTAGGTCTCGGCGCGGCAGTGCTGGCGACGCCGGAGCGGATAGCGGCTGGAAAACAGATGCGTCCCGGCAAGCCGAATATTTTGATGATTCTGGTCGATGACCTCGGGTACGGTGATTTGTCGAGCTACGGGGCGACGGATTTAAAAACGCCCAATATCGACAGGCTGATCGCTGCCGGGATGCGGTTCGACAATTTCTATGCCAACTGCCCGGTCTGTTCGCCGACTCGGGCCTCCCTGCTGAGCGGTAGATACCCCGATCTGGTCGGCGTGCCCGGCGTTATCCGAACGCATCTCCAAAACAATTGGGGATATATGGCTCCGCATGTGGTTCTGCTGCCGAAACTGCTCAAACCGGCCGGTTACCATACTGCTATCGTCGGCAAATGGCATCTCGGTCTGGCCTCACCGAACACGCCGAACGACAGAGGCTTCGACTACTTCCACGGCTTCCTCGGCGACATGATGGACGACTACTATAAGCACCGCCGGCACGGCATAAACTACATGCGACTCAACCGCAAAGAAATAGACCCTCCGGGCCACGCCACGGATCTTTTTTCCCAATGGGCAACGGATTACATCAAAATCCATGCAAAATCGAAGCAGCCGTTCTTCTTGTATCTTGCTTACAACGCGCCCCACACGCCGATCCAGCCGCCATCCGACTGGATTGACCGAGTCAAGAGTCGCCGGCCAGGTATCAGCGACAAGCGGGCGAAACTCGTCGCTTTGATCGAGCATCTCGATGACGGCATCGGCAAAGTCCTGGCCGCCCTAAAAGACTCCGGAGCCGGTGACAATACACTGGTCATTTTCACTTCCGACAACGGCGGGCAACTTAGCGTCGGAGCCAACAACGGCCCATTGCGAGCAGGCAAGCAGGACATGTACGAAGGCGGTATCCGCGTGCCAATGTGTGCGGTCTGGCCGGGCAAAATCAAATCTGGCACACGTAGTGAACGCATCGGCCTGACGATGGATTTGTTCCCGACCATCTGTGATGCGGCTGGAGCAGGCATCGCCCACGAGATCGATGGCCGAAGCATCCTGCCGACATTGCTCGGCAAATCGCAGCCGCTCGAGGATCGTTTCCTGTTCTGGGTCCGGCGCGAGGGCGGTCGTTACGGCGGACGTGCCTACTACGCCGCACGTTACGGCGACTATAAACTTGTGCAGAATAGTCCGTTCGAGCCGATGCAGCTTTTCAATCTCAAAGACGATCCACAGGAGCAGAATCCGCTGGGCAGAAGAAACCGCATGTATCAGAAGCTCTTCGCGTCTCTTCGCAACCACATCATCGAAGCTGGCGCCGTGCCCTGGGAGAAATATCCGGATCGAGTAAACAACTCTTAGGACAGTGATGGCATATTTGAAATATGAGGCAATGCAAAAATGAAAAAGAGAATTCTGAGCACGTTAGTATTTGTACTGTCGCTGTCTGAGATGGTTTGTTCTGCCGGTGCGCAGACCGTTCTGGTTGAAGCTGAGAGCTTTGCGAACCGTGGGGGCTGGGTTGTCGATCAGCAATTTATGGACCAGATGGGATCGCCCTTCCTGTTGGCTCACGGTTTGGGTCAGCCGGTCAAAGATGCCGCGACGGGGGTATCGTTTCCGGTGACAGGAAGATACCGCGTGTGGGTGCGTACGCGCGATTGGGTCGCGCCGTGGAAATCGCCGGGAGCACCTGGAAGGTTCCAGTTGATCGTTGACGGCAAGACGCTTGAGACTGTCTTCGGTACCGAAGGCGCGCAGTGGCATTGGCAGGACGGCGGAACGGTCGATATCGCCGAGAAAATGGTCGTGTTGAAACTGCATGATTTGACCGGTTTCGAGGGCAGATGCGATGCTATTGTCTTTTCCGCCGATGCGAATTTTGTTCTGCCGAATGACGGCGAGCAGGCGGCAGCTTTTCGCAGGAATGCACTATCATTGCCGGCCGCGCCTCAGGACGCGGGCAACTTCGATTTGGTCGTCGTCGGAGGCGGCATGGCGGGCACATGCACGGCGATCTCGGCAGCGAGGCTCGGGTTGCAGGTGGCGTTGATACAGAACCGTCCTGTGCTCGGCGGCAACAATAGCTCGGAAGTCCGCGTCCATCTAAACGGCGAGGTGAATCTACCGCCATATCCGGCGTTGGGTGACGTAGTCAATGAGCTTGACACGGGGCTTCGAGGAAACGCACAACCGGCCGAACATTACGACGATCAGCAGAAACTGAACGTCGTTCGGGCGGAGAAAAATATCCACTTGTTCCTGAACATGCACGCTTTCAGAGTAGAAAAGCAGGCCGACCGTATTGTCGCAGTTGTCGCCAGGCATACTCAAGACAGCGGCAGATGGCGTTTTACCGCTCCGATTTTCGCAGATTGCACGGGCGACGGCACTCTTGGATTTCTTGCCGGTGCAGAGTACCGGATGGGGCGTGAGAGCAAAGATCATACGGCCGAATCGCTGGCGCCGGAGAAGCCCGACAAAATGACTATGGGCGCATCCGTCCAGTGGTACTCTGCGCAGACATCCAAATCCACAAGCTTTCCCGACTGCCCCTGGGCTTTGCAGTTCAACGAAGAAAGCTGTCACTACCTGACTCGGGGGGACTGGGACTGGGAAGCAGGGATGAACCGTGACCAGATAAACGAATTTGAATACATCCGCGACCATGCTTTTCGGGCGGTGTACGGCAACTGGTCCTTTCTGAAGAACCACAGCCGGGGCAGGCTAAAGTTCGCCAGGCGTAAGCTCGAATGGGTCGCTTATATTGCCGGCAAGCGTGAGTCTCGCCGACTGCTCGGCGACGTTATCTTACAGCAGCAGGACATTCAGCGTCGCAAAAAATTCCCGGATGCATTCGTCACCACAACATGGTCGATAGATCTTCACTATCCGGATCCGAAGAATACAAAGCACTTTCCGGGAGAGGAATTCCGCTCGATCGCCAAGTTCACCAAGATCAGGCCATATCCGATTCCATACCGCAGTTTCTACTCGTGCAATATCGAAAACATGCTGATGGCGGGCCGCTGTATCAGTGTCACGCATGTGGCGCTGGGAACTGTCCGCGTAATGCGCACCGGCGGCATGATGGGTGAGCTAATTGGCATGGCCGCGTCACTCTGTAAGAAGCACGGCACCGATCCGCGAGGTGTTTATCAAAACCATTTGGTCGAGCTAAAGCGCCTGGCCAAACGCGGCGTGGGAAAGCCCGCCAAAACAAACGACAAAGCTTTTGATCAGGCTGCGGAAAACGGGCGTCTTGCCAACGAAGGTTTTGTTCGCTGCCGAAACTTCGTCAGAGGCTGGCTTCGACAGGCTGATCCCAAGACGGGGCTCATTCCGAGGAACCTCGGTCGGGACAAGGATATCTGGAACGCCCAGGACAGTGCGGCAGACAACTACCCTTTCATGGTGCTTACCACCGCAATTATTGACAGGCCGCTGTTCGAGGGCCGAATGCACAGTATGCTCCGCGCCGAAACGCAGCTTACATCGCGCCTCGGCCACCTGCCCGATACGTACTCTTTCTCCAAACGAGGCTTCTACGACAAGAAGCCCGATTTGGGGCGAATAGTCTTCGGCTCATCCGAATATGTCAAAGACGGATTGCTCCCGCTCACCGAATGGCTCGGGCCAAGCCCCTGGAGCCGGCGCATGATACACATACTCAATGATTTGTGGGCGCGCGCACCAGTTGAAACTCCTCATGGGAAAATTCTCTCGGCCAATCAGGAAATCAACGGAGAAATGCTACAGACGCTTTCTCGCATCTACTGGATGACCGGCGACAGGAAATACCTTGATTGGGCTGTTCGCCTCGGAGATTACTATTTGCTGGGTCAACATCACCCCACGAGAGACCAGACGAGGCTCTCGCTCGACGACCACGGCTGCGAAATCGTCTCAGGTCTGTGCGAACTCTATGCTACAGTCAGCTTTGCCCGCCCCGATAAGAGAAGTGCCTATCGTGGTTCCATCCATGAAATGCTCGCTCGCATTCTGCAGGCCGGCCGGCATGAGTACGGTTTGTTCTATAACTGGGTCAATCTTCAGACCGGCCGACACGACAACAATCTGACTGACAACTGGGGCTACAATCTCAATGGCTTCTATACGGTTTACCTGATCGACAAGACCGAGGGCTATCGCCAGGCCGTCCAAACCGCCCTGGGCAATCTCGATCGTTACTATAGCGACTACAAGTGGGAAGGGGGCGGCGCCGACGGCTACGCAGATTCCATCGAAGGCGCCATCAACCTGTATAACCGCGAGCCTGTCTCGGATGTTGCCAAATGGCTGGATAGCCAGACCCGTATCATGTGGAACATACAAAGACCCGACGGCATCATCGAAGGATGGCACGGAGACGGCAACTTCGCAAGAACCACGATAATGTACTGCCTCTGGAAAACAAAAGGCCTTACTGTCAGGCCCTGGCGGGACGACGTGGTTTTCGGCGCCGTCCAGGAAGGTGAAACTCTCAAGATCAGCATCAACTCCGAGAGAGGCTGGAAGGGCAAGCTTCTGTTCGACACGCCGCGTCATCGAACGGTCATGAAGATGCCGCTTGACTGGCCCCGTATCAATCAGTTCCCCGAATGGTTCACCGTCAAGAGTCAGAAGAGCTACGTTGTTCACGACTTAGAGTCCAATTCAAGAGCATCCTACACTGCCGGGCAGTTAGCCGAAGGCATCACGATCAATGTGCAGCCCAACGCCAGGAAGTACCTAATCGTGAAATGACACCTGGGTTCTGACGGCATCCGGAGTCGTTTGCGTTGCAATAGCAGCGGCGACCCGCACCGCACTATCAGCCTTCAGGGTAAACTTACATTCAAATCAGGGGGTGACAGAATGACAGCATCAACTCTACCAGCAATTTCCAACGGTGATGAAGAAGGAGCTTACATTGACTCCAAACCTCAGCAAACGCCGCCGAGGACGAAGCGAGATTTAAGGGGTTATGTTAAAGACTTTCTCGGCATCGATGTGCCGGACAAACAAATCTGTCCGGACCATCAAAGCCCGATGGATTATCTCTGGTACAGCTTCTCGATGGATTTGGGATCGTCGATTGCCGATTTGCGATTGAAGGACGACAATCGTCAATCGAAAAACGCACCTCGAAAATGTAATGGCGACGCAATTGTCTGGGCGAATCGTGCCGGGGGCAAGACCGAATTGGCTGCCGTTGCTACCCTTCTGGATTGTGTGCTTAAACCGAACTGCCAGGTCAGAATCCTGGCCGGCTCAGGTGAGCAAGCCGGCAGAATGTATGACTATCTGACCGGCTTTCTGCGTGACGGTTTCGAGCGGTTTCTGGCCGGCCCGATCCTCAAAACGAAATGCCGCTTTGCGAATGGTTCATCCGTCGAGGTCTTGACGCAATCGGCAAAAAGTGTGCGGGGCCAGCACATTCAAAAGCTTCGATGTGATGAGCTGGAGCTTTTCAACGAGGAAGTTTTCGCAGCGGCAAAGTTCACCACCCAGAGCAAAGCCGGCATCACAGCCGCTATGGAGCTGATCAGCACAATGCACCGGCCTTACGGGCTTATGCAAAGAGAAGTGACATCGGCGCTCGATTTTGGGACTCCGATTTTCAAGTGGTGCGTATGGGAAGTGATTGAAAAATGTATTGATCGAAGCTGCTCGCAGTGTCCCTTGTCGTCTGATTGCCGGGGCAAAGCGAAAGCGGCAAACGGCTATTTGAGAATCGACGATTGTATTACACAGATGCGTCGCGCCAGCAGAGCCTGTTGGGAGGCTGAGATGCTCTGCAAAAGGCCTTCACGCCAAAACGTCGTTTTCGATGAGTTCGATCCCGCCGTGCATGTTCAGCCAATCGATTATGATCCGAATCTTCCGTTGTACCGGTCGTTAGATTTTGGATTTGTCAATCCGTTTGTGTGCCTGTGGATTCAAGTCGATGGTGCAGGCGTTGTGCGCATCATAGACGAGTACGTTCGCAGCAGGGCGACCATTGATGTGCACGCAGAGCAAATGAAAAGCCAGACGCCGATTCCCGAGGAGCAAGTGGCGACTACATTTTGTGACCCGGCGGGCAAGAGCGTCAACGATGTCACCGGCACGAGCGCCATCCGGGAATTGCGGGCCATGGGGGTCATAGTGCGATCACGACGAAGCGGCATCTTAGAGGGCATCGAGCTTATCCGTCGGACAATTCGCTCCGGCGACGGCCAAAGCAGGCTGATAATCTCACCGAGATGCCAGCGACTGATAGAAGCCATGGAGTGTTATCATTATCCCGAATCCGGCGGCGCCCCCGGCGAACTCCCACAAAAAGACGGCCTGTACGACCACCCCATCGACGCCCTGCGATACTTCTTCGTCAACCACGCCCGCCCCGCCAAAACCGCCACAAGGCGATATTAAAGTGGGATTTCGCCAAGTGTTGTTTTGAATGATTTATGCTTCGATCAGCGCATTTTGAGAGTTTTTCAGAAGCTATTCAAGGCGCTGGAGTTTTCACCCGATATTGCCAATAGCTAAGGCAGGAAAAGGAGGTGCAGAAACCTCAATAGGGGATGAAAAAGAGGATACAGGGCTGAGGTGCGGAGGGAGAGGAAAAAGCGAGATATCCTCAGCCCTGTGAATGTGCTTCAAATATCTTATCTACCTTCCAAATATCACTATATCAGAAAGGTTTGCCCAAAGCAATACTATTTTCAAAAAAAATTGCCCGTCTCCGGAGAAAAAGCATCCATATCCCAAAAGGTGTTAAACGACCCAATTTCAATGAGTTACAGAGGTATGTGAATCTTTGACCAGTGCCTTATCAAGCAAAATATCTACGAGAATAAGGAAAAAGGGCTGAGGCAAGGAGGAAAGGAGGATTGAAAACCCCAGCCCATAATACATTACTAAATACTACGCCTACCTTCGACGCGAAGTTCGCCTCATTTTTCGTCCGGACTGTTTTCCGGTTCAAAATGACAGGTCAAAAAAGATAAGGAAGGGCTGAGGTCAGGAGGAGGGGAGTGAAGCTTAAACCTCAGCCCGTGGCTTTGTGTCATTTCATACGAACATGGTGCGCAAAAGTTCATTTCCTGAAAAAAACAATCGTCACCGTCCGGACAAGAATTGCCATTTAGCGGGATTTTGTTTCAATTCCAGGGCAAAACCAGTCATAATAAACTACTGAAATCCAATTACAGAGTCCGTAATACTCATTTGGGAAAGGAGTTTTGCGATGTTCTCTCACGACTTCAGACGTATTAAGTGTTTGTCCACCCTTGCTGTGCTAATCGTTCTGTTTTCTTCGTTGGCGTGGGCAAAGTTTCCGGAGTTTGAGTATCACCAGATAGCTCGCGTCGGCAGCAAAATGGGTCAGACCTCCCTGGTGGACGTTGACAAGGACGGAGACCTGGACTGGATTGCCGGCTGCAACGGCGGAACGATATGGTGGTTCGAGTACAAGGCCCCGGATGACTGGGTCCGACACACGCTCGGGCAAAAAGTCCTGACGGAGGTCGGCGGAACCGCCTTTGATGTAAACGGCGATGGATGGGTGGATCAGGTCTCCGGCGGGACATGGTACCGCAACACCGGCAGACCGCGCGAGCAGGAGTTTGTGAAGTATTTCAACGGAGTCATCGAAAAATCGCACGACAACGTCGCCGCAGATATGGACGGAGACGGCAAGCTCGACGTGGTCGCCATGAGCGACCGCAGCGCCTTGTATTGGTTCAAGATTCCCGCCGACCCGACGGAGAAGTGGAAAGGTCACAAGATAGGCCCGGCGGTTCACGGCGCGATCGACCCGGCAGGTGTAGGCGACATCGACGGCGACGGCGACAACGACGTCGTCCGCACGGATATATGGTTCGAGAATGCCGACGGAAAAGGCACAAAATGGGTAGCGCATGAGAACATCGACTTCGGCCAACCCGGCGCCAGGTTTCCTCTGATGACAAAGACATGGGTAGCCGATCTTGACAAGGACGGCGACAATGATGTTGTTGAGGCCGAAGGCGATTGTGTGAGCGGCCGCGTTGCCTGGCTTGAAAACACCGACGGCAAAGGCCGGGTGTGGACCAGACATCTCATTGCAGACAAGACCGGCCAGGACTACCATTCACTCGCCGTGGCGGATTTTGACAATGACGGCGACCTCGACGTCTTCTCGGGCGGCGGGCCGTTGACTTCAAAGCCTCCGCACAAATGGTTTATCTGGGAGAACAAAGACGGCGCCGGACTCAAATGGGTCCAGCACGAGATTCTAAGCGGCAAGCGCTGCCATGAGGCAAAAGTGGCGGACGTTGACGGCGACGGCGACATTGACATCTGCTCCAAACCCTGGAACGGCGATGAGCATGTCTATCTCCGCAATATGCTGAATCGGGAATCCTCAAAATAGGACCGTGGCACAGAATCGTCTTTGCGCTAGGCAAGGTAATATGTGGTTTGCAGCCTTAATGCCGATGTGGGGGAGTTGAAAGGTGACACTAACGATCCGGGAAGCGATTCTTGCTCGCCAGATGTCTAATATCAAAAGCCGTTATTGACGGATGGGGGCTATTCGGCTATCCTCTCTCTCTGTCATTCCCGCGAACGCGGGAATCCAGACTGTTATCACCTTATTGGATTCCTGTTTTCACAGGAATGACAACGTTACGTTTTGTTAAATGCTTTGCCTGCGGCGCTCTTGCGTGGCAATGGCTGAGCCGGACTTCTTTGAAAGATTTTGTGATGCTCAAGAGAACACATAATTGTGGCCAGCTTCGGCTGAATGATGCCGGCACGAAAGTTGCCTTAGCGGGGTGGGTCCATTCCTATCGCGATCACGGCAATTTGGTTTTCATAGACCTGCGTGACAGAGAAGGTCTGACGCAGATAGTCTTCGATCCTGATACTCAGCCGGATGCGCACAAGTTAGCCAGGACGGCCCGCTGCGAATGGGTGATGGCGGCTGAAGGCGTTGTTCAACCGAGAAGTGAGGGCATGGAGAATCCAAAGTTGGCGACCGGCGAAATCGAGATTGCCGTGGAGCACTTGGAAATTCTGAATGTTGCGAAGACGCCGCCGTTTGAAATCGACAGCGCCGATAAAACGGGCGAAGAGCTGAGACTTGTCAATCGGTATATCGATCTTCGTCGGCCCGAAATGCAGAACAAGCTGCGCACACGTCATCGGGTCACGACGCTTGTGCGGGATTATTTCGACCGGTTGGGCTTCTGGGAGATTGAGACGCCGATGTTGGCCAAGAGTACGCCGGAAGGTGCGAGGGATTTTCTCGTGCCCAGTCGACTGACTAAGAACTGCTTTTATGCGCTGCCGCAATCGCCGCAGCTCTTCAAGCAGATTCTAATGGTCAGCGGTGTCGACAAGTATTTCCAGATCGTGCGATGCTTCCGTGATGAAGACCCGCGCGCCGACAGGCAGGCGGAGTTTACGCAAATCGACGTCGAGATGAGCTTCGTCGATAGCAACGATGTCATTGACGTTCATTCAAACATGGTCGCACAAATATGGAAGCGCATACTGGATATCGACGTGGCGCTGCCGATACGGCGAATGTCTTACAAAGAATCGATGGCTGATTACGGAACCGACAGGCCGGACCTGCGTTTCGACATGAAGCTAAAAGACATTTGCGACTTAGCCAAACAAAGCACGTTCAAGGTCTTCACTTCCACAATTGAAAAGGGCGGGGTCGTCAAGGGCCTGTGTGCTGCCGGCGGTGAGAAGTATTCCAGAAGCGATATCGAGAAAACGCTAACCAGTTTTGTGGGCGACTACGGCGCCAAAGGATTGGCCTGGTCCAAGGTCAAATCCGAAGATGGTAAGATCTCATTGCTCGGCGGTTTTGCCAAGTTCTTTAGTGAGGATTTGCAGCGGCAGTTGATCGAACGCTTCGAGGCAAAGGATGGCGATTTGCTGTTGTTCGTTGCCGACAGTGAAGGCGCCGCCAACAAGGCCCTGGCGCCGCTGCGGTGCAAACTTGCCCGTGATTTGGAGCTTTACGACCCGGCAAGCTTTGAATTCGTGTGGATCATGGACTTTCCGCTGTTCGAGTGGAACGCCGAGCAGGGGCGCTATGATTCACTGCACCACCCCTTCACCTCTCCCACCGAAGAGGATTTGGACAAGCTCGAGACCGATCCCGGCAACATCTGCTCGCAGGCGTACGACATCGTCGTCAACGGCTCCGAAATTGGCGGGGGTAGTGTCCGTATCCACGATCCGAAAGTTCAGCAGAAAGTGTTCGACCTGCTCAATATTTCACGAGAGCAGGCTAAGCAGCGGTTCGGCTTCTTCTTGAAGGCCTTGGAATATGGTGCTCCACCGCACGGAGGGATAGCCTTCGGTCTCGACAGGATCGTAATGCTGCTGGCCGGTACGGAAAATATCCGGGATGTCATCGCTTTTCCGAAGACGCAGCGGGGCCAGTGCCTTTTGACAGATGCGCCGAGCGAGGTGGACGCCAGGCAGCTTGACGAGCTTAACCTGCGAATGCAGAGACACTCACACGTAATCGAGCAGGAAACTGATGAGCAAAAGTGATAGTCGGCAGCAAGTTCTGATTTTATGCGGATCGATCTACGTCACATTTGGCAAAAGCTCCTGAAGGTCTCTCGCTTCTGGCCCTTATCGCTGGCGAGAAAAGTGCAGACCACCTTTGGGGCGGCGGTGATACTTGTGCTGGCGCTGGCGCTTTCGATCCCCTATATCTGGATGGGAAAACTCACCACAAAGGACCTGCTCGATGCCGGACGGTCGAGATCAAAAGTGCTGTTCGAGCGACACTTTAAGATGGAAGGCTCAAGGCAGGATCCGCCTGTGCTGGACGGTGCCGGGCAGGAGCGAGATCCAAACGATACTGAGATACTTTGGATTCGTTTCACAGAAGAGGATGTAAACAGCGTGCCGGAGTTGGGCGAGGAAGTCGCAGACAAGATCGAAGCTCTCAAAGACGACCAGGACAGGGACGATGACGTGTGCCGGGAGAAAAGAGAAGGCCGTTCACAGAGGAGTTACGTACGAATCTTTAGGGCGACCGACCACTGTGTAAACTGTCACAATCCGCAGGGTACCGCAAGCCCTTTTGTCCTGAATAAGCCCATCGGTGCGGTGCTTATCCCGTCCCGAGACCTTGTTGGCGAAATGAGCAATACGGTTTTTATGAATCGGCTTTGGATCCTCGTGGCCGGCCTGATCGGCGGAAGCGGTGCAATTGTCACCTTCTATATGATAACACAGCGTCTGATCCTGCGACCGATCCGGCAACTGCGGGCGCTTGCGAACAACGTTGCCGAGGGAAACCTCGAAATAAGAAGTGCGATTGCCACCCGGGACGAATACGAAAAGCTGGCCAAGGCGTTTAATCACATGCTCGATACGCTACAGGCGATGCAGGAGAAGCTCCGACAGGCGAATAAGCAGCTCGACGCCAAGATAGCTGAGCTTTCGGGACGAAACATCGAGCTGTTCAAAGCGAATCAGGTAAAGGGCGAATTCTTAGCCAACATATCGCACGAGTTCAGGACGCCGTTGAATGCAATTTTGGGTTTCGCCCAGGTCTTGCGGGAAAAGCCCCTTCTGCTAAAGAAGGACAAGGCGCGAAGGTACGCCGAGAACATTATCACCAGTGGAAACAGCCTGCTGAATATGATTAACGACCTGCTGGACCTGGCTAAAACGCAAGCCGGAAAGATGGAGCTGCATATAGAGCAAATCTCAGTGGCCGATCTGCTCGAAGCTCTCCGGTTTGAGTTTTCACTGCTGGCGAAGAAAAAGAAAATCAAGGTCGAGCTGCTTTTCGATTCTGATTTGCCGCCGCTTGTAACCGATGTCGGCAAGGTCCGGCAGATACTATATAACTTTCTGAGCAATGCAGTGAAGTTTACCCCCTCGCGAGGAAGAATCGAGATTCAAGCACAGTTTCCGTCACCTGGAACCCAGGGTGCGGGGCCTGAGTCGCGCATGATTCGGATTGCCGTGACCGATACCGGCTGTGGCGTTGCCGAGTCAGACAGGAAAAAAGTATTCGAGAAATTCCGTCAGGCCGACGGTTCAATTACCCGCGAATCGACAGGCAGCGGACTTGGGCTTACTATCAGCACCGAATTAGCGGCCATGCTCGCCGGCAGTATTGGCCTGGAAAGTCCGCCGGAGGGGCGAAACGAAGGCTCAAAGTTCTGGCTCGATATTCCAGTTACGCTGACCAAAGAAGAAAACCGACCTGCCAAAGATAACGACTCTGTCTGAGGCAGCCTGTTTTTTGCTTTTTAGACTTGTATATGTACGTTTGAATCTATTTGATTTCGGCTATGCCGCGTTAGGAGAGAATCATGCGTTTGTGGCGTCTGTTTTTGTGTGGTCTGTTGTTTGTGGTTGCCGGTTCCGGTGTTGCGACCTCTTTCGGCCGGACTCATCCGTTTTCAGTGCACGATATGCTGGCGATGGATCGACTTTCCGACCCGCAAATTTCGCCGGACGGCAACTGGATTGTTTTCACGCGGCGAATAACCGATCTCGAAGCAAACAAGGGGCGGGCCGACCTGTGGCTTGTCGGCGCCGATGGGACCGGTCTTCGCCGTTTGACGTCCCATCCGGCAGGGGACTTCAATCCCCGCTGGTCGCCGGACGGCAAATCGATCTGGTTTATATCCACTCGCTCGGATTCTTCACAGGTTTGGCGCATCCGGATAGACGGTGGGGAAGCTGTGCAGGTTACCGATGAGCCTCTTGACGTTGGAAATCTGGTCGTTTCGCCTGCCGGAGGGCGGATAGCTTTTACGATGGAGATATTCCCGGACGGCGGCACGCCGGCAGAAACAAAGGACAGACTCGACAATATCGAGAAAAGAAAAGCAAGCGGTCGCATCTATGAGCAAATATTCGTGCGGCACTGGGATACATGGAAAGATGGCCGGCGTTCGCACCTGTTTGTAATGCCCGCCGATGGAGGCGATGCGGTGGACGTAATGGGCGAAATGGACGCCGATACCCCCTCCAAACCATTCGGAGGCCCCGAGGAAATCACATTCACGCCGGACGGCAAGGGCATCATTTTCTCCGCCCGCGATGTGGGCACCGAGGAAGCCTGGTCAACGGATTTCGATCTTTACCTGGCGCCCGTTGACGGGTCGGGGCAGCCGAAGTGTCTGACCGAGAAGAACAAAGCCTGGGACACGAATCCGGTTTTCTCACCTGATGGCAAAACCTTGGCCTATCTGGCTATGGCGAAACCCGGTTATGAATCCGACCGACTCCGGATTGTCCTGCGACGCTGGCCAGGTGGCAAAGAGCGTGTTCTTACGGAGAATTGGGACCGCAGCCCATCTTCGCTTTGCTTCTCAGCGGACGGAAAGACCATCTATGCAACGGCGACAAACACCGGTCAGAGATCGCTATTCGCTGTCAACGCGGACAATGGCGCAGTTAGGACAATCGTAAAAGAAGGCAGCGTCAGTTCACCCGGCATCGCGGGGGAAAGGATTATTTACGGATTGAATGATTTGCGCAGTCCCGTAGAACTCTATTCGGTCAAATCGGATGGCGGCGATGTCCGGAGAATCACCGATATCAACTCGGAGAAAATAGCCGCCGCTCGCATGGGCGACTACGAGCAGTTCACGTTCGCCGGGTGGAACGATGAAACTGTCTATTGCTACATCGTCAAACCTGTCGATTTTGATCCGGGCAGGAAATATCCCGTGGCTTTTCTAATTCACGGCGGCCCACAAGGCTCTTTCGGCAACAGTTTCCATTATCGCTGGAATCCACAGGCCTATGCCGGGGCGGGTTACGCCGCGGTCATGGTCGATTTCCACGGCTCAACCGGATACGGCCAGGCCTTCTGCGATTCGATCAGGGGCGATTGGGGCGGCAAACCTCTTGAAGATTTACAGAAAGGTCTGGTAGCCGCCCTGAAACACTACCCCTGGATGGACGGCGATAGAGTAGGGGCCTTAGGAGCTTCTTTCGGCGGCTACATGGTTAACTGGATCGCAGGCAACTGGCCTGATCGTTTTCGCTGCATGGCCAATCACGACGGCAACATTTGTGAGCGGATGGCATATTTCGACACCGAAGAGCTATGGTTTCCCGAGTGGGACCACCTCGGCACGCCCTGGGATCATCCCGAGAACTACGAGAAGCACAACCCGGTAAACTTTGTCAAGAACTGGAAGACGCCGATGCTCGTTATCCACGGGGCGCTGGATTTTAGGGTGGTCGATACTCAGGGCCTGGCGACATTCAATGCCCTCCAGCGCAGGGGGATTCCCAGCAAACTGCTCTATTTCCCCGACGAAAACCACTGGGTGCAAAAACCCGCAAATTCCATCCTCTGGCACGAGACAGTAATAGCCTGGCTCGACCAGTGGCTGAAGTAAAAAAATGTCATTCTGTCCATTTGCCAACTCCAGCACATATCCTGTGGCTAAACAATTGGCTTTGAAATGGTCAGTTTGGACAGATTATTGACATTCACCCTGTCTTTTGATACTCTTATTACAGCAAAACAGGGGTAATAGGAGCAGGATATCAAAACGCCTTGACATGCTCGGCACTTGGCGAACAGAAAGGACATATTATGAAAGGTGAGTTTACGGCTGTCATCGAAAGTGCTCCGGAAGGAGGCTATTGGGCAATATGTCCGGAGATTCCGGGAGCAAACGGCCAGGGAGAAACAATCGAACAAGCAAAAGAAAGCCTCAAGAAGGCGATAATTCTTATACTGGAAGATCGACTGGAAGATATTCGACGCGGCTTACCCGATGATGCAATTCAGGAAACAATCGCGATCTAATGAAAAGAAGACAACTGGAAAAAAGGCTTAGGATTGCCGGCTGCCTTTTGAAAAGAGAAGGCTCGTCACACTCACTCTGGATAAATCCAAAAACAGGAGTTATAGAAGCCATACCCCGCCACACCGAAATCAAGGAACCTCTGGCCATAAAAATATTAAAAAGCCTGGGTGCAGAGTAACATATCTTGAGTTCAATGAACACTCCGGCGACTTCGACGTAAGAGTTCAGGCTGTTTAAGGGAAGAGAAAATATCTGAAAACCAAATTGTTTCGAGGGCAGACACCATGAGAAATAAAATCGAGACGGCAATTCTGATTTTTGCAGTTGTCGCCGGTTTTTCCTGTGAATCAAGGGACGGTTCGGCAGGTACGGCTCCAAGACCGAACCGGAAAGCCCTGAACTAATCGCCCGGATCGAAAACGCTCTCAAGCAGGTTGCAAGCGGATGACGGCTATTCATACCAAAGCTATCGCGGTTTATGTTGCTCTGCCACAGCGTCCTTCCACGTTAAAGGCGGGCCGAAAACAGTGCTTCCGCACAAATTCTTGATTGAATCGGGCTGATTCCCTATAATGTCAATCCGATTTCTTTAGCAAGAAAGGTATGCTGATGACAGACAAACATGTCCGAGCGATTTTTCCAGGCTCGTTTGATCCGCTTACAAACGGGCATCTGGATGTTATTGAACGCGGCATAAAACTCTTTGACGAGCTTGTTGTTGCCGTCGGACGAAGTCCGGTCAAGAACCAGCTCTTCTCGCCCGAAGAGCGAGTGGAGATGATCGCGGAGCTACTCGAAGAGAAGAACATGCCGGGCGTCTTGGTGGAAAGTTTCGAGGGGTTGACGGTTAAATATGCCGCCGAAAAGAAGGCGGATGTCATCCTGCGCGGTCTGCGAAGCCTTACCGACGTACAATACGAGTTCCAGCTTGCCATGACCAACCGGGCTGTAGCCGGGATAGAAACGGTCTTTATTATGACCAGCGAACAATTTGGCTTCACCAGCTCGACCTTGATTCGCGAGGTCGCTTCATTGGGTGGTGATCTGTCGAATTTGATTCCGAAAAATATTCACGAGCGTTTGAAACAGAAATCCGTGCCTCCCGACTCGGGGCGCTGACGGCAGGCGACGAGGCATGTTTACGATCAGTGTCGAAACACATTTTCGGGCGTCGCACCAGTTGATCTTGCCGGACGGTTCGAGAGAACCGGTTCACAACCATGACTGGCTCGTTACCGCCGCTGTTAGCAGTGACAGGCTTGATAATATGGGAGTTGTGATGGACTTCCAGACACTTAAAGCTATGGTTGACAAAGCCACGGCCGAGTTTAACAACAAGGCGCTGGACGAAATCAGCCATTTTCGGCAGAACAACCCGTCAGCCGAGAACGTAGCCAAATACATATATGGGAAACTCCAGACCGACTTGCCCGAAGGGGTGGAGCTGCAAAGTATCAAGGTTGTCGAAGAGCCGGGTTGTTCGGCAAAATTCGCCGAATAAACTATTCTGCCTGTAGCCGGTCTGAAAAATTGTCGATTATTTAAGAGGAGTTTCAGCGTTACTTTTCTGAGACTTGTTGCAGGGCGGGCTTTCTTTGGTATAATTAAGGAAGACCGAACCTGATCTGTCGGAGATGGGCGTTTGCAATAGCGCTGTTCGTGGAAGCATAAAATCGAGAGTTGAGCTAACTATGCAATGTCAGATTTGCACAAAGAATGATGCGACGATTCACCTGACTGAAATCAACGACGGCGTTCGCACCGAAATGCACATCTGTGAGCATTGTGCCGCCGAGCAGGATATTGCTGTCAAGAGCCACATCCCTATAAATGAGCTGCTCAGCAATTTGCTTGCCGTCCAGCCGACGGACGATGAGCTTTCCGCCCCTGCCGAGCAGGAGCTTGTCTGTCCGAATTGCGGTTTTACGGTGGCTCAATTCCAAAAGGAAGGTGCATTGGGCTGTCCGGGCGATTATGAGATTTTTGAGAAGCTGCTGCACCCGCTTATCGAGAAAGCCCACGACGGCAGGACGACTCACTGCGGCAAGGTCCCTTCGAAGATGCCGCTGGACACGAAACGGCAGATGGAACTGTTGAACCTGCGTCAGCGATTGGAGGCGGCCGTGCGAAATGAAGACTACGAGCTGGCCGCCAAATTGCGGGACGAAATAGAACAAAGCGAAAATTAAGAAACCTGTATCTTACTCGCATTGCAGAACATGAAACTGACAGACATAAGCAATGATATAAACGAGTGGTTTAACGGCTCCGGACCGTTAGGTGACATTATAATGTCCTCGCGGATCCGTCTGGCCAGGAATCTGGCAGGCTACAAATTCCTGAATCGCTGCTCGACCGCCGAGAAGAACGAAATACTCAAGAAACTCAGAGATGTCATAATGTCGCTCGATCTCGGCGACAAAGTCTTCTATGTCAGCGTCGAGGATGCCCCCACGCTAAACAAACATTTCCTCGTGGAACGGCACCTGATCAGCCGGCATCATGCTTTCGGCAAAGGCCCGCGCGGCGTCGTTATAGCAGAGCGGGAATTCTTCACGGCCATGATTAACGAAGAGGACCATCTGCGAATCCAGGTGCTAAAAGCCGGCTGCCAGTTGTCCCGGTGCGCCGAGCAGATTAACCGCATCGACGATATGATCGAGCAGAAAGTCGATTACGCGTTTAGTCCTCGTTACGGATATCTGACCGCCTGCCCGACTAATCTGGGCACCGGAATCAGGGTCTCGGTAATGCTGCATCTGCCTGCCCTGAAGATGACAGGCCAGATCGAGAAGTTCTTTAACGCGGCCAAGGATATGAACCTTGCCGTACGGGGACTCTTCGGCGAAGGAACCGAGGCGGCCAGCGACCTCTACCAACTGTCCAACCAGGTCACGCTCGGCGTATCGGACGCCGACATCGTCTCGCAATTTGAAAACAGTGTCATCCCCGAAATAGTCGAATACGAGAATGCCGCCAGGTCCCAACTTCTCTCTAACCAATCCGACGTCCTCGACGACAAGATCTCCCGTGCGATGGCGCTGCTGCAAAATGCCCATTTAATAAGTTCCCAGGAGGCGCTGTTCCTGCTAAGCCACCTGCGACTGGGCATCAACATGCAGCGGCACATGGGGGCTTCGACGCCCGCGATTGAAAAACTCCGGGCACTCTGCGGCGGCGGCGACGACGCAGACAAGGCATCCGAGCTTTCCATCGCAAAAATAAATCGCCTGTTCATGCTCACCTTGCCCGCTCACCTGCAATTGAACTACGGAAAATCCCTTGATCCCACCCACAGAGACGCCCTTAGAGCAAAAATCATCCGCTCAGCCCTAAACCAGGACAACCCGCAGGAAAGCTAAGCTCAATCCCATAAACCATTCATTGAATTGTCCACGACTGTGAAAGTATGCGCGTATGTCATTGCGAAGGAGCGTAGCGACTGCGGCAATCTCAACTCTTCGACAATCGAAATCGTCCATTTTCTTAGGGGACATTATACCCGGAAGGTTTCGGTAGGCCGAGCCGTCATTTCAGATATGGTAACAGAGAGCTTATTCCCGGCTTAGAATATTACGATTATAAATACGATCTTATCCCGGAATATGACAAGAGAATAGATGAAATCATGCAAACAGGCAGATGGGAAGAACCTAATAATATTGACCTCAGCCGGTAGTCTAACCGCGTGGGCAGGAAACCTGCCCACCCTACAGACTGGCTTGTCATCTATTGTTTTCAGCAGAGGCTATTGTGCTGGTTTCCATTTCAGTGAAGCTGCTCTTTGTGTGCGTTTCTCGCCAGACTCGACCAATATGGCTGTCAATAACATAAGTGCGAGCTTCGTGGTCTACGCCCATCAGTTGATAACGCCCAAAATGATGAGGAAAAGAGGACTTCGAGGCTCCCATGGCCATAAAAATACATACTGCAAGTAGAATACCAATTAGCAGACTCTTGAGATCAATTTGACATCTCATGCTCTTGTCCCTTTCAAACTATTTGCCTGAGTTAAATCACAATGACTACGTCACAGCCTATATGAATTAGGCACTGATATCCAATTGGTCACTGCATTGGGGACACGACAACAATGTTTATATGATTTCCGCATAACAGCGCAAGCCTCTCGTCGCTCAAAGGGGGGCTATACTGCATCAGGCCCGCCTCACAGAAGCTTATGTGCAAAACAAAGCCAATTCTCCACGTGGTCGAATGGAGATAAACGCTTGTGCCAAAAGGGAATATGAGAGAAAGCCCCAATTTGAGGGGTCAAGGAAACAAAGCCAATCGAAGCCAATTTAGAGACAAACCGCACCAGACGTGGCCGAGGCGGGGTGAATCTGCCAAAATGGCACGAAAATTGGTATTAGTAAATTCAAGTAGGGCAGCCGAAAAAAACTTAACTTCTTTTGATAAAACAGCTTAGGTCGTTCAAATCAAGGCGAGTAGATGCCTGGCACGCTTTTTGCACATTTAGGGGCATGAGAGATGTAACTATAGCGAAAGGAACATAACTATGGCTAAGATCATTGGAATAGACCTGGGAACGACAAACTCTGTGGTAGCCGTGATGGAAGGCTCGGCACCGAAGGTCCTGATAAATTCATCCGGCTCCCGGCTGACCCCTTCGGTGGTCGGCTTTACAGATAAGGGTGAAAGACTTGTCGGGCAAATTGCACGCCACCAGCAGGTCACAAATCCGGAAAACACAGTATTTTCCATAAAGCGTTTTATGGGCCGGCGTCACAATGAAGTCTCGTCGGAAGAGAAGATTGTGCCTTATAAAATAACCGGGGCTTCGGATGAGCTGGTAAAGGTCGATGTTCGAGGCAAGGAATATACTCCGCCTGAGGTTTCGGCAATGATTCTGCAGGACCTCAAAAAGACCGCCGAGGATTACCTGGGTGAGACAGTCACAAGCGCTGTCATTACCGTACCGGCCTACTTCAACGATTCTCAGCGTCAGGCAACCAAGGACGCCGGCAAGATAGCCGGGCTTGAAGTCGAGCGGATCATAAACGAACCTACCGCTGCCGCACTTGCCTACGGGCTGGAGCGGAAGAAGAACGAAAAGGTCGCTGTTTTTGACTTCGGCGGCGGAACATTTGACGTTTCGATCCTCGATATCGGCGACAACGTCTTTGAGGTTCTCAGCACCAACGGCGATACGCACCTGGGCGGCGACGATCTTGACGCCGTCCTGATAAATTTCCTGGCTGATGAGTTCAAAAAGACCGAAGGCATCGACCTGCGAGACGATCCGATGGCGCATCAAAGGCTCAAAGAAGCCGCCGAGAAGGCCAAGTGCGAGCTTAGCTCGCAGCTTGAGAGCACGGTCAACCTGCCGTTTATTACTGCCGACTCTTCAGGGCCCAAGCACCTGCAAATTACCATCAGCCGCAGCAAGTTCGAGTCGCTGGTCGAGCCCATTCTGGAGAGGCTGAAGGATCCCTGCCGAAAGGCGCTGGCTGACGCGAAGTTAGCTGCCGGCGATGTCGCGGAGACATTGCTCGTCGGCGGCTCGACGAGGATTCCGAAGGTCCAGGAGATTGTCAAAGACATCTTCGGCAAGGAGCCTAACAAGAGCATCAATCCCGATGAGGTCGTTGCAGTCGGCGCCGCCATTCAGGGTGCGGTATTGGCCGGTGACGCGGGCGTTAAGGATATTCTACTCCTGGACGTTACGCCGCTTTCGTTGGGCGTTGAGACTTTGGGCGGGGTTCTGACAAGATTAATTGAGCGCAACACCACGATTCCGACCAGCAAGAAAGAGATTTTCTCGACCGCCGCCGATAGCCAGACGACCGTTGACATCCATGTCTTGCAGGGTGAGCGTGAGTTCGCCAGAGACAACCGCACGCTCGGCAGGTTCCAGCTTGCTGACCTGCCGCCGGCGCCGCGGGGCGTCCCTCAGATTGAAGTAGCATTTGATATCGACGCCAACGGCATTCTGAACGTCTCGGCCAAGGACCTCGGCACCGGCAAGCAGCAGTCCATCGAGATCAAATCCAGTTCGGGACTGAGTGAAACGGAAGTCGAGAAGATGAGCAAGGATGCCGAATCTCACGCTGAGGAAGACAAGAAGAAAAGAGAGGTAGTTGACCTCAAGAACCAGGCGGACCAGTTGATCTACTCGACGGAAAAGACGCTCAAAGAGCATGGTGAAAAGGTCTCTACCGAGACACGCGGCAATATCGAAAGCGCGGTCAACAATCTTAAAGAAGCGATCAAAGGCGAGGACGCCGACGCGATAAAGAAGGCTATTGAAAATCTCGGAACCGCCGGCCAGGAATTGGGCAAGGTGCTTTATGAAGAGGCCGCCAAGAAGCAGGCCGCTTCGGCTGAGGCCGGTCAGGGTGAGCAGGCACCGCCGCCGCCCCAGGATGAAACCAAGAGAAAGCAGCCCGATGACGTAATCGACGCCGAATTCGAGGTCAAAGATAGCTGACGGAGACCCAAGACAACAAGAACTCGTATGCTAACAGTTCTTGAATCCTCCATCCGCTCCCGGACGGGCGGTATGGAAAATAGCAAGTGCAAGAAAGCCGAAGTGAAGGCCAAAGATTCTGGAGCGTGGCGCAGGAGCCCCGGCTAATTTGCCAAAATAGGAAATCTCCTCCGGGCTTTCTCAATCGGCCGCAGCAGGCTTGCCCAAAGCGTCCAGCGGTTCTTCGACAGTTAGCTTGCCGCCCAGAGTCCCGGCCAGGTCGGGAAGGTCATACGTGGTCAATGCTCCGTGAACGGCGCTGACCTGTTGATTGACAGAGCGGCCCAACTCTATCAAGTTCGCCCATGAAGTCAGTGAACGCATCAGTTTCACCGAGGCGAAGAGATCCGGTTCGAGTGCCGCGGCGTGGAGCGCGGGCACGCCAACATTTCCCACGGCGATCAATTCCACCGGCCCTGTTTGCTCTTGTCTTAGGAAACGCGCGCACACCAGCACATCTTCCGCTCGCATCCCGACATAGGAGCGCCCAAGTAGGTAGGCCGTGAAGACATCCTTCCAGTCCGATCCGGTTACGCCGGTAAACTTCCTCTGCGCAGTCTGTCCTGTTTCTCCTGTGCCGCGAAGGTCTATAGCCAGCACTCGCTTGCCGGCCTTCACCAGCTTCTCGATTGGCCCGCCCGGCGCAGCATCTGCGTCTTTGCCCTTTTCGTGAACATACAAGACCGCTCCCTCAGACGGTGTCTGTCCATCTGCATTGAACATCAACGCCGGCAAATGGATGCCATCCTCCGGCGTCAATCTCACCTTCCGGATACGATAGCCGTCTCGCTTAACGGCGCCGAGTTTAACTACTTTTGGCTCAGGCAGCTCCGTGAGCTTGCGTATGCCGGTGATCTCACGTACCCGGCTCAGCAGTTGCGCGTGGTCTCTCGTTGCCCACAGCTTTTTGCGGCGTTTGGCCAGTTCTTTCTCAAAGTCCCGATTCAAGTCGTAAGTCGAGCGCGCGCCTTCTAACAACATCACCTGACCGTCCGGCGTGCACTGAATTTCCTTTTCACTGAGCATCTCGATGGCAGGTTCTGTGATCGGTTCATCTTTGCCCAGCAGCCAGCGCATCATCCATCGCGTCGTGGCCTCGCGCAGGGGCTTGTGATAGTTGTGCTGGCCGTCGTGTTCGATCAAATCAATGCGCTCAGCGAATCCCATTCGGCTATACAAACGTTTGGCATACCGGAATGAGGTCCACGTGCCGGAGATGTCGAAAAAGTCACTTGTTGCGGCACAGATTAGCGTTGGTTTGGGGGCGCGCATCATCAGGTAGTCGGCGTGTCCCATGCCGAAGGCAAGTTGCCCGTAGATATTCTGTTCGGCGTCCTGGGGGCCAATCGTGGCTAAGAGCCGCTCGAAGCTGGTCAGATAACAGGCGGGGGCGGCAACTGCGATGCGCTCATCCAGCGCCATCAGGTACGATGTCTGCGTTCCCCCGCCGCTAAGGCCTGCGCAGCCTATGCGATCCGCGTCCACTTCGCCGCGCGACTGGAGATAATCGATAGCTCGCATTCCATCCCATATCTCGAATCGTGCCGTATTTCGGCCGAGCAGCATACTCCCGACCCCGACCATAGTGTGAGCTTTGGTGCCTGAGACCGAAGGCCATTGCGAGAGCATCTGCCCTCGCTCACCCTGGTCTATGGGATCGAAGACAAATGCCACCATTCCGTTGAGCGCCAGAAGAGCCCCGACGGTCTGGTATATCTCGCGCGCCTTGGCAGTGAACGAATGGCCGACCGGTTCGAGCACGGCCGGGTAAGGCGGCTTGAAGCGGCTCGGATCAGGCACGAATAGCGCACCGGTCACGTAGTGCTTCGGCTGGCTCTCGAAGATGACCTTCTCAACTGTATAGCCGTCGCGGCGAACCACACCTGTTATCTGGGGATTCAACGGCGTACGCTCGGGCAGACCGCCGATTGCTTCAATGAATTTCTCACGCAGATGCTTTTGATATTCAACTATCTGTTCCGGCGATTTTCGCTGCTCGTATTGGACTTGCCACTTGTCGAACCGGTCCCGGGCCAGCCGCCGCAGGTAATGCCCCATCATATCGCCCGGCTTGACGCCGTCGATAGTTTCAGGCAAAACACGCAGGCCCTCAACTGCTGACGCCGCAGCGCCGAGCGTCAGGCTCAAACAAGCGACAGCGATGCCTAATCTGTGTCGATTCATAATTCCCTCACTTTCTCTGCTATCCATTTGTTTGTCTTATCACTGTCGTTTCAAGTTCTATTTCCCTATGCAGAACCTGCTGAAAATCTGCTCCAATATCTGCTCGTCAACCGGTGCCGATCCTCCGGCAGACGAGTCGATGTCTGAAACGGCCTGATGAGCAGCTCGCATCATCATCGCGGCAACTTCTTCGTTGCCTGCTTTCAATTCCTCGATGGCTCCGGTCACGTGATCTATTGCCTCAGTGACAGCCTTTTTGTGCCGGGCGGTAAGAGCCACCAGGCTCGCGCGGTGAACGTCAGGTTTTTCAATCAGTCCTCTGTCGATTGCGTCCTGCAGCGATTCTACTCCGGTGCCGCTTTCCGAAGAGATGGGCAAGAACTCTGCGCCAAACAATTCATTCAGCCTGGCAAGGCGATCTGACAGAACTTCTTCGCTGAGTAAATCGCACTTTGTTGCAACCGGCACAAGAACTTTCGGCTCCATAAGCTTTCGGATTTCGGCATCCGCAGCCCACTCGGTTTTTGACACATCGACACAGAATATTACCACATCACTGTTTCGGAGAGCTTCGATTCCCGCCTGCTGGGCCAATTCATCAAGGATGTTGTCGGCGCCGGTCACTAAGCCGGCGCAATCGAACAGCACACATCTGCAATGTTCCAATGTGCAAACGCCGGTCAGGACATCTCTGGTGGTCTTGCGTTTCGGCGAGACGATGCTCCTTTCTTTACCGAGCAGCCTGTTGAGCAGACTGCTTTTTCCGGCATTGGGGGCGCCGGCGATTCCCACCGCCGGCAAATCAATCAGCGATTCACAACTGATGCTGCCCGAAAGCAACCGCTCGAGCCGGTCCTTGATTACAGAAAGTCTATTGGCCGCGTCATGGCGGGCTATGAATTCGATATCCTCGCCGCTGAAGTCCAAACCTGCTTCGATCAGGCTAAGGCAATCCATCAGGTTGTCACGCAGCTCTGCCGTAGTTTCGGCTAATCGCCCCTGCAACAATTTCTCGGCGGCGGCAAGTTGATATTCATTGGAGCTGACAATGATCTCGTTCACAGCCTCTGCCTGGGCCAAATCGATTTTGCCATTCAGAAAGGCCCTTGCCGTGAATTCGCCCGGGCCGGCCAATCTGAGGCCGCTTTTCAGCAGATTCGCCATCAAAGCCTCGGTAACTGAGCGATTTGTATGGATGTGAATCTCTGCGACGTCATCGCCTGTGTAGGAATGTGGAGCAAAGAACAAGTACAGTTGTGCGTCGATTTCAAGCTCATCGTCAAGAGCTAAAGAACCGGAATGTAGGGTGGGGCTCCCTGGGGGATGCCTTACGGTATTGCCCCCACCGTGAGGCATCGGCGATTCGATCGGTGGGCTAAAGCCCACCCTACAAATTTGCTTACAAATCTCGAATATGTCCGGGCCGGTTATGCGAACGATCACCCGTTTATCTGAGGTCGGAGAACTGACAGCTACGATGGTGTCGGTTAGCTCGTACATTTTATAGCGTATAGCGGACAGCGTTTAGCGTTTAGTTTATACGCCATCCGCTAAACGCCGAACGCTATGTCTTGTAGAACGGCTTGGGTTTCTTCTTTTTGACCTTCCCGCCGGTCTTGCTCGTTGCGGCAACCATACCCTCCGATTCGGCCTGTTCTTTCTCCCGGATGTGTTTGCGAATGACGTGCTGCTCGAAGACGCCGGCAAACGTGCTCGCCATAATGTACAGATTCACACCCGCCGGACCTTTGTACAGCATCAGCGGAAACATCAACGGCAGCATGATCTTCATCATTTTCTGCTGCTGGGCCATTTGGGGATTCGTGGAGGCGTTTGCCTGGGCCGGCATCAATTTCTGCTGGAGATAGAATGCCACACCCATCAATAACGGCAGTAGATTCACCGATTCGATCTTCGTGCCCAGCAAAGGCACAACTAACGGTGAGCCAAATCGGTGCAGGGCATCCGGGACTGAAAGGTCGGTAATCCAAAACGGCAGGAACGCAGCGCCCCGCAAATCAATACTGGCATACACCGCGCTCCACAACGCGATCCAAATGGGCATCTGCACCATCATCGGCAGAAATCCCATAATCGGCGAGGCGCCCTGCTCTCTGTAAAGCGCCATCATTTGCTTGTTCATTTCGGCCTTGTTGTTGGCGTATTTCTTCTTTATCTCCTCTGCCTTCGGCGCCAACTGGCTCATCTTGCTCATCGAGACCTGGCTCTTCTTGGTAATAGGATGCATGCAAAGTCGCATGAGAAAGACCAATATGATGATGACGACGCCGTAATTGTGGATAAAGCCGTACATCCATTTCATTATCGCCAGTATCCCAAACGCCAGCGGTTTTATAATCCACGCCGGGCAACAGCAAATCATGAAGTCTATCGTTTGGGCAAAACCGAGCGTTCGATATAACTCGTTCTTATCGAACAGGCTCTTGTCCTTGGGTCCGAGATACATCTGGAAGTTGTACGTTCTTGAACTGCCGGCCTGACCGGTTGCGGTCAGAGTGTTCGAGGCAATTGCCAAATCCAATCCTAACGTTTCATCGCCGCTGTCGGCTTTGGTATCTCGGTCGGGATTGTAAAACCGGCCCGTTTTGTCCGCCACCCAGTCTTTGCCTCCGTCCGTAAGCGGCACCACTATTGCGGCAAAATATTTGTTGACCGTGGCGATCCAGAGAAACCTGTCGCCCGGGTTTTTCGGCCGTCTGTCTTCAAGGCTCTTTGCCTTGGCGAGTGTTTTCATTTTGAGTCTTGTGCTGACAATCTGCTGCTTCGAATCTCTGAAACCGGCGACGATCTTTCTCTGGTCGCCTCTGAAAGATTCTCTGCCGAGTCCAAGCGGTCCGGCCAAATTGAAACGCGTCTTTAGCTCGGCAGGCGACAGATTTTCGACGGTAATGTCGAAATCCAGAAGATAACTGTCCGGGAAGACCCTGTAGGTCTTGGTCAATCTGAAAACAGGCTCTCCCGTGTCCTCAACTGAGACGAGCGCTTTGAAACGGGCCGTTTGGGAGCCATCATCGGATCCACGCTCGACGCCCAGGCTCTCCCAATGTAATCTGTCCATGGGCAACGGCGCGTACTCCTGACCCTTGAAAGAGACGACGAACTCTTTGTTTGCCATTGATAGAATCTCGCCGCCCACAGGTGAGAGAATCACCAGAGGTTGGGGGTCTTTATGGTCGCGGTCATCGAATTCGCTGAAAACAGCTTCTTTGATTGCCGCACCCTTTGAGCTTAGCTCCAGTCGGTACTTGAAGCCGCTCTTCGGGTCCACCGAGCCGAGCGCAACACTTGCAAGTGGGGCATCATCGGCGCCCAAACGAACAGTCTCAGCCGCCTGTAATTGTTCATTTTTCGGTGCAGGCACATTTACGGCTTCTGTCATTTCAGTAGCCGTTGTTTGCTGGAGGAGGATAAAACCCCGTCCGTTTTGCAATGACTCGTCGAAAAGGCCCGTTGCGACAACAAGCCAGCCACAGAACAGAACAAAAGCTATCACGACCAGGGTTAAAGCGATTCTCATAATCTCGTATCTCGTATTCTATCTTCCACTCTGCAGTCGCTCTGCGTGGAAGTTGTCCAATTGGTCGATGGCCTTTATCTTCTTCATCGTGCTCTCAAAATCGTATTCGAGCCGTACAAAGTGCACTTCATTCTCAGTAGCGAAGACATAGCTTGCCCGGTTGTCCTTGTCTCTTGGCTGGCCGACAGAGCCGATATTAATGATAGCCTTCTCGTTGTCGATAATCGGATAAACGTTGCCAAGCTCGGCTGGCAGATAGAAATCCGGCTCGTCGAGGAACACGCCGGGCATGTGCGTGTGACCGACAAAGCAGATATGTTTTATCCGCTCGAACAGCATCCGAACCTTCAGCGGGTTGGTGTAAACATCGTCGGGAAAGATATACTCGTTGATAGGCCTTCTGGGCGAAGCATGAACAAAATCTATCGTGACCGAGGTTTTGCCGAGTTTGCTCTTGAGTGTCCGCCGCATTGGAAGCTCGCCCAGGAAGCTCCAGCGCCTGTTGCGCTGTTTTTCTTCGTCATCCGATTCCAGAACTTCCCGGCTCCAGAAGCTCGCCTGCTCAGCCCCGTAGTTGAAATTTGTCGGCTCGTAGAACACGGCGTAATCATGATTGCCCAGAACGCACCACTTGGTCTTATCGATGATCAGATCAAGACATTCCTTGGGATTTGGCCCGTAGCCGACCACGTCGCCCAGGCAGTAAATAGTCTTTATGCCTCGTTTCTCGATATCCGCCAGGACCGTACTCAAGGCCTCAATATTCGAATGTATATCGCTTACGACCGCAAACATACACGCCCTTTGCTAAACAAAAACAGCTCTTCTAATGCAAGAGACCACTTAATAGCAGAAATGCGGCTGAAAAGCCAGAATATTTATCAGCTTTTCTCGCATCGGGCTTCAGACTTCAACAGAGGCTGTTATTTGTTTGCCCCGATGGCTGCCGTTGTTATAATGCCTCGATACGGCAGACAATACGAGAGACAGTAATGGCCAAAGATATTACTCTTCTTGAAACTCGCGAGTTGAAAAAACGCTACTCCGGCAGGATCGTGGTCAACGGAGTATCCATCACGATCGAGCAGCGCAGTATTGTCGGGCTTCTGGGTCGTAATGGAGCGGGCAAGACTACATCCTTCAGGATGATTATGGGGATGGTCTCTCCAAACGGCGGTTCGGTCGTCTTCGAGGGCCGGGATATCACAAAACTGCCCATGTTCAAGCGCGCCCGTCTGGGAATTGGATATCTTTCGCAGGAGCCGAGCATCTTTCAGCGATTGAGCGTCCGCGATAACCTCTATGCGATCCTGGAGACGATGTCCATCACCAGGGCCGAGCGAAACCGCCGGGCCGATATGCTCATTGAGCGTTTTGCGCTGACGGAGGTCGCTCGCAGTCAGGGGAGATTCCTTTCCGGCGGCGAGCGAAGAAAACTCGAAATCGCCCGTGCCATGGTGACCAATCCCTCCCTGATTCTTCTGGATGAGCCTTTCAGCGGTGTTGATCCTATTGCGGTTCAGGATTTACAGCATGAGATTCGCCGACTCGTTACCTCCGGCGTCAGTATTCTCGTTACCGACCATAATGTCGAAAGAACGCTTGAGGTAGTAGATAAGGCCTACATAATCGACCACGGCAATGTCATAGGAACCGGCTCGCCCGCCGAGATAGTCCGTAACGAACTCGTCAGAAAGTCCTATCTCGGCAACACATTCAACGGCGATGAGTTTGATGAGTGATGGCGACTGGAGTTGATTGTGAAACAAACCGTCAGCTATGAGCCGTGGGATTGACAAGTCAGCTTGTTCTGAGTTGATACGAGATACGCAGAATGGTAGATATTGAGAAATGTCGAATTACGCATTATCCGTCCGAGGTTTTGGTCGGCAAGGCCCAGCCGGTTGAAGAGATTGATGACAAGATCCGTCGGCTGGTGGACAAGATGATCGACATTATGATCGAAAACAAGGGCATCGGCCTGGCGGCTCCTCAGGCGGGGATATCCCTGCGCCTTTTCATAATATCGTTCGATGGAGGCAGAGACAACGTCAAGGTTTATGTGAATCCGACCGTCACGCCTGTCGGCGAGCTTGGATCGGTGGAGGAAGGATGCTTGTCCGTGCCGGGCATCTATACGAAGATCCGAAGGTACAAGGAATGCGAAGTCACCGCCACCGACCTGGACGGCAACGAGTTTACCGACCGGGCCGAGGGTCTTTACGCAAGGGCTTTGCAGCACGAATTCGACCACATTGAAGGAATGACCATAGTCAGCCGCATGGGCCAGACCGCCAGGATCGTGCATCGAAAACAGCTCAAAAAACTCCAGGAACAGCACAAACAGAAATGAACAAGAGTGGCAGGTAAAGACAGCAGAGAGATAAAGAAACTGAAATCCCAACAGCACAATTATGCGTTCATCGATGGACAGAATTTGCATATGTCCGTAAAGAATCAAGGCTGGGTACTGGATTACAAGCGATTCAGACGATACCTGACGGACAAATATAAGGCTATAAAAAGTAAGAGAGGCATTGCCGCGGGACGAAACCCTTTGGGTAGCCTCTCATCGTAATCTTAGTTTACTACGTACAAAGTATAACACAAGTTTCGGCAAAATCAAGAAAAAACTGAAGACCATGAACATTGTATATCTCGGCAGTGGCCGGTTTGGGCTTGAATGCCTCGATGCTCTGAGCCGGTCCGATCACAGTCTGAAGTTCATCGTGACCCAGCCTCTTCAGCAGGCCGGCAGAGGCAGAGAGCCCCGCCCGACACCCGTGGCCTGCTGGGCCGATGAGCATTCGGTCCCGTTTATTGAGATGAACAACGTAAACACGTCCGAGAACATCCGGGAGATTGCTGGCCATGAGCCTGATTTGATTGTGGTTATCGCGTTTGGTCAGAAGATCGGCAGTGAACTGACAAGTCTGCCGCCCAAAAGCGCGATAAATGTCCACGCTTCTTTGCTCCCGAAATACCGTGGGGCCGCCCCCATAAACTGGGCGATCATAAACGGCGAAACCACTACAGGCATAAGCATTATCGCATTAGCCGAAAAGATGGACGCGGGCCAAATCCTCTCGCAGGCACAAACCGATATCCGAGCAGACGAAACGGCAGGCCAGTTGCACGACAGGCTGGCGGAGATTGCAGCGCCGCTGTTGCTGAAAACGATAGACCAGATCGCTGACGGCACCGCGGTTTATGCCGAGCAAAACCATGCCGGGGCGATGCTCGCACCGAAGCTGACGAAAGCCGATGGCTTCCTGGACTTTGCCGAGCCGGCAGAGGTCCTGGCGAGGAAGATACGAGGCTTTTGGCCCTGGCCCGGCGCCTCGGCTACCTACGTCTCGAAAAAGGCCGGCAAATCTGTCCGAGTAACTATCGCAATGGCTGAATCGGTCGAGACCTCGAACCCGGCCGGTTTGCCCACAGGCACGCTCGACGAAAACCTTAACGTCATCTGCGGCGAGAATGCCCTGAAGATAACAAGAATCAAACCGAGCGGCTCGGCCCTCATGGACTTCAAAGATTTCACCAACGGCCGACAAACCCAACCCGGCGATTCGTTCAGCAAGTTAGACAAATAAAGTATGACTGGTCGAAAACCTAAATCCGCGCGGGCTGTCGCAATCCAGGTGTTGAACCGATGTGATCCGGAGAAGAATTATGCCGGCCCGGTACTGGGCAAGCTACTGCACAAAACCGACCAGAGGCAGCGAGCGACCGACCTGGTCTTTGGGACTTTGAGGAATCGGCGGGCTGTCGATATGGTGATTGCCAAATTTTCGGGTCGGCCTGTCCAGAGAATATCGAGCCCGCTGCTCAACATCATTCGTGTTGGGGTTTATGAACTCATATATGCTCCCGAGACTGAGGAGTATGCAATAGTCAACGAGGCTGTCGAGCACACCAAAGCCGTCGCGGGCAGGAAGCAGGCCGGCTTTGTGAACGCTGTCCTGAGGCAAGTTATAAGGCACATAGGCAATCGCCGGGTCGCGTTAGAGCAGGCAAACACCAGACGTACACTTCCACATGCGCTCGCGGTCGGATGTGAATTCGATACCGATTTTCTGCCGGATTGCCAGACTTGTCCTGATGGCTATCTCAGCATGGTTTTTTCACTACCCCCGTGGCTCGTTACCGATTGGCTCGGCGATTTTGGGCAAGAACAGGCCGGGCGCATCTGCGCTGCATCCAATCGCAGGCCGAGCATTTACATCAGGCCCAATCTACTGAAAACAACAACTCAGGAATTGGCCGACAAGCTCGCCCGGGACAATGTCGAGACGGAAATAGTCGAAGGGACAATGATAAAGCTCAAAAGCCCGAAGGCGGTAAGCAAGCTTTCCGGCTTTGCTGAGGGCGAATTTACAGTTCAGGACATCACAGCTTCGCGGCCCATTCGGCTTTTGGATCCACAGCCCGACTGGACAATACTCGATCTGTGCGCCGCCCCCGGCGTGAAGACCACCCAGTTAGCCGAAGCTACGGGTGATTCGGCGAAGATTGTCGCGACCGATATCGACAGCAGGCGGCTTGAAATGGTCAAAGAAAACACTACCCGCCTCGGCGTTAGCAGCGTTGAGATTGTGCCCTACGAGAAAATTCTGAATTCCGAATTCTCAATTCACAATTCTAAATTCGACTGCATTCTGTTGGATGTGCCTTGTTCAAATACCGGTGTCTTGGCCAAACGAGTCGAAGCTCGTTACCGCGTAAGCCCGAAGGCAATACAGGAACTGGCCAGGACACAAGGCGAGCTGCTTAGGGCCGCCGCGGCAATGGTCAAGCCGCGGGGGAGAATCTGTTACAGCACGTGCAGTATTCAAAAGGGCGAAAATAGCGATCTTGTAGTAGATTTTCTCAAGGAAAGCCACGCCTTTACACTCGAGTTTGAGCGGTTGGTGTTGCCGTCGGCCGGGGGCTTTGACCACGACGGGGGTTACACGGCAATCATTGCCAGGGAATAGAGACCGCAAGCCTGAGCAAAAAAAACATTACCTTTGTGCCCGCAACCTGATATAGTGAGGCGAGTTAGATTACTCTACAAGAAGTAGAAAACTTGTCGATGGGTACCAGCGCAATTTAGGTAGAAACTATCAGCAGTATTCGGTTGTGAGAATCTTTGATGAGCAAATTCCTGGAACAAATCAATAGTCCTGAGGATGTTAAGAAGCTGTCGGTGCCTGAACTGAAGGAACTGGCCGAGGAGATACGCCAGTTTATTCTCGACTCGGTCAGCAAGACCGGCGGACATCTGGCAAGCAATCTCGGCGTGGTGGAATTGACGCTGGCGCTGCACTACGTATTCGAGTTTCAGCATGACAAGCTGCTCTGGGATGTAGGGCATCAGTGCTATACTCATAAAATCATCACCGGCAGGAAGCATAAGTTCGGGAATCTTCGCCACGTCGAGGGGATAAGTGGTTTTCCGAATCCCGGCGAAAGCCGGTACGACCAATTTGCCGTCGGGCACGCGGGAACTTCAATCGCCACGGCCATCGGAATGGCATTAGGTGAGCAATTGGCAAATAAGGACGAGAAACGCCGTGCGAACAAGATTGTGGCGATGGTTGGCGATGCCAGCATTGTCAACGGAGCCTCCTTTGAAGCGCTCAACAATCTCGGACTCATCAAGAGACAACTGTTGATTGTGCTCAACGACAACTCAATGGCGATAGACGCCACCGTCGGGGCAATGGCGAAATACCTCTCCAAGGTGCGGCTGAGCCATACCTACGAGGGTTTGCGTAAGACCACCAGCAACATTCTGGAGCACATGCCCGTTATTGGCAAAAGCGTCGAAGAGACGATCGAGAGGATCAAGAAAGGCATCAGGATGGCCCTGCCGGCCAGTCAGATGTTCGAGAGTCTGAACATTCCATATTTCGGCCCCGTTGACGGCCACGATATTGGCTCGCTCATACAATTGTTCGAGGCCTCGGCCGGGCTGAATCACCCGGCAATTCTGCACGTCTATACAAAGAAGGGCAAGGGCTTTAGTCCGGCCGACCAGGGTCCGAGCAAGTTTCACTCGACGGGTCCGTTCAAAATAAACGGAGACACCGTTGAGCCGCACTCCGGGCCGGACAGACGCAATTTTACCACCGCGTTCGGCGCACACCTGACAGAATTGGCCGAGAAGGACGAGAAGATCGTCGCCATAACGTCGGCGATGTGTGACGGTACGGGGCTGGGGGAATTCAGCAAGAGGTTCCCCGACCGTTTCTACGACGTTGGCATTGCCGAGAGCGCCGCTGTGGATATAGCCGCGGGTCTGGCCAGAAATGGGCTAAGGCCGATAGTCTGCATCTATTCGACCTTCTTGCAGCGAGCTTTCGACCAGGTGTTTCAGGAGGTGGCCCTGCAGAATCTTCCGGTCGTTTTTTGCATCGACAGGGCGGGATTCGTCGGCTCCGATGGCCCCACGCACCACGGATTGATGGACATTGGCTATTTGCGAATGATGCCGAACATGGTGCTGACGGCACCGGCCAGCGATGCTGAGACGAAGCTGGCGCTGGAATTCGCTCTCAGTGCGGACAAGCCGGTTGTCGTAAGGTACCCGAAGGATGTTGTGCCGTTAAAGAAGTTTGTCAAGGCTGCCTGCGCCAAGCCGTTCAAGTTAGGTAAAAGCGTGAGAGTCAAGAGGTCTAAAAATTCTGCCGCGACGATTGTCAGCTACGGCAGCGTTCTGACAGAGGCATTGAAAGCCGCTAAGGTGCTGGACAAAGACAAGATTGAAGTTGACGTAGTTAACGGGCGTTTCGCCGCCCCGGTCGATGAGAAGATTGTCGCCCTGCTCAAGCGGGGAAAAAGCGTAGTCACGGTCGAGGACCATTCCGTTGCCTGCGGATTTGGCTCAGCAGTGCTCGAATCAGCCGCAGCTAAAGGTTTTTCGCTAAATGCCATACGCCTGCTCGGTGCGCCGAGGAGATTTATAGGACACAACTTGCGAGATGCTCAACTTGCCGAAGCGGGTGTAGATGCCGATAACATAGCAGCGACGGTAAGGAAAATGTTGAAAGCATGAATTACTATGCGAGAGACGAAATATCTTCCCAAACTGGTGATTTTCAGCGATGTGGAGAAGCAGGGTGTCAGCGGAGCAATTGAGGAATTCCTCGACTTTGCCAAAGACAAAGCGCAGATATTGGCAAGTTATAGTATTGAGGATGTGAAAAACGCCGGCGACAACCGGCCCGAGTCGAAGACTTCGCGCGATGTGCAGGCCGGCATCCTGAAAGAATGCGACTTTGCGATTGTATTCGGAGGCGACGGCAGCATCATTTCGACGGCGAGGAATATAAGTAGGGCGTCTGTGCCCTTGATCGGCGTTAACGTTGGCAAACTTGGCTTTTTGGCGGAATTCAGTGTCAGCGAGCTGAAGGATTTCTTTCCTCGTTTAACCGAGAGTAAAGTCCCCATGCACCGCCGCATGATGCTCAGATGCACGGTTTTCAACGATAATCAGGCTGAAAGTAAGGCTGAGAAGTTCTGCTCGTCAGCAATCAATGACATTTTTATTGCCGCTGGGCCGCCTTTTAGAACGGTTGAGTTGAAGATATTAGTGGATGGCCAGCCACTGGCCGGTTGTGTTAGTGACGGGTTGATAATTTCCACCCCAACCGGCTCGACGGCCTATAATCTCTCTGCGGGCGGGCCGATACTCTCGCCCAAGATTGAGGCAATGGTTATTACACCGATTTGTCCTCATTCGCTGAGCTTCAGGTCAATCGTAATCAATGCCGATAGCAGGATTGAGGTCGTAGGTGTGCGGGTCAATGAAGGCACTACCGTCTCCATCGACGGTCAGGTCTTATTGAGTCTGTCGATCGACGATGTGGTGAAGGTCGAGAGAGAAGACAGCGATTTTTTGATCGTGAATAATCCACTTCGGAGCCAATGGGATACTTTAGCAACTAAACTCAGGTGGGCAGAAAAGCCGAAATACAAGGAATATCCGACCGATAGTTAAATTGGATAAATTACCTATTGGCTATTTCGTTAATATAGGGATATTTATTGTGATGAAGGCTTGGCTTATTATTGCCGTAGCAGTGCTGCTGCTCACGTTTAGTCCGTCGGCAAGCTTCTCGATGCAGAATCCTGCGATAAGGAATCCTGTCGGGGCAGGCACGGTTCCGGTAAGCAGTTTTCGCAGCAGTATGATTCCCAGTTCCGCCACAATGGACACGACCGGAAATCTGCTGATTACCGGCAATGTGCGCGACGGCAAGTATTTCCGTGGCAATGTGCCTTATCGGTCAACAACAGATTTTGGATTGGATCCTGGTTCGTCGTCGCCCAATTCTTCGCGGAGTTCACCTTCGCTCAGCTCCTTTCTGAGGGACACAGCCGGTTCGGAAGATTTAGGCAGGCACTCGTTCGGATACAGGACTCGGCCGTATTACTCTGCCACCGAGACGGTAGCTACCACGGCGCCGGGCCGGCCGGGAGTTTTCAGGCCGGCAGACACGAGGTTTGCGCCCCGTGCGCGGCAACGCCCTATGGAAACGAGAAGCCACTTATTTGGCCTGGAATCTTTGCCGAAACAGCAGGTCTCAGCCGGTTTGGGTACAACTACAACTGATTTGGATCTTCGAGGACTTCAAATGCAACGTGGTCCGACAACTGAATTGTATTTTGATGAAATTGGGGGCGGGGCAATGCGGAAAAGGTCGCTTCTCAACAACATGCCTGTGAGTGTGGGGGATGCAAAGCGCTTGGGTCCGAGTGAAACTGCCGGACATCGGCCACGTGAGACGTTGGCTGTCGAGCAGTTCCGGGAGCAGCGGTTGCGTCCGAATTTCGATGCTCGCAGAGAATCGGGAATAGAAGATCCCGGATTAAAACTTGAGGTGCAGAGGCCGGTTGAATCCGCCATAAGGGCGAAAGATGCTGCTATTCGCTACCGACTCTCATCTTCGGGCACATTTGCACCTTCTGTGGGGCCTACGCTGCAGGAAAATCCTATTTCCGGATATGGCGCGGATCTATCCGGTACGGGTAGAGAATTCCCAACAGGTCCAGTCAAGCTGGCGCTTGGTGAGCACGATAATTCCGCAAGGCGCCGAGCCGAAGGCGTGAAAGCAGGCACCGGATCCGTTTTCTTACCAACGAGCCGCGTGCCTTCACGCGATACGCTTGGCCCGGAACAAACCGACGTGCTTGGGACGATAAGGCAGCAACTCGATGATTTGACAAAGTCCGTGGAGTCCCGTCTTCAAGGCGAATCGGGTCACTCAGGTCGAACCCAGGGCATCACTGCGACTGCAGAACGCTATCAGGCACGCTCGACGACTCCGCGATACATGCTTGATCCTCGCGGAGAAATCGGCAAGAGGCGGCCTGATTCGAGCTATACACTGAGCCCTTATGAGCCTCCGGCAGTTAAATCCGGTTCTGGTGCAGTTGACGATGGCAGGCAAATCCGCCTCGAATTACCAGACAGACCGGCTTGGCTGGTTTCTCAGGAAAGCAGTTCTCCATTGGATAAGTTGAACAAGCTCTCGCGAGCTGATCTGTCAGGTCAGGCTAAACGCATCATGGGTTCACATAAGAACCTTGACTCTTTTTCGGAAATTAAGTTCAACCACCACGTTCAAGCCGCCAAGGATCACCTAAAGGCCGGCAGGTACTATCGTGCCGCGGACTCCTTTGAATTGGCGTCTGTCTATAAGCCGGACGATCCGCCGGCTGTTGCAGGCAGAAGTCTTGCATTGTTCGCCGCCGGCGAATATATGAGCAGCGCCCTGTTTCTTTCCAGGGCACTGGCAATCAGGCCTGAATATGCACAGGCCAGGATCGACCTTGTAGCCATGTTGGGCGGCCGGAGCCGGCTTGCCGAAAGAACAGCGGATGCCGAGCAATGGCTGGCGAGAAGCGGTTCCGGCAAGCTGCAATTGCTTCTGAGCTATGTCTATTACCAGACCGGCAGATTCAATGAGGCTAAACAGGCAATTGAGGCCGCATACACGAAGATGCCGCAATCGCCGGCTGTACCTGCAATCAGAGCGGCAATTGACAACACTATGGCCGTGCAGTGATGGGAGGGAGGCTTTGAGTGTACTCTCCGGGGCAGTAGTGACTCATAGCCGGGACTTAGCGTGAAATATTTTTCTCAAGCTGGGCGAATACGGTCTTGGCTTTCGAGATTTTGTTGCCGGCCGGTCCGTTCCAGCGAAGCTCGGCATTTCTCTTCATCAGATCTTCGATCTTTCGGCAGGCCAGCAGCACGGTGGCGTGATTCTTATTGCCCATGACTCTGCCGATTTCTGAGGACGACATTTTCGTGTGCTTTCTTGTCAGGTACATACTGAAATGACGGGCCAGGGCCACTGTCCTGTTTTTCTTGGACGAGTGAATGCTGGCCGGCGTTATTCCGAAATAAGTCGCCACGGCCGATTCGATGTCCGATACGTGCACCATCGGATCGCATCTTTCCATGTGCTCGGCCAGCACGGCTTCGGTCATGGACGGTGTTATCTTCTCGTTCTTCAGTGCCGCGTATGCAATCAATTTCAGCAGGGCGCCTTCCAGCTCCCGCACATTGGTGCGCAGATTTTCGGCAATGTATCTTATCGCACTCTCGGGAACCGGCGCCAATTGGGTCTTGATATTCTTTGCATACTGTCTGCATATCTGGCAGCGAGTGGCCAGATCCGGGGGATCAATCTTGACGACCATTCCCGATACGAACCGGTTGACCAGCTTCTCGGAGAGTTGACCTATCATCTTCGGATGTGCATCGGAAGCCAGAACTACCTGCTTGCCGGCCAGATTTATTGTGTTGAAGGTATGCAGAAATTCTTCCTGCGTCGAAGGTTTGCTGGCCAGGAAGTGAATGTCGTCGATCGCCAGCAGGTCCGTTTGCCGCATTCGTCGCCTGAAAGCCTCCAGTTTCTTTGTCTTCAGGGCCAGGACGAACTGGTTGACAAAATCCTCTGCCGACAGATACAGCCATTTGGTTTGAGGCCGCTTCTCGCAGGTTGCATTGCATATCCCCTGGAGCAGATGCGTTTTGCCGATCCCGTATCCGCCGTGAATAAAAAGCGGGTTGAAAGGACTTTCCTGCTCCTTCACGACAACCCTTGCGGCATTGTAGGCCAGCTCGTTTGATGAGCCGACAACAAAGGTCTCAAGACTGAGTTTGAGCTTCTTTTTCTGAGGTCCGCTCATGGCGGACATTCTGGTCTTTCGATCTCTTACGAATTGGGATCCGTGCCGGCCCTTGTGGACTGTCGCCACGGATGACGCCTGTGAATCCAGTTGCGTTTGCCTCTGATGGCCCGTTAGCTCTGGATCGAGGGTGAAGGTGACTTTTGCATCTGCGCCGGTAACCGACCTGACAGCCTGGCTGATCTCGTTCAGGAAGTGATTCTCAATCCAACTTGCTATGAAAAGGTTTGGCACGCCGACTTTTAGATATCCGCCGGCAAGTGTCAGCCTTGTTGAATTCTTGAACCAGATCCGAAACTTCTGCTGCCCCACTTTCTCCGCGAGCGTTTCGTTGATGGCACGTATTTGGCTGTCAGTTGCGCGAGAACTCTCATCCGTGATTGTGCGCTGCATCGATATTCTCCTTCTTCGATAATCGAGTCTCGATACTCCACAGAGATCGGCGCCGAAACTCGAACTTCAAACATCATCCCGTCTTTGGATGTTTAAATCAATTGCCTTTTGAAAAATTTCTTTTCCACTCAATGGAGATTGCTGTGAACATTGACTTTGCGCTCGAAAAAAAGTTGTTCTTCACAAGTTTTGCACATCGTAAGTCTGTATTGTGGAAAAGTTGTGCATTGAGTTTGCATCGAAGAGCTTTTGTCGGCAGCCGTCCCGCTCAGAATTCGTCCGACAGTTTCGTATAAGTAACTTGTGAGTGCTTGTCTTGCCGGATCTTCAGCTCGCCAAAATGCTTGTGGTCGGCCTTAAAAAAACCTGTGTTCCACATGATGAGAAACACATTATTGTTCGCTGAGCTTGTCGGAACGCCTGTTTGCCTGGGCATCCACCTTTGGCTGCCTCGGCATTGCAATTGTCCCGGTTCTTGCGACGCTCTTGATCCCGTAAGGCTTGCAGATATCGATGAAAGCCTCGATTTTCGCCTCCGGCCCGCTAACTTCGACCATGACAAACTTCTGGCCTATATCCACGACTTTGCCCTTAAACATTTCTATCAGCAGCAAAACTTCAGGACGTTTATCCGGCGGCGCCGAGATGGCTACCAGCATCAAATCGCGTGCAACCACCGGCTGGCCTGCAAAATCCTGGACTTTGACCACGGGGACGATCCTGGCCAACTGCTTGCGAACCTGCTCGACAACTCTGTCATCACCGATAACAACGAGCGTCATCCGGCTCAACAGGGGGTCTTCCGTTCGGCCGACAACCAGCGAATCGATATTAAATCCTCGAGCCGCAAACATACCGGCCACATGAGCCAGAACTCCGGGTTTATTCTCAACTAATGCGCTTATTATATGCTTCATCTTAATTCTCAATTCTTAATTCTAAATTCTGAATTCTTTACGCCATACTTTCCAGTATGTCAAGTCCGTCCATCTCGTTTATACTCTTGCCCGCCGGGACCATTGGCCAGACATTCTCTTCCGCCTCGATTCTAAAGTCGACCACGCAGGGCCGCTTTTCTTTCAGCATTCCTTCGATTGCCTTTGGAACATCGGCCTTCTTCTTGACCGTCATTCCAGCCGCACCGAGGGCCTCTGCGACCCTTTCATACTCCGGATTCTTGAGATAGCTTTTGGAATATCGCTTGCCGTAGAAAAGCTCCTGCCATTGCCGGACCATTCCCATATACCCGTTGTTCAGAATGCAAACTTTGATCGGCAGCTCGTGCTCCACCGCCGTCGAAAGTTCGGTCATTGTCATATTGAAACTGTGATCGCCGTCAATATCAACAACCAATGCATCGGGCCTGGCCACCTGAGCGCCGACCGCGGCCGGCAGGCCATAGCCCATTGTCCCAAGCCCGCCGGAGGATATGAACTGTCTGGGCCTGATGAACTTATAGAACTGAGCGGCCCACATCTGATTCTGGCCTACACCCGTTGTTATGATTGCCTCGTTTTTTGTCTGACGGCAAAGCTCTTCGATAACGTACTGCGGCTTGATAGTCGATGAGTTCTGGTCATACCTGAACGGGAACTGTTTCTTCCACTCTGCGATTCTCTTGAACCATGCTTTTCTTTCCTGGTACTCGACCTCTTTGGCCAGCGCACCGAGGATAGCTTTGGCATCGCCCACGACCGGAATATCCACCTGGACGTTTTTCGATATGCTGGACGGATCGATGTCAATATGGACTATTTTCGCGTTCGGAGCAAAGGTTTCGAGTTTGCCGGTGACACGGTCGTCAAAGCGAGCGCCTACCGCAATCAACAGGTCGCACTCCTGGACGGCATAATTGGCGTACGCCGAGCCGTGCATCCCGAGCATATCCAGAGATTCGGGTTTTCTTTGATCGTAACTGCCCAATCCCAAAAGCGTCATCGTCACAGGAAGGTGAGCTTTTTCCGCCATAGCCCTCAATTCTTTGGCGGCATTTGCAGTGATGACACCGCCGCCGACGTAAAGAACGGGCTGTTTTGACTTGTTTATCGCTTTTGCGGCCGACGTTATCTGTTTGGCGTGTCCTTTGGTCCTGATCTTATAGCCGGGCAGTTTCATCTCGGCCGAGCCGTCGGTGCTGTGCTTACTGACAGACACATCGACCGGCAGATCAATCAGCACCGGGCCGGGCCGACCCGTCGATGCAATATGAAACGCCTCGCGGATCGTGCGCTCAAGGTCTTTGACGTCCTTGACAATGCAATTATATTTCGTGACCGGACGGGTAATGCCGGTAGTGTCGGCTTCCTGGAAAGCGTCGTTGCCGATCAGTTCCGTGCGGACCTGTCCGGTCAGGGCGACCAAAGGCACCGAGTCCATCATTGCCGTAGCCAGGCCTGTGACGAGATTGCACGCGCCAGGCCCGCTGGTAGCGAGCACGACGCCGACCTTTCCACTTGCACGGGCGTAGGCGTCGGCCATGTGGCAGCCGCCCTGTTCGTGACGCGGGACCACGAAATTGATCGGGGCGTCATATAATCTATCGAATAAAGGCAGCACTACGCCGCCGGTATAGCCGAACATCGTGTCCACGCCCTGTTCGATGAGCGTATCGACGACAATCTGGGCGCCTGCCTTAATGTTGGATTTGCCGGCTGAGCGAGCCGACTCACGAGACTTGGGACTCATTTCAATAATCCTTTCCTGATAAACGTTACCCGGGTCCCTCTGGCCACCAGGCAAGAGGCGAACCCATTTAGTTATTCCGGTCAACTATGGCTTTGAGGGCTCCCTCCGGCGAGCCAATCGTTCTTCTGCCGAAGATCGACCGAATCATCCGAAGATTCTAAACCCTGCCACAATCCCGTAACCACGGCTTGAAGCCGTGTCTCAGGGCCGTATTTGCATGTTTTCACGCAAATACTAAGAGCATTCTACACGAACCACACGCCCTCTGTCAATTGTTTTCGGCGATTTATTTGCCGGCCAACAGTGTTTTTTGTCCTCTTGGATCCAACAAATTCATTTTCGAGCCGTAAAGAAAAATAGCTGGCGAAAATTCGAATCGGCGATATAATCGTAAAAGAACGATTTTTTTGGAGATTTTCTATGTGTGAAGGATGTGGTTGCAGCGAAGTCAACGCTGAAAAGACGTTGAATGAAAAAGTTAAAGATACACTCGATGCCGTCCGGGAAAGCCTGCAAAGCCACGGCGGCGACGTTGAACTGGTCGGTATTGAGGATGACAACACCGTCAAGGTCCGTTTGCAGGGGGCCTGCCAGGGCTGTCCGGGTGCTGCGATGACAATGAAAATGGGTATCGAAAGAATTCTCAAGGAAAAGGTCCCTGAGGTCAAAGAAGTCGTCGCTGTGGATTAACAGGTTGTAACAGTTTTGTGAATTATGTGCCGCGTGGTCCCAGACACCCGGCAATATTCTCGGTGTCGGGATTCTCAATTACGCCATTTTCGGTGATGATTGCGGCGATGTCCCGCGCTTCGGTAACGTCGAAAGCCGGATTGTGGACGTTGACGCCGGCAGGGGTGGTTTGTGTGCCGGCAAATGTTGTGACTTCCTCAGCGGCTCTTTGCTCGATAGGTATTTCGGCCCCGCTTTTTATGCTCAAATCGAATGTGCTGGATGGTGCTGCAATGTAAAACGGCACACCATGCTCCCTGGCGAGAATGCTCAGACTGTAAGTGCCGATTTTGTTCGCCGCATCCCCGTTTGCTGCGATTCTGTCGGCGCCGGTTATTACGGCATTTATCTTGCCCTGCTTCATCAGCCAGCCGGCCATATTGTCACAAATTACTGCCACGTCGATTCCGGCCTGTTTCAATTCCCAGGCTGTTAATCGAGCACCTTGCAGAAGCGGCCGGGTTTCGTCGGCGTAAACGCTGAATTTCTTTCCTTTTTCATGTGCTTCAAACATGGGCGACAAGGCTGTCCCCTGTCCCGCGGTGGCGAGCGCCCCGGCGTTGCAATGTGTAAGAATGCCGGCTCCCTCGGTGATAAATCTTTCGCCATGCCGGCCGATCCGCCGACACATATCCACATCTTCCTCATGGATTGCGTTAGCCTCACCTAAAAGCGCCTCGTGTAGGGCCTGTAGCGTCATATCCGGCTGGGCGGCGACAAGCTCTTCAGCTTTTCGGCGCATCCTGTCTAAGGCCCAGAACAGGTTTACTGCGGTGGGTCTGGAAGACGCCAGGTATTCTCGTGCCTCAGCTAATGACTCGATGGCTTTTTCAAGGCGGTCATTCACTCCGGACTTTTGCAGAGCTAGGACAAGCCCGTAAGCTGCCGAGACGCCTATAGCCGGCGCGCCGCGAACGGCCAGTGTCTTTATCGCATCGAAAAGAACTTCGGTGTCCCGGCACTTCAGCTTGACAAATTCCGCCGGCAACCGCCGCTGGTCCACAAGCTCCAGATACCCGTCAACGCCGCCGACCCACTTCACTGCCTGGACAATCATGTTTGTTTTTCCTCGAAGATTTTGCTCGGACTATCTATCAACTCTTGCGCTGCCGCCTCCGACGACTCGTTCTACCTCGCGCAGACTTGCCGTGGTCGTATCACCGGGCGTGGTCATTGCCAGAGCGCCATGGGCCGCACCGTAGTTGACCGCTTCGTCGGGGTCCTTGCCTTCCATAAGACCGTATATCAGGCCGGATGCGAAACTGTCACCACCGCCCACTCTGTCATATATTTCGAGATCGGGCCGCAAAGTTGCTTCATGGAACTGGCCTTCGGCATACATGATCGCACCCCAGTCGTTGGCCGAAGCTGTCTTTGCGTTTCGCAACGTCGTAGCCACAACCTTCAGATTCGGAAACTCTTCAACCACCTCATAAATCATCTTTTTGAAATTTGCGGGGTCGAGCTTTGAATAACCTTTGTCAATTCCTCTGACCTCGAATCCGAGTGCTGCCGTGAAATCCTCTTCGTTGCCTAACATCACGTCAACATAAGGCGCGATAGCGCGATTGACCTCCATTGCTTTTTTCTGTCCGCCGATGTCCCGCCAGAGGGAATTGCGAAAGTTCAAATCGTAGGAGACTATCGTGCCGTGCTTCTTAGCGGCTGAGACTGCCTCAAGAATGACATCGGGCGTCGTCTCGGAAAGGGCTGCGAATATACCGCCCGTGTGGAACCAGCGGCTGCCGTCCAGACCGAACACCTTCTCCCAGTCAACATCACCCTTTTTCAACTGCGATGCGGCACTGTTTGCCCTGTCCGAACAACCCACTGCGGCACGCGCGCCGAAGCCCCGCTCTGTGAAATTCAAGCCGACCCTTACCTTCCTGCCGATCCCGTCGTACGGAACCCATTTGACGTACTTCATGTCCACGCCGCCTTGATACATCAAGTCCTCCAGCAATCTTCCGACGGGATTGTCTGCAATTGCGGTGACAACCGCGGCTCTCTTGCCGAAACAGCGTTTCAAACCTCTTGCGACATTGTACTCTCCGCCGCCCTCCCAGGCCCGAAAGCGCCGGGTAGTATGGATCCTCTCTTCGCCCGGATCCAATCGAATCATGATTTCACCCAGCGAGACTATGTCGTACTTGCATTGTGACTCCGGTTTCACATCTATGACTGCCATAGGGAACCTCCTTACTGGATGAGTTAGCTACCGTAGATTTTTCCCTCTCTATAATCCTGCCATGCCGGCTCGAACGCCTTTCGGTCGGTCGGGGCCGGCCTCAGCTTGACGTTTTTGCAGCCGAACAAATCGGGCGAACTTTCATCGTATTCGACATGTAACACCGAATTTCTCAGCGACTCATTCTCAGGTTTGAACCTCAGAGCTTCGCCGGTCGCCTTGTTAATGACGTCCCGATGTATTTCTACACCGTCCTCGACCAGGACAAGATGCGAGCCCCGCGATCCGCTGCCCTGTCCGAGCAACTCCACAACGGCCTTTAGAAACGCAACGCTGGTCAGAGCCAGATGCTCTGCTTGTATCGATTTGATAACTGCCTTGCCGTTTGCCGGGGTGAAGCCTTTCTGCTTGATGTTCCTGTAAAGCTCGGTCGCTTCCTTCAGGGCTTTTCGCGCATCTTTCAACTCCCTGATGTGCCCTGCCGACGTTGTCATGCGGTTTCGGATCTCTTCCATGATTTCCTCAGGCGCCAAGGCGGATGGGCCTTTGCCGGCCTCGAAACTGGTGACGATTTCACTCAACTGCCCGTCAATTTCCGACTGCTTGTCCGAATAGTCGGGCAGATCACAGCCGCGGACATTTACAATATATTCCGCTGCTCGCAGCCCGCCGGTCTGGCCGGCGTTAAGGGCCGAGCCGCCGGGTCGTTTTACGCCGTGAGTCCCGGCCATCTCGCCGATAACAAAGGTCCCCGGTATATTGGACTGCCACCACTTATCAACTGCAAAGCCGCCGTTATTATGCTGCGCACAAACTGCAATCTCCAGCGGTTCGGAATACAAGTCTATGCGGTTCTCCTTGTAAATGTCGATGGCGAGCGGATTCATGTGTGCCAATCGCATGATCGGCGTTTCCTGCAGCGCCCCGGCTTTTTGCAGGTACTCCTTGGCTTCCGGTTCGAGAGCGTCAATGTCGAACTGGTCCATGGAATCATTGCCGACCGGATTGTGCAGAAAGTCCATATACACCCGCCTGCCTTTTTGCGTTTCGTTGAACACCAGAATGTCGATCAACGATGATTGCAGATTCTCGATTCGCTGCGGGTCAAAAGGCCATTGATAACCCTTGAGAAAGATGTTCGTTGCCATCCTGCTCATTGACGGGAAAAAGCCGGTCAGGAACTCTTTCTCATCGTTACCATCCGCGTCGGTGCTGAAAAGCCTTGGAAGCGCCTGCATATAAGTGCCCGACACATTCCAGCGAAACTTTATGCTCGCCAGTCCAAACTGGGATTCGGTCAGGTTTGCTCCGATCAGACCAGCTTTGAATGCAAGGCCGTGCATCCCAAGCTGGGCTTTTGGATAGACAGTTGTTTTGAACAGCTCGCCCGGACCGCCGGCGGCAAGAACAATATTCGAGCCCAAAAACACGTTTACGGCACGATTTTTTTCGTCGATATTCTTCTTGTTTACAGTTACAACGCCGGCGATTCGCCTGGATTCGCCCGAGCCGACTGTAAGCAGGTGGGCCATTTCCTGCTTGTCGTGAATCTTGACGGCGTATCGCTCGAGTTGTTTCTGCAAACAATGGCTCATGAATCTGCTTGTTTTGGGACCGGCCGACGTGGCCCGTTCGTATGGGTCATGGTCTGTCTTGTAGCCAATGAAGCTGCCCATTGGATCCGTCGGAAACGGCACTCCCGCCTGGACCAAATGATAGAATTCGCGAAGCGAGCCGATTCCTTCGGCAAGTGCGGTGTCGCCGTGGCAGCAACCGGCTGCGGTCAGACTCTTCGCAAATTCCTCGGCGCTGTCGGCGACATCCGGGCTTGTGCCCATCTTGTAATAGGTCTGCTTATCGGAGCCGCTCATGCGCGATGCGCCTAATCCCAGTCCTCCGGTCACGACGGCTACTCTCTCGGCAGGGTCTTCGACGCCCTTTTGTTTCATAAATTCGCAAAGGTGTACCGCACAATTCATTCCCGCAGCGCCGGCGCCTACAACTATCGTGTTGTAGCGATGAAATGTGACGGTCTGATCTCCAATCTTCTTCGTTTCCATAACTCTCGGTCTCCAAACGGACAAATCGTGATTTGACAATTCTTGCGTTACTCGTTCGACATACTCTTTAAAAGTTGCGGCTCCGCGAAGTCTTTGTTCATTTCTCTCGGCAGGATGCGCACGTTACCCTGCTTATCGCAGAAGTATAGCGACGACAGTGACGGTTTCCTGCCGTGGCCATCAGCCCAGATCGCATAAAAATCGGGATGAGCATCTACAGGGCGTCGTGCGTATGTATGATTGCGCGGGCTGTCTTTCGTGAGCTGCCTGACCTTTTTCCAGGTTGCCCCCAGGTTATTGCTCGTCCATATCGCTATTTCGCCGCCCGGATTGTACGGCTGCGGTCCCGTCTCACTCGGCGCGATGATTCGCCACGTCCCGTCATCCTCGATATAGAGCGACCCCATATCGTAATTGTTGTCCGAGACAAACGCCGATCTTGTTTGCCACTGTGTTCCCGTCCAGCGGGCGGTCGTCCATGTGCGTGGATCATTCTTTGGCCCCGACTCATATCCCTTGCTCGTAATGAACAGAATCACAGGTCTCTCTTGTGCGTCGAGACGGATATCCTTGAGATAAACGTTCAGACCTTCCTTCCGGTAATCGTGTACAAGAGCAGGGCCGGCCGGTTTGATCAGCGGCAGCGTCAATTGCCGCCCGCCGGCGCTGCGCCATGTTTTGCCGAGGTTGTCGGTTTCGATGTAGTACAGATTCGTGCGCCAATTCAGGCCCTTGCCCTTAGGGTGAAAGTTGAAGGCGGTCCCTGCCTTGTTCTTGCCTGCGGCACTGATTTGGTAGTGGCCCTGGTCGATTGCGGCAAGCCGGAGCCATTTTGACCATTTGACACCGTCCGGGCTTGTCATAAAGCAAATTGTTCGGGCGACCGGATAATTGTAACGGGTGAAAAAACAAACGAATCCCTGGCCCTCGATGTGCCACGGCTGCATATAGGAAAAGTTCGTCATGGGAACTTCTTGCGAGTTCTCGATCTTTGTGGCGTTGACAAGCTCGAATTCGTCAACGTTGTACGGCATGACGCTCTTGTGGACATATGAAGGTCTCGACGTGCCGTGGGAGGTAGAAAATATCCAGATATGGCCTTTGTCATCTACCGATATGACCGGATTGTCATGAGCATCGCTTGTCTTCTTATCGAGTAATATGGTCGGGCGGGGGACTAATCCGGTCTCATGGTCAAAATATGAAACTATATGGATCAGTTTTCGGTTGCTGTCTGCTGCTGTGCCGCCGTAGCAGAAGAAAGTTTTCTTAACCTCATCACAATAGACGGCGAACGGTTTGTGCTTAGCGCAATACGTTCCCAGTCCCCCGCTGTATTTATAGACGTATTCGTCCCCGGACGGCTGGTTCATGTACCAGATGCCGCGATAGCCAGTGTCCTTCGCGTTGATTGTCAGTGCGCCGGCAGAGGCTTTGGCATTCCCGTCAGGCGGGATACCCATCAGCACCAGGAACACAACGGTTACTACTAATCTTCGCAGTATTGAGCCTTGTTTCATACTTTCATTGTTCATGGCAAAAAAATGGAACAACTTGTCATTCCTGTGAAAACAGGAATCCAGAAGCATACGAACAGTCTGGATTCCCGCTTCCGCGGGAATGACATGGAGGATCGATTAGCTTGCGCAATTAACATTAAATCCTCTGCCGGTGACCTGGCTTATCTGTTCAACTGAGGCGCCGGCAAAATCGATGTCAGGGTATTTCGCAGTTCGAAGCTCATTGATCAATTTCTTAATCTTTGTCAGCTCCTCAGCCAGCAGATCGTAATCCTGCTCGTCGATGATTTTTTTCATGGTGGATTTCTCAATCATACTGAATGAGCCGCCCAGGACCAAAACATCTGTATCAATGTAGTCAGGAATGTTGCCGGGATTCGTTCCGCCTGTGGGGACAAGGCTGATGGTCTTATGAATCGCCGGATCAATCGCCTTGATAAAGGCCGGGCCGCCGAGCTGCCTGGCCGGGAAAACCTTGCAGAGATTCGCTCCTTTGGAAAACTGGCTGACGATCTCGGTAGCGCTGCCACAACCGGGTATCATGGGAATCCGCCCGGCATACTTTTCCAGGCCGGCCTCACTGAAGTTGACCGCCGAGACAAGATAGCACGCTCCCGCGTCCACAACCTGCGCAATCGAAGGCAGCGGGTCCTGCGGATGTGTCTTGTTGTAAGTGTTGAGCATTTCGGGCCAGTCAATCAAACTGGCGGCTCCCGTAGCAAAATCGGGTAGTTCCTTGCGCAGTCGCGTCAGTTTCTCCAGAGGTTTCTTTATCCGGCAGGTTACTTCCATATTGTTGATACCGGCCTTCATAAGCGCCTCGGCTGTCCTGACGACGTCGAGCTTGTCCTGGTTAAAGACGAGAATGAAGCCGTCTTTCAACAGCGTCGTGATCGTGCTTTTGATATCCATTTTGACTCCCTACAGTCTTCTTAAATGAAAGCCGCCGTCCACGTTTATCACCTGGCCCGTTGAAAAATCAAGCCTGCCTTCTGCGATTGCTCCAACCGCTTTTGCGATATCTTCAGGCTTGCCCCACCGCTTGATCGGAGTCAGGCCCTCTGCAATCAGCTTGTCGTATTTGTCCTTAACCACGCTGGTCATGTCGGTTGCTATAATGCCGGGGCTGATCTCAAATACTCCAATGCCGTACTCGGCTAATCTGTCCGCGTAAAGCTTCGTCATCATTGAGATACCCGCTTTGCTCAGGCAGTACTCGCCCCGTGCGGGCGAACTTGTATAAGATGAGATTGAACCTGTGCTGACAATCCGAAACGCCCGTTTGGGATGCGTTTCTTTCTGTTCGACCATCCAGTTAGCCACCTGCTGGGTTAGAAAATATGGCCCCTTGAGATTGATTCCCATCACCCTGTCGAAACTCTCTTCGGTCGCATCAAGCAGGTCCATTCGTTTCGAGGGCGCCACGCCCGCATTGTTCACCAACATATCGCATCTGCCGTACCTGGTCTTGGCAAGGGCAACCAAACCGTCGCGGTCCCCGGAACTGCTGACGTCACCTCGGAGAATCTCGCATTCTGCGCCAAGCTCGGCGATTTCCTTCTGCGTTTGCTCCGCACGCGAATCATCCGGCTCACTATCGGCCGTAAAATCAAAGTAGTTGATCACCAAATCATAATCGAGCGATGCCAGTTCCAGGGCAATACCTTTTCCAATGCCGCGACTCGCTCCTGTGACAATTGCTACGGATCGTTCCGTCATTTTCGAGATCCTCTCTTGAGATATATTATTTCAGGAATTCGTCTATTTCTTTCGCTGCTTTCATCCCATCCGCCACGGCTGCAACTACCGTAGATGCTCCCCTCACGAGGTCGCCGCCTGCGAATATTCCCCGCCTGGATGTTGCCATGGTTCCTTCTGCTGTTTGGATCAGGCCGCTGCTTAATTCGACGCCGGGCAGAATCGTGCCAATATCTTTCGGCGGGGCCTGGCCTATTGCCTCGACCACGATATCCATGTCAAGCTCATAAGCGCTAGATTCCACTGGCTCGGGCCTGCGCCGCCCGCTATCGTCCGGCTCGCCCAATCTGGTTACGCAAAGTTTAATCCCTGTCAATTTCCCGGCGATAGAGTTGAATCCAATCGGCTGAGTCAATATCAAAAAGTGCACGCCCTCATTGACGGCTCTGTCACGCTCGGCACTCCAGGCGGGCATCTCTTTAAAGGACCGGCGGTAGATAAGGAAGACGTCTTTGGCGCCGAGCTGGTTGGCGGTGATCGCGGCGTCCATTGCGGTGTTCCCGCCGCCTATCACCGCAACGAATTTATCTTTGAGGTCAAGCCCGTCCGGCTCCTTTGCCGCCGAGAGAAATTCCATTGCGTTCCACAAACCCTCGATGTCCTTGTCTTTGTCGCCGATGCTGACCGACTCAGACAGACCCATACCGATGAATGTAGCATCGAATCCCTCTTTGACGATAGTATCCAGATTAAGGTCGGCGTTTAATTTCCTGCCCAGACGCAAACTCATTCTATCTTCAGGCACGTCGGCGAAAACCGCTGCGATTTCGCTCGCAAGCGAATTGCTTTGCCTGTCGGCCGGTATTACCGACGCGATCATGCCGCCGAATTCAGTGCCTGCATCAAAGACTGTCACCGTATGTCCGACCTCGAGCAGTTTTGCCGTGCAGGACAAGCCTGCCGGGCCGGCGCCGATTATGGCGACGTTCTTTCCCGTTGTCTCGGCGGGAAGTTTTAGCTTTGACCAACCGTTACTGTTGGCCTTCTCAGCCAAATACATTTGTATCTCGGCAATCGGCAGCGGCGCATCGCCGATAAAACTCTGTAAACAGTGGCCTTCGCATTGTTGCTCAACCGGGCACAGCCAGGCGCAGATTTCCGGAAAGACGTTTGCTTCTCTGAGGACTTCGTAAGCGGCCTGTTCTTCACCATCCAGGAACAAACCGATGAATCCCGGTATGTTAATTCCGGCAGGGCACCCCAACCGGCATGTCGCCTCCTGACATTTTCGACACGCCGATCCGAGCCGGACAAGATTGTCCCTGTCGCTCATCCTGCCGCGCTCGAAGATAGGACCGTACACTTTATTGTCCCGTACCACGCAGCCCGTCATTCCCCCATCCCGCATTATCTGTGTGCATGCACTGCAGGCTACGCAGACCTTTTCAGGAAACATTTGCCCTTTGGTGATGACATCTTTGGCAAAATCCGGATATGCGAACGCCATGCGTCCGGCGCCGGCTAAAGTAGTCAAGCCGGCCGCTTTGTTTGCCGCAGCCACGTTGGCAAACAGCGTTCTGAGCCAGCTATAGCCTGTGCCAACAATTGCGATATCGGGGAACTGCTTTTGAATTTCCCCTGTCAGGCTGGTGAGTCTGTGTACACCTACAAGCGGATGTTCGGGCTCTTCGTATCCACCGACTATCGTTTGGTTGAATGGTCTGCCTACGTGTGGATTGAAGTATGGATTTGCCACCGTGATGTCAATCAGGTTAACGCCGCGCTGGTGCAAAAGCCCGATCAGCTTCTTTGGCTCTGTTAAGTCTGGTTTGGTGTAATTATTCTCATCGACGGCCCAGCCGAAAGGGTAGGGTATGGCGTCGTAAACGCCAAGGCGGGTCACTACCTGGGCATCTTCGCCGAGTTCTTTGTGTATCTTGTCGATTACTTCCAGCACAAATCTGGTTCGGTTCTCGAAAGAGCCGCCGTACTTTCCTTCTCTGTGACGGCAGGCAAAAAGTTCGTTTATCAGATACCCGTGACAGGACTTGATATCTACCGCATCGAACCCGGCTTCAAAGGCCATTCTTGCAGCTTCAACGTAGGCCTCCTGGAGCTTGTCGAGGTTGTTGTCCGTCACGAGAGGCCAATCGTCCGGTATCTTGCTTGTTCCATCCGGATTGGGCTTCTGCTGGGGGACCAGGGGATCGCGATACGGATCACGTTGAGGAATGATCGGATGCGCTGCGCCTTCGGGCTTGCTGTACCTGCCCGAATGCGTCAACTGGAGCACGATCACAGGCTTATGGTCCGTTCCCATGCTTTCGGCCGCGGCCTGCCGCATCATCTTCACCATTGCGGCGAAACTGTCCTTACTTTCTTGATTAATCCACAATTGCCTCGGATTGGCCCTTGCCTCAGGCACTACTGCTGTCGCCTCGGCCCAGATCAGGCCTGCTCCGCCGGCGGCGAATCTTTCATATCGCCTGAGTGTCAGTTTTCCGGGCCGACCCTGCGAATCGCCGTCGCAGCCCTCCATCGGATGCACCGCCAGGGAATTGGGTATGACAAGTCCGCCGGCCTGCACAGGCTCGGCCAGAATCGAAACATCCTCCATCGCTCCGACACCGACATTTAGTTGGGCGCTCAATCGCTTCAGATCTTCAATCGTACGTAACCGGAACTCCCACATCTTGTCGTTTGCCTCACTGTTTGCTACTTGCCGAGTTTCTCTTTGAGGTACCTGGCTGTGTAGCTTTTCTTGTTCTTGACAATCTCCTCGGGCTTGCCCGCGGTCACAACTTCGCCGCCGGCCTCTCCGCCTTCGGGTCCGAGGTCTATAATATAGTCCGCCATCTTGATAACATCAAGGTTGTGTTCGATCACAACTACCGTGTTACCGCAGTCTGTTAATCTTTGCAGCACATTTAAGAGATTATGAATGTCGGCAAAGTGCAGCCCCGTGGTCGGCTCATCGAGCAGATACAAAGTGTGCCCGGTTGCCGCTTTGCCCAACTCGGCCGAGAGTTTTACCCGTTGTGCTTCCCCGCCCGAGAGTGTCGTTGAGGCCTGACCCAACTGCATATAGCCTAATCCAACGTCGGCCAAGGTCCGCAATATCCGAAGAATAGTGGGAAAGTTGGAAAAGAAACTCAGCGATTCTTCAATCTGCATATCGAGCACGTCAGCGATATTCTTTCCTTTGTACGTAACTGTGAGAGTTTCCGGGTTGTATCTCCTGCCCTTGCAGCTCTGGCAGGTCACGTACACATCGGGCAGAAAGTGCATCTCGATCTTCCTGGTGCCCTGTCCTTTGCAGTATTCACATCGTCCGCCTTTTACGTTGAAGCTGAATCGTCCGGGCTTGTAGCCTCGAATCTTCGCCTCTCGCGTCATGCTGAACAGTTTTCTGATCACGTCGAAGGCGCCGGTGTAGGTCGCCGGATTGCTCCTTGGGGTTTTGCCGATAGGCGACTGGTCTATTTCTATGACCTTGTCGATCTGCGAAGTGCCGACGACGGTCCTGTGCGCGCCGGGTTTGCCGCGAGACTGATACAGCCGGCGTTTCAGGGCTTTCAATAGGATATCGCTGACCAGGGTGCTCTTGCCAGAGCCGGAGACGCCGGTGACGCACGTAAAGACCCCGATAGGGAATTTGACATCGATATTTTTGAGGTTGTTCTGGGTCGCCCCCTTTACCTCGATGCATTTTCTCAGGTTGTAGCGTCGTCTCTTCACGGGAAGCTCGATGCTCTTCCTGCCGCTTAGATAATCGCCTGTCAGCGATTGTTCGCAGTCGGTAACATCGCTCAGACCACCTTCCACGACGATCTCGCCCCCGTGCGCGCCGGCGGCCGGGCCGATATCGACGATGTGGTCTGCGCTTTGGATGATGTCCTCATCGTGCTCGACCACTATGACCGTGTTGCCCGAGCGGCTAAGCCGCCGCAATATTCCCAGCAACCTGTCATTGTCGCGCTTGTGCAGGCCTATCGTCGGCTCGTCGAGCACGTAACAGACCCCGACCAGACCGCTGCCGACCTGTGTGGCCAAGCGGATTCGCTGTGCTTCTCCGCCGGCAAGCGTGCTGCTCATCCGATCCAGGGTCAGGTACCCGAGTCCGACGTCCACCATGAATTTCAGCCGGGCTTTTATTTCCTTCAATACCACCGCGGCGATAATAGACTTTTCCTTGTCCAGCTTGAGCTTGCTGAATGACCTCTGTGCCTTTTCAATGTTAAGAGCGGTCATTTGATTTATGCTCTTGCCCCCGATGGTCACGGCGATAGCCTCGGGCCGAAGTCTGGCGCCGCCGCAGCTCTGGCAGGACTGCTGCGAGAGATAGCCGGTTAGTCTGGTCTTGACGTATTCGCTGGTGGTGTTCTCCCACCGCCGGACAAGATTTGGGATTACCCCTTCGAACGACATACCGTGCTTTTGTTCATCGGCGGCGTTTGTGCCGTACATGAGAATCCTGCCGTACTCCTTGGGTATCTGTTTGAAAGGTATCGCTTTGCTGATGCCCATCTTCCGGCAGAATCTTTTGACCAGCCGGTTATAGAAGATGTTCATTCGCTTGCCGCCTTTGCGCCAGGCGTCGATAGCGCCGTTTTCCAGCGAGATGGTTTTGTCCGGCACGATCAGGTCGGGATCGAACTCCAGAATAGTCCCCAGCCCGTCGCAGCTCTTGCACGCGCCGTAGGGGCTGTTGAAGCTGAATAACCTCGGCGACAACTCCTCGAGGCTGGCCTCCGGATGCTCGGGGCAGGCAAACTTCTCGCTGTAGATAATCTCCTCCCACTGACCGTTGCCTCCGTTTGCTTTGTCTGCACCGGCTTCCTGCACCAACGCCAGCAGCACGCCGTCGGCTAATTTAAGCGCTGTCTCGACGGAATCGGCTAAGCGGATGCGGACCGCGTCTTTGATTATCAGCCTGTCAACGAGTGCTGCGATATCGTGCTTCTTATTCTTCTTCAGAGCCGGGACGTTGCGGACATCGTAAATCGCCCCATCGACCCGGACACGCACAAAGCCCTCGCGTTGTATGCCGGTAAAGATGTCTTTGTGCTCGCCTTTCTTGCCGCGAATCAGCGGGGCACAGACCTGGATTTTCGTGCCCTCCGGCCGGGTAAGAATCGACTCTACTATTTGGGATGAGTGCTGGCTTGTAATCTCTTTGCCGCATACCCAGCAGTGCGGCTTACCGGCGCGGGCGAAAAGCAGCCTGAAATAGTCATAGATTTCGGTCGTAGTTGCCACCGTCGAGCGGGGATTATGGCTGGCGCTTCGCTGCTCGATGGCAATTGTCGGCGGCAGGCCTGTGATGTCGGATACCGCCGGTTTTTGCATTTGTTCGAGAAACTGCCTGGCGTAGGCACTGAGCGATTCGACGTATTTTCTGCGTCCTTCGGCGTATATCGTATCGAAGGCAAGCGAGCTTTTGCCTGAGCCGCTGATGCCGGTGATTACGACCAGCTTATCCCGCGGAATGCTCAGACTGATATTCTTGAGATTGTGCTCGGCAGCACCCGTAATCTTAATCGCTTTGTCTGTTCGCCCGGCCATCCTGCCTTCTTTTTTAACCTCCGTAACCCTATTACGAAAATTCACCAATAATACAAACCGGTTATTGTAACAAAGTGTCGAGCTAAGCAACAAGTGTTTTGTTGATTGATTGCAAATCCTTGTTTTTAGGAGAAACTGGCAGTATTATAGGAACAAGCGGATTTGGTCTGTGTTGTACTAATTTAATACTAAAATGTTGAAAATTAGTATTTGACAGAAGTAAGTGAGTTTATATACTAAATTTTAATAAATTAGTATATAGTTAGTATTTGCTTATGTTGTTTCTATTGCAGGGGATATCCATATGAAGATGCCAAAAAAGCCTCCTAAACAGGATGTGATTTGGGGGGAAATCAGAGATAATCCGGAGCGCTTCTTTCAGATTTACGAATTGATCAAAGAACTTCCAACAGCAGGCAGATATCTACATTGGGACAAGCTGCGATATCATCAGCCTCCAGAAGGTTATTCCCACGAAGAGTGGTGGTATGCTTTAAAGCGCGAACGCCAGTTTCTATTCAAAGCGATTCCCTTGTGTGATAAGAATGGAATCCTATTCAAATACTTGATTGCAGATCCGATCCCTGAAATGCTTCACAAAATAGATCAAGGTGCTGGCGGCTTCATCCGGATGCCGGAGCCGATTACGAATCCGGATACAAAAGACCAGTATTATGTAAGCTCACTCATCCAAGAAGCAATTACTTCAAGTCAGCTTGAAGGAGCCGCCACTACACGGGAGATCGCAAAGGAGATGATCAAAACGGGACGTGCTCCTTGCGACAAAAGCGAACAAATGATTCTTAACAATTTTCAGACTATGCGACGTATTGGGAGACTTAAAAATGAACCTTTGACCAGAGAATTGGTCTTCCACATTCACCAAATAATAACTGAAAAAACCCTCAGGGACAAATCAGCAACAGGGCGTTTTCGCAAAGCCAACGAGCGAATTGTTGTTGGTGACATGTACAATGAAGTCTTTCATGATCCACCTCCAGCTCAAAAGCTTAAAAACAGAATGGCGGCCATGTGCGATTTTGCCAATGGAAAAAACACGGGTGATTTTATACATCCTGTAATTCGATCAATTATTTTACACTTTTGGTTGGCATACGACCATCCATTTGTTGATGGTAATGGTCGAGTGGCGAGAGCTTTGTTCTACTGGTCAATGCTTCGTCATGGCTATTGGCTCTTTGAGTTTATCTCGATCTCCCAAATTATCTTAAAGGCACCGGCGAAATATGGACGGGCTTTTCTGTATACAGAGACGGATGACAATGACCTAACGTACTTCATTCTGTATCATGTGGACGTTATCCACCGAGCAATAAAAGAGCTTCACGAATACATAAAACATAAAACTGAAAGGTTGCAGGCTATTGAGCGAGAACTCCGTGGTGTCGCCGGACTCAACCATCGGCAGCGGGCGCTAATCAGTCACGCGTTGCGTCATTCTCACCAGCGGTACACGTTTAAGTCGCACCAGATAAGCCACAACGTCGTCTATCAAACAGCCAGAACCGATCTGCTTGATTTGCAGGACAGAGTACTTCTCGAAAGCAATAAAATCGGCAAGACCTGGTATTTCACGCCGGCCAAAGACCTTGAAAAGAAACTGATTACCTTAGATTGAGCGTCGCATGAAAACGAAGTCGCTACACAACTGGAATTTGCCTTATTCACAGGCCAGAGATATTCAGGCTAAGCTTGCCTGTAAGGTGCAGTTTACGCCATTGAAAAGTAGCCCAAAGGTTGTTGCGGGCATTGATTGTGCCTTCAGCAGGGATGGGCAACGGATTCTGGCTGCTGTTGTGGTTTTGCGCCTGCCTGACTTTGAGCTTGTCGAAACGGTAAGTGCGGTGCGAAAGGTTACTTTTCCCTACATACCGGGGCTGCTTTCCTTTCGGGAGGCTCCTGTCTGTATCGCCGCGGTCGAGAAACTGCGAAGCCGGCCGGACGTGTTTATTATCGACGGTCAGGGCATCGCTCATCCCCGCAGGCTTGGTTTGGCGGCGCATCTCGGGCTGTTCTTCGATAAGCCAACCATCGGCTGCGCAAAAAGCAGACTCACCGGCGACTATGAAGAGCCTCTGCCGGAAAAGGGGGCTTTCACTTTGTTGACAGCCCAATCCTCCCGAAAGGGACGCCTTACGGCGGAGACAATTGGTGCCGTAGTCAGGACACGCACCAATGTCAAGCCGGTCTTTGTCTCGGTGGGTAATAAATGCGTGCTGGAAGATGCGATAAGGATCGTCCTCGGCTGTGCCGTCAAATATCGCCTGCCGGAGCCGACCCGCCTGGCACATCAGACAGTGGGCAAACTGAAGCTCAAAAGCCAATAATTATCGCGAGACAACTTTTGCGGATTTGATCACTACAGGCTCGACGGGCACATCGGCCTTGCCGTCACGAGTTGTCGTCTCTACCTTCGCGATTGAATCCACAACGTCCATACCCTCGGTTACTTTGCCAAATACGGCATATCCCGGTTTGACGTTCGCGACGTAATCCAGCGGCATGTTGTCCGTATGGTTGATGAAGAACTGGGATGTGGCGCTGTGAGGGTCGTTGCTTCGAGCCATTGCGATTGTGCCTCGCTCGTTGCGCAGGCCGTTGCCGGCTTCGTTGGCGATCGGATCGCGTGTTTCTTTCTTTTCCATCTCTGCCGTCAGGCCGCCGCCCTGTATCATGAAACCATGTATGACCCTGTGGAAGATCGTCCCGTCGTAAAAACCTTCCTGCACGTACCTGAGGAAATTCTTCACCGTAACAGGCGCAGCTTGCTCATTGAGCTCAATGACGATATCCCCCATGCTTGTTTCCAACTTCACAATATTGCTTGCAAGGCTCGCTGTTTTATTTTCGGCCTTTGGAGTTTTCGCCGCCTCACCGCAGCCACAGATCAGAACGACAGCCGTCAACAATACACATAACCATGATTGGCTAATCATAAAGTGCGCCTTTAAAACTTACATTTCCTAATGAACATACGGCATCACGTCGAACTTACTGCGAAACAACTTTTGCGGATGTTATTACTATAGGTTCTACTGGTACGTCGCCCATACCTTCCCGCGTCGTCGTTTGCACAGATGCGATTGCATCCACAACGTCCATGCCATCGATAGTCTTGCCAAAAACCGCGTATCCCGGATTGCCTTTGCCGGCGTAGTTTAGAAAGTCGTTATTCTTGTGATTGATGAAGAACTGGGCGGTTGCGCTGTCGGGATCATTTGTCCGGGCCATCGCGATTGTGCCGCGTTCGTTTTTCAGGCCGTTGTCGGCTTCATTTACTATCGGATCACGCGTTTGATCCTGCGCCATCTCCGCTGTAAAACCGCCCCCTTGTATCATAAAATCCGGTATGATCCTGTGGAATATCTTCCCATCGAAAAAGCCATCCTCGATGTATCCGAGAAAATTCTTGACCGTGACAGGCGCAGCTTGCTCATTAAGCTCAATGACAATATCACCCATACTTGTTTGAAGCTTTATCATTTTTTCACCGTTGCCTTTCTGTTTGTTTTGCGGTTCATGTCCTATGTGTCGTAGTCTATTTTTTCACTCCATTTGTTCTTCTTGACCGAGGCCAGTATCTTCTGCGCGCATTCCAGCGCCGCCAGCCCCTCCTGTGCACTGACTTCAGGCATGTGTCCTCTGTCGGTAACTGCCTGAAGGAAAGCTTCCTGTTCCAGACGGATAGGTTCCTTGTCATCTATGTGAAGCTGCTCTATGTGCAATAAGTCCGGCCAGTTCACTGTCGTCAAGTTAAAATCACCGGCCTCCTTGTGATCCTGTATCCATTTGACAACGTTGATGTTTGGGTCGGCCTTGATGATAATCCCGCTTTTCTTGAGGTAATCCATGCTCAGATACGCCTGCTTGCTGAATAACCTTACCCTTCTGTCAGTCCTCAGACCGAGTCTCGATGCCGTAATATTTGCTATGCAGCCGCTCTCGAACACAATCCTTGCATTACAGATGTCTTCCTTTTCTTCGACGACATTTACACCGACGGCGTCAATCCTCTTGATTTTGCTTGCCGCCAGCGACAGGATAATGTCTATATCGTGGATCATCACATCCAGCACCACTCCGACGTCGGTCGAGCGAAACGGATACGGACTGATGCGGTTGGCCTCGATGAACTTCGGCTCAATGTCGAGTCTCTTTATTGCCTGGGCGACCGGATTGCATCGCTCGGAGTGGCCTACGGCCACGACAGTGTTCTTCTTTTTCGCAAGGGCGACAATCTTTTTTCCTTCCCTGACATTAGCCGCCAGCGGCTTTTCGATCAGCACTGCGACCTTTTTCTTTATGAAGATCTTCGCCAACTGCAGATGTGTCACCGTCGGAGTCGCTATAGTTACTGCATCGACCTTGTCTATGATATCGGCACAATCGGAAGAGGCCAGACAGTTATATCGATCGGCCAGTCGCTGCGCTCTGTCGGCATTGACATCGACTACAGCGACAAGGTCGCTATGCGGAAGCTGAGAATAGACCTTCGCATGTATTGCCCCCATCTTTCCTGCGCCGACGACAGCGGTCCGTATTTTCGTGTCTTGCATTGTGTCTCTCATATAGCGAATTGCCGGCATCATATCGCGCAGCGGCAAGCCCTTTCTGTGCGATACTCATCAGACGCGACGCTGTTTATATTATCTAAACTTCTCCAGATATCTGCCAAATTTATGTTCGCTGCTCTTTGATATCGAATCAATCATGGCTTGAACATTTTCATCGAGTCCGTATTCGGTCGCCAAAGCTTTCGCATTTAAGAGCAGAGTGCCTTCCTGCCGGTACAGTTTTTTGTACGCATTGAATATTCGCTCCTGCTGTTGCTCGCTTAGACCGGCTCGATCCAGCCCTCGCTTATTGACATTTCGTACTTTCGGCGGATAGTGTCCGCTGACAGTCAGGAACGGCGGAACGTCCCGGGTAATCCCGGCCAGCCCCGCCACGAAGCACCACTTGCCGATAGTAACAAACTGATGCGATGCGGCCAGACCGCTAAACCATACCCCCGTCTCAATCTTGCAATGCCCGCCTATCTGCACGAGATTACTCAGAACGGTATTGTCTTCCACCGTGCAGTCGTGTCCGATGTGCACGTTGACCATGAAGAAATTATCATTGCCAATTTCCGTCAATGAATCGGGATGCATACTGGGGTGGATCGTTACCTGTTCGTGAATTGTGTTTCGGTCGCCTATTACCAGCCCCCCGATCTCCGAATCACGGGTCAGACGCATGACCTGGGGCTTGCCCCCGATCACGCAATTGGGGAAAAAGTGATTATCCCGGCCGATTTTGACGTTCTTGTTAATAACCACGTTGGCCTCGAGTATAGTTCCGGAACCGATCGAGACTCCACCGTCAACAACGCAATTTGGCCCGACTATTACGTCGTCGCCCAACTGAGCACTCTTGTCGATTACTGCACTGGGATGTATCTGAGTCATGTTACCTCTTTAAAAATCTTTCTATACTTTTTCATCATCAACGAGCATGAATTTAATTTGCGCTTCGGCAACGACTGCATCGCCAACCATTGCCTGGCACTTGCATTGTGCGGTTCTTTTTCTGAGTCTCATAGTCTCGGCGATAAGAATGAGCTGGTCGCCGGGGACGACCGCTTTACGCAATTTCACGTTGTCCATGCTCAGCAGCACCGCCAGTTGACCGGTATGCTCCAGTCTCTGTGCGAACAGCAGGCCTGATACCTGCGCCATCGCTTCGACTATAAGAACGCCGGGCATAATCGGTGTGCCCGGGAAATGGCCCTGGAAGAACTGTTCGTTGATGCTTACGTTCTTTATGCCCTTTATTCGCACATCTCCCTCGATCTCGATTACCTTGTCCACCAGCAGGAACGGGTATCTGTGCGGCAGTATCTTGGAAATCTGCCGAATATCCAAAAGTGCATCCGTGCCGAACCTGGCCATCCGTTCCTGTTGCTCGGCCGCCTCGTACAACTTTCGAGAAAGCTGCTGGTTCAAAGCATGGCCGCTCTTGTAGGCTACGATCCTTCCTTTAACGGCCCGACCCACCAGCGCAAGATCGCCGATCAGATCGACAAGCTTATGTCTGACACACTCGTTGGGGAACCTGTAGCTGTTCTTGATAGGTCCGTCCGAGTTAATGACCAGAATATCCCGTGGGCTGATATGCGTTCCTATTCCGCGGGCTTGAAATTGCTTTGCCTCTGCTTCGAGCAGAAAAGTCCGGGCCGGCGCAAGGTGCCTCTCAAAGTTCTCCGGTGTCAGCCGGCAGCTAAAAATTTGCCTGCCAATGCCGGTGTGTCCGCCGTAATCGAGATCGTAGGTGAGGCTCAAACCGTTGTCGGAATACGGCAAGGCGTAAATGCAGGCGTCGCCCGCTGTGATAGTAATCGGTTTTTTGATAACGTACTCTTTTCGGCCGACATTCTGCTCGACCAATCCGGTGCGTTTGAGCACTTTGAAATACTCTGTGCAACTGCAATCTGCGGCAGGCAGCTCCGGGCCGTTCACTTCCACGACCACGTTGTCAATCTCAAGGGCGTTGACGGCGGCCATACAATGCTCGATGGTTTCTATACTGACGGGACCTTTCTTTAGCGTGGTGCGACGGCTGCGCTCGGCGAGATTGGACGCCACGGCGGTAATCCGCACGGGCTCGGGCACGTCGGTCCGAACGAAAGCCACGCCGGAATCCGCGGGGGCGGGGCGAAAGACGACCTTCGCTTCCTTGCCGCCGAACAGGCCGCGACCTCGCATCTTGCCTTCACTTTTTATCGTCTTTTGCAGCTTCAAGTTTTTCGGTCCTTTTGGTCAGTTGCTTCAACTGCTCAACCATCTTGGGCAGGCGCAGCACCAGGCTCACTACTCTCAGCGCTTCTCTTGCCTTGATTGCCGGTGTCCAGGCGAATTTCTGCCCGGCGGGAACGTCGCTCATCACACCGGCCTGGGCGCCGACCATAGTGCCGTCACCTATTTCTATATTGTCCGCCAGGCCGACCTGGCCCGCCAACACCACGCCGTCGCCGAGCCTGCAACTGCCGGAAAGGCCGGCCAGCGCCGCTATCAAACAGCACTTGCCGATCACCACGTTGTGGGCGATTTGCACGAGGTTGTCTATCTTGGTCCCGGCTCCGATTATGGTATTTCCGAACTTGGCCCTGTCAACACAGCAATTGGCCCCTATGTGGACAAAGTCTTCAATCACCACACCGCCGTTGTGTGGAATCAGTTTGTGAGCGCCATCGACAAATGAATATCCAAAGCCGGTTGAGCCGACCGTACTGTTTGCCTGAATGATTACATTGTCGCCCAAACGGCAATTGTGATAAACGACGACGTTGCCGTCGAGCCGGCAGTTCTTGCCGATCCTTGAATTCTCCCCTATTTTGCACCCGCTGGAGATAATGCTGCCCTGACCGATTTCGACTCCTTCGTCAATCACTACGCCGGCGCCAATGGACACACCTTCGGCAATCTTGACATTGTCGGCGAGCGTGGCTGTCGGATCGACACCTTCGGCAGCGGCCTTTAGCATGGGCGCGAAAGCGCTGAGGGCTTCTATCAGGGCGGCATTGACATTCTTGACAATCAACTGCGGCCTGTCTAATTCCTCGATGAGCGCTGAAACAATGACTGCGCCTGCGCGCGACTTGTCGATTGCGGCCTTGTGCTTGTCATCCGTGATAAAGGTGACTTCATTTTCGCCAGCCGCCTCGATCGGGCACACGGAGGTTATGCGCCTGCTAATGTCGCCGGCATTACCGCTCAACTCGGCTTCAAGCCGCTCAGCTAACTGTGTTACTGTCAGTTCCATTTCAGATCAAACACCAAAAAACATAATGCCGATACACGCCCAGGGCGCCCAACGCGGACCATCTATTCGCTCCGACATCTATTTGATGAGTTCCGATTCAATCTTATCCAGCTCAGCTATCACATCGTCGGTAATGTCGGCGCATCCGCCGCCGTACAGCACCTTGTGGGTGCTCAGAGTCATCATAAGCTGATCCGCGCCTTGTATTGGGAATGTAGGCTCACTTCTTTCGAGCACCAGATCCAGACCTTTCTTTGCGGCCACTTCTTTAGTTATCCGTATAACCTCTTTATAAACCTTCTCGGCCCAACTTCGCTCCCTCAGTCCTCTTTGTGAAGTGTTGAACTCCTGCGACGCCTTCAACTCGCCTTGTTTCTGCAACAATTGCCTATACTGCGTCATATAATCGCTGCTGCCCGGCACCAGAGCCCTGAGCGTGCCTGTCAAAGTTTGGATATCGGCGGTAAGCGCCTTTTCGTCTGCTTCCATCTGGCTGTTTTCGGCGTTCCTCTTCGCGCCGAACGTTGCCGTCGCCTTGCAGTCCCGCAAGGCTCGTGTGACACTGACCAGTCCGATCCTGGAGGACGGATTGCCGGCATTCGGCTGGGCCAGGCTAAACTCGTGGACGAAAAACAGAACAACCACACCCATCAGACAACCCAGCACCACCGTTTTGATCTTCATGAAAATATCCTTTCCAGATTCTTTTGCTCTGATTGACAATTCAGTGATTCAAGCTAATACAAACTTCCCATACGGAAACTGAAAACCTGCGTCTCATCGTCATCGTCCCTGCGGAATGGCGCGGCGATCTCGAACCTCATCGGCACCATCGATCCAAGGATCTGCGGTATCTGTATCTGTATGCCTGTCCCGACAGAAGCGCGGTACTTGCCGGTATCTATCGTTCCGCTGTCTATGAAGAAGAGTGCACAGACACTCTCGCCAACCAGCGGCACGGCGATTTCGCCGTTGGCCAGGAATATCCAGTCACTGCCTATCGGATCTTTCAGTACGGGGAAGGGGACGTTTGTCTGCAGGCCTCTGGTGCTTACGCCTCGATAGTCGAAACCTCTCAGGCCGTAAGTGCCTGTGCCGCCGCCGTAGAATTTCTCGAAAGGAGGAGCGTCGGACAACGTCGTCGCCCCCAGCAGTTTCATCGCCAGCACGGTTTTTCGGTCGGCCAGGTCTTCGTGAAGCGTCCAGTATTGTACGCGGGTGCCTTTCAATATTCCAAAATCCTCGTCGCCGGTAACCTGCTCGTAGTCCACATTGAAAATACTTCCCTTGCTTGGCAAGAACCTGTCGTCGGTCATATCTTTGCCGATCCCTACGCTCAGGCCGACCAGCGAATTGTTGCCCTTGAAGTCGATGATTTCCTGGGGCGCATCGAAGTCAAGTCTGTGAACATCGACGTCTTCGATCCTAAAACCAATGCTGCCTCGCCAGCGGCTCTTGTACCGCTTCTCGAGCCCTGCATATCCTTTTGTCCTTTGCTCGTCGTAGCTTTCCCTCCATCTTTCCCAGCTCGATCCCACGATGTCAAGTGACGTTGGCCTGTCGTTCAGGTACGGCTCTGAAAACGTAACCGAATAGTAGCTGACCTCAGTCCCCGGCTCCAGCGCGACTCTCAGACTTTGGCCGGCGCCTTTGAAAGACTTCATCGTGATAAAGTCGCTGAAGCTCTCGGGCCAGTCCGTAATATCGAAATTGCGCTGCTGCCAGATCAATTGGCCTATCACACCGCTGTCGCTGCCGATGGCGACGCCGGGATTCAACATCCCCGTCATGCCTTCCTTTATGTCCACAATTGCATCCCTGCGGTCATCCGCCCCGTCGGCAGGCGCAACAGGCTTGATAATCGCCTGCTCGGCCATAGTCGTTCTTTGGACGTATCTTTCCAATTGACCGCGACCGTCGCCATGTTTGGGCGCCATGTGGGCATTGTACAACTGCCCCGGCGAAAAATCATACTCGTCCAGCACACGCCGGATAACCTTGTCATGTGTCTGTTCGTTGCCGGTTATGTCAACTTTGCCAATTCGGAACTGTCCGTTCTCGACTATCTTGAAATTAACGTCAACAACGTTTGGCTCTTCAGCAAACTTGGCCTGCGGCGTGACGACAGCGTCCACAAAGCCGCTCTCGCCGTAAAGCTTGAGGATTCGCTTCGCATGTGTCAGGGCCTTCAGCCTGTAATATGTTTGTCCCGATTCCAACTTCAAGTCCGCCAGCAGCGTTGCGTTGTCAAAGTGTTCGTTGCCTGTCAGGAGTATGTTCCTGACCTTATAGAGCGGGCCTTCCTCTATTATAAAGGTGATCTGCGTGCGGCCCTCGACCTCTATGCGGTGATTCAAGTATCCCCTGTCATAGTAAACTCTTCTCAGCTTTTCCAAATCGCCGGCGACCTTCTCCTCGGTGTAATAGGCGGGCCAGAAAATCCAGCTTCTGGTCTTCGTCTTTTTTATGGCGTTTCGAAGATCGCTGGTTTTCAGGGCTTCGTTACCCTTGAACCTGACCGATCTGATCCGAAGCCTCGAGCCCTCAACAACGGTATAGACAACCTTGCCCTCCGACAGCTTCTCTTCGTCCAACGTCACCACGACGTCGGCAAAGCCTTTTTTTCTGTAGAATTCAGCAATGGTTCTTCTGCCGGACTCGGCCAGAATCGCATCGAGGTGGCCTCCCACCTCGAAGTCCAGTTTTTTGGCTAACGTCTTGTCCTTATATTTGCGATTTTTCTCAAATTCGATCGATTTGACAACGCTCCTGCCATTATTGATCGCGGCAGTCTCATTCGTCTGATTGCTTTGCCCGGCTGCCCCATATATGACCGGATTCAAAAGCACAGTCGATGTTAGAACGATCAAAACAATATTTCGTACGTTGTCTCTCATCTATCGCTCATTGCGTATTGAACCGACACCGGGCCGGCCACGAACCAAAACTTAGAACGGCGCCGCCGGCTCTCCCACGTGGGCGGCATTCTCAAATCGCGTGGTTTTCTCCATGAACGTCAGTTTAACGGAACCGGTCGGCCCGTTTCGCTGCTTGGCTATTATCAGTTCAGCCGTATTGTTCGGCTCGTAAGCGTCCTCGCCGCGATGGTAGTAATCTTCGCGGTGCAGGAGCATTACGACGTCGGCGTCCTGCTCGATACTGCCGCTCTCTCGCAGGTCGCTCATCCTCGGCCTGTGTCCCTCCCGGCCCTCGGGAGAACGATTCAACTGGCTCATAACCACCACCGGAATGCTCAATTCCCTGGCCAGGGCCTTGAGATACCGTGAAATCGTAGTAATCTCCTGCTGGCGCGATTCGATCCGCCCGGAACCGAGGTGCATCAACTGCAGGTAATCGACGATGACACACTGTATATTATGTTTGCTCTTTAGCCGTCTTGCCCTGGCGCGCAGCTCAAGCGGCGTTAGCGTCGAGGTATCGTCGATATAAATCGGCGCTTCGGACAGCTCCGCACAGGCATCGGCCAGTTTCTTGTAATGCTCGTCGCTCAGAAGGCCTCTTCTGACCTTCTGGCTGTCGATCCCGCTGATGCTGCACAAGAACCTCTCAGCCAACTGCTGCCTGCCCATCTCTAACGAGAATATCGCAAGCGGGGTCTTCTCAACCAGCCCGAGGTGCTCTGCAATGTTCAACGCCAGGCTGGTCTTTCCCATGCTCGGACGGCCGGCAACGATTATCATCTCGCCGTCTTGCAGGCCGCAGGTCATATCGTTAAGCTCATAAAAGCCCGTGTCCAGCCCCGTGACGTGGCTGCCCTGGCGGTTCTCTATAAGCTCAAAAGAGCGAACAACCAGATCCTTCAACGCCGCGGCACTGCCGGTGACGTTCCTGTCGGTGATAGCGAACATCTTACCCTCGGCGTCGTCGAGCACCTCGGCGGGCTCTCCCGTCTGGTCGTACGCTTTGTCGAGGATCGCCCCGGCGGTGGCGATAAGCTCGCGCAGCAGCATCTTGTCTTTGACAACGCTGGCATAGTAGGCGACGTTTGCCGACGACGGCACAGAATCCAGAATCTTTCCGATATACTCGACGCCGCCCACCTCTTCGAGGCAGTTGCGCGTCACAAGCTCGTCGCGAAGCAGTACGGCATCTATCCCGACACCCTTGTTCTTCTCATACAGCGAAATCAGCGCCTCGAATATATGCCGATGCTCGATTCGGTAGAAGGCATCCCGCTCTACCAGCTCGACGACGTCGCCTATACATTCCGGGTCGATCAGCATCGAGCCTAAGACCGCCGCCTCGGCCGCTAACGATTCCGGCATACTGCGCACCGACGTCAAGCTGCCGGAAGCATCCGGCCTGGCATTCACTGACGCCGCCGGTTTAGCTGTCTGACCCCTTTCTGTACCTGCCATCGGCTTCCTGCCTCGTATCAAATCTCAGATATCCCGCAGCTACCCCGTCATTTCAACCGAGCAAAGCGAGCGGAGAAATCTATTAAAATAAACAACGCCCATTTCCGAACAAACCCGCATTTTACCTACCCGCAGACCGGTCGTCAAACACTTGCTGCAATTATTATCCGCCGTGATAGAAGTGCCAGGCGAAGCCCTGTGCCCATTCGGCTACGCTCAGGGTAAACTCTGTCGAACGAGGCCCCGGACGATTCTTCTCGGTCGTCTCGAGCGCCGAATACACCGATGATGGTTCTTAGAACGTGTGTGAGAAGCTTCTTTGTTGTGGCGTGGGCATCTTGCCCATGTGTTGCATGGCCGTCCTGGCCCTGCAAATTGGCTTTTCTCCATGGGCGGGACGCCCGTGAGACACACGGGCAGGATGCCCGTGCCACCTCTCATATACGTTCTTAGTGCCGAGTTTTGATCCTTCGACTGCGATTGGGATTGGGTCTTGAGTCGCGCAGCGTTTCGCATCAAACACGCAGGGGGGTAAAAGCAAAAACAAAAAAGTTGAAAAAAACTTCTATTCCCCTTTACACAACGACTTACCGCAAAAAGCGGGCCTACAGTTTCGTAGATTTTCGATCAAATCGTGCATGTCGATCCAATTACAGGGGGGGCGTCTTTCTGCGCCGCAGGAATCCCCCCGCTGTCATTCCTGTGAAACCTTGTCCTGAGCAAGGTCGAAGGAACAGGAATCCAGTGAGTAGCGCCTATCAGGCCGCTATTTTATCTCTTGACAGATCAAAGTCTCTTTGTATCTTGAAAGGGCACGGCAGCGGCATGGAGTTCCTCGAAATGACGAGAAGTTCGGGATGTTATGCGGAAACCATATAAGACGCCGGAATAAGAGGGGAGGATTGACCTAAGTCGTGTCCAAAGGATTACTTATGGACTCCAGGCAAAGGGGTGTTATACTGACACTCAGACCGACATAGGGTCTTATGCGGAAACTATATGAACATTGTTGGCAAAAAAGCGTGAGCGTTGATGCTGCTACTTTGCGAATCTTTTCTTGTTACAATCGGTGTTTGCCATTCGTAGCAGCTAGCCCAGCGTGCGAAAGGGGTACCCGTCGATCATGGTGCAGCCGTGATCGTTGCTCGCAAGATACTCGTTTGGAGAATCGGAAGGAATGTACGATAATCATGGCCTTACATCTGCGATACCCTACGTAGTCTTTAGCGTGACTACACGCTGTAATCTTTCGTGTCCAGGGTGTTTTAGAATCGGGCACGGACAGGTTGACGTCCAGTTCGACAAGTTTCGGAAGTGTCTTGACATATTGGCTGATGCTAGTTGTCGCTACTTGAACATTACAGGCGGAGAGCCAACTTTGCATCCACATTGGCGTCGTCTCATATCTGTGACGGAGCATGTGGGTATTCGCCCGTTGCTCTCCACGAATGGCACGATGCTAGACAGTTTAGAGAACCCAGCTCTACAGCGACTTGCAGTACTGTCAATCCCGCTAGACGGAGCTTCAGAAGCTACAAACGATAAAATCCGGGGCGAGGGGCATTTTACACACATTCAAGAATTGATCCGAGAGTACCGCCGAGGCTCCTTTCCATTTGTACTCAAAGTTAATACGATGGTAGCTGAAGAAAACATTGATGAGTTACATGGAGTGCTCCGCATGATTGATGCACCAGGAATTGTGTGGAAACTGTTCCAGTTCTCACCTCGTGGCGAGTTCTCGTCACAGCGGGTCACTAAACTGTCACCAGTGTCATGTCGAATGTTCTCATTGTTTGTGGAGCAGATTCGGTGCCTCCCTGTGACTGCGTGTCGGATTGCTAGTCTTGGAAGTGCCGATACTGGTGAGTATGTTCTTATTGATCCAGAAGCCCGCGTCCTCATTCCGCGACATGAATCATACCACGTCATCGGCAATCTACTATCCGGTGATACGACGATTGCGGCTCTTATCGTCAAAGCTTCGCCAAATGTGTTTGCACTGCCGAAGAGTCTCGCGTTCCTAATAGATGATCGCTCGAAGAGCGAGAGAGTGAAGAACTAGATATCGATGATTACATGCGCCCTATTTGACCTTGACCAGACTCTTATTGATTCCGCCGCATTAGAGCCACTTCGTGACGCGCATCGCTGGCAAGAAGTCATTTCAAGAATGACTGAGACCTATGTCATTCAAGACGTTATTGAAGTCTTGCGACTTCTTCGCGACATGGCCATTCCCTGCGGCGTGGTTACTTCGTCACCCCAGGAATACGCGACTAAGCTTTTAAAGTATCATCACATTCCGTACGATTCCCTTATTGCCGATGAGGATGTGCAGTTTCACAAGCCTGTTCCCGAACCGATTTTTCGTGCACTTGAGAGCCTTGGAGTGTCTGCAAACAACACGTGTTTCTACATCGGGGACAGTCCGGCTGACATGGAAGCCGCCATGAGAGCTGGAATAAGCGGAATTCTCTACAATCCCAGCGGCAACCTGTTGCCTTGTATACCAGAAAGCAATAGCACTGCAATTGCAACGTGTCGTGAAGAGCTATGCCAATCATTGGGAATCGTCCATGACAAGTCTGAACGGATTTTACGAGAGGTCACCGTCTTGGATGCACCGATAGCTGAGAGGGCAATGGCAGTACTACGAACCGCTGACTGGTATGCGTCGGCAAAACGTACATTTTGCTCGCTATTGCCGAAGCAGTCTCGCGCATACATCATCGGTGGCTGCCTCCGCGATGCGTTTCTTGCGGTAATGCATGGGGACCGATATCGCCCAAATGATGTGGACGTTGTTGTGAGTAGTGTTTTCGATGGCTACAGTTCTCTGACGTCTCTTACCGATGCCTTGGCTAGGAAAGTCAAACTCAGGGCTACCGCGTTCGATGCAGTTGATGTGATGTGTTCTTACCAACGTATTGAGTCCTGGTGCCTGGAAAACGCATTTCAAATCCGACTCTTTGACCTGTCACCAACAATATACTCGTTTCTTACAAACACAATCTTTGACGTCACTTCTGTAGCGTTCGACATGCGTCGGCAACAGTTGGTGGCAACCGAAGGCTTCTGTGAAGCAATACAACGCAGGAGGGTATCTTGCGTGGCGCCGATACTCTATCTGCCACCTTTGCAGATAGTGCGCCTCTTTTTGCTTATGAAAGACCATCGCCTGACGCCGACACAGTCTTGTCGCAATGAGGTTTTTGGAATGCATCGTAAAGAATATGTACCTTATTATCAGTCTGCACTACGGCACAAGGGTAAGGAGGGTGACATCGACATGCTAGTCCGATATTTAAATGAGTACCATGTCAACGAAACTTAACAAAGACGGACGTCACATAGTCCCCATGGACCTTTCCTTTAGACAGAGATATTGGTCTGCACTCACAGCTCCGATCCGTCCACCCGCAAAAACAGTCGCCCAGGTCGTAGATATTACTCGGGAGGCAAACAACGTGCTTCTGCTTGGTGCAACGCCAGAGTATGCATTGGCATTGCTTGAAAAAGGGCGCAAGAGGATTACTGTTGTCGACTGTGACCCCCTGTCGCTGAGTATGATGCGAAGCTATGCCGGAAAATCGTGGAGGCAAAGGATTCACTCAGTTGAAGCGGAATGGCTGAGTTGGTGCGAGGCCAAGCCGGATGTATTTGACGCTGTGGTGATGGACTGCGGTCTTCTATTCATTTCCCCAAATGAGTATCCTCGTTTCTGGTCAAGCGTCGCCGCCGTGTTGAAAGGGCCTGAAGCATTTTTTGTCTCTCGACAGTTTGTTAAAGGAACTCAACTCGAGTGTCGGAAGGTGTGGCTTGATTCCTATCGGCGTTTGCCCAAGAGAACAGCCTTATCGTCGATTCTACTAACGAATACAATTATTGCGGCCCGGTATGGTGAAGAAGCAGTGTCGTATCCGCGGCTTCAGCGACTCGGTTCATGGACATTGGCAAAACTGAAGCCTAGTAGATTGCCCAGTGGCGAGAGTGTGGTTGCGGAAATGATCGAACGCTTTTTACATCTTGATGTATCTTCTACAGATTTTTTACCGCCGATGAAAACGTTCCCAAAGGTGGCAGACATGTGTAATGACGTTAAGCAGGTATTCCAGGAGGTGTCGGTGTCCCCAATCGACGCTTTGCCCCGTACCTACCAAAGACTTGTATGTGCATGTAAGAGAAGGAGCAGTGCAGGATGAAGAACCCGCGATTATTTCAAGTCGTCGTTGAAGGAATCCTTGTCGTCGTCGGCCTTGCCACATCGGTGATTATGTACTTCTGTGACTCTGGAGGTTCGACAGCTATTCTGGTTGGCGTACTCGTTTATTTGACTGGCAGCGTCGTTGTGCTACGAATCGAATTACACCAGTTCGCGACGTTGGCAGCAACAACACGTCCTGCCACAGCGCTTATGAAGCTTGAGGAAACCTACAGAGCCGCAGAAGTCAGTGTCGGCCCCAGACATGTATTTTTGGACTGGCTCAATCCTCGGATCGAGGATCTAACAACAAAGGTTGAAGAGGTTACAAGACTATGCTACTCTTCGTCACATGAGAGACTTGACATGGTGGCGGCCTATGACTGGGCATACAGAAGAAAGAGTGCATTTAAGGCGTGCTGTCCACAGGAAACAATGGAGTACTTTTTCTCGGCTACTGGCAAGGTATTCCTGCGCTCAATCTGGGACTTACACAAGTCGAAGAGGATAACACACCTCAAACGACTGTTCGTTATCGACCAGAACGCGGTTGGCTTGCCAGAGTTTGAAAAGTTATCCAAGTTTCATGATGCTGCTGGATGGGAGATGTACTGGATAGACACGTCAGAACTTGAGAATGCTGTAATGGGTCAGTTAAGCAAGCAAGTAGACAAGATCAAGACAAAGAGTTTTGCCATCCATGGCCGCGTTCTGATATGCGAAGCATTCGAGATTGTCAACGACAGGGCAAGAGTGTGTTTCTGGGCTGATTCCGCTAAGATTAAGGCATATACTGCTTTGTTTGATGCAGCCTGTACGAACGGCGTTAAACTGCGCCCCACAGTAGCTTTCGGAAAAACAAAGGAGTTCGATACAGCATATGATAAATTCATGACGTGAAATTGAGAACGGCAAATATTGATTCGTAACATGTGCTAACATGTCACTGCACGCGGATCGTAAAAAGTAAAAAGGAAAAAGGAAAAAGGGAGAAGACAGGCAATCGGGGAACCGGGATAACAGGGGGTGGATTATCAGGTCAACAGGGAACCAGGCTTTGTGGCTACAAGCTATTTGAAAAAACAAAGCCAATCGCCGGCCTCTGGCCGGAAGCTCTAAGCACTCCGTTAGTACCGAAAGGCACGCCTTACGGTGGAGTCCTTTGGACTGAACCTAAAACACTGGATTCCTGCTTTCGCAGGAATGACAAAGCGCGATTATGCAAAACAAACTCAATCTTCTGGAGACTATTGGTGTTCATTCGTGTTAATTCGTGGTTAATTTTGAAAAACAAAGCCAATCTATTCGTATTGCGTTCTCCGTAAGGAGTCCCCAGGACTGCGTGATGCGTATTGCGAAAAGGAATTTTAAAAAACAAAGCCAATTCTCCAAAGGCTAAAATGGACATAACCTTTTTGGTAACAAAGACTTAGGGCAGTACGTTGGACGTGGCAAGTCAAGGAAAGCAAAGCCAATCTCGTCTCTCGTATGTCGTATGGCGGATGGGGAAGCTATAGGTGGCTTTATGCTCGCCAGGGGCGCTGCCGGTTCAGGTTCCTGGCGAGGATGTTCCTGGCGATCAGGACGTCTTCTATGACCTGGAAATCGAGCATCCCGACGCAGGCGAAGTCGGCGCCGCTCTCGAAGGCATACTTGAAGCCGTCCCGGGGATGGATGGCCCCGGCGGCTAAGACCTTGTACGCGATCCAGGGCTTTTCGATCTTGCCCATGGCCTCGACGGTTTTCTCGGGCGCGACGCACCACATATTGTCGTGGCCCGGCAGGCCTGATTCCGGTCTTTTCTCTTTCGGAGTGGCCGAGAAATACTTGCCGTGGTGCAGAGTCTTCATATAAAAGTCAACGTCGATGCCCGCTTTTTCAAGTGCTATGGGGACCGCCAGGTCGTGACAGGCGACGCCTGCGATCAGCCCGTTCTGTTTGATGAACGAGACCGCTTCCGCGAGCAGGTCGATCCGGTTGTGTCTTACCCACAGGTCACCCATTTGGCCCTGTATGAAAGCGCCGACGGCGCCGTTATCGACTGCGATTTTTATCCTGCTTGTCAGGTCGTGCGGCTGCGGGAAGCATTGCGCGATCCACTGAATCTCGCCGCCCCTTTCGTTCCAGTATTTATTGATGACCCTGATGGTCGGGTCCTTGCCGTTGGCGTATGGGCTGTGGACGGTCGATACCATCGTGTTTATCCCGTTCTCCTCGCACGCCTGCCAGGTTTCCATGATCTTTTCATCGGTGAAGTAGTGCCGCAGCAGAGAAGAGACGTAAATCAAATCTCTGGCGTGGGCGAATCCGTTTATGAGGTTGCCGCCGCAGATGAGCCTGCTGATCTCGACCTTGCCGATTGTTCCCGTGGGCAAATCACTGCCGGAGTTGTGTCGCTCGCCGGCACCGGCCTTTGCCACTGTCCGGCCCAGCAGGATCTTTTCTTCCAGGCTCAGACCCAGCGCCGCGCCGGTCGAGACGGCAACGGATTTCTTCAAAAAGCTGCGCCGGTCAACATTTTCCGCCACCACTAATCTTCCCCCTCCACTACCTCTACGCCTCTGTCTCTGATGAACCCGACATCTTCTTTTATTGCCCGGCAGCCGAACAGCGACAGCGCCACAACTATCAAAGCAGCCAGTAAAAGTGTCCTCTTGACCATTTTCAGACTCCTTAAAATTCATCTACACTGATTGCAGTTGATTTGAGAAACAGATAATACAACCGGCCTTCCTGATAAGTTTGCCCGGCCAGTTTGCCGGCCATTTCACCCTGGCCCATATATACGTCGCAGCGGCCCGGAGCGCGGATCGCTCCGCCTGCATCCTGGTCAAGGGCGAAGCCGGTATAGACTTGCTTGACGGAGACATCGCCCATCGCCTGCGGCAGGGTTGTGGAGATAAAAGCCAGGGACGCCCGTGGGAAAATGGACTTGTCGGTGGCGATGCTTCTCAACGTCGTCACAGGCTCATTCAAGCAGCCGAGAGGCGGGCCGCCTTCTTTCCTGAAGAATACGAATCGAGGATTCCGCCGGACGTACATTTGGACCTGGTCCTTGAATCTCTTGAAGTAATTGATCATCGCCGAGAGGCTTATCTGCTCGCCCGATATCTTGCCGTCCCTGACCAGCGCATGGGCGACGCTCTGGTATTCATGCCCGTTATTGGCGGCGTAGCCTACCGTTGTCAGGCTGCCGTCGGGCAGTCTGATCTTCGCCGAGCCTTGCACGTGGGCGATATACGCCTCGAACGGGTCGCCGAGCCAGAGAAGCTCTTTGCCTTCGAGCATTCCCGATTTCTCAATTACGTCCCGAGACGGATATTGGCTGATCTGTCCGTCGGGTCCGCGACGACCGAGTATGTCGCCGTTCGATGCTTTCGCCAGGTCGTCGGGCTGCTCGTACAACGGATAACCGAAGCGATCGGTGCGCTCCATCGAACCGTCGAAGATCGGCGTGTAATAGCCGGTAAACAGGACGGTCCCCATGTCATCGCATCCTATCGAGATATAGACGTCGAACTTCTCCCGAATCGCCAGGTTCAACTGGCTGCCCGACAAGCCCGAGTCCAGCATCTCGGCGAACGCATCGAGACTCTCCAGCGCCTGGGCGTGGGAAATCTGCCCGGACGGATAGAACTGACGGCTCGAAGGTTTGTGCAGATAGCTCAGGCTGTGGTCTATCGCCTTTCGCAAGTCAGCCAGATTCAGGCACGCCTGGGTGAAATCAGGGATTTCAAGCGGATCGGTTATCTTTCTCAGAGCGAACCGGCCCGGCGGCAGGGGCCTGTCGTAGCGTTTCTTGACCTGCTTAGTCTGCGTCCTGCAGCAGGAGACAACAGCCACAATCGGCAGCAAAACCAACACTAAAATTCTTCTTTTCATACTAAGCTCCTACATATCAAATATTAGACATCAAATATCAAAATTGCGGGATCGCCTTCGGCGAGACTGTTCCGATGAAAAGATCAAAACAGCCCGCGAAGCGACTCCGAAATTTTGCATTTTGAACTTTGATTTTTAATCTGACTATGTTACACGAATGGCCCCCGATTCTGCAACGAAATACCGCATTAGCAAGATTCGGAGCCGGGATTGTGCAGATTTGAGGAAAAATACTCTTTTTCCTGCGATTTTGATAAATTCGGAATTTACTTGACGCGCAGCCGGCCAATCTGGTATAAATTAATAGGGCGGTGAGTAAAAATTTGATAGTACCGGGAAACTTTGAAAGGAGCGAAGGATGGTCGATTCCGACACAAGAATCAATGCGCAGAAGAAGAGGGGCTTCACACTAATAGAATTGCTGGTGGTGATTGCCATTATCGCCGTCTTGCTTGGAATTCTGATGCCCGCGATGCGAAAGATCAAGGAGATAGCGCGCGAAACGGTCTGCAGAGCGAATTTGAAGAACGTGGGACTGGCCGTGCAGATGTACCTTGACGACTTCGAGCGCAAGATCCCCGATACGCAAAGTTCTAACCAACATCAGTGGTTCGAGAGCAACGGCCATACTTATCGAAGACCCGGTTCCGGCGGTACTTATTGGGGTATTTTTTACAGAGACTACATTAAAGACCAGACGAAGATATTCGGCTGTCCGAGCTTTCAAAGTACTATTGGCACCAGGCTGATATATAGTTATAGTGGAAGCGAGAAGAGTACCGACCCTGATTATGTAATTCAGCATGCAGCGTTTGGCCTGAATCATCATTCGAGAGCCAGAGGCCGCAATACTGAAACTGTATACCGCCCTTCAGAATTCATCTATTGTCTCGACCACGCCGAACCGAGACCGGATGGCGGCACCAGCGATTGCCTTCATAACAATAACAACCCTGGCGGCAGGAATCTAACCAGCTATCGAGAGGGAGGCGGTCGTTCATACAGCTATCGGCAAATTTTCAGACACAACGTCAGATACCCCGATCCATTCAAGACAGGCGGAAGGACCAACGTTTTGTGGCTTGACGGGCACGTTACTCCTATTGAAGAAACGACAGGAGACGATGTGCCATTAAGCTGGTATACCGGTGATAAGGATGACCGGTTTTAGTGGGTATCTGATCTGTCAGCACCGGCAATTGAATCATGCCGAGAAATCGGTGATATAGAGTTACCCCACAAGAGGGTGCTACATCGCAGAGAACTGTCAAGCACGGATGTGGAAATGTGAGAAGTGTATGTATTTCCGTCGGCTGTTTCTATTTTTGCTCTCTTTGAAAGGAGGATTGTTATGTGTAGAAAATTGTTCTTTTTGACTTGCTTTGCTGTCGTACTGACTTTGGCCGTCTCGAATGCGGCCTTGGGCATAGTGTGGGAGGGCAGAGTCGGAAGTAGTACTGATGACAGGGAGCATTATGTCGGCGGTTCCATAGACAGCGCTGGGAGCAGCGACCTGGAGATGCCCTATGAAGATGACAACAAGGGCAGTGAACAGGTGGTAGGGGTGCGCTTTGTGGATGTCGCCGTTCCAAAAGGGGCCAACATTACGAACGCCTATATCGAGTTTGTGTGCGATGAGCTAGATGAAGGTACGCTGTTTGCAAGTCTTTTGATCGAGGGTGAACCGAATCCTAATCCACCGGCATTTACTACCGATATTATCGGCAGGCCCAGAACCACAGCGAAGGCGGTTTGGGAACCGGCAGACTGGACTACAGTGGGCCAGATAGACCAGACCTCGGATATCTCCGCGGTCATCCAGGAAATCGTGAACCTGGACGGTTGGGCCAGCGGCAATGCCTTGGTGCTGATCATCAGCGACAATCCGGATAATCCCTCCGTTGGTTCTCGATGCGCCGAGGCTTTCGACGGATCGGTGATGCAGGCGCCATTTTTACATATCGAGTATTCAAGCCAATATGCTACGAACCCGGATCCCGCTGACGGTTCCCTGTATGCGGACACGTGGGCGAGTCTCGGCTGGGATGCCGGCGAGACTGCGGTCACGCACGATGTGTATATAAGTGACAACTTTGACGATGTCAATGACGCCGCGGCCTCTGCGTTCCAGGGCAACCAGGCCGCGTCGTTTTTTGTTGTCGGATTTCCCGGTATGGCTTTTCCGGACGGTCTCGTCCCCGGCACGACCTACTACTGGCGCGTGGACGAAGTCGAGGCCGACGGCGCCACGAAATACAAAGGTTCCATCTGGAGTTTTTCGATTCCATCCAAAGCTGCCTATAACCCCTTCCCGCGTGACGGCGCCAAAGCTGTCGATGCCGACGTGACGCTAAGCTGGACGGGGGGCTTCGGTGCGAAATTGCACTCCGTGTACTTCGGCGACGATTTCGACACCGTCAGCAATGCTGCCGGTGGTCTCCCCCAGGGAACTACGACCCATACTCCGGGAACTCTTGAAAAGGACAAGGTTTACTATTGGCGAGTCGATGAGTTTAATCCTCCGGTGACGATTAAGGGCCCTGTCTGGAGTTTCAGAACTCTGCCGGACTTGGTCATTACCGATCCCGATCTGATTGGTTGGTGGAAGCTTGATTCTGTTAGCGGCAACACCGTTCTGGATTGGTCCGGCTACGGCAATGACGGCACACTCGGCGGTGACCCGCAATTGGTCGAGGGCATTATAGATTTCGCCCTGGACCTGGACGGCGACGATTATGTTGCGATTGACGGCGTCGCTGATGACATAACGAGCACAAATATTACGCTCAGTGCATGGATCAAAACCAGGCAGCCGTCCGAGGGCAACGTGTTTGCAGCTAATAGTGGCGGCAGTCACCCTCTGATGTTCGGTGTTAAAGGCGGTGGGGAGCCGTATGTCAATGACGGCGGCGATACATACTTTCCGCCTTCTATCAATGACGACGAGTGGCACATGATAACGTACGTCAGGAGCGGCTCAACTGGGACTATATACGTTGATGCAGTTGAGCGGGGTACTTACACAGCCGGCTTCTCTCTGGACGGAGTAGACCGCTGGTCAATAGGACAGGAATGGGATGGCGGCCCGAGCGATTTTTACTGGGGCATGGTCGATGACGCCCGCTTCTACAATAAGGCTCTGACGCCGGATGAGGTTGCTGAGCTTACCAGAGGCGATCCGCTGGTTGCCTGGAATCCGAAGCCCGGCGTTGGCTTGGAGATCGATGTCGAACGGGCCAAACAGCCACTTACCTGGACGCCCGGCGATAATGCGGCTGAGCATGACGTGTACTTAGGTACCGATTTAGCTGCTGTCGATCTTGCCGATGCAGACACGCCGGATATCTATCGAGGCCGCCAGGCTGGGATCGGCTATACTCCGCCCGAAGGTCTTGAGTGGGGCACCGGCCCGTACTACTGGCGCATCGACGAGATCAATACCGATGGGTCGGTCAGTAGAGGCAGCATTTGGAGCTTCACGATAGCCGACTATATTTTGGTCGATGATATTGAGGGTTATACCGACGACGATGGTGCTGGTGAAGCCATTTGGCAGAGTTGGATCGACGGTTTTGGCGTTCCCGGCAATGGCTCGCAGGTCGGTAATTTGTTCCCACCGTATGCCGAGAAGACGATTGTCCACGGCGGCGGCCAGTCCATACCGGTTATATTCAACAACACGGCCGGTGTGACGAATTCCGAGGCAACGATGACCTTGACCGCCCCGCGTGACTGGACGATACATGAAGTTGGTGCTTTGTCGCTGTGGTTCAGAGGCTATCCCGCATCTGTAGGCAGCTTCACGGAGGGCCCGGTCGGCACCTTTACGATAACTGCCTCCGGTGTGGATATCTGGGACGATGCCGACGAGTTCCATTTTGCTTACAAGGTCCTGTCAGGCGCCGGCTCGATTGTAGCAAGGGTCGATAGCGTCACCAACACCCATGCGTGGGCCAAAGCCGGCGTGATGATTCGCGAAACGCTTGACCCCGGCTCGCCGAACGCCTTTGCAGCCGTTACCCCCGGTAACGGTGTAACTTCTCAGGCTCGTATCGACGTGGATGGTGGAAGTATCAGCAGCAACCAGACCGGCGTGACGGCGCCGCTTTGGGTGAAGCTGGAACGCGATGTCGGAGGCAACTTCACGGTTTCTCATTCGACTAACGGCACCACCTGGGAGCCCGTGCAGGGCGCTGTGCCGAACAGGGTCTTGATGACTACGAGCGTCTATGTAGGTTTGGCGCTGACCAGCCACGATAATGCTGCGACGTGCGAAGCTACGTTCTCCAACGTCACAATCACAGGCACGGTCAGTCCGCAGTGGGCAAACCAGGACATCGGGATATCCAACAATGCCGCCGAGCCGCTGTACGTGGCTCTTTCCAACGCGACAGGCACACCTGCTGTTGTGGTGCATGATGATCCCGGTGCGGCGACGATAGACGTATGGACCGAGTGGGTTATCCCGCTGCAGGCGTTTGCAGATAAGGGTATCGACCTGACCAATGTTGACAAGATCGCAGTAGGTCTCGGCTCGCAAAGCAGCCTTGCCGCTGCCGGCGGTGCGGGCACGATATACTTCGACGACTTCCGCCTGTATCGGCAGTAGGGAAAAATTAACCCCTTAGGGGTTAAATATCATCTCGTCGCTCGGGTCACGGATCACGAGCGACGAGCGACGAGCGGCACGGAAAAAACGCTTGCATTGTACGCCGGCTTTGGGCAGACTTGCTGTGTGATGACTATGCAAGGAGGCTCAAATTCGAGCGAAAGACATATCTTCTTTGCCGGCGGCGGCACCGGGGGACACATATATCCCGCGATCGCCGTGGCCGAGCAGATAGCCAAAATCGAGCCGGCGGCGACAATACACTTTTTCTGCAGCATGCGCAGCATTGATGAGCGGGTTCTTGGACCGACGGGCTTTCAATATACCGTACTGCCTGCCAAAGGTTTTTCGTTCCGGCTGCGGGGATTGATTGGCTTTTGCCGTTCGTTTCTGGAAAGCTACAGAACTGCAAAGCAGGCAATCAGCGAATGCAACAATGCTGTGGTCATAGGTGCCGGAGGATTCGTCTCGGCGCCCGTTTGTCTGGCGGCGCACAGAGCTAATATTCCAATCGCTCTTTTGAACGTTGATATTGTCCCCGGCCGGGCGAACAAAATAATAGCGCGCTGGGCGGATGAGATCTTCGTGCAGTTCGAAGAGGCGGCACGATATTTCGCCGCCGGAAAGGCGAAAGCAAGCGTAGTTGGCTGTCCCCTGCGAAGCGGCTTTAAGAGTCCTGAGCCGAACGAGGCAATAGAACAATTGGTTCTTGACAATGAAAAGAAGATTCTGCTTATTACCGGCGCATCGAGCGGCTCGGCAAACATTAACAAGGCAGTATGTTCGCTGCTGGAAAAACTGGATGGTTTTGCAGATGATTGGCAGATAGTCCATCTGGCGGGGCGGGACAATTATGAAGAAATCAGCAGCCGATACAGCAACGCCAAAATCAGCCACAAGGTTCTGGGATATTTCGATGACATGCCGGACCTGTTGGCCGCCGCGGACCTGCTCGTCGGCAGAAGCGGGGCCGTCAGTGTGGCTGAATACGCGGCCGCCGGCGTGCCGAGCATTTGTATTCCCTACCCGTATCACAAGGACAGGCATCAGTACCTCAACGCCGGCAAGCTCGTCGATGCTGGAGCCGCGGTCATAGTGGATGATTTGCCCGACGCAGAAAACAGGACTCGATGGCTGTGGGAAGAGTTGGAGGATTTGATGAAGGATGAGGGGAAACGGCAGGCGATGGCGCAGGCGTGCAGGGCGATTGCGAATCCCGATGCAGACCTGAAGATCGCAGAAAGGCTGCTGACGATGGCGGACGGCAAATAGCAGGCTGGGGCCGTACCTTGGGGCTGGAGTTGGGGCGGCTGGGAGCATCCCGGATTTTCCGATAAATCGCTTGACAGAGAGATTCTCAAAGATGATAATCTCTGCTTTGGCTATCAGTGAGGATGGTCTTGAGACCGGCGCAAATATCCTTGAGAAAAGGCCCTGGAACTGAGCCTTTTTTTGGCCTTGTGCGTATGTGCTGAGGTTTTTCAAAATGGGGATTATGATTGGAGAAACAGATGAGTACAGTCATCAATTCAAGGCGTGATTTTCTAAAGCATTCGGTGTATCTCGGTGTGGCTGCGGCCTCAGCAGGGCCGCTTGGTGAGGTGCTGGCTTTGGGCGGAGACAAGCCCGGCTCCAAAATGAAGTTCGGGCTTGTCACTTACCTATGGGGCCAGGACTGGGACCTGCCGACGTTGATAGCGAACTGCGAGAAGACCAAAGTGCTCGGCGTTGAGTTGCGGACCCAGCACGCTCACGGCGTCGAATCGAGTCTGAGCGCCCAACAGCGCAGGGACGTGAAGAAGCGTTTTGCCGACAGCCCGGTGACGCTGTTGGGGCCCGGCACTAACTTCGCGTTCCATCACACCGACTCGGCGAAACTTCGGCGCGACATCGACGGCGCGAAAGAATATCTCAAGCTCTCTTATGATTGCGGCGGCACCGGCATCAAGGTAAAGCCCAATGACCTGCCCAAAGGCGTGCCGCACGAAAAGACGACCGAGCAGATAGGCAAATCACTGAACGAGATTGGCCGGTTTGCCGCCGAGTACGATCAGATGATTCGTGTGGAAGTCCACGGCGGAGGGACCTCGGGATTGCCTGTCATGAAGGCGATTATGGATGTTGCCGAGCATCCCAACGTCGGCGCCTGCTGGAACTGCAATTCTCAGGACCTTGAAGGTGAGGGACTTGAGTACAACTTCAATCTGGTCAAGGACCGATTTGGCGACACCGTTCACGCGCGAGAACTGAATATCGGCAGCTATCCCTACCAGGAGTTGATGAACCTCTTTGTGAAGATGGATTACAAAGGCTGGATTCTCCTCGAAGCACGCACCAAGCCCAAAGACCGTGTCAAGGCCCTGGCCGAGCAGCGACATGTCTTCGGTGATATGGTCGCCAAGGCGCAAGCGTCGACGGCCTCCCGGTCGAAAGGCGGCGTCAAGATCGATGACGTCGATAAGAAGCTGAGAGTCGAGATCAACGGCAAGCTGTTTACCGAGTACAACTTTCAGGATGTTCCAAGGCCTTTCTTTTATCCCGTGATCGGGCCGACAGGTGTGCCGATCATTCGTCATTACCCGATGAAAGATATCAATCCCGATGAGGCCAAAGACCACGTGCACCACAAGAGTCTGTGGTTCACGCACGGCGAGGTAAACGGGCAGGATTTCTGGGGCGAGGGCAGCAGGTCCGGCAAGATAGTCCATGACAAATTCCTCAAAGTTTCTTCCGGCCGCAAAGTCGGCGTTATCCAGTCGAAGAACAAATGGGTCGCCAAAAGCGGCGAGGTGGTCTGTACGGACACCAGAACGCACAGATTCTACAATCGCCGGGACGGGCAAATCATGGATTTCGAAATCACAATCCATGCCTCGGAGGGTAAGGTCGTTCTGGGTGATACAAAAGAAGGCTCGATGGCGATCCGCCTTGCCCCAACGATGCGGCTCAAAAGCAAGGAAGGCAAGGTCGGCAAGGGGCATATAGTCAACAGCGAAGGGGACACCGACGGCAGCACCTGGGGCAAGCGGGCCGCGTGGTGCGACTACTACGGACCGGTTAAGGGCGAGACGGTCGGTGTGGCGATTTTTGACCATCCGCAGAACCCGAAACATCCGACATGGTGGCACGTTCGTGATTACGGATTGTTCACAGCTAATCCGTTCGGTGTGCATAACTTTGAAAAAAAGCCCAAGGGGACCGGCGATATCACAATCCCGGCCGGTAAAAGTCTGACGTTCAAGTATCGTTTCTATTTCCACAAGGGCGACGACAAGCAGGGCAAAGTGGCCGAACAATACCGCGAATACGCGGCGACGGAATAGGTTCAATATATGAATGAGAAGAAATTCTTTTTGTGAAACTATAGGAGAAACACTATGAGCAAGTTAAGTCGTAGAGATTTTATGAAGGGTTCGGTGGCTGTCGGCGCCGGCCTGGCGCTGGCCGGCCCCGCCTCGCGCGTGCTTGGCGCCAATGACGACATTCGCATCGCAGTCGTTGGTGTTGGCGGCCAGGGCGGCGGTCACATGAAGTACTTCCATGGCTGCAAAGGAGCCCGGCTGGTGGCCATCTGTGACGCCGACTGCGACAATCTCGAGAAAAAAGCCGCGAGCTTTGAGAAGGACCAGGGCGTCAAATTGAAAACCTACACCGACCCGCGCGAATTGCTGGAAGATAAGAGCATCGACGCGATCACCTCCGCGACGCCGAATCACTGGCACTCGCTTATAACAATATGGGCTTGCCAGGCGGATAAGGACGTGTATATTGAAAAGCCCGTCTCCCACGAGATATGGGAAGGTCGCAAAATGATCGAGGCCGCCCGCAAGTATAACCGCATCGTGCAGACCGGGACACAGAAGCGATCTTCCGAGGCCCATCCTGCCGCTTTTGAGTGGCTTCGCGATGGGAACCTTGGCGCCGTCAAGTGGGTTCGCTCTCTGTGCTATAAAGGTCGCTTCGAGGGCACAAACGGGATTGTAAACGGAACCAACGGCCCGAATCCGCTGCCAGATTACATAGACTACAATCTGTGGTGCGGGCCGGCCGAAATGGAACCGCTGCGACGTGAGAAGCTGCACTACAAATGGCACTGGGTCTGGAACACCGGCAACGGCGATCTCGGCAACCAGGGCATTCACGAGATGGACCTGGGCCGCTGGGCGCTGGGCGATCCCGGCTTGGCGCCCCGAGTGATGAGCTTTGGCGGCAGGTTCAGGGTGAACGATGCCGGTGAAACGGCGAATACGCAAATAGTATTCCTCGACTACAAACCTGTCCCGCTAATCTTTGAAGTTCGAGGTCTGCCTCGCAAGATGGGCGACAGGGCTATGGACGGTTGGCGTCGTACCGGGACCAACGTCGGTGTCGTTGTGCAATGCGAAGATGGCTATTGGGCCGCCGGTGATGGCGGCGGCTATGTCTGGAACAATGATAACACCCGAACCGACAAGCGGTTTTCCGGCCGCGGTGGCACAAGTCACCATCAGAACTTCATCGACGCCGTGCGCAGCCGCAAGGTCAGCGACCTCAACGCCGACATCGAGAAGGGCCACCTCTCCAGCGCCCTTTGCCACATGGGCAATATCTCCTATCGGCTGGGCAAGAAGATGTCGGTCAGCGAAGCCAGGAGCACTATCGACAATGAGTACGCCCTTGACTCGTTCAACAGGATGGTCGAACACCTCGGGGTCAATGAGGTCGATCTTGAAAAAGAGCCGATCACGATGGGCCCGATGTTGACGATGGATACTCAGAAGGAGCGATTCGTCGGCGATTACAGTGAGATGGCCAACATGTACGTCAAGCGCAACTACCGCGAACCTTTTGTCGTGCCGGATAGAGTCTGATGAAGTTTTCACTATGCAATGAAATGTTCGAAGGCGTCTCGATGGCCGAGATATGCTCGACCGCGAGCCGGTTGGGCTATCACGGGATCGAGATAGCGCCTTTTACGCTGGCGTCCTCGGCCGATGAGATTACCGCCGGGCAGAGAATAGACGTCCGGCAGGCAATCGAAGACAACGGCTTAGAAACTGTCGGGCTGCACTGGCTTTTTGCCGGGCCGGCGGGGCTGCACATGACCACAACGGATAATCAAGTCTGGGGTAGGACAAGGGACTACTTGTCCTGCCTGCTTGATTTATGCAGCGACCTCGGCGGCAAAGTATTGGTCCTCGGCTCTCCGAAACAGCGGAGCATCGTTGAGGGCCAGACCAAAGACGGCGCATGGCAAAGAGCCATAGACTTGCTCAGTTCCGTCCTGGACAAAGCCGGCGAGCTGGATCTGACCATCTGCTTTGAGCCGCTCTCGACCGCGGAGACCGATTTTGTTAATACTGTCGCCGAGGGGATGAGGCTGGTGCAGCAAGTCAATCATCCCAACCTGAAGATTCATCTCGATGTCAAAGCGATGTGTGCCGAATCGACCCCGGTTCCCGATATCATCCGCTCGGTCCGGGCTGAGGACATCGGTCATTTTCACGTCAACGATGCGAACCTTTACGGCCCCGGAATGGGAGACGTCGATTATGGCCCTATCGCCGAGGCCGTGAAAGATATCGGATGGGACAAGTGGCTCAGTGTTGAAGTCTTCAAGTACGACCCCGACCCGGAGACTATCGCCCGCAAGAGCATCGAGTATCTGCGATCGCATTTTTAGAGCAGTAGCGCGGCAAGTCCCGCTCTGTTTTGGTTTTGTTATATGCAGCAGGCGCGCAGGCGAGTCTTGAGGCGTTTCTTGGCGCGGTAGGACCGGGCGCGGGCTACCTTCGGTGTCGTGCGGGTTCGTGACGCGATCTGTGCGTAGCTCAACTGCTCGTAATAACGGAGCCGGAGGACATCTCTGTAGTGTCGGCTGAGCTGGTCGAGACCGTCGGAGACCTGCCGGAGCGTCTCTTCGTATGCTTTGATTTCCAGCAGGCTTTCATTTTGAACCTCGTGCGGCTGATTCCAAGCGGCCGAGGTCTTATCCGAGGCCCGAACGTATTGCCGTCTGAAGCTGTCCTGGGTCTTGTTCCAGGCTATGCGATAGACCCACGGCCAGAAACTGGGAGTTTCGCGCAATGAGGTGATTTGCAGGATCACGGACAGCAGTGTTTCCTGCAGGATATCTTCGGTTGTGTCATGATCGAGAGTCGTGCGCAGGACAAACGGATACAACCTCTCCCGGACGGCGACAGCGAGACATCCCATACTTGCCCGGCTGCCCGAGCGAGACTCGGCAAGCAACTGCTGGATGTATTCGTTGTCCTGACTCATCATAAACGGTCCTCATCCATGTAGAGGCAGCCGAACCGGAGTGTGTAACACAAAAAATTCCTATACAAATCAACTATTTGTTACCATAGTCTTTTCTGCCGGCGCCGAAGAGTCACTTAAACTCTATTCAACCCCGTCCAGGACCCTCCAGGCAGGCGGTGTAAGCTCCGGCACGTCCCATTTGCTGCCGCAGCGGTGACACTTGTCCATGTCCGTTCTTCTTTGTTTGCCGCAATTGGAACAGGTGACCAGAGTTATTCTTGGCCGGGTCAGTCTGTATGTGATGTAGGCAGGCAAGCCAAAGGCAATTGTCCCGATTACCCAGTAGAGCCTCGTATTCCTGGGAAGCCCGACTGTGGCGGCGTTTTTACTCAGCCTATAGGCGAGCCATATTGTCAATATAAACGAAGGCAATATCAGCAAAAGAGCGTACATGAATCTCTCTGCGCTATTACCAAAAGTACTTCGGCCCTTCATTGCTACAAACGAATTCGGCAGGAGAAACAAAGCTCTGTGGCCGGAAGCAGCTTCAAAGCTGTCCGCAGTGAAGTACGAAACAACAGACAAGACAGGCGGGTGAAGATTTTCCAACAGATACTTAGTGATGGTCAGAACAGGTCCCCAGGGAACGTCAAAGAAAACAGCTTTGCTGGATGGGGTCTGTTTGCCACGACGTCCGGTCGTGGGCCTGGTGTAGTTTTTTCTAATGAGTTCCCCTTTTTCGTTGAAGACGGCAAGAGCCAAACCGGTGCCTTCCCGGCCAACACTGGCTACGAACATTCCTCTATATTTGTGATCCGTCTGAAGAGCCAGCGGCAGGACCCTATAGGCCAATAAATCCCTGGGTGTTGTGCGCTGCCTGGATGGGAAGAACGACTCCGGAGTAGGCAAATGCCCGGCGGTGCCGGCGAACGCGAGCGTTTCTCTGTCGAGCAGGTCTATCCGGCCGGATTCGTCAAGGACAAGAACGTATTGCTCCTGGCGGTAATCGGGATCTGTCTCCCGGATAGGTATGTGTCCTCCTGTTGAACGGTGCTCTTCCATCGTCATCATCATCATGGTTACTCCGGAGATCCTCACATCAGTTGGCGACCAATACAGGTCCAGGAGTTGATGGTTTTTTCTGAGCATCCCTATTTGGATCGGTTGGCGGGGATCGTCTTTGGCCAGTTGTGGGCCTTTGGTTACGGTCCCTTCATGGAAATCTATGGTGAAAAAGCGGCGTGACTTCTTGTCGTATAATGTCCGCGATAATCCGTAGGATCTTGATATGCCTACAACCGGGGAAGCAAACCGTCCGAGGTTCTTATCAGGGGTCTCTGAAACTCCTTCCGGGCCGGCGTAGAGTTGACCCTTCTTTCGCATGGAAGTGCTGTCGGGCATTCGTTCTGTGTACGTACGGCGACAGACTATTTGGCCGATGCCTTCGTCGAAATAGATCCATTCCCAGCCTTCCTTACCAGTGTCAAGGTAATAAATATTTGAGGGACGTCCTTTCGGGGACTTGCCGGCGAAGTAGTCCGCGATGCCGAACGCAGGCAGGGCTTCCGCGTGTATGATATGCGCCGACACATGAGAGTGACGAATCACATTGGGGTCGTTTTCGATCTCAGGAGGCATTAACCCGCACGGTTCGACTCTCACGGATTTATATTCCGAAGGCATAATTTCTTTGATGAAGCCCTCGCAAAGCAAGCGCGTCCAGAACAACGGCAGCGAGAGTAATATGAGCACTATAAAACCGACAGCAAGAACCTTGATAAGATGATTTTGCGCCACTTTCATAATCGTATTCCTACAGAGACGTTGACATGAATTTTTGCCAGGTGCGTGTCAGGCACGCGACGATAAACAGAATTAGTATGACTTTGGTGGACGGCCCTAAGCCCTTAACGAGAATCAGCGAAACGATGACGCAGGTTAGAGCAAGACACGCCAGTGCGGTGGCAGTCTTGCTTGTCGTCCAGCCGGTCAGCAAACCGAGACAATAGCAGGCAAAGCCCACTAAGAATATAGCTGCAAAAATGTCAATGAGCATGCCGGAGAATACGGGTATCGGCGGGGCAAAGAGATACCGCAGAGCCATGCCGGTGGCTGCCAGCGGCAAAACCACTGTTAGGATCGCCAAGGCTCCAGTGATAATCCTGGCAAGCAATATCTGACTTCTGCTTACCGGCAGAGTGGATAAGAATGCAGAGACCTTCCTGGCTCGATCCGTGTACATTTGTGATACACCCATGCTTGAGAATCCAGTCATCAGTATCACAATGACCGGAAGTGAAAGCCCAAGATAGATAATCTCGTTGATGGCCTCATTTCTCGGACCCGCGTGATATGCCACTGAAAGCGCCAAGACTATTATGGTTGCTGTGAGAATAACTGCTCCGAGGAAGTATGCAATGTGGTCCTGAATCTCTCGCTTTATAAGTGTAAGCATTTCACATCTCCTGTTATCCGTTTGCGATAGCCTCAGCGTTCGGTTTGGTGCATTCGATGAATATGTCCTCGAGGCTCATTGGGATTTCCGTGCAGCTTGAGGGTTTGAACGTGTCGAGAATGGCCTGCTTCTGCCTATTCCAGTTTGCGACGGTGATAACCATCTCTCTGCCACTGGTTTGCCTGTTGACAATCTCCGTCAGGTACAAATCCGTCGGTGCGGCTTCGGGGAAGATCACGCGCAGCTTCCGGATGCGTTCTTTTAGCTGCTCCAGCGGACAATCCACGACGAGCTTGCCGGCCGCGAGTATTCCTATCCGGTCGGCGATTCGCTCGACGTCGCTGAGGATATGCGAGCAGAACAGAATTGTCCGGCCCTGCTGCTGGATGACCTCTATTGCAAGCTCGATGAACTGCCGGCGGGCCACGGTGTCAAGCCCCAACGTCGGATCGTCGAGGATGAGCAATTCCGGGTCTATCGCCATCGCCAGCGAGAGGTTCAGTTGCGCCCGCATACCCATCGAAAGCTCCTTTACCTTGCGGTCGTTCGGCAGGCGGAAGGTCTCTATCAGGCGGCCGAACGACTCGTCGTTCCACTTCAGCGACAGGTCTTTGCAGAGCTTGATGAGCCGGCTGACTTTGTAATTCTGAATGAGATTGTGACCCTCGGCGACGCAGCCAATCCTGCCGCGAAGCTTCGCCGAAAGGGTAGTTGAATCGCTGTCGAGCAGGAAAGTCTGCCCGCGTGTCGGCGGTTCAAGTCCCAGAAGGATCCGGATGATAGTTGTCTTGCCGGCTCCGTTTCTTCCCAGCAGACCGTAGATGCAGCCCTGCGGCACATCTAAGTTTATGCCGTCCAGGACACACCGGCCGTCGAAGTACTTCACCAGATTTTCCACCCTGATTACGTTTTCATTCATTCGCTTGCCCTTTCCCCGGAGGCAGATTGAATTTGTCCACTGCGCTGCTGAACCACTCGAGCAATGCCTGCCTGTCTATCTGCATGTGAAAAGCCTCCACCGCGATCCGCTCAAGCTCCTTGGAAACGAGCCGTTTCCTGACGGCCCTGCTCAGGCTGCTGTCCAGATTCGCGACGAAAGCGCCCGCGCCGGGCTTGGTGACGATGATGCCTTCCTGCTCCAACTGCCGGTACGCCTTTGCTATCGTGTTGGGATTTATGGCGAGCTGCCCGGCTAATTGCCTTACCGTAGGCAGCTTTTCGTCTTTGATAAGCCTGCCTAATGCAATGTCGCGTTTGACCTCGTCGATTATCTGCTGATAAACGGGCCTGCCTGAAGCGTTGTCTATCCGGATCTGCATGAGTCAACCTTGATAATTGTACTACTTCAACTAATACAAGTATAACGCAATTCTGCTTTTTGTCAAGTGATGCTGAGAAATTTTAAAAAAAAGTTGATTCTTGCCTGACAGCACCGGCGGCATTCACAGGCTTTGGGATGTAACTGCTTTAGAAATCCGGCAATGGGCGGTTCTTGTGTGTCGCTGCTTGGTAGCCGGGCAGAATTGCAAAACTCGGCAGCGCCGTGCTGCGCATCATAATTGCGGCGCGGCTAATAACCTCTCATGTTCACGCCCGAAGAGCTAATGATTCTCGGGCCGCAAATCTTGCATTTTTCCGGTTTGTTTGTGGACGCGGGAAACAGCCGAGATGAAGATGAAGCAGTTGCTCTCGAAAAGAGCACATTGCAGGGTATTTCCAGTTGTTCGCCGTCATTCGTCTTTAAATAAAGCGTCTCTGTGAAAACACCCGCTCTGGTTCCGGCTGCGGGTGGGGTGGTTATTTTCACCTGGAGTTCATAGCCGTTACCGATCGCTTCATTGCTCAGAACCTCCACGGCACCTTTTCCTGATGCCGCTGATTCGAAGCTGAAAGCCTCGTTGTAATTGTTCAGTATCCGCACTTTCTTGACTATCGACTGTCCGGGTTGGACCTCGCGGGCGCTGATTTGCGCCGGTGAAATCTTGAACCTCGGGATCGTTTTGACGTCGAGAGTGACCGTCTTGCACTCCGGATGGGTCAGGCCAATCTCGATCCGCTCATCCGAGGCCCGCCCCCCCAGTCTGGCCATATCAATCCTGGGCTGGAGCACGAAAGTTGTTGCTTTGACGGAAGGATTGTAGTCGGCGGTTATGTAGTCGGCGGTCGATCTGAAATGGCTTATTGAAAACGGCTGGCCGTCGGTGCTGGTCAGCGTAATATTGGGACAGCCTGCATTTTCCTTCTTGAGCAAGAGGCTCAACATTTTTGGCTCATAATCGACCTTCGTCATGATCGTGGCCTTGACCGCCAGTGTAACCTCGGGATTCGTTATGTCGTTGCTGCGTACAGACAGATTCTTGGCCACCTGGCCGAACTGCTCGTCCGCGTTGTACTGCACTTTCAACGTCCCGCTTTCACCCGGTTCGTATTGGGTTTTTGCCAGCGAGAAGAGTGTACAACCACAGGTTTCGTTAACGTCGGCGATTCTCAGAGTGCCGCTGCCCGTGTTCGTGAACTTGAATTCACAATAGTGCTTTGTCTGTGGGCCTACATCGCCGAAATCGTGAACCACTTTCTCGAACGTAATTGTCGGCGCCGGCTGGTTCACGGCAGATGCGGCCGCCGGCTGGGTCGGCTGCTGTCGGGCAGGCTGCTGGAACTGCTGGAACCAATAGGGATTAAGTTGCTGTGGCGCCGCAACCTCCTCTTGACAGCCGGTGTGCAGCAGTAAACCGCAAGTCACAACAACAATAGTAAGGGTCAATCGCTTCGGTGTCATAATCGTCTCTTCCAAATCAAATTGCGACGAACTTTCTCGGCCAATCTATAAAGACACTCCGCCCGGGAACACCATCCTTGATAACGACGACTTTTCGATGACCTCCTCACTGTCTCGTCGCCGGATTCTACAAATACTATTATAGTCGATCCGGACGCGTAAGTCAAACCTTTTTGCACATTTTGAAGGCCTCCTTGCAGCCAAAATGCAAGCATCTGAGCATGAAAAGTCCGACATGAGCTTCGTGAGGCTAATGAGTTAGTTGTGCCGGGCGTCCTGTCCGGTACCCTTTTCTTCTTGCCGCTCCTTTCGCGGAGGGGGCGTGGAACCTTAAAATTGGCTTTGATTGGCTTTGTTTCCCCGGAATCTCCGGAGAGATATGTTACTCTAACATCTTGATATACAAACCTTTATGGTCGTTTGGTCTTTTGGAAATTGGCTTTGTTTTTCACAATTGCATGATTGATTGACTATTTACAATTTAATATTGACTATTGGCTGCTCCCCATACGCCATACGACATACGATATACGCAATACGATATACGAGATTGGCTTTGTTTTTTCAAATTCCTTTTCGCAATACGCATCACGCAGAACGCAATACGAATAGAATGGCTTTGTTTTTTAGCACCGGAAATGGGTATTTATCTCTATAATCCTTTCCTGGTAAAACGGTTACGTTAATTCCGGCGTTGGACAAATTGGCTTTGTTATTTCAATCCTGGTTCATTCACAATGGCAAAGTCAACGATCACTGGATAGTGATCTGACGCCACGTCTGCTCCGATCTCCTTGTCCACTATGACGATGCCTGGGGAGTGAAGGCAGTGGTCAATTGGTATCAGCAGGAGGGGATTGTAGTTCGGCCACGTCGGCTGTACTCCGTGTCCTTTGGAACTATCCGTGAGGCCGGTACGGCTCAAGAGTCGTCGGAAATGATGGTTCCACGGCGTCACATTGAGGTCACCGAGTAGGATCAGCGGCAAGGGCGACTGGGCATAGTCCGGCAGTTGGTCAAGTTGCTCGTTGCGCCACCGGGAATAGTCGCGACCTTTGGGCGGGAGCGGATGGGTTGCGATGACACGTAGATTCGTCTGTCCCGTGTTGACGGTTGCAAGAATGGAGGGAACCCCTGCACTTCCAATGTAGGCAACTTCGCTCTCAACAAGAGGGAACTTGCTGAAGAGACCTATCCCGAAGTTGTCTTCCCTCGGTTGTGTAAAATGGTAAGGGTGTGATTTCGTAAGACATTTCAGGTCCGCCATCCATTGAGAACTGATTTCTTCCAGTACGAGAATGTCAGGATCAGCGTCGCGGATAGCTCGCTTGACCCGTTCAGCATCGCCAAGACGCGTATTCACGTTGAGCAACATCGCCCGCCTGACGAGCACGCCCTGCGGCAGTGTGTTACGGCCACCGAAGTACAGTGGGAGCACGAGCAATAGGTTCGGGCAGGCGAATCCCAGAAAGATGGCTGCCGTCTTGCGGCGACGTGTCGTCAAGAGGAGTGTGCCGAGGATGGATAGGCTGATCAGGTACTGAATCCTAAAATGGGAGAACAGGTCCAGAAGCCATGAGAACCGCCCAAGGAACCCGAACAGGGTTGCCGCACACGCAAGAACACCGGCAACCGTGAGCAGCCCCCACGGTTGGGCACTTAGACGAAAGAAGTTAGATGATTCCTTCTTCACCTTGCTCGCCAAACTCTGTATATATAGTTTCCGTATGACACTTTAGTTCCGTAGGATGGGCAGGTTTTCCGCCGCAAGGCGTCCTGTGGTCTGCCCATGCGGTTACTGCCCGTCTTTCCATATCAGTGGTGCAAGGTAAACACCGCCTCGCCCCCAGCCACAACGACTGATATACCACTTGCCCTTGCCATCACGAACGACCTCCGCGGCGTGTGCTTTGAAATGACCGACCTTATTGTCGATCTTCCAATGGAAAGGATCATCGCTGACAAAGACATCTGTGCTGTCGTAGTCCTGACGCGGGCCAATGAACAAATAGAATTGGTCTCCACGCCGTACGACGAACGGTGATTCGGTAGGCCCGCCGTACGTTCCGGCCTTAGGATCGGTAAATACAGTGCCTCGATTGTTCCATGTTAACAGATCATCGCTTGTAACACAGGCCACAATATGGTTGCCACGATCAGGGCTGCTGTTAGCGGTATAATACATTACCCACTTATCCTTCACGCGGAGGATGAACGGATCGCGCGCATCAAAACCATCCACGATCATCGGATTCTTCGGGTGTCTTATCCAGGTCTCCAAATCCTGTGAAGTGGCCAGGTGGATCTTGTACTTCGTGTGATCGGGATCTCCGGCACAATAGTACATATAGTAAGTACCCTTATGGCGTATGACATGCGGCGCCCACAAGTGAACCTCATTCCAGGGAGACTCTTTGGCCACGGTAAGTGCAAACGGTTGTTTGGCCCATGGCTGCTGCAATAGTGTCTTTGCAGTCGCGTGGGCAAAGTTGATCTCTTTGAGCGGCCTGGCGGGCTCTTGGCGCGTGATTCCAAACAGATGCCATGTGTGGTCATGCCCATAGATGAAACAGTGATCGTTGATGTACCACTTGTTGTCCTCTCCGACGCTGGGGTCGTAGATTTTCACGAATTCGCCGCATTCAACCAGTGTATTCTTCTCGGCCTCTGACGCAAAGACGACCACTACTCCTAACATCATGAAGATCGTGCCTGTTACAAATGACTTCCAAATAGCTTATCTCCTTTCCGCTGAACCATGTATATATGGTTTCCGTATAAAATCCCGGACTCCTCGTCATTTAGGTTCATTTTTTTCCAATCACAATTCTCTCTTGTTCAGCATGGGCAATCGAGGGCTTCGACTGAGCTCAGCCGAATGTCTTGCCCATCCTACCGACTACCCCTAATTTCCTTCATTTCACTCAAGGAGGTGAAGAGGAAGGCGGTGCGGCAGGTACGTTCCTGCCTGGTGCATTTTCTTTCAATTGTTGTGTGGTCTGGCTGCTTAAAATCTGAATAAGGATTGTATTGAGTTTAGTATATTCGTGTACAAGTTTGCTTATATCCTCTTTCAAATCGTTTATTTCAAGATCAGTTTTTCGTTGTTGGATTTTCTGTTCTGATTGAGGATGATAAAACTGAAAATAGATTGATGCCCCAGCTCCTAGCACTCCAACAACAAAGAATACAAAGAAAATTAAATTGAATGATTTGGAGTGACTAATTTGTCTAAAAACAAATATCTTGCCACGTTGCTCTTTTCTTATTTTATCGGTTTCTTCCTGTTCTAATGAAAATATCTTGAATTTGACAGGATCAGGATAACACTTGGCGCATGGGTAATGCTGCTCGATCTGCTTAATTGCATTCTCACCTGTTTTTGTCAAGTACTTGTTTCGTTCCTCAATTTTCCAGAAAACATATGAAATTAATGATAACATCAACCCAATGGCAATCCCTATTGAATGAGCATTATATTTTTCTTGAAAAGTTGAAATCAGTCCTGTTGTCATTAACACCGAAAAAATGACAAAAAAATTGAAAAAAGATAATCTTTGCTGTGCGTGTTGTTGAAAGTAATTCCATGCTATATCTAATATGTCTTTTTCTGATACACAGTTTGGTTTGCAATAGCTTTTTGCGGTAGTTTCTTCAGTGGCTTCCATTGATCGCGTGCCTAAAATGGTCAGGATTCGTTTTGTTTGGAGCTAATAGGAACGGTCCCTATTAATCTCCGTAAGGTGTTGTTGTTTCATTCTGATGTCCAACATTAAGCTAATCAGCCGCGCCAACAACCTTCGAAAAAGCGGCTGAGCTTCTCACGGTCTGCTTGAGCGTTTGGTAGAGCATTTCATACCGCAACTCGCGCCATGAACTCGGTTACAGCAAATAGCATGTTTTTCACTTGATCGTCTGTGTATTCACTATATTGACCATGCGCCGCCTTGTTTCTGAGATCAAGCCAAGCAGTTACCATTTTTTGGTCTAGTTTTGAGTAGACTTCATTCTTGGCAAGTTCTGAGTTTAGCCTATCTGCTTTCTTAGGTATCTGCTTGTCGTCTTTATCAACATGTGTTGAAATACCATTCTTTGTGCATAGTTGCCTTAAATGCTCTTCTAAGACACTCCCGCACATTACTGCCGCAGCATCTTTATAACCAGCTTCAAGAAGATGCTCTGCCATCTCTACAAAATCTGCGAATACTTCCGCTGTTATTAAACCTCTCACTGTAAATAACCAACCACCGTCTATTTCTGATCGAATGGCATCTAAAATCGCAATCCCTTGCTCAGCAGCACGTGGTGTGCAACCACTGGTATTATCGTGAAATTCCTTAAAATGCGGATGATCACTTCCGTAAACTCGATCTATAAAAGAAAGAGATGCTGCTCTAAAACCTTTCATAGCTCCGGAATCGACCCATTCATAGCCCGCAGTTGGCTGCCGAGAAGAGAGGGCTTTGCTTCCCATCTCAAGAATCTCATCTACCCTATTCACTAAATCTTTGGACTTCATTATACTTAATTTTCCTTTCGCTCTAACGCGGCCTTCACTTGCGGCTATAGAGCGGCAGCGGAATAGCCGTCAAGTGCAAGGCATGGTTAGGGATTCTCGTCTAATCTTTCCTTCACAATACGTTCGAGATCTTCTTTGTCATGTATCTGCAACTGATAGAGGCCGACTTTGGCAGAGAACCCGTCGAGCTTAATGGAGCCAATTCTCGCAAAACCGTGGTAAGCGCGGGCGACCGTTGGCCACGCAACGAGATAAGCGGGTTCCGTGAGGACCACTTGGTCGGCGTCTACACGTTTCTCCATCTTAAATGTTTGCGATACTGCCAGGGACAGAGGATTGACACCTTGCAAGAATACTTCACCAATGTTGACACAAGTTCTGATGTGGTAGGGCTCATCGTTGTGTTCAAATAAGTTGAGCCACTCCCGAAACTTAGAATTCCAAAGGAGAACATCGGGGAAGTGCTGAAATACGAAGAGAACAGCATCTCCGATTTCCTTAATAAATAGCGCCACATTCCTAATCTCCGAGTCGTTGAGCGCATTAAAGGAGGAAGTGACGAACTTCTGTATTCTACCGGCAAGCTCTTCGTTCCCATGTTTAGCTCCGTATTCCGTTGAGCTGACCAAGTCCACGAGGACGATGTAATACAGCCCGTCCCGGATAACCCCCTGCTTCTGCAGGTCCATCACTTTCACTATCGCTTCCTGCGCCTCCCTTTGTGCATAGGCGGGTGCGTACTTGATGAACTCAGTCTGTATCTTGTCGAGATCGTAGTAGAAGCGATTGTCCATTCTCTCATCCCTAACTATGTATATATGGTTTCCGTATGAAACTCCCGACCTCTCTGAGTGTCAGTATAACACCCCTTTGCCCAAAGTCCATAAGTAACTTCTTGCAAACGACTTAGACCAGTTCTCCTTCTTATCAGGGGTCTTATATGGTTTCCGTATAACATCCCGAACTTCTCGTCATTTTGAGGGACTCCATGCCGCTGCCGTGTCCTTACAAAATACAAAGAGACTTTGATCTGTCAAGAGATAAAATAGCAGCCAAATAGGCGTAATGTAAGCTCTCGATGTCTCTGGATTCCGCCGCAAGGCGTCCCTTACGGGACTGCTTGCGCAGGGTATGTGTTTAGCCTGAAACCAATGTTGATATGCACGTTTTCAGACGACAATTGGCCGGTTTTGCCGGTAATTGGCATCTTTGAGTGAAGATTTTGTCGCGAAATCTTCACTATCAATACTGATAGCAGGCTAAACACATACCGCGCAGCAATGACAGCGAGGTTTCTGGCTACGCGCAGAAAAGCGCCCCCCCTGTAATTGGATCAACATGCACGATTTGATCGAAAATCTACGAAATTGTAGGCGGGACTTTAGCAGTAAGTCCTTGTGTAGGCGGGAATAAAAGTTTTTTCAACTTTTTTATTTTTTGCCTTTGCCCCCCTGCGTGTTTGATGCGAAACTCCACGCGACTCAAGACCCTGTCCTAAACGCGGTCGAAGGACCAAGAATCGGCAATAATAACCATCATCGGCGTATTCGGCGCTCGATACGACTGAGAAGAATCGTCCGTAGCCCCGTTCGGCAGGCTCAGGGCCGGCGTTCAGGTGTGAAAGAGGGATCGATCTGAAGATTTTTTAGTGTTTGTTCTTGACGAACAGCCGCTAAGCTGCTAATTGATTACTGAACTGTTCGGATTGGGTCATGTTTGAGATTGAAAGGAGGCCATTATGGCACGGAAAGTTTGTACATTAGCCCTAATAGTATTACTAAACGCCCTGGCAGGATGCGGTGATCCCAACATGGGCATGGGTCAGCGTATACCCGAGGACCCGAGGCCGGTCACCAGGTCTGTTCCTGCGGGAGTCGGCGAGGCCGATATCGTTACAGAGCTGGAGGCCAGCCGGCAGGCATATCGCACCGCTCTCGAGCAACTGGTGGTGTATTACTCCAGGGCCGGCAACAACACGAAGCTCCAGTGGGCCAACAAGGAGTTGGACGCGGTGAGGGTAATGCCGAAATACCACTACATCCCCGAGGTTATCGACAAGCCGATCAATCTTAAAGCTACCACTCCGATCCCGGCGGCCGACGACCTTTATTACGATGCCCTGGATTATGCAAAGAAGGCCGGAAGGATACGCGGTCTTAAGAACCGAAATCTATTGCGCCTGGCCTTGGGGAAATACAACCGGTTGATAAGGGAACATGAGACCAGCGACAAGATTGACGATGCGGCATTCAACGCCGGTGTAATCAATGAGGAGTTCAAGGATTACTCGATAGCACTTGTATATTTCCAAAGGGCCTACTACTGGGATCCTGACACCGTCAATCCTGCGAGGTTCAGGGCCGCGCGCATCCTGGACAGGAACATGCACCGGTACGCCGAAGCGCTGGAACTTTATCAACAGGCCGTCGCGACCGAAGGCAGGCGTGACCAGAACAGGCAATGGAAAGACTTCGCCGAAAAGCGGATAAGGGGATTGCAGAAGCTTGAAGAGGGCGAGAGCTGATATTGGCGGAAGCTCCTGGACGGAAATTCTTACAAATTCAATCACGGGCCTGACTGGACATCAGGCCCGTTTTTTTTACGCAGAAAAATGCTGTCGAGACTTGAAAAAAAAGTAGTCGATTTCATAAAAGCGAACGGGCTTTTTGATTCTGCGGAAAAACTCCTGCTCGCCGCTTCCGGCGGGGCGGATTCGACGGCGCTTCTGTATGTGATGCACGCTCTAAAGGCCGGGAAGGTTTTGACTGCCGAGTTGGTGTGTGCTCATACGAATCATCAGTTGAGAGGGGCCGAATCGGATTTGGACCGGGAGTTTGTCGTTGCACAGGCGGCGGAATTGAAGTTACCTGTAACGACGAGGCGATTGGATGTGCGCGGGTCTGCTCGACGCAACAAGCTCTCGATCGAAACGGCCGCTCGGCAATTGCGAATTGAAGCCCTGATTGATATCGCAAAGGAGAGCAAATGCGATGCGATAGTCACGGCACACCAAAAGAACGACAACGCCGAGACACTAATACAACGGCTGAGTCGCGGGACGGGCCTTCGCGGACTCGCAGGCATTTGGCCGGCGCGGGTCTTTGCCGGTGAAATAGAGTTTGTCAGGCCCCTGCTGTGTGTTACCCGCGGCGAGATCATCGAGTATCTGCGAGAGCGGAATATAGAATGGCGCCAGGACCATACAAATGCCGACTGTGCATACCGGCGAAACTACATCCGGCACAGGCTCCTGCCGGCGTTGCAACGAGACTGCACCAATTCGGTTGTAGAGCAATTATCTGTATTGGCTCGGTCGGCGCGCGGATTCTACGGCGTGATTTGCAGGCGCGTAGATGAAGTGTGGCCGAGTCTGGCCGAATGCGCAGGCGAAAAGATAGCGCTGGACCTGGAAATATTCCTGAATCAAGCGAAGCCGGTTAAGGTCGAGCTTATTCGTCGGAGTCTGGCCGGCCTCGGCTGCGGCGAGCGAGATTTGACCCGGCAGCATTATCAACGCGTGTTGCAGTTGGCAAGCCAGAATGTATCGGGCAGGAAAATGGAATTGCCGGGTGGATTCGCGGTTTGGCGAGATTACGGGTGTTTGGTCTTCTCTGGGAATCGTTTGGTGGGGCAAGCTCCACCCTACATTGGGTTGAACAAGCATGTCACGTTGAATGTGCCGGGAAAGACTAAATTCGGCAACTATTTGATAGAAGCGACAATCGTCGAGGCTGGCCGGAACGGATTGGATCAATTCAAAACGGGCAAGACAGATGATATTGAGTGGTTTGATCTGGAGCGGATCAAGCCGCCATTGGTCGTTCGTTTTCGCCGAGCCGGTGACAGATTTATTCCCCTGGGCATGGCGCAGGAAAAAAAGCTTGGTAAATTCCTGACCGCCCAGCGAGTCCCACACCCGATGCGCAGAAAAGTGCTTGTTATCGCCGACGGTGAAAAGATAATCTGGGTCTGTCCTGTTCGAATAAGCGAGCAAGCCAAGATTACCGGCGAAACCCGGAGAATCCTTCAGTTGCACGTGACCGAAGGAGAATTCGATTGATACAACGTGGCCGCGCCAATAGAATGCAAACAGGGTTCAGATGAAAACGAAAGTGGCAACCAGGAGAAAAGGATATGAGCGTACCTGATTATACTCGTCGTGATTTTCTAAGAGCACTTGGTGTCGGCATGGCGTCGCTGGCGGCGCCGAGTTGCACGGCCGGCAGCCAACGGGTGGGCGGCGAGGCCCGTGCGGGCAAGCCCAATTTCGTAATCATCTTTACCGATGACCAGGGTTACCAGGACGTCGGTTGCTTCGGCTCGCCGTCAATCAAGACGCTCAACCTGGACCGCATGGCCGCCGAAGGCATGAAATTCACGAACTTCTATTCCGCCTGCTCGGTCTGTTCGCCTTCAAGAGCCGCACTGATGACGGGCTGCTATCCCCCGCGTGTCGGCATAACCAAGGTGTTGTTCAGGCGAGACAATATCGGCCTGAATCCCAGGGAAGTCACGGTTGCCGATGTTCTCAAGGGGCAAGGCTACGCCACCGCCTGTGTCGGCAAGTGGCATCTGGGCCATCTGCCTGAGTTTTTGCCGACGAGTAACGGATTTGACTCCTATTTCGGTATTCCTTACTCCAACGATATGGACGGCGTCGAAGACAGGGACAAGAGCCTGGATCGAGCATGGCGGCAAAAGGATTACACCCCCTGGAATCCGCCGCTGATGCGCGACAAGGAGATCGTCGAGCGCCCGGCTGTGCAGACAACGCTGACCGAACGCTACACTAAAGAAGCTGTCAAGTTCATTCACGAGAACAAGAGCAGGCCCTTCTTCCTTTACTTACCTCACACGATGCCGCATGTTCCACTTTTTGTCTCGGACGAATTTTTCGTCGAGGATGTCCACAAGGCGTATAAGGCAACCATCGAGCAGATCGACGATTCTGTCGGTCAGATTTTTGCAGCTCTCAAAACGGCAGGGGTTGACAGAGACACGCTCGTGGTCTTTACAAGCGACAACGGTCCGTGGCTTTCCAAGAAACATCATGCAGGCTCGGCCCTGCCGCTGCGCGACGGTAAATTTACCACTTACGAGGGCGGCATGCGCGAACCTTGCATCATGCGCTGGCCCGGCAAAATTCCTGCCGGCAAAGTATGCGGCGAGATCTGCGGCACGATTGACATATTGCCCACCTTTGCACGATTGTCCGGCGCCAAAGTGCCTGCCGACCGGGTGATTGACGGCAGGGATGTATGGCCTCTGATGGCGGGCACGCGGGGGGCGAAGTCGCCGCACGAAGCTTATTTCTATTACAGGGGCACCACCCTCGAAGCGGTCCGTAAGGGCAGGTGGAAGCTTCGCCGCAGCAAGAAGAAAATCGAATTGTACGACCTCAAAGCCGATATAAGCGAAAAGAACAACCTTGCCGACAACCACCCCGAAATCGTCGAACGCCTGGCGAACGTGATGAAGGAATATGACAACGAACTAAAGGCCAACTCTCGACCGCCGGGGAAGGTTGAGAAACAAGCGTGACAGTAAAAAGAAGAAAGAGGAGAAAATGAAGACAGTTCGTAATACACGGCGGAATTTTCTAAAGGCAGTTGGATTGGGTGCGGCATCGCTGATGGTTCCAAAGCTGGTCTCAGCAGCCGATAAAAAGAGGCCCAACATTGTGCTGATATTGGCGGACGACCTGGGATATTCGGATCTGGGCTGCTACGGCGGGGAGATACAGACTCCGAACCTTGACAATCTCGCAGCCGAAGGCCTGCGCTTTTCGCAGTTTTACAACTGTGCCAAGTGCTCGCCCACCCGTAACTCGATACTGACGGGTCTGTACCATCAGCAGACCGACATCGGCAGGGGCAAGAATTGCGTCACTATAGCCGAGGCGCTGCGCAGGGTCGGCTACACAACGCTCGTATCGGGCAAGTGGCACGTCGGCGGCACGCCAATGGATCGCGGATTTGACCGATACTTCGGCATGCTCGGCGGGGCGTGCAGTTACTTCGTCCCTGACAAAACTTTTCGCCTGGATAGAGAACCGTTCACAACGACCGACAAGAACTTCTACACCACTGATGCCTTCACCGATTATGCGCTTGAGTTTCTTGATGAGACGGGTCGGAAGGACAAGCCCTTCTTTCTCTATCTCGCCTACAACGCACCGCATTACCCGCTGCACGCTTTGCCCGAAGACATCGAGAAATATCGCGGCAGGTACATGAAGGGTTGGGACGTTTTGCGCAAAAAACGCTACGAACGGCTGATTAGACTGGGGTTGATCGACAAGAAGTGGGCCCCGAGCGAGCGCGGAGCCGACAAGCACAAATCGTTCAGTGACATTCCTCCCTGGGAGCAGGTCGAGGACAAAAAGGCCGAAGACCTGGATATGGCAGTCTATGCCGCGATGGTCGATCGGATGGACCAAAACATCGGGCGAATTGTGGAGAAACTCAAGGAGCTAAAGGTCGATGACAACACCCTGATCATGTTCCTCTCAGACAACGGTGGCTGCCCCTACGAGCGAAACAAGACGAAGGACATTCCACCGGGACCTGCCGAGTCGTACCGGACGTATGATTCGAGCTGGGCGAACCTCAGCAACACGCCGTTCCGTCTCTACAAGCGATTCAACCACGAGGGCGGCAACGCCACGCCCTTCATTGTTCACTGGCCGAACGTGATCAAGAAGCGCGGCGCAATTACCCATCAGGTCGGCCATATCATCGACGTAATGGCGACCTGTCTGGATGTGGCGGGAGGGCAATACCCTTCGCAGTATAAGGGATACAGGATCACTGATCTGGAGGGCAAGAGTCTGCTGCCGATCTTCGACGGTCACAAACGCCGGGGGCACGATGCGCTGTTCTGGGAGTTTATGCGCAATAAGGCTGTTCGCCAGGGCAAATGGAAACTTGTCACCGTGGGCGATAACCCGTGGGAACTTTACGATATGGAAGCCGACCGGACTGAGCTTAACGACCTGGCCGGCGAGATGCCGGAGAAGGTCGAGGAGATGGCCCGGATGTATGATGTGTGGGCCCGGCGCTGCAAGGCTGCGCGGGGGTAAAGTGTTAGTAGGAAGCGTGTCACAAAACTAAAGACAAGGAAAGAGAAGATAAAATGATTGAACTGAAGCGGCGCGATTTTGTGAGGAGTCTGGGCTGTGGGGCGTTGGGGCTGTTAGGCTCGGCAGCTCTGGGAAGCTGCGCATTTGCAGGGGCGGGTCGAAAGTCGAAGAAAAGGCCCAATATTCTGTTTTGCCTTGCAGACGACTGGTCCTGGCCCCACGCGAGCATTGCCGGGGATAAGGTCGTAATGACGCCGACGTTCGACAGAGTCGCGCGGCAGGGTGTGCTGTTCGAGAATGCGTTTGTTTCATCGCCTTCATGCACGCCGTCGCGAGGGGCGATCCTGACCGGCCAGTGGCACTGGCGTCTGGAAGAGGGCGGCAACCTCTGGAGCACGCTTCCGGCAAAGTTCGCGGTCTATCCCGACATACTGGAAGAAGCGGGTTATCACGTGGGTTACACCCGCAAGGGATGGGCGCCGGGTCGGGATGCGCCGGGCGGGCGAACACGAAACCCCGCGGGTCCGCGTTATAAGGACTTTCGTGAATTTCGAGAAGCCCAGCCTGAGGGCAAGCCCTTCTGCTTCTGGTTCGGCAGCTCGGACCCGCATCGTGTATATAAATGGCGGTCCGGCATCAAGAGCGGGATGAAACTCGATGATGTAGAAGTGCCTGCGTGTATGCCTGACAGCGAAACGGTCCGCACGGATATTTGCGATTACTACTGGGAGGTTCAGCGTTTCGACACTGAGGTAGGCGAGCTGTTGAAGATTCTCGAACAGGACGGCGAGCTTGATAATACGCTCGTCGTGATTTCCGGCGACAACGGGATGCCGTTCCCGCGATGCAAGAGCAACCTTTACGATATGGGCACGAACGTTCCGCTTGCCGTCCGCTGGCCCGCAACGGTCAAGGGCGGCAGGGTCGTGGAAGATTTCATTAGTCTTACCGATTTGGCCCCGACGTTTCTTGAAGCGGCCGGTTTGAAACCAACTGAGGAGATGACGGCAAGGAGCTTTCTGGACATCCTCACTTCCGGCAAATCCGGCCGAGTGGACCGCAAGCGCGGCCACGTCCTGACGGGCAAGGAGCGCCACGTAGTCTGTCAGGAAACCGGTACGGGCGGCTATCCCATGCGCGCGATACGCACACACGATTACCTGTACATCCGCAACTTCAAGCCCGAGCGCTGGCCCGCCGGCGCTCCGAAAGGTTACGCGCAGCCCGTAGAGATAAATGTGGTCCGTCCTCGCGGCACGCACTACGGCTACGCCGATGTCGATGCGGCGCCAACCAAATCCTATATGCTCAAATACCGTGACGATCCGAAGGTCAAGAGGCTGTTCGAGCTGGGCTTCGGAAGACGTCCGGCCGAGGAGCTATACGATCTGGCTAAGGACCCCGATCAATTGAACAATGTAGCGGGCGAATCCGGATACGCCAAAGTCAAAAAGAAACTCGCCGACGCCTTGATGACCGAACTAAAAGCGACCAAAGACCCTCGCGTTCTTGGCAAAGGCGATGCCTTCGACACATATCCTTACTACGGGGGCCTGCCGAAGAAATAGCCCGATTAGTTGCGGAGCAGACCATAATGCAAGAAGCCGGGCAGACAAGCCCGGCTTCTTACTTTTGCTATTTTGAGAAAGAGCTATTGCGGCAGGTTTTCGGGCGCTACATCCTTGGCGCTCAGGTCGCCGTAGATCACGCGGTAGGTCTGCGAGCCGGCGGGCTGATACCAGAAGATGGCCGTCGCGGCATCGCCGAGTTTGACACCGGCCCCGGCATAGTTCCACTGCCCCTGGGCGTCCAGCATTTGGTGGAAGAGCATCCCGCGACCAAGCTTTGTCCCGAGTTGCCCTATTTCTTCATCCGAAATGCCCTTCTGCTGGGCCTTCTCCACAAGCACCGGCATTTGCTTCATCGTAATTTCGGTTCCTACAGCATCGGGAAACACGTCGTCACCGATAATCTCGGCGAAGATCCGAAGGCTCTCGACAAAGTCCTGTTCGCTCAAGTCCGTGAGATCGGCAGTTGCCTCCTCTTCGGTGTATCCGGCTGGCAGTTCCATGCTCACGAGTGCGTCGTCAACCGGCACATCAAACTGGAAGTTCTTCATGATGATGGACGTCTGCCCAATCCGAAGTTCTATCCGCAGTGGATGACCTGTTTTGGGATCGGCCCAGATTGTTACGTCTTCGTTTTGACCTTTGCCGACGAATCCAATCGCTTTCTTCCCGTCGATGTCCTGCTCACTGAGCTTTTCAACGTTACCATCCTGTACCTGTCTGATGATTTGCTGGAGGAATTCGACATAATTCTGCGTTCCGTCCTGAACAAAACCGCCGATATCTATATACGAACCGGTTTTTCCTGCGGTATCGAGTGCGAGCATCCGCCCACTGTCCAGATCGAGAATCTGGACCAGCCCCGGCAGGTTCGACAAGGTCCTTCTGATTCGCGAACCTACAACGACCTCGTGCATCACGGGGTCTGAATCGTCGCTGCCTATGACCATGTCAAAGATCACAGTCTTTGCGTTGAGGATCGGCTCGACGACATCGGCAAAGGTTATGGAACTTTCTAATGGATTGATGCCTATTAGCACGGCAATAATTATTACCGCCGCGGCGGCTATTTTTGCAAATCGACTCTTCATGATAAATCTCCTTAGCTTAAGGCTTTCGGCGGCTTTTTCGGCCGTTTTGAGCCTTGCCTTCTGTTCTCTTACAATCTGGTTCATAACATCATTTTCAAGATCGCGCTGGGCGATGGATCGGCCATTGCTTGCCAGCCGGTCGTGAAGACCTATCAACGTCTCGGCTTCGGCCTGACAGGCACTACAGTCCTTCAGGTGTTCTTCAACAGCCTTTTCCTGCGATGCGTCCAAAAGCCCTTCGATGTGTGCGACCAGGAGTTCTTTGCATTCTGTGCAGTTCATTTTTCCACCTCGTGAAGTTCCGTCTGTGCCTGCTGGTTCAGCGATGTGCGCAGCATGGCATAGGCCCGTGATAGTGTTTTTGTGACTGTGCCCAACGGCATACTCAGCCGCTCGGCGATCTTGTTACAGGAGTGCTGCCCGTAGTATCGCAGCAGGATGACCTGCCGGTACGTCTCGGGCAGCTCGGCAATAGCCGTTTCGAGAGCATAATCTTGTGAGAGTTCTGTGCCGGAGGATTCTTGAAGTGATGAGCGGACGATTTGACGCTGGCGTTGGATTTGTTCTTCTCTTACCTGTTCTTTCGCGACGCGGTCGGCGATGCCGAGCAGCCAGGAGAAGAAGGAATCCGGCTTTCTTAGCTTGCCCATATTGAAATAGGCCCTTACGAGTGCCTCCTGTGCGGCGTCCTCGGCGCGGTCTCTGTTGCCCAATTTGCCGGCCAGATTGGCCAACAGGGCCGCCTGATAGCGCCGCACAAGGTAGCGAAAATCGTCCGGATGACCGTCCAAACATCGCTCAACATAGTATTTGTCAGTTTCAGACATCTTAGCACCTCAAAAATTCACTCAAAGTTTCGTGCTCTCGATATATAGTGCGGGATTCGCCGATTTTGCGACAGGAAAAAAATCCGTGAGGGCAAAATGCAGGTTTGGCTTCCGCCGAGCGCATAAACAAAGCCGGATCAAGTGGACCCGGCTTTGTACTCCTGCTGACCGTTTTGAAGGAGGACGTTCCGCCTAATGCGATCCGTGCTCGTGATGTGTCAAGTGCTGCCAGTACAGGCGGATGCTCCCCATGTCCGTGGTCATGCGAACGTTTCCCTGGCCGGTCCCGATGGTGCCTTCGGCCTTTCTCTGGAACATGTTGGCTTTGCTGATGTCCAGAGGCAGATCGCTCTTGATGGACCCCATCTTGGTCTGGACCTGGAGCCTGGCGGAAAGATCCTTCGGTGCCATGAATTCGATATCACCTAAGTTCGTGACCAACTCTACGTCTCCTGTCGTATTGACGGCTTTGATACCTCCAAGATTGGTCGCGGCCTTGATACGGCCTTTGAGATCACGTAGCTCGACGCTTCCCAGCTCGGTCTTGACATCGAGCAGGACGCCGGGCGGCACGGTTATGTGCAGGGCCACGTTGAGGTTATCCCACTTGCCGCCGTCGTGCCTGACTGGCTCGAGATAGTATCTCTTTTCCGACGAGTCGAGGTTCATTCCCACTGTCTCAACCATTGCCCGAGCTTGATCGGGCGACTTGGCTGTTCCCCGGATGCGCGCCCTGACATCGCAGGTGCCGTCTTTACTGGGGCGCAAGATGATACCGCCGAGTTTGTTTCTGACAACGAAGGGTTTGCCGGGTTGAGCCTTCGCCAGGAAGTGCATCAGCGTTGTCGCAACATACTTACCGCTCTTGTCCTTCTTGACCTCAATGTCCCGGCCCGGTTTGCCCAGGGGAACCTCTTCGGCCGACGGGGTGAGAGCCATGTCGACGGTGCTGAAGTAGCCGCTGATCAGCGGAAGGTCCTCAACAATGTCCATAACATCCGGAAGGGCCACACCAAGGGGCATTGGCGCAGTGGGTGCAACGGGTACGGGCATTGACGGCAACGGTGGCATCACAGGCATCGGACCGGGTTCCGGCGCCGGGCCGGGCTCACCGGCCCGCATTCTCAGGTTCGACTTTGCCAGGTCCTGCGCCCACCGCTCAATGTCTTTTTGCCACTGTTTGAATTCATCGCTGTCGGCCCAGGTCTTGTAATTTGCTGCCCAGGCTTCCATTTGCTTGGCCCATTGCTCCCATTGTTTCGCATCGAGTTCGGCTTTTCGTGCTTCAGCGTCGACCTTTTGTGCCTCTGCATCGGTTTTCTTTGCCTCCGCATCGATTTTTATCTTGGCAGCCTTAGCCTTCGCCTCTTTAGCTTTTAGCGTAGCTTGTTTAGCCTTTAATGTAGCTTGTGCGGCCCGGTCTTTGGCGTGCCTGGCATGTTCCAGTGCATGAAGTTCATGCTGGAGTTTCTGTTTTTCGATCTGGAGTTGTTGAAGCTGGGCCTGAAGTACCTGCAGGGCTTGTGACAACTGTTCCTGGTTCTGCTGATGTTCGTGCTCGGCCGCTGGGATATTCTGGCTCTGCAAGGGCTGGTCTTCGGCTAGTACAGAGTCGGCGCTGCTTTCCTCGGTTGAGGGTTTGTCCTGGGCCTGAGCCATGGGAAGAACAAAGGCGAGCATTAGGACAATTGTGGTGACGATTGTTAGTTTCTTCATTTTTTGGTACCTCCAGGTTTCTTTTTTTAGCCAGTTTAGTCTAACAAGCAAACGGTTGGAATCTTCGAAGAGTCCGAGCAGACCAAGGCCTGGCTCTGTGGGTTTTGTGAGGAATCTGCGCGCCACGTCAATCAGCGTTTGGCGATATTCGCTCGTTCTGTCTTTCAAGAGTCGAGCGACCGTAGCATCACAGCACAACTCGCGCAGGTGGTGCATCTGGCTGCGGACGAGCCACAGCAGCGGGTTATACCAGTAAACAATCTGCAGAAGCATATAGAAACCATGTACCCACAGGTCGCCTCTTTTGATATGAGCAAACTCGTGCAGAAGCATATTCTCAGTGTCCCTGCGTGTCATCTTGCTTAGGTATCCGACGGGCATAAGCAGCACCGGCCGGACCGTGCCGAAGACAGCCGGACATGCCACCCTTCGAGTCTGTACTACCTTCGGGGCTCGGCGAAGTTCCAAACGTTTAGCGCATCGAGCCATTGAGTCATAAAAGGATTCCGGAAGCGATGCTGTCGTTGCGAGCTCGTCGTCTTCTTTCCGCAGATGCAGCAATTTGATGATAAGCCAGCCGCCCAGAACAAATATTCCCGCCAGCCATATTGCCATCACGTATGCCTGCCAAATGGGTTTAACATAAACTGCATTCGGAGATTCGCCAGCCACATTTTCGGAACCGGTAAAAACAAGTGCCGGCGGCCGCTCAGTGACAGTATCGCGAGAAGATGTCGCTACAACTGCAGGTCCGGCCGTCGCGGCTTCAAGATGTGCGAGTATCATTGCCGCTGTTGTGTTCGCATTTTCCTCGTGACTTTCTCTGGCGACTATCTGTCTGGCCAAAGGTTGCAGCTTGGATGTGATGCTGGTTGACAGAGAAATCGTAGGCGGCAGAATAAGCTTGATCAATACCATCAACCACAGAGCGTACCTTAGCTGCGGCCAGGCCCATCTTCGAATAATTATATCGACACAGCCAATTAGTATGATAAGAACACTGACCTGCCAGAACATGGCTATCGCCCCGCTCCACCACAAATCTGCGATGTGATTGATCTGTTCGATCATTTTATTTCTCCTGTTTTCTCGCTTTCATTTCCAAGGATTTTGATAAGTTCTTTTTTCTGCCTGGCGTTTAGCTTTTTTTCCTGCATCAAAAAGTGCATCAGCGGCCCCATTGCGCCGTCGAATGACTGATCCAGCAGTAATCTAAAGGCGCTAAGCCGGGCCTTGCGCTGTGAAACGAGCGGTTCGTAGATGCTCGTATTGGCGTGCTTGTGTTCGCTGAGGGCCTCTTTTTCCACCAGCCTGCTCAGCATCGTCTTTAACGTGGTGTAAGCCCACTTGACACCCTTGGGTAGCCGGCCCATTATCTGCCTTGCCGTTGCGGGATGTTGTTCCCACAAAGCGTTCATGATTTGCCATTCTGCCTGTGTCAGTTTCATAACTTTATCTCCTTCTACAACCGTAGAACCATTTTACTACACATGTAGAAGATGCCAACAAAAAAATTAGATTTCCCGAAAAATATTTTGCAAATCGGGATTTTGAGTGCGAAAACGAGGAAAAATCTTCTCAAAAACTTGTTCCCATGCGTGTCTTGAATATTTCCGTTTATTCTATTTTGTGGGTTTTCCGTGGACTTCTACTTCGACGTAGTGGTTCAGATCGTCGGTGGTGTTGCCGTTGCTGTAGAGGCGGACGTACCGGGCCTTGGCGCCTTTAGCGTCGATCAGTTCACCCTTGTGGGTCTCCACGTAGTGCATGTCCGTGCCGACGCCGAGGCCTGCCGAGTTGTCGATGTCATTGTTGAATAGTGTCCTCACATTCGTAGTGAAATCAGGATCACCGGCGATTTGTACGACGACATCCAAATAAGCCCTGGGCAGTTTGTGGTAATGCCATATCATCACGGCGTAAATCTCATGCAAGGATTCGAGGTCGATGGTAACGTGTTGCAGAAACGGGGCCAGCTCCACGAAGCTGCCGTCAGCGGCTTCCTTGTCGCCGTCGGTAATCATTTCTATCTCGCCGATTATAGGTTCTTCATCGCTGGCCGCTACGGATTTGCCAAGAGCGACGTTTGTTGTCCCGACCGGCGCCAGAAAGGGCGGCCGGTCCTCAACGGTGAGTTTCCTGAGGTTGCTGACCCTGATAGGCTCTTTTGTGCCGACGAACATTGGCCCGGGCAGTTTGATGTCCAGCAGCGCCAGGCCGGGTCTGCGTGTGTGATGTATGCCGATAGCCGCAGCTACTACCACGGCGGCAACTACGAGTCCTGCGATAGGGCTTTTCATGATTGTTCTCCATATATTAGATGCGATTATGTCTGGCAGCAGAACAATCGATTGTTGCTATTGTATATGACGGTGGCCGGACACGTTTTGGTATAAACAAAATTATGTTTCCGGCAGATTATGTTGTGGAATCTGTCAAAGGAAAAGGCCGAGCTGATTCGACTCGGCCTTGATATTATCAACCATCCATACACTTGGTAGAGTTACCTGGTAGTTGGAGATTCTTCCAATCGGCTCTTGAAAACAGACTCCTCTGTAACGAACTCAACATGTCCATCCACGAAACCGACATTAATTCCATCGGCCCATGAGTCATATTTCTCATAGAGCACGACTTGGGACGGTGATGGAGGTCTCTCTGGCCTAACGTAAACATAGCCTGTTTCTTCTTCCGGATGCCTCGGATTCATTAGATCATCCGCCGCCAATCCGTATACATTGAGGTCCTGCAGATTGTCCGGCCATTGGTCTTGATGTTCCTGTGCATACATTATACAGTTCAGCAAAATCTTTTTCATGTTCTTAGCCGATTGCATGCGTTGTGTGAGGTTGGCAGCGCGCTCACTCGGCCCATCGACAGATTTTGCACTGTATCCCTCAGGCACATTGAGACGAAAAAGCGACTCGTCCACCCTGGCATCGAAAACAATCTTAGTCGTGATGCTCTTAATAACTTTTCCGTTCTTGTCCTTCATCGTGTGTTCGATACGTATAGGATGCGAGGTTTGAGGATCGGCCCATACGATTATCACATTATCCTCATTCTCTTTCGATAACCGAAAACCGATTGCCTGCGTTCCGTCGATCGTGTCCCGGCCGAAATTTCTGACGGTAAAATCCGGCAAGTTGCGAAAGTTTCGGAACGTATCGTACAAATCCAGCGTCTTCTGAGGAGTGGACGAGACTACAGCCTGTCTTCTGTTTGAGTCCAAGAGGAGCGTTTTACCTTGGCCGTGATTGGTGATCCAAATGCTTCCGTCTGGTAATTCCACCCGCATCAGATGCGGTTCGAGAACCATGGTCTTCAAGACCTGGGGTTCTTGCTCCACTGCTGTTAAAACGGTTTGGTAGGTCAAGGTTCGAGCATTCTGGATGTTTCGCATAACATCGGCAAATGCTATGCTCTCGGAACCACTGAAACTATACACGAACAGTATGGCTGCTATTATCAATGCGGCAGCAGCAATCTTTGTAACTGGATTTCTCATGATAGTTCTCCTAAAGATTTGAAAGGCCATTATCCGGCCTGTCGGTTGCGGCTTGGCTTGGCTGAAGACGGAGAGCATTTTCCGGCGCAGGTTTTCGCGGTGCGCCGGATTCGGCTCGGTATCGATATTTAGCCGACCGATGATTTTCTTAAAATCGGCTTCGTTCTTAATCATTTTCCATTTCTCCGTCGAAAACGGTTAACAAATGCTTTCGCAGCTTGTTGATTATTCTGTGCAGCGTAACACGCAGAGTTGCTTCTCTGACATTCAGAATCTGCGCAATCTGCTCGTATTGGAGGTTTTCAAAGAACCTCAGCGTGACAATGGTTTGGTGCTGCGGCTTTAGTTTCAAAATAGCCGCGTATAGCCTCGGCCAGTCCGGCTCGGCGGCTTCTTCGGTGTTCTTGTAGGCTTTCATTAAGCGGGCCGCCTTTGCGAGCAGTTTCTTACGTCGCGACGTCTTTCTTATGTAGGCGTTCGCCTGGTTGGCTGCTATGGCATACAGCCAGTTTCCGAAATCCTGCTCGGTTCGACCTCTGAAGCTGCGAATCTTGCGAGCCACTTCGAGAAAGACCGTAGAGGTCACATCTTCGGCTATTTCCTTGTTAAAGAGCCTGTAAACGCAGAATCGGAAGATTTGCTCGTAATACAGCTCGTAGAGCCGACCGAGTGCATCGGCTTGCGTACGTGCCCTTAGCACCAGGTCTTCATCTTCTATTCGCTCAACAACTTTTGCCATAGCACCAACCATCGTCGCACGTATGATTGCGCGGGGAGCATTTATGTTACACGATATCCGAAGAAAATCCCGAAAATTGCGTCTATCAGGTCATGCACCATACACGAGGCTCGTCGAAGGAATTCCATCGTGAGAATTGAGATTGCCGCGCGATTCTTCGAATCGCTCCTAAGAAAATAGACTTCTCTTTGTGGCGTAGGGATTGAGATTGCCGCAGTCGCTGCGCTCCTTCGCAATGACAGGAGTGGGCTGCTTTCTTCTCTATACATCCTGAGAATCAGGTGAGGTGCTCGCAATGACATAAAATTGGACGTCCTGTCATTGCGAGGAGCGGAGCGACGAAGCAATCTCGTGTCTTTCAGTGGGCACATTGCATTGTCCAGGTGAATCAGATAGGATAGACGAACCCGCAGGGAGGCTGTGAGCCCGGGGGATGTTTGACAGAGCAATTGTTGGAGAGTGTAAGCAAGATGACGGAGAATACAATCACCCGAAGAGATTTTTTGCGTTCATCGGTGTTGGCTGCATCGGGGATTTGTCTCGGCGGCAGAGTTTTATCGGTGATGGCAGATGAGAGTGGGAGCCGTGGTCCGAACATTGTCGTGATCGTGTCCGACGACCAGGGCTATGCCGATTCGAGCTGCTATGACCATCCAAAAGAGGTCAGCACGCCCGCCATCGACCGGCTGGCCGCAGAGGGAGTGCGATTTACAAACGGCTACGCGAGCGGTTATGTCTGTGCGCCGACCCGGGCGGGACTTTTGACGGGCCGGTATCAGCAGCGGTTTGGCTTCTATACAGCCGGTGATTCCAGGACCGGCATGCCCACCAGTGAAGTAACGGTAGCTGACGTGCTCAAGGAGAAGGGCTACGCGACAGCAATCATCGGCAAATGGCACGTGGGCCTCGAGCCTGAGTATCGTCCTCTGCGGCGTGGCTTCGATGAGTTCTACGGATTTCTCGGCCACGGAGCGCACGATTATTTCAAACTCGAGATAACCAGCGAGCATAACTCGATTTATCGCAACGATAAGCCGATCAATGATAACGGCTACCTGACGAACAACCTTGCTCGCGAAGCCGTCTCGTTTATCGAGCGGCATCAGAAGCGGCCTTTCTTCCTCTATTTGCCCTTTAACGCAGTCCATTGGCCATTGCAGGCGTTACAGAAACACATAGATCGCTTCAATACGGGGGATCGGAACCGAGACATCTACCTTGCGATGCTCATATCTATGGACGAGGCGATTGGCCGGGTGCTGGGCGCTTTGAAGCGGATCGGCGCCGATGGCAACACTCTGATCATATTTTTCTCAGACAACGGGGGCGCAAAGAAAAATTTTGCCAATAACGGCGCCCTGCGAGACTACAAGCAGACGGTTTATGAGGGGGGAATCCGGGTGCCGTTCATCGTCCGCTGGCCCGACAGGCTGCCGAAAGAGGTCGTTTGCGATGAGCCCGTCATTTCCGTAGATGTAATGCCGACCGTCTGTGCGGCGGCGGGCGCCAGGCTGCCGAACGACCGTGTCTATGATGGCAGGAACATGCTGCCGATCCTTCGCGGAGAAACGAAAGAACCGCTGCACAAAGCTCTGTTCTGGTACGACGGCACCGATCAGTGGGCCGTTCGGGTCGGCAAATGGAAGCTGCTGTCTTTCAAGGGCTCGTTGGAACTATATGACCTTCATGCGGATATTACCGAAAAGAACAACCTCAAGGAGCAAAACCCGGAGATTGTCAGACGTCTGCGGCAGACCTTCGAGGACTGGAAGGACCAATTGGCGCCCCAGATCGGCAAGGCCGGGAAGGACCGGCAATCTCCCGAAACCGCAGGCTCAAAGAAGAGGGAAAGAAGGAAACGCTAATCCTTGCCAAGTCCGTCGAACGCTCTGCCGGCCGGGGGATTCTGTAATTTTGAGTTTCTCGTTATTTGGAATAAAGTCTTGACAGCGGGGTGGGTAATCCATAAAGTAGCTCTCTCGTTTGTCCCTTATCTATCCCTGGTGAGGGGCCGAAATAACAAAAAATTGCTTTATAGGTCTCAAAAATAAGGAGAAGTAAAAAATGGCAACAAAGGTCGCAATTAACGGGTTCGGCCGGATCGGCAGGGCTGTGGCAAGAATTATCTTAGAGAGAGACGGCGAACTGGATCTGGTCGCTATCAATGACCTCTCGGATGCGAAGAGCCTTGCGCATCTGTTCAAATACGACACCGTGATGGGCAAATGGGGCGGAACCGTCGAGGCAAAGGAAGGCGAATTGGTTATCAACGGCAAATCCATTAAGGTTCTGGCTGTCAGGAATCCCGCCGAGCTGCCCTGGAAGGACATGGGCGTCAAGATTGCCCTGGAATCGACCGGAATTTTTCGCAATGCTGAGTCGCCCAAGGGCGGTTACGCCGACCATATCAAGGCCGGCGCCGAGAAGGTCCTGTTGAGCGTCCCGGCAAAGGACAAGATTGACGCAACGATCGTTTTGGGTGTCAACGACGACCAGCTTACCAGTGACGTCAAATGCGTCTCGAATGCAAGCTGCACGACCAATTGTCTGGCCCCGCTGGCCAAGACTCTCAACGATACGTTTGGCATCGAGCAGGGCGTTATGACTACCATTCACGCTTATACCAACGACCAAAACGTGGCTGACATGATCCACTCGGATCTGCGTCGTGCGCGTGCCGCCGGGGCAAACATGATCCCCACCAGCACCGGTGCGGCAAAGGCCATCGGCGTGGTTATTCCCGAACTTGCCGGTAAACTCGATGGTTTTGCTATTCGTGTGCCTATTCCGGTAGGCAGTATCGTTGACCTTGTGGTCAACGTCAAAAAGGATGTTACTGTCGACAGCGTAAATGCGGCGCTGAAAGCAGCCGCGGAAGGGCCCTTGAAGGGCATCCTCGTATATTGTGATGAGCCGATTGTCAGCAGCGACATTGTGAACGACCCGGCTTCGAGCATCTTCGATTCTTTGTGCACAATTGTTATCGGCAGGACGGTCAAGGTCGTTAGCTGGTATGACAACGAGTGGGGCTACTCGAACCGCAGCGTCGATATTATGGAGAAAATGGCGGCGATGTAAGTCGATTGCCGTTCTTGCGAGTGTGAGGTTGAAATGCAGGTACAGGAAATGGCCAAGAAAACTGTTGTTGACATCGATGTGCAGGGTAAGAAAGTTCTGATGCGGTGCGACTTCAACGTGCCGCTGGATGATGATTGCAACATCACGAGCGACGACCGAATCGTAAAGGCGCTGCCCACAATAAAGACCATATTGGGTGGCGGCGGTGCGCTGATTCTTATGAGTCATCTTGGCAGACCCAAGGGCCATAGAGACGAAAAAATGTCTCTGGCCCCGGTAGCCGGGAGGCTATCCGAATTGCTGGGCCGGGAGGTTGTTTTTGCCGACGATTGTATTGGCCCCGAGACAAAGGCGAAGGCCTCGGCACTGGCGAGCGGCGATTGTCTGTTGCTTGAGAACCTGCGCTTTCACAAGGCAGAAACGATAAAGGACAAGGCGGCCAAGGAAGATGCACAACTGCGCCAAGCCAAGGACGATTTTGCAAAACAGCTTGCCGATTTAGCGGACATCTACGTTGACGATGCTTTCGGGACGGCTCACAGGGACAATGCCTCGATGTACACGGTGCCGGCGCTTATGGAGGGCAAGCCGCGGGTCATCGGCTTTTTGATCGAAAAGGAGCTGGAGTTCTTAGGCGAGACTTTGAGCGATCCGAAAAGGCCGTTTGTGGCAATATTAGGCGGAGCAAAAGTCTCGGACAAGATAGGCGTGATCGAGAGTCTCGTTCGCAAGGTTGACCGTATCATCATTGGCGGGGCCATGGCGTACACGTTCCTCAAGGGCCGGGGCAAGAGCATCGGTCGGAGCCTGTGCGAGAACGACTTCGTTGACAAGGGTCAGAAATTGCTGGAGCAGGCCGCCGAGGCGAACTGTGAGGTTGTTCTGCCTGTAGATCACCATGTGGTCCGCGAACTCAAGCCCGGCGTAACGTATCGTACCGCCGTGGGCGACATCGACCCGGGTTTCCAGGCCGTCGATATAGGGCCTATCGCAGCCCAGAAGTTCAAAGATAATATCGCCGATGCCAAAACCATCGTCTGGAACGGACCTATGGGTGTCTTCGAGATACCGCCTTTCGATGAGGGAACGAACGACATCGCTTTGGCGGTCGCCGAGGCTACGGATAACGGGGCCAGCAGCATAATCGGCGGCGGTGACAGTGCGGCCGCAGTCAAGAAGCTCGGTCTGGAAGATAGGATAAGCCATATTTCTACTGGCGGCGGCGCCTCGCTTGAATTTCTCGAGGGAAAGAAATTCAAGTGTCTTGAGATTCTTGATGAAAAGTAAATAATCAATTACGATGCGATTACCGAAAGCAGGGACAATTGAAATTGTGCCGTCGGTACTGAGCGCCGATTTTGCCCGGTTGGCCGACGAGATAGCAGAAGTCACTTCGGCGGGGATCAACATTATACATCTGGACGTCATGGACGGGCACTTTGTCCCGAATATCACAATGGGTCCGCCGGTAATTGCCAGGCTTCGCAAGGTAAGCGAACTGGTTTTCGATGCTCATCTGATGATAAGCGATCCGGCCAAATATGCCGAGCCTTTTGTCGAGGCCGGCGCCGACCATGTAACATTTCATATCGAAGCGGCTGACGACCCGCGCCGGATCGTGGACGAATTGCACGATCTGGGATGTTCGGCCGGGATATGCCTGAATCCGGAGACGCCGGTCGAGGCAATCGAGGCGGTGGCGCCTCTATGCGAGATGGTCTTGGTAATGACGGTCCACCCGGGCTTCGGCGGGCAGGAGTTCATGCCGGTCGCGGCAAAGAAAATCGCTCGAATCAGGGAAATTGTCGGGCCTGATATACGCATTGAAGTTGATGGCGGTATAGATCCTCAGACCGCATCAACTGTGGTCTCGTATGGTGCCGACACCCTGGTTGCGGGAAATGCAATTTTTGCAAAAACCGACCGTATTGCCGCAATAAACGCCATTCGGAAAGCTTGCGAGTAATTTTTGTGGCGGAATCGGGCGGTTTTTGGTAGAATTCTCCTATTGACCGAATGTATGTTGCCGTAGAAGAAACGCGCGTAGTGCACACGGTTGTTTAGGTTGTTATGGCCAAAGAAGCTAAATCGAAGTGGAACGGATTTTCTCTGAAGCCTCGCAAGGAAATGCCCGAGGGGCTTTGGGTGCGCTGCACGGGCTGCGAGCACATGCTCTACAAAAGCACCGTTGAGAAAAATCTCAACATCTGCCCGGAATGCGATCATCACTTCCGCATTGAGGCGACAACTCGAATCAAGTATCTTGCCGACGAAGGTTCTTTTCAGCAGATGCTGGGCGATCTGACAACCGACGATCCGTTGGATTTCAAGTTCAGGGAAACTACCTACAAACAGCGGATCAAGGCTGACGAAGATAAATCCGGCGCTATCGAAGCCATGCAGATCGGCAAGGCCTTCATTAAGGGCAGAGGTGCGATGTTGGCCGTGATGGAACCGAATTTCCTGATGGGTTCTATGGGTTCGGTGGTTGGTGAGAAGCTCTGCGTCGCGGTCGATAAGGCGATGGCCGAGAAGCTGCCTTTGGTAGTGGTTAGCTGCTCGGGCGGAGCGAGAATGCACGAGGGTGTTGTATCACTGGGCCAGATGGCCAAGACTTCCGCTGCGTTAGCGAAATTTGACGAGGCCGGCGGACTTTACATTTGCGTCCTGGCCGATCCGACCACCGGGGGGGTGACGGCGAGCTTTGCGATGTTAGGCGACTGTTTAATAGCCGAGCCTGGGGCGCTGATCGGCTTTGCCGGCCCGCGAACAATTGCCGAGACGATAAAGGTGGAGCTGCCGGAAGGATTTCAGACGGCCGAATTCATGTTGGAACATGGCTTTGTGGATATGATCGTGCACCGCAAGGACCTTCGCAGCGAAATCGCCCGCCTCATAGATTACTGCCAAAAGTAGTTCGTGTTGCGTATCAAGAAGTGTGGCGCCGGAATTGTACAATAATGTATCCAGCTTAGCTGGCATCTTGAAGGTATCGCAAATTCTTGTCTTTCACTTCCGGGCCAATATCCATATAATCTGAGGAAATAATCCCGCATCAGACGTGGGATTGAATACGCGATACGCATCACGCAGTACGCAATACGAATTTGGAACAGATGATGGGTTATTTTCGCCAAAACATTGAAAAGGTAAAGGGTTATGAGCCGGGTTTTCAGCCGAAGGAGACTGAGGTTTTGAAGCTGAACACGAATGAGAACCCGTATCCGCCTTCGCCGGCCGTGATGAAGGTGCTGACGGAAATTACCGCCGAGCAGCTCCGGCGGTATCCCGATCCGATTGGAGATGAATTTCGAGAAGCCGCAGCGCAGATCGACGGCGTGCGTCCCGAGAATATTATGTGCTGCAACGGCGGAGACGACCTGCTGACAATTGCTTTTCGTGCTTTCTGTGATGAGAATCGCCCTGTGGCGTATCCTGTCCCGACGTACTCGCTTTATCCCGTGTTGGCCAGGCTGCAGGATGCCAAGACGATTGAGGTTCCGTTCGACGGTGAGTTTAATCTGCCGGTCAAACTGACCAAAACGAACGCTGCTTTGACTATTGTCTGCAATCCGAATGCGCCGAGCGGCAGCTTTATCAGCGTCGGTGAGCTGGCTTCGCTGGCCGACGAGCTTTCCGGCATATTATTGATTGACGAGGCCTATGTGGATTTTGCCGATGAGAATTGTGCCGCACTGGTCAGGGAATTTGATAATGTTATTGTGCTGCGGTCGATGAGCAAAGGGTACGCTCTTGCGGGAATACGATTCGGCTACGCGATTGCATCGCCCGATGTGATCGCCGGCCTGATGAAAGTCAAGGATTCATACAATGTCGATGCCGTCGCTATCGCCATAGCGATCGCGGCGATAAAAGACCGGGAATATTTCAAGCAGACTACCGAAGATGTAAAAAAGGCCCGCGATTTGTTGACTGAGAAACTGCGAGATTTGAACTTCAAGGTGCCGAGAAGCTACGCCAATTTTGTTCTCGCCGAGGCTGTGAATTGCCAGGCGAGTGTGATTTATGACAAATTGGTGCAGAGCAATATTTATGCCAGATACTTCGACCTGTCCGGCCTAAGTGACAAGTTGCGGATTACAGTCGGAACGACCGAACAAAACGATAGAGTTATCTTAGCTCTGAAGGAAATCCTGTCGTAGCAAACAGCATGGGCTAAAGCCCATCCTACAGACTGAGACAATATGAGGACTGTTCTTATGGATGACAGAGTGGCCCAAATTCACAGGCAGACAAAAGAGACCGACGTTACAGTTGAGTTGAATCTGGACGGCGCCGGCAAATATGAGATTGACAGCGGCATCGGCTTTTTAGACCACATGCTAACACACCTGAGCAAGCACAGCGGGATCGATCTTGTGGTTAAAGCCAAAGGTGATTTGGAAGTGGATGCCCATCACACGGTCGAAGACATCGCAATATGTTTGGGTGAGTGTCTGCTCAAGGCCCTCGGCGATAAGAAGGGAATCGCCCGATACGGCCACAGCTCCGTACCGATGGAGGATGCGCTGGCAAATGTCTCCGTCGATCTGTCGGGCAGATCCGCCTGCGTGTATAATGTCGAATACCGAACGGACAAAATCGGCGACTTTGACGTCGAGTGCCTGGAGGAAATGCTCAGGAGTTTCTCGAACACGGGCAAATTCAATCTTCACATAAACGTCCCGTACGGCACAAACAGCCATCACATAGCCGAGGGTATTTTCAAGGGGCTCGGCAAGGCATTGGGCACGGCTGTCAACATTCTCGGAACGGATGTTCCGAGCACGAAGGGGATATTGTGATCGAAGAGAGCAAGCCCGAATACAGAAGCGGTATCGGCACCGATATCCACAGGGTGGTCGAGGGCAGGAAGCTGATGCTCTGCGGAGTTTACGTGCCGTATCCCGCCGGGCTGGCCGGTCACAGCGACGGCGACGTGGGCTTGCATGCCGTCATCGATGCCCTGCTCGGTGCGAGTGGAATGGGTGATATAGGGATGTTGTTTCCCGATACAGACTCGAAGTGGAAAAATGCGGACAGCAAGAAACTTTTGTTTATTGTAAAAGAGCAGCTCGAAGAAAAGCAGTGGGAAGTCGTCAATGTTGACTTGATTATACACGCCGAAGAGCCGAAGCTCGCGCTGGTCAAAGGGCAAATGCAAAGATGCATCGCAGGGCTTTTGGATATTGATTTTACAGCGGTGAACGTCAAGGCCAAAACCAACGAAGGACTCGGCGAAATAGGAGCCGGCCAGGCAATAGCCGCTACGGCGACGGCGCTGTTGAGAAAGAAAAGAAAAAGAACGTTGTGATTTACTATTGACGATTTACTATTGACTATTGAACTAATGAATGTGACATCGTGAGGCGCGCGTTCCAGGACAATAGTTAATAGAAAATAATCAATGGAAGGATGTCTGTAAATGGGATTGCAGCTTTATAACAGTTTGACGAGAAGAAAAGAGCAATTCAAGCCTTTGCAGGAAGGCAAGGCCGGAATTTATGTCTGTGGGCCGACCGTGTATGGTCACGCACATCTGGGTCATACGAAAAGCTATGTGAGCTTCGATATTCTGGTCAGATACCTTCGCTATTTGGGATACGACGTTACTTATGTGCAGAACATAACCGACGTGGGACATCTCACCGACGATGCGGATGAAGGCGAGGACAAGATCGCCAAGGCGGCGAGAGAGCAGAAAAAGCATCCGATGGCGCTGGCCGAATTGTATACGCGCAGTTACTTCGAGGACATGGACAAGCTAAACTGCGTTCGTCCCGATATAAGCCCGCGGGCCAGCGGCCATTTAACCGAGCAGATAGATCTGGTCAAGACGCTCATTGAGAAGGAATACGCCTACGAGGTCAACGGCTCAGTGTATTTCGACGTCTCCAAGTTTAAGGACTACGGCAAACTTTCCGGCAGAAATATCGAGGAGATGTTAGCCGGTGTTCGCGTGGAGGTCTCACCCGACAAGAAGAATCCCGTTGATTTTGCGCTCTGGAAGAAGGCCGAGCCTAACCACATCATGCAGTGGTCAAGTCCCTGGGGGATGGGTTATCCCGCCTGGCACTTGGAATGCTCGGTGATGAGCATGAAATACCTGGGCGCGACCATCGACATCCACGGCGGCGGCCTGGAAAACAAATTCCCACACCACGAGTGCGAAATCGCCCAGTCCGAGGCGGCCAACGGGGTGCAATTTGTTCGCTACTGGATGCACAACAACATGGTTACTGTTGACAGTCAGAAAATGGGCAAGAGCCTGAATAATTTCATCACGCTCAAGCAGGCCTTCAACGGTGCGCATGAGAGATTGACCAGAAGCTATGATCCATTGGCGGTAAGACAACTGATTTTGAACAGCCATTACAGAAGCCCGCTGGACTTCTCGGATGCAGCGTTGTTTGCCGCCCAGAGCGGCTACGGGAAAATCACCGAGACGGTCAAAGCAGTAAGAAAAAGGAAAGGGACAGCCACGGAAGGCCAGATCGATGCCAATATTGCTGAGCAGCTAATGCAATTAGGAGAGAAGTTTGAGACGGCCATGAATGATGATTTGAACACCTCGGTTGCCTTGTCGGTTGTGTTCGAGATGGTCCGCCTGGCAAATGGCTTGCTCCAGGATGACAGTGCGACCGCAGAGACTCTCGGTGCGGTCGATGATTTGTTCGGCAGACTGGGCGGGGACGTTCTTGGTGTCGTAAAGAGCGAATATGCTCAGACCACCGGGGCCGACGATGAGCTGACGGACAAGCTGGTCAACATTTTGATAGAGCAGCGAAAGCAGGCCCGCAAGGACAAGGATTTTGCTAAGGCCGATGATCTTCGCGGCAAGCTGGATGAAATAGGGATTGTGCTCGAGGATACGCCGGATAAGACTACCTGGAGGATGAAATGAGAATACTTGGCGTCGATCCGGGTTTGCAGGTCTGCGGGTATGCCTGTCTGGACGTTGAGCCGGGCGAGGAAAAGTTGATCGAAGCAGGTGTTGTTCGTACGGCCGGCGAGGATGCCTTAGAGCAGAGATTGAACCGGATAGCCGAGGACGTCGAGTCGCTGCTCAGGAACTTGAGGCCTGAAGTTGTGGCGGTAGAAGAATTGTACTCACACTATGCTCATCCCAGGACGGCGATATTGATGGGACACGCAAGAGGTGTTATACTGCAAAAGTGTGCCGAGGCGGCAATTGAGGTCAGGAGCTTTAGCGCAACGCGCATCAAAAAATCGATCACCGGCAACGGCAGGGCGTCCAAGCAGCAGGTGCAGAGGACAATTCAGACCGTTATGTGTTTGCCGGAGTTGCCTGAGCCTCACGACGTGGCCGATGCCATAGCGGCAGCGCTGTGCTGTGCAAATTCAATAAAAAGTATTGCTATCTGATAGGTAGCTCAAACTGACTGACTTGTGCTGTAATCCCTGCGAAAGCAGTCCCATAAGGGACGCCTTCCGGCGGGATCCGGTAACGTAGCGGTAGAGTGGATTCCCGCTTTCGCGGGAATGACAAATTGATTCATGATTGCTAAGCTCGAAGGAAAACTTGTTAAGCTCGATACCGATTGCTGCCTGGTTCAGGTCGGAGCGGTCGGTTACGAGGTAATGTTGCCGAGTTATTGTGTAAGTGCGCTGTCGGGCCAGGTCGGCTCGGATATTACGCTTTGTACTATGGAATACTACGAGGGAACACTGGGCGGCGGCAACCTGGTGCCGAGAATGGTCGGCTTCCTCAGTTCGGGCGAGAGGGATTTTTTCACCAAATACATCAGCGTTAAAGGAATGGGTATAAAAAAAGGATTGCGGTCGTTGAGTATTCCGATCGCGACCATCGCGGCGGCGATAGAAAACGCCGATGACAAGACCATGATGTCGCTTCCTGCCGTAGGGCGCAGAATGGCTCAGCAGATTATCGCTGAGTTGAAGGGCAAGTTGCAGTCCTTTGCCGCCGGAGCAGAGCCGGCCGCGTCGGCGGGAGCCGGATTCAGGCCTTTCCAGACCGAAGCCCTGGAGATTCTTATCGCCTGGGGCGAAAAGAGAGCCGAAGCGATGGAGCTGGTCGAATTGGCCTGCCGCAAGCATCCTGATATAGATTCGGCCGAAGCACTTGTGCCTCTGGTTTACAGGTTGAAACAGGGAGTAGAAGTATAAAAAAAAGTAAAAAGTAAAAATGCAAAAGTGAGGAAGTCATCCCGGCTCGCCGGGATTCTCCGTAAGGAGTCCATAGGACCACCTTTTTGATATTTCATATTTGATTTTACGTTATGGCTATAGGCAGGATCATAAGCGGGCAATCTTTGAACGAGGCGGAAGAGAGCTTTAACGTTTCGCTTCGACCGAAGTTCCTGGGCGAATGTATAGGCCAGAGCAATCTCAAAGAGAAGCTGGGGATTGCAATAGCTGCGGCAAGGCAGAGGTCTGAGCCGTTAGAGCATGTTTTGTTTTATGGCCCGCCGGGCCTCGGCAAGACAACTCTTGCTCACGTGGTCGCCAACGAAATGGGGGCAAAGATACGCTGCTCCTCAGGCCCGGCCCTGGCAAAGGCCGGTGACGTGATGGGCCTCTTGAGCAATGTCAACACCGGCGACGTCCTGTTCATCGACGAAGTCCACCGGCTCAGCACGCTGGTCGAAGAGTTTATCTACCCGGCGATGGAAGATTTCAAGGTGGACTTCACCGTTGACAGCGGCCTGCACGCAAAGACGATAAACTTCCCGCTAAAGCATTTTACTCTGATCGGCGCGACCACGCGGGCCGGATTGCTCAGCGCTCCGCTCCGCAGCCGGTTTGGGATGTTGTATCACCTGGACTTCTACGGCAGTGAAGAATTGACGGAGATCCTGGCCCGATCCGCTGAACTGCTGCAATTACAATGCGAGGAGGGGACCCTGGAATTGATCGCGGACCGGTCCCGCGGCACACCGAGAGTGGCGAACCGACTATTGAAGCGCGTCCGCGACTACGCGCAGGTAAAAGGCTCGGGAATCCTCAGTATGCAGATAGTCGAAAGCTCGCTGAAAATGGAGCAGATCGATCCGTTAGGTTTGGATGAGCTGGACAGGGCCTTCCTGCGTGCATTGGTCAATGTCTATGACGGCGGGCCGGCGGGCATCGAGGCAATTGCCGCTACGCTCGGAGAGGAAAGAGACACCCTGGAAGACGTGGTAGAGCCCTATTTGCTGCAGATAGGCTTTCTGCGCCGAACCAAGCGCGGCAGAGAAGTAACCCAGCAAGCCTGCGATCATCTAAAAGTGAGATTGCGCAAGAAGAGAAGTAAGTCCGACCAGCCGGAACTTTTCGAACAAGATGAACAGTAAGCTGGTCTGGAATCAGCTTTTCATGATATGTTTGGCCATTTTTGGTTGGTGGTGGAGAAGTTCCGTGAAATGGTGGATTAAGATATTCTCGATTTCGTCGAGCGTTTTTTCCGGCGATTGGGCGATCTGCTTTAGATTTACAAGGCAAGCGGCGGCGCTGCCGCCAAGTCTGATCTTGTCGGGGAAACTCGCCTCGCAATCTCTGCAAATCAGTCCGTTGGCCGAGCTGCTGAAATAAGCTTCGTATCTCGTATCTCGCATCTTGTATTTCGTCTTACAATTTACACATTGACTCAGGATCGGCTGCAAGCCTATCTCTTTAAGGAGGGTCAATTGGAACAATATCAGCAGTGCCAATATGCCTCGTCGCTCATCTCTTGCCTCTTGTTGTTCGTTTACATTTTGTAAAAACTGAAGGAAGCCCTCGAAAAGCTCCGGATGGGGGTCATAATCATGGGTCAGGCCGTTTAACAGCTCGGCAGCGAAAAGACAGCAGTAAAATGCAAATAGATTGTGACGCAGCTTCAAGAGGGTCGGCTGCTGCTGAAACTCTGTCAACGTAGCGAGGTTTTCTTTGTTTGAATCGGCAAAGACAATTCTGCCGTGTGAGAGTATTTCGATGGGTCCGTCGAATGTCGATTTGAGTCGTTTTGAACCCTTGGCAATGGCGCTGATTTTGCCCGTATCTCGGGTGAAAAACGTTACTATCTGGGACGTTTCGGAGTAATCGACGGCGCGTATGCAGATAGCCAGGTCCTTGGTCAGCATAGCTACTATTCAGTGATTTTCTGGATTTTGATGCGTCTTATTCTTCTGGCCTCGGCCGAGGCGATGGTAAACTTGAGATTCTCATAATCGAAGTTCTCGTTCGTTTTGGGGATGTAGCCCAAGCGAGAGAAGACGAAACCACCTATGGTCTCATAGTCTTCGTCCTCGGGCAGATTCAGCTCAAACTCATCGTTCACGTCGTCAATGGACGTTCTGGCGTCAACCTCGATTGTGTTCCGGTCGATTTTTTTTATCGGCTCGGGAGGCGTCTCCTCGTATTCATCGGTAATCTCGCCGACGAGCTCTTCGAGAATGTCCTCTAAAGTAACGATGCCGGCGGTGCCGCCGTATTCGTCGAGCACTACGGCTATGTGCAATTTGCGATTTTGAAACTCGTGGAGAAGAACTCGAAGGGGTTTTGTCTCAGGGACGAAATAAGCGTCTCTAATTTTGTCGCGCAGTTTGAACTCCGCCGGGTCTTTGCCGATCTGAGTCAGCAGGTCTTTGGCGTAAACAAGGCCGATTAAATTGTCTATATTTTCTTCGTAAACCGGCACACGCGTGTGGCCCGCGACAGCTATCGTTTCCAGAACTTTCTGCAAATCGGAGTTGACCTCGACGGCAACGATGTCCGTGCGAGGCGTCATGATTTCGTCGGCGGTGCTGCTGCTCAACTCCAGCACATTTTCGATCATTTCCTGTTCTTCCTCGTCGAGCACGCCTTCGGTTCTCTGATGCTCAAGACCGGTCAGAAACTCTTCCTGCTTTTCTTCCTGCAGTTCTTCAGGCGTGGTTTCAGCTATGCCGGCCAGTCGCCGGACAATACCGTCATACAATTTGAAGATATACAGAACGGGCGATGCCGCGACGGCGAAGAGCATTAGCGGCTTGTGTGTTCGGCTCAGGATTTTTTCGCCTGCATATTTGGCCCAGGCGTGAGGAATCGCCAGGCTGAAAATCGAGAAAATCACCGTTGCAATAATAAATGTGGAAAGATAGCCGGTTGCAAATTTGTCCTCGCCGCCCGATTTGCCGGGATCGATGAAGACGGAGACCAGAAGCAGCAGGATGCACATGTTGGATGTGAGCCGAAACAAAGAACATGTCAGGATTAGTTGCTCGGCATTTTCCGCCAGGCGCTCGGTGAGATTCCTGGAATCCGATTTATTGTTTGCGGCCTTGAATGCTTCCTGTAGTTTAACGAGTGAAAACGTTCGCAGTGCGACGGCATTGACGGAAAAGAACAATGCGCCGCCGGCAAGAAGGCACATCAACAAAACCGCCCAACCATCTTCGCTCACTTCTTAACGTCCTTTCAACTATTTTACCGCACAGGCCACGAAATTCCTGCGTTCTTATGTTCTATTATATACCAAACCGTAGCCGAGCTGTTGCAGAATTTCGTCCTCGGTCTCGTGCATCGTTTGAGCCTGGCTCGGCGCCGAGTCATCGAATCCGAGGTTGTGCAGCAAGCCGTGCGTTATGTAAAGTGCCAGTTCCGCTTCGCTCGAATGGCCCCGTAGATTTGCCTGCCTGACGGCCATTTCACCATTGACGACCAGGTCAAATATTTTCGATTTTCGATTTCCGGTTGCCGATTCTTCTTCGGTATCGGACAGATCGAAACTCAGGCAATCGGTAGTCCTTTTGTGATTCAGGAACTGACTGTTCAATTTTAGGATTTCGGCATCATCGACAATCGCAATGCTGATCTCGTATCTCGTATCCGGCGTCTCGTGTCCGGCAAAATGATTGCAGATGGTTTTGACCAATTTCTTTAGTTTGGGCACAGAGACTTTTATGGTCTTGAAGTTCCTGGCGATTTGAATGACTATGTCTTGGTCTCGTTCGGCGGGGGCCATAATTGTCATTTGTCTTCTTGCTCGATTGGCTCGGTTTGAGATTCGGACCCTACAGGCTCGTCCGGCGGATGCGGATAGGCAATTCGGCCGTGGTAGTGTGCCGCGAGAGTTTTTGATATGCTTGTCTCAATCTGACTTAGTTCCCGCAGGGACAGGTCACATTCGTCGAATTGTCCGTCCTGGAGACGTTTCATAGCCATATTGCGCACGACGGCCTCTATTTTCGTTGGCGTCACTTCGGCAAGACTTCTAACTGCGCTTTCCGAAGTATCGACCAGCATCACAATCGCAGCTTCTTTCGTTCGCGGCTTCGGGCCGGGATACCTGAATTCACTCTCGGAAGGAACGTCGTTAGCTTTTCCTTTTGAGTTCTTGGATTTCAGTTTTATGGCTTCGTTGTAGAAAGGTTCGATCAGCGTTGTGCCGTGATGTGTTTCTATGAACTGACGAAGCACGGTGGGCAAGCCGTATTCTTTGGCCATCTCTATTCCGTCTTTAACGTGGCCCACGATGATCAGATGGCTCATCGTAGGTGCGAGTTCTTTATGCCGGTTGGCTGAGCCGAGTTCATTTTCGACAAAATAGCTGGCTTTATTGATTTTACCGATATCGTGATAGTAAGAGCCTACTCTGCACAGAAGACCGTTTCGTCCGATTGCCTCTGCGGCAGCCTCGGCGATAGAGCCTATCAAAAGACTATGGCTGAACGTGCCGGGTGCTTCCATGTGGAGTCTTTTGAGCAACGGCTGATTGGCATCACTGAAGTCTAACAGAGTCATGCTTGTGGCTATTCGGAAGCTCTTTTCAATGACTGGGAGCACATTCTGGATAATTAGGCCCACTATGAGTGTAGTGAGGCTGTGAAAGCCTGCGTATTTGAGAAAACCATAGCCCTCGGTTTCGGTAGATAGACATACCGAGGCGGCTGCCGCAGCCAGCACTACGACGGCGGCCAGCGTGCTGACTTTCAGCAATTTGAGTCTTGTGCGGATATCTTTCAGACAAAAACTGCAGGTAACGACACCGGCCGCCATTGTCAGGAACAAGCTTAGATTCGCCGGTTGAGGCACGGCTCTCTGCTCAAGTCCGGCTGCGAAACAGGCGAACAGACAATAGAACATGCTTATACCCATTGCGAAACGCTGATCATAAGCAATTGTCAAAACGACTGCTGTTGTTACGGCGGTTCCGGTGGCCCAGAATGTGTGATTTGTTATCAAGGCGCCGAGCCTGGTCACTGCCAACATCAGCAGAAACAGCACGACCAGCACCAAAGCTCTGGTGCGGTTTCTGGCCAATCTTTTTTGATAGTGATAGATGTACAAAACCCCGGCCAGAGAGGTCATAACGACTACTACGAGCGCAGGTATTATTTTGTGGTCGCCGGTCAGCGGCAGCGACAGAATGAGCGCGCAGACGACGAAAAGCAGCCATACGATCATCGGTAACAGATAATCGGTGTTGACAAGCTTGTTTATCTGTGAAAAACGCTCAACAGACTTATTCTTGCGAACCTGACTTCGTCGTGGACTTATTTTCTTCCAAAACCGCATGTATTAATCCCCGTGTCTATGGATGACTAATCGGCTTTTGCTTTTCTCTTGTAAGCCTGCACAATGTTCTGGACCAGTCTGTGTCGTACTATGTCCCTTTGGGTTAGTCCTACGTAGCCTATCCCCTTGATTCGTCGCAGTATTTCAATCGCTTCGACCATTCCGCTTTTCTGGCCGTGTTCCAGATCGATCTGGGTTATATCGCCTGTTATAATCATCTTCGAGCCGTGCCCCAACCTTGTCAGGACCATTAGCATCTGCAGGGCCGAGGTGTTTTGGGCCTCGTCACAGATAATGACGGCTTCATTTAACGTTCGGCCGCGCATGAAAGCAAGCGGAATAATCTCGATAATGTCCAGCTCCATAAATTTCTTCATCTGCGCAAAATCCATCATATCCTCGATGGCGTCGAACAGGGGCCGAAGATACGGATTTACTTTTGCCTGCAAATCGCCGGGCAGAAAGCCCAGCTTCTCGCCCGCCTCAACGGCCGGGCGTGCGAGAACGATCCGCCTGATCTGTTTCTTCTTGAGCATTGAGACTGCAATTGCCACGGCCAGGTATGTCTTGCCCGTTCCCGCCGGCCCTATACAAAAGGTCAGGTCGTTGGCCAGCATTGTCTCGACATACTTCAACTGTCCCTTGGTACTTGGCTCGATGACTTTTTTGTGTGAATACACGGCAATGGCCTTACCTGCCTTGGCAGTTTTGGGCGAATCGGCGTGCCTGACAAAGGCGTTCACATCCGCAGCAGTGAGTGAACGGTGTTTGAGAAGTCGTCCTTGCATCTTTTCGATGATATCGGCGGCCCTGTTTGCATCTTTTTCTTTGCCCTTGATTATTAGTTTACCCTGCCTTGCGGTGATCTGCACGTCGAGCGATTGGCGCAGGAGACGAAGATAACTGTCGGCCGGACCGAACAATTCAAGCTGCTTTTCAGTCGAATTCAATTGTATTGTGACTTCCAAAGCTATCCTCTATCAAGTGCCGCACATAAAGAACAAATACGCAAACGGCGCCGCCACCAAAGGCGAATCTATGATGTCCAATATGCCGCCGAAGCCGGGCACTTTACTTGCCGAGTCTTTTTGCTCGGCGTCTCGCTTTATCATAGACTCGGCCAAATCGCCGATCTGCCCGATGAAAGCAAGGCACGGCCCAAAGACAATCGCCAGCCACCAGGCCATTATATCACAACTCAACGCAAATCCAACAGCAACTAACGACGCCGCTGCGATGGCGCCGCCCATGCCTTCCCAGCTTTTTGCCGGGCTGATCTTAGGCGAAAACTTGTGCTTGCCGAGCAGTGTTCCGATAGCATAAGCTCCAACGTCAGCGGATTTTACGACAAAAACAAACATGAGCAAATGCCAGAGTCCAAACTCGACTCGGATCGTTACACAGAAGCTGCTTAGAAGTCCCAGATACGCGATTGAAAAATAATTCGCCCCGCAATTGGCCAAAACAGACGAAGTTCCGCAGCTTATGTATTGGTATAGAAACAATGCCAGTAACACAAAAGCCGAGAGGAATACTAAATAGGTTTCCGACGGAAATGCTGTGAGTTGTGGCCAGTACCGAGAGGTGGCGAATAAAATCGAGGCAACGATCGAAACGGGCAGAAAAATCTTTAGACTTTTCGCCGCGGCAAGTTTCGATAATTCGATTTGTGCCGGGATTGCCAACAGGGCAATGAGGACGCAAAAAAGCGTTCCCTGCACATTCTTGTCGTCAGCCGCCGAGTTTGTGAGAGAGCCGTCGAGCCAGCCGTCAAAAATGACAACGGCGGTAAAGAATGCTGTCATCAATGTTCCAAAAAGCAACCTGTATTTGAGCATCTGTTCGAATGTTTCAGGGGACGATCTGTATTTGTGAGCTTGTGTTCAATCGACTACTAAGACGTTTTGACCGTCCCAAAACGCCGGGTCCTTTTTGCGTAGGCCATGATTGCTCTTTCCAGAGATGTCCTTGTGAAATTCGGCCAAAGGGTTTTTGTAATATAGAACTCACTGTACGAAATCTGCCAGAGCAGAAAATTGCTGATTCTCATCTCGTTTGCCGTGCGTATCAAAAGGTCGGGATCGGCAAGTCCGTCTGCATACAGATGTTGGCTCACACACTGCTCATCGATGTCTTTGAGGCGGAGTTTGCCGTTTTTGTATTCTTGCGCGATCTTTTGAGTCGCGTCCACAAGCTCTGCTCTGCCGCCATAGTTTAACGCCAGGGCGAGTTTCATGCCGGTGTTGGCGGATGTCATATCCATCGTGTCTGTAAGGTCATTTCGTACCGGTTCCGGAAGCCCGGCTATTCGGCCAAGGTGAAGCAACTTTACATTGTTATTCATCAGCGTAGGCCTGATCCCGACAAGGTGCTCGGAGTGGATATGCATAAGAGCATTGATTTCGGCTTTGGGCCTTTTCCAGTTCTCTATACTAAAAGAATACAAAGTCAGAGATTCGATGCCCAAAGCGACGCAGTGTAAAGATATTCTTTCAATTATGTTTGCGCCCTCGCGGTGCCCCTCGACGCGCGGCAGCGATCTTTGTTGTGCCCACCGGCCGTTGCCGTCCATGATAATGGCAATGTGGCGGGGCATTTGTTCGAGCGTCAGCCCGAGCTGTGCGGCGGTCCTGCTGAGTTTCTCGTCAAAGCTTTCCATAGCGAATTGCACTTAGTTTCTCTCCGGATCAGTGCCGGAGACTATTGTCTGAATATTGTTTGACTGCGTTTCGGTCCGACGCCAACGGCGGTGATTGGTATGCCGATCAATTCTTCGATTCGGCTAACGTAGTTCTGAGCGTTCACAGGCAGATCCTGAAAATTGCTCACTTCGGTAATTTCCTCGTCCCAACCCGGCACGGTTTCGTAAACCGCGACGGCCTGTGCGAGTCTGCTTTCATTCGCCGGGAAGAAGGTCGTTTCCTGTCCGTTGATTTCGTATGCTTTGCATATCTTCAATTCCCCGAGACCGCTGAGTGTATCCAGGTGCATCATTGCCACCGAATCGATGGCGCCGATTTTTACGCCGTAGGATACGGCTACGGCATCGAACCACCCGCATCGGCGGGGCCGGCCCGTTGTGGTACCGTATTCGTTGCCTTTGTCGCGTATGTATTGGCCCGTTTCGTTGTCCTGCTCGGCGGGGAACGGCCCGGCGCCAACCCTCGTGGTGTAGGCCTTGACCACTCCTATGAATTTATCGACCAACTTGGCCGGCACGCCGCACCCGGCCGGCATCCCGAGTGGACTCGAGTTCGAGCTGGTCACAAACGGGAAAGTCCCGTGGTCCAGATCCAGCAGCGAGCCTTGGGCGCCCTCGAAAAGGATGGATTTGCCGTCGGCAATCGACTTGTGCAAAAACTCGGTCGTGTCCGTTACGAAGGGCAACAGCTTGTCGGCATAGGATGTGCACTTCTCGAAAATATCATCGGCGCTTATCGGTTCGGCATCATAAAGGGCCGTGAAAATTTTGTTCTTGTGCTCGATGATTGTCTGCAATTTGGCTTTGAGTTCATCGATATCCCTAAAATCACCCATGCGGACGGCGTAACTCCTGCCCACCTTATCCGCGTAACACGGGCCGATGCCTCGAATAGTTGTGCCGATCTTGTTCTTGCCGAGCGATTCTTCGCTCAGTTGGTCCTCTTTTTTATGATAGTCCAGCACCACGTGAGCGTTTTCACTTATCAGCAGCCGCCCGTCCAGCGAGATGTCTTTCTGTGCGAGTGTCTCAATTCCGTTGATCAGGACTTCCGGATCGACGACTACCCCGTTGGTGATTACGCAGAGTATGTTCGGCCTGACCGAACCGCTGGGCAAAAGATGCAACGCAAACCGGCTGTCGCCCACGATGACGGTGTGCCCTGCGTTTGCGCCGCCGCCGTACCTTACCACGATATCGCTGTTCTCGGCAAGGATATCGACAACTTTGCCTTTGCCCTCATCGCCCCATTGTAATCCGACTACGCAGCAATTCATTTGTACCTGTTCCCTTTCACAGAACGCCTGATCTGAAATTTTGCAGAAGTCCAAGACCTTACTTTAGCCGTTCTCAACTGATTTTCGCCACCAGATGGTCCAGAATGACTCCCAGGTTGTCATACTCCCTGTCACTAATCTTTCGATCGGTTTCTTTGCCGTCTTCGTTCTTGTAAGTGATGACGAAAAAGCCCTTCTTATCAAAGTAGGTCTTGTTAATTTTCTCTATAGAATCATACGCGATTTTTTTGTTAGCGCTGAAAACAAGTTCATTCTCGTTAGCGACAAGTTTCCTGCCCTTGATTGCAAACATGTATGCGCCCAAAAGCACCGCCGCGCCGGCCAGAAACGGCGGGGCCTTTTGATTAAAAACCAAGGTGCTGTTTGGGACGCCGTTGTCGTCGGAGTTCTCTTCCATGAATTTCTTGTTGAAATAGCCGTCGTAGCCAAACCAGATCGCGGCAATAATACAGACGCTGATGGAGATTTTGAAATTAGTCTTTTTGAATTTACTTATAGGCGCCTCGATAGCCATTCAAGGTCTTTCGATAGATCTATGTCAGTCGTCTTTGAGCTATTGTCTCGGTTAAAGGCTGAGCAAAGTTGGGAATCACTTTTTCAACCATCAATTCCTGAGCTAACTGGCATTGGTTCTCAAAAGATTTTAGCGGGTCGAATTTCTCGGTGGTTTTCGGGAATTGGCGGATTGTCAGGGACAAGCTGATCGCTTCGTCGCCGCTCTGTCCTTTTCTACTGGGCTCATAGACGCTTGTCTTCGACTCTACGCAAATCCGTCCCTGGGTGCGATCATCGTCGGACAATGCCACGACCATCGCGGGTGAAAAGCCGATAGGCTTGGCGCCGGGCAAATCCAAAAGGCAGTCAAAAGCACTTTGTCCCAGCAGGGCCTCGGCGATAACTTCATCGTGGCTGCCGCGATAATCAAAATCCATAGCGAGGGCTACGTCCAGCGAGTCGATATCGAGATGACTGACGCTGAGCATATAGGGGACAAGCTCGAGCACTAATCTATGCTGACGATAAGCCATATCAAAGTCTGAGGGATTAACTACCCCGGAACTGATGCGGTCGGTTTCGAGACTTATCCATCGGTATTGGCCGAGGTTGCGGTCTTCTTCCAGGCAGTACTCGCCTTTTCCCCGGCGGTAGAAGCAGCCCATCGAAGGGAACTGCCTTCGTATTCGCTCGAAAAAGGACAGAATCGTATCTCGCTCGGTCGGCAGATCCAGCTCGGTGTTGACGCACATATCGACGTAGAAATCGTCGCAAAGAGAACTGTAACTATTCAACGCCATCGCAGAAAAACTCTCCAGGGCAGACTCCGGGAACACCTCCCCAAGACTCTACCGCCAAAGGTTACCATTTACAAAGCCATACAACAGGCTAAACAGCAATTATACATCTAAACACTAATTTTGCCAGACTTTTCTGTTATGTTTCTCTTCTGGGCGCCGGTCGATACAACCTGAGACTGCCCGGCAAACTCGATCCTACCTCAGGCCCCATGCCAGGACAAAGCAAGCCAAAATATAACAATAAAAGGCAAAAAACCTCAGATTCGCGGTCCTGGATGTCTTTATCAACACTTTCAGTGCCAAAACACCGACTGCGGCAGCGACAATCATACCGGCCAGAACAGAGCTAATCGGCAGGCTGCCGGAGCTGATCTCTCCGATGTTCCGGGCCAATTCTATCGCCGTAGCCCCCAGAATTGCCGGTATCGCCAACAGAAAGCTAAACTCTATTGCCCACCGCCGGCGAAGGCCAAGCAGGATGGCTACACAAATAGTCGCGCCGCTGCGTGATATTCCCGGCATGATTGCGGCTGACTGCGCCAGACCTACCACCACCGCCTGCCAGAGGGCGAATTGTCTCAGCCCCACCCGGGCGTTCTTGCGCCAGTCGGTTATCAACAATAGCGTTCCAGTCACGAGCCACATCAAGGCGATCAGTTTCAAATTGTCCCTGGCGGCGACAAAATAGTCTTTTAGCAGCATTCCCAGTGTGCCGGTTACGACGGTGGCCGCACACCCTAACACCATCAGGTGAACGCTCGGGCTTCTCTTGTAAACCTCAACGGCGTTCCTGCCATATTTGCCGCAGGTGAACAGGCCCTTTGCAAAGCTCACAATTGACTTGTGGAAAACGATGAAAATTGCCAGCAATGTTCCCACGTGTGTAGCCATGTCGAATAGTAACATCCTTGATTCTTCGGGGTTAAACTCCAACCAGCTCTCAAACAGAACCAGATGCCCCGAAGACGAGACCGGTAAAAATTCCGTCAGGCCCTGAACCGCACCGAGAAATGCGGCCGAGAGAGTGTTCAAAGATGAAAAGTCCAGGTGCACCGACTCGCTGACGTACTCGAGAAGTCCCGTCCGCGAACAGACAAACAACCCAACCGCCGCACAGACTCCGGCCATCAAGTCGTCGGCGAGAATTCCCCAGCCTTCGGGCAGCTTTTCGAGCTTGTGGATGGGCCAGGGCTTGGCGATATCGAATATTCTAAACAGCACGAATCCCGCCGCCGCGGTAACCCAGGCTTGCCTGGACGAGGCCGTCCCCAGCGCCAGAAACGGGCAGACCAAAAACGTAATTGCCTGGCCCGCAAGCTCGTCGGCGACAACTTCGCCGGGATCGTTCTTTCCCGTCGCTGCAATCGTAGCCGGGGCAAACTTCACGCAAACGATAGAACCCGCCAACGCCAAAACAGCCATTGCGATTGATGTTAGCGCCGGCGATGCGCCGAAGTGACACATCAGCCCAAAGACAATCGCCGCCGGCAGCGATCCCCAGGTCCCGGGAGCTACCGGCAGTCGGCCAAGACCAAAACAGGATGCAGCCAGTCTCTTCATAGTCGCCGAAGATTAACTGACCCCGACGGTCAAGTCAAAGACTATTGATCTGTATTTGTTATAATCCGAATAATTGCACGCTGTGCTCTCAATTCGCGCGGACGTCATAAGCGTAAAGGTCCTGATTGCAGCGGATATACAGTTTCCCGCCGCAGACTACGGGGTGGGCAAGGTAGGAGTTGGGTGGCTTCTTTTCAAACTCGAACCGGCTCACGATGTCGAATCCATCAGGGGTAACAGATAACAGGTACATTGTGCCTCGATGGTTCAGGGCGTAGATCATTCCTTCGGCGCAGGTGATGCCCACTTTGCCTAACGTTTTGTCGAGCTTGATGGTTTCGCCCGTGAGAAAATCGACGCAGTAGAAGTGTTTTCCACCCTGGCGGCATGAACAGCCGTAGAGTTTGTCATCTACGAGGAGGGCGCCGCCGTGGCAGTTGTCCAGATCCAGGCGATGCCATAGGGTCGAGGCCGAACGCGAAGATGGATCGATTTTCATCAGGGCGCCGCCCGAAGAGTGTCCGCAGGCGACAAAAACGTAGCCGTCCCGGAACACCGGTGTCAGGGCATTCTGCGGCGAACGCGGCACGAAAGGCGCCGACCAAACGAGCGCGCCGGTCTCGACGTTCACGCCGACAACCGATCTTTGAGTCATAGTGATTAACTGACGCACGCCGGCGTGGGTGACGACAACGCCTGAGCAGTAAGCCGCCGAGTGCTCAATCTGTGTGTTGGCCCAGAGCGTTTTTCCCGTGCGTTTATCCAGGGCAACGACGCGGCCTTTGGGCCCGCCGGGCATGCACAGGACCTTGTCTCCGTCCACAATCACATTCTCGGCCAAAGCCCAGATGCCGTACTTTGCATCGAAGCGGGACTTCAGGTCCACGGCCCAAAGTTCTTTGCCCGAACTTGCCTCGTATGCCGCCAGCCTGCCGGTGGGATTCATGTGGTACAAGGCGCCGTCGCTGTAAGTCGGCGTCGCGCGAGAGCCTGGACTTGACCCGCGCCACGCCTGGCCGTTCGGCGATTGCCATAAGAGCTTGCCGTTCATATCGAGTGCCACGAGTCTTTCCTCGCGGTCGAAGTCACCGGCCGTGAAGATCATCCCCTCGGCGATCACTACCCCCGAATACCCTTTGCCGCACTGCGAATACGTCCAGAGCTTTCGGGGCCCACCCTCGGGCCATTCCTTCAAGAGGCCTCGATCCGGGGATATGTTCGTCCGGCCTGGGCCGTGAAACTCGGGCCAATCGGGACTGCCACCGCCGTCACCGGCGCCCAACAACGGAGTAATAATAGATGCCGCGACGAGTAGCGCCATAGCGGCAGCAGTTATCTGTTTTCTTTCCATGATTTCTCCTTGATCTCAACTGTTTTGCCATTACCAGGAGCCGGTCACCCCGTTTCAATGCTTTCAGGTGGTCCCGGCTGGGTTTCTCCGACCATTTTGGATGCGAACCTGTCGGTCATGCCGGCGATGTAATCGCACACGGCTCTTTGCAGCCCATGCTGCGGTATGAACCGCTGAAAGTAGCCCGGCATTAGTTCCGGCTCCCGGCAGAGCTTTTCAAAAAGCTGCTCGAGCCAGGTCCTGACCTTTTCCGCCGTTTGGGTCAATGATTTGTGCAGATAGAAATTTTGCATCAGGAATTCTTCAAGCTCGGCAAGCTCAACCTCACTATCTGCCGAAAGCACAATTAAGTTTTCGCTCCTCGCATAAACTTCGTTGATTGTTTCCGGTTTCGTCTCCGCAAGAGCTCTTTTGCTTGCATCGAGACAGTCGCTGACCAACTTGTCTATGATCGCCTTTGCGGTTCTTGTCCTGCGGATAGTGCGGTCTTTGATTGCTTCGGTGCCTATCCGATCTTGCGCTTCGTCGAAGATTCTTACGCTTTTCAACTGCTTGTTGCCGATCAGCCTGGCGCGCATACCATCTTCGAGGTCATGGCAGTTGTAGGCGATACGGTCGGCAATGTCGGCGATCTGCCCTTCGAGCGAACAATTCTTTTCGCTGAAAGCCTCGCCTTGCGGCTTGTCGTATGTGCTTCGGTGCTTGGCCAGACCGAGTCTGGTTTCATACATAAGGTTCAGCCCCATAAAGTCCGGGTACGGATGTTCGAGCAAATCGACAATTCGCAGCGCCTGGCGGTTATGCTCGAATCCGCCGAACTCGTCCATCAAATCGTTGAGCACTTTTTCCCCGTTGTGCCCGAAAGGTGAGTGACCCAGATCATGCGCCAGGCATATCGCCTCGGTAAGACTTTCATTCAGGCCAAGTTCTTTTGCTATTGTTCTGCCTATCTGCGCCACCTCGATACTGTGGGTAAGGCGCGTCCGGTAGTAGTCGTCCAGGCCGGGTGTGAAAACCTGTGCCTTGCCTTCGAGCCGGCGAAACGCCGAGCAGTGAATTATACGGTCCCGGTCGCGCTCGAAGTTGGAGCGATAAGGATGGGGCTTTTCCGGAAAGACCCGGCCCCGGCTGCTCTCTGACGTAACGGCATAGCAACTAAGTCCTTCGGACATTTTTCGTGTCTCGTATTTCGTATCTCGTATCTCGTATTTGGCACGTGCCGTACTGTTACAGGTTGGGTAGGTTGTCTTTGTTGCTTACTTGTTTTAGCAGGTCGAGAAGCTCGGTCAGGCTCTGACTGATGACGTCCGTATCGCTGCATACGTGCATGAAATTCGTATCCCCATCCCATCGCGGGACGATATGGATATGCAGATGCCCCGGCAGTCCCGCTCCGGCGCATCGACCGAAATTCATGCCGACGTTGAAGCCGTGAGGTTTTATCGCCGGCGACAGGGCCTTTTGCGTTTCTCTGACAAGCTTGATCATTTCCAGCAGTTCCTCTTCCGTCGCATCCGTCAGGTCCGGGATATGCCGGTTCGGTGCAATCAGCAAATGCCCGTTGTTATAGGGAAAACGATTCAGGATTACGATGTTTAGCTCGGTTCGCCACAGCACCAGATTCTTGTCGTCTTCCTGGGGGTGCTTTAAGTTATGGCAGATGAAACAATCGCTCTTTTCACCGGTTCCCATTTTGCCGTCTTCTCCAATGTTGGGCTCCTTGCTCAAGCCCTGAATATATCCGATTCGCCACGGCGCCCACAAATTCTTACGTTCCATAGTCTGTATCTCGTATTTCGTGTCCTGCCCGGCAATTCACGATGCGCCGGATTCAATCTTCGAGCAGCTCCATTGTCAGATTCTGATCGATGGTTATTTTCGGATTGGCGCCTGGAAGAGGCATCAGCAAAGAGGCGCTCAACTGCAGTTCGTACTGTTGCTTATACTGCTCTGTTCTGCCGGCGTCGATATTGAACAATTCTTCGCCCCGGCCCTGCAAGTCCAGGATCTTATAGTTTCTGTAAAAACCGAACGGCCCGACCATTTGAAATGTGCCCCAGTAAGGTATCGGCCAGCCTCGGGGGACCGACTCGGCCTGGCTGTAAGAGCTGCTTATCACGGCGAGCCGCCCCTTTTCGCTCGGATGGACCTCGGAAAGCGTATAGGTGACGTCTCTGGCCTTTCGCATAACCATCGGAGTCGGGATAGACAGCTTCGACTTCCAGCTATTGCCTATCGCCACCCCTTCGGAGGGTTGCTCGATCCTGGAAACGGCGTCCCAAAGAAACCATTGAGTAGCGACGAAATCACCTATCATATCAGGTTCTTTTGTCCTGACCTCGCCGGAGTCCGCTCGAAATGCTTTCTTGCCAATCTCTTTGAGCAGCGTGTCCAACTGTGAATAATCCTCTATTCTGCCGGTAGGCCCGACTATGAGCGTGAAAGTCTTGCCGGCGAGACTTTGCACGGCGTCTTTTCGCGGGCCTTTGCTTCTCGCTACTTTCACCGATTCGCAGACTGCCTTGACGGTCGTAAGTCCGTACGGGTTTGCCTCAACCGGCGTATAGGCCATCACGACTTCCATAGACTCGGTGGATTTATCAGCGGTTCGTCTGCCCGGTCTGGAGGCAGTTTGAGGCATGTCCCAGCCAATCGTTATTTCTCTGCTCGATACGAATTTGTATCGTAGAGTCCGACCATCCTCGAAATCTACGGTCAAGAACTCCCTATCTTTGCCCAACAGTCCTTTTTCTGCGCCTGTCGGTCCACATCCTGCAAGAACAGTCAGCAAGACAATCGTCAGAACTGCCGATGTGCTTTTCAACTTTGTTCCTTTCAAACAGGTTCCCAGGCCACGAACCGTGCAGCGTCTTAGTCAATCTTTTCGATGCTGTAGAGGCGCGTAGCGGCCAATCTCAGCGCAGCAGGCTCTTCTTCGTTTTTTGGATTGGGATCGACTATGAACCATTCGGTCAGAAGTTTTTCGCTACATTCCTCGATCTTGCCGTCGGTTAAATCCAGCCGTAGCTTGCCGGTATATGTTTCAGTATTGTCGAACATGTTTGAAAACGGACCTGTCGCCTGCTGTGTGTCCAATTCCTTTGCTTTCTCCGCAGAGGGAAATGCGTTCATCTCCGCGACGGCAACCCGGCGATTGCCCACATCTTTGACTTCTTTGAGCGTGTAAACTCTTTCGTATGTTTTCGCCCCCATCATATCGAAGGAAATGCTCTTTATATTGCTCCAGTTCTCGCCTGTGCGTAGTTGGTTCTTGTCGGCTGTGGGCAGGGTTGGGATCGTATGCCGTTCCTTTATGGTATCTGTGGAAAGAAGTCCGACAGCCGTTCTGTTGGCCGGGGCGTCGCCTTTGACGGCAGACAGGGCGTCACTTGTGTCGATAATCCTTGAGACTTGTCCGGACGGTGTAATCTCTATGGTATAACTCTGCCCGACCAGTCCGCTCAGAGGGCTGCTCCGATCCTTTTTCCTGGAACTGTCGAAGTCCAGAACGATGTTGTCTTTGACCTTTGTCAGGTACTTCAGCGCTTTGATCGTGATCTTTGCGGCGGCGTTGCCTTCGTCGTTCACGGTCTCTATGTCCTGATCGAAAGTCATTTCCATTTTGTTTCCGGTGTTGCCGCCTTTGAATCCTTTCGGCCGGCTTTGAGTGCCTTCCCATTGAACGCTCTTGCTGGTTTCTAATATGACCTTGTAGGTCGCTGAATCCCCCGGCACAAACTTCAACGTCAGCTTTTCAGGTGGTTTCTCTTGTTCGGCCTCGACCTTGGTTTTGGCGGTTTGCTGAGGCTGGTCTTCGGTCTTGGCAGTTTCCTTGGAGAATCCCCCGCACCCGGCCGCAAAGAGCAGCGAGCAAATCACTGTAATCGCAATGAAGCCACAGGTTCCGATTTGCTTCATCATATATTTTCCCGTAAGTTCTCAAAATGCAGTTTTTTCACAGGCCATTATATGTGCCCTCTTTCGCAAAACAACTGATTTTTCTTTATTCGCTTCCTGTCAACGGTTAGAATAAAGGTTTCTGATTTTTGAAAACTCTGCTATGCAATTTTGGAGAAACCGGATTATGAAAAGCGATACAGTCAAGAAGGATTTTCAGCGGGCGCCGCATCGCGGCCTGCTTCATGCGTGTGGTCTTAGTGATGCCGATATAGACAAACCGTTTATCGGCATCGCCAACAGCTTCTGTGAGATTGTGCCGGGGCACGTTCACCTTCGTGAGGTTGCGAAAGTGGTCAAGTCCTCGGTTCGCAGCGCCGGCGGGGCCCCTTTTGAGTTCAATACCATCGCGGTCTGCGACGGGATCGCTATGGGCCACACCGGCATGAAGTATTCTCTGGCCTCGCGCGAAGTCATTGCCGATTCGGTCGAGACCATGGCGCGGGCCCACTGCTTTGACGGACTCATCTGCATCCCCAATTGCGACAAGATCATCCCCGGAATGTTGATGGCGGCGGTCAGGCTGAACATCCCGACAATTTTCGTCTCAGGCGGGCCGATGGCTGCCGGCAAGACGGACGATGGACAAACTGTTGACCTTATCAGCATATTCGAGGGCGTCGCGGCGTACAACGCGGGCAAGATAGACGAATCTCAGTTAAAGGAGCTTGAACGCACAGCCTGCCCGGGAAAGGGGAGCTGCTCGGGAATGTTCACGGCCAACTCGATGAACTGCCTTTGTGAGGCGATTGGGATAGCCCTGCCGGGTAACGGGACGATCCTCGCAATTGACCCTAAACGCCAACAGCTCTACGAGGCCGCGGGCAAACAGATCATGACTCTGGTAGAAAAGGACATCAAACCGCTGGACATAATCAGCGAAAAGTCACTCGACAACGCCCTTGTTCTGGATATGGCGATGGGCGGCTCGACCAATACCGTCCTGCACACACTGGCGGTGGCCAACGAAGCCGGCATCAAGTACGACCTCGAACGCATAAACGAAATCTCGGCGTCATGCCCCAACATCTGCAAAGTCTCGCCGTCGAGCGAGTACCACGTGGAAGATGTCGATGCCGCCGGCGGCATAAATGCGATCCTGAAAGAAGTCAATCAGCTCGATGGCCTTCTCAACACCGATTGCCTTACGGTAACGGGCAAGACCCTCGGTCAGAACATTGCCGAGGCGCAGACAACCGGCACAGAAGTGATCCGCACGATCGACAACCCATATTCGAAGAGTGGCGGTCTGTCTATCCTGACGGGCAACCTTGCTCCAAAAGGCAGCGTGGTCAAAACCGCCGGCGTCGCCCCTGCGATGCTCACACACACAGGCCCGGCGGTCATCTTTGAGAGCCAGGAGGAAGCCTGTGACGGCATCTTAGCTGGCAAGGTCAAAGAAGGCGACGTCGTGGTAATTCGCTGCGAAGGCCCCAAAGGCGGGCCGGGTATGCAGGAGATGCTAAGTCCGACGAGCTATATCGTCGGTGCCGGCCTGGGCGAATCTGTTGCCCTGATTACCGACGGCAGATTTAGCGGCGGCACAAGAGGCGCCTGCATTGGCCACATCAGCCCGGAAGCGGCGGTGGGCGGCCCCATCGGCTTGCTCAAAGACGGCGACATAATCGAAATAGACATCCCCAACAACAGTTTGAGCGTAAAGCTCTCCAATGAAGAACTTGCCGAACGCAAAAAGACGTGGACCGCGCCAGAGCCGAGGATAACCAAGGGCTGTCTCGCAAAATACGCCTCAATGGCAACCAGCGCCGATACCGGAGCAGTATTGAAATGGTAAAACAGAAATGTTATCCTATGTCCCTCTTTGTCATTCCTGCTTTCGCAGGAATGACAAAGAGGCTATATTTGGTTATTTAGGATTTCGATATTCGAGTAAGGTACTCAAAGACGCGCGATGGAAATAGAACATATACTTAAAGAATTCAAACAGCAGATAACCGAGCTTTATGGGCAACGGCTTAAAAAGGTTGTGCTCTATGGCTCTTATGCAAGAGGTCATGCCAATGATGAGCATTCGGACATCGACCTGGCCGTTGTGCTGGCAGGGACGGTTGATCCCTGCGAAGAGATTGACCGAATGGCTGATATATTTACGGATTTGAATCTTGAGCATAATGTTCTGATAGCGGTATATCCGGTCTCCGAGAGTAATTTCGATAAAATCGAAAGTCCCTTGCTTATAAATGTTCGCAAGGAAGGTATGACTATATGAATCCGATTCGGGGATTTGTTGACCAAGTTGAAGAGTGGCTGAAATCAGATTTGTCGGATGATTGATGGTGATAGTATGCCTTGGTATGTTGGCGGATTACATTTCGAGTGTATGCAGTGTGGTGGGTGCTGTTCGGGGCCGGGGGAAGGTTATATCTGGGTCACGAGGCCCGAGATTGAGTTCATCGCTGATTTTCTGAAGATATCTGTGGGACAGTTGAGGCAGGAATACCTCAAGCGCGTGGGTCTGCGGACAACTATTATTGAAGACCAAACGACCAAAGATTGCATATTCATGAACCGCAGATTTCACAAATTATGCGGAAGTGATAAAGGCTGTGCGATTTATTGTGTTCGTCCGAGCCAGTGCAGGAGCTGGCCGTTCTGGCCGGAGAACTTGACCAGCCCTAATGCCTGGAACAAGGCGGCTCAAAAATGCTCCGGCATCAATCGCGGCAGACTTTACAGCTTCGAGGAAATAGAACGAATCAAGAGGTGCAAGAAATGGTGGCAGGATGCGGAACCGACAGCCAACTGCTCAAAAAAGTAGCTGAAATCTACGATTGGCTGGAGCTACAAATCCACCGGATCAACGACTTGGCGGGAGTATGCAAGTCATGCGGCAGTTGCTGCGATTTCGATACGTTTGACCACCGTTTGTTTGTTACTTCGCCGGAGTTGATGTATTTCGCTGCAAGTTTGGGCGCCGAGGATGTTAAAGCGATGCTGGCGGGCCGGTGTCCTTACAACGTCGGCGGCAAATGCAGCGTTTACGAACATCGTTTTGCCGGGTGCAGAATCTTTTCCTGTAACGGCGATGCGGATTTTCAAAGCGAATTGAGCGAATCGGTTTTGGCGAAGCTCAAATCGACGTGCACGGAATTCCAAATCCCCTATCGCTACCTTGACTTGGCGACTGCGTTGAACAGTCATGCACGCGGTTAATATTTGTCTATCGGCAGAGAGATTCTGTCCTGCGGATCGCGCAGGATGATGTGTTTTACGCCGGCTGAAAGTGTGCCGTAGTCTTTGTAATGGCCGTAGAGCTTGGCTATCTTTTCCTCATCCGTAGATTCCAGATAATGTTGCCACTTGCCCCATTCAGCTCCCCAGATGACTTCGATATTGTCTTTGGTGTAAAAGACAATGTGTGGATCACGATCGTCCTTCCGGCCGTTGAAATTGCTCACGTCGATGCGGTCGATTTCGTACAGTAACGGCTTGTCAGGTGTGGAGGATTTGTCCATCTGGTCGAGTCGGTCCAATATCGTTGTTGCGGCGGCAAGGTCGCTGCATTTCCAGATTTTGCCGGGACGCGGCATTCGTGGCGTCATCGAAAGCCCTGTTATCTCCACGATGGGCAGGTGCGGCATCGGCACAAAATCCAGCACAACCCGCTCGGCGTCAACGTAGTGCGGCTCTTGCCGACCTGACTTAATAAGAGCGACGGGTTTGCGCCATCGTCCCTCGATGCGAAGCCCATCGTGCGTGGTCCGCACTCTTGCGTCATCCAGCCACGCGACCAGATTCTCAATGTTACGCTGCGCCGACAAGGCAGCATCTTCATCGAGTTTCAAGTCTTCGCCGCCGCCTCTTGCAGCGGCGCGCACTTTCTCTTCAAGCCGGTCGGTCACCCAGGCGGGCACGCTCACCAGCTCGATGTCACCTGCATCTTTCGATGGGAGGGCGGTGTCTTTTACGTACTTCTCAAGGAACATTAGCCCGATTGCTATCACACTAACGACGCAGATGACCGCCAGCACTTTGGCAACACTCATCAAGCCTGGCCCGAGCCGGCTTGCTTGTTTTTTCTTCTTTTTCTTCAGGGCGCCGAGCTTGAATGATACTCTTTTCGCTTTGCCCTTTTTTCTTCTCTTTTTGGTTGCCATTGTCTGGTAATTTACTCTACGCCGGGGGCCTCGCTACGGACGAACATGCAGCCTCGACGATTTCTGTGCATAAGTCGCTCATGGCAAGTCCTGTCTTAGCAGCCGCCTTGGGCAAAAGCGAATGAGTTGTAAAGCCGGGGATGGTATTGACCTCGAGAACGTAGGCGATTCGGTCGTCGCTCAGGACGAAATCGATCCTGCCGAAGTGCCGGCAGCCGAGTGCATCAAAACAATCAATTGCGGCCCGGTTAATATCTGCCGCAACCACTTGATTCGTAACTGTGTCGAAGAGATACTGCGTTTGGTCGTCGACATATTTTGCGTGATAATCGTAGAAGCTGCTCTGTGTGCGGATCTCGATGATCGGCAACGCCCGGCCGCACAGGATACTCACTGTTACTTCCCTGCCCGGCACGAATTCTTCGATCATACAATCGCCAAACTCGCTGAAAGTTGTCTGTGCGGCAGCAATAGCTTCGTGCGGTGCCGAAACAATGCTGACGCCGACACTGCTTCCCAGCTTAACAGGTTTTACCACATATTTGTCTGCAAGGTCGTGCAACTGTTCTTCGAGCTGCCGGACATCCGTCTCGGGGCCAAATTCGATTGCCGCAGGCGTGAGAACACCGACGTCGTCAAAGAGCTTCTTGCTTGCCATTTTGTCAAAGGCCACTTTGCTTGCCGCTGGTCCGCTTCCGGTGTAAAGAAGTGATTTCCTTTCGAGTATCTGTTGGAGCTGTCCGTCCTCGCCGAATTCGCCGTGCAGTGCAGGGAAGAACACATCGATACTGTTGTCTTGCAGTATATCGAGATTGTCCGGTTGGATATCAGCCGTTACAACGCTAAAGCCGGCTTCGGCCAAAGCGTCGGCAACGCATCTGCCGCTCTGAAGGCTGACATCCCGTTCGGCGCCTATGCCGCCGGTAAGCACAGCTACTTTTGATTTGCTATTTACTGTTTCCAATTTGCTATTACTTCAATTCCAAATCACCAAATCTCGATTTCAAGCTCCAGCTCGACGTCGAACTGTTCCTTAACTCTCTGTCTTACGGCCTCCGTCAGTCTTACGACATCGCGGCTCTTGCATCCCTTCTCGGCGATTATGAAATTCGCGTGCTTCTCGCTGACTACGGCCCCGCCGATCTGCAATCCCTTCAGGCCCGCCCTGTCGATCAAGGCGCCGGCTGAAACGCCTCTCGGATTCTTGAATATACAGCCGGAATTCTTTGTATTCAAAGGCTGGCTATTCTTCTTGAAAATCCAGATTTCCTTTACCGTACGCATGATTTGTTCCGGGTCGGCGGCATTGAGCTTCAGCCGTGCACTTAGAATAAACTTGGCTGCAATATTTGTTTGGCGATAGTCGAACACCAGTTCCGGCTTGCTCTTTTCAAAAATACTGCCGGCATTGTCCATCAGCGAAACCGTCTCCACCGCCGCGCCAATATCTCCGAAGTTGCCTCCCGCGTTCATCTTTATCGCTCCGCCCACGGAACCAGGTATGCCGGTTAGAGTTTCAATGCCCGAAAGGCCCTTCTCCACGCAGGTCAGGACCAGCTTGCTCATTTCGGCACCGGCCCAGGCGGTAACCTCCTGCTCGCCAAACTCAATTTGGGCGAACTGCTCTGCTTCGAGCTTTATCACTGCTCCCCTGACGCCGTCGTCATTTATCAGCAGATTGGAACCGAAGCCCATTACGTAGAGCCGGATCTCATTTTCGTTGCATCTCTGGATGACTTCTTTTAGCTGTTCGGTAGTTCTCGGACTAATGAAATAATCAGCCGGCCCGCCAAGGCCGTACCATGTCCGTTTGGCCAACGGATAGTCTGTCTCAACTATTTCCTCCAAGCCACTGAATATACTCATCTGCAACCTTCCAAATATCGCCGGCGCCCATTGTTACCACCAGCTCGCCGGTGCTTACATTGCACTTGAGATAATCGCAAATGGCGCCGAAGCTCTCGATAAACAGCGCCTGCGTTCCATTCGCTCGCATTCTCTCGACCAGCATCTGTGCATTGATCTCTTTCCTGGCCGATTCGGAATCCCGGACAAAATAAATCTCCGGCACAATTGTTATATCGGCAAGCTTAAAGCTTTCTGTAAAATCATCAAGCAGAAATCTTGTTCTGCTGTACTGATGCGGCTGAAAAACGCACCAGATTCGCCTCGGTTGATACTTCTGCCGTATCGCCGCCAGCGACGCCCTGATTTCCGTCGGGTGGTGGGCGTAGTCGTCGAGCACCGTGATCCGGCTGAATTGTCCTTTGAGCATCAGGCGGCGGTCGATGCCGGTGAAGTCCGGCAGCAACTGCAGCACTTGTTCGGGCTCCAGCCCCAGATTGATCGCCATTGTCGTGACTGCCAGTGCGTTGAGGATATTGTGCGTGCCCGGCAGTGAAATCCTCGTCGCTCCCAAAGCCCTGCCGTTGCGGTACACGTCAAATCCGTACAGTCCATGGTCGAGCGTAGCATTCTTTGCGCAGACATCGCAATTCTCATCAAGCCCGAAAGTCTCACACCGTACCGGATTGTCATTCCCAAGCAGGCGGCCATCCGCCATTATCTTTGCAACATTCGCGTCCTGGCCGTTGGCAACCACCACGCCGTCCGATTTGGCGCCACGTGCGAACTGCCCGAAGGTTTCGACTATCTCGTCTTCATCCCTGTAATAGTCCAGGTGGTCCTGCTCGATGTTGAGTATGCAGGCGATTTTGGGCTTGAGGTTGAGAAAGCTCCTGTCGTATTCGCAGGCCTCGGCCACGAAATACTTGCTGTCCGCCACGCCGCAGGAGCTGTCCAACTGGTTGATTTTGGCCCCGACTATGAAGTTCGTATCGACGCCGGCCTGTTTAAGCAGACAACTGAGCCATCCGCTCGTTGTGCTCTTGCCGTGAGTTCCACTGATCGCGATCCCCTCATAGCGGCTCATCAGCTCCCCTAACATCTCGGCGTACTTATAGACCGTGTATCCGTGTTCTCTTGCCGATTTTAGTTCGGGATTATCTTCCGTTATCGCCGCCGAAATGACAACGGCATCGGTTTGTGGGCTGAGATTTTCGGTATTGTGTCCGATTTTTATATCCGCACCAATCTGGCAAAGATCGTCCACAACTTCACTTGGCGTTTGTTCCGACCCGGCCACAACCGCATTATTCTTGACCAGAAGCCGGGCCAGCCCGCTCATCCCGATACCGCCGGCCCCAATGAAATGAAATCTCTTACCCGCTAATTCCAATCTGCTTATGGTACATACTGCCGCGCCGTTGTCGTCCACGCGCAAATCGGAATCGGTGTCATAGGCTTGTCTATTCCGCTTGTTCATAGCATCCTTTCTGTACCCCTTGCTCCTCAATGAAATCGCCGATAGTATAGCACAGAACGCAGATCAACCCAAGAGAAAACCCTGTGCCCCCGGGGCACGTGATATGTGCAGGGCGAATATGTTGTTGACCTGTTCCGGCTCTGATGCTACTCTATTGTCGGCATAATTAAGGGATTTGGATTATGGAATTATCCTGGCTGATGAAGTTAAGAATCGCTGCTGCTGCGGGCGTCGGCGTGCTTCTGATATATGTAGTTGCTCGGCCGCTGGCGGTATCGTCCGAGGCGATAGGCGGCAGGGCGGCTTTGGTGGCTATGGCGTTTCTGGCGGGAGTTATCGGCTACTTTGTTTCCTGGCCGTACGGCCGAGAGATTGGCATTTTGGCAGTCCCGTCCGGATTGGCTGTCTGGGCTGTGCGTTCCGGCAGTATGGCCACTCTGATTCAGTTGAATCCAACTGTTGCCCAGCGGCAGGAACTCGTTGCATCGCTCAAATGGGAACCGTTCTTCTGGCTGGCGATTGTCGCTGCCGGCTTTGCCGGCGCGCTCCTGGGGCAAAAAATCCGTTCAAGCCCCAAGCTGAAGGAGACACAGCAAGAATCCAACCCAGGGCCGGGCAAGTATCTGAATGCCGCAATTGCCCTGGTAGGTTCGGCCCTGATAGCTCAGTTTTGCATCAGAATTTTTGCCCAGGAAATTAGAATATCTAACAGCAGCCTCGGCTCAGTAGTGGCCCAACCGGCTATCGGGCAGGTTGCCTTTGCCGTGTTAGTCTCATTCGGGCTTGCCGCCTTCGCGGTCAAGAAGTACCTCAACCTCAGCTACGTCTGGCCCTCAATCGCAACTGCGTTCGTAACTGCTTTCGCCATGCACGCTTACGCCAAACAAGTTCAGTATCTTGCTCGAAACTGGCCGGCCGCTTTTTTCTCTAATGCGGTTGCTTCGGTGTTGCCTGTGCAGATGGTGGCCTTTGGTGCGTTGGGTTCCGTGGCCGGCTACTGGATGGCCGTTCGTTTTGACTATTGGCGAAAACACGAGATGAAATAGCGACAGCAGGCCGAATTGAGCAAAATAAACACGCCTTTTTTCATGTCTCCACTTTTGCATAAACACATATATTTCAAACACTTATATCTCTGAGGTCTTATAACCGAACCTATTTGCCGAGACAAAATCAAAAATGGTTGTTTTTGGTCTTAAAATTAGCCGAAATATAGGTGTATCATAATTTTGTCGATCTGATGACGGATTTGGTCGAAGCAGTTATGAAACAATGACAGACAGAGATATTTTTCAGGAGCAAACGGACGAACAGTTGGCCGGAATTATTCGTAGCATATAATAAGGTAAAGCCAGCCGACAAAAGGAGTTATTATCAATGTTGGTTCTAAGCAGACAGAGAGATGAGTCAATCATGATCGGTGATGATGTTGAAATTATCATCGTCGATGTTCGTGGGGATAAGGTCCGTCTCGGCATAACGGCTCCGAAGAGCATACCGGTTCACCGCAGAGAGATTTACGACGCGATCCAACGCGAAAAGGCCGAGAAAAAGGATGCTCAGAAGCAGCCGGAGCCCGAGGCCAAGAAGGAGGAAAATCCCCAGGCAGAGCAGGAACAACAGCCTAAGACAGAACCCACCAAAAAATCCTCAGGCTGATGACGAAGTAAGTAAAACCGCCTGCAGCAGCTTTTCCCTCACATTTCTACCGTTCTATTTCTCATCCGATCCATCCATTTCCCGAAATTCTATCGTTTGCACTGATACTTGGCTTTACGGTACTGATATAGCCGGAGTTCGTGCGTCGTGTTGCATTGTGCCCCGGGCGTAGATAGAATAGAGCAGCGCGGACGGTTGAGGTTCGAATATGCTTGAAATGCTTCAATTCATTACGGACAGAGACATATACGAAAAAGTGATTCTGGGGCGAATCGGAAAAGCGGACAGATTTGTCTGGCTTGCAACGTCCGACCTGAAGGACCTGTACGTGGACAAGGGCGGGAGGATGGTCCCATTTCTTGAGATATTATCCGATTTGGTGAAAAGACACGTGGAAATAAGACTGCTCCACGCCAAGGAGCCGGGCCCGGCTTTCCGAAACGATTTCGACAAATACCCGAATTTGATAGACGGCATGGAACGAATCCTGTGCCCGAGAGTCCATCTCAAAGCCGTGGTAATTGACGGGCATTTCGCCTACACCGGCAGCGCCAACCTGACCGGCGCCGGCATGGGGGCCAAAAGCGAGCACAAAAGAAACTTCGAGTCCGGTATCATCACCGACGACGCAACAATAGTCGGCCAGGTTATGGAACAATTCGACGGCATCTGGCGGGGAACCCACTGCGCCCGATGCAAGCGCAAGAAATTCTGCGCAGACTACAAAGACATCCTGGCTTGAGAAGGTTCGCGGCTTTTGGACACCTCTTACATAAGGGATGATTCCTCAAGTGAATCAAGACGGTTGGCTTCTTGGTCTAACAGGTTTCTTTCTCAAATCATGTGATGGCAAAGATATTGACCGTGTCATTGATTTTCGTTTTGCCAGAACGTAGCGTGGTCAAATGCCATTCTTGCCCACGCGGTAAGGTTAAGTTATTGCCCCTTTGTCTTTTCCTTGTTGGTTTCATTTGTAGTTGGTTTCTTCTGCTCTCTTATTTGGGCGAGTAATAATAGTGCGTGAAAGACTCTGTCTGACACTTGGATACAAAACTCATTGTGCAGACTTATCCCGTGGCAAATATCATTTCTCAAATTCCAACCCCTCGAGTCCGTATATAGAATTCGTAAATACAATGCAGCATCTTGACCTATGGCCTTACATACACGCTCATCCCTGAGCATTTCGTCAAACGTTTTAAGGTGATATCCTTCATTCCGGGTACGCTTGTAAGTAGTTCCGCCAGACAATTCTAACAACTTTCTCGTGATACCTTCAATTTGTGGAACCAAAAGATGGATAGCCACGAGGTGGTCTCCGTTCCAATATGCCTCTAACCCTCTTCTAATAATCTCAGCTTTTTCGTTAGCAAATATTGGCGACTTATAGAGTTCCTTGATTATAGAATCTGGTGTAACGGTAAATTTATCTCTAAAACCGCAAATCACACGACGTAGAAAGATTGAAGAGAATAACATATTCTGAGTGATCTGCATCACTATGCGACCGTCTAAATCCTCTTCAAGCGATCCTACAAATGCCACCGTTCGCCCATTGCGATCTTGTATTGTTGCTGGCATGTCAAACAGTATGGGATTATTCTGGGCGAGGTCTTTCATCTGCCTAACAACCTCGTCTTTTTTAGGAACATAGTGGACAGCTATTCTGATTATTGCCTCATCAATATTACCCTCTATCATTTCATTGACATGGTTGTCCATTTCTTCACGAGGTATCTTTTGCTCGACAGGAATGGACATCAGGTCTTTTTTGGCATCAGGCCCCCGTTGCCGAATGATATTCAACAACCGATCAGCTTCATCTTTGAGTCCAAAGTTTCTGTAAACAGACTCTACTCCTTGAAGCCATGCAATGGCCAATGATCCTGAAGCGTCCTTTGAGATATGTTCAAATGCACTTCCGTATTTAAGCAATACCCGTTTTACATCATCAGGTCTGTCTTGTTTTCGATAGTATTGTGCCAATCTTGTGGCTGCATCCTTTGCAGCGAATTGGTCGAAGGAAGTTTTGTCGCAGAAGTTGGAAGTTATATCGAGTCTTTTTTCCAAATCTTCTAAAATTGAGGTCTGTTCGCCATCGCTGAGCTGAATCTTCTTGTTCATCAAAAGACTATCAAATGAAGAACCAGATCCTCCCTTTTTGCCATCACTGGTAATCTTCAGTTCATACGCCAAAATCGCGTTTTTGACTTCTTCCATTTTGGCTGCATCATTAATGCCAATGGCGATGCTTAGTGCTTTTTCAAGTTTTCGAACAACTTGGGATTCAAATTTGTGGCAGTTGGTCTCGGCAATTCGGATCACACTATCAATCCAGATATGTGCCATCTTAATCTCTGCAGATTTTTGTGTTACTTCTTTGGAAAAATCCCATACTAATGCGGCATAACGAGCTTTCAGAATTGGATGTTTAGCTTGTTTTGCCCGATTTGACCAGTAGTTGAGCATTTCCGGTGTTACCGTCTTTATGCTTGGTGATTCAAATGCCTTGCCTTCATCGTTTGTGCCTGACCACATTGGTCCAAAGTAAGTTCCCCATATACTGCCGTCATCTGATCTGTCTTCGTAGAAATCAAAGGCCATATATTCAGCCAACCATTCCGTCGACAACTCCGAAGCATCTTCTTCACCCCTTAGTTTTCGAATCAATATACCAATATCATGCTCATAGAACGGCTCTTCAATACTCTCTATCGCCGAGAAAATCTCATAATCCTGCATACTCATTTCTCCCTCTTGTTGAAGTCCTCCCGTATCTCGCGTAGGGTTCTCCGAATCCGTTCCATTAGTTCTGCAGGGCTGGCGGCCCGCGCGTATTCTGTATGCATGCAGTTTAGTTTACGGTATTTGAGTCCATCCGTCACGAATTCTCGGTAAAGGCCGCTGCATCCCACTTTCCGATTGAAAACAGAGAATCTCGACCTTATGCTTTCGACATGTTGAAGAAGTCCTGCACATTGTCCACTATTTACTTCCTCTTCTTCAGTAAGTTTCGACTGCTGCGGCATTTGATCCCACATGCGGCCATCAAGCACGCGGCCAGTTTTACTCTTGTTTACACCGCCCCATTGCTTGAAGAAGAACGGAACGTCTGCTCCAAGGCATTGGTCACGAATGCCAATAACCCATTCGGGGATCATTGGTCTGGCGCGTGGACCTGATTCGCCGCCGACTATGACCCAATCAATGCCTTCTAGGCCAATGTCAAGGATTGAGCCCAGAAGCGGCTCAAACGAGATGAATTTTATCGCGGCACCGGTTTGCCTGAGATGGTCAATGCGAAAAGCGCACTCGGCGTTCTCGACAGTCACGCCCATCCAGACATTTTCCGGCCAAGTGAGCTTTGAGCTCAATTGCAACAAACGACGAGAGCGCTTCGTCAATATTTGGAATCGGTGATGAGATGCCTGGCGCATGACATCAAAGATTTTCGCGATGAAATCGAAAGGAACATCCTTGTGAAAAAGGTCGCTCATCGAATTGACAAAGATTGTACGTGGTCGTTTCCAGCGCAAAGGTATTTCAAGGGCGTGCTCGTGAAGCGTTACGCTGAAACCCTTGGCATAATTGGGACTTCCCGCAGCTTTCAAGCGCAAGGCCATCCGTTCTGCATAGCAGTTCCTGCATCCTGCACTGATTTTCGTGCAGCCGGTGACCGGATTCCAAGTGGATTCAGTCCATTCAATCTTAGAATTCTGAGCCATTTTGTCTCCACATAAAGTCTATTATGTATGGAAGATAATATTTGAGCAGTAAGAGTCAAGGCATTTATGGGCCGGCGGCCCCGGCGCAGATCGGAGCCGGACGTTTTTGAGATTGTCACGGATTCTGTAGAGTTTTATACTCTGTGCTATGTTGAAGAGAATACTGTCCTTTTATACGAAATACTTTGCAATCTGGGTGATTGCGTTTGGGGTGGTCGCGTATGTCTCACCCGGGCCGTTTGTGGCTTTGAAGAGCTATATGGATTGGTTCTTTGCGCTTACAATGTTCGGGATAGGGGCGGTCCTGAACATCGAAGACTTCAAGCGAATTGCGCAAAAACCGGTCATCGTTTTGATTGGCTCGGCGGCGCAGTTCAGTATCATGCCGTTAGGAGCATTTTTATTGGCAAAGCTGTTCAACCTGCCGCCTGAGATTGCAGTCGGGCTGATACTGACCGGCTCAGCGCCCGGGGCGATGGCAAGCAATGTGATGAGCTATATCGCCAAAGCAGATACGGCATATTCCGTTTCGCTGACGGCGGTTTCCACGCTGTTGTGTCCACTATTGACGCCCGGCCTGACGTTTCTCCTGGCCAGGTCGGGATTGGAAGTTCCGCTGCTTGAGATGGTAGGTAGTGTCATAAAGATGGTGATTGTGCCGCTGTTCATAGGTTTTGGCGTCAGGCATTACTTCAAGGACAAGATCGAGAAGATTCTACCCGTCTTCCCGGCGATATCGGTTACGTTTATCATATTTATATGCTCGTTGGTGATTGCTCTAAATAAGGATTATCTTGGGGATGTAACCGGGATCATCTTAGCGGCGGCGGTCGTCTTGAACGTGTACGGAATGATAGGCGGCTACGGCGTGGGTTCGGCCTTTCGGATGAATCTGCGCAGGAGGCGAACTTTGGCAATTGAGATTGGGATGCAGAATGCCGGCTTGGGGACGGTCCTGGCATTGAAACACTTTGGTGAAAAAACTGCAATGCCGGCGGCGATTTTCGTATTTATCTGTATTATCACAGCGTCTCTGATGGCGGCGTTTTGGCAGAGGCGGCCCGCCGAATAAGCCGGTTCTGAGCAGGATCGAAGGATCGACGGGCTGAATTTTTTTGACGTGTTGCTCCAGGATGGTTGCCATTTTGCGATGAAAACGCTATAATATGCCGATATTTGTTTGTGGAAGTATTACGGGCAGTCTTTTCCGGCTGCCTTTAAGTTTTGGCTGCAATATCTACTGGAGCATCGAGAAATGGGCTGTAATCTTGCCATAGCAGGGGTGACCGGGGCGGTTGGGCAGGAATTCTTGAGAATTCTCGAAGAGCGGGATTTTCCATTTGATTCTCTCAAGATGCTTGCGAGCAGCCGCTCGGCCGGCAAGAAAATCGAATTCAAGGGCAGAGAATACATCGTTGAAGAGTTGACGAAGAAAAGTTTCAGCCGGGTTGATATTGCATTGTTCAGCGCCGGGGCAGGCCGGAGCAAAGAGTTCGGCCCCGCAGCGGTCGATGCCGGTGCGGTTGTAGTGGACAACTCTTCGGCTTATAGAATGGACCCGGACGTTCCACTGGTCATTCCAGAGATAAATCCGCAGGCAATCGCCAAGAACAAGGGCATAATTGCCAATCCGAACTGCTCGACGATTATCGGCATCGTGCCCGTCTGGCCTTTGCACCAGGCCAATCCCGTAAAGCGAATGGTGGTCAGCACTTACCAGGCCGCCAGCGGAGCGGGTCATTCGGCTATGGTCGAGCTGGAGCAGCAGACGCGCGAAATCCTCGACGGCAAGGAACCGACCTGCGAGGCGTTCCCGTACCAGATAGCGTTTAACGCTTTCAGCCATAATTCAGCGCTCGGGCCGAACGGGTACAATCAGGAAGAGATGAAGATGGTTCACGAGACCAGGAAGATTTTCGACTGTCCTGAGATTGCAATTACCTGTACGTGTATTCGCATCGGGGTGCTCCGGGCACATTGCGAGAGTATCAATCTTGAGTTCACCGAGGCGATTACACCGGACCAGGTCAGGGACCTTTTGAGCACCGCTCCGGGCGTATCGGTTTTGGACGACCGCCGGAACAATCGCTTCCCGATGCCGATCGACGCTTCCGGCAAAGACGACGTATTGGTCGGGCGAATCCGCCAGGATGAATCAATACCGGAGAACCACGGCATCAATATCTGGGTCGCCGGCGACCAGTTGCGAAAAGGCGCTGCGCTGAACGCCGTCCAAATTGCGGAAAAGTTGCTCTGATCGGTTAGCGATGGCTGTTCGCAGCATAAGACTAACGATACAGTACGACGGCAGCCGGTATCACGGCTGGCAGATACAGCCGGGGGAAAAGACCGTTCAGGGCGAGCTTGTTGAGGCCGTATCAAGTCTCGTAGGCAGGCGGACTCACGTTCACGGTGCGAGTCGGACCGATGCCGGGGTAAGCGCCTTAGGGCAGGTAGGCCTGTTCGAGATCGATTCACCTATCCCTACTGAGAATTTTCCCGATGCAATCAGCGGCCGTCTTCCGCGTGATATAGTCATAACCGCTGCCGAAGAGGCGCCTCGCAAATTCGATCTCATCGGCGCTGTGACGAGCAAACTTTACCGCTACACGATCTACACCGGCCGGTTCCGACCCGTCCTCCAGTTGAATCAGTGCTGGCATATCCCCAAGGAACTCGACGTGGCTGCGATGAATCATGCCGCTCAGCTTCTCGTCGGAAAAAAGGACTTCAAGTCCTTTGCATCCGCCGCTGATCGGCGAGAGAACTCTGTCAGGACCATTTTCCGCTGTGAAGTCAGTTCGTCGTGCATTGCGCGTGATGCGTCGTGCGAAAAAGAAACACAAATGCCCCAGACGCAATACGCAATACGCAATACGCAATACGAGGACGAGTGGATATATGTCAATGTCGAAGGCGACGGTTTCTTATATAATATGGTTAGAAATATCGCCGGCACGCTGGTAGATATCGGCTATGGCAGATGGGAGCCTGAGAAAGTCAGTGACATCCTCGAGGCAAAAAGCCGGACCGCGGCAGGTCGGCTCGCTCCGCCTCAAGGATTGTGCCTGATGTGGATCAAATATTAAGAAGGCGGAATACAGGATACAGAAAACGCATCCTGTCATTCCTGCGAAAGCAGGAATCCAGTAGTTACATAAAATTTACCCAGATGTTAGTATTTTATCCAAAGTTCAACATTGGGATAGATCAGAAACTTAAGAGATAAGTATCAGATTGAAGGAACGTAGTGGAGGCTCATTAGTCGCGGTAACTGGATTCCCGCTTTCGCGGGAATGACAATGGGTTGTCGATGTTGTGGAAGGCGAGCGAAGTAACAGTAGGAGTCATATTGAAAATCGTTCACATAATAACACGGTTGATTCTGGGCGGGGCGCAGGAGAATACGCTCATCACCTGCAAGCTGCTGGCGCAGCGGGGCCATGATGTCACGCTCATCACCGGGCCGGCTCTGGGGCCTGAAGGCGAGCTTTTCAATCAGACGAAGGGGCAAGGTTACAAAGTGTTAGTCGTCAACAGGCTCCGGCGGGCGATAAATCCTTTGAATGATATCGTTGGCTACTTCCAGATAAAGAAACTTCTCAAGCAATTGAAGCCGGACATTGTTCACACTCATTCGGCAAAAGCCGGCATATTGGGCAGATTTGCCGGCTGCGCCTTGAAGGGGCGATGGGGAGAAAGCCTGCCGGCGGTGGTACACACGATACACGGGCTGGCTTTCCATCCCTATCAGAGCGAGTTCTTGAACAAGTTCTATATCGCTATTGAAAGGTCGGCTGCAAAGCGAACGGATTTCTTTATCAGTGTCGCCGATGCGATGACGGCACAGGCGACCGCCGTGGGGATCGGCAGGCCGGAGCAGTTTATCACTGCCTATTCGGCTATCGAAGAAGATGATTTCTTAGAGCCAATCTCACCAAAGCGAAAGAAGGATTTCCGCCGAAAGTGTGGAATCGAGGAAGATGCGATTGTGCTTGTTACCATTGCCCGGCTGTTCATGCTCAAGGGACATGAGTATGTAATCGAGTCGGCAAAGCAGCTCTCGAAGCGATTTGAAAATTGCGTCTGGCTATTTGTCGGAGACGGCAATCTTTCAGAGCATTTCAAAGAACAAGCGCGCCAATTGGGATTAGCTGAAAAGGTCAAATTCACAGGTCTCTTGCCGCCCAGCGAGATCCCGCTTGCGATACAATCATCGGACATTCTCGTGCATTGTTCCCTGAGAGAGGGTCTCGCTCGTACGCTGCCGCAAGCGATGCTCTGCGGCAAGCCGGCCATATCTTTCGATGTGGACGGCGCACGGGAAGTGGTAAACAACAAGACAGGGCGATTGGTCGAACCGAAAAATATCGGACAATTAGTAGACGCCTGCGCAGAATTGATAGAAGATGAAAATTTACGAGAACAGCTTGGTGAAAACGGGAGGGAATCAGTGAAAGAGAAGTTCGCCCCGGAAACAATGGTTGGCACAATTGAGGCGGTGTATAGGAAATTATTGGATTGAATGTAAGATCATTCAAGGCAGGTGCTTGACAGTCTGTCGGGGTGATCACCTGTCCGGATGAGCCAAAAAAGCCTGTTCAACACAGCAAATGAATGGTAAAATAGAGTCTGTTAGTCCGTTGGCGGCAGCGAGTGTAGAATAGGGATCGTTTCTGTTGTCTTGTTGGAGGCTGTGCCTTGAGCGAGGTGAGCATAACGCAAATAGAGCCGCAGGTGGTCGTGGGGATGTGGAAGCGCGGCACGTACGCTGAAATCGACCCGATGATTGCTAAGGTGCGCGAGTATGCCGAGGCAAGCGGCGCCGGGGTCGATGGACGACCAACCTTTATATGTCACGAAACACCCAGGCAGGCGGTCAAGGCGAACGAAGAAGCAAGCGCCGACGTGGAAGTGGTCATTCCGGTTTCCAATGTGGTCGATGGCGAAGGGGATATCACATGCTACGAGCTGCCCGGCGGGCAGATGGCCAAAATTGTGCATAAGGGACCATACGAGCAATCTGCACGAACGTATAAAAAACTGTTCGAGTGGATCGCAGAGCATCGCAAAAAGGTCGCCGGGCCGACCAGAGAAGTCTATCTGAATGATCCGAGAGAAGTCTCGCCCGAGGAAATCCTGACGGAGATTTATGCGCCGATAGCTTGACAATTGCAGCATCTCCGTTGGTTTTGGACATGAGGTTCCTATGAAAACACTAACCAAAGAAATCTGGATGAACGTGCCCCAGCGCCGGGCCATCGTATCGGTTCACAATGAGGTAGAGAGGCTTGTTGCCGAAAGCGGCGTCCGCGACGGCTTCGTTCTTGTCAACGCGATGCACATAACTGCATCGGTATTTATTAACGACAACGAAGCCGGGCTGCATCACGATTACGAGATATGGCTCGAGAAGCTCGCGCCTGAGAAACCACACAGCCAATATCGGCACAATGGATACGAAGACAATGCCGACGCTCACATGAAGAGGCAGGTAATGGGGCGCGAGGTCGTGGTCGCAATAACAGACGGACAGCTTCATCTTGGCCCGTGGGAACACATTTTCTACTATGAGTTCGACGGCAAGCGCAAGAAAAGGCTCCTGGTAAAGATCATCGGCGAGTAATTTGATGGTCTCGTGCGGGGGCGCTGTTTGTCTTCGGGCTGTTCTTTGTTTACAGCGCAGTAGCAACACTAACTCTCGGCCTGCGCTGCGGTTAAGTTTTGTTCATCGAGGACTGGATTACCTACCTCCTGCACGAGATTCAACGTTTGCTTTAAGGTGTGCTGAGCCAGGAGGCTTCGCTGGGATTGACTTACCCGCCTGAGGCTTACCGACCATTCACTTGTTGACTGGGCAAAGCCCGCGGCCGCGACGGCCTCGGCGATTTCGGACAACCTGATATTTGCCGGGTCTCTCGCCGGCAGGAAACCCTCTCTGGGATCGGATGTTCTGACTATAAGTCCGCAGTTGACGAGATGGTCGAGGATTTTCTGCCCGAACTCAGCGGGAATGTCCAGCTTGCTGCATATAACTTCGGGCGGGACCGGTGCCTGATCTGTCGCGAATGCGGCGGCAATCTCCCTGACAATGTTGATCACTGAAAGGTCGTTGGCTATGAAAAACTCCTCGGTTTTTTGGGCCGCGGCAATCTCGGCAGCGTCAAGGCTTTTTAGGTGCTGAGAGGTAAATGTCAACTGCAGGCCGAACAGCACTATGAGCCATGTAACGTAGATCCACAGCACCGTCATTGGAATCAGCGCCATGACGCCGTAAACTGTGCGGTACAGCTCCAGTTCCGTTACACAGTATCCAAACACATTCTTGGCTGCTATCCAGACCACGGCCGCTACCGCCGCACTCCATGCAGCGGCTTTTGCGTTGACCTTAGTGTTTGGCAAAACAAAATAGAGCAAAAAGAACGCGATGACGGCTACGATATAAGACAGTACCGGCGGCGTAATCTTCAACTGAGCCGTCTGGCGCTGCGTGATTAGGTATATGCCGACACCAAGAAGTAACGGGCCCAGGGTCAAAATCGCCCAGTAGCTGATAATTCGATACACAAAATTCCTGCCGGTGGTGACGTGCCATATATTGTTGAATGATTTCTCAATTGTGCCTAACAGGGCTAAGGCGGCCCAAATCACTATCAGCACACTGAATATCCCGATGTGTCCCTTATTCGTCTCAGCGAAAAATCTTGCGACCAGTTCGTCGAGGTGCTCTGTGAGCGTTACGGCTTCCTGAGAGTCCTCGCTATTGGCGGCGGGATTCTTGAACATTGATAAGTTAGCCTGATCATAGACGAAATTCTTTACTTTATCCCCGATATGACTATAGCCGGGAAATGATTGAAAGATTAGAAGCGTCACTATAGCCAACGGCACAATTCCGAAAACCGTATGATAAGATAAAGCCGCGGCCTGCTGGCCCGAGCGGTTCTTCTTTAAGAGCCTGGCACAATGCGAGAACAGTTTGATTTGGAAAACGACGAAGCGACTTGCTTTACCGAGTTGTGTGGTGGGCGTGGATAAAAGTTCCCTGAGCTTCAGCATCTCTATCCCCTTTCAATCTAAGGGCGCATTTGGCGAAAACGGGAGGGGCCTGAGTGGGTTACTTAAATAAATCTTCCAGCCCCTTTCGCAACTGTTCTTCTAATTGTCCCTTCAACTGCTCTTCGAGCAGCTTACCCATATCGAGTTCCGGCTTGTCAACGGTACCCTTGAGCGGCAGTGTGATTCTTCTGCCGGAAGTTTCCCTGCCGACCCTTGCCGTTCTGCCCCTGGAAGTATAGGGCAAAGTCACCGTCATGTCGAGGCTCTTGTCCAGGCCGATAACGCCTTTGAAGTTGACCGGATTGTCGCCGACGTCCATCTGCATATTGTCGTATCGAAGAAAACCTTTCTGTAAAACAAATCTCGTCGGATGAATCGTCATGTCGGTCCCTCGGGGATCACCTCTGCTCGTGGTGAAGATCTGTCCCACCAAGTTCGAGCCCTGCATCCGCAGCCGGTTCATGGAAATCGTGCCGATGACCACGGCGTCGTTCCTGGATTCTGCTTTGAGTGGTATTGCCAGTTGTTCGCAGTTGAAATTCGCATAGCCGCTGACATTAACGGCATCAGCGAAAAGCGGGTTGACGTATTTCAGAAGTTTGTTCGTAATCTCGTCGTTGACTTTAATGTCCTTTATCATCTGCATCGGTTTGGCGATTCTAAATAGCGGCGGCTTCTCCTTGAAGTCTGCCTGCCCGGCGAAACTGAACCGGCCTTCGTTGACGGTCGTCGTGAACGGCGAGACTTTCAGCACGCCGCTTTGAACTTGAATCTCAACGTCGGTAGGGCCGAAATCCAGCCCCATATAACCGGCCTGCTCAAAACCAACTTTGCCTTCTGCGTTGAGATTGGGCAGAAGTTTGTCCGCCTGGGCTGTCGGGTATTCGCTGGTGAAGTTGATCGCGTCCGTTCTTTTGCCCTGCAGCGTCAGGCCCTCCGGCAAATACGGCGCGGCCAAAGCGCTGACAGCCGACCAGTCGTACTCGCACTCGGCCTGCCCGGCCAATTTAGTCGTGCCGTCTTTGCTTAGTTGGCTGAACTCGCCCTTACGAATCTTTATCTGCGGGCTGTCCAACTGTAGCTTCTTGACGTTAATCGCCTTTTGATTGGGATCGACCTCGGCTTCGAAAGCCAGCGTGACTTCGTTCTGCTCAAAAGGCTTTTCCTGCCCGGGGTAGACAAGTTTCAGGCCCTTGATTCTTGTCGAGTCGGTTGCGATTTTGTAAACGTCCTTGTTGGAGCCGACAGAGAGTGTGGATTCGGCGATGCCGGCCAACTGCATTTCCTTCGGCAAAGATGCGAACAGGACCCCGAACGGCAGGAGTTTTTCAAGATCAACATTACTTGCGAATATAGTGGCACGCAAAGGTTTTGCCGACTTGTTGTTCAGGGGCACAACGCCGTCCTCTATGCTGACCTGACCGAAACTCGCATTGGCCGTTATCGAGTCAACAGTGACAACACTGCTCTTTCTGTCCATATCAACAACGAAATCTATCTCAGCCATCGGCTCGGAAGCACTCGTTCCCTCCTTCGAGCTGAAGCGAAGATTCCTGACCGTCGCCGAACCGGAAGCAGCAATCTTATCTTCTTCGATGGAGATCAGACCGCTTTCCAGAACCTCGCCGGACATCTGGTATTGCCCGATGTTTATGAACTGCCCCAACTCCGACTGGAGTTTTGCCAGGTTGGCCTCGGCATTGTATTTGAGCGATTCGGTTCGGCCCGTGCAATTGATTTTGGCAAAGGGAGCCGAGACGTCTAATCTATCAATGTTTATCCCGGCTTTGTCCGATGATATTTCCGCCCGGGCGACAATCGGCTCCGATAGAGCAGCTTTTTTCTGATCGACCGTGCCTTCTAATCCGGCAAGGGTCGCATTAGCTCGGATCAGCCTCTTGCCGGCTGTGGAAGAAGTCTCAACTTTGCCGTTCAGTCGGCCCGATGTTATTTGCATGCCTTCTTTGAGTCCCAGGGTTTTGGGCATCTGTGCCGAGACGGTTGCTATGTCGCAGTGGAAATCGGCCTTCAAATTGTAATTCGAATCGGCCCCCAGGAAATCACCCGTTGACTCGAACGTAGTAGGAACGACTCCGCTGGCGGTGACGGAGGCCCAGTCGGTTTTGATCCGCAGGTCGTCAATGCTTATTGTCTCTTTGGCCTGGCTCAACTTCACGCTGACATCCAGATTGGCGGTTTGCAATTTGTCGCCCTTCAGTTGGGCCGCTGTCACGTCAAGATTGCTTGCTTTGATCTCCGCGGTTAAATCTTCAAGCCTACCGTCCTTGATTTGGCTTTTTACATCACTTGTGACAAGGCCCTTGGCCTGCACCTCGACGCCCGCCAGCGCAAAGATCGGGGCCAATGATTCAAGGTCCAGGTCGTTGACTTCAACGGTCAGATCTCCGCTGGTCCCTTTCAGGCTCCAGCCGGTTTGTTGTTTGGTGGTCACCCGGCCGGCTACTTTTATCTCCGCGGCGTTGCCGGCCCTGGCCACGGCCATATTCAGATCGAAATCTGTCTGCTGTCCCGGCGGTTGCAGGTTAAGTTTCGAGTTTATCCGCAAAAGCTCGACCGTCCCGGCTTTCGGATCGGTGACTTTAACATTGCCGTCATTGAGAACAAGCTCAATTCTTTTTACCGGCAATACTATCGGTTGTATTGCTTTGCCGGCCGAGGGCTTTGGGTCGGGGCTCCCGGACTTTTGTGCCTTTAAGTCTTTAAGATTGATCTCTACGTTCGGCTTGTCAATTAGGGTTTGGCCGAGGGATAAATTGCCGGTCAAAAGTGAGCCGTAGTGTGGTTTTGTGGCGATTTCCTTGACTTGAACGGAGATTTGGCCGGCATTGTCGTTAAAGCTCAAATTCGCAATCTTAATACCTTTGAACCAACCCATCCAAAGACCGGCGAATTCTATTCTGCCGTCTATCGAGCTGTTGATTTTGCCCTTTATCAGACTATTGCCTTTTTTGGATGAGATGAATACAGGCACAAGCAGGATCGCTACGACGATCAACACTACTATGAGTGCCAGCACCAGCTTGAGCATCCTTGTTACGGTCTTTTTCCGTGGCGTGGCTTTCGAGGTTCTTTCAACTCGCATCGCTTTGACCCCCGCGATAAATTAAGCAGATTGTCACACAAGTGCACAGGGGCACGGCGCACACAACTTATGCCTCATGAACTTATGATCCGTGCGTTTCCTTTTCAAATCAGTCGATCATTATCTCGTCTGATTTGGCCTTGATCATCTCGTCGACTTTGTCGGTGTATTGTTTGGTGAGGTCGTCGACTTGCTTCTTGCCTTTCTCAAGGTCATCTTCCGTGATAAGTTTGTCCTTTTGCTGCTTTTCGAGTTGCTTGTTTGCGTCTCTTCGTATGTTACGGGTGCTGACTTTTGTTTGTTCGCCGGTCTGTTTGGCCTGCTGAACGAGCTGCCTTCTTCTTTCCTCGCTAAGCGCCGGGACGTTGAGTCTGATTATTTTGCCGTCCACAATCGGCGCGATGCTCAGGTCGCTGGCTTTGATCGCTTTTTCGATTTCTTTAATCGAACCGGGATCGAACGGTTTGATCACAATCATATCCATCTGGGGCGTCGCCAGTGTTGCCATTTGTTTTAGCGGTGTTGGCGACCCGTAGAAATCGGCCTTTATGTTTTCAATCAGCCCGGTCGAAGCTCTGCCGCTTCGGACGGCTTTCAAATCGTCGTGCAGCACTTCGATTGCTTTTTTCATTTTGGATTCGGTGTCTGAAACAATCTCTTGAGTAGGCATTTCTGAACCTCAATTCGTTACTATCTTGGTGCCGACGGACTCGCCGCAAAGAGCCTTGGCTATGTTCCCCTTCTCGAAAATATTCAGGACAATTATCGGAATATTGTTGTCCCGGCAGAGACTTACTGCCGAATGGTCCATTATTCTAAGGTTCTTTGCCAGCACCTGGTCGTAGGACAATTCCTCAAAAAGGTGTGCATCCGGATTTATCTTGGGGTCGTCGCTATAGACGCCACGAACCTTTGTAGCCTTGATGAGCAAGTCCGCATCGAGTTCCGCGGCCCTCAACGCCGCACAAGTGTCGGTCGTGAAGAAAGGATTTCCCGTTCCGCCCGCTAATATCACGACCCTTCCCTGCTCGAAATGCCGAAGAGCCCTTCTGCGAATAAACTGCTCGCACATCGCCGGCACTTCTATCGCACTCAGGACCCTTGTTGGCTGGCCGACCTTCTCAAGCGTCTCCTGCACCGCACAGGCATTGATAATGGTGGCCAGCATCCCCATATAATCGGCCGTGTTCCGGGGTATGTGGCTGGACTGCGAGAAGCTCTCACCCCGCAGGAAATTTCCCCCGCCAACCACGATAGCAACTTGAGGTCCGAGCTTGCAAATCTCCGCTATTCTCCGAGCAATCGACTCGAGCGCCGGGCCGTCAATCCCAAACTGATCCGGCTTGCAAAAACTCTCGCCCGAGAGTTTCAACAGCACGCGATGATATTTGCTCTCTGCCACGATTCGTATCTCGCATTGCGTATTGTGTCGTGCGTGCTGCGCAATACGCAATACACGCGACGAAGTTATCCGACTTCAAATCGGACAAATCTCCTTATCTTTGCCTGTCCTCCGGCTTCTTTTGCCGCGTTGGCAAGAACCTGCTCGACGGACTTGCTGTCATCTTTGACGAACGCCTGTTGAAGAAGGCAATTCTCAGCGTAGTATTTGTTCATCTTGCCTTCGACAATCTTCTCTATAATGTTCTCGGGCTTGCCCTTGGCTTGCTCGGCGAAGATGGCCTTTTCCTGCTCAACCGTCTCGGGGTCGATCTGGTCCTTGTCCAGCGCCAAGGGTTTGGTGGCCGTCACGTGCATTGCAATATCGGAGGCTGTCTGCTTTATCGCCTTGGCAGAGGCTGTAGCGTCATCGTTGGTTTCGATTTGGATCATTGTGCCGACTTTGTCGTTGAAATGCACATACGTGCTGATAAGCCCCGGGCCATCGAGCTTGTATTTTGCGCAGTCTCCCACCTCTGTTTTTTCGCCGGTCTTACTGACTGTTTCGGTCAGGAGATCGCTAAATTTCTTGCCGTCAACGGTAGTCTCAAGGACGTTCTCAACGCCTTCGTCGGCAGGGCACGCCAGGGCGAAGTCAACTAGGGCTTGTGCGGTCGCCACGAAATCATCACTCTTGGCTACAAAATCGGTTTCGCAGCAAAGCGTTGCCATAACCGCCGTTTTGCCGTTGTCAGTGCTCTTGTACACGACCAGGCCTTCGGATGTATCTCGTCCGGCACGTTTTGCCAAAGTGGCAAGGCCTTTCTTTCTCAGCAGGGCCATAGCCTGCTGAACATCTCCGTCGGTCTCCTGAAGCGCCTTCTTACAGTCCATCATTCCCTGACCGCTGATCTTCCGCAGCTCCATAACCATCGCTGCTGAAATTTCCACCATGCTAAAAACTCCTGTTCTCTCGTAGTTTGTGAATTGTTATTCCTGCTATGCAAACAGACGGTAAAAGCCGCCGGCTAAGTACCGAGGATTATCCGCCGTTGCCTTTCTATTCGGCCTGTTGTTGCTCGGTTTGACTGTCCGGTGAGACCGCTTCTGTTGCCGGCGCTGGTTCTGGCTCTGGCGCCGGTGCGGCGCTTTGCTCAACCGCCACCACGGCCTGGGGTTTCTCTCGGCCGGCGCGGGCCATTGCCGGTCTCCTTGAACGAACGCGCCTGGGCCGCTGGGCCGGTTCCTGGCGAGCGGTAGTCATCGTCTTGCCGATTGCCACGGCATCAGCTAACTCGCCGAGTATCAGGTCGATTGCCCTGATGGAATCATCGTTGGCCGGGATAGCCACGTCCACCGTATCGGGGTCCGAATCGGTATCGAGAAGACCTACGGTTGCAATATCCAGCTTTACGGCTTCCCGCAGAGCCAGGTACTCTTTCTTGGCGTCCACTACGATGACAGCCCCCGGCAAGCGGGACATATCCCTGACGCCCTGGAGGTTCGACTTGATCTTTCGCATCTCACGTTTGAGCCTTGACGCCTGCTTTTTGCTCTCGCTGTCAAGCGTTCCGTCTTCAACCATAGCCTCCAATTGCTCCAATCTCTGCAATCGGGACCGCACCGTCCTGAAATTTGTGAGCATTCCGCCAAGCCATCGCTGAGAAACGTAGTGCATTCCACACTTGCCGGCCACTGCCTCAACCGCTTTTTGGGCCTGTCGTTTTGTTCCCACAAAAACGACGTCCTTGCCGGAAGAGACCACGTCCACGAGCAGCTTCTTGGCTATCAACAACCCTTTTAAGGTGCTCTTGACGTCAATAATGTGGATATTGCCCCGCTTTGCGAAAATGAAAGGGGCCATTTTTGGATTCCACCGGCTCACGCCGTGTCCAAAATGCACCCCTGCGTTGATCAGTTTCTTTGCCAGCTCTTTAGCCACAAAATATCTCCAAACTATTTACGAAACTTGAGCTTACACACTCTACACAAATAGACAAACTAAGGAAAATAATGCAAATCACACGATGTGTCAAGAACTTATGTTGATAATTTTTTCGCCGAATATGGGCGGATTTACCCAGCCTGACGGGCCAGGCGGCCGTTGTTTCGAGCCTCCAGTCCTGTCGTAAGGCGAAAACACCGCCTTGCCCCCCGCCTGATTGCCAAATACCTTTCCACCACCGGCCGAAGCAGTGATACCTTCGGGTCGTCTCTCAGTACCAGATCGTGATTATGATATTGGGCTCGATTTTCTTGCCCACCACGTCGCCAGTGACGACATTCGTTCGTTTTATTACGATATCCGGATTCTCTTTCAGCCAACGGGCGATCTGTTCTTCAAGAAAAGTGATAGCGCCGGCGTGAAGTTTTGTGAAAAACGCTTTCATGCTCACGATTCGGTCGGCCGAGGCTATCTTCTCCGTCGGCTTGTCAGTTCTTAGAACCGACGCGGTCGGTTTTGTGGCCGGTTTGGGCGCCGCAGCCGGCGGTGTTTGAACGGCGCTGCCGCCCAAATCCAGGGGAGCATGTGAAACGCCCGTTTCGCTGCCGATATCGTCCAAAGAAATCGGCTTGTCGAGCGGGATTGGCTCGTTGAGGTCTTGTCCTCCAAAATTGCTGCTGTCGAAATTGTCCATAGATTGTCCCTTAACTGAGAATCGAGTTTTGTGATTGCCTGGGGGATGAGATACCACTGATCGTCAAACAACAGCAACAGCATGATTTGACCAGAGGTATCATTTTGTTCTGCTTGTTTCTTTGAGTCTTGTTAAGTGCTGCTTTCGGCCTTTTCTTTTTCGGGTGCCGGTTTTTTTGCACCGGCTGCGGATTCGCCTAAGTCTTCCTGCGTATTCTCTTCTGTTGCTTTTTCCGCCTCTTTGAGCTTTGCCTCGGCCTCAACTCTGGCCTTGTCGGCTTCCTCCCGGGCCTTCCTGGCATCGGCTACAGCTTTGTCTGCCGCAGCTTTGGTTTTCTCGGCGGCTTCGGCCTTTGCCTGAGCTTCGTCGGCGTTCTTTTGCGCGTCGGCCTTGATTTGCTCCGATTTGCTTTCCACCCTGTTTAGCTCTGCTTCAGCCCTTTCGGCTCGTGCGTTGGCCTCGCGAACGTCGATTCGGGCCTGTGCCTTCTCCACCTCGGCCTCCAGGCGGGTTTGCTCGGCCTCCTGAACTGCCCGCATGCGTGATTCTTCACGAAATTTCAATCCGAAGGGGTCTGTAATCATATCGCTCAGACCTGAGGGGGAATCCGGTTCGTGCTTTCTTCGCACTTGTTCCATCACTTTTTCTCTTGGCTCGCCGTCGGTGGAAATAGTGGGAGTCAATATGAATATCGTCTCGACCGCCCTCTGCTCGGTATCTTCACTGGAGAACAGATAGCCAATAATCGGTATGTCCTTTAGTATCGGCACACCGCGAACGACGCCGTACTCCTCGTTCTTCCTGATTCCGCCAATTACGAGGCTTTCACCCTTTCGGATGCGATTTCCCTTACTCGTTATTTCTTTTCTGGTAATGATAGGTATTTGCTTTACACCTTCGGGTGTATTTTTTGAGCCGAGTACTATGTCCGTTTCTAAGCCGATGGAGCCGTCTGCGAAGACGTGGGCCGTAACTTCAAGCGAATCAATTACATCTTCGTACTCGGTTTTGGTTTCCAGATAGTCCGACTGCGTGGATCGCATAGTCGTTATGTCCAGCGGAACCTTCTGAGACGATAAGACTTTGGCTGTTGCGCCGTTGACCACTGTAAGCGTTGGGTTCATCAGAATCTTCAAGTAGCCCCTTGACTCAAGCAGGTCAATCAGGATCGAGAAAGCATGGCCTACTTTAGCCTGCTCCAAAAAGCCGATGTTGAGGCCCATTCTGGATCGCGCTACCTCTCTTAGCGAAGCGCCGGGGAACGCCGGAAGATAGTCGTCATCCAGCACCAACTCCCTAACGTCGGCGCCGAACGCTGTCCCGCCGGGTTTCATCGCGACGGACTCACCGAATAAGTTTTCAACCGCTATCGTAGTTTCCCGGTCAAAGGTCATGTCCGCGTAGATCTCCGAAATCAGACAGTCTATCTTGATCTGAATCGGAGCGATATCCACGGCATCCAGAAGTTCCTGCACCGCCTTGGCGTCTTCTTGAGTCGGGCATCTTACTATCAACTGGTTGGTGCTGGGGTTGCTGCTGACCGTGTAGTCCACCAACTTCGTCTCTTTGCCCTTCTTATCGAAAAGCTTTGTCGCGAACTGCTCGTGGACAATCTTTTTCAACTCGTCGGAGGTATGGTGCCTGCAAAAGTAGAACAGTTTCCACTCCGATTTCCCGCCCACTATTTGCTCGACGATCTTCGGTGGGGCCTTGTAGATTTCGGGTATGGAGACGTTCGGATCGGCGGTCATGTTGATCTTCAGATCGCTGAGAGTCTGCTCGGCCTCGTGCTCGGTGTCCGTCTGGGCAAGGATGCTCCCCCACCCTCCAAACACCAGGACAATTCCAACACCCACAACTCCGATTAGCCATCGACCGCGGCCTTTTTGGCTGTTGCTACTCATAGTTCTACGACCGTCATTGTAATCCCACGTTCAGCAAGTGGCATGCTTACATCTAAGCACTTCCGACCTGGATACAGACGGGATATAAGGTTATTATATTGCATATTTACTTATCGTCAAGTATGTTACATCACAATTAGCAAAAATGTTTCCTTTTTTCGGGGGGTAAATCGCGTTTTCGCCGCATTTTTCGCAGATTATGACAAAAAGAAGGCAGGAAATCACGGTCGGTTTTATATCGCTGGGTTGTCCCAAAAACTCGGTTGACAGCGAGAGGATGTTGGCTGAGATCGCCCAGGCGGGTTTTACGATTACCGCCGAGACTGATAATGCCGATGTTGTCGTCATCAATACCTGCGGTTTTATCGCCCCGGCCAAGGCCGAGTCGCTCGAAGCAATAAGAGATGCCGTGGATTATAAGCTCAGCGGGGCAGTGAAAAAAGTCGTTGTTGCCGGCTGTCTCTCCCAAAGATTGGGGCCCGAACTTCTCGACCAAATCGACGGTATCGATGCCGTTGTCGGTCTCAATCAGCGAGACAATATTTCTGAAATTATCGAAAAAACTTTTTCCTCTCAGCCGTGCGCCTCACCGCTCTGCCAGGCGAAGGCCGGGCCGCGTAGCGACCGGATTCCGGATGACAGAGCCAGGCTGCTGATTACTCCGGGCCACTGGGCCTACTTGCGAATCAGCGAGGGATGTGATCGCCGGTGCTCGTTCTGCACAATCCCGGCAATCAGAGGCCGGTTCCGAAGCAAGCCCCCGGAGCTGGTTCTCGCCGAGGCGGCAGAGCTGGTTTCAGCCGGCGTGGTCGAGCTGAACCTTATCGCACAGGATACAACGTATTATGGACGCGATTTGCAGATCAAGAACGGATTGTCCGCTCTTGTCGGAGAAATTGACGCGACTGCCGGTCTCGAATGGATTCGACTGATGTATGTGTACCCGGCGGGGATAGATGACCGGTTAATCGAAACAATCGCAGGCAGTGAAAGAGTTGTTCGTTACCTGGATATCCCCATCCAGCACGTGAGCGACGATATCCTAAAGTCGATGCGCCGGCCCGACACCGACGACGGACTCCGACGCCTGATCGACGACCTGCGCCGCGCTATGCCCGATATTGTGCTTCGGACAACGCTCATGGTTGGCTTCCCGGGCGAGACCGATCGCCAATTCGCCGAGCTTCTGGATTTCGTCAGGTGGGCGCAGTTCGACGCCCTCGGTTGCTTCCCATTCTATCCCGAGTCCGGAACTGCCGCCGCAGACATGCCGGCCCAGGTCCCCGACGAGGTCAAACAACAGCGTCTCGATGAGCTGATGCTGACCCAGCAACAGATCGCCTTCGCAAAGAACCAAAGCAGAATCGGCGGCAAACTGACCTGTCTGGTTGATTCGGTTGACAACGATGGACTTTGCCGGGGCCGCTTCTACGGCCAGGCGCCCGACATCGACAGCCTGTGCATCATAGAGAACTGCTCGGCGCAGCCCGGACAGTTCATCGACGCAAAAGTCGTTGGATCGCAGGATTACGACCTGCTCGTCGAGCAAATTTAGTGTTGAATTGTAACGGTAAGAAAGTAAACTTCAGATTATGCTGAAGCTTATTCCGAATATCCTGACTCTCGGCCGGCTCGTTTTGACCATTGTCTTTCTGGTCATGATTCTTTTTGCCCCGCGGTACTACTCCGACGGAGAAGTGCCGTTTTGCGGTTTTCTCGACGTTGCCTTCATCCTCTTTGTTATTGCCGGCCTGACCGACATCGCCGACGGCATAGCCGCCCGCGGGCTCAACGTCACCAGCAAGTTCGGACGAATGGTTGACCCTTTGGCCGACAAGATTCTCGTGTGCGGGGCGTTCGCCTGCTTTGCATTGATCGGTGAGCCGAAACTTTTCAGTCTGGGGCCCGGCGCATTGGCGATCATCCACTGGTCGGTGTTGGCTGTGTTGGCTGCAAGAGAGATCTTCGTGACGGTCCTGAGGCACCTTGCCGAGTCCCGCGGCATCAGTTTCGCAGCCACCGCCTCGGGCAAGATCAAGATGTTCCTTCAATCGTTCGCCATCGGAACGGTAGTAATAAGGATGGCTCACGTCCAGAACGCCGAGTGGGGATACTGGTTCACAACCGTCGTTTTCACTCTGATGCTGGTGGTCACCATCGTCTCAGGCATAAGGGCGACCCGACGCCCGCACGGCCACAAATCAACCTGAAGGAGAGAGGCTCGTGAAATATCAAACATCAAAGAATCGAAGCTGTGGTCCTAAGGACTCCCTACGGAGAATCCCGGCGTGCCGGGATGACTTCCTTGATCTTACATTTTGCATTTTGATTTTTGCATTTTGCCCTTTTTTGGTGCTTGCTGCCCCAACGATGGCAAAAGATGAATTTCTGCCGCCAATCCCCGAAGGCAAAGCGTGGAAGCTGGCCTGGAGCGACGAATTCGAGGGCACGAAGATCGGCCAGTCCAAGTGGGAGATAATAGGCGACTCGAAACGCCGGGATGGATACTGGGTCAAAGAGGACTCCTACCTGGACGGGAAAGGCAACCTGCTGCTCCGCATTAAGAAAGCAGGCGAGAAATACACATCCGGCGCCATGCGGACCCAGGGCAAATTCGAGCACAAGTTCGGCTATTGGGTCTGCCGGTGCAAATTCCCCACAGAGGAGGGGCACTGGCCCGCGTTCTGGCTCTTTGCACGCCCCGGCGTGGGCAAGGTCGGCGACGAGGGCAGAGACGGCACGGAAATAGACATCATGGAAAAACCGTGGCGCGAGGACAAAATCACGCAGAACTTGCACTGGGACGGCTATGGCAAAGAGCACAAAAGCGCAGGAAGCGGCCAAATTACAATCCCCGGCGTCAGTCAGGGCTTTCATACTTTCGCTTTGCATTGGACACCGGAGCAGTACGTTTTTTACGTTGACGGCAAAGAAACCTGGCGCACCAGCGCCGGCGGCGTCTCGCAGGTGCCCGAGTTTATCAAGCTCACCGAAGAAATCGGCGACTGGGGCGGCGACATAACAAAAGCGAAGCTGCCCGATTACTTTACAGTCGATTACGTCCGCGTCTATGACATGGTCGAGCAGGCCGGCTCGGCACGAAAAGAGCTCATTCGCAAAGCCGTCAGTGTCAAACCCTCGCCGCGACAGCTTGTCTGGCAGCAACTTGAGTTCATCGCCTTTGTCCACTTCGGCGTCAACACCTTCACAGGCCGCGAGTGGGGCACCGGCAAAGAAGACCCGAAAATTTTCAATCCCGAGAAGCTCGATACCGACCAGTGGTGTCGGATGATGAAGGCCGCGGGAATGAGCCAGGTGATTCTCACCGCCAAGCACCACGACGGATTCTGCCTCTGGCAGACGCGCTACACCACGCACTCGGTAGCGTCGAGCACGTGGCGCAGCGGCAAAGGGGACGTGCTGCGCGACCTTGTGGATTCATGCCGCAAGTACAGGCTCAAGGTCGGCGTGTATTTATCCCCCGCGGACCTTTACCAGATCGAGAGCACGGACGGTTTGTACGGCAACCTCAGCAAATACTCCGAGCGGACGATCCCGCGCCCTGTGCCGGGCCGTCCGTTCCGCGATAAGCGGACCTTCAAATACGTCGTGGACGATTATAACGAGTATTTCCTCAACCAGCTCTTCGAGCTGCTGACAGAGTACGGGCGGATTCACGAGGTCTGGTTCGACGGCGCGCACCCCAAACGCAAGGGCGGCCAGACCTACACCTACGCGCAGTGGTACGAGATGATCCGCGAGCTTGCGCCCGGGGCGGTGATATTCGGCAAAGGCCCCGATGTGCGGTGGTGCGGCAACGAAGCCGGCAAGACAAGGGCCGCCGAGTGGAGCGTTATCCCGATAGACGCCCCCATGGGCAAATTCACCTGGCCCGATATGACGGCCCAGAACCTCGCAAGCCTCGACAAGCTCGAAGCAACTCTCAACAAAGGCGGCCATCTGCACTGGTATCCCGCCGAGACCGACACATCCATCCGTCACGGCTGGTTCTGGCGCGACGAGAAACAGCGAGTCAAGACAACCGAGCATATCCTCGATATATGGTTCAACTCCGTCGGAGGCAACACCGTGCTGCTGCTTAATATCCCGCCTAACAGCGATGGCCTGTTCGGCGAGCGCGACAGCAAGGTGCTAAAAGAGGTCGGCCGAGTTCTCCGCAAGACATTCAAGACCAATCTCGCCGCAGGCGCAAAGGCGAGCGCCTCAGCCACGCGCGGCCGCGATTTCAAGCCCGCCAACGCCTTAGACGGCAACACCGATACCTGTTGGATGCCCCCCGACTGGACCACTCAAGCCGAGCTGACAGTCACGCTGGCTGGCAAGAAAACCTTCAACGTCATAATGTTCCAGGAACAAATCCGCTACTACGGCCAGCGAATCGCCAGGTTCGCCGTCGATGTGCATAAGGACGACAAATGGCGTCAAGTCGCCGAGGGCCAGACGGTAGGTTACAAACGAATCTGCCGTATCCCAACCGTCGCCGCTGAGAAGGTAAGAATCAGAATATTAGACTCCCGCCTCTGCCCCGCAATCGCCAACGTCGCCTTGTTCTATACCCCGCCGATTCGGTAGAATCCCGTCATCAGGAAGGGCGGCAAGAATGCAGATTGGGTTTGATTGGCTTTGTTTTTCGCAACCTTCGACAGGATGTATTTACTATAATCCTTTACCCTAAAGGTACTTACGTTCATTTGCCCTTCTCGCAAATTGGCTTTGTTTCGCACGATTGACTGATAGCCACAAAGCCACTAAGTATGCCCTGAGCGTAGCCGAAGGGGCACAAAGGAGCGGAGGTACTGATGTCATTGCGAGCACCTGACCAGATTCTCAGGATGTATAGAGAAGAAAACAGCCCACTCCTGTCATTGCGAAGGAGCGCAGCGACTGCGGCAATCTCAATCCCCACGCCACAAAGAGAAGTCTATTTTCTTAGGAGGTCCGAAGGGCCGTGGCAATCTCTTGCGTCATAAGCAAGAAGCCCTCATCACGTTTGAGATTGGCTTTGTTTTTTCGAGGTAAGACCGCCGTTTTCCTTTATAATTCCTTGTTATAATTGACTTTGCGCTCATTCATGCCCCTGGCAAATTGGCTTTGTTTTGCATAATCACAGTGTAAGTGTATCAGGGTATTGGATTATCAGGCAGTGATTATCAGAGTATCAGGTTATCAGTTCGATCCTTCCTGGTTCCCTGGTCTTCTGGTTCCCCGCATCCTGATCCCCTGATCTGCCGATCTCCGCCATGCCCTCTTCCTGATTGACGATTCATGCTCAACTATCAACAATGAACTAAGAACCATGAACTGTTTCATAATGTGGCCCTATATTATTAGTTTGGTATATATATTATTCCCTAAGATATGTGCTGTCAAGTGAAATTTCAAAAATATAGGAATTAGCCCTAATCGACACGAATGAACGTCCCCAGCAGAATCCTCTCGCACAATTTGCCTTAACAGAGAAATACGTATGGTACACAACGCGGCAATCTCACCCGTGGCGTTTGAGATTGCTTCGCTGCGCTCCTAAGAAAATAGATTTCTCTTTGCCTTGTGGGGATTGAGATTGCCGCAGTCGCTGCGCTCCTTCGCAATGACATCGAGCAGTTTGTCATTTCTGTGGAACTTGTCCTCGGCTCTGATCGGGGAACTGCGAATCCGGAATCACTGGGGCCATAGTGGATTCCCGCTTTCGCGGGAATGACATAGGAGGATCGGACGGTCTCAGCAACGTGGTCCGGGGATTTCGATTGACAACGGTTGTGGGGAAGCGTATTCTGCGTGCGTTAATCATAGTTAGGAAGGATGGCCGAACTTATGTCAGGTAAAGGATTTACGCATCTTCATTTGCATAGCCAGTATTCACTGCTCGACGGCGCTATAGCGTTCGATAAACTTCTCAAGCGCTGCAAGAAACTCGATATGGGAGCCGTAGCGGTTACCGACCACGGCAATATGTTCGGTGCCGTCGAGTTCTATACCAAGGCGCATTCTGCACACGTCAAGCCGATACTCGGCATCGAGGCATACGTCGCGCCGGCCAGCAGGTTAGACCGTACAAAGACCAGCATCTCCGATGCGGCGTATCATCTGATACTGCTGGCAGAGAACAATGCCGGCTATAAGAATCTGCTCAAATTAGCCAGCACCGGCTTTCTTGAAGGATTCTACTACCGGCCGAGGATTGATAAGGAAATCTTGGCCGAGCATAGTGAAGGCATCATCTGCACTTCCGCCTGTCTCAAAGGCGAGGTCGCGGCCGAGATTATCAAGGGCAATGAAAAGGCCGCCCGCGCAGCGGCCGAGAGCTACGTTGAAATATTCGGGCCCGAGCGGTTCTTCATCGAGATACAAGAGCACGAAGGAGACGGCCCCAACACTACCGAGGGGCTGATAGATATTGCTAACAAGATGGGGCTTGGCCTGGTGGCGACGAATGACGTGCACTTTCTCCAGGAGTCCGACCACGAGGCTCACAACTGCCTCTGCGCCATTAGCACAGGCAAAAAGTTCGACGATCCCGACAGGATGATTTACCCATCGGACATTTATCTAAAAAGCGCGGGCGAGATGCGCGAGCTTTTTCCCCAGGCGGCTGAGGCTTGTGACAATACACAGGCGATAGCAGAGCGCTGCCACGTCGATATTGACTTGAAAAAGCAGCACGCGCCGCGTTTCGAACCTGACGACGGCTCGACGCCCGAGGATTATCTTACTAAATTGTGCTACGAAGGGGCGAAGGAGCGATACGGCGAGATTACCGACGAGATCAAGGCCCGGCTCGACAGGGAGCTGGACGTGATCGAATCGAAGGGCTTTGCCGGCTATTTTCTTATCGTCTGGGATTTCTGCAAGTACGCGCACGAGCATAAAATCCCCATCGGCGCCAGGGGCAGCGGCGTCGGGACGATCGTCGGGTATTGTCTGGGATTGTGCGACGTCGATCCCATTCGATACGATTTGCTGTTCGAGCGGTTCATGGACCCCGAGCGAGACGAGATGCCCGATATTGATATCGATATCTGCCAATCTCACCGGGCGGAAATAATCGAATACGTCCGTCAAAAGTACGGGCACGTCGCGCAGATAATCACTTTCGGCACAATGAAGGCCCGCGCGGTCATCCGTGACATCTGCCGTGTGCTGGGCGTGCCGTTAGGTGAGGCCGACAGGTTGGCCAAGCTGGTGCCGTTCTCGCTTGACATGACGCTCGATAAGGCTTTGAAGACCGAGCCTGAATTGAAACAGGCTTACGACCGAGACCAGCAGACGAAAAAAGTAATCGACCTCGGCAAGAAGCTGGAAGGCCTCGCCCGGCACGCATCGATTCATGCGGCAGGTGTAGTTATTGCCGACGAGCCTTTGACTAATTTTGTGCCGTTGTATAAAGCGCCAGGGTCCGATGACATCGTGACACAGTTCGAGGGGCCTACGGTCGAGAAGGTCGGGCTGCTGAAGATGGATTTTCTTGGGCTCAAAACCCTGAGCGTTCTGGAGCGGTCGTGCCAACTGGTCGAGGAAGTTCACAGTGAAGAGATCGACCTGGAGAAATTAGATCATACCGATGCGAAGGTTTTCGAGCTTTTCGCGGCAGGCAGAACGAAAGGGATTTTCCAGTTCGAGTCGGGCGGGATGCAGAATTTGCTGATGAAGATGAAACCCGACCGGGTGGAAGATTTGATAGCCGCCAATGCGCTCTATCGACCCGGGCCGATGATCCTGATCCCGGATTACATCGACCGAAAGCACGGGGCAAAATGGAGCCTGCCGCACCCGATCATGACCGAAGTGCTCGAAGAGACTTACGGCATCATGACGTATCAGGAACAGGTGATGCGGATTTGTAATCGTCTCGGCGGCATTCCGCTGCGAGAGGCCTACACACTTATCAAAGCGATAAGCAAGAAGAAAGCAAGGACCATCGCCAAAGAGCGGGAGCGATTTATTGAGGGCTGCGTTAGTAAGGGTTTGACCGCCAGGCAGGCGGAGGAGATTTTCGAGCTTATCGAGCGATTTGCCGGTTATGGTTTCAACAAGAGTCACTCGACCCGGTATGCTTTTATTGCATACCAGACCGCCTATATGAAGTCGCATTGGCCTGTCGAGTTCATGGCGGCCCTTCTGACTTACGAAATGGACAATACCGACAAGATCGTCGATTATATCGCCGAATGCGCGCAGATGGGGATCGAAGTCCTGCCGCCCGATATCAACGAAAGCGGAGTAGATTTCACGCCGCTCTACGAGCAGCACGAGGACGGACGCCAGGTCAAGGGTGTTATACGGTTCGGCCTGGCTGCGGTCAAAGGCGTGGGTGAAAAGGCTGTCGAGCAGATTATCGCCGCTCGGCGGGAAGTCGGCAAGTTTCAGAGTCTGTTCCATTTCTGTGAGAATGTAGATTTAAGAGCGGCCAATAAACAGGTCCTTGAAGCGCTCATCAAGGCCGGCGCTTTCGACCGACTTGGCGGGGGCCGGGCGCAGATGATGGCCGGTCTCGAAAGGGCGATGGAAAATGGCGCAAGTATGCAGTCCGACAAGCAGGCGGGCCAGATGAATTTCTTCGGGCAGATGGTCGGCGGAAATGACTATTCGAAAGACCACAAGCGCCTGCCGGAGGTGGCCCCGTGGCCCGAACCTCAGATGTTGGCTTACGAAAAGGAAGTCCTCGGCTTCTATGTCACGAGCAATCCGCTGAGCCATCACGCCGAGGAGATAAATATTTATTCCACACACAACAGCTCACAATTAGCCGAGACCAACGGCGAAAAGCAAGCCGTGATCGGCGGAATGATAACCAAGATAAGATATAACCTGACCAAGACCGGGCGGAACGCCGGCTCGAAAATGGCTGTCTTTACACTTCAGGATTTGCAGGGACAGGTCGAAGTTGTGATGTTCCCCGACGTGTTGAACGAATACGGCGACATAATGGTTGAGGACACGGTCGTTTTTGTCAAAGGAAAGCTCGATTACCGAAGGGAGAGACCCAACATCCTGGCGGCGGAGCTGATACGGCTGGAAGATGTCAGGGAGAAATTAGCCGCAAAAGTCAAGATAGGATTGGATGCCAAGGGGGTCACCAAAGAAAGGGTGGCGCAGATAAAGAGCATCTGCGAGCATCACAAGGGCAGAAGCCCGGTTTACGTCGCGGTGCGAACCGACAAAGGCAGGGTCTATGCCGCCGCCGACAAGGAATTGAGCGTCAATCCCGACCTCGACTTCTGCCGGAAGATGCGCCAATTAGTAGGCGAGGAAAACTTCCAATTAGCAAGATGAGACCGGGACTGTGAAATTGAAGTGAACTGGATACCAGCAGACACTACTGTTGACGCTGCGAGAAAGGAGTTTGCGATTCTGCAAGAACTCGGGCCGGAGGTGCGTGCGACGATGGCGTTTGAGATGAGCGACAATCTTCGGCATATTGTTGAGGCTGGAGTCAGGCATCGTCATCCCGATTTCGATGAGGAGAAAGTCAAGCTGGAAGTCCTGCGCCTTATGATAGGCGATAAGCTGTACAAGCAGATGTCAAAAGAGATGGGCAGACGTTTATGACGAGTCAAGATGACTTTTTGAAAAAGCTTGTCAAGGTCTTAGCTGACTGTTCAGTTCCGTATATGGTTTCGGGCTCATTCGGGGGCAGTTTCGTGATGCGTTGGGAGTTGCCGTTGTTCAGTGGGATTGCCTCGATGCAGATTATCTGCGTAAGTGGGCCAAAAAGCTACAGGTTGAGGTCTCACTTGAAGGGCTTCTCGAACAGGCGAGAGAATTGACAGAAGCGAAGTAAAACATCTGCTTAAGGCCCGTTCATGTTTTTCTTACGGCGATTGTGTAGATTGGTCTTTGGTCTTTGGCGTATTTTCGTTCGAAATTTGTGCCGACGCATTCGCCGGTCTCGGCGCTGGCGGGGCGGAGAAAATCAATTTCCTTCAACTCATTATCCCGCGCAGCCAAAACCTTTCTTATCTGCTCGAAATAATCGGCGTGGTCGGTCGCGATTCGTAATTGCCCGGCGGGCCTGAGGCAGCGAATCAGGTGCTCGACGTTGGCCTGACATATCAGGCGTCTTTTGTTATGACGTTTCTTGGGCCACGGATCGGGAAAATAGATGTGGAAACAGTCCACGCAGTCGTCCGGCACGGAATCGGCCAGGAAGGCGGCGGCGTCGGTGCGGATAATCCTTACGTTAGTCAGGCCCCAGCGGCCGATGCGGTCAACTGCGTAACGGTAATACCTGCGGGCCCATTCGATGCCGAGGAAGTTGTCGCCGGGCCGGGCTTTAGCCTGGCTGAGCAGGAAGGTGCCTTTACCGGCGCCGATCTCGATGTGCAGGGGGGCGGGACGTCCGAAAATCCGGACAAAATCAATTTTTTCATCCGGATTTTCCGGTTTTAGTGAGATTCCGGGGTAGTCTTTCAAGATTCGTGTCATTCGCTAAATCAGGCCAAAAAAACACACAGTGAGACAATAACAGGAATCCAGCGATTATAACATGCCGGGCAGGGGACTTACAAGTGAAGACTGGAACCGTCCTGCGGTCTTGCCGCCGCTAAAGTGCGTCTTGAGACTGCTCGATAAGATGCTGTGAACTCGATAGTCGGCTGAAGCGTATTCATTATAGGACAGAATCGCAGAAGCCTGGATAAGGAAGTCTGAGAATGATCCTACAGCTTGTAAAGTCGCGCCGCAAACAGATACTCATAGACATAGATACGCAAAAAGACTTTCTCCTGGCCGGCGGCAAAGCGTGCATAAGAAATCACAGGAGGGTGCTGGCGCGCATTCGCAGGATCATGGCCTGGGCGCGAACTCAGAATATCCCGATCATCTCGACCGCGGAGGTTTACCCCGACGACAACGGTGAAAGTGCGGTCGGCTACTGCATCGACGGCACGGACGGGCAGAAGAAAATACATTACACGCTGTTCAACGACAGGGTGACTTTTGCCGCGGACGGCAGCACGGATCTGCCGAGAGATATGCTCCGGCGGTACAAGCAGATCATCCTTCACAAGCGCTGCGTTGACCCGTTTGACGAGCCTCGTATTGACAGGCTGCTCAGCGAAGTGCGCGCCAACGAGTTCATTTTGGTCGGCACGACGCTCGAAGGGGCCGTCAAGATGACTGCGCTGGGATTGCTCCAGCGAGGCAAAAAAGTAACCGTCATAGTTGACGCAGTCGGCACACACAGCCAGACAGAGGCAAAGCTGACACTTCGCAAGATGGAGACCAAAGGCGCCAAGCTGATTGATACCAGGAAGCTCGCCGGGACGTCGCATCTCAAGCAGGTTGGAGTATGCGATTGTGAGAGTTGCTCGGGGCGGAAAACATCGATCAGCGCCACAGAGGAGAATTAGCGCTGGATTCTCTGCATCGAAATCTTCTCCTGTTTAGCTGCATCTGAAGACCTCTTTGAAGTATATCCAAAGCATACCATTCTACCGGCATTTTCTTTAAACCATTGACACATTCCACCGGGCGCAATATTTTTGGATTTGTGTTCTAAGGCGTCGTTTGGCCTGCACTCAGTTGAATTTTAAGGGAAGGGCGTAATTATGGAAAAATGCTCCACATCGCATTATTTACCGGTTCGCAGGGCGGAAAATACTCAACCGGAATACCGGGGTTGCTTCATTTGGGCTGTGCTCTGCGCAGTGGCCGTTGGAAACATCGGACGGGCTCAAGACGTCAGCGAGAAAGCCGGCGACGAACAGCCTCCGGTTCAGGTCAATGGCGTTTTTCCACATCTGACCATGATGGCAAAGGGCATCGGCAGTAGCTCTGAGGCCGGTATCGGAGCGTTGATTCCCTGGGCCGAGAAGCTCTGGGCGGTCGGGTATGTGGCCCACATCAGGGGTGAGGGGCTTGGGCTTTATGAAATCAGCGAGGACATGACGAAGCGGCGTCATCCGGCCTCGGTGACGGGAACGTTCGCAAATCGGATGGTGCATTGGCCTTCCGGCCAGGCGTTCATCGGGCCACATGCAATTGATGCCGAAGGAAACGTGCGAACAATTGAATCGCTCAAGAAGCGCCGCCTGACCGCTACGGTTGCTCACCTGACCGATCCGAAGAACAAGGTCTATTTCCTCGGTATGGAGGGCCGCTTCTGGGAGGTGGACGTAAAAAGCCTCGAATCAAAGCTGCTGTTCAACCTGGTCAAAGAACTTGATATCAAGAACGCCAAAGAGCATTTCAAAGGTGCGTACAGCGCGCAGGGTCGTGTCGTCGTGGCCAACAATACTTACGACCAGAAGGAACATCTGGGCCAGAGGGACGCGGGGCGCTTAGCTGAATGGGACGGCAGGAAATGGACGATCATCGAGCGTAATCCCTTCGTCGGGGTCGGCGGCAACGCATCGGGCTCCTCTTACGGCGGCAATACGATCTACGCTACCGGCTGGACAAAATCCAGCGTTGTGCTTCGCGTCTTTGTGCAAGGCAAATGGTCTCGTTATCTGCTTCCCAAGGCCAGTCACACCTGGGACCATGCCTGGAACACCGAGTGGATGCGAATACGCCATGCCGTGACCGAACGACTGTTGATGGATGTTCACGGAATGTTCTACGAGCTGCCCGCTCTCGCTTACGAGGGCAAGATTTGGGGCATCCGCCCGATTTGCACTCACCTTCGGGTAATTCCTGATTTCTGCCACTGGCGCGGGCTGTTCGTAATGGCCAGCGATCAGATCGATCACGATCAGGGCCAGCCGCAATCGGGTCTGTGGTTCGGCAACATCGACGATCTCTGGGCGATGGGCAAACCCGCCGGCTGGGGCGGGCCGTGGTGGGAAACACCGGTGAAAGCGGGCACGGTGTCGGACCCGTTCCTGATGACTGGTTTTGACAAGAAGGTCGTGCATCTCGCCCACGATTCGGACCACGGTGTGCGTTTCAAGATCGAAGTTGACTTCCTCGGCAATGGGACATGGAGAAGATACGATGAGATTCTTGTGTCCGGCTGGAGATATGCACATCACGAATTCCCGGACGGCTTTTCGGCACATTGGGTGAGAGTTCGCGTAGATCAGGATTGCAACGCAACAGTGTACTTCATGTATAATTAGTGCATGGGATTCTCCGCAACGATAAATCCTCTCCGGCGCTTGAAAAAAGGGTTGACTACGGACCTCAAGATGTGTTATTGAAAACACTGCCGGGAGGGCGAAGTGTCCTTTTCGTTGTTCAGGCATGTATGCGAATATATGGGGTATAATAAAGGAGTACGCAACATGAAGCATTCACTGCAAAGACTAAGACTCGTTGTCATCGGTGCGGCGATTTTGCTTTTCGCAATCGCATCGATGGCGCCGGCCCAGGATCTGGCGAAATTCGAGAAGCGGATGACGGAGTTCACGTTGGACAACGGGCTCAAATTCCTGGTCCTGGAACGGCACGAAGCGCCTGTCGTTTCGTTTCACACCTACGCCGACGTCGGCGCGGTCGATGAGGTCAGGGGGATCACTGGCCTGGCGCATCTGTTCGAGCACATGGCGTTCAAGGGGACCAAGGCCATAGGCACGAAAGATTGCAAAGCCGAAGCCGAAGCGATGGCCAAAATAGACGAGGCGTTCCTGGCGCTGAAGGCCGAGCGCAGGAAGGGTGACCAGGCGGACGAAGCCCGACTGGAGCGGTTGCAGAGCCAAATGAAAGAGGCGCAGGAGGCAGCGCAGGAGCATTTGATTCATGATGAGTACGAAGAAGTCTTCTCGCGCGAAGGCAGCTCCGGTTTCAATGCGTACACGAGCCAGGATGCGACCCAGTACATAGTCAGCCTTCCGTCAAACAAGGTGGAACTCTGGATGGTGATGGAATCGGACCGGTTCGCCAATGTCGTACTCAGGGAGTTTTACAAGGAAAAGGACGTGGTGATGGAAGAACGGCGGCTCAGTGTTGAGAGTCAGCCGGTAGGGCGTTTGCTCGAAGAATTCATGGGTATCGCGTACAAGGCGCATCCTTACGGCGACCAGATCGTCGGTCACATGAGCGATATTGAAACGCTGACTCGTGCCGAGGCGGAGGTCTTTTTCAAGAAATATTATTCGCCGAGCAATCTGACAATTGCGATTGTCGGCGACGTGGACCCCGACAATGTCAGGGAGCTTGCAGAGAAATACTTCGGCCGGATTCCCAGCGGGCCCAAACCCGATCCCGTCGAGACGGTGGAGCCGCCGCAGTTGGGGCAGCGGCGCGTGGTCGTGGAGGACCCGGCTCAGCCGTTCGTTCTGATTGGATATCACAAGCCGAACATCCACCATCCTGATGATGCCGTATTCGATGCCATCACGGACATAGTCGGTATGGGCCGGACGTCCCGGCTGTACAAGAGCCTCGTGAAGGAGAAGAAAATCGCAGTGTATGCATCCGGATTTCAGGGGATGCCCGGCTACAAGTACCCGAGCCTGTTTCTGTTTTATGCCGTGCCGGCCAGGGGGCGCACAAACCAGGAGTCTGAGGAAGCGATCGATGCCGAAATCGAAAGGCTAAAAAGCGAGCTGGTTTCCCCGGAGGAGTTGGCCAAGGCAAAAACGCGGGCGCGTGCGAGTCTGGTCCGGCAGCTTGCCTCCAGCTCTGGGCTGGCGGCCCAGTTGACATTTTACCACGTCATCACCGGCGATTGGCGCAACCTGTTTCGACAGCTTGACAAAATCGATAAGGTGACGGCTGAGGACATCCAGCGGGTTGCCGGAGAGTATTTTACGACCAGGAATCGAACAGTCGGTATCATCGAGACAACGGTTGCTGCCAATCAATAATTTGAAGGGAGCGTCACTATGACAGGCCATAAACCATTTATCATTAAGGTTGTGTTTCTTGCAGTTGTCGGTCTTAGCCTTTTATGGTCCGGTTGCGGCCGGCAGCAAATGACCGATTACAAGAGTCTGGAGTATCCGAAATTAGGGGACGTCGAGGTTCCCGAGGTTCAGCAGGTGACGTTAACCAATGGGATGCGATTGTTCCTGCTGGAGGACCACGAGCTGCCGCTTGTCAATATTTCGGTCAGGATTCGGACCGGCTCGATATATGAGCCTGCCGAGAAGATCGGGCTGGCGTCGATAACGGGCGAAGTGATGCGCACGGGCGGCACGGCGAGCAAGACCGGCGACGAGATTGATGAGGAGCTGGAGGCTATTGCAGCTTCGGTGGAGACGGGAATCGGACTGAACTCTGGCTCCGCCTCTATGTCGGTGCTCAAGCGCGACCTCGACAAAGGGCTTTCGATCCTGGCCGACGTGCTGATGAATCCGGCTTTTCGCGAGGACAAGATCCAGCTTGCGAAGATGCAGGCCGGCAGTTCCATTGCCCGGCGCAACGATTCCGTTGGGGCGGTCGCTGGGCGCGAGTTCGATAAGCTCATTTACGGTGCCGACAGCGTCTATGCCCGCCACACCGAGTACGCCACTATCGGCGGTATTACCCGGGATGACCTGGCTGATTTCCATCGTAAATACTTTGGCCCTGACAATGCGATGCTGGCGGTGTGGGGTGACTTCGACACCGAGCAAATGGTCAAAAAGATCGAGAAGGCATTCGAGACATGGGAGAGAGTTGACCTTCAACTGCCCGATGTGCCAAAGGTCAGGTATGAGTTTCGCAAGACGGTGAACGTAGTCCGTAAAGACGATGTCAATCAGTCGAACGTCTATCTGGGGCACATTGGCGGCTTGCGCAGCGACCCCGACTATTTCGCGCTGATTGTGATGAACAGAATTCTGGGCGGCGGATTCACCGGGCGACTGTTTAAGAACGTGCGCTCGCGCGAGGGCCTGGCCTACTCGGTTTACGGCAGATATTCGGCTAACTATGACTACCCCGGCGAATTTTACGTCGGTTGTCAGACCAAGTCCGAATCGACCGTCTATGCAATTCAGGCAATGCTCAGAGAAGTTGAGAAGATGGGGGAGAGCGAAGTAACGGACGAAGAGCTTGCCTTAGCGAAGGACAGTTTCCTTAACTCCTTTGTTTTCAATTTCGATACGAAGGGCGAAGTTGTCAACCGCCTGATGACCTACGCGTACTACGGCTATCCGGCTGATTTCCTCCAGAGAATTAAAGAGAATGTTGAGAAGGTATCCAGGGAGGATGTTCTGCGTGTCGCCAAGAAACATCTCAAGCCTGACAAGGTGCAAATCTTAGCTGTCGGGCGCCCCCAGGACTTCGATGAGCCGATGTCGTCATTGGGGCCGGTGAACGAAATCGACATTACCATTCCACCGCCCCAGCAATAACAAACCGGTTCCTTGTTCTGTGGCATCTTGTCTTTTTTTGAGGAGTGATTATGGGTAAACAAACCAGAAGAGAATTTTTCAGAACGATGGGTATTGCCGCAGCGTCTGCGGGGGTTTCTTCGCTGTTGCCGGGCAGTGCAACCGCGGGTCGGAGCAATGGACCCAACATCATCTACGTTTTGGCCGACGATCTCGGCTACGGCGACCTGGGCTGTTACGGCCAAAAGACTATAAAGACGCCAAATATAGACAAGCTGGCCGAGGAGGGCATGAAATTCACAGACCACTATGCGGGAAGCACAGTTTGCGCTCCGTCTCGCTGCTGCTTGATGACCGGCCTGCACACGGGCCACGCACTCGTTCGCGCCAACGGCAACGTGCCGCTGCGGCCTTCAGATGTCACCGTCGCCGAGCTGCTCAAAGATGCAGGCTATAGCACAGGAATCATCGGCAAATGGGGCTTGGGTGAGGCAGGCAGCACCGGCATCCCGAACAGGCAGGGCTTCGATTACTGGTTCGGCTATCTCAACCAACGACACGCGCACAATTACTATCCGACATATTTGTGGCGCAATGAAGAGAAAGTCCCGCTTAAGAACGAGGTCAATCATGTTATTGGCGGGCGGGACCGAACGCCCGGCGGCGTGGCAACCAGGCGCGTGGAATACTCGCATGATTTGTTTGCCGAAGAAGCTTTAGGATTTGTCGAGCAGAACAAGGACAGACCCTTCTTCCTGTATCTGCCCTTTACGATTCCGCACGCCAACAACGAAGCGGGCGGCAAAGGTATGGAAGTTCCCTCGTTCGGGCCGTACTCCGACAAGGAGTGGCCCGATCCGCAGAAAGGCCATGCCGCAATGATAACACGGATGGACAGCGATGTTGGCAGGTTAATGGCAAAGCTCAAAAAGCTCGGCCTGGATGAGAATACGCTGGTAATGTTCTCCAGCGACAACGGCCCTCACAAGGAAGGCGGTGGGGATCCTGCTTTCTTTAACGCCTCCGGCCCGCTGAAAGGTTACAAGCGAGCCCTGTACGAGGGCGGTATTCGCGTGCCGATGATTGCCCGCTGGCCGGACAGGATAAAGGCCGGCTCGGTCAGTGACCATATCTCGGCGTTCTGGGATTTTCTGCCGACATGCTGTGAGCTGGTTGGTGTGGAAGCTCCGGATGGTATTGACGGCATCTCTATGGTCCCGACGCTCCTCGGTCAAAGCCGCAGGCAAAAGAAGCATGAGGTTCTCTATTGGGAATTCCACGAGCAGGGCAAAAAGCTGGCCGTGCGGATGGGCAACTGGAAGGGCATCAGGCTCAACGTAGCCAAGAAGCCCGATGGGCCGATAGAGCTTTACAATCTAAAAGACGACATCGGCGAAAAGAACAACTTAGCCGGCCGGCACCCTGAAATAGCGGCGAAGATCGCAGGGCACATGAAGACCGCGCGAACGCCTTCGGAGCACTGGCGGATGCCGGGCGAGTAAGATCGAAAGCCGTGTCAGCGCACCCACGGAATGCTTTCTTCCTGGTAGTGCTGCGGCACCCACTCGCGGCTCCATTTGAGGTCCCACAGAACGTACAGCGGTATTTTTCGCACCGAGCTGTCTAAGAAGCACACGTTTATTCCTCCGCTGTGGCGGTCGATGCAGAAGCGCCATATCTGACAGTTGGATGCATCCCGCGGAATATCTCCTGGAAACTGCAAGGGCCCTGGCGGAATCGGATCGGTGTGGCGCGGCAGCGCATGTGTGAAGGCACTATCGGCAAAGACCGGAATATCCTGCGTGCCCTTTACATTGAAGGTGTCCCAGAATCCGCTTGGGTGTGAGGGCCGGGGAAACTGGACCCATCTACTGTGTCCGTAGCTGCCCCAATATCCTCTCTGCCTTCCTCCCCATTCGGTTTGTTGGCCCTTATGGCCCCACATGGTATCGACGCTGCCGCGAGCTTCCACAACATCAGTATCCTCACACGGTTTTGTCGCCGCCGGGCAGGCGCGAATCTTGTCGATGTCCGCGTAATATGCGCGCAACATTTCCATCCATTCTCCCACTCCGGCAGGGATTGACCACATTTTTCCGTCGTGCTCCGTGCTATACAACGCCGCTGCGACGCCCCATTGCTTTAGATTTGACTGGCAAGCGGCAGCCCTCGCCTGCTTTCTCACACGCTGCAACGCCGGCATCAATATCCCCATCAACAGGGCAATGATGGCAATCACAACCAGCAGTTCGATAAGTGTAAATCCTTTTCCCTCCGGGCGTCTGCTGTATGCGTTCATAAGGAGACTCCTTTTCTCGGCAATCTACGAACGCCCATTCCAATCATAGGGACCGATCCTCTTCTCTGCCAGGATTTGCCCAGCGAAGTTCCGCGCGCCCGGGCTAATAACCCAACTCTCCCCAGATCGCCTTCTGCACGCGGGTCAGGTCGGGATTGTCCTCCTGCACAACACCGAGATTGTCGCCGTTTGCTCCCCATTCCCAATCCGCCATCAGTTCGATGGTGCGCGAGTCCTTCCAGGCCCACCATTCCGAGCGACCGTCACAGAAGGCAACGACCGTCCCGGCGCCGTGGCGGGCGGGAATCGGATTCCACCATGCCGGCCTGCTCCAGGGCACGGCCCACGCCGCGTCCCAGTCCTCGCCGAAATCGTCTATAAACACGATACGCCGAGCGGGATGCTCGATCTTATATATGTTCTCGACAACGGGACCGCCGTCGAAACTCCCGCCGTTCATCGAATGCGAGCAACTGTATGTGCGCATCTCGTAGCTCTTGGCCACAGGACAGCGATACACCTGTACTTTCTTGATATACTCGAACAGCACACCGTCCTTGAGAGCCTGCACCTGAGTCTCTTTCGGTGCGTCAACAGGTCTGCTGCCGGGAGGTTTCAGGACCCAGCCTCCATCCTGTACCGCCACGGCTCTGGGCATCCTGCCGTCAAAGTCATCACAATACAACATCCATCCCAGAGCGAGTGTCTTGGCGTTATTCAGGCATACGGCCCGTTTGCCTTGTTCTTTGGCGCGGTTGAGGGCGGGCAGCAGCAAAGCCATGAGAATGGCGATAACGGCGATAACAACCAATAGCTCTATTAGCGTGAAACCATTTCGTTTGCGCATATCAGCCGTCCTTCTCTCAGAGAACGATTGTCCGAGCCTGCTGTTTCCTTCCAGACCCGATGTGTCTGGCCAGCATGCTTGTCTGCTACTATCATAACAGAATTGGGGGAAGTGATGCAACTAATTATTCGTGTGCAAAGTTCTCGTAGGATGGGCAGGTTTCCTGCCCATGCGGTTCAGGTCACATTACATAAACAGCATGGGCAAGCGAGTTACCCAGCCTACCCCACTTCTTTTATCCAGACAGTAAATTCAAATCATAGTGGCGTAAGCAATACGCTGATCCTTTGATCCTTCGCTCACTGCAATTTGCCCAACGACACGGTTGATCTGTGATTTCAATTTCTGATGGAAGATCTATGGTGCTTTTCATATTTTGATCTTTGAGCCACAGGAGTAGCTTATGGAGTATTCTCAGCTGATGCTCTTTATTGAACCATCTCAAGTCTATAGGAGCAAAGCAAATATCATAATTGGGATTTCCTGACCATTCCCAAGGAATTTCGACACTCCGATCTTCTTCACAGTAGACAATAGGCCCAGAATGGACAGAGCCATCCATAGTGAAACTGAACTCACTCATGAATCATACTCCTTGAAAAAATGGGGCGCGTCCTGTTTGTTCATTTATCATTGCTCTCCAGAATTGCCTTTTCAGACAAAACCTGGACTCGTAGGATGGGCAGGTTTCCTGCCCATGCGGATTCATTCGCGTTACATTAACAGCATAAGCAAGCGATTTGCCCATCCTGCCCGGTAGAAGGTGGGGCAAGCCCCACCCTACGGTTTGTGTTTGCAGCGCTGGTGCTTCCTATAGTCTATATGGTGCACGTCTGGGGCGCCAGGTCATGCGGTTGGCTTCGGGATCGCCGATGAATTGCTCGGCGTTGGGGTCCCACTTGAGCGGCCTGTCGAGCATCATTGCGATGTTGCCTAAGTGGCATACCGTGCTGGAGCGATGTCCTACCTCGGCATTGCAGATCGGGTTTTTTCGGCTCTTTATACAGTCGAGGAAGTTCTGAGTGTGGTTGCGGCTTTCGTATAGATGAGTCTCATCGGGGCCTATTACCGATGTCAAAATCGATTTTGGCTCGGCTTCGATTTTGCCCCGGTTGACATAGACCCATCCCTCTGTGCCCTCGAAACGCGTTCCGCCGCCTCTATTAAGAAACATTTTAACGCCGTTGGCATAAGTGTACTCAACCTCCGCTTTGGTTGCCGTCGTGAACAGCCCGGTCTTGGGGAATTCGCCTTTGCCGCGGATTTCCACCGGCCCGGTATCGTCGGCCTGATTGCCCCACTGGGCGATGTCCAGATGGTGCGCCCCCCAGTTGGTCATTTGCCCGCCTGAGTATTCCAGAATGAACCGGAACTGATAGTGGCATCGCTGTGTATGGTAAGGTTCCCACGGGGCAGGCCCCAGCCATAGATCATAGTCAAAACCTTCCGGCACCGGCTCAGGCATCCAGGTCGGCTCACACTTTCTATTGTTGCCGGAGATTCCTACTCTCATCGTATGCAGCTTGCCTATCCGCCCGTTGACGACCAGCTCACAGCCCTTGCGAAACTCGCTGCCGGACCGCTGTTGCGAGCCTGTCTGAAAGACTCTGCCGTACCGTTTTACCTCGTCGGCAAGCTCGCGGCCTTCGGCAATAGTCAGAGTCAGCGGTTTTTCGCAGTACACGTCCTTGCCCGCCCTGACGGCGGCGATGGACGCCGGCACATGCCAGTGATCGGGCGTGGCGACCGAAACCGCATCGATATCGTCCCGCGCCAACAGGTCGCGAAAATCACGATACGATGACCCGGCATCCAGCCCCGCCGATTGGCCGGCGTTTTCCCTGTGGCTCGCGTCAACATCGCATACCGCGACCACCACGGAGCCGGGGTTGCCGTTGAAGCTTTTCATGTTGCTTCGGCCCTTGCCTCCGACGCCTATGCAGCCTATGGTGACGCAGTTGCTCGGCGCATTGGCGCCAAATACCGACGAAGGAACAATCACAGGCATCGCAATCGCGGCACTGGCAGCGCCTTTCAGGAACTCCCTACGGGTAACAGGCTTTGCGTTCCTATAACTTCTGTTGGTCATTACGCGTTTCCTTCCTGTTATGCCCGAAGTCGGTTTTGTTCAATCAAGGACCTTAACTCTTATGTTGCGGAATTCGACCTGGTCGCCGTGCCCGCAAAAGCCGATGTGGCCTTTATCTCGCTTCAGACCCGGATGGTCCTTGCCGTCCACTGTCTTTGGCGTGCTGGCCTTTTCGATGTCGGCATCGAGAATCGTTGTATCGTTGAGCTTGATCGTTATCTGCTTGCCCCTGGCGGTGACCTCCTGGTAATTCCACTCGCCGACCGGCTTTAAATACCCGGTCTTTGCCGGGACGACGCCGTAAATCGAGCCGTTGTGTTGATAATCTTTGAGCCATCCGGTGTATATCGGCGATGTGTCGTCCAGAATCTGCAGCTCCATCCCGGCGTATGCCGCAGCGCCCGTTAACGGCGTGCGAATCCCTAATCCATTGTTGGCTCCCGGCAGCAGTCGGAACTCGAACCTGAATACGAAATCGCCGTACTCCTTTTCTGTGTATAGATTTCCGCTGCTGTCGAGGGACGGATCGCAGATCATGATCCCGTCCTTGATCGTGTAGCCCTGCTTGTTGCCGATCCAGCCGTTCAAATTCCTGCCGTTGAAAAGCCGGGTGAAACCTCTTTTCTTCTCGGCGCTGGTCAGCCTGTTGGTTCCCTTTTCTCTCGCTATCTCACGGATGAATATGTTCCTGAAATACAGTGTGTTGCCGTGATTTTGAAGCTCGATCTGGCCCATCGGGAAAATCGGTATGTCCTCATCCCAGTAGTTCTCCATAATTACGTTATCGACCACAATCTCACCGTTGAGTATCACAGTGACCTTCTCGCCGATCATGAAGATCCTGAACGTGTTCCACTGGCCGACGGGCTTGTCCGCAACCTTATCCGGCTTGCTCGGATAGTTCTGGTTGTTGAACAGACCTCCCGAACCGACCTCAGAGTTCTTTAGCGCCGTGTCCCATATCTGCACCTGGGGCGAGCCTCTCAGATAAATGCCGCTGTCGCCGTCTTCCTTGATCTTCCAGTCCACCAACATCTCGAAATCGCCGTAATCTTTTGCTGTGCATAGACTGCGTCCACCGCCGCCAAAGACCAGCACACCGTCAACCACCTTCCAGTGCTCCCGCATGTTCTCGTCTGCCTCCTGTTGCAGTTTCTTCAGCTCGGCCGGCCACAGTGCCGCCCGCTCGATCGGATCATCATACGGCCTTTTCAACAGTCCTTTCCAGCCGGTAAGGTCTTTGCCGTTGAAAAGTGCCTTAAATCCTTTTGGCGGTTTATTTAGCTCGGCGCCAATTCCTTTGGTTGCACACGCCAGACTAATCACGACAAGAATCAGCCAGGCATGGATGAGCATGGTGTTTGATTGGGACTTGAGTTTCTTCATTTCGTTTCTCCTTTTTCTCGTTTTTCGATGCCCCGTCGATTCTCCGGCACCAAGTATCTGGTATCCCCCGAGATTCTTTCAGAAAAAGGGTGAAAGACGGGAATCGAACCCGCGACCCCCAGATCCACAATCTGGTGCTCTAACCGACTGAGCTACTTTCACCACAACTGGTCCCCCCAGCGAAAAACCAATTGTAGCAGGCCCGCTCATTTGCGTCAATACCCGTTTTTGCGTGGATTTCGAGATAATTACGGTCTCCGGGGGGACTGTGGTTGTTTTTGTGCCGTTTATGTGTTATACTGGTGTGTGTTTGAAGGAGATGATTTGAGATTCTCGGAAGTGTACGATATGAAGCTAACGTTGACGGCAATATCTATTGTGATTGCTCTGGTCATGTTTTCGTGTCGACAGAAGGGGCAAGAACCTAAGCAGCAGCAGGTCCAGTCGCACGAGCATGAGCACCCACAACAGAGCGATCACCCGCAACAGCAGGCCGGCGCCGGGGTCAATCTGCGCACGGGCGTTGTTCAGGAGATCCTCCAGACTAACGCCTATACGTATTTGAAGCTGAAGGAAAAGGACAGGGATTATTGGATTGCCATCACCAAGAGAGAAATAGAGGCCGGAGAGACGGTTTCTTTTGCGGGCGGCCTCGAGATGAAGAACTTCGAGAGCAAGGATTTGCAGAGAACGTTCGAGACGATCTATTTTGTCGATAGGATTTCCATCGGTGAAGCACCGGCTGCTGCAACTGAGCCGGCAGCGAGTCAGCCGTCCATGAGTACGCCTCATCGAATGAAACCTCTTATTGAGAAGGGGGAGATTTCGGTTGAGCCTGCGGAAGGGGGGATAACAATCGGCGATCTTTTTGCCAACAAAGATTCCTATGCCGATAAGACCGTTGTGATTAAGGGGCAGGTCACAAAAGTCAACCGAGCGATCATGGGCAGGAACTGGGTCCACTTGCAGGACGGCACCAGCGGCTCGGGTAAGTTCGATTTGACGATCACGACCAAGGAGCAGGTCAATGTTGGCGACGTTATTACATTCGAAGGAAAGATATCCCTAAACAAAGATTTCGGGGCCGGATATGCCTATGATGTCCTCATGGAAGAGGCCAAGCGAAAAACGCAGTAGCGTATCATTGTCTCTGAGAATACCGGCGACAAGTGTGGTTGATTATGGTGCGTGTTCAGAACAAACAAACGTCCGGGGGTACGTTAATAACGTTGGGGATGGTCATTTGCGCATCTGTTGCCGGGTGCACACGCAGTTCCGCAGATTATTTCAGTCGCGGGACGGTCTGCGCCAAGAAGGGCCAGTACGACCGGGCTATCTCGAACTACGACAAGGCCGTTGTAAGAGATTCCGGGAATGCCGATATTTACGCCAACCGGGGGTATGTCTATTTCATCAAAGGCGAGTACGGCCGGGCCATTTCCAATTACAACCGGGCGATTGAGATAAAGCCTAACTATGCCGAGGTCCATATCAATCGGGGCAATGCCTACTCCATAATGGAAGAATATGACTGGGCCATCGCGGACTACACCAGGGCGATTGAGATAAGCCCCAGGTACGCCGGTACGTACTCGACGCGGGGGTGTATGCACTTCGTCAAAGGCGAATACGGCATGGCTATCTCAGACCAAACCGCGGCGATTGAAATGAATCCGAAGTACGCCAAGGCTTACCGGCATCGTGCCGCCGCCTATTCCATGACCGGAGAATATGAAAAAGCGTGGCGAGACGTGCATAAAGCTCATAATCTTGGCTATCAAATCCAGCCAAAGTTTCTCAGCGCTCTTAGAACCCTCCGCGAAACTTCGAGCAGGGAGAAAGTGAATTAGGGCAGACCAACGTTCACCCGGCGAGGGTCACGAAATCTATAAAGTGTCTGAGAGATAGCGGATCAGTTCTTGAGTTTCATTCCAGTCGATGCACTTGTCGGTCAATGATACGCCGTATTCGAGATTCTCAGGTTTGCCCGGCTGCTGGTTACCCTCGGCAAGAAAGCTCTCAAGCATAACGCCCGCTATCGAGCGGTTGCCTTGTTTGACCTGCTCTGCGACATCAAACAGCACTTCTCTCTGCCGTTCATGCACTTTGCCCGAATTGGCGTGGCTGCAATCGATTAGGATTCCGCACGATACGCCGGCCTTGCGCAGCAAGACTCCTGCAAACGCCACATATTCCGAGCCATAGTTCGGGCCTTGGGAGCCGCCGCGCATGACCAGGTGGCCGTACTTGTTGCCGCGAGTCTCTGCGATGACGACCTGCCCGTCTGTGTTTATCCCCATAAAAGAGTGAGGGCTTTGAGCGGCTTTGATGGCATCGACGGCAGCGGTCAGGTTGCCGTCTGTGGAATTCTTGAAACCTACCGGCATTGACAGGCCGCTCGCCATCTGACGATGTATTTGCGACTCGGCGGTCCTGGCGCCGATTGCCGCCCAGGAGACTAAATCGGCCATATACTGTGGAACGATGGGGTCCAGGAATTCGGTCGCCGTAGGAAGTCCCAGCTCCCCTATGGCAAGCAGCAGGCCGCGCGCCCGGCGAAAGCCCTCCTCGATATTGTACGAGTTGTCCAGAAAGGGATCGTACAGCATACCTTTCCAGCCCAGCGTTGTGCGGGGCTTCTCAAAATATGCTCGCATAATCACCAGAATCTTCTCGCCTATCTCGTCCTGCAATTCCCTCAGCCTGCCCGCATATTCGAGCGTGGCCTGCCGGTCGTGCAGTGAGCAAGGCCCGGCTATCACCATGCGGCGTTTGTCCCTATCAGCGAGGATATCCTGGATACTCTGCCGCGAATTCGCCACCACCCGCGCCGCCCCCTCCGTCTCCGGCAACTCCTTCTTGAGTTCATTCGGAGTTATCAGCGGCTTGAATTGCCGGATATTTAGATTGTCGGTCTGTTCCATTTGCACTTAATCCTGTCGCTGCCCAAAATAAAGATCGCAACGAATTTTCTTCCGGACAACATTTTAGCAGCTTACCCGCCCAGCCGCAATACCCTCCCGAGAGCAGTTGAGGGCTTCACACCGGCGTCGTGAGAGGGTGTATGTGTGGATGAGTTACATGCCTTGATGCGTATGTGCGTGGGCGCGTCAATCCTCCTTCTCCGTACACCCGTTCACTCGACAACTCATCCAATTGCGAACGATGAAAACGATTCAGGTGTCGCCAATGTTCTGCTGTAACTGTCAAAAAAAGTGCATCAAGTTGACAAAATAATCGCTGATATGGAGCCCCAAATGCCGTTTTCTTAAGAAAAGTGAAAAACTTTGTATTTTTCTCCTTGACCAGATGACTACATTTGTAATACAATGCAAATGACTACTAATGTAATCATGGAGAAATACAATGAAAAAAGAATTACCCAGAATAGCCGACTCGGAATGGCGAGTGATGCAGGTGCTGTGGGAGCACGGGCCCCAGACGGCGAATGACGTTGTAAACGTCTTGTCAGGCGAGGTGAAGTGGAAACCCAGAACGATCAAGACCTTGATAAGCAGGCTGGTGAAGAAAGGCGCGATCAAGGTTACCGAGGAAGGCTACCGCTATCGGTATTCCGCCGCTGTTGCTGAGTCGGCGTGTGTCCGCTCTGAGACTAAGTCGTTCGTTCGGCGTGTCTACCAGGGCGCAGCAAAACCAGCTTTAGCTGCGTTCCTTGAAGATGCGGATCTGTCAGCCCGGGAGATCGACGATTTGCAGAAGGTCCTCGACCGGAAAAGAAAGGGATAAGGATGGAAGATATGATGACCTTTATTCAGCCATTTTTTGACTGGCTCCTGCAAACGACCGTGATTGGCAGCGTGGTAATCTGTCTGATTCTGGCAGCTCAGAAAACGCTTGGCGGCAAGCTGGGTCCGCGGTGGTGTCACGCCCTTTGGTTGGTGTTGTTACTGCGTATGGTGCTGCCCTGGGCGCCCTCGAGCCGGTTGAGTCTGTTTAATTTAGTCCCATCGTGGCATCGGCAGGTTCAACGACTGCAAGTATCTGAAACCACTGAACGGCAAGGGATTCATGAGCCGGCACAGACCGCCGCCGCTTCCGATCGGACAGAAACTCAAGTCCCGGAATCCGAAGCCGCAATTCCGGATGAAACTGCTCGTGAACCGCAGGTACTTGGCAATGTGCCGAGCGAACTGGGATTGTTGCCGATCTCATTCCGTCCGGTCCTGCCGATTCTCTGGTCAGTCGGCGCAATAGTGATCGGGGCGTATATTCTTGTGAGCGATTTGGCCCTCTGGCGGATCGTCAAACGCGACCGTGCGCTGGTGAACCAGGAGATGCTCGAACTCTTCGAAGAGTGCAAGGCACAGATGGATGTCCAGAGCCTCGTGGTGGTTGTCCCGAGCAACGAGGTCAGGAGCCCGGGTCTTTTTGGGTTTGTCCGGCCGCGTTTACTCCTGCCGCGAGAGATGCTCGATACCGCGACCCGCGAGGAGATGCGATACGTCTTCCTGCATGAACTGGCTCACCTCAAACGCCGTGACATTTACCTCGGGTGGCTGACAAGCCTGTTGCAGATTCTGCACTGGTTCAATCCGCTCATCTGGTTCGCCTTCTATCGGATGCGGACGGACCGGGAACTCGCCTGTGACGCTTTAGTGCTCACGCGAACGGGCCAGGAGAAATCGCACGAATACGGCGGGGCAATAGTGGCTCTGCTCCGTCGATTCTCACGCTCGCGCCGTTTGCCCGCCATGGCGGGAATTATAGAAAACAGATCTCAATTGAAAAGGAGAATCGCCATGATTACACAATTCAAAAACAACTCATATCAATGGTCGCCCATGGCCGTTGTTTTGATCCTTTTCCTTGCCTGTGTCTCTCTGCCGCACGCGGAAGACACGAAGGCATCGGAAAACTCAGTCGCAAAGCCTGAAACCAAGACGGGGCTCCGCCAAGTGTCGGAAAGTGGGACGACGTGGTGGCCGACCTCGATCTCACCCAATGGAAGGTATGTTTGCGACATTAGCTATTATGATCCTAACAACGCGATTGCAATCCGCGAATTATCCACCGGGAAGAGACAGTTTCTGGTGGAGCAAGCACAAAAAGGTTACCGTGCACATGAACCAGTTATGTCTCCGGACGGCAAGACAGTTGCCTACTATTGGTATGACGGCAAAGAAAAGAATCATCAATTACAGATTATCAATCTGGACGGTTCTCAACGCCGAATCGTTCAAACCGGTGAGAATATCTGGCCCAAAGACTGGTCGCCGGACGGAAAACGCATTCTAGGGATTCGGTTTGACGAGAAGGATGAGCCGGAATTTGTTTGGGTGACCATCGAAGATGGATCAGTCCAAAGCACTCCCCATGTCTCCCAAGGACCCATATATTACCATGGTGTGGTTGATCTTTCACCGGATGGCCGCTTTGTTGCGTACAATGTCGAAACTCCGGAACCGACCGGGAGTGCAAAATATGATCTCTTTGTCTTTTCAACTGAGACCGGTCATGAGGTACGTGTAGAAGATCACCCCAAGGCAAAGCTATTGGGCTGGGCGCCGGACGGTCAACACATCTTGTTTACGAGTGAACGTACTGGCAAGTGCGATGCGTGGCTTCAACCTATGGCTGATGGCAAACCACAAGGCCAGGCTCGGCTGGCATACAAGAATATAGACATTGGTTCCCCAGTAGGTTTCACGCTGAACGGTGACTACTACTACAATCGTTCCTGGTATATGGGCAATGTTTACACCCTCGGTATCGACATAAAAACAGGAAAAGTCTTGGAAGAACTAAAACCGGTTCAACCCGGCCTATACGGTTGCCCGGCATGGTCACCTGACGGACAACACCTGGCATACTGTGCGAAGGGACCCAAAAACATTCACATTCGCTCTCTGGCAACTGGACAGGAACGTGTACTCGATCCGAATCTTCCACCGATTCGCTGGCTCACATGGTCTCCTGACGGACAGTCTCTTCTTGCAACTCACTTCTCAGTGCGCTGGCCTGATCAGCCTTTGCCCAGGAGAGTCTACAAGGTCGACATCAAAACAGGCCAGAGCAGTGTTCTTATGCAAAGTGAAAGTAGGCCATGGCGAGCTGAGCTGTCCCCAGATGGAAAATCTCTTTTCTACACAAGCGGGTGGGGGTCATTGTTGGTTAGGAACCTGGAAACCGACCAGGAAGAGAAAATATCTGAATTCCAACCGGCTGGCTTGAGATGCTGGGACTTGTCGCCTGACGGAAAGAAGGTAGCTATTGCCCATGCTGACCCTAATTCTCCTTCACAGTTGAAGATCGTTACTGTTGAGAATAAACAAATTCGGGAGTTGTTGCCTCGGGACTGGAAGCCACCCCACGATGAAATGGAGGGATTCAGATGTGTTGCCTGGTCATCCGACGGAAAGAGCGTGCTCCTGAGCATCCCCAAAGATTACTGGCATACTGTGCTGTGGCAGATTCCTATAGAAGGCGGTGAGCCACGAGAGATTTTTGTTACACCCAAACTAGGCTATTGGGATTCTGGTCTCTGTGTGCATCCGGATGGTAAACGTATTGTTTTTAATGCACTGGGCTACCAGGGAGGTCTCTGGGTAATGGAGAACTTCCTGCCGGAAGCCATCGGCAAGTGACATCTTCTTGTTCATACTTCCTGTTTCCAAACAGAGATATTGCTGCGGCGGGTATAAAAAATGGTCTGACAGGCTGATGCCTGCCAGGCCGTTTACCGATTAACCGCTGTCCGCCGTACCGCAGAGGCGATACGATGGCTCTCCTCGATTTTCAACATTCCATTATAAATCATCGACAATCAATAGTCAATCAAAATCGTATCTCGTATCTGGATTCCGCCGTAAGGCGTCCCTTACGGGACTGCTTTCGCAGGAATGACAGTGCGGCTGATACTATCAGCCTCAGCGCACGACATACGATATACGACATACGCAATAGTCAATAGTCAATCGAAAATAGTCAATTATCTAACTGCCGCCTGTGCCGCTGAGAGTCTTGCTATCGGGACCCTGAACGGCGAGCATGAGACGTAATTCATGCCTACGCGGTGGCAGAAGTCGATACTGCTGGGCTCGCCGCCGTGCTCGCCGCAGATGCCGACCTTCAGTTTCTTTTTGGTCTTTCTGCCGAGCCTGGTTCCCATTTCGACCAATTTTCCGACGCCGACCTGGTCGAGTTGCTGGAACGGGTCTGCCGCATAGATGCCCTTGTTGACGTATTCACCTAAGAACTTGCCGGCATCGTCCCGCGAGAAGCCCATCGTCATCTGCGTCAGGTCGTTTGTGCCGAAGCTGAAAAATTCCGCTTCGGTCGCGATCTCATCGGCCGTCAACGCGGCCCTCGGGACCTCGATCATCGTTCCGATCATGTACCTGATCCTGGCCTTTCTTTCCTTGAAGACCTTCTTGATCTCGGCGACGATTTCGTCTTTGACCAGCTTATATTCCTTGAGTTCGCCGGCCAGTGGGACCATGATCTCAGGCAGCACGACCTTGCCGGTCTTCTTGACGTTCAATGCAGCCTCGATGATCGCCCTTGCCTGCATTCGGCAGATCGGCGGATACGTTATAGCCAGCCGGCAGCCGCGATGACCAAGCATCGGGTTGAACTCGTGTAACTGATCGACCTTTGCCTTGACGGCGGCGGGCTTGATGCCGAGCCGCAGCGCCATCTCCGCCTGGCTGGCTCTGTCCTGCGGCAGGAACTCGTGTAACGGCGGATCGAGCAGGCGAATTGTAACCGGCAAACCGGCCATCGCCTTGAAGATGCCCTCGAAGTCGCTTCGCTGGTACGGCAGCAGTTTCTTCAATGCGCCCTCGAACTGCTTCTTGGCGACGGCGTTTTCTTTTTCGATGGCCTTTTTCTCTTTAACGGTCTCGGCGGCTTCGATCTTCTCGAGCATCAATGCGTAATCGTCGGCGGCCAGGATTATCTGCCTGACGGGCCAGATCCGGTCACCCTCGAAGAACATGTGCTCGGTCCGGCAAAGACCGATACCTTCGGCGCCAAACTCTCTTGCCCGCTTTGAGTCATCAGGTGTATCGGCGTTCGTACGAACTCCCAGCTTGCGAATCTTGTCGCAGATCTCCATGAACTTGCCGAAGTCGCCGCTCATTTTCGGCTCGACTGTAGGAAGCTGCCCGGTCATTAGCTCACCTGTCGAGCCGTCGAGGCTGATCCAGTCGCCTTCCTTGATTGTGAGTTTGTCAACGGTGAGCTTCTTTGTTTTGTAGTTGATGTTCAGTGAGCCGACGCCGGCGACGCAGCATTTACCCATGCCGCGTGCAACGACTGCCGCGTGGCTTGTCATGCCGCCGCGAGCGGTCAAAATGCCGACCGCCGCGTCCATGCCGCCGATGTCTTCGGGGCTGGTTTCTATCCGAATGAGAACGACCTTCTTACCCTTGGCCTTCCACGCCTCGGCGGTGTCGGCGGTGAATACGGCCTGTCCGACGGCGGCGCCGGGCGACGCGGGAAGACCCTTGGCGATTACTTTGCGCGTTGCCTTGGGATCAAAGTGCGGGTGAAGCAGACGATCCAACTGCTCTGGCTCGACGCGGTTGACCGCCTCTTTCCTGGGAATGAGCTTTTCCTGGACCATATCCACGGCGATCTTGACCGCCGCTTCGGCGGTGCGCTTGCCCGTTCGCGTCTGGAGGATATAGAGCACCTTGCTTTGAATAGTGAATTCCATATCCTGCATGTCCTTGTAGTGCTTCTCCAACCTTGTCATCAGGTCGGTAAGCTGCTTGTAAGCCTTCGGCATCACCCTGCCCAATTTCTTCAACGGCACCGGCGTCCTGATGCCGGCAACGACGTCTTCGCCCTGGGCGTTCATCAGAAACTCGCCGTAAAATTCTTTCTTGCCGGTGCTGGGATTGCGCGTAAAGCAAACGCCCGTGCCGCAACCTCTGCCCATGTTGCCGAAAACCATCGCCTGAACGTTCACGGCTGTTCCGAGAAGGCCCGTAATATTGTTGAGCTGACGATACTTGACCGCACGAGCGATGTTCCACGAACCGAACACCGCGTTGATGGCGTGTTTCAACTGAGTCTTTCCATCCTGAGGGAACAATTCTCCGACGTGCTTTTTGTAAACGTTCTTGTACTTGGCGACAACGTCTTCCAATTGCTTCGCACTTAACTCGTTGTCAAGATTGACTCCGGCTTTTTCCTTGGCGGTATGAATTACCTCTTCGAAGTACTCATGGTCGCAGCCCATGACAACGTCGCCGAACATGTCGATGAACCGGCGGTAGATGTCATACGCGAACCGGGGATTCCGCGTCTTCTTTATAATGCCTTCGATAACATCGTCATTCAGTCCGAGATTCAGAACCGTATCCATCATACCCGGCATCGATACGGCCGCTCCGCTTCTGACACTAACGAGCAGCGGCTTGTCGGGGTCGCCCAATGTTGCGTCCATCGCCTTTTCCAGCTTGGCGAGATTCCTGTTGACCTCCCGCTCGAGACCTACCGGCCATTTGCCTTTGGATTTATAGAATTCCCTGCACACCTTCGTAGCGATAGTGAAGCCCGGCGGGACCGGCACACCGAGATTTGTCATCTCGGCAAGGTTAGCGCCCTTGCCGCCCAGAAGCTCCTTCATTTTCGCATTACCTTCGGCCTTGCCGCCGCCAAAAAAATATACTCGTTTTTGTGCCATTCTAAGAGGCTCCTTCTAAAGAGAATCTGATAACTCTGGAAACCTATAACCACCTGGACAGGTATCCGAGCCTGCCGTACACCAATCCAGCGAAAAGTTCCTCAACTTAAACGAAAGCGCACTATATATAACAGCAGATGTGATATGTCAACAGCTAAAAACCAAGGAGCGGCAAGAATCTTTTGCGCTTGCGACTAATAACATGATAACCCCCCGGTATTCAGTTCCAGTTTCTGTCCGGAACTCCTCTTCTATTCCAATGCCGGCCAGTCCACGCCCTTGATCCCCCGGACGGTCAGATTAGCATCCGGCAGTCCATCACGAGCCGGGCGAATTTCCCTGGCCCTCAACAAGCTGACCTGGCCGTCAACGAAAAGGTAGTTGCGACGACCTTCCCAGCACCACCATCCGTCATCTCTGTTTATGGGTGTGTGATTGCTGAGCCATTCGCCCATGAGAATCTTGCCCGAAGGCCTGGCAACATTCATGCTTCGTTGCGGTATGGAAGGCTGAGAATTCGCCCCGTAGGTATCGGCCGTGCTGTTCATATCGGCTATCTGCTCGGGATTGTGATAAAAAGCCAGCGAGTAGGAATAACTCGTACCCTCATACTTGTCTTTCGCCTCCCGGTCCTGCGGACAGAACAGAACCGAAGGATTGTTGGGATCGATATTGCCGCCCAGATGCGGCTCGACAAAGCTCCGCCAGCCGCGACCCATCCAAAGCCAATAGCCCGTCGGCAGCGGATCCTGCGCACACGGATAGGTGTTGTCGTTCGAATAAAGGTACAAATCGACTGCCAGGCTGATTTGCTTGAGGTTATGCGCGCAGACCACCCGTTTCGCGATGGACCTGACTTTTCTAAGCGACGGCATAAGAACCGCCAGCAGCAGGGCGATGATCGCTATAACGACAAGCAGTTCAATAAGCGTAAATCCCCTGCCGGGCCACGTAGGGTGGGGCTCCTTCGACTTGAGCTCAGGCCGAAAGTTGCCCCACCGAAAACGAACAGGCATTTGTTTTTCGCCGGGCAAGTCCCGCCGTGCCGTCTTGTCGCAATTCTCACCAATTCCCATGATGATAAACTCGAAACAGAACATCGAAGCTCGAAACAGATTCAAGATACAAATTCACAATAACCGAAACCTTTCGACTTTTCCAGTCCTGCGAATTCTCAAACCCGCGAAATCTCCAAAAATTGCGGTCGCATCAGCTCAACCCCGCCAATTTCTAATTAACTAATTCGCTAATAGCAAATGCGTGTCGTTACTCGACTGTGACGCTCTTGGCGAGGTTTCGGGGTTTGTCAACGTCTTGGCCGCGGAGGACGGCGGCGTGGTAGGCTAATAACTGTAAAGGCACGACGGTCAGCATCGGCTGCAAATGCTCCGGGGCGTCGGGGATGGTGATTAGATGGTCGGCGTGGGCGCGGATGTTCTCGTCGCCTTCGGTGGCGACTACGATTATCCTGCCGCCTCGTGCTTTTACCTCGGCGATGTTGCCCATTATCTTTTCGTATTGCGGCCCGGCTGTGGCGACGAACACGGCCGGCATGCCGTCGGCAATCAACGCAATCGGGCCGTGCTTCATCTCCGCGGCGGGCAGGCCCTCGGCGTGGATGTAGCTTATCTCCTTCAGCTTCAAAGCGCCTTCGAGCGCAACCGGGTAATTAAAGCCTCTGCCCAGGAACAGCCAGTTGTCCTTATCGATATTTGCGGCTGCGATTTCTTTGATCCGCTCGGACTGCGTGAGGATGGTGTTTATCTTATCGGGAATCTGTGCCAATTCATCGACGTGCTTGTCGGCCTGATCGCTGCTGATGTGTCTTCTTCTGCCCAATTCGATAGCTAACATTGTCAGGACCGCCACCTGGCCCGTGAAGGCCTTTGTGCTGGCAACGCCGATCTCAGGGCCTGCGTGCAGGTATATCCCCGCGTCGGTTTCGCGGGCGATGGACGAGCCGACGACGTTTACGATGCCGAGCACCGTTGCTCCTCGCTGCTTGGCTTCCTGGACCGCGGCGAAAGTATCGAGCGTCTCGCCGGACTGGCTTATAGCGATGACGACTGTGCCGTCCTCGATGATCGGATTTCGATATCGAAACTCGCTGGCGTATTCGGTTTCTGCCGGGATGCGCGCCAACTGCTCGAACAGAAACTCTCCCACCAGGCCGGCGTGGAATGCGGTGCCGCAGGCGGTCAGGATCAGTCGTTTGGTGCGCGTTAGTGCGCGCAGGTATGAGCCTATGCCGCCGAGCTTGATTCTGTGGTTCTGGCGGTCGATTCGACCCCCCATGCAGGTTTGCAGGGCCTTTGGCTGCTCGAATATCTCTTTGAGCATGTGGTGCTCGAAGCCGCCCAGTTCGATCTGCTCCAATGAGAATTCGATCTCGGTGAGGTCTTTGCTGACGGTGACATTATCGATGGTTTTTGTATGGAAGCCGTCCGGGCCTATCGTGACCATTTCGTTGTCAGAGAGATAAATCGCCTGCTGGGTATGCTCGACAATTGCGGCTGCATCCGAGGCGAGGATGTATTCGTTGTCGCCGACTCCCAGGATCAGGGGGCTTCCCTTTTTGGCGCCGATCAACATGTCGGGAAAATCAGAGCAGACAATAGCAAGCCCGAACGTGCCGTGCACTTCGCGCAGAGCTTGCTGGACGGCCCATTCGAATTTGTTCTGCCCGTTGAGTTGTCCTTCGTTCTCGTTGCACTTAGCGTAAAAGTAGCCGATCAGGGCCGTGATGACTTCGGTGTCGGTTTCGCTTGCGAATTCGGTTCCTTCGCTTTGCAGCCATGTTTTGAGCGTGCCGTAGTTCTCTATGATGCCGTTGTGAACGACGGCGATCTTGCCGGTGAAGTCCAGATGTGGATGTGCGTTGACCGTGTTCGGCTCGCCGTGGGTGGCCCAGCGGGTGTGTCCGATGCCGAACGTCTCGGCGGCATTGGGTTCATCCAGAATCTGCTCAAGAGCGCTGATTCTGCCGCCGGTCTTTTGGACCCTTATCGCACCGCTGCCCAGCAGCGCCACGCCGGCCGAATCGTAGCCGCGATATTCCAGCCGTTTCAAGCCCTCGATTAGGACCGGTTGGGCCGGCTTTTTACCGAGATATGCTATTATGCCGCACATTTACTATTTACTATCGGCGATTTATGATATATTATTTGCGCTTTTCGGCAGCTTATTGCTGCTTTTTTGGCCTGGTTTAATACCGGGTGGCAGCCTCAAGCGCAGCTTGGGGATGGCAAAGCTCCAAAAGCAGCGCCACCATCCCCAAATCCTTTGGATTTGAGGCTGCCACACGCTATGGAGCCTCAAAGCAATGTTATCCGGAATCTGACTTATTTGAACCAAGCTGCTTTTTTCAATGGTAAGCAGCAAATTATGATAGTTGTTATCGATTACAACATAGGAAATGTCAGGAGCGTCTGCGGGGCGTTTCGCCACCTCGGCTTTGAGGCCGAGCTAAGCTGCGATCCTAAGGTCGTCGAGGACGCCTGGGGGCTGGTTCTGCCGGGTGTGGCGGCTTTTGGGTACGCTATCAATGCTCTGGGGCCGCTCGGGGGGCTGATAAAGGAGCTTGCCGCCGCCGGTAAGCCTTTGCTCGGCATCTGCGTGGGCTACCAGATGCTGTTCGATGAAAGCTGCGAATACGGCACGCACCGGGGGCTTGGCCTCGTATCGGGCAAAGTCGAGCCGATCCCGCCCGGAAGGGTGATCCCGCACATGGGGTGGAATTTGATGGACTTGCCCGGCGATATGGACCTGTTCACGGGGCTCGGCGAGAAGAGGCACTTCTACTTCGCACATTCCTACTGCGCGAAGGTCAGCGACGATCAGGCAAAGATCGCCTACACCGATTACGGCTTTGACCTGGTCGCATCGGTGCAGAAAGCAAACGTGTACGGCGTGCAGTTCCATCCGGAAAAGAGCGGCAACCACGGCCTGGAAGTGCTGAAGAATTTCCATGCAATCTGTAAGCGGGAAGTCGAAAAATGTTGACCAGAAGAATTATTCCCTGTCTGGACGTTAAAGATAACCGTGTGGTAAAGGGCGTCAATTTCCTGAACCTGCGCGACGCCGGCGATCCGGTTGAGCTGGGCGCAAGGTACAGCGATGAAGGCGCCGATGAGCTTGTGTTTCTCGATATAACCGCTACGATTCGCTCGCGCAAGACTATTGTGGAACTGGTCGAAAAGGTCGCCGAGAATGTCTTCATTCCGTTTACCGTAGGCGGCGGCATAAGCACGGTCGAGCAGATGGATACACTGCTGCGAAGCGGGGCCGAAAAAGTCTCGGTCAACACCGCTGCGGTTGAGAATCCCGATCTGCTGGCCGAGGCGGCAAAGCGTTTTGGCAACCAGTGCGTTGTGTTGGCGATAGACGCCCGCAGATCGAAGGACCGGCCGGGCAAATGGCATGTGACTGTAAAGGCCGGCACCGAGCCGACGGATATCGACGCCGTCGAGTGGGCGGCACGAGGCGAACAATTGGGCGCCGGTGAGATACTGCTGACAAGCATGGACGCCGACGGCACGAAAGCTGGCTACGACAATGAGTTAAACAAAGCGATTACCGACGCGGTCAATATACCTGTGATTGCGTCCGGCGGGGCGGGAAAGCTCGACCATCTATACGACGCGATTGTCGATGGGAATGCCGACGCGGTGCTGATGGCGTCGATAACACACTTCGGGAACTACAACATAAGGCAGATGAAGGAATACCTCCGCGACCGCGGCATCCCGATGAATCTCTAAGGGTGGAATGCCCGCGTTTAAAGTCTTTTCTGATTGTTAGGCAGAGCTGTCGGTCTGCTGCTCGAAAAGCTCCTCAAAATTAGTGTCCTCCAGAAAATCTTCCGATGTACAGTCCATCGTCCACTGAGCGGTCTGAAGCTCTCTCGATACACCTTCGAGCTGATCGATCAGGGGCTCGAGCTTGTCCCTGTTTTTCGGTTCTATCTTGCTCTGTATGATTCTCAGGTCGTCCAATAGCGAAGTAATCTCGCCGTTAACCCCCTCTACTGCCTCGGCCAGGTCGGCAATACTCTCCACTGTCTCGTCGATTCTATCGCCTATGCCGTCCAACAGGTCGCTAACCTCATCGCCGGCGTGCTCTGCCTGCTGGTGGTTGATTCTATGGTCTTCGCTCATCAGGAACCCTTTCCGTCAAATACCCGGCCGAAGCCTACTTCTCTGAGATACTACTGCACACCATAAATCCTATAATACTGTGATTTGTTCTCAAATTCAACAGTTTTCCGATAGGCTTAGCACGCCCTACTTTCCTTTGTGCGGATTCTCGTACCAGAACAGGCCCAGACCTTTGCCGTTCTCGCGCTCCTCGCAGGCGAGAATGTCGAGGTCGCCATCCTCATCGACGTCCAGCAGTTCCATCCGGTCGTATTTGATTCCTTTGGGGCCGCTGATGTCGTGGGCCTGCCAATCTCCCTCGAATACTCCCTTCGTGTGGGACATCCACATCAGGCCCGACTTCGGGGCCTTAGCGTTCTCGCAGCTAAATACAATGTCCTTCCTGCCGTCCCGGTCGATGTCGGCAACGAGGACTGCTTTGGCTGTGCCGGTTTGGTCGGGATATGGGATTACATAACTTTTCCAGGACTTCCCCCGGGTGTCGAGCCGGCGAAGTATAACTATCTCGCTGCCCTTCTGGAAATTGGCTGTGACCAGGACGTCCTGCAAGCCATCCTCATCAATGTCGGCGACGGTCAGAAACATTACCTCCCTGTCCCGGCAGCCTATGAAATGGTTGGGCCAGCTCTTTTTTTGTGCCTCTCCGGCTCCGGGATTCTCCAGCCATCGGCATCCCCGCATTGGGCCTTTTCTGTCCGAGGTCAGGATGTCGAGGTCGCCGTCGGCGTCCATGTCCACGCTCTTTAGCGACATGATCCATCCGGCGGGGCCGATGGTGTGCCATCGGTACGCCATGAGGTTGCGGGCATCTTCGGGCGCCTCGAACCAGCCGATCTGTGCGTTGGGTTCTTTGGAGCCGGCGACCAGATCCACGCCGAGCTGCTGATCCACCTGCATCGGGACGCAAAACATCCACCGTGTCATATCTTTTGAGATCGGGATAACCTCTGTGCGCCATTTTGATTCCCGAAGATAATCGTCCCTGCTTTTTGGCGCCCATTGCACAAACACGCTTTGTGTGCTGCCTTCGCAGCATGAAACTACGTCAACTGCGCCATCCCGATCCAGGTCAACAAATGCAGCGTCTTCGACCGACCGCGTCCGCCCCGTTGTTACAGAGGGCCATTTCTCCTTTGCCTTAGCAGGTCCGGGATTCAGATATACGCTGGTGAGACCACTTTCCTCCCAGCCGGTTGTGATGTCCATCAATCCGTCACGATTGACATCCGCCAGTTTCACGCCGTCGGCGCCGCGCGATGAGTCATCAATAATGTGACATTCCCAGGGCGATTCGGCCCTCACACTCACAGAAATGCAGGCTATGAGCAGAACCGTAGTGGCGGCACAAGAAAGAGGGACTCGCATGACAGACTCCTTGCAGTTGGACTCACACCTTCTCGAAAGTGAATTTGTGGGTGTCGGCGTTGATTTTGATTTTGTCGCCGTCGGCGAATTTGCCGGCTAAGAGTTCGGCCGCGAGTGCGTTTTCCAATCGCTGCTGGATTGTGCGCTTCAGGGGCCGTGCGCCGAAGGCGGGGTCGTAGCCTTCATCCATGATCTGTTCGCGGGCGCCGTCGGTAAATTCGACCTCTATGTTGCGACCGTTCAAACGCTCGGCCAAATAATCCAGTTGGATGTCGACAATCTTCCGTAAGTCATCCTTGCCGAGCATGTGGAATACAATTACTTCATCAATCCGATTGAGAAACTCGGGCTTGAAGAGCTGCTTGAGGGCATCCTTGACGTGGGCCTCGATTTCCCAGTCGGCGCCGGATTCCTCGGTGAGCTGCTGGATCTGGTGGCTTGCGATGTTGCTGGTCATGATGATGACGGTGTTCTTGAAATCCACGGTCCGGCCCTTGCCGTCGGTCAATCGGCCGTCGTCGAAGACCTGGAGCAGCACATTGAAGATATCCGGATGGGCCTTCTCGATCTCGTCCAACAAGATTACCGAATATGGTTTTCGCCTGACCGCTTCGGTCAGACGCCCGCCTTCTTCATAGCCGACGTAGCCCGGCGGCGAGCCGATAAGCCGGGAGACCGAATGCTGCTCCATGAACTCGCTCATGTCGATTCGGACCATTGCGTGCGGATCGTTAAACAGAAAATCCGCGAGTGCTTTGGACAGCTCGGTCTTGCCCACGCCGGTGGGTCCGAGGAACAGTAATGTTCCTATGGGCTTGTCCGGATCTCCCAATCCGGACCGGCTCCTGCGGACCGCATTACACAGTGCCGCGACCGCTTCGTTCTGCCCGACCACGCGCCGGCGAATTGCATCCTCCATTTTCATCAGGCGTTCGCGCTCTCCGCTCAACAACCTCGCAACCGGAATTGACGTCCACATTGAAACCACCTCGGCGATGTGCTCCTCGGTTACCTCGTTGCGGATTATGGCCCTGTCGGATTTGGAAAGCTGGGCCTCCTTTTCTTCCAGCTCTTTTTTCAAGTTCGTAATGGTTTCGTATTTCAGACGGGCGGCGGTCTCCAGCTCGCCTCTGCGCTGCGCCTCATCGAACTGGTTTTGGGCATCTTCGATTTCTTGTTTGAGAGCTTTTATCTGGTCGATTTCACCCTTTTCGCCTTCCCACTGTGCCGTGAGCTTCTCATCCTGCTGCTGCAGCTCTGCTAACTGCTTTTCGGTGTTTTCCAAACGCTCTTTGCTTGCATCGTCGCTTTCCTTTTTCAGCGCCTCGCGTTCGATTTGGAGCTGAACAATCTTTCTGCGAATGCCGTCGAGTTCGGCCGGCAGCGAATCGTTCTCAATTCTCAGCTTCGAGGCCGACTCGTCAATCAGATCAATCGCCTTGTCCGGCAGCCAGCGGTCGGTTATATATCGATTTGACAAAGTTGCTGCCGCGACGAGCGCCGAATCGGTAATCCTGACCCCGTGATGGGCGTCGTAGCGGTCTTTTAGCCCTCGAAGGATGGCGATAGTTTCTTCCACGTTCGGCGGGTCGATCAGAATCGGCTGAAAACGCCTCTCGAGCGCCGCGTCTTTTTCAACATGCTTTCGATATTCGTCAATCGTTGTAGCGCCGATGCAGCGCAGTTCGCCCCGCGCGAGCGAGGGCTTTAACAGGTTGCCTGCATCGACCGCGCCTTCGGCCTGGCCTGCGCCCACCACAGTGTGCAACTCATCGATGAAAAGTATTATCTGCCCTCCGGCGGCGATGACCTCTTTGAGCACGGCTTTGAGCCGGTCCTCGAATTCGCCCCTGAACTTCGTGCCTGCGATCAACGCCCCCATGTCCAAAGCGATGACTCTCTTGTTCTTCAGGCCCGTGGGGACATCGCCTGCAATTATTCGCTGGGCGAGGCCTTCGACAATTGCGGTCTTGCCCACGCCCGGCTCGCCGATCAGCACCGGATTGTTCTTCGTTCGCCGGTTGAGGACCTGCATACACCGGCGTATCTCTTCGTCCCGGCCGATGACCGGATCGAGCTTTCCCTTGCGAGCCATCTCCAGAAGGTCGATCCCGTAGCGCTCCAATGCCTTGTACTTGTCCTCGGGATTTTGGTCGGTTATTTTTTCCGGCCCGCGAATCTCTTTCAAGGCGCTCTCTATCTGTTCCGGCGTGATCGAGTTGAGCCGGAGAATCTCTTTGGCGTCACTCTGTACCGATGCAAGTGAAATGAACAAATGCTCGACGCTCAGATATTCGTCGCCCATCTTGTCGGCCCGGTTTTGGGCGTCCAGGACAATCTGGCCCAGCGCCGGATCGGGCATGATCTGATCGCTGCTCTTGCCCTGGGGCAGCCGGTCCACTTCGCTGCCGATCATCTCTCGGATCCGTGGAATATTAGCGCCGATCTTTTTCAATATCTCAACGGCGACGCCCGCATCGTCGTCACAGACCGCGCTCAACAGATGCAACGGCGACATAACGACGTGCGACTTGGCCAGCACGGTTTGTTGAGCAGTCGCCAGTGCCTCCTGGGCCTTCAGTGTGAATTTGTCGAATTTCATAGCTAACCTCTTTTTCCACGACGGTGAAATTTCATTAGAAGGTACACTAATATTCAGTAAGTGCAAATGGCGTGCCCGAACAGGTGGAAGCCGTAACTACTGAAATAATAAATAGTTGCGGCTTGTTAAATTTCCGGGGTATGTGCCAATTTGGCAGTTGTTTGCTCGCAATTTCTTTTTTGAACGGCACCAATGCTCTTTTGCGCAGCGGGCGCAGACAACATGAATAGCGACGATGATCGATTGGGTTTTGAGCCGGGGCCGGGTCGGCTGGGAATACTCGCCGGCCTTTCAGGCACTCTGGCGGGTTGTGACCACGAGGCTAAGCTCGGAAGCTATCCACCTTGTACCCAACCAGTATTGACATTGTAGATGAAGTTGCCTCTCAGGCGAGTGGTGATATACACAGAATCAGCCCTGATAGCAAAGACGGCCTCCGCTGTTTGGCCTATCTTGATTTGTACTGCCCCTGATCGTGCCAGGCCGTCGCGCAGAGCTGTTCCGTGCTCCCAAATCTGCATGTCAGAAAAGCCTGCTGCTCGCATTACCTCCACAACGTCGTCGGCGGTGAGTGTAAGTACGTGTTGGTTGCCCATGGGCAGGACCTGAATGCCCGTATTTCTTGCGCATCCGGCTACGCTCAAAGCCAGAAGCACAAGCAACGTCAGGACAATAGTCACACTGCCGTTTCTTGTGTTGTACCTGGTAGGCTTCACAGCTTTTGTCTCCATCTTAAATCATATTTTCATATTATCTCTGACGACGCGACAGGCTTTCTCGAAGACTGGACTTAAAGTCATTTCGCATCATCGGCTGAACGGGGGCCTGACCCGCCGGCTGCCGGCCAAATTCATCCTGTTGGAAACCACGCGGTTGCAGCCCCTGCGATTGGAAGCCCTGCGGCTGGTAGCCCTGTGGTTGCATCCCCTGCGGTTGGTAACCAGGTGATTGCATCCCTTGCGGCTGGTAGCCCGGCTGTTGGTAGCTTGGCTGTTGGTAGCCCGGTTGTATCCCTTGCGATTGGAAGCCCGGCTGTCGGTAGCCCGGCTGCATCCCCTGGGATTGGAAACCACGCGGTTGCAGTCCCTGCGGTTGGAAACCCTGCGGTTGGAAACTCTGCGGTTGCTGACTCCGCCGCGCCGGCTGGCCGTTACGCAGAATGTGTGCTGTGACAAACACCGCGACCTCCTGGGTCATGGTCAAGTCGTCTTTATTGTTGAACAGCGATCCTATAAACGGAAGGTTGCTCAGGCCCGGGGTGCGTTTATGGCTCGTGACACTCCTGTTCTGAGTCAGACCCGCCATCGCTACCGTTCCACCGTCCTGGATGAGTACGTCGTTCGTGGCTGTCCGCCTGGTGACGATGGGAAGCTCGGTGTCTCTGCCTCGCGGAATGCTGTCACTGACCTCGATGTTTACATGCATCATAATATCGTTATTGTCCCCGATGTGCGGCGTGATAGTCAACGTCGTACCGGACTCAATTGTCTCCAATTGAGAGCTTGTGAAGAAGGCCTGGCTGGTCGGCAGATCTGCAGTCAGGAAGAAGAACTCTTCGTTCACGACTTTCATTGTCGCTTCTTTGCCGTCCTGGGCGATCGTCTGAGGTCTGGACAGCATTGTGGCCTCGCCGTTGACTTGCAGAAGGTTCAGCGTCATCTCCAGCGCGTTGGTGAAAGTCACATCAGGCGAATACCCCATCTGGATTCCCCAGGGCGATTTGCCGCCGAAATCGCTCACAGGGTCCCCTCGTCCGTAATTGTCGCCGGCGAAAAATCCGGCTTTCAGTGTGGGCCAACCCCACTCGACACCCAGATTCAGCAGGTCGGTGCGTGACATCGCAACGATGCGCGCCTGGAGCAGAATCTGCTTGGGCTTTCTGTCGAACAGTTTGAGTTCCTTGACGATACGGTTCATTAGGACCGGAGGCGCCGTAACCGCTACTGTGTAGGTGTCGGTTCCGGGTGGATTGGCGAGTTCCGCTTGAGCATAAGGCTTGAAAGCGGTGGACAGCAGTCCCACCGCCGCCTCGGCAGAGATGTAGCTCATTGTTATACTGCGCGTTTCGCTCAGGACCGGGAACTTGGTGTCTGTTAAGCTTGCCGGGGCGACCAGGTAATAATACGGCGTCTTCTGGACAACATACGGCGTGCCTGCCAGAACCACATCGAGCGCCTTGTCGAGCGGCATATTCTTGACGTCGACGGTTATAAGAGCACTAACGGTCTCATCCGTCATAATGGGAATGCCTGCCTGTTGTGAAATGTCCGGGAGCACCGTATCGGCCAGCTCGTCTCCGAGCCACGTGTTGGTGATAAGCGCTGTTGAAGGGTCCGGCGGAGGCGCTGCCGGTGTTAGCGGCTGCGTCGTAGCTCTTCCGGCCTGTTGCTCAAGTTCCTGTAAGCGTGCTCTTAGTGCATCCAATTGTTGTTGCTCTGCCGTTTTCGGCGGCCCAACTACAGGAGCGGTCGGCTGCGCCGGCCCAGGCGGTATCGCAGTCGGCTGTGCCGGCCCGGGCGGTATCGCCGTCGGTTGTGCCGGCCCTGGCGGTACTGCGGTCGGCTGTGCCGGCCCGGGCTGCGTCACAGGAGGTACAGCCGGAGCCGGTGGTTGTTTCGGTAGTACGGGTTGGCCGTCCTTAAAGTCCGTTGTCACGTTGTCGAAAGGAATACTGAGCGGATTGAACCCAATACCTGGTTTTGTCGGCGTGATGTCGCCACTCCAGCCGAAGGGCACTTTGACATTGTACTTGCCCCTGGCGTCGGTCCTGGTGACGCCTCCGCCGTTGCTTGCTGTAATCGCTACGTTCTCAACAGGAACGCCGCCGATATTAATCTCACCGGAGATAGAGAACATCTTTACCGTTGCGCTAAAGCTCTGGTTTTGCATATCCCTCGTTACGCGAGGAAGGCGTTTTATGCTCGGCCTGAAAGTATAGCCGTCCTTCATCGGGGTCAGGTTTCCGGTCCAGCCGTAATCTGCTAACAGCTCGAACGTACCGCTGGCGTCGGTTGTGGCCTGGCCGCCGTTGTTATCTGCCAATATCGTCACATCTGCGACCGGCTCTCCCTTATCGGACGTTATCTTGCCGGAAATCTTGTGCTGTAAGAGTGTCGAGATGAAGTCCTGATTGGGCAGATCCCCGACATGATTTTCGTACGGCAAGTTTGCCGGCTCGAACTGGTGGCCGTCTCTTGCCGGCGTAATCGTGCCGCTCCAGCCGTGCGGGACGGTGGCGCTGTAACTGCCGTCCGGACGGCTGATAACAGCAGTTCTGCCCGGCAGACCTTTCATTGTTACGCTGCCTACTGTGGTGTTACCGGAAATAGTGTACGTTATCAGCGAAGCGCTGTAACTCTGGTTGACGGTGTCCTTGGTGATGGGATCATACGGTTTGGTCTCCGGTGTGAGTTTGTAACCGTCTTTTATCGGCATTACCGTGCCGCTCCACCCGAAATCGACCGTGACGCTGTAACTGCCGTCCTTGCCGGTTATGGGATTGCCCGGCAGACCGCTCATTTCAACGCCATCCAGTCTCTTCGTGCCTTCGCTAACCGTACCGGAAATGGTCAAAGTAATCATTTCCGCATCGAAGGTTCGGTTGGTCATATCAGTCTTAACGGCAGTTAGCATCAAGCTGGCCGGATTGAACCTGTAGCCTGCCATCTCCGGCGTTACGGTCCCGATGTACCCGTAAGGTACGGTGTCGGTGTAATAACCGTTCTCGTCGGTAAAAGGTTCATTCGGCAGACCCTTCATTTGAACACCCGCCATACCGGTGGTGCCTGAAACAATGAACGTTAATTCGGTTGCCGTGTAATCCTCACCGGTATAATCGGCTGTAACACTGGGATATTGCTGCTCAATCGGGCTAAACTCGTATCCTGCTTTTGTCGGTGTTACGGTGCCGATCCAGCCGTACTTGACTTTGACGCTGTAACTGCCGTCCTTGCCGGTAACCGGGTCGCGCGGCAGACCTTTCATCACTACGCCCTCAACTTCGGTTGTGCCGGTAATCAGCAGCATAAGAGGTGCGGGGGTATAGTTCTCAGTGGTCTTGTTCGTCTTGACGGGCTGGTATCCTTTGCTGGATGGCGAGAATGTGTAACCCTCTTTCGTCGGTGTTACCGTGCCGAACCAGCCGTGCTCGACAGTTACGCTGTAAGAACCATTGCTGCCGGTGATGGGATTGCCCGGCAGGCCGCTAAGCTCCACGCCGTCCATATTACCTACTTTGCCGGAAATCGTATAGGTTATCGGCCTCGGCACATAGTCCTCAGCACTCAGGTCGCTGGTGACTTGCCGGTACGGTTTGCTGCCCGGATCGAAGGTGTAACCCTCCTTTACAGGCGTAACAGTGCCGCTCCAGCCGTACTTGACGATAGCACTGTAGTAGCCGTCCTGGTTGGTTTCGACAGTCTGGCCCGATGCATCCAGCAGCCCCTTCATGGTTACGCCACTGATGCCCGTTGAGCCGGAGATAGTGTACTTTATCTCTACTCCCACGAACCCCTGGCCGCTAACGTCCAGAGTGCAGAACAGAACGATGAAGATGACCGCACCGCCCGATAAGATTCTACGGATTCTTTTCCTCACCATGAGTCAATGTCCCTTTCTGTAGCCGTTGACCGGCAATCTTACGGCTCTTCGCCTTGTATCGGCAATTTAGCCTCTTTCATTATGTAAATCTAAAATTCCCTCTACCGGGGTGTTCCCCACTGTACCTGTATTGGCTCTTTGAGCTCCTCGTGCGTTCCTATGGTTCTAACGACTCTCCTGTCTCCCTCGAGGGAGACCTGTATAGCCATCTGTCTGGGTTGTGTCCACTGTCCCGGGGTATGTTCCATAGCCACCGAAAGAACGTATTGGTCGGCGGGCAAGGCGGAAAAATCGAGTACTCCCGAGAAATCCCTTTCCTCGAACGGCAGCATCAGCCCCTTGTCGGTTGTGGAGGTGAGCAATGTGCTCGCCCTGGGCACGGTCGAACCGATCATCGTGACCGCGGCCTTGACCTTGTTGGGCTTAAAGTGGATGAATCCGTAGTTGCCGAATTCGGCAATAACAAGGTACTTGGAACCGCCAAAGTCGGTGTAACGCAGCTTTGTCGGACCGGCCACGATTGGAGAGCTGAGCTTCGGGTTTTGAACACAGACTTTCGCAGTTGTTACGCCGGCGTTCTGACCGTCGGGATACGAAGCCCACAAGTTTAAATTCGAATAATAGCACGGATGCTTCGTGGCCGATTCCGGCACGGATGTCGTAATCCGTAATTTTTGCAGACCGCCCTCTCCACGCAGAGTGAACTGCGCAGGTTCTATCTTTGTCCACGACGTGCAGTCCATATCCATCCCTATGACGCCGTTAACGACCTTGTTTGCAAGGCCCCTTGGCAACTCCATCTTCGGCACAATATTGACTGTCTCATTGGAGCCGTTGTAAACTTCTATCAATTGTGAGCGAGTTGCCCCCGGCCTGCACTCTACCATAAGCTCCTCCGGCCTCAGGTCGAGCGGTGTGTCGGCAGCGACCGTGGTGACACTCGGGTCCCCGATAAAATCTATCTCTTTTTCCACCCTTCTTGTGCGCTTGCCGTCAACGTAGGGGACTCCGGCTATTTTGTATTTCCCACGAGGCAGGGCCTTCTTGAGGTCGGTTTTCAACTCCAATTTGGCTCCCGGGATGATGCCGATGTCTGAGGCGATGTCCTGGAATGCCGTCGTCTTAATCACGCGCCAGTGTCCTGCCGACCAGGACCAGATTCTCGCCACGGGCCTGACCCGTGGAAAAGTCATGCCGTCGTTTTGAATATTCAGTGTGAGCAGCGTCGTGGCAGGTCTCTGCCCGACGGCTGGAATGAACTCCAATCCCATATCAGTGGCCGTCACCTTGGACCGCCTCGCCCGGCCTTCTATCTCAACGAGAACGGGAACCATATATCTCAGGACGAAAGCAACCTCTGCATCCACCCTGGGTCTTACCGCAACAACGATCCCGGCACAGAGGAATCCGCTGTTCGTACGCGGAATTGCCAGATTAATTTCCACTGGGAGCCGTTCGTTTGGACCAAGCGTAATGGAAGTGAGATTTAGCTTCAGCCCCTGCCTGCAGGAGGCCAGCTTTGACCTGACGATGCCAAAGTTTGATGAGTTGGGATCTGTCAAATCTTCATTGGGTTCAATAATCTGCCAGCCCCCATCCACATTCTGGGTCAGATCGACAACCGACAAATCTAATATATGGGTGTTGTTCGGATCGAGGCTTTGAATCTCGATGGCTCGTACGGCCCTCCTGCCGGGGCGTATCTGGAGTTCCACTTTCATAGGTTGGACCGTGAACTGGCCAAACGCGGGCATGGAAGATACAACTAAAGCTATGCCAATTGCGACAATCCATGTCAATCCGGGGCCCTTAAGAGCACCGTTTTTGACGAATTGACCACCCCGGCTATTGCCGCGCTCGTTTGTCCGACAGCCTTGAAGGCTGGAATCCATTCTGTTATTTCCAATTCCCATTTGACACCTCCCAACAAGAAACCAAAACGATACATTTTAGATTGCTAACAGTTTCAAAATCCTCGAACGTCACTCCATCACTTTCCGACACATTTGTAACAGGCGTATGTCCTTGTAAATCCCCGTGAGGGCCACCTGTCGGCAATTCCGTCCTCTCTGGTTATCTTAATGTCTCTGCCTCCGATGAAACCATTCCCTCTTAATATACGTATGCCTGTTAAAGCATGTTATCAATTTTACCAACTTCCCTTCTTTATGTCAAGCCTAAATTGCCCAATTATCCCAATTTGTTATCACATTGGGGCCCGGCGCCTTTAGTTCCGATAAGAATCATTACGAATGTATTAAAGCGGACAGTTTCAGTATTCCAATACACAGCCGGTTTGTATCGAAAACTCCAGTCGATATAATCGGCATAGCAAATACCTATCCTCATAACAGCTCATGACAAGAGTGAGAACCAGGAGTTCGTACGTGTTTAGCGTGAGTCAGCCATCCCCATCCCGATAAACGACAATCAGGATGAGGCTGCCACCCAATCGTCATCTCGACTGGAGCCGAAGGCGGACACCCAATCGTCATCTCGACTGGAGCCGAAGGCGGAATGGAGAGATCTATTGAGAATCGATTTCTCCACGCAGCCTGCCCCGTTCGACAAGCTCAGGGCAAGCTCTGAGCTTGTCGAATGGGTCCCAACTGGCGTTGTCCCGCAAGGGACGCCTGACGGCGGGACTCCGGTCGCAATGACAGCCGGGTCGCATATCCCTTGTCCGGCTAAACACGTACAAGAGTTCTCACACACGCTCTTATAAATAAAAACATAGGGAGGGATGAATTTTCTCCATCCCTCCCTATTGACTTCACTTTCTCTTTCTTACGAAAGAGTGTGCTCTGACTAAACGTTGGGCTTTACTGTAACAGTAACTGTACCAACCTGTACCTCTTGGCCGGGTGAGTGCTTCTGCAAGCGGGCCTTCCAGGCCTTGACGCAGACTGTTACTGTGTGCCAGTCACCATCGCCGGCAACGACGTCGGCACCATCGAAGTAAGTATCCCACTTGTCGATGACGCCGCTATCATTTGTTGCCTTATTGAGGCCGAGTTTGACCTCGAAGTTGGCTCTGATCTTGACATCTTCACAGTCATGGTAGCAGGGCCAATCGCCACTACCCTGGCCAATGTCGCCGCAGTCAACTTGCTGCAGCTTGATCTTTCTCTTGTGGCATTCGAAGACCTGCACAAAGTAGCCAACGTGCATGTACACGGGAATGGCGCACAGATCAAGCGCTTTGTACTCAAAGGGCCAGCCAATGTCCATCTCCATGATGTTGACCTTTATGCTCGACTGCTTATCGAAAGTACCAGTGTGAGGGTCAGGGCCTAACGCCTGCGTCGAAGTCGCCAGTAAAGCTACAACTGCAATCGCAATCAAAGTTCTTTTTATCATTTTCATTTCCCTCTTCATAGCATTCGCTCCAAGGAGGCCGGTAATAGCCTCCAGAGCTAATCAAGGTTCTTCACGCCCAGACCTAATAGAAGCCTGAGCCACAATTAACGGGCCGAAAACCTGTTTTACCGGCTCTGGCGAGTGTGCCCGCCGTGCCGCCGAGCCGAGGCCTCATGAGGTTGCGATTTCATCGAATTTCCGATTTCCAATCGTCGTTTCTTCAATCGCTCGGTCGCCTCAAAAGCAGGCCAGCTTCTTTCAGCGACTCGCAAGCATCCTTTTGCCTGCGACTTACCAGTTTTTCACTACCTCACACACCTCCTTTCTCCCGCATCCTCTTTCTAAGGAAGGGGGTCTTCAGTTTTGGACAAAACATCTATCCACAATCCTGGGCATATATAATGACTGATAATATCGAAAACCGAATCCTTCCTGTCGTTTTCATCACTTGTTCTCTCTCAAATCAAACCGGCGGCATCACGGTAACTGTGAACGCTCCCTTGTAACCTCCCGCTCTGTCCCTGAAACCCGTCAGCACCTGTACGTCAAGCACGATTTTGTGCGAGCCGGCCTTAGGTTGGGATATCACCACAGGCCTTTCCATCGGGACAAATCCGCCTGTTCCATACGTCCTGACGAAAATGCGGTCGGGCGTTATTTCGCCGCCGCCGAGGCGTCGCCTGAGCTTCGTCGCGGAAATCGTAATTGGGCCGTGCACGCAGTTGGATTCCACATTAACCGTTAAAGCCTTTGGCACGTTGTAGAAGCCCGGGCCTGCAGCACTGCCAAGGTCAAGCTCATCCGGACTGGTGGATATGTGGACGAACGGCTTAGCGTTGTTGCTGGTTTTGGCAGGTTGCACCGCTTTGACAACTCCCGCCACTCCAAACAACGTTGCCGCCACTATCCAGGTTGTTATTAATGTTCTTTTCATCATTTCTTTCCCCCCCCAAAAGCCATCTTCCGACAGCAATCTCTTCGCTGCGCTATCTGCGCAGCGACTTCTCTTGCCGTGTCAATCCGTTGGTATTGAGAACGCCCCGTTTTTTGGCCCCTGTTCTCTCGGCATCTTCTCCGTTAGAGCCGACAGTGCCGAGCATGTTCAACAACTCAGCATTTTTCCGGCTAATGAGCTAAAATCAGCCGGTAAGGTTAAAAAAGTGGAGGTTGTGTACGGAGTGGAATACTGCAATTCCTTTTCATCATCTCCTTACCGTCACTGTCCTCACTCTTGGTCCGGCATACAAATCCAGTGCTGCCAAGACAAAGTTCCGCCGCGAACGCGGCTGGCATTGTGCAATCAAACACTCTGCCGATTCACCAAGTTTACCACTTATCTTTTTTCAAGTCAATGAGAAAATAAAGAAATTCCAACTTTTTTTGTTCTCTCATCTGACGTAATTTGCCCAGCTCAACTATTATACTAAGATTGTGCCGGTGCGTCTATCTTAAAATGCCAAATTCCCACTCCTCTTAATTGGCTTTTTTTAGCTCTTCTATCTATGTCAACTTATGGAATAGCATAGAAATCACCCAATATTGCGATTTTAGCTATTCTCCCCAGTTTTATGGCGCAGCCGAACGTTTTCCATCCACCGATATCCGGGATCCGAGAAATTACCAAGACGGTTTGCGCGTTTGGAACTGTGAGGTTGCCGAGAAACACTCGTTCTTGAGGCGTTCCTGTTCCATCTCAGCATGGACGGCGCATAACCTGGTCCGGGTTTTTCCTTGACGTGAAGGTCGCTGATTTGGTACAAAAGATGTTGGAATTCATGGATTTCCCGGTCTTTCATTGACCAAAATCCTTGTTATTCTCAGGCTTTCGAGGCAGGGAGGCGCAGGAAGATCAAAGAGCAAAACTAAAAAATCAAAACGCCGCTTTTCAGGCGTTCTGAGCGAAGCGAACCCCGATAGACGTGCATCGGGAATGTTGCCGCCGGCCAGATACTTCGGCTTCGCCTCAGTATGACACTTACGTGTCATTTTGCACTTTGCTTTTTGCATTTTAATTATAGAAGATCAGCGACCGTTGCAGGTCGCTTTATGTTAATCTTTTCTTGGAAGAAGGAGGATTATTATGTGTAGAAGACTGTTTTGTCTGATCTCTCTCTTTGTGGTCGTAAGCATGGCGGCCAATGCCTCAGGGGATCTGATTCTTCACTGGGATTTTGATGATGGATCCGGGACCACGGCCCATGACTCAAGCGGCAACGGGTACGACGGCACGCTGGAAGGCAATGCCGCGTGGGTAGCCGGTAAGACAGGCGGCGCCCTGGACTTGGGCGGCGGTGGCGATCGCGTCATCGACGAAACGGCCGGGGACTACATCAACGGTCTGGACGCGATAACGATTTGTCTCTGGATCAAGTCCGACGTGGTCGGCACTGACAAGGGCTTTGTCATCTTCGAGGATCCCGCCGGCGGCGACAACAGGAACTTCCGCTATGATGCAGCCAGTTGGGCCTGGCCGGACGGCTCGAACCTGATCAAAATGGCACTGGACTCGACCGGCGGTCATCAGGCTTACGAGGGTTCGGACAATACCCAGACCACCGAGTGGCAGCACGTTGCGATGGTCTGGAGCAGTGGAAATGAATTGCTGTTGTACATTGACGGAGAGCTGGACACACCAAGGGGCAACGATGCAGGGACTACCGGCACCATAACCGGTGTGACCAAATTGATTGTTGGCCAGGGTTGTAAAGATGACGGCGGAGGATGGGATGGTCTAATCGATGATGTGAGGATTTACAACGAGGCGCTATCGGCGGCAAACGTTCAGGCTGCTATGAAAGGTGAAGCTTATCCGTATGCCATGGGTCCGGTCCCGGCTGACGGCGCCATAATCGAGGACACATGGGTGACTCTGAACTGGTCGCCGGGAGATTTTACCGTTTCACACGATGTGTATTTGGGCGACGATATTGACGACGTAAGCGAGGGCCTCGGCGAGACCTTCAGGATCAATCAAGCCACGACAATGTTTATCGCCGGATTCCCGGGATTTGCTTACCCGGACGGCCTTGTTCCCGGAACAACCTATTACTGGCGAATCGATGAGGTCAATGAGGCCGAGCCGAACAGTCCGTGGAAAGGCCCCGTCTGGAGCTTTTCGGTCCCGCCGAAGACCGCTTATGCACCCGACCCGGCCGATGGCGCCGAATCTGTCGAGTTGAATGCAGTGCTTGGCTGGACGCTGGGTTTCAGCGCGAAAGTGCACACCGTTTACTTCGGCGACGACTTTGATACGGTCAGCAACGCCGCCGGGGGTCTCCCCCAGGGGGTCGCGACCTATGATCCCGGCCCGCTTAAATTGGCCAGGACCTATTACTGGCGTGTCGATGAGTTTGATGCCGTCGATACGTACAAAGGCGACGTCTGGAGCTTCACAACGCAGGGCGCCGTCGGGAGTCCGAATCCGTCTAACGGCGCTGTTGGCGTGGAGCCTACAGCGATTCTTGGCTGGAATCCGGGAGCACTTGCCGCTTCGCACGAGGTGTACTTCGGCATGGATGCCGATGCCGTGAAGAATGCCGCCAAGACTGCGCCCGAGTATGGGGGGACCAGGGCGCTCGGTGATGAGAGCTATGATCCCGGCAAACTTGCCTTGGAAACCGCTTACTACTGGCGGATCGATGAAGTCAACGGCACGAACGCCGACAGTCCGTGGCTCGGCAACGTCTGGAGCTTCACGACGGGCGATTTCTTTGTCGTGGAGGATTTTGAAGACTATACAGACGACGACTCGGCCGGCGAAGCCATCTGGCAGGCCTGGATCGATGGCTTTGGCGTTACTGACAACGGTTTACAGGTAGGCTATGTGCTGCCGCCGTATGCCGAGCAGACGGTTGTTCATGGCGGTTCTCAGTCAATGCCGGTCTCCTACGACAACACGGCTGGTGTAACGAATTCAGAGGCGACTCTGGCGCTGACGGCTCAGCGCGACTGGACCGAGGAAGGCGTCGAAGAATTGTCGATCTGGTTCCAGGGTCAGGCGGCGTCTGCCGGCAGCTTCACAGAAGACCAGGTTGGCGCCTACGCGATAACCGCGACGGGTGCAGATATCTGGAACGAAGCCGACGAGTTTCACTATGCCTTCAAGACGCTCACTGGCGTAGGCTCGATAGAGGCACAGATTCTTAGCGTCGAAAATACGAACAACTGGGCCAAGGCCGGGGTGATGATTCGCGAGACGCTCGATCCTGGCTCGAAGTTTGCCGCAGTTTACATCACGCCCACCAACACCGACGGCACGCCCACGAACGGCTGCCGATTCCAGGCCCGGACGGACACCGATGCCGGCGCCACGAGCGACAGCAGTGTGGCGACAGATGAACAGCAGGCTGTCACGGCGCCGTTCTGGGTGAAACTGGAACGTGATATCGCCGGCAACTTCAGAGGTTACTATTCCAGCAACGGAACGGCGTGGACTCCCATGGCCTGGAATCCGCAGAATATCTCGATGACTTCGAATGTTTACGTAGGCCTGGCGCTGACCAGCCACAATAACAATGCTGTTGGCGAGGCCAGGTTCTCGAATGTCAGGACTACCGGCACGGTTGGCCCGCAGTGGGCGAATCAGGACATCGGGATAGCCAGCAATGCCGCCGAGCCGCTCTATGTGGAGGTCTCCAATGCCGGCGGCGCGCCTGCTGTGGTGGTCCACGACGATCCAGCCGCGGCGAATATTGACATCTGGACAGAGTGGGTCATCCCCCTGCAAACCATCGTCGATCAAGGCGTCAACCTGACCGACGTTGACAAGATCGCCATCGGTCTGGGTTCAAAGAGCGGCATGACGACGACCGGTGGTTCGGGCACGATGTATTTTGACGATATCCGGCTCTATCGGTCCAGGGATGCTGCCGGCCGGTAGGAGCCGCTTACGTTATAATGAGGATCAGGATTTGAATCAATTCGGGGCCTGTGCCGACAATTTCGGCATGGGCCCCGCTTGCGCGCGCCCGCATTTCTGCCCCCCTGGCTCACAAACCAACGAAATAACGCAGGCGAAACCTAACAATCATCGCTGATTGTCGAGATCAAATAAAGTAGATACCCCAAAATGCCAAATGTTGGCAAGTCAGTCTGGACTCGCTTGAAGTGCCGATATTTTGGCTTTTCCATGTTTTTTCTTGACTACGGAGCATTTATTCTGGTAAAATATAGAGTTTAGTGAAGCTTGTAGTTTTCGAGGTTTCGCATTTTTGAGGTGTTTTGCAAGCTTTTCGGTGGAGGAGTTGTAATGCGATGGCACAGGCTCGCGGCAAAGTTTTTGCGTGATCGAGTTGATAGCTTCGTACCTCAGGTGGTGGCTCATACCGGGTCCTGGAAGGAAGGAGGTAAGGTAAAAGCACAGTGTTCTATTTATCCAAACCAGGCTGAGTCTGCTGAAGGTGCGCAGAGTAATCCGTTGTTTCGTTTTTCAAAGTTGTCTCCGACAGGCATTATTGGTGATCGCAATGGTGCTTGTTTGAGACATAGCGTGTTTTGGTGTGTGACCAAATCGCGGCTATTTCATAATTCCAATTTTTTTAGAAGGAGGACAAGATTATGTCCAGGAAACTGATTTATTTAATGTCTTTTATTTTGGTGCTGGGTATGACAGCCGTCAGCCCCGCCGGCTTGGATGACGATCCAGCCCTCGAAGGCTGGTGGCAGTTCGACGGCGATGCCAGCGACTCGTCGGCCAAAGGCCGGGATGCGGAGCTCGTCGGCGATGCGCATCTCGTCGATGTCGGACTGCACGGCGGCGCTCTGTCGCTCGATGGCAGCGGTGACTACGCCATTGTCCCCAGCTATACGGGCATCAACGCCGACCGCACTGATCCCGACAATCCTTTCAACCCGGCATGCAGCATCGCTTTCTGGGTTAAGACAACGGACGCCTCGGGTGCATTTGTGACCTGGGGCAGCAGCGATGGTACCGGCGTAGGCGGTCAACGCCAATCCTTCCGCATCAACGCAGGCAGATTGCGTGCCGAGCACGGCAACGGTAATCTTCAGGGTGCTACCACCATCAACGATGGTGAATGGCACCATATTGTGCAGACCACGGAGCCCGGAGCCGAAGGCGGCGCCCTGCGACCTCCGGACACCCTTCTCTACCTCGACGGCGCGGAAGAGACATACCAGGGCGGCGGCAGCGCCAACATCTTCAACCTCACTGAGGATAACGTTGTCAACATGGGCAATGATGGCTCCTCCGGCGGCCGGCTTCTCGCCGGAGAGCTTGACGACGTTCGAATCTACAGCCGAGTGCTGGATCCCAACGAGATCGCCGAGCTGGCCATTAGGCCCAAGTCCTATGCCGCCGACCCGGCGGTTGGCGCCCTCGTCGAGGACGTCTCGATCCTCTTGGGCTGGAGCCCCGGAGGCCACGCGGTTGAGCACGATGTGTATTTCGGCGCCACTGCCGAGCTTGGAGCCGATCAGCTTCTGGGGCGCCAGGCCGAAACGTCAGTTCTTGCAGCCGACCTTCAAAAGGACACAACATACTACTGGCGTGTTGACGATGTAGCTGCAGACGGAACGGTCGTAACCGGTGATACATGGAGCTTCTGGGTTCCCCCGAGAAGTTCGTACGATCCCAGCATTGAAGACGGCAGCAAGATTCTTGGCGCCAGTGCCAATCTGAGTTGGACTGCCGGCTTCAGCCCCATCATGCACCAGGTGTACTTTGGCACCGATGCCGATCAGGTCGCCAACGCGGCGGACGCTCCGCTGGTAGCGGACATTGGCCATGATACCGGCGAGTTGCAGCCGGACACAACCTACTACTGGCGCGTCGATGAGTTCTACGGCACAGAGACGGTCACAGGCCAGGTCTGGAGTTTCAGCACCGTGCCCGTACTACCTGTAACGGACGACCCGAACCTTGTCGCCCTGTGGACGTTTGACGGCGATTCCGGCGGCGTTGCACTTGATCAGTCAGGCAACGGCAATCATGTCGCACTCAAAAATGGCGCACAGGTCGCGGCCGGCCACGGCGGCGATGTGCTGGACTTAGGCGCAGAGGGATATGGAGCTGTCGCCAACCTCACCTATGAAACCACAGATATTCCTGAGATCACCGTCAGTGCGTGGATTCGCACCGATGTTGAAACCGACCAGTATGTCGCCTCGTTCGACCGCAACGAATACTGGCGTCTGGAGATCAACGGCAACGGCGCAGGCGACGGCCAGGTTGGCTGGGACCTCTTTAGTTCCGACGGCCAGCTTGACTACGGCAGCGTAACGCGAGTTGACGACGCCGAATGGCACCATGTAACCGGCGTGTTCGACAACGGAACCGCAACCATTTATATCGATGGCTTCGCCGAGCCTTCGGTTACAACAGGCGCAACCTTCGGCACAGGCAACCTCCGTTATGGCCTGATCGCTGCTAACTCCGAAGCGACCAGCTTCGACGGCAGCAACAGTGGCGGACCTCCGCTCGCGGGCGAAATGGACGATCTGGCCATCTACGACAGAGCCTTCACCGAAGATGAGATGAGGCAGCTCTATGGTAATCTCCTGATGGCCTGGCAGCCGCAACCCGCAATAGGTGACTCTGGTGACATCTGGAGCATGACCACACTTTCATGGACACCGGGTGACGGCGCAACAGAGCATTTTATCTACTTAGGCACCGATCCCGATGCAGTTGCAGCCGCCGATGTCTTAGACACAACGGGCATCTATCGCGGATTTCAGTCTGAGGCTTCCTATGTTATTCCTGAGAAGCTCGACTTTGACACCAATTACTACTGGCGTGTCGACGAACGGGCCCTCAGCGGGGGCATTGTCGGTCTCACCACCGGTCGCGTCTGGCCCTTCAGCACCGAAGCCGAACTGGTCATCTATGATACCGAGACGCCGTTTGATTATGACACCAGCGTCGATCCGTTCATGTCCGATATTTCACTCGACCTGGATCCTGCACTTGACTTGACCGAGCCGATCGGCCGGCTGGCAGTTTCTTACACCGGCAACGCCGCTCCGGGCAGCGTTACAGTCGATGACGCGGCCGGCACCGTTACGGTGGTTGGCCGAGGCGCCGACATCTGGGGTACTGCCGATGAATTCCAGTATGCCTACACGACGCTCACCGGTGACGGCTCTATGACCGTCAAGGTCGATAGTCTGGCTTCCACCGACAACTGGACCAAGGCGGGAATCATGATCCGCGAGAGTCTGGATGCCGGTTCGGCGTTCGCCGCTGTTTATGCGACCGGCACAAACGGTGTCAGGTTCCAGGCGCGGATGATGACCGACCAAGACGCAGTCAGCGACACCTCCGTTGCAACTGATGAGCAGAAAGCCGCGGCCGCACCGGTCTGGATCATGATCGAGCGGGTGTTCCCGATGATCAATGCCTACTACTCCACCGACGGCGTGATGTTTGTTCCGATGTCCTGGAATCCGCAGGTTATCCCGATGACCCCGGCACCGATTCACATCGGTCTGGCTGTGACGTCTCACTCCGGCGCCGAGACCTTTGCTGAGGCCGTGTTCTCGGAAGTCAGCTCTACTGGTGGCGTTGCCGCAGGTCCCTTGACATCCGCCGAAATCGGCCTGGCGTCCAATTCGGCTGAGCCTATGTACCTGGTGCTTACGGATGCATCCGGTGCTACTGCGGCCCTTCTCAATCCCGATCCGGCTGCGACGCAGCAGACCAGTGCGACCGACTTCACCGTGGTTCTTCAAATTCCACACCTTCTTTTCGCCGTCGACCTGACCGCGGTTGCCAAAGTGTCGCTCGTTATCGGCGATCTTGACGCCCCGGCTCCCGGCGGCTCGGGTTCGCTGACCATCAACAACGTCAGACTCCTCGGCATCGAAAAGCCAGTGGGACACTGGACCCTCGATGAGACTTCCGGCACCACGGCCGCCGACAGCTCCGGAAACGGCAACGACGGCACCCTCAACGGTGATCCCGTGTGGGCAACCGGCATAGTAGCCGGTGCGCTGGAGTTCGATGGTGTCGACGATTATGTGGACTGTGGCAATCCAGCCATTCTTGACCCCGGAACAGGCGATTTTACCATTAGTGCCTGGATAAAGGGATCCGTGGATCCCGGCACCGATACGCTCATCTTTTCCAAAGGTGGGGATTCGGGCGGCGGAATACGGTATGAGCTGATGCTTAGAGATAACAACAATGGAGATATAAAAGTTCTCGTTGATGACGATAACGACAAGTACGATCCTTCTTCCGAGACCGTGGGTCTTCTCGATGGTGCGTGGCATCACATCGTTGGGATGAGGAGAAATGGAACTGAGTTGCGTGTCTATATCGATGGTGTCGAAGACATGGGTGTGACGACTCACAGCGAGTCCACCATACCTGAGACCTACGACCTTTCCGGCGCCTCTCAGGCCAATGCCCATATCGGAGCCAATTGGCATAATGAGGACTTGGTGGTTCAGAAGTTCTTTTTAGGCCTGATCGACGATGTGCGTGTTTACGACCGGGCATTGTCCGAAGGTGAGATTGCAAAGCTTGTTGCGGGCCTGTAACATCGTTCGGACGGACGAAGACCTGCACGCGACAGCAAGACTGTTGTAGCAGAGAAGAAGGCCAGGCAGGTATTTTAGCCTGGCAAGATGATGTTTCAGGGCTTGGAGCTGCAAGACGCAGTTCCAAGCCCTTTCTATATTGACGCCGTGAACCTCCGCGCGACCAATCAGGTCTTTGTCAACAGCTTCTTCCCCACGCTTTCATCGCGCTTTTCGTTCTATGATACTATCGGCGGCGCCGCTCGGAAGGTTTGGGATTCTTCGTCTTGGTGTGGTCCTTCATGCACAGCTCGTTGTCGAGAATCTCGCCGGGGACGTGCGGCGTGTGGGCTTGCTCGGCAAAGACGATCATCTTAGCGAGCGTGCCCTGGTTTTCTGCCGCGATGTTTTCCTTTTCCTCGATGTCTTTGCTCAGGTCATACAATTCCCAGTCGCCCTTCCTGGGTTTGTAGGCTTTCCAATCGCCCCATCGAACTGCGGTCTGGCCTGAATACTCCCAATACAGATACTCATGCTTCTTCTGCGCCCGGCCGGTTGCCCTTCTGCCGAGAAGCGTCGGAAGTACTGAGATTCCGTCGATGTCACCCGGGCAGTCCACCCCGGCAAGTTCCGCAAACGTCGGCATCATATCCGGAAAGTATCCCAGGTGCTCGCTGACCGAATCCGCCTCTATCCTGCCGGGCCATCGCACTACGAACGGAACGCGCAGGCCGCCCTCGTAGAGCAGGCCTTTTTGACCTTTGAAGACCTTGCCCGTTCTCGGATCGACATTGGGACCGAAGAAGCCGTGGGGATGCGACTCATTCTTGAAATACAGATTACCGCCGTTGTCGCCGCTGACAAACACTATCGTGTTGTCGTCTATCTTCAGCTCTTTGAGCAGGTCCATGATCCGGCCGATCTGCCTGTCGATCATATTGACCATCGCGGCGTACCGTTGCGCCTCATCTTTTCTGATCGAGTAGCCGGCATCCCATTTTTTGTCCTTGTATTTTTGCCAGGAAGGTTCGTCATCCGGAAGACCCCACGCACCGTGCGGAGGCGTCCAGGGACAATAGCAGAAGAAGGGCCTGTCCTTGTTGTCGCGAATGAACTTCATCGACTCTTCGAAGATGACCTGATGCGAGAATGTTTCGCCCTCGTACAAGGCGCCGGTGTTGCCCTTCAACGGCACCTCTTCGCTGTTCCTGACCAGCCAGGCCGGGAAGAACGTGTGAGCATGGACCTGGTCGTAGTAACCTAAGAAGACGTCGAAGCCGTGCTTTTCCGGCACGCCCGTTGTGCCGCGTCCGCCGACGCCCCATTTGCCGAAGCCGCCGGTGGCGTAGCCGACTTTCTTTAGAAGCTGGGCTACGGTCACATCTTCGGCTCGAAGCGCCTCATGCCCGGGATTCCTGCGCACCGACGTATGCCCCATGTGCTTGCCGGTCATCAGAGTGCTGCGCGTGGGCGCGCAGACAGGCGCCCCGGCGAGCATCTGGGTAAATCTCATGCCCTCGCTCGCTATCTTATCGATGCTGGGCGTCTCCATTATCGAGTGCCCCATGCAGGAAAGCTCGTAATATCCAAGCTCATCCAGTATCAGGAAAACGATGTTGGGCTTCCTGTGGATTCTATCAGCCGTCAGACCGGCCTTCGCCATCAACAGCGACGCTGCCGATGCACCTGTTAACTTTATAAAACTTCGACGATTCATAAACATCTCCTTCATCGGCATTGATCCGGCCTGTTTTATTTTCTCGGTTGTCCTACCTTTTGTAGATACACCTAATTCTTACACAAACCGCCCGAATCCGCCAACATAAAACCGCCGCGTGGCACGCCGTCAGAATCTTGCCTGCCTGTAAAGTTCGAGTTGTTTGCGCAAATAACCGACCAGCTCATCAGCCTGGGCGGCAGAAGCCAGCGCGATTGCCTTTTGTGCAGTCGTTATCGCCTTTTCAAATTGACCTGCCGAGGCGTACGCAGCCGCCAGCGTGTCTAAGACCGAAGCGTCCTGATATTCGATCAGCTCGGCTGCACGCTCGGCAAATCTAACGGCCTGATCTGCATCCCGCACCTTGTTGTCCGGATGTACGATCAATACCTGCGCGATGGCGTTCAAGGAGTCCGGCCGGTTTGGTCTCAAACGCACGGCTTCCTGCAAATGTTCCAGCGCTCCATCGAATTGGTCCGCCATTACCAGCGTACGGCCCAGCCGGTGGTGCACTTCGGCATAATTCGGATTCAGCCGAAGCGCCTGACGATAGTGACTGATCGCCTCGTCGAATTTGCCCTGTTCGGCCAGCGCGCAACCCAGACTGCTGTGCGCCTCGGTGTGGTCGGGGTTGATCTGCAACGCCCGGCGGTAGTGGCTGATCGCCTCGTCGAGCTTGTCCTGTGAATGAAGCGCGATGCCCAGACCGCAATGTGCAGAGACAAGCTCCGGCTTAATCTGCAGCGCCCGACGATAATGGCTGACAGCTTCGTCTGATCTGTTTCGCCTGGAAAGTGCGATGGCCAGGCCGCAGTGCGCACGAGCATAATTAGGCTCGATCTGCAGCGCCTGACGATAGTAGTTGATAGCCTCGTCGATCCGGCCCAATTCCATCGCGTTGCCGGCAACCTGAAAATGCGCTTCTGCGTCAACGGGGTCCATTTCAACGGCTTGCAAACCCAGTTTGTACCCCTGCTCGAACTTACCGGCCCATCTAAACAGCCTCGATAGATTGCGCAGCGCAGCACCGTGGGCCATCAGGTCGAGATGGCTCTCGACCTCTTGTCTGACGCGCTCGATCTCGGCCTCGCTCCACGTGCTCGCCAGGCGCGCGATTTGGCGGCTGTTCATTGTTTCCAATAGTGCCAGCGCCAATTGACGATTGCCCTCGATGGTTGGATGCACGTGATCAAGGAACCATTCTTCGCCCGGCGTGGCGTGTTCTGACCGCCCTTCGATAAGAGCCGCAAAATCCACCACCGGAACGTTCTTCTCGTCGCCGACATCTCTGATGATATCCAGCAGAGGCCCGAGCGCCCTCAACGGACAAACATCCTCGTCCATCGCACGCTCGAAGGCCGTCTTTGCCTGATCGTAACGCTCTAATTCCCACAGCACGCGCCCGCGCAGGTAGTGCCCGTGAGCGTAGCGGTCGTCGATGGTGATTGCCTTGTCAATTGCTGTTAGTGCCTGGTCCCACCGGTCCGCGGCGTAAGCCTCGCTGGCCTGATCGAAAAGGGATTGCCAATCCCTGCGTTCGGCGTTATTGAGCCCGGCGCGGTGTTCGCTCTTGAAAGGCTGGCAGTGTCGCAGATTCGACGCAGGCGTAACCAGAATAACCTTTGCCCCGGAGGATCGCGCTACATTGACCATGCGCGAGAGATTATAGCGATAGTGGTCGAACACCTGCTCGCGCAATTCGGCGTCGCGGCGATACTCTTCCGGGCCGAGGGAATTTTCGAGGATCGTCTCAACCTCGCCGGGCAGATAGGCTTGCTTGCCGGATGTCTTACCCTGTCGTCTTCCGACTTTGTCGATAGCTTGCCTGACCGCCGCATAAGTGCGTGTTCGGCTCATTATCGCCCCCAGGCCGCGCACCGCTGCCGGCGTATTGATTATCCGGCTGTATGTGCGACGCTCAAGGAACTCATTGTGACCCGAGTATATTATGAACAGGTCGGGTTCGTGCCGCACAAGCTCCTCCATTAACGCGGCCACACGGTAGCTAGCGTAGCTGACACCGCCGGCGTTAATCAGTTCCCATTGGGCAGATGGATCCGCTTTGGGCAGCATTGCCCTCAGCCAGCCGCAGAAAGATGTCATGTCGTCATAAGGTCGGCCAAACGTAGTCGAGCCGCCCACACAGAAGATACGGCATGTTCCGGCAGGTTTATTCTTCGCAAAGCGTTGAGAGTTGAAGAACTCCAGCTTGTTCTTTGCCGTAACCATGACCGGATTGCCGTCAGGCGAGGTTTCTTCAACGAAGAGAGGAACATAGGATGAAAATCCTACATAAGGATCTTCATCGTAGAGCACCGGGCGCACACCAAGTACCAATAGCATGATCTCGACAGCCGCGAAGAGCGCCATGATCGTGATCGCTGCAAACAGCAGTTTTTTTCGTATAGAGATTTTCACAGCATCGCTGCGGTCCTGTGGTTGCCTCGCTGCCTTGTTCCATACTTTCGTTTGCACGACATAACTTGAGCAACGGCTGCCTAATCAGCACGGTCAGTCGATCTTCTTGGCGGTGAACTCGCTGGCGCCTCGGGAAGTGGTACGCTGCCCTTTGAGAGTAGTGCCGTCCAGCTTTCCCTTGAACGTCGCCGGGACCTCACGATCGCCGTACCTCATTGTTACCTTGAAGGTCACTTGGTCCCCTTCGATGCTGAGGTCCGTGACGGGTATCTTGTTGTCGCGAGATGTGTACGTCCCGGTCATGTCCGCGTTGATCTTCAGTGTGTTCGTACGCGTGCCGCGTGAGGACTGCCTCGTGATCTGCCACGTACCGACCAGAGCGGAGGTCTTGTCGATTCGCTTGCCGGTCACTTCCGAATCGCCCCTGGAGCTTGTGAACCGGCCCTTGAGGGCTGCCCCGTCCAGTGTGCCTTCGAAGCCGATCCGAAACGACTGGTCGGCAGGACCCATATCCATGTTGAAAGTTGCATTGGCGCCTTCAAGTTTGAGATCCAGGATCTGGACTGCCGCCTCGGGTGTCACCGTAGATTTGATATCTGCCGGTCATGTCTCCATAGACGGTCAGCACGCGCGTGCGTGTACCTCTGTCGGAAGTAGTCGTAAGCTCCCACTTTCCGACAAGGGCCCCGCCTGCGAGCTTTCCGTTGGCCGCGATCTGGCCGAACTCGCTGTCGATTCTTCCGGTAAGTGTCTGGCCCTTAACGGTGCCCTCGTAGGTCGATTTCCATTGGCGGTCACCGAATTTGCTGTTTCGAGAAAAGGTGAGCTTGCCGTCCTTGAATTTGACATCGGAGACCTCGTGCTCGCCGAATTCACTGGTCCACTTGCCCTCCAGCGCCCCGTCAGGCTTCTGAGATACCGACAGCTTACAATTGATGTCCCGCTCCTGGACCGTCAGCTTGATGTCCCAATCACCCACGGCAGGGCACCTGGGCTTTGTACGGGCGCCGTTGGCGGGGAAATCTCCTCGGTCGCTCGATATTGTACCTGTCAGCTTGCCGTCCTTGAGGGTCCCGTCGTACGTCATTCTGAATTCCTGGTCCTGCGTCTGGACCGTGAGAACGAAGGTGAGTTTGTCGCCCTCGAATTTGACATCGGACAGTTCGCTTGTGCCCCACTTGCCTGCGAGAGTGCCGTCCGGATTCTTTGAGACAGACAACCTGGCAAAAGTCTGCCATCTGTTGAAATCCATTTTAATTTCCCAATTGCCGGTAATCCCTTCGGCCGCGCGGGCCTGTGACGGTCTCGCCGGAAAAATCAGGATACACACAAGGAACACAAATCTTCCCACGCTTCTGTGAAGTGTCATTTTGTTCATGGTAAACTCTCCTGTAAATAAGTCCGGCTTATGGATAGTGGCAATGTCGGCTCGTCTTGCAACAAGTCATGCGAGGCGGCAGGCCACAACGATTCTCATTGCTTAACGCCTGCAAACTGAATAATTTATGGTATCTTCCAAGCAGAGATAAGGCAAGAATTTCTTAGAGGACGACATGAACAGACTTCAGAAGTTTCGTTCGACGAAGCCGGTGTCAATTTTGCTCTTGACGAAGAGATTATGTGAGAGGATGTCCAGGCAGACGGGGATCGTGGTCTTGATCGGCTCGATGACAAATTCCCGCAAAGCCCGCTTCATCGTGGCAATCGCCTCGGTTCGCGTTTTCTGGTGCACAATGACCTTGGCAATCATCGAATCGTAGCTTGGCGAGACGGTCCAGCCCTGATGGACGTGCGTGTCAATCCTGACGCCGGGGCCGCCGGGCGGAATGTACCTGGTAATCGTACCGGGCGAAGGAGCGAAATCTCTTTCGGGGTCCTCGGCGTTTATCCGGCACTCAATTGCCACGCCCGTATGTTTAATATTTCTCTGGCTCAACTTGATGGGCTCGCCGGCGGCGATTTTCAACTGCCACTTGATCAGATCGTGGCCGGTAACCATCTCAGTGACGGGGTGCTCGACCTGAATTCGTGTATTTGCCTCGATAAAGTAAAACTCTTTTTCCTCGTCCAAAATGAATTCGACCGTCGCTGCGTTGTCATACCTGGCTTCTTTAATGATCCTCAACGCAGCTTCGGCAAGCTGTTCCCTCGTACGCTTGTCCAGAATCGGACAAGGCGATTCCTCGATCATCTTTTGATGCCGTCGCTGAATGGAGCAGTCTCTCTCATAGAAGTGCAGTGCGTTGCCTTTCTTGTCGGCCATTATCTGGACTTCCACGTGCCGGGGCTCGACTATGAACTTCTCCAGGTAAACGGTGCCGTTGCCGAAGGCGGCTTTTGCTTCTGCGCTGGCGGAGCTGAACGCCGAACGCAGATTGATGTCGTTGTGCACAACTCTCATGCCGCGTCCGCCCCCGCCGGCGGCGGCTTTTATTATTACGGGGTAACCCATTTCATTGGCCAGTTCCAGCGCGTCAGAATCCTTCTCAAGAGCGCCGTCGGAACCGGGCACTACCGGCACGCCGACCTTGTGCGCCAGCTCGCGGGCCCGGATCTTGTCGCCGAGCAACTGCATAGCCTCGACGGGCGGGCCAATGAAAGTTATCCCACACTCCCGGCACACCTCGGCAAAGTGTATGTTCTCGGCCAGAAAACCGTAACCGGGATGAATTGCCTCGACGTCGGTGATCTCGGCGGCGCTTATTATACGCGGGATGTTCAGATAACTCTTGGCGCTGTCGGCCGGTCCGATGCAGATAGATTCATCAGCGAGCTGCAAGTAAGGCGCATCCTTGTCGGCCTCGGAATAAACCACGACGGCCTCGATGTCAAGCTCATGGCAGGCTCGGATAATCCGCAGCGCTATTTCACCACGATTCGCTATCAGAATCTTTGAAAACATAGTTCGATTTACTATTTATTATTTTCTATTTATTATTGTTTCCCGTCCGTGATCATATTCCTTAGTTCCAAATAGTAAATAGTAAATAATAAATAGAAAATTGTTAGTCCGGTTTGACTTTGAAGAGGGGCTGGCCGTACTCGACCGCTTGGCCGTCAGTTACGAGCGCTTTGACAATCGTTCCGCTGGTTTCGGCTTTTATTTCATTGAGCACTTTCATCGCCTCGATTATACAAACGACCGTTTGCGGGCCGACTGACATGCCGACATCGACGTAAGGTTCCGAATCGGGGCTTGGTTTTGCGTAAAACGTACCGACTATGGGCGATATTATCTCAGTCAAATCCTCTTCGCCTGCGGCCGGCTGCGCCGCCGAAGGTTGACTCGCGGGATTCTCAGCTTCGGGGCTGACAGGGGCGGCGCCGGGTTCCAGCCTCATCACCGGCACCCCGCCGAAAACTTGTTGAGGCTCCGATCGTTTCAGGAAAATCTTGTCGTCACCGTGCTTGATCTCGACCTCCACCAGCTCGTTCTCTTTCATTATGTCAATGAGTTTCTTTATTTTCCTCAGATCAGCATCTTTGTCCGGCATTGCCGCATCCTTTCTAAGACTCCGCAGGCCTTATCCACGCCTACGGGTCATTACAAAATGGGCACATAAGCTTCCGATTAAGTAAAATAAGTATAGTCCGAGCGGCGGTCATTGCAAGAGTTTTTCCTTGTGCCGGCCGGCACTTGAGATTAAATTCCGCGATATTAAGGCAAAAACGCAGGATTCTTTTCGAGGTCATTCCAATGGCGAAAATAGCAGTCGATGTTGTTCTGTTGCCCTCAGAAGATGTTGCCGAAAGAGCGATCCATGCCAATAGAGAGCTGTTGTCCCAGGGACTCCTTACGGAGAAGCAATGCCCCGACAAAATCGTCCTGGATAAAGAGAACTGTTTGCCGCACATCTCATTGGCTATGGGGTGTATTGATGAAAGTGATGTCGCCGATATCGAGACAATTCTGGGTACAATCGCAGTCCTAGGGACTCCTGACGGAGAACAACACTCTGTGGGTCGGCTACACAGTCACGGCATTCATGTCGGGACAAACTCCGCCGGCGAAAAGGTGTCGGTTGTCCCGTTAGAGACAACAGAGCCGCTTCAATCGCTTCATGAGGAAGTCATGCAGACTCTGGCGCCCTATTTTAGCTATGATGTCACGGCAGATATGGTGCTTTCTCCGCCGCCGGCGTGTGAATCGACGCTGCTCTGGATCAGAGATTATCATGAGAACTCAAGTTTCGAGAAGTTCTTTCCGCACATAACAATCGGATACGGACAAATAGAGGATTTTGCATTTCCGGGCGAATTCACCGTCTCAAGACTCGCCCTGTGTCACTTGGGAAACCACTGCACCTGCCGGAAGATACTCGCATCGGCGGAAATTTCCAGTTAAACCGGCAATATATGGGAAAACTGGATGAAAAATTCTTGCATTATAGGACTAGGGTGATTATTCTTGCGTAAAGACAATGCAAGTATCAAATATCAAATGTCAAAACGCCGCTTTTCAGGCGTTCTGAGCGCACCGTAAGGTGTCCCCAAGGGAAAGCGAAGAATCCCGATGCACTTCTATCGGGATTGTCGCTGGCCGGATACTTCGGCTTCGCCTCGGTATGACACGCGTGGCGTGATTTATGGAAAGGAGGAAGGTGTGAAGATTAACCAGGATTTTGTAATGTCGGTCGAGACAATTCTTTTCCTCAAGAAGAGAAAGAAAAACGATTATCTTCAGGCGTCAGAGATCGCCAAATCTCTGAATTTCTCGGTGGGCTATCTGCAAAAAGTCATACAAATGCTCAGCCGGCAGGGTATCGTAGAGTGCAAACGCGGAAGAATCGGCGGTGTCAGGATTCGAGCCAGGGTCATAACCCTGCTCGATCTGTGGAAAGCTACCTGCGGCGGTTTGGACTATGCGAACCCGACTCTTGCCGTGATGAAGAGGCCGCTGAAAGCCTTTTCGGATTCGATGGGTAAGGTCGTAGTTTATAGAAAAAAATAAACACCCGGCCGGGCGTTTTTCATTCTCTTTAGAGTGATGATGAGCAGAAATCCGCGCGATGAGCCGCCGGTCTTCAGCCTGATTCGCTGCGTCGATGTTCTGCTCTTGCAGAATCAGAGCGGCGGATCAGGTTTCCTCACTACTTATCGTCCTTTTTTCCTCCGAGCAGGCCTCCGAGCCCGTCCAGTACGCCCTCGGAGTCCTTCAGCGTGTCTTTGATCTCGCCCGGGACCTTGTCGCCAAGCTCCTTATCTATTTGTTCGCCGAGCTGTTTGTCCACTTCCTCTGCCAGTTTTTGTTTGCCGGCTTTGACCAGGGCATTTTTGAACTCGTCCTGAAGGCCTTTGACATCGAACACCAGGCGCGGTTCGGTAATAGGCCCGACGACACGTATTTTGGTGCTGATATTGTTCAGGACTGAAAGGGCCTCGGATGCCGTCTCGGAATCTAACCCCAAAATGCCTTGTCCCTGGGCCTTTGCTTTCATATTCTGAACGGCCAGGTCTATCGTCAGGTCGATTGACGTATCTGTGACCTTGCCGCTGAACTTACCGGAGGCAAGGCCCTGCTCGAACATCAGGCCGCTGTCGCTGCTAAGGCTCGATTGCAATTTGCTCAGATCGAAGCCCTCGAAAACTCCCGACACACCGGGCGTCTGTTCTCCCGACGAGTAGTCGATTTTAGTGTTGATAGAGGCCTTTGTATCGAGTGAATTCATCTCGAATGTGACCGGCAGCTTAGCCGTCCGGGCCGAATCGCTTATGTTCGTCATCAGGACCTTGCTGTTGTCGAACAGGCCCCAGGGTATTTGAATGTTGTCGAGCAGGATTCTTTTGGCTAACATTCGAGGCGAGGTCGGCACATCCGCCCGGGCCAGAAGGTAATCGAGATATTTGTGCGGCGCCTCCTCCTGCTGCTGTTGCCCCTGGGCCTGGGCGTCGGTTTCTTCCTTTTCTTTCGGAAGCCATTTGCGGGCTTTTTGCAGCTTTTCTTTCAGGGCTTTGGCGTCTTTGAAATAGGTATCGAGTTTGCTGGTGTCGGACGCTGTTGCCTCGAAGTCACAGGGATCGAACGGCTCCGGCTCCTCTTCGGCGGCAGTTGCGACCACCTCGCCCGGCGTTGCCCTCGGCTGGTTAAACTTGACGTTCGAGACTTCCACGTTCTCCATGACCAATCTGCCCAGAAGCAGGTCGTAGATACTTGCATCGGCAGCTATTTTATCTATCGCCACCTGGTTGTTCTGTGGTTTGTTCGCATCAGTGACCTGAATTCCCGTCGCCGAAACTGCTCCTGTCAGCACGGACAGATCAAGGCTCTCGAGATTGACTTCCGCTCCGTTGGCCTGTGTCATTGTTTTAGCGGCATAGTCTTTGGCCATGTTGTCCTTTACGAGGATTATCGCCGCTACCGAGCCTGCCAGTATCAGCACTGCTATCGCGGCTCCGGCCTTGCGGATGACCTTGGTTTTAGCTGTGAACAGTGCCTTGGTGTCCTTTGTGCGCTTGCCTACCAGCAGGCGATCCAGAATGCGGACCCAACCTTTGGAATACCATTCTTTGAATTTCTCGGAGCCTTCCTCGAACTTCAACAGTGTCCGGCGAAAGCCAATCACTGACCGGGCCATGAGCAGCCCGGCGATAGCGCCAATAATCGGGCCGACAACGAATGCGCCCGCAACCGAGTACCGGCTAAAATCAGTCATTCCCACTATGGGGATCGATCCCAGCAAGCTCAACAGGCCCGGCAGGTAATCCTGGACAGCAGCGCCGATGTGGTACAGGACCGGCGCCGCCGCGAAGCACAATCCTTTGGCCAGACCTCCCGATAACAGAAACAGGCCTAAATGCACGTTCAGCAGAACCACCAGGACAATCAGAACCACGTGAATTCCTGAGAAGCCGGGGATAAGCCCGAACCAGAATCCAAGCATTATGGAAATAAAAATAAGCACGGGCGAAACACTTCCCCGGAAGATGGCGAGCATTTTGCGGATAGGTTTTGGAAGAAGCATAATTATACATCCCTTCGATTTACTATTTATTATTGTTTTCCGTCCGTGATCATACTCCTTAGTTCCAAATAGTAAATAGTAAATAGAAAATTGTAAATTACCGGACCGGCCAATATCAAGTCCGAGAACCGGGATAAAGACGACGGCTATCACTTTGATATGAGGTATTTTCCTTAGCGGCGTCAAAGCTCCAAAACTGATAATCGGCTGTTTATAGGGCTACGGAAAAGGCATTCGGCAAATCCTTGTTTGCCTCTAAAGCCGGGTCGCCGGTAAGCCGAATCTGACAGTCTGGAACCAGTGCAAGTTTTCGTAGGCTATAAAGGGAGAACGGGTAATCGTGGGTGACCAACAGCGGCATAAGAGACTGCGCCTGCTCATCAAGAAGCTGAACAAAGATCGCAAGAGGCAGGCCCTGAGAACGGATATACTGTGCAATGATATCATCGCGGCCCAGAGGGAATTTATCAAGAGGCTGCGAACCATCAGCAGCACGGCGAATTTTTACGAATCAATCATCGGGATGACCGACTTGAACAACCTGCTGCACACGGCCGTCAAGCTCATCGAAGCGGATAACGCCGGCGCAAATGTTAGCTTCTTCCTGCGCCGGGCAGACAGATTTGAACTGTGTATGTTCGACGGTGGCCGGCCGATGGCCTTTGAGGAGCAGCAGCTTGAAAGCTGCTTCAGTTCTGAGTTGATGGATAATATCTGCAAGTCGAACAAAGTTTGCTCCCTCGATGACATGTTTGAGATGGGTTTGCAGGGCAACCTGGTTGAGTTGAAGGGTATCTCGGCAGTGACAATTCCGCTCGGTCTGTTCGGCTCGTCGCTCGGTTTCATGCTGGTTTGCCGCTCATCGGAAAACAAGCTCACACCCGCCGAAATAAGTAACATTTCCGCCGTGACGTTCGGACTCTCCCAGGCGATTGCCTCCTGTCGGGCACATTCTCACACGGCAGACAGATAAGATTGATTATTGATTATTGACTATTGATTATTTCTCTGAGTTCTCTGTGCCCTCTGTGGCCTAAAAACTCGTGTTAATTAATGTTAATTCGTGGTTTCAGGCTTTTGTAGCCCGGCGGCCGCCGCAGCGGTGCGCAGCTTATCACCGGCAGGGCCAGGAGACCTGGAGAACATCACCTCCAGCAGTTTCGGTTGCTTGTGAAGTGCCGCCAGCGCCAGCGTCCATCTGTCGGGATGCCGGGAACGGATAGGCTCAGCCAGACCCAGGCAGATCGCCAGATAGCCGGCCCGGGCTTGCTCGGCAACAGTAGCGCCGTCGGCAAGACCCGCTCTGATTTGCGGTCTCATTGCCGACCGTAAAGCAGCCACCTGCTTGTCCGCGTCGGCGAGCCTCTCGACATTGCCCGGTTCCTGGACGCGAATGCGATAGAATCCCGATGCACTTCTATCGGGATCGCCGTCGTTCTCCGTAGGGAGTCCCCAGGACCACAATGTTGCCCCGCCGTTCTCGGTAATAACGTGACGGGCCACTTCTATTATGCGGTCGCCGAAGCTGGTTATTGTTTCATTCTCGGGCATTAACGGGCGGGTGGTATTGCGATATGTGTCTTTGATCTCCCAGCCCTGCTGTCGCATCCAGCCGTGGCCCTTGATTACACCGACGATTGTTGCCGCAGTAGCGGCGTTATTGTCGGCGTCCCAGCCGAAATTGAAGGCATGGATGAGCGTCTTTACGAGGTCGCCTTCGCCATAGAGCAGGGCGGCAACGGTCGCAGCGGTGCAAAGTTCGTAGCCGTTCTGGTTGCGAGTTCTGCTCTCGTAGAGCGTGTATTTATCCCTGACGAGCCGGCGGGTCTTGCGCCAATCGTCGGGGTGTTCTTTGTGCCACCGGCGAACGTCGCTGATTATAGGCACAATTTCACTATCCGGGTCAATTGAAGCGACACCGGCATCGAGGATGGTGTTCATATCGCTGGTGACAAAAGCCGTGGAGATCATCGCTGTGAACAACTGCGTCGTTTGGGCGGGCTCGCCGTCGATGCTCACATGCGTATAATTCAAGCCTATCCGCGCGGCGGTTTGCGGCATCGCAGGGGCGATAAGACCGAACGTCTCGCACACAAACTGGCCCGAGATGTTGAAATTGGCCCAGGGATTCAGCGCAAGGCTGCCCGTCAGTGGCGGATCGATGCCGATGTCCATGAGCCGCCGGACGTAGAGGTTGGAACACCATATACGCTGGTTGATGTACTTTTTCCATAGCTCGGTAATCTGTTTCGGACCGAGCATAGCGGTCCTGGCCCGCTGCATAGCGACGATATAGACCCATTCGATGTCCGTGTCGTCATCCGTTCGCGCGCCGTCCGGCAGGGCGGGCGTGTACTCTTCGACGTTTCCCGGCTCATCGTAGTATTTGTTCTCGTGAGCCAATCCGTTGAGATTGCCGAGCAGTTGTGCGAGCAGGCCGCCCCGGATTTTGTCTTCGAGGACCTCTGCCGGCATTTCAACAAAGCGGCCGGAGCCGGAGTCGGCCTCCATGTTGATCGGTGATGGCGCAGCGGCATTGAGAGAAACAGCCGGCAACAAAATCATAGACAATAGTAGAAAGCATCTTCTGCACATAATGTTTGTTCTCCTTAATTCAACAGAAGTATATCTTACTTTGTCTGCGAAATCATTCTCTTTTCCCGAGTCTGTGTCTGACGCTTCAACACAATAGCAAAGGGGCCTGTACCAAACTGATCGGTACAGGCCCCGAACTTATGCAAATCTACCGTCTCAGCGGCTCAATCATATACCGCTTCGGTTAGCTCATATTGCACCCCTTCGACTGGGCTCAGGATGGTGAGCCTGTCGAACCACTACTTGACCAGTCGAATGTCATCGAAGAGCATTGCTCCTGCGCCTCCGGCGGCGGGACTGCCTTTGGTCCCAAAACCAATCGTAATCGAATCGACATTCGTAAGGTCCACGCCTGCAAACGCTGCCTGCTCGATGACCCACTCTGTCCACCTGCCTATTTGCGCTACGGCGGGATCGTCATGATAGACAACAACGTTGCCGTTGAGAGCGACAAACATCCGCTCGGCGGCATTGCCGGAATCGCCTTTGAACCACAGGGACAGCTTCGTCATGCCTCCCTCGGTGAAATCACGCGGATTTACCAACGTCAAGGTTGCCTCGGACGTCTTGTTGGCATTGTCGAAGCGATACGGCATGGCCTGCCCGCCGCCGTGGACATCATTCAGCTCGGCATAAGGTGGCAGATCATTACCGACGAGTGCTCCGTTGTCAGTGGTTCCAAAACCGTCGATCCACTTGTCGAATATCCTGTTGCTGTTGGGATCAGGCGGATCGATGTCATTGTAGGCCTCAAAATCGTCAACTGCAATAAAGGCGGCGGTCGTGAAACTCCAGAGTAAACCCTTGACCGTCTTATCGGGATAAACCGCATCCACACACCAGTAATAGGCCGCATCCAGGGCAAGTTTGCCTGGATCATAGCTTTCCGAACCGAGTGCCTTGTTGCCTATGTACTCAGGCGAGGCCGTGGTGGCATTTTTCACAGCATCGGCGTCGGCGCCGAAGTACAGATCGCTCGAAGCGGCGGTGTCCGCCGGCGTCCAGTTGAGGATTGTCAATATATGTACATCCACAGCGCCGTTGGCCGGCTGGGAATTACCCACGGCGCCGGGCGTTGTAAAGCTCCAGATATCGCCCTTATGTGTCGCCGCAACGTCAAACTCATCGACTCGCCAGTAATAAACCTTTTCCGATTCAAGCGGGCCGGCGGGCGTATAAGTTGCAGCCCCCTGCGGGAGTCCTCCGGCGGCGTTGTTGACGTCTTCGAAACTGTCGCCCAGATATACGGTGTGCAACTTAGAGCCGAAACCCGGTGTCCAGTTGAGCGTCGCATCCAGGTCTACGAATTCGGCGCCGTCAATCGGGTCGGGGAAATACGCGGTCTTGGGGGGAACCGAGAAGCTCCAGACATTGCCTTTCCACGGGCTGTTAGGTTCGGCTTCATTGACCTCATCGATTCGCCAGTAGTATGTTGTGCCCGGAATAAGGCCGTCCGGGAAGGCAAAACCCGGGAAGCCTGCGATGTAAAACGTGTCGTCCTGATTGCCCCGGAAGGTGTCGCCGGCGCCGTTGTTGACGTTATCAAAACTGTCGCCGAAATAGACATCATGCGAGACTGCAAAGTCTCCCGCCGACCAGCTCAGATTCACCCATGTATCGGGATGGATGGCGCCGTCCTCAGGATCGGGTCCCAGAGAAAACGGAAAACCTTCACCCACCATAATACCCTGAATCCGTTCGGCCGACATCGCCTCGTCGTAGATTCTCACGTCGTCGATCAGACCGTCCCAGCCTCCGTTGGCGTCTTTGCCGCCCTTGCCAACCATCACCCTGTCGTAATCCGTCAAGACGCCTTCGGCGCTAGGCTCGTCAGTCGACGGGGTTTGCAACACTCCGTCAATGTACAAGTTCACCCCGGCTGGAAAAGCCCCAGCTCCGCTAATCCAGGTCACCGCAATGTGCTGCCACTCGGTGGTCTGAACGTCGGGCGGGCTCTCGTCTTCGTCATCATCAGTGTCGCCCGGGTTGACGCACACCCCATACTTGACCCCATTCAAGAGGCCTCCGCCCATATCTTGGTCATAGCGGATATTCCTGGTGTCCCTTCCCTGGGGGTCTTCGAAGATGATGAAACCGCTATCTGTGCCAATCACGTCGGACTTGATCCACAGAGCGACTGTTAACGCGCTCAAACCCTCTATAGCGCTTCCGGCAGTGGTGTTTATCACGTGGTCGCCGTCACCGCCGAAATCGAGGGCGCCGCCAATCTTGCCGGCCACCCACTTCGGATCGCCTTCGAGGGTGCCGTTATACCCGTTTCCACTGCGGTCAACGGCAGTACTCCCGGCACCGTCGTCAAACGCCCAGTGAAGGATCAGTTCGGCAGACGCGCTGCCTGCCGCGCCGAGCACCAGAGCCAAAGAAACCAGAAAAACTAATTTTCTACACATGAGAATCCTCCTTCTTCAGAAAAAAGGGTTAACATAAAACGACCTACGATGGTCTTTACTTTATTGATTTTCCGCCGTAAAGTGTCCCTTTCGTGAGATTTGCGATTGGCGATATCACCGTACGACGTCCCTTAGGGAGAAAAACGATAATCAACGATGCAACTTTGCGCCTCCTTCCAGAAGCTATAGCAATTTCACCCATCGACACACCTGGAAATTCTCAGGCTTCACTTACTTTATTTATAATAGATTGTGGGTCGTTCTGTCAAGGATAAAATCGTTGTCTTAGGGACTCCTTACGGAGTGCGTCGTGCGTATTGCGTTATTAACCGAGGATTTCGCGGTTTACTCAGACAACCTTTGTGCCTATGTACGCTCTGAAAATGGTTCGACAGGCTCACCATCCTGAGCAGAGTCGAAGGACTTCTCTGCAAAAAGGGCCCGTAGCGAATGGCTCGCTACAGGCCCCAAATTGATACTAATCCTGTTGTTATTGCCGCGCAAGGCTGTGTTTACGGAGCCGCGTTCCTGGGCCGATACAGCCTTATGTCGTCAATGAACACCATGCCGGAACCGCCGGAGGAGGCAACGCTGCCCCTGCTCCCCAGGCCGATGGTAATCTTGTCAATATCGCTGAGGTTTATGCCCTTATCGGAGAACGCCGACAGGGGAATAATCCACTCGGTCCAGGTGTCAATCTGTGCCGCAGCCGGATCGTCGTGGGCTACTACCACAGGCGCGCCGGTCGCATTCGAGACCGCCACATAGAGCGGCTCGGCAGCATTGTTGGCTATCCCGATGTCCTGATTCGCCCACTGCGCTCCGGCGTTGCCGGTAATCGTAACATTGGACAACACCGCCTCGCATGTCAAGGCCGCATCATGACTTGTCACCGCCAGACCGATAAAGGCGGTTCCGCTCATCTGGATGTTCTGCGGCGTGGCATTGGCTACCGGCACCCAGGCGGTGCCGTTGGCCGAATGGGAGACCGTAAAGTTGCCGGCCAGGTCACGCTCGAGCTTCACCCAATGAGGCGCCGTGATCCCGCCCTCGGCGGCATTGGAGCTACCAGCGTCCGTGTCAGTACGCCACTGTGAGCTGACTCCGTTACCGGGCGTGACAGCGATCATGGCGTTCTTCGAGCCTGGTTCCAACGTCTCACGAATCATAACGCCGGCCTTTGCCCAGGCGTTTGTGTTCTGCACGCTTTCGACCTTGGCCACAATTGAGCCTGCGCCGGTGAGTGTCTTGTACGCGAAGTGGAACTCATCGGTGGTACCCCAGATGTCCGTGCCGGAGCCGGTCATTGTGAAGGTGCCGACCGAGCCTTCCATGAAGCTGCCGACGGATGCCGCCTGGCCCTGGAACCAGATTGACAATTCCCCGACGCCTTCATCGGTCCAGTTCCTCGGGGGCGAGCCTAACTTCAGCTCAGCTTCCGAATTCGTTACGCCGCCGGTATTGTTGTAAGAGAGCGGCATGGATTGACCGCCGCTGTGAACAATCGTCTGCTCGGCATACGGGGGCAGTACATAGCCGACTTGCGAGCCGTTGGCATTGACGCCAAAGCCGTCGATCCAGTGCTGCCAGATGGCTTCGCCGGCCGCGTCGTTGTCGGTGTACGTCTCGAAATCGTCAACAATCAGGAAGTCGGCTACCGTAAAGCTCCAGATCCTTCCTTTGCCGATTGTCCCGTCGTTATTGACCTGATCGACGCGCCAGAAGTATGGTCCTGTGCCCCATGGGAGACCTCCGGCAGGCGCGTAGCTGGTCCCGTTCTGCTGGCCGTGATATATGCCGGTCGTATCGGAGGCATCGGCCTGATCCACGGCATCTCGATCGGTACCCAAATACACGTCCTGCTGAGTCGCGTTGTCTCCGGGCAGCCAGGTAAGAGACGCAGCCACCTTGACGTCTGCGATAGCGCCGTTGCGCGGGCTTGGACTGCCGGCAAGGGTCGTGTCACCTCGCATGATCACTTCGATTTCCTCAACCGTCAGGCCCTTGTTGTAGAGGCGCACATCGTCGATAATCCCGTCAAAGAAATTGGCCTGCCAGCCATAAGCGCCTATCTGGAATGGATTGGCGGTCGAGGTGTTGAGGATCCTGGACTCGGAGCTGACCGACACACCGTTGGCGTACACGGTACTCTGTGTACCGGTATAAACCAGGGCGAAGTGGACCCAGACATTCTGGGAGGTAAGCGTGAAATCGTGGTCGTTGGCGCCGCCCCAGTATTGTGTGCGCCAGTTGTTGACGCCGCCCAATGTTCTCAGGCAGAAATCCTGAGCGTCCGAACGCGTCCCGACGTCGAAGATACCGCCGCTGTTAAAGGCGCGTGTAAAGACCCAGGCGGTAACCGATTTAGGCTTGTCCCCCTCGATTCCGAGGTCTGAAGCACTTTTGCCCGTGAATATAAAGTCTCCGGCGCCGTCAAAGTCCAGAGCGCCGCCGTCTTGTCCCTCGATCCACTGCGGGTCACCGCGCAGTTCGCCGTGGTTGTCGTGGCCGGACGAATCAACAGCAACCGCACCGGCGCCATCGTCGAATTTCCACCAACCGATAAGAGTGGGGTCGGTAACAGGTATATCCGGCACCGTCCTGAAACTCCAGACGTTGCCCTTGTGCGTGATTGGAGCCTCGAATTCATCGACTCGCCAGTAGTAAGTCTTATCCCTTTCGAGAGGGCCGGGATTAAAGGTCGTATCGCTCACGAGCGGCCCACCGGTAGCATTGCTGACAGTGTCAAAGTCGTCGCCGAAATAGACGGTGTGCAGCTTTGCGCCGAATCCGCCCGTCCAGCTAAGCTCTGCGTCGGTAGCCACGAACTTGGCGGCGTCAACGGGAGCCGGATCGTAGGCTTTCTTGGGCGGAATCGAAAAGCTCCAGACCGTACCCTTCCAGGGGCTGTTGGGCTCGGCATCATTGACCTCGTCGATCCGCCAGTAGTACGTCGTACCCGGGACAAGACCGTCTGGAAAGGCAAAACCAGGGAAGCCTGCGATGTAAAACGTGTCAGCCTGATTGCCCCGGAATGTATCGGCGGCGCCGTCGTTGACATCATCGAAGTTGTCGCCGAAATAGACATCGTGCGAGACGGCGAAATCGCCAGCCCGCCAGCTAAGGTTCACCCACGTATCCTCAAGGAGTGTCCCATCTTTCGGACTTGCGCCCGAGGCATACGGAAATCCTTCGAGACCCCGCATGACGGCTTCAATTTCGGTCTGGCTCAGCGGGTGGTCGTAAATCTGGACATCGTCGATGATGCCTCTGAACCACTGGTTGTTGTTCCACATGCCGATACGCGTCTCACCCGATGCCCCAAGATACGGACTCCCGGTATCCTCGGCCATCTGAACTCCATCAATGTAGATCCTTCTGGTTGGACCACTAACATCATACCAGAAAGTTATGTGATACCAGTTGTTATCTGCGACAGTCCCGGCAACGGTATCGAGGTCGTTCGAATAGAATCCCATGCGAACGCGACCATCCCCCCAGAGCCGATAATGCATGCTCAAGTGCTGTGAGTTTGTCTGAACCTGGGAGAAGACTACTGTCTCATTGGTATACAACACCGGATTAACCCACATGGTGATCGTGAAACTTTGATTATTCAACGGAATGTACGGAGCGGTAACAGACGAATCCGTACCGTTGAACTGTATTGCACCGCCAATCTGGCCATCCGTCCACTGTGCACCGCCGTTTAGGGTACCGTCGTTGCCGTTACCGCTTGAATCCATAGCGGTGGTCCCTGAACCGTCGTCAAACCTCCACCAGGCAACAAGGTCGGCACTGGCCGGATTCGCAATAGACAGGCCCAGAACCGCGACCAGAGACGTCAGATAAATCAATTTTTTACACATGATAATCCTCCTTCTTCAGAAAAAAGGGTTAACATAAAATAGCGTATAGTGTATTACGTATAACGCACGACGCATCACGAATCCCGGCGCGCCGGGATTGATATTTAATCCCTAAGGGGTAAATCTGTAATATCTAATTTTCCCCTTCTACCGATACAGCCGGATATCGTCGAAGTTCATCTGGCCCGAGCCACCGGCCGCTGGGCTGTTCTTGGTGCCGAATCCGATAGTGATTGTATTGACGTTGGTAAGGACCACGCCCTGGTCGGCAAACTGTTGCAGATCGATACTCCATTCGGTCCATCGGTTTATCTGCGTCGGCGCAGGGTCATTATGGTAAACTACGGCGGTGCCGTTGAGAGAGACAAACATCTGCTCGGCGGCGTTGGCGGCATCGCCTCTAAACCACAGTGACAATCTCGTAACGCCCTCCTGGGTCCAGTCTTTCAGATAAACCAGCGTCAGAGTCGCCTCAGAAGTCTTTAGATTGTTGTCGAAGCGATACGGCATGGCCTGAGTGCCGCTGTGAACGACAGTCTGGCCGGCATAAGGAGGGAGGTCATTGCCAACGAGAGCGCCGTTTGTAGTGGTTCCAAAACCGTCGATCCACTTGTCGAATATCCTGTTGCTGTTGGGATCAGGCGGTTCAATGTCATTGTAGGATTCAAAATCGTCAACTGCGATAAAGGCGGCGGTCGTGAAACTCCAGGGTAAACCCTTGACCGTCTTATCGGGATAAACCGCATCCACACGCCAATAGTAATTCGCATCCAACGCGAGCTTGCCCGGATCATAGCTTTCCGAGCCGAGTGCTTTGTTGCCTATGTACTCAGGCGAGGCCGCAGTGGCATTTTTCACGGCATCCGCATCAGTGCCGAAGTACAGATCGCTCGAAGCGGCGGTGTCCGCCGGCGTCCAGTTAAGGGTTGTCAATATATGTACATCCACAGCGCCGTTGGCCGGTTGGGAATTGCCCACGGCGCCGGGCGTTGTAAAGCTCCAGATATCGCCTTTATGTGTTGCCGCAACGTCAAACTCATCGACTCGCCAGTAATACACCTTTTCCGATTCAAGCGGGCCGGCGGGCGTATAGGTTGCAGCCCCCTGCGGGAATCCTCCGGCGGCGTTGTTGACATCTTCAAAACTGTCGCCCAGATATACTGTGTGCAACTTAGCGCCGAAGCCCGGTGTCCAGTTGAGCGTTGCATCCAGGTTTACGAATTCGGCGCCGTCAATCGGGTCGGGGAAATACGCGGTCTTCGGGGGAATCGAAAAACTCCAGACATCGCCTTTCCACGGGCTGTTGGGTTCGGTTTCATTGACTTCGTCGATTCGCCAGTAGTAGGTTGTGCCCGGGACGAGACCGTCCGGAAAAGGGAATCCTGGAAAGCCGACGATAAGACTCGTTTCCATCTGGTTTCCCTGGAATCCCGGCGCGCCGGGAAGGCCGTCGCTGACATCGTCAAGATTATCGCCCATATATACATCGTGCGAGACCGCCGAACTCCCCGGGAGCCAGCTAAGCGTTGTCCATGTGTCCGCAGTTAAGGCCCCGTCATCCGGGTCGGGGTTATAGGCTTGTTTACGATCCGACGCGATGCCGAGCATAAAACGCACCGCGTTCATGAACAGTTGCAGGCCGTCATCCGTAAGATTCATCTCTCCTCGGCCCACGTCCCCGCCTTCTTGAGTGCCGGCGCAGAACATCATCCGTTGACCTCCGGCGAACTGGCCGGCTCCGGGGTAGAACTCGTCTCCCGTTTCCCAGGTGACGATCCAGGCATTGTCGCTGCCTTCAACCTGGGCGAGCAGTGTGCCATTGCCCACATCGAGTGTGTTGGGAAATGAACTCGGCCCCACGGGGTCATCCAGGATCAGCGATTGGTCAGGTATGCCGGCAAAGATAGGATGGTCGGGTGCCGTAATGTTAATCACAGACCCGGAGAGACTCCCCAGACTCGTTGTGTTCAACCACAGCCATCGACTGCTCCTGATCAGATGAGTGGAGCTGTTAATCATTGGTGTCGTAATCGAATTCCACTGCGTGATCTCGTCGCCGTCGTCGTGATCGCCGCTGTTGCTGTTGCGGCTTACGATAATAAGGTCGGCGGCATTCAGGGCCGCTATCTTGTCGTCATCGAGAGTGTTGCCTTCCTGATTTCTAAAACTCAGGTCAACCGTGTATCCCTCGGCCTCGAGCAGATCTATCCATTCCTGGTCATCCGGCGCTCCGCTGCCGTTGTCGTCATAGGAGCCCGATACCCAGATAATGGTCGCGGCATGGGCCGACGACATCAGGTAAAGAGCCAACGTCAACACTAACACAATCAGTTTCTTCGACATCGCAGTACTCCTCTAAAAAAGTTGAGACAATAAAGACCGAGAACAATTGTTGCGGTCACTACATTTTGTCCTTGTCTGCCCGGTCCCGGCGAGCCGGGATTCTTTCTCCAAAGGCCCAATTCGGACAGGTAATTTAAATGCGAAAATGCGCATACCCTACCTACTTTGTTTATACCAGATAAACCACCTTCCCGTCAAGGAAAAACCCCTTAGATCTTACGTATGATCGCCACGGACATTAGGGCTGCCACATAGGGCCGCCCCTACCGAATCAACCGAACGTCGTCGAAGAACATTGTCCCTGTGCCACCCGCTGCCGGGCTGTTCTGCGTTCCAAAGCCAATGGTAACGGTATTGACATTTGTAAGGTCCACGCCCGCAAACTCCGTCAGGTCGATGACCCACTCTGTCCACGTAGCTATCTGCGTGGCGACAGGGTCAGCGTGATAGACCACAGCATTGCCGTTTAGAGCGACATACATACGTTCGCCGGCATTAGCCGAACTGCCCCGGAACCACAGCGACAATTTCGTAACGCCTTCCTGGGTGAAATCGCGGGGCCAAACCAGCGTCAGCGTTGCCTCAGATGTTTTGCCGGCATTGTCGAAGCGATATATCATTGACTGGCCGCCGCCGTAAACGGTACTCTGCTCGGCATAAGGCGGCAGGTCGTTGCCAACGAGAGCGCCGTTTGTTGTGGTCCCAAAGCCGTCGATCCACTTATCGAATATCCTGTTGCTCGCCGCATCAGGCGGATCAATGTCATTGTAGGGCTCGAAATTATCCACTACAAGGAAATCACCCGTATTGAGTGTCCAGACGTTGCCTGTCCACGGACTGTCGGGATTGGTGTTATTGACTTCATCGACGCGCCAGAAGTAACTGGTATCGAAGGCAAGTGCGCCCGGATCCAGCGACTCCTCACCAAGCGCCTTGCCGCCTTTGTATTCGGGCGAGGCCTTGGTGGCGGCTGCCACGGCACCTGCATCTGTGCCGAGATAGACTTCGTGCGAACCAGCGGAATCTCCCGGCTTCCACGTGAGATTAGAAACCAGTTTCACGCCGACAGTTCCATTGGCAGGGCTTGGGCTGTGCGCGTTGACAAGGAACGACAATGCAGCCGCCGGAATGAGCTGTTTCGGCGTTGACGCACTTGACCAGCTAAGCTGCGCCACCGCGCCGCCGCCGTTTTCGTACAACTCCATTACAACGCTGTACGTCTGCCCGGCGACAAGGTCAATCGTCCCCTTGTTCTCGGTGGACCCGTGGTCGGTCCAGTTGTTGACAAGCTGTTTGCCGTCCACCCACAGGTGGACACCGTCATCGCTGTTGGTGTAGAACGTATAGGTCTCGGTAAATGCCGCCTCGACCTGGCCGGTCCATCTGGCTGAGAAGTTGTCCTCGCCGACCAACGGATCCGGTGCGGCATTGCCCCAGCTAAAGTCGATCTGAGGATCCGTTCGGGTCAGAACAAGATTTTCGAAATTCATGCCTTTGAAGTATTGTCCTTTTACCCCTCCGCCAACCTTTGCAGTGATGAAGCTCCAGATATCGCCCTTATGCGTCTCCGAAACGTCGAACTCGTCAACCCGCCAGTAGTACGTCTTCTCCGGTTCAAGAGGGCCTGGATTGAAGGTCGTCATCGCCTGCGGCAGAGCACCGGCGGCGTTGCTGACGTCGTCGAAATTGTCTCCGAAATAGAAATGGTGTAGTTTTGCACCGAAACCACCCGTCCACTCGAGGGTCGTATCCGTAGCTATGAACTTGGCGTTATCGGCAGGGATGGGATTGTAGGCTTTCTTTGGCGGAATCGAGAAGCTCCAGACAGGGCCTTTCCACGGACTGTTCGGCTCGGCGTCATTGACCTCGTCGATTCTCCAGTAGTAAGTTGTGCCGGGGACAAGACCGTCCGGGAAGGGAAATCCGGGAAAACCGGCAATGAAGAACGTGTCAGCCTGGCTGCCCCGGAATGCCGGCGCGCCGGGATCGCCGTCGTTGACATCATTAAAGTTGTCGCCGAAATAGACATCGTGCGAGACGGCGAAATCGCCGGCCCGCCAGCTAAGGTTCACCCACGTATCCTCAAAGAGAGTCCCATCTTTCGGACTTGCGCCAGAGGCATACGGATACTCTGCTCCAGCACCCAGCATAACACCATTAATCTCCTGCTCCGTCAGCGCCCGGTTGTATATGCGAGCGTCATCCAACATCCCATTAAGGGGCTCGGGCGCATTACTTAGTCTTACACCAGAAGTGCCGTTTAAAACACCACCAGGTGTCTGGCTGGCAATTTCTACGCCATCGAGATACAAGCGCTGTGTGAGCCCATCCCAGGTGCCTGCCACATGGTGCCACTGGCCTTCTGTGAGGACATTGCCGACCCAAAGGTGCCGGAGAGTGCCGCCCGTGTTGATGTAGAAGTGCAGTCGGCCATCTGTCTCCTTGCGAATCACCGCGATTTCCGGTTCTGCCGTTACGTATCGCTCGACTTGACCACTTCTGAATGCTTCGTGCCATACCCAGGCGCATACCGTGATGGCGTTGTTACTATAGTTAAAACTTCCTAACTGCCCTTGCCCCTCACCGGGGAAGTGTATCGCACCTCCAAACACCCCATTTCCCCACGTGTTATTCTGCAGCGGTATATCGAATCCATTACCTGAAGAATCAATAGCAGTATTCCCGGAACCCTCATCCAACTTCCACCAGCCGACAAGATTCGGGTCAGCAGCGTTGGCTCCACTCGTTATCACCATTCCGAGCACCAGAACAAAACAGACTAAACAAATCAATTTCCGCCGTAAGGCGTCCCTTAGTGGATTATACATAATAGTCCTCCTTCAAAAAAAAGCTGACATGAAGCGACCAACGCGGATCTCCACTCTACAATGCGTTCTTTCCTTATGTGCTGAAGCTATTCCTTCACGAATTGAGACTGCCTCCTTCCATTGAGAGCCCGAAAGACAAGTAGAATCCTCCATAGGGAGTCCCTAGGACTGCCCGGATGACCTCAAATCCACGGACTTCATCTTACCCTAACTTATACCAGATCAGCCATCTCCTCGTCAAGAAGAATCGGCATCGATTTTGGATTTTCGATTTGACAGACAGAAATCGGCAATCGCAAATCAATTGACGTTCGAGAGTTTTTGAATGCCGTAGTTGCGGCTTACGAACTGGTTTTCGGCGGCCAACTGCTCGCGCGCTATGACAATAACCGGGCTGTCCATCTCAAACTCAATCACATCGTATTTGGAGTCTGGATTGAGCTTTTGAGCTTTCAGGATGTCGGCGACCGAACTTATCTTCATGCCGTTGAATTTGCTCACGACAATCTGGCCCAGACCGGTGTAGCCTAAGTTGATTTGTGCCGGCAGGACGTAGCTGAGTATCACGATTTCCTTGCGCTCGATGGTGGGCTTGAAGGCAAGGTCGCGATAGTAGTGGTACAAGTGCGATGGGGCTTCGCCGGCTAAGTCGCTGCCGAATTCCAGCATGTATTCGCGGGTGAGCTTCTGCAGGACAAACCCTGCCGTGATGACGTATTCCGGCTGTTTGTCGTACTCATGGTAGGGCACGAGCATTTCCGAAGGTTTGAAATTCTTGACGTTTGCTAAGATTTTCGCTTTCTGGCCGTCGCGCCAGATATCGAACAGCACCTGCCTGCCTGCCGCCTTGCCGGTAATAAGATGATCGAAGGACAGCCATTGGTATTTGGCGTGCTCGAAGCGCCCATGAGGATCGAGACCATGCCCGTCGATTCTCAAGATTACGTCGCCCTTTTTCAAGACGTCGGCGCCGGTCCCAAGGTTATACACGTCGGCCACAAACGTGCCGCCTCCGAGCGATTCGGGCATTTTCAGGTAGGACCGCATAGCCGGGTCGAGAAGCTCTGAGATCGCAAAGCCGACCTCGCCGAAGCCTTTGTAGTCGCCTTCGGACACAGATTTGATGAATCCGTTGATCGTCTCGGCGGGAATCAGACCGGCCACTTTATCCCGGCTGGACCAGCAACTTAGCCCGATGGGCGCCGAGCCGACACAGTAAACCTCTCCTTTGGCCGTACGCTGGGACGCATTGGAAATAACGTAACGCAGACGCTGCCCGTGCGAGGTTTGCGTTCTTTCGACACTCGTGCGGTCAAGGTGACCCCGCCCGTTGTACATCTGGCTGTCAGGCGAGAGCCAGTAGAAGTCAACTTCGGCCCCTTTTTCGTAGTCCTCGGCAAACGTCAGCGGTTTCAAAGGCTTGCTCAACTCGTTCGGGTCTAACCGGATCAGGCAAAGGTTGGCCTCGTAATCGACGACAACGAGCCTGGCCCCGACGAATTCGTTTTGCCCGTACCGCAGAGCCTTTAGAAAAGCAAGATTCACAACGCTTTCGGCAGTCGTGATTACCTCGTATTCACCGACCGCGCAGCCGCACGCCCAGTTTTGCGACAGGGCTTTGTGCTTCCACGGTTCGCTCAGATTGTAGCCGTAAGAAGATGTTTCCAGGAAAACGACCGAATCTTTCATCGCCTCGGTCAAATCAATACGACCCTGGCCGGCAGCCGTTAAAGGTAATGCAAAAAACAAAATGCAAAATGCAAAATTTCGGATTCGCCTCTGGCGAGGCTCTTCAAAACAGCCCGCGAAGCGGCTCATCAATTTTAATTTTTCATTTTTGATTTTTGATCTTTTCATGGGTTTGTCTCCAGGCGCGCTTCGGCGGGTATGTGGTATTTCTCTAATATGAGCTCGTGTCTGGAGCCGGCCTTGGCGGCGTCGATCGGCAGGATGCGATTCTTGCCCATGAACGTGATCTTGTGGAAATCGTTCCCGGCGAGCCGGGACTCGAAGGCTTTCTGAACGTCTTCAAGGCCGTGTATCTTGATGCCGTTGATGCTCTCGACGACCTGGCTCTTGAATTCATCGGCGTACGAATTGACCTCGTCGGGCATTATCGCCGAGAGGACGATGTACTCTTTTCGCTGTCGGTCCTTATTGAGCTTTATCGAATGTGCGAAAAGGTATCGCAGGTAGAACGGTATGTCTTTTGGCCACTGCCGGCCCCAGGTTTCGAGGAAGTTTCGCGTTGCCGGCACGAATACCAGGCCGGCAAAACATACATAAGGGGGCGGGCGGTCATATTGGCGCGACTGTTCGAGAATGGGCCGGTTCAATGCTATGGTTGCAGTTGCGGTCATTCGTTCGCCCCGGCGATAAAACGTCAGTTGTGTCGTTTCACCGATTTGCTTGGACTCGACCACCTCGGAGATTGACAATCTCAGCCCGTGTATCTGAACCATGCCGTCGTTGTCGATGTTGTATTCATCGATCCGGGTCATAACGTCGTCGGCCTTCAGGACCGATTCAATCGAGGAGTGCATCAGGGTGCCGAGCACGACGACGCCGTCCTCGTTCGGCGGGACTTTGAGGTAGTCGGAGTAACTGTCGCTGTGCAGGCCCGGATAGAAGAGAGTTCCCATGGATCCGAAAGCATCATATTTACCGTTCTCGATATCTTTGAGGAAATGCCTGATGACTGTTGTGGGAATCATATAGCCGATGTTGTCGGCCTCTCGCAGGCCCTGGAAGGCTACGCCGACGACTTTGCCGTCCTGTACGACCGGCCCGCCGCTGTTGCCGGGATTGATCGCCGCATCTGTCTGTATGACCAGGTGTTTATCGGCTGCGGGGTGAACGTATGTGTCCATCTCTACACGCGATACCACGCCCTCGGTGACGGAGATGCGGTCGCCGCCCACGGGGAAGCCGTAGGTTGACACTGTCGTGTTCACCTTTGGGATTCCCGCCAGTTCCAGGGCGGCGGTGCCCTGAAAGAAACTCTCGTCATCGACGGCCAACATTGCCAGGTCGCAGTCGTGCCCGATAAAGACGACCCTGGCCGCAAAGCGTTTGGCGAGATTCTCCTTTCGCAGCTCAACATACCTGGAGTTGCTGACGTTGTGAGCGTTGGTGAGAATCTTGTTGCCGGCGACGATGAATCCCGAGCCTGCAACCCGGCTCATAGATGCCCTCTTCCAGGGGGTCACATAATTGAAGCCCTGTTTCACGCATCTGATAAGCACTACTGATTCGTGCGGACGCAATAGGCCGACGCCCTGAGATGCTCCCAGGCTGTCATATATGACCGATACGATAAGCACCGCACCAAGTATCAACTTTTGATAACGCATTGCCAAATACTCCATGAAACGAATAAGAATCGTAGGGTGGGGCTGGCCCCACCATTCCGAATCGGTGGGGCCAGCCCCACCCTACACTACTGTCCCGACTGGCTCACTATCTTAGCTCTTGTTTTGGAAATTGGAAGAATATTTTATCGTATAGCGTGATGCGTATTGCGTAGCACGCACGACGCAATACGCATCACGCACGACGAGATACGCCTCGGACGTGCTCTGCCGCTTTGCGGTATTCTTCTGCGTCTTTGAGGTGCTCCAACATCAGCGGAGTATCAGGTATCCTGCTCAATTCTTTCAAGAACGTGGCGTAATCCAGCCCTCCCAATCCCGGACGGACCTCGTCGAGATGGGTAGTGAGTTTAGGGTGCAGAAGAATGTCTTTCGCGTGACAGCTCTTGACGTAGGGCCCGAGCTTCTCAAAGCATTCGCGAATCAATTTGCCGTTACTATAGTATCGCTGCGGACTACATACGAGGTTGACCGGGTCAAGATGAACGGCGAAACGCTTGCGGTCGATGGCCCTGAGCAGTCGCACGTACGAATCTACCGAATCCGGGTAGGCCCACGGCATAGTTTCCAGGGTGAAGTACGTCCGGGTTGGTTTGACGTCATCGATGATGGCGCGTGTAGTTTCGACAATCATCTCGAAAGTTTCTTCCGTCAGGTTGTCCGGCGAGTGTCCCGCCCATTCTTTGCCGCGGGAGCCGCTGATATTGACACAGCAATTGGCGCCTATTCGATCCGCCAGGGCCAATTGCCTTCGACATTTCTGCTGCGCTTCTCGGCGTGTCTTTTCATCCGGGCTTATAGGATTGCTCCATGCTCCGACCTCGGCAATGATTATGTCTGCCTTTTTGGCTGCGCGCGCGTATGCCTTTACAACATCGTCGTCGGCATTGGCGCTCACAGGACAATAGGCGGCGCGGTAGCCCAGCTTTTTCAAAACGCGCACCCAGCCTTCAGGGTCATCATATTTCTCAAACGTGGGGCCTCCGAGTCGCAAAGGAGAACTCTTCGTTTGAGCCGCGCCTCGTGCGACAACTCCGGAACCTAATAGGGCCGCTCCTGCTACTGCCCCTTGCACGAAGTCGCGCCTGGATATTTCTTTCTTGTCGCTTTTCATTCTCTTAACCTTTCCTGTCAATGTCGGGCGGACACCCTGGTATCCTGCTTCCCTGATCTCCTGTGCCCTGATACCCTGATCTCCTGATGCCCTTTAACTCGTTATTGCTTTTTCAACGGATTCGTCCCGCGTTTTCTTTCATCTTCGTCACTGTAGCCGTCGTCATCGTCGTCAATATCGGCATTGTCACCGATTCCGTCGCCGTCGGTGTCTCGCCATTCATTTGGGTCCAATGGGAATGCGTCCCACGGCACGGATTTTGCCCGGTCTATGCCGTCGCCGTCGAAATCCAATTCCTCCCAGTCAGGTATGCCGTTCTTGTTATCATCATCCGCAACACCATCACCATCGTCGTCGGCATCGAGGTTGTCGCCAATCCAGTCCATATCCCTGTCATCCCATTCCTCCGGGTCCAGCGGAAAGGCATCCTCCGCGTCGGGCACGCCATCTCCATCGTCATCGGGGTCGTAATGATTGGGCGTTCCGTCTCTGTCAATGTCGGGCGGCCCGTCGGGCGTGATAAGAAGAGCAAGGTCCACAGTAAACTCCGGGACTTCGAGGGTGTGAGTCCCGGTTGAGACGCCGATGATCTTGAGTATCTCCGCGTTCTCAGGCGAGTACCAGTACGCTTTCGCAGTCTCAGGCACATCTAAAGTGATAGTGACATTCCTGACCGGTTCCGTGTGGTTACTGAAGTGATGCAGGTAAACGCCCGCCCTTGTTCTTGATGCAAGCCCGTAAGCGCGAACAGCGTCGGGATGTGAGACCTTCACAGGGACCATGCGAACATCCTTATCGAGACGATACGCAAAGTCCTGCATCGCTCGCACGTATTCCCGTTCCTTCGGACCCAGCCAGATGTTCATGTAGTGCCCGTCCCGGGCGTAGCTTGTATTCCAGAAAATAAAAACGATTTCGTTGAAAAACGCCGTCCAGTTTCGGATGCGCATCCGCAGGGCCGAGCCTTCATCCCATACTCCTCCGACGCCGGGAGGGTGCGGCTTTCGCCTGTCAATGTGATTGCCCTGCTCACCCACGACTACGGGCATGTTGTATCTCTTCCAGTTTTTTGCCCTCGAAGCAGTCACTTTGTCGGATTCGAGCTCATTTTCATTTTGGTACCAATGCGGGGCATTGATCTCGATGCCGGCAAGGTCGGGCCTTTCCCAGCTTGTTGTGACCGGATGTTTGTACGGGTCGAGCGACTTGAGGTAGGCGATCATAATCTCATACCAGCGATCGTCGGCCTTTTGCTCGTTCAGGAATTCCCAGAAGTCCACGTACGCTCCCCATCTGTCAACGCTGTATTTAATGAACCTCCTTACTTTCGACATCTTTTCTTCGTCATCAGGCTCGTTGTTGAAGCACTTTTGAAATCCGAAGATGCCGTAAAAGATGCCAAAACCATACGCGCGTCCGCGCTGCAGGAGTTCGTCAGTCATGATCCCTTCCTGGACGAGGTATTCGTCCAGATTGCGGTTCAGCGAGTAAGAGCAGTTCTCCTGCGAGAAGCGGTACATATTGAATCCGCACTGCGAGAAATGCCGGAAATAAACATCCGCATTCTGCGGATTGCAGGATGGCCCGCGTACGAACATAGGCCCGGCGGGCAACTCGGGGGCGTCCCTGCGGTCGGTGCGGAAGGGCCCCTCCATGCTGCATTGATCCAGAGCCGAGCCGGTAGCGGAATTGTCGCCCCAGCAATCTTGCAGTCCTATGGGGAAATATTCGCTGCCGTCGTCGAAGACAAAACGGAAAGGATTCGTAGGATGCTGGCGGACAAACCCCGGATTGGGTCGTCGGCCTCTGACGCAGGTGAAGGCGCCCTCGCCGGATGCTTCCTGACCTTTAAGGTTCCTGAAGGTAAAGCTGTATTTCCATTGGCCAATCTCGGAGGGGGCGAATCGGGCCTTCCACAAATTCATTTTCGATGGACGATGGACGATGGACGATGGATGTCTCGTCTTTCGTCTCTCGTCGGTCTCCCTTTCAGTTCTGCCTGCCGGGGCCGAAGAGCCGTAATGGAAACCGCCGACTTTTACTGGTTTGTTCGAGGGCGAAGTGAATGTGACATCGATAGTAACATCGAAAAAAAGATTTGAATACTCCTGATCGTGTCTGAACGTGATTTCAAACACCTCAAACTTCGGGACAGTCTTCGTGCTCTGAGAATATTCCACTTCGAGATCACCGCCGTGTGCGATACGGACTTTGGTTTGCTGTTGCACCCGGCAGGAAAACGCGACAAGGACCAGGCCTGCCGCCGACAATATTGAGACTGTTCGTAACAGCATGATTTCATCTCCAAACTTCAATTACAAGTCGAGAAAAACGATGGACGACAGAGAAGATGGATGATCCCGATAGACGTGCATCGGGACTCGTCTATCGTCCATCGTCCATCGTCCATCATTCATCGTAAGGCAGAAACCGGTGCCAGGTGTATTTCAGAGCAACAATTGCCGCGACTGCTAATGCGAGCCACATTGCCGAATAGACATACCAATGACCTACAAGGTACATTGGGAACAGATACAGCCCTGTAATCGCGAGCATGGCAAGCACAACGTTCATGATTGTTCGCAGCACGCTTTCGGAGCTGGATGACAACTCCTCTGCGGATAATTCAGCTTCTGCCGCAATCGGCTTCCACAACCCGAATGGTCGAATGGATTGGTAGAAGCCGACAAGAATGTCCCGGTCAACCGGCCGGGTTGCCAAAGACGCCGCGACGCTCACCAGTAGCGAGGCCAGGCATATCGAAGGCAGCACATAGTAAACCGGCACATCCGGAAAAACCAGGGCCACCAGCGACAGAAGCATACCGCCTAACATTCCGAACGAATAGCCCCAGCCATTCATCCGCCACCAGTACCATCGCAGCACGTTCGGTATGACAACACCGGCGCCCAGCGCCATCATCGCCCAGCTCCATATTTGAGCGATCGAATCGGCCTGAAAACCAATGGCAATACCGGCCAGAACCAGCGAAAGACTGGCCAGATGACTGCACCGCACGGCCTGGGAGTTGGTCGGATTGGGCCGAAAATAAGGCTGCCAGATATCGCGAACGATAAAGGAAGCTCCGCTGTTGACCGTCGCACTGAAGGTTGACATGAAGGCGGCCAATAATCCGGCAATGACAATTCCCCTGATTCCCGCCGGCAGAAACTCCAGCAGCACTATCGGCATCACTTTCTCGGGGTCGGCGATACCTGCGACTCCCACCAGCGCCAGCAGTGCAATCCCGGTGGCCATGCCCCAGCGAACAATCAGAAAGAAACTCCAGGCGGCGCCGAGTTTGGCGGCGTCACGCGGGTTGCGAGATGCCAAGAATATCTGGAAATCGAACATCTGTGCCGGCCCGCCTGCGTTCAACAGTAGTCCTTTCAAGACCCAGACAATTACAAGGGCGCCGAACAGCTCGAAATAAGCGTTGTCCGTCCCGGCGAATTCCTCGATACGCCACGGAATCCTTAACGAAGTCCAGTCCTGCGGCAATCCGGACAACAATTCAGGCGTCAGCTTTGACCATGCAATATAGGCGATAAAAATGCTGCCCAGAGTCAGAACGGCGGTCTGGATAACGTTGGTTATCACTACGCTGTAGAGCCCGCCTAAAATAACGTAGAGTGTTGTTATGCCGATAACCACCACCGCCAGAACAGCGGGCTCGTGTGCCGTGACTATCGTCTTTATCCACTCGACAGATGTATATTGAGCAACCGATTCAAGTGGAACATATACGGAGGCAAACTTGCCGATGCCCTGAAATGCGTAGCCGATAAAACTGGCTAAAGTAAGCACGGCCATAAGTGCGTATGTGGTTCTGGCCAGTCTGCCGCCCGAGTCATCGCCAAAACGGGTCCTCATCCACTCAGCGGCCGTCATAACGTTGGAGCGCCGCACCCATTTGCCCATATAGGCCATGAAAAAAGCGCCCATATAAAATCCCCACATCCAGTGGTGCCACATAGACTTCATCCCAAGGACAAACAGGATCGAAACAATCCACATCGTCCCTGTGATATCGAAAGTGGCCACCGAGCCGGACATCGCCAGCGCCAGCCAGTGCATGTTCTTGCCGGCCAGAAAATAGGACTCCAGATTCTTAGAGGCGCGCTTCTTATACCAGCAGCCCAGCCCTATTACGATGCCAAAATAAAGAAGAATAATTCCATAATCAACTGAACTCATGCGTTACCTCGTATCGTATTACGTATATCGTATTGCGTATTGCGGACGTTGGATCGCTACCGCATCAGGCGTTTGTATTTTGAACATTCGGTATTGTCTTGAATGTCGGATTTCGTGCTTCGGATTTACAATCAAGATGCGTCGTTTACTGCATCGAACATCGCTACAATACTTTCCGGCTTAACATTTGCCAGGATATTGTGCACCTGCTGGAAAACAAATCCGCCGTCGCCGCTTAGCGTCCTTACTTGTTCTTTGACGTGTTCGGCGACCTGTTCGTGCGTGCCGTTGGGAAGGATGTCCCTTGTATCGCAGCCGCCGCCCCAGAAGGTAAGCTCTCTGCCGAATTGGGCTTTTAGCTTAGCGGCATCCATTCCCGAACAACTGATCTGGACCGGATTGATGGCGTCAAGACCGGCCTCGATTAAGTGAGGCAGCAACTCGCGGACTCCGCCGCAGCAGTGGAGCATAACTTTCACATCCGCCAGCTTTTTAGCGCGGTTCCAGAGCAGCTTGTGACGCGGCTTGAAAAACTCACAGTACATTTGCGGCGACATCATAGGTCCGGTCTGCATCCCGAGATCGTCGCCAAAAAGAATAATATCGATATGTTCACCGACAGCTCCCAGAAATCGGTCGAGATTGGCCAGATGGATTTCCATAAGTTTATCGAGGAAACGGTGAGCATGCTGCGGCTCGCCGGCCAGCAGCATCATAAACCGGTCGTTGCGGTAAAGAAACTGGCCGACTTCAAACAGGTTGCCGCCGAACAGGCCTATGATGGCGCGATCCGTTTTCTCGCGCAATTTCCTGGCGCCCCGGGAAAGCTGCCCGTCGCTAATCGGACCTGGAGGGCCGGCAATCGCCGTCCACATGGATTCTCCGAGCGTATCGGATATCGCATTGAGATCGTCGGCCTCAAGAAACGGAAAATAGGTCTGCTCAAAATACAACGCCCCGTCCGGCATGTGAGCCAAGATTCTGCCGCTTTGCGAGCGAATCACCCAGCGCTCTTCGTCCCTTTCGAGGTTCGTCCAGGCGGGCACAAAACATGGTGTGCCGTCCGGCAGAGTCCACGGCGACCAGGATTCCTCTTCCAGTGCAAATCCCCGTCCTAATTCGATGGCGTCAACGCCGAACCGGTCCAGCACGTCCTCATCGACAACGGCTAATTGTTGAATCACGTCATAGACCCGGACAGGTTTAGATGGCAGGCCCAGATACTTGCGCAGCCTGGGATATGCAATCGCCGCGATACCCGAAGACCGATGTCCTGAAAGATCAACCGGAACACGGTCGGTTTCACGATGGTTCAACGCCGCTAAAATCCGTTCTCTTGATGTAATGGCCATTTCGTATCTCGTGCCTCGTATCTCGAAGTACTTTTTACCTTTTTCTTTTCTTCTGGTTATTGTACCTGCCTCGCTCATTCGATTCCATCTTGTCTTGCAAGAGAAAACGCAAATATCGAATATTAAAGATCAAAATGGCGGAATTCCTGAGGGACGACTTCTCTGATTTTACATTTTGCACCATGATTTTTGATCTTGTTAAAGTGCACATCCGTAGGGTCTGGGGATATCCGGAAAGTTCCAAAGTTGCGAACGAATAGTGCCGATAATGATACTGTTCGGGTAGTATTGTACTGAGTTCATTGGGGGCTTGCTCGCTGTCTCATGGGAGCGTCACTCCGTAAGGAGTCCTTAGGACTGCCGAATGAGTCAGTGACGAGCCAAGCTGTATCGAACACTTGGCCTAATAAGTGTTAGTTATAAGCCCATTTTGGACAATGACTTAGAGGGATACAGGTAAATGCGGCCGCCTTTTTCTCATTAAAGAGAAATTTGCCCTTGCCTTTTCTTCTTGTTAATGAGAAAATGTGTGTCGGACTGTGCTTTGTGCGTGGTGCGTATTGCGTTGTGCGTCGTACGCAACACGCAATGGGAAAGAGACTACAAAAATGACCGAATCCAGTCAAACGATCATGCCGCAGTCGCAGTTGGCCGAAGCGGTTCTTAGCGAAAGCGGCCAGAATGTGAATCTTTGTTATCAGTGCATGAAGTGCGCTGCCGGCTGTCCGATATCATACGAAATGGACTACAAGCCCGCCCAACTGATACATGCAATCCGTCTCGGCATGGACGATCTTGTTTTGAACAGCAAGACAATGTGGCTCTGTGCGTCCTGTGAGACATGTACTACAAGGTGTCCACAGGAAGTTGATGTCGCCAAGGTGATGGATGCCGTCAAGATTACGGCCCTCAGGCGAGGGATCAAGCCTGCCATTCCGCAGATAGCGTCCTTTTACAGAGCAGCGCTGGCCAATATCAAGAAGTGCGGGCGGATGTACGAACTCGGCATGATCGTGGGTCTCAAAATGAGGACTTTCGAGTTCTTCAAAGATGCCGGCCTCGGAATGAAAATGTTCAAAAAGGGCAAGCTAAAGATGATTCCCAGCCTGACCGGCGCATTGAGAACGTGGAGTATCTTCAGTCGCGTCAAGAGCATCGAGAAGAAGAACGGGGCACATGATGTCAAATAGGTAATGAAGATCAAAGATCGAAGGCCCCAATGCAAAGATCAAAGATTTTGCATTTTAATATTTGATATTTAATCTGGAGAAGTGTCGAAGGAGGCTAACGTACGATGACTGCGAGTTATGCCTACTATCCGGGTTGTTCGCTTCACTCAACCGGCTCCGAGTATGATGTATCATTCCGGGCCGCCTGCGAAAAGCTTGGCATCGAGATTGAAGAGATCAAGGGCTGGATATGCTGCGGCACTTCGCCCGCACACTGCACCTCCAGGCTTCTGTCGCTTGCGCTTCCTTTCGAGAATCTCTGCCGGGCCGAGCAAATGGGGATGACTGATATCGTCGCTCCGTGCGCAGCGTGTTTTGCGCGATTGAAGACCGCCATATACGAGGCCAGGGAAGATCCTGATGTGGCCGGCCAGATTAGTGAGGCGCTTGAGAAACCGCTGCCCAAAGCAATGAATGTCTTGAGTCCGCTTGAAATATTCTGCAACGGGGCGGATATCTCCGAAGCGGTCACAACGAAATTGTCTGAGTTAAAGGTGGTATGCTATTACGGCTGCCTTCTTACCAGACCGGCAAAGGTGATGCAATTCGACGAATGTGAGTATCCGATGGCCATGGATGAGCTGCTTCGCTCACTGGGCATCACAACGCTTGACTGGTCGTACAAAACAGACTGTTGCGGTGGTGCTCTTGCGATGACGCGCACCGACGTCGTTCTCAAGCTGACCCACGACATACTTGAGGAAGCCAGGGCGGTCGGAGCAAATGCAATTGCCGTCGGCTGTCCGCTGTGTCACGTGAATCTTGACACTCGACAAGAGGAGGTCGAGAAGCAGTACGGCGTACAGTACGGCCTGCCGGTATTCTACTTTACACAACTGATGGCCCTGGCGTTCGGGGTACCATCGGATAAACTGGGACTGAAAAAACACTTCGTCAGCGCCGAGGGATTGTTGGCCGGCGTCTCCAAAGGATAGTCTGGTTTCCGAATAGATGTCCAAGGGAGGATAAATGATTCAAAAAACAAGTGAAAAGGTCGGTGCCGTCCTGGTAGTCGGCGGCGGCGTTGGCGGCATGCAGGCCTCACTCGATTTGGCGGAGGCAGGGTATAAAGTATATCTTGTCGAAAAGGGGCCGTCGATTGGCGGAGTGATGGCCCAGCTCGATAAGACGTTTCCAACCAATGACTGCGCGATGTGTACGCTTGCTCCCCGAATGGTCGATTGCGGCAGGCATCTGAACATCGAGAAACTGACCTATTCAGAGATTGAATCAATTGAAGGGACAGCGGGCAACTTCAGCGTCCGCATCAGGAAAAAAGCCCGCTCGGTTGACATCGACAAGTGTACCGGCTGCGGCGAATGCGTCGAAAACTGCCTTGTCAGAAACATTGTCTATCTCGAACCTCCGGCCGTGCCAAAAATCGAGATGGAAGAGGATATGCAGACTAAAGTCGATGCAATAATCAGCAGGTATGAGGGTGGCAGTGAAAGCCTTGTCCCAATCCTTCAGGGCATCACCAGTGAACTCAACTGGCTTCCCCGCGAAACTCTGATGAGAGTCGCAGAAGTCAAGAAGATACCTATTGAGCACATCCTGCGAATCGCGACCTTCTATAAGGCCTTCAGCCTGGAACCGAGAGGCGAGAATATTATTACCGTCTGCATGGGTACGGCCTGCCACGTGAAAGGAGCACCCAGGATTCTTGAGAGGTTCGAGCGAGAGCTGGGCATCGAAACAGGTCAAACAACTTCCGACATGCAATTCACGTTGGAAGCGGTCCGTTGCATAGGATGTTGCGGCCTATCCCCGGTGATTACAGTGGGCGATGATCTATACGGCAAGCTGACCCCTGCCGAGGCGGGGAAGGTTCTTGAAAAGTATCGTGACTGAAAGAGGATAATCATGTCCAAGATAAAACCGGAAGACCTTGAGAAAATCAGGGAGAGAATGGCCGGGACGATGAACCTGCGAGACGGCGACGCCCGGGCGAGAGTAACAGTTCACATGGGAACCTGTGGCATAGCCGCCGGCGCACGGAAGATAATGAGCGTCCTGCTTGACCTGGTTGACGAAAAAGGTGCCAAGGACGTCCTAATCACCACATCAGGCTGTGCGGGATTGTGCAGCCGTGAACCGATGATGACCGTAGAATTCAAAGGAAAAGCCCCCGTCAAGTATGTCGATCTGGATCAGGACAAAACTGAGAAGATATTCTCCGATCATGTCTTGTCGGGTGCTGTTGTCGAGGAGTATGCTCTGGCCATCGGGAGTGAACGCGTCGGATAGGAACTTATGTCTAAGGGAGACAAGTGGATGAAATCCTATCGAACACACATCATGCTTTGTGCCGGGACTGGTTGTGTCTCAAACGGCACATTCAAAATAAAGGATGCTCTCGAAAGGGAACTGAAGAATCACAACCTCCAGGATGAGGTTGGAGTTGTCATGACCGGCTGCAACGGCTTTTGTGCCCAGGGGCCGGTTGCCGTGGTTAAGCCGGATGAAATCTTCTATCAATTACTCACAGAGGATGATATCCCACATCTGGTGGAAGAGCATTTCCTCAAGGGCAGACCGATTCAAAAACTGATGTACACGCCTCCTGCCGAAAAGGCCCCGGTGCCGAAGATGAGCGATATTGGATTCTTCGCTAAGCAAAGGTTAATTGCGCTGCGAAACCGAGGGATGATTGATCCCGAACAAATCGATGAGTACATCGCGCGCGGAGGATACACAGCTTTGGTCAAAGTGCTCAACGGAATGAAACCCAGGAAGATTATCGAGGAGATCAAGCTCTCCGGCCTCCGGGGCAGAGGAGGCGCAGGTTTCCCCACGGGCAAGAAATGGGAACTGGTCGCCGCGGCAGAAAACACTCCCAAGTACCTCGTCTGCAACGCCGATGAGGGAGATCCGGGTGCATTTATGGATCGCAGTATAATCGAGTCCGATCCGCACTCGATCCTTGAGGGAATGGCGATAGGCGCTCGGGCAACCGGAGCTTCTCACGGCTACGTGTACATCAGGCACGAATATCCCCTGGCCCACGAAAGATTGATAAAAGCGATCGCACAGGCAAGAGAATACGGGCTGCTCGGAAAGGATATTCTCGGTAAGGGCCTTGACTTCGACATCTCCATCCAGCAAGGCGCCGGAGCTTTTGTCTGCGGTGAAGAGACTTCTTTAATAGCCTCTCTGGAGGGCAAGGCTCCCGAACCACAAGTAAGGCCTCCCTATCCTGCCGAATCCGGCGTCTGGGGCGCGCCTACCAACATAAACAACGTCGAAACATGGGCAAACGTGCCGGAAATAATTAACAAAGGCGGAAAATGGTTCGCCGGCATCGGAACTGAGACCAGCAAAGGCACGAAAGTTTTCTCTGTGGTCGGAAAGGTCGAGAACACCGGGCTTGTTGAGGTGCCGATGGGCATCACGCTAAGAGAAATCGTATTCGATATTGGAGGAGGCATACCCAACGACAAAGAGTTCAAGGCCGTTCAGACCGGTGGCCCTTCGGGCGGCTGCATCCCGGCCTCACTTTTGGACCTGCCTATCGACTATGAGAAACTCGCCGAAGTTGGTTCTATCATGGGCTCCGGCGGGCTGATCGTGATGGATGAAGACACGTGCATGGTGGATGTGGCCAAGTATTTCCTTGAATTCCTCAAGGACGAATCCTGTGGCAAATGTACTGCGTGCCGAGAAGGAATAAATGTGATGCATGGAATAATGGTCCGGATCTGTGAAGGAGACGGAGCAGAGGCTGATATTGAGCAACTGGAGGAGCTTGCCGAAGCTGTGAAAGACGCCTCTCTCTGTGCTCTGGGAGGAACGGCCCCGAATCCGGTCCTAAGCACACTCCGGTATTTCCGCAATGAATATGAGAGTCATATCAAAGACAAGAGCTGTCCGGCCGGAGTGTGTAAGGCATTAATAACGTATGATATTGACCAGGAGAAGTGCAAGGGATGTCGATTGTGTGCCAAGAATTGCCCCCAAGAAGCTATTACCGGCGAGGCAAAGGAGCCGCACACAATTGATTTGGACAAATGTATCAAGTGTGGAGTTTGTATTGACGTATGCAAGTTCGAGGCGGTATCGGTAACATGACATTAGAAGATGTGAAAAAAATTCTCGACGCGGAAGTTATCGCCGGCGGCGATCTTCTGCACAAAGACGTTAGCATGGCATGTGGCTCGGACCTTATGAGCGATGTTCTGGCTTTTGTCAAATCCGAATCTCTCCTGTTGACCGGGCTGACCAATCCCCAGGTCGTTCGAACCGCAGAAATGGCCGACATCACCGCTATATGTTTTGTGCGGGGGAAGATGCCTGATCAGCAGACAATTAGTATGGCTGAGTCAAAGCTTATCCCATTGTTGATGACACCGCTGTCCATGTTCGAGTCTTGCGGCAGGCTTCACCGGGAAGGAATCGCCAGTTGCTTTGAATGCAAAAAAAATGTTAAGTAGGATACTTGCGAGTGACTGCTGACAGCAAAATAAGCAAAGTTCAGGAATTAGTATATGAAATCCGCGTGAGCGATGTAATGAAGAGCGATATCATCACGGTCAGCCCAGAGACTCCTATGAGCCAGCTAAGGAATATCTTGCGGGAGAAACGCATATCGGGAACACCCGTAGTCGATCAGGGCAAGCTTGTAGGCATCGTCAGTATTGATGATTTCATCAGGTGGCTTGCCGAGCGAGAGCAGGACTGTCCTATCGGTGAGAAGATGACCAGAGATATTCGAACGCTTTATGCCGACGAGCCGCTGATTCACGCCGTCAATAAGTTTGATCAGCTCGGTTTCGGCCGTTTCGCAGTGATTGATCGCCGCCACGAGAAACTCCTGGGCATTGTCACAAAAGGAGACATTGTCGAAGGATTGCTCAGGAAGCTTGAGATTGATTATTATCAGGAAGAAACGAGCCATTACAACGGACGGCATTTTCTTGAGGACATACAAGCGGACAAGACTGCACTTTTTTTCGAGTATGCCGTTGCAGGTCATGATTTCCACAGGGCCGGAGAAATCGCCAGCCGGTTGAAATCCACGCTCAAACGGCTGGGGCTTGCCCCGCAGGTTATTCGCCGGGTTGCGATCGCCACGTATGAAGCGGAGATGAATCTTATCATCTATACGGAGGGCGGCAGGATACGCGCTCGTGTCGAGCCGCACGAGATACTTGTCAGAGTAGAAGACTCAGGCCCGGGGATCCCGGATATCGAGAAGGCCCTGCAGCCGGGCTATTCGACCGCGCCGGAATGGGTCAGGGAAATGGGCTTTGGCGCCGGCATGGGCCTCGACAATATACGCAAGTGCGCCAGCAGGATGGGCCTGAACTCGGCGGTGGGAAGAGGGACGCGATTGAGGATATATATTTCAACTGAAGATGGAGCCAAGAGTGAAAGTAACTGAGCTGATTGATAAGCTGAATTTGAGCGTCAGGTCGGCAAAAGGAAGCCTGGATCACGAGGTCACCGGCGGATATGCCAGCGATCTGCTCAGCGATGTGATTGCCAACAGCAAAGAAGGAAACATCTGGATCACCTTGCAGATCCACCAGAACATTGTAGGCGTGGCCAGCTTGAATGACCTGGCTGGAATAATCCTTGTAAACGGCAGAGAACCCGATTCGGAGACCGTCGCAAAGGCAGACGCAGAGAACATACCCGTTATGGTGAGCAATATGCCGACATTCGAGCTGGTCGGCGCATTGTATAACCTGGGAGTTACTGGAACTGAAAAATGAGGAAGGTAAGGGCCGACTTGCACGTGCACACTTGCCTTTCTCCTTGTGCCGACATTCAGATGCTGGCGCCGGCCATAGTCGAACGGGCCAAAAGAGCAGGTTTGGATATGATTGGAATATGTGATCATAATTCCGCTGAGAACGTCGCGGCGGTAGTCAAAGCCGGCGCAAGAGCCGGCCTTGCGGTCATTCCCGGCATGGAGGTCACCTCGTCGGAAGAAGTTCATATCCTGGGACTCTTCGATTCCGAGGCAGACCTGATGGGTCTGCAGGACACGGTCTATCAGAACCTGCCCGGCGAGAATTCCGAAGAGGCTTTTGGCCCTCAGTTGGTGGCCGATGAGTGGGGCAATGTCGTAGAAAAGAATCACAGGCTGCTGATCGGGGCGACAACTTTGACCGTGGAGCAGGTAGTCGATGCCATTCACCGACAGTCCGGACTGGCAATTGCTTCTCATGTTGACCGAGAGCGGTTCAGCCTGATCGGTCAGTTGGGTTTTGTTCCGGAAGGATTGGAACTGGACGCCCTTGAAGTATCGGACCCATCCCGGGCCGGAGAGGAATACGGCTACCCGGTGATTACCTCTTCCGACGCCCACTTTCTGGAGGACGTTGGAAGGAGCCTTACCTCATTTGAGTTAGAAAACGCTTCGCTGTCCGAGATTGGCAAGGCGCTGCGCCATGAGCTGGGAAGGAGGATCGTGGCTAATTGAATGGAGGATTTGTCGCTGCACATTTTGGACGTTGCGGAAAACTCGATAGCTGCTTCGGCAGGGAAAATTGAAATCAGGATTGATGAAAATCAGGCTAAGGACCTGTTGACCATAGAAATTGAGGATGACGGCAAAGGTATGAATGAACAGATGCGACAGAAGGCGTTTGATCCGTTCTTCACAACAAGGACAACACGCAAGGTCGGCTTGGGACTGCCGCTGCTGGCCCAGGCAGCCAGGGAAAGCAGTGGAACGATTGAGCTGGATTCCGGACCGGATAGAGGAACAAAGGTCACGGCGACATTTCGCTTGAGTCACCCGGATTGCAAACCCATGGGGGACATAGGCCTGACCATACGCACGCTTGTCACCGCGCATCCTGATATTGATTTCGTATATGAACAGAAGACGAATGATTCAACTTACCGCTTTGATTCAAGAGAGATAAACAAAAAATGATTACTTTGACGATCGATGGCAAAAAGGTCGAAGTTGAAGACGGTTCGACTATCCTCCAGGCGGCGGAGAAGCTCGGTATCAAGATTCCCACACTCTGTCACTATAAGTCGCTGGCGCCGTACGGTGCATGCCGTGTCTGTCTGGTGGAACTGGTAGGATCTCGAGGTTCGTGGATTCAGGCTTCCTGTGTTTACGCCGTTCAGGAAGGTCTGGTCGTCAGGACCGACACGGAAAGAGTGCTGAAAACACGTAGGATGATGCTCGAATTATTGCTGGCCCGTTGTCCGGACGCACCCCGGATAAAAGAAATGGCAAAGGAAATGGGAGTCGAAGAGTCACGATTCCCAAAGCAGAATGACGATTGTATCCTTTGCGGGCTCTGCACCAGAATATGCCAGGAGAGGATGGGAGTCGGCGCCGTGAGCTTTGTCAACCGCGGTTCACAGCGAAAGATCGCGGTCCCCTATGACAAGCACTCGCCTATCTGCATGGCGTGCGGGGCGTGCCAGGTTGTTTGCCCCACGGATGCCGTGGACCTCAGCAAAGTGACGACCAATGAGCTGAGGCCCATCAAGTCGGAATACGACATGGGTCTTACCGGGCGTTCTTCCATCTATATACCGTTCCCCCAGGCAATACCCAACGTGGCTGTGATCGACCGCAAAACGTGCATGCACTTCATCAATGACACATGCAAATCCTGTGAGAACTTTTGCGAAGCCGGCGCCATTGACTACGAGCAGGAGGACCAGATCGAGCAGGTGGACGTCGGCGCAGTTGTTCTGGCGCCGGGATACGAACACTTCGATGCCGATCTCAAGAAGGAGCTGGGTTACGCGCGGTATGCCAATGTCGTCTCAAGCATGCAGTTCGAGCGCCTTCTTTCAGCCAGCGGGCCTCACTTAGGTGAAATTCTCAGGCCGTCGGACCTGAAACATCCCGGGAAGGTCGCGTGGATTCAGTGCGTCGGCTCGCGAGAAGTGGACTGCAATTACTGCTCCTCGGTTTGCTGCATGTATGCCACCAAAGAGGCAATTATGGCCAAGGAGCACGAGCCTGACCTTGACTGCACGATATTCTTCATCGACATGCGCGCTTTCGGCAAAGGATTCGATGCTTATTACGAACGCGCCAAGGAACTCGGTGTGCGGTACGTTCGGTGCAGCCCGTCTTCGGTCAAGGAGGTCCCGGACACGAAAGACCTGAAGATAACGTACCTCAAAGATGACCGAGAAATAACGACTGAAGAGTTCAGCATGGTCGTCCTTTCCACGGGGCTGCGGCCTCCCAAAGAAGTACGCGAGCTGGCGGACAAGTTCGGGGTGGAGCTGAACGAGCATGGCTTTGCCGACACACAGGATTTTGCGCCTGTGGAGACTTCCAAACCCGGAGTGTACGTTTGCGGACCGTTTGCCGGCCCGAAGGACATTCCCGAGACGGTAACCGAGGCATCCGCCGGAGCGGGCAAAGCCATGGGGCTTCTGAAGGACCAGCGCGGCACGTTGATTACACATAAAGAATATCCGCCAGAGAAAGACGTTAGCGGTCAGGACCCTCGCATCGGTGTATTTGTCTGTCACTGCGGCAGAAACATCGGTGGCTATGCCGACGTTCCGAGCATTGTCGAATACGCCAGGACGCTGCCCGGCGTTGTCCACGCAGAGGACAATCTCTATACCTGCTCGACCGATACCCAGGCACGGATCACAGAACTGATTACCGAGCATGACATCAACCGTGTGGTGGTGGCCTCGTGCAGCCCGAGGACGCATGAACCGCTTTTCCGTGACACTTGCCGGCAGGCGGGCCTTAACGAGTACCTCTTCGAGATGGCGAACATCCGCGACCAGTGTACCTGGGTGCACATGAATCAACCCGAGCAGGCAACACGAAAATCGCAAGACTTGGTGAGGATGGCGATCGCCAAGGCAACGTTACTCGAACCTCTGACCAAAGGCACTCTGAAAGTAAACAACGATGCGCTCGTTATTGGGGGAGGAATAGCCGGAATGACGGCCGCGCTCAACCTGGCGAATCAGGGATTCAAAGTGCATCTGGTCGAAAAAGAGCAACAACTGGGAGGCAATTTCCAACATATACACAGCCTGTTCAACGGCGAGGGTACCGAGCAGAAGCTAATCTACACGGTTGAAAGTGTCAAAGCTCATCCCAATATAGAAGTCCACATCGAAAGCACTGTCTCAGCGGCTGAGGGTTCCGTGGGTAATTTCAAATCCACGATACAACATGACGACCAAAGCACGCAGGTCTCTCACGGCATAGTCATCGTCGCCACGGGTGCCGAAGAGTACAAACCTGACGAATACCTTTACGGCAAGAATCCTGCCGTTATCACTCAGCGCACACTTGAGGAGTGGATACACGAGAACGAACCGAAACTGCACGATGCCAAATCCGTCGTAATGATTCAATGCGTAGGCTCAAGAGAGGAGGCGCGACCATATTGCAGCCGGATATGCTGCTCGCAGGCGGTGAAAAATGCCACAGCTATAAAAGAGGCTCGCCCCGATACCCAGGTGTACATACTCTATCGCGACATGAGAACATACGGCCTGCGCGAACAGCACTACAGGCAGGCAAGAGCCAAAGGGGTGCGTTTCATTCGCTATCAGGAAGATCAAAAGCCTGACGTATCGGCCAACAACGGCGCCTTAAAGGTCTCCTGTGTGGATCATGTCCTGAATAAGCAGATTCAGATAGACTGTGACGTCATTGCGCTGGCCGCTGCAATCGTGCCGAGCGAGAGTGCCGACCAGGTGGGCCAGTTATATAAGATTCCGCTCAATCAGGACAAGTTTTTCCTCGAAGCCCACATGAAGTTAAGACCCGTCGATTTTGCCACCGACGGCATTTTCATGTGCGGTCTGGCCCATTGCCCCAAGTCGGTCGAAGAAAGCATCGCCCAGGCGGATGCGGCGGCGGCCCGGGCGGCCACTATCCTGTCCAGGGACGAAATCGAATTGGATGCGGCGATATCAGAGGTGGTGGACGATAACTGTGACGGGTGTGCATACTGCATCGACCCGTGCCCGTACAACGCGTTGACACTGATTGAGTATATGTACAAGGGCAGCATCAAGAAGACCGTTCAAAGGGACGCGGCATTGTGCAAAGGCTGTGGGGTCTGCCAGGCCACCTGTCCGAAGAAAGGGATATTCATTAGGAGCTTTAGACTCGAGCAATTGGCTGCGATGGTAAACGCCGCATTGGTAGAAGCCTGAGAGAGGAGTTTGCACGGTATGTCAGAAGAACAATTTGAGCCGATTATTATAACTTTCTGCTGCAACTGGTGTTCATATACCGGGGCGGATTTGGCCGGTGTTTCCAGGCAGCAGTATCCTCCAAATTTGCGCATTGTCCGCGTCATGTGTTCGGGTATGGTGCATCCGAATCTGGTCATCGACGCTTTGACAAAAGGCGCCGACGGAGTCCTTGTGTGCGGCTGCCATTTCGGAGACTGCCACTACCTCGAAGGTAACGTCGTGGCCGACAATCGAAGAGAGGCGCTGGAGCTGATGCTGGAAGACTTCGGCATCGAACCCGAACGATTCAGGCTGGAATGGATCTCGGCCTCTGAGGGGCCAAGATTCGCCGAACTGGCCAGGGAGATGACCGAATCTGTTCGGGCGTTGGGCCCAAGCCCATACAAGGTTTAAGAGTAAAGGTTTGAATATCCAAAAAGTATTAGTGGGACTGTGAGACATGGCAGAGAAGATTCGTTTTTTCGACGGCAAGAAATTCCTCTGGGACGGGGAAGAATACGACGGCAAAGAAAAAGCCGGCCCAGTGGAGAAGAAATACATTGAGAACGGCTTCGAGGTTCAGATCTGCAGTGAAAATGAAAAAGTGCTGCTTTACACGCGACGCGTCGTAACGGAGGCTGAGGTAGATCAAAACTGACCGGAATGCGTGCGCGTAATGTGGTCAAAGTATAAGGATATTGATTTAGTGTTTTCTATAGCTGGATGTTATGCTGGTCGTCAATGTGCAGAACGTCAAACTGGAAGATGAATCAGGAACCGGCACGACAGCGACATTGTCGTAGCCAAAGGAGAAAAATATGACTGCTCCAACCATACTGATAATCGACGACGACCCGGACTTCGTGGAGGTCACAAAAGTGATCCTCGAAACAAAGCAATATAATGTGAAGGCCGCATACAATCCAAAGGAAGGATTCGCAAGTCTGGAGGAAGAGACCCCGGACGCCCTCATCCTCGACGTTATGATGGGAAAAGGCGCCGACGGATTTATCTTTGCAAGGGAGATCAGAAAAGACCCGCGATTTGAGAAGATGCCTATACTGATGCTGACATCCATGCGGGAACAAACCGGATTCGATTTCCCCGGCGAACGCATACACTCGAAGTTCCTGCCCGTCGACGACTATTTGGAGAAAGGCGCCGATCCGCAGGTCCTGCTCGATAAGATCGAGAATATGATTTAATTAATTGTCGATTGCCGATTGCCGATTGGCGATTGGCGATTTGAAACAATCGAAAATCGTAAATCTTAAATAGAAAGGATCTACCGTGGCAGTCAAAGTAGCAGAAGAATGGCTGAACATCTGTGGAGGATGCGAGGTCACAATATTGGACATAGGCGAGCCGCTTCTTGACCTGCTCGGCGAGCTTAACTTTGTCCACATGCCCGTACTGATGGACCATA